>NZ_PFXK01000009.1 GCF_002812955.1 Vibrio sp. HA2012 | reverse complement strand
TTGAAATCCAGTTGATTCTTTAGAATCATCTTCGATTGTCATCAACGAGTGCCCACACAGATTGATAGGTTTAAATTGTTAAAGAGCTTTGCTTTAAAGGCTTTCCCTCAAAGCGGACGGCCATTTTAGCGAGATATAATTTCGTGTCAAACACTTTTTTATGATTTTATGCATTTAAAAATAAATGAATAACTTCATAATCTCACTAACTTTATTCAGCCCACCGTCACCGCTTAGCCCTTATGAGCTTTGCCGTGTCAGCGAGGGAGCATTATAGAGATAGAAATTGTCTTAGCAAGCCATTTTTTTGTTTTTTTATAAAAAAAGAAGTTTGGAGTAAAATACACTCTCTACCTTATATTTGTACATCTTTATCAAAGATAAATTCACACGTTATCCACAGATACACTCATAATTGATTGCAATGCAATCAATTATGATGCCTATCTTTCTTCCACTCTGACCTGACGAAATCCAACCTCCATAGCAGATTGTGATGCCAGATCCAGATCATAGTACTGACACTCCTCTCCATCAATGTCAGTTAATATGATAAATCCCCCCTGCACATGACGAAACTCAACAACCCATCCGCCTTCTTGTATTGAAGGTTCAATAACAGCTTCCACCAATTGATGCTTTTGATACAGGACACGCAATTCCGTTAATATCATCATTATCCTTCTTAGCTGCGAGCTAATCTCAATGGTGTAAGCATGGTTCATTGCAGATAATTTGCTAAGGGAATAAGCTTTCTTATAACACTCAGGTATAAAAGAAGCTCTTTTTATGTATGGATATAAGGCTGTGTACTTTAACGAGAACAATAGACATGGTTTTTAAAAAACCAGACACCGACACCAATTACAACTAACCAAGGCAATAGTTTTAGAGCTAATCCCAGCATACCTAATAAAAGCATCACTACAAATGATATCCCTATAGCAAAAACGATGCTCATCATAGTGATGCCTGTAAACACCAGAATCCCCAAAAATGATAAAAAAAATATTAATTCAAACATTATAACTCTCCTCGTATCGACATATGAGATGAGCAGAATTCAGGCCAACCATGTACATTTTGATAATTCATTATTTATCAAGATATTAAGGAAAAACTCATCGATTAATAATAATCAATTCAGAAATGAATGGTAAAATTCACCATAATATTGGTGAAATTCACACTCCCAATTCTTCAGGTATTTTTGCTAATGCAGCTTCAACCACTTCAAGACCAGCACCGTTCTTATGCGCATTTTCACTAATATACCGACGCCATTGACGGGCTCCAGGCATATTCTGAAACAGACCAAGCATGTGTCTTGTAATATGCCCAAGGTAAGCACCACCAGATAGTTCTCTCTCAATGTAAGGATACATTTCTTTTACCACCTGAGAACGTTTTTTTACTGGTTTACACATCCCAAAGATTTGCTGATCGACTTCCGCCAGCAGGTAAGGGTTCTGATATGCCTCTCGACCAACCATTACTCCATCGAGATATTGAAGATGCTCTTTAGCTTCTTCCAGAGTTTTTATTCCTCCATTTAATGAAATGGTCAGTTGGGGAAAATCTTTTTTCAATTGGTAAGCCCGAGCATAATCCAGTGGTGGGATTTCCCGGTTTTCTTTCGGACTTAATCCTTTTAACCATGCTTTTCTTGCATGAATGGTAAAATCTCTACAACCCCCTTTATCAGATACCAAGCCGATAAAGTCAGTCAGAAATCGATAAGAATCCAGTTCATCGATCCCAATCCGAGTTTTCACAGTTACAGGAATGCTGACAACATCTCTCATCGTTCTGACACACTCAGCAACTAAATCTGCCTCAGCCATAAGACATGCACCAAAACGGCCATTCTGAACTCTGTCGGAAGGACAACCAACATTTAGATTAATTTCATCATACCCTCTAACTTCCGCTTCTTTAGCACAACGAGCAAGATCTGCCGGATTTGAGCCACCAAGTTGTAAAGCAAGCGGATGTTCTGCATCACTGTAAGCAAGAAAATCTCCTTTACCATGGATAATAGCGCCAGTGGTGACCATTTCGGTATATAACAAACTTTCACTGGTTAGTAGTCTATGAAAATAACGGCAATGCCTGTCAGTCCAATCGAGCATGGGTGCAATGGAAAAGCGGCTAGCCTCGAATTTATTGGGGTTCTTTGATTTATCTAGGTTCATAAAGGATTTAGGTATTCTTGATTTTGCGATGAGTTGCTATGAATAACGATGAATTACGTTGTATAGTACGCCTATAGTACACCTCAAAGTAACCTACTCGGTACGCCTCAAGGGTTTATTAAATGGCATCTTACAGTATTCAAACTCGCACTATCGCCAATGGCGAAAAGCGGTATAAAGCAACGATAACAGTAAAAAGTAATGGGCGAATTGTACACCGATTTGCCAAAACACATAAGAAAAAAGCCATCGCTACTGCTTGGGCAAAGAATCAAGTCAGTGAAATAGAAACAAAAGGCTTTAATACTCAAAGAGCTACTACTATCGCTGAGTTGCTTGACCTGTTTATGGGTGAGCGTGATTTATGGGATAACACGGGGCGTACCAAGCAGTATGTGATTAAGATGCTTCGTGACTGCGATATTGCAAAAGTACAAACCAACCGCCTTACTACTGCTGATCTCATTGAGCACTGTAAGAACCGGAAGGGTGCAGGGGCACAACCAGCCACTATCTATCATGATATTGCTTACTTACGTTCAGTAATGAAAAAGGCGAACCCGGTATTCAACATCGAGGCGAACTACGCAGTATTTGAAGAAGCTGTACCGGTTCTCATTGATATGAAGTTAGTCGGTAAATCGCAAAGGCGTACCAGAAGGCCAACCGAAGTTGAGCTGGATAAACTAAAGCAAGGGTTACTTGAACGGGAGAACTTTAGGCCAAATGGCCCTACTCGCATCCCGTTCTTAGACATACTCGATTTCAGTATTCTAACCTGCATGCGAATTGGTGAAGTGTGTGCACTACGTTGGGAAGACCTAAACGAAGGGAACAAAACAGTGATTGTTCGTGATCGTAAAGACCCACGTAAGAAAGAAGGTAACCATATGATTGTACCTTTACTGGGTGACTCGATGAATATTGTTATGCGCCAGGAACGCAAAGGCGAATTAATATTCCCTTATAACTCTCGTTCGGTGACGGCAGGTTTTCAGCGAGTTCGGAACAGTTTAGGAATTGAAGATTTACGCTATCACGATTTAAGACGTGAAGGTGCAAGCCGGTTATTTGAGTTAGGTTACTCTATAGAAGAAGTAGCACAGGTGACTGGCCATAGAAACTTAAATATTTTGTGGCAAGTTTATACTCAGCTGTTTCCGCATAAGCTCCATGAAAAGAACGCCAGAGTATAAAAAAGCCCTGCACAATACAGGGTTAGTATTATGATGTTCTTACAAGTTGAAGCTAGCGCCATCTAAAGAAAGTTTCACTGATTGAGGGTATAAATAAAATTCAGGTTGTTCTAAACGACCTGAATCAGTTACTGACATTTCCTTACCAAGCGAACCACTAAAGAAGATGTCATCGCCTTTTTTAAGCTGGCTAAGCTTATTGATTGCATTTTCGTCTTTAATGAATAAGTGATAAAGCTGAGCATAATCGCGGTAGCTGTCGTGCTGGTCACCATCATACATAGCCTTTACACGAATTCCGTCCTCACTCTCAGATACAGATTCGACTTTTGCATACCAAAATTCTGCTTGGCGTTCAGTGTTAATAAAAGAATTAAATTGAGACTGAAGTTTATTGGCTTGAACTGAGTTTGAAGATTCCTGAGCATCTTTAATGGAAGATCTGAACTCGTTTAGTTGGTTAGTGAACAGCACTTGAGAGTCAGGAACCTTATCAGGACTAAAGACCGAAACACCAACCAACAGAGCAACAAACAAACCTAAAACAACGCCAAATACTTTAAGTAATTTTTTCAACATTCTATTCCTTGGATAATTATTATTTTCAGCCAACAAAAAAGTACCCATACGGATGCCTTAAGACTTCTAAGCAACCTGTATTGCTTGATTATTTTCATAGTGTAGATAAACAAAACCCCCGCATAAGCGAGGGTTGTTTCAGCAGCGCCACAAGGGCTTGTTATCGCCGGTTCGTGGGCTGGCTACATTCCAAGAACGTAGTCTAAGTGCTCCGTTTTGGTTAAACCAAAGAAGCTGTGACACCATGATCATAGTGCAAGTAACGCTTTTTTTGCAAGCATTAATTGTATTTCATCGTCATTTATCGTTACTCATCGCAACTAATGATAGTGCTATAGATGCTCGGCTATAGACCCGATATGTAAACCATGAAGCACACAAGAATATACCTTTTTCATGTTCTCACGAGACAGTCTATTCTGAAAATAGAGCCTACGACCGTTGTCTCTACCGATGGAAACAAAGCTTAGCCTTTCAAACGACATTGTGTAAATCATGTCACCCTTGAGCCACGTATTGCCTCTCTCAAAAAACTTGTTACGTGGCATGTGGTTATCATCAAGCAACAAGTGATAATCCATGGCGACTTCAGGCTTAGTCGTACTTAAACAAGCAACAGTTACCAGCCCATGCCCATTCGGCTTAGTGCCAATAACAAGAACAGGACGACGCTTAACCATCTCTGGGGCTTTCATCCCATCAAAATCACAAAGAAGAATTTGCCCAACTTTAGGTGAATATTTAATTGCCACTAAACCACCGCCTTCATAACGGTAGTAACGACTTTACCAATTACCTTGAACTCTTGTAGCTTGTCACCGTTCACGATAAATGGTGGATACAATTCTTTATTATCTGAAATCACTTCATAGCCTTCGGCCATGATGTCGTATTTCAGTCGCTTGATATAAACGTGCTTACCAATACGAACAACATAAACACCGTGTTTAACCGGGTGTTCCAGTTCGCGGGTATCAACCAGAACTTCGTCACCATCGCTTAACGTGTCTTCCATTGAATCACCTTGGCAGGTGATAATTCGTGCGTCATCTTCATTTAAACCAAATCGACTTAGCCACTGGCAAGGAACAAACTCGGTTCTAATTTGGTATTCAGCCGAATTCTCAGCCCCCCACCCACAGGCAGCATAAACGTTATAAACAGCCACAGGACACATGTCGAGTTGGTGAATCAGCTTTGATTCAGCGATGTTTGGCATATGAATCAGTTTCCGTTCACCGACTAGCATCTCTAAATTCTTCTTAGCAGCCGCTATCGCTATAATTTCATTTCTCGCATCTTCGGTTTCTTTTTCAATGGCTTGAATGCTTTTGAAACTACGTTCAGCAAGTTCATTCTCTAACTTTTTCTTAAGTGCCGGATCCATGCTTTCAATTGAAGGCTCACCTAGAAGAAGAAGCGCATCAGCCTCATCTTTATCCGTGACGTACTTATCAACTAATTGTTTTTTTACATCATGGTGAAAATTAGAGATATGGTATTCAAAAGCTCGTCCATTCCCAGACGCTTTTCTTTTTAACCAATTGTTTCTTCGAGCTTTCTGACTAACACCAACAATTGTATTTGGCATGCCATCTAACCCTAAAAGCTCTGAGCTAATAAACCACTCTCTCATACAAACCTTAATTAAACACTTGACTGTTAACCATTACGATCGTTTAATTAAACACATTAAACCAACCAACATAAACCGCTATTAAACGAGATGAGTTGCGATAAATAGCGATTTACATTGTACGTGCCTAAAGGCGCACTTAACAAGAGGTGAAGATCTCATGAGTCTACATATAACTGAAAAAGGCATTGCATATGGGCTTCATGCTCGATTTGGCAAAGACACCATTCCATTGAGTGAAATTTGTGAAGAGTACTTTGGTATCAACCCCAAAACGGCTCAACAAAAAGCTCGCGCTTATGATTTGCCATTACCTGTCTTTCGTATGGATGAATCTCAACGAGCTCCTTATCTAGTAATGGTTAACGACTTAGCAGAATTCATTTTTAAGCAGCAAGAAATTGCACGAGGAGAATGGTTAACAGCTCAAGGGCGCAACCATTAAAAGAAACGGCACTGGAGCATAGCCCCAGCGCCGCGTTATGAAAACCAGTACAGCCACGTTCCAATGTGACCTCTTTTGACTTTGGCGAGACACAAGAACACAAAAGAACGTTCTCGATGTGCAAGGATTCATAGGTGAACTCGCGTTCCTATTTAGGATAGCCCGTCTTACCTTCCCTGTCATTCCGTATCTGGTTTTTGCTTCCCTAGCTACAGAGTTGAGTATCTGATATGGAATCGAAACAAGCAATGTGCGAATTCCTTCAAAGTGCACAATGCAACTTTGATGACGCATGCGTAAGCTTTGCAAAAAAACACGACATGACCAAGCTGGCTAAACAAGTTGGCATAGCAGGTAATTCGATGCGCAATATGCTTAATCCAGAACAAGCAAGACTGCTGGCACCACCGATGATGATAGCCATCAGTAAAGCAACCAACGATTACTCTATTGTTTATGCCCTTCTACGTGAGCTCGATATCGTAGCCGCTCACCTCCCTAGCGACACTAGTGAAGCAACCCGAGAAACATTCTTAAAGCGTGTGCTTGAACATTCCCTAAATTCAGGTGAGTTATCACGCATGGCTTTAGAGTTTGGGGGCGATTCTCGCCTTCCACGCACAACCAAAAACAACATCATTGCTAAATGCCAGCACGGTATTAGCAACCTCGTCTTAATCATTTCCGATTTAGAAAACCGCACCAGTGGCATGACTCCGTTCCTAAGTATGGGCGTGGACTTTGTTGCCAATGGCGCACCACTTCCCGGTTTAGCGTAAGAGGTAACATCATGTCTGTAGCAGCAAAGAAACAAACAGTACAAACACCATCAGCACAAGACAGCATTGCCGCATGCAAATCATTGTTCAATGGCAAAGCTACACGTAACAAGCTTAAAGAAATGTGGCACCGCATGCCTCCACGATTTCGCGGAATGGTTCTGATTGCCGGTGATATAAAACCATCAGAATACGCACGTGAGCTTGATGAATTTGACGATATCGAGCTACAGAAAATCCGTAACGGAATGCAGCTAATAAAAGAGATAGCACTCGTATTTGACCGCAACCTCGGAGACGTTCGCCACCTCAAGCACTACCAGTTCAGTAATACCCACTAAACCTAGCCAAGCCTTTGCCCTTTCGATTTCATTAGATTGAAAGAGGGATTTTTTAACCAAATTAAGCGTAGGAGCTTTGATTATGGAAGGTAACACCGTTTTAGAACAAGCCAATGAAGTGTTGGCAGAAGCGCGTAAAGTGCTCAAAAAGTCGGAAGAGAATTTGGACAAGTCGATTAGAGCGAGTGACTTAGCTTTAAGTAAAACCAGAGAGTTAGCTCATGCGCTGTCTTGTTTATCTAAGCCTATGATGACTCTGGCGCCAATGTCTGAGGAAGAAGAGCATCAGCTAAAAGAAAAGCTGAAAAGCGTATCATCTAGATACCAGCCTGTTTTGATGAATGGCTGCGTTCATGGATACGTTGAATCACCTAAAGAGCGTGATGTATATGACGTTATCCACGCTATCAATGTATTGGCGCTATCAAACGCTGATGTTATCCAAGTGTTTGTTGATATTGATGGTAATGCGAAAGTGGTTAGCGTTTGGGCGGTTGATATTAGTACCGACTGGAGTGATAAAGAAGCGAGTAAAGAAAGGTTATTAAGTGAAATGATCTATTTGCGACACGAACCTAACCCTCTAGAAAAACTCATTCTCATCGAAAGCCAATTAACAGATCTCATCATTGAAGCCCGTGAACAAGCCGAAGCGAAAGCGGAGGTAGAGGCATGAGTACTTTCAAGCTACATGAGCTGAAGATCAAAACTGAACATTTCGAAGATGTTCTGGCTGGACGCAAAACCCATGAAGTTCGTCTGAATGATCGAAATTATCAGGTTGGTGATGTTCTTCACCTGCAGGAAATAGATAAAAACCTCCAGTACACAGGTCAGACACTTAATGCTTGTGTCACCCATGTTCTTAAAGGTGGTCAATACGGGCTGGCTGATGACTGGTGTGTTCTTTCCCTTGGCAGCGTTACTGCCACCTCAGCCAAACTGTTGATTAAATTCCTGCGTGATCGGTTAGAAGAAACCTGTGATTGTATTGAAGCCAGTTACAGCATTATTCGTGAGTCCGGGCGTACCATCACCGATTCACAAATAACTGTGGAAGGTGGCCGGGAGTTTATCGCGGAGGCTAATGCTTATCTGAAAGATATTAGCGAGGTGGCAGCATGATGTACACCGCTGTTCACCTTTGTCCGGATGGCGGAGTAATCCGCCATCCGGACACTCAAGAAGTCGCCAATATTCAAATTGGCGATTTCGACTCCATGGATGATGCCATCCAACAAGCATGCCTTGATCTGAAATGTACCCAAATGCACAACGGAACCTTAACCAAAGGCTACGGAAAAGGCGGGTTTATGGTGGTGCCCACTCAGGAACTGGAGGCAGTATGAGTGAAGTAATTAACGCTCCTGCAATCAGATACCACGGAGGTAAATTCCGCCTTGCGCCGTGGATTATTGAGCATTTCCCTGAACACAAATGTTATACCGAGTGTTTTGGTGGTGCCGGCAATGTGCTGCTGAGAAAACCAAGAAGTTACGCTGAAGTCTATAACGATGTTGATCTTGATGTGGTGAATTTGTTTTCTGTATTAAGAGATCCAGAACTTAATCAAAAGCTGCGTGAGGTATGTGTATTAACGCCCTATTCTCGGGAAGAATTTGAGCTGGCGTTAGAGCATACGGATGAACCGCTAGAAAGAGCAAGACGGACAGTTGTACGAGCCACAATGGGGTTTGCTGCAACAACATCAGCAAGCGGATTCCGTATAGATACAAAGCGTAAATACGCAACAGCTATGCATTTGTGGTCACTCTACCCTGATAATTTGTCTGCAGTAGGTAAGCGTTTCTCAACGGTTCTCATTGAGAATCGTCCTGCAATTGACGTTTTGAAAAAGCACGACGCAGTAGATACGCTGCATTATTGTGACCCCCCATACATGCCCGAAACAAGAGTTAAAGGGAATCGAAGCTATAAACACGAGATGACAATAGCAGAGCACGAAGAATTATTACAGTGCCTTCGGAATCTTAAAGGATATGTGGTTCTGAGTGGTTACGAGTCTGAATTGTATAACGATATCCTAACCGGTTGGACTAAGGATACTAAACAGTCTCGTATTTCAGGCGGCAGAGGAACAAAAAAACGTACCGAATGTCTTTGGGTTTCACCATCTTGTGCTGAAGCATTAGCAATGCATGAGGTGACAGCATGAACAATAAACGATGCCCACATTGTCCATGTATTGTTCTGGAAACTGCCGCTATATGCCCAGAATGTGGCCTGCAATTTAACGGGCAGCCGAAACAATTCTCTGATGGTGAACTAAGAGTCAGCAAGCCTTGGCGAACTGAGGTATGCCTTACATTTGTCAGAACGGAAAACCTTGATAGCGGTTATGGCGTTTCAAAAATCTTTTTAAAGAAGGAAATAACAAAGCTGGTTATTGCCTCGTTTCTTAACCATGCAAGAACTCTGCTGTAATGCATACTCTCACTGAACCCACCGAAATCGAATTGTTCGACCTGCCATATCAGGCTCCTTTAGCTCCGGTTGAAGGAGTCTGTTATGCGCATCAACACGATATTCTCGAACCGGAAGACTTAACTGTTCAGCAACGCCGGTTATTTGAAGCAAATCCGGATGATTTCGAGTGGGCAAAAGACAAAATAAAACGTCTTCCGGAATACCTGACTAAGTATTTTGTCACTCGCTATATTTCTGTATTTGAAAAGGAAGGACGCAGAGAAGCCAATATTTTTCTACGTGAAAAGGCAGACCCGGCAATGGAGCGGGCTCTGACAGTTTTGCGCAAATACAAGCAATTACCCACCACTCAGAAAGTGGCTTTGCTGTCTAAAGAGTATGAAGAAGAAAATCCATTTATGGATGTATTCTTTACAGAGCATGGCTTGCCAGAAGATTTACCAACTAAGCAAATGAGCTTTAATTTTGAAGCTGCCGAACGTAATCGCAAACCAGTTAAAAATCGGACATTGGCGGAACTGGAACCGGACGAGTTACGAGATATGGCTTTCTCTGTATCTAAGATTATGAACGCCAGGTATCAGTTTATTTCGTCTCAGGCAGTGGGAAAAGTCAAAGCAGAGCTTAAGCGACAAGGAGTTAAAACCTCTGAATCAAAAATCGGCACAATTGCTGTCATCAATGGATATAAAGAGTTGGCAGAATTTGTTGAGCAGCTCGGCATAAAAGCCCCACGCCAGAGAAAAAATCAAACTGAGCTGACAGCACTGAATGATATTTCAAAGATGATCAGCGAAACATGGTGGCGAGGCCGGTTGGTGAAATCCCGGAAAATTATGCGTGAACACCTTGCTATTGCTATGGGGCAGGTTTCTTACAAAGCCTCTCCTTATGCATCATGGGACTGTATTCGTGAACATAAGGAACAACAGAAACAAAACTGGGATTACATTAAGCAGTGCCAGTTGCTGAATGAAGAAACCGGAGAAGAAGCGGATCTGGCCGACATGGTTCTGAAAAGTATCTCGAATCCTGCCATCCGTCGTCATGAATTGATGGTTCGCTGCCGGGGATGTGAAGACATCGGCAATGAGCTGGACTTACAAGGGTTATTCCTCACTCTGACCACGCCATCTAAATACCACAACAGCTACAAAAAAGGCGGCTTTATTCCGCATTGGAACGGAGCTAGTCCGAGAGATGCACAGGCTTATCTGAATAATGTCTGGAAACGTATTCGCGCCAAACTTGGCCGTAAAGAGGTGCGTTGGTTTGGTGTTCGTGTGGCTGAGCCTCACCATGATGCGACCCCGCATTGGCATCTGTTGATCTGGGTTAAACCGGAAGATGTGACTATTGTCCGGCGTGTCTTTATCCATTATGCAACGATTGAAGACAAAGAAGAGCTGCATCCGCACTTTGACCGTAATGAAATTCGCGCCGAAAAGAAACGGAATTTTCAGGGTCCTATGAATTACAAGGCTCGCTGTGATTTTGGGTATATCGATCCGGCCAAAGGCACAGCAACCGGTTATATCGCAAAATACATTTCAAAGAATATCGACGGTTTTGCAATGGACAATGAAATGTCCGATGAAACCGGTAAACCTGTAAAAGACATGGCGAAAAACGTCGGGGCATGGAAAAGTCGTTGGAACATCCGTCAGTTCCAGTTCTTCGGTGGTGCGCCGGTAACAACTTACCGAGAGTTGCGCCGCTTTGCCAACAACGATAAAGCAAGCTTTAACGAATATCTGACGCAGTTGAATTATGAAGAATTACTTGCTGTGTATGAAGAAATGGAAGTTAAGGCCGGAAGAAAATTTGTGGGGCCACCTGTCCCAGTAGAACTTATCCGAAGCTGCAAAAAGTACAACAGTAAATACCTGTTTATTCTGCTGACTCAGGTTTACCAGGCTGATTTGGAACACGAAAATGCCACCGTTACTGATGTGATGAAAGCGGCTGACCGTGGTCAGTGGCGCGATTACATCATCGGGCAAGGTGGTCCATTTGTTAAGCGCAAAGATTTACTGATCACTAACGTCTATGAAGAGTTGCCGTTTGCATCCCCTCACGGTGAAACTGTTCGTAAGTTAAATGGGTTTGACGCTTCCGGTGTGTTTATAAAAACCCGGATTAAAGTCTGGACAATTCAGAAGAAACCAACCCATACCATTGATATGAACGCACCAGACGGAAGCGCAGCTTCCGCAATTGGCGGCTTTGCCGCCTCTCGGAGTTCTGTCAATAACTGTACGGAGCCACCTCCGGCACAGATCAGCGATCAGCTTATTCGTTTATTCGAACCAGATAAAAAACCGTCTGGTTTGCCGCCGGATATTGACGATTTCAGTCTGGCCGCACTGATAAAAGGCAGCTCAGTTCGAATTGATGATGAAACCAGTATCCAAATCCGCCCTGCGGAGGTAGACAAGCACGGCAATGTACGCCCTGCCCAACTGGTTGAAGTAAAACGCAGGCCGGAAGATGACCTGAAATGGATGGATTTTGATGGCTGGGATCAGATTTTTGCTCAGCCAGAACCAACCAATAACGATGAATATCAACAACCCGACCTGTCATTCTTCCCGGAACGGGACGATGACTGGCCGTTAGCGTAGGAGAAAGAACATGCTAATCACCTGCCCTATTTGTGGAAGCAAAGCCCGTATTGCGACATCCAGGGCAATAACCATGGAAACCAGAGAAGCTTACTGTCAATGCTTAAATTTAAATTGTGGCCGGGCATTCACGACTTTAACAACCGTTAACAGAATAATAGAACCTACAGGTAACAAACCCGATCCAGAGCTTCAGCCGGAACTCTGTAAGGGTGACTTAAACCAGATGGACATATTCACGCAAATTGAAGAACCGGCATAAACAAACCAAGAGGAAATATGATGAAGAAGAAACTAACCCAATCAGAAAATCATTCAGAGTCTCTAGACAAACTTATGGAGCTAGAACTTGTTGAGAAAGATGAAAATGGAAAGGTTATATCAGTAACCCCACTAAAAGATATGAAATTTAAAGTAATCAAAAAGTAAGATGGTAGCATAGAGGTAATTTTAACTAGGAGGTTACCGCTATGGCACAAAGTTTACGTTGTCCGGAATGTGACGAAGTATTCATGGTAGAAAACGAGATATTCAACGAAGAAAAGCAAGCAACAATTTATGCCGCTTTTTGCGAATACTGTGAGAAGCCCCTTTATCATATTGAAGGTAAAAATATAGATAACCTATCAATAAAAGGAGCGTTGAGAGCAGAACCCGTTGATGAGGAGGAAAATTGGGACATTATTTGACAATAGACCCGATTCAAGATTACGCTAGTAAGGCACTGGCAAAATCCGGTGCCCGTGGGTTTCGCATCCCCAGAACCGTTTTCTCAAGGCGCATGTCGCCAGCTTTCTGCTGGTTTTTTTATGCGTGATTCAGCACATCTGTAGAATTATGGTGGGCTG
Organism: Vibrio sp. HA2012; assembly: GCF_002812955.1. Classification (GTDB taxonomy): domain Bacteria; phylum Pseudomonadota; class Gammaproteobacteria; order Enterobacterales; family Vibrionaceae; genus Vibrio. The sequence goes on along the minus strand of NZ_PFXK01000009.1, from coordinate 158,008 downwards.
GATGGGAGCACTCCGGTGCGCCGCTATCCTTGAGGGCGGTAATGCGAATCCTGTTCAGTTCACCACCCATTTCGCATTTGAGTGGTGACGTTCTTTTACTCAAGGAGTCACACAATGACTAATTTAACTATCTTCTCAAAAGAAATCCGCACTCTTGATGGGCTTTACTCTCTAAACGACTTGCACAAAGCGAGTGGTAATGCTCGAAAACATCAACCAAATTTATTTGTTCGCTTAGACTCAACTAAAGAGCTCATCAACGAAATTGAGCGATCCACAGATCTGTGGATCGACACTGAAGTAACCAAAGACGGAATTCCGTCTTTGAGTGTAAAACATGACGAACGAGGTAAGAATTCTTACTTCGAAAGCGATCTAGGAATTCCTAGATCGAAAGAAATTGAATGCTCCTCAGATCTGAGGAACGGTAATGAAAGTCGATGCTCAGATCTGAGCATCGCAATAAAAGCCATCAAAGGTGGGCACAAACACCAAGGCACTTGGGTATGCAAAGAACTGGTTTATGCCTACGCCATGTGGATTAGTGCCAAATTCCACTTACAAGTCATTCGCGCCTTTGATGCGATGCAACAAAACTCCCCTATTCCCGCTGACATGATGATTATGGATGAAAATGCATTCCTTTCATTTAGCCAGGAACAAGCCGGATTTCTAAGAACCATTCTAAGACTCAGCGAAAAGTTAGAGCGCAGAGAAAAAGACACCTATCTGAAAATCAGAGAAATGAAGAAATTACTTTCAATGACCAAAACACTTTGCGCTGAACTTGAGTCAGAAGTAACAACCTTTGAACAACAAATAGTATCGGACCAGAACGTCATTAGTCACATTCATCTGTACCGTTCTTTGATACTGAAAGGAGAAAATAGTCAGGCTTTGCGGTCGTATTTAAACATGCCGTATTAGAAAGACTTTGCGGAATAAAGAAAAAGAGTTATTAGAGTTATAAAAATTGACAGCAACAAATAACGGGGTTATTATAACCCCAAGTTAAACAAAACAGGAGATAGCGTGACAAGTGCAGACCTCATCAAGCTTTTGAAAAAGAACGGATGGGAGTTAAAAAGTATTAGAGGAAGTCATCATAAATTTCGACATCCTGACTTTAAAGACCCCATTATTGTTCCCCATCCTAAGAAAGATTTAAAAATAGGATTGGTCAATAAGCTGAAAAAACAAGCGGGGCTATAAGCCCCCTTAACTGCACACACGATATTTCACGTGCTTAGCACATAACAACCAAGGAACTCACTATGTTATATCCAATTGCCATTGAAATCGGAGACGATACGCACGCTTACGGCGTTGCATTTCCTGATTTGCCAGGATGTTTCTCAGCAGGTGATAGTTTAGAAGAAGCATTGGCCAACGCAAAAGAAGCTGCCGATTTTTACTTAGAAGATTTAGCCGAAGAGGGCAGATTGCCACCGCAAGCTAAATCATTATCAGAGTGGCAAAAAGACGAAGAATATATCGGCTGGGCATGGGCCGTTGTGGAAGTTGACATTGAGCCTTACTTAGGTAAATCCAGCAAGTTAAATGTGACACTTCCAAACTTGTTATCTAAAAAGATTGATGAACAAGTAAAAGCTCACCCTGATTTATATAAAAATCGTAGCCACTTTTTACAAGTAGCAGCAACTCATGAACTACAACATTCAGCATAAGAACAAGCCCACAAATCAGTGGGCTTTATTATGATGAATAGAAAGATCACAAAAACGATCAAAAACGCAAAAAAACGATCTGGGATAATCTCTATATCCCCAATCTAAAACAGCCATTGATTCAGTTCCCACAAGGGCTGTGCTCAAATAATCCTACCGAAATTAATTGCGCCTCAAATTGCGCAAAATTGCAGTGCTGAATTTTAGTGCGGAGGGAGGGGTGAGTCCGAACGAGGCCTGAGCGCCTACCCTTGACCTGAAAACTTTCAGCTTGCTGCATCTTCTATTTTTTATTGCGATGAAGTGAGTCTCTCATGTGGGAACGACAGTACGAGCACGGTCGATGGAATGGGCATCAGCTCAACATCCTTGCTACTGCCATTGATGGTGGTCAGCGCTTGCACGTCAGTGAAATCCCTTATGCACAACTGCCACACATCCGAGTGATGGGCAGCAAAGCACGTACGATTAAATTGGACGTGGTGTTTGTCGGCAGCAGTTCGCTGTCCGATGCCAATGCGTTTATTGCTAACCTTGAAGAGTCACCGACCGGAGAACTTGAGCACCCATGGCTTGGTGAGTTACCCCTGATCTACGAAACCTTTTCCCAGAACATCAGCACTAAGCGGGGAATCGTTACGCTCAACCTGAGTTTCATCCGGGCAGGCACACAGCCAGACATAAACACTGCGACCATTATTCGAACCAAAGAACAGACTGCAGATGTAGAGAAAATATCCCGCAAATCATTCATCACTGAAGTAAAAGAGATGAATGTATCGGAAGTTAATCAAACACAGTCTGACTTTACCGAAGCATTAAACGTGCTGGTCGATATTACGCACCGGCTGAATCTTGATGATGCAACACTACAAGGCATCAATCAGTCGATAAATGAGTCTTTTACCAGCGTCAGCAGCTTAAGTAATTCGCCGGATGCATTCTCTGAGCAGTTCAGTTCCACTGTCGATGTTGTTGCTTCAGGGGTGCAGTCAGAAGCCGATTCAGAGAGTGAGGCAATTGACAACTCCCGGAGTGCACAGTCACTGATGCTTGGACAAGTAAAAGCAAATACAGCAAGCCATCACTACAACGTACTGATGACCACCGGCGCAGTGAAGATGAGTAAAGATCTATCACTATTAGAAAAAGAAGAGCGTTTTGATATTACAAGTGTTTCAAAACAACCGGATATTATCAAAAGTGACTTATCCACATTACTTAGTAAGCTGGACGACCGCATCAATGAAGTAACTCAGGTATCAACATCAGAAAGCATTGAGCTTTTCGATTCATTAATAGCACTAAAAAGCAATATCCGGACTCAATACGACAAAGCTGTTACCGGCAGTACTTCTCATAGAACCGTGCAATATCCACGATTTAAGCCGGCGCTGGTCATTGCTCATGATGAACGAGCCAAAGAGAGCATCATTACTGCAATCAACGCATTACAGCATCCTCTCTTTTTCCGGGGTGATATTGCCGTAAGGGATGATGCGTAATGAAAAAACTAACATTGCATATTAATGGCTCCAATGTGCCGTTTTATAAGGCAGACCTGAACTATTCGGTCGAACAGCTGGCACATACTTTCAACTGCACCATTCCAGTGATGACAATTACCCAGCCGCTACCGGTCGAGTTTCGTCTTGATGATGTGCTTATTTTGACAGGACAAGTTGATCAGGTTCAGTCCACAACAGAGTCCAGTTCGCAGACGGTTTCTATCTCTGGTCGCTCAAAAAGCGCCAATATGATTGATTCTCGTATCACAATGGATGCCATTTATGATCAGCCCATTGATAAGCTACTGCACAAGCTAGCAAAACCATTCGGATTAGATGTCAGATGTCAGGTGAATCATTCAACACTATCTCAGGTTCCTGAGTTTCAGATCAATGCAGAGTCACCTATTGAGAACGTGGCTCAGCTAATCCGGGAGCAGGGACTGATGCTTATCGAGCGGAAAGGCGTTCTGACGATAGAAAATACGGCTCATGCAACAATTGCAGGTATTGGGTTAGAAACCGGAAACAACATTGAAAATCTCTCTATCACCAGAACCTTCAACAAGCAGTTTTACAGAACAGAAGTTCAAGGTGCCTGGGATGATGCTAACGCCGTTATCACCTCATCAGGGATCAGCAACCAACGTACCATGGTGATTATCTGCGATCAGCTCCAAAGTGCGGAAGCATGCTTATCCCGGGCAACGTATGAGCGGGATTTAGCCATTGCAGAAAGCCTGACGGCATCAACAAATATTGCCGGGCTATTTCCAGAACTGACAATTGATGGACTGAACCGGGTTATTCGCGTTATCGACAAACAACAAGAATTCAATGAAATGCTGGTTATCAAAGCATTAGGGTTATCGGTATCCGAAAGCTCAGCAAACACGTCCGTAGAGCTATTCCGGCCATTTAAGGAACAGAGCTATGCGTAAAGAACAGCAACAACGGCTCATGGCCAGAATAAAGAATGTCACTGGAACCGGTACGGTTACCGGGGCGCAAACCGGAATGCTGCAGATCAAAACAGCAACTGGCCGAACCAATGACCGTATCAAGCGAATTCATAACTATGGATTTATGAGTCGTCCGCTTGTTGGTGCCAAAACATATAACCTCTTCATTGGAGGTGTTACGGCTCGGGGATTTACGGTCAACGTAGAAGACGAACGGCATCAAATTGAATTAGCCCCCGGAGAAGTCGCTATTCTTGATGACAAAGGCAACCTTGTTCATTTCACTAAAAATGGCATCAAGATTACTTCATCTGCAAAAATCAACGTGACGGCAGCCGGGGATATCAGTGTGACAGCACCCAAAGTCAGTGTGACAGCTGAAAGTTCCGAGTTTTCAGGAAACGTATCCATTGGCGGAAACTTAAATGTAGCCGGTAGTGTTGGAGGCAGTTCAGGCATGTTCGGTGGCGTAACTGTAGAGACCCATGATCATGATTATGAAGATGACAGCCAGATAAAAACCACCCGGGAGCCTAACAAACAATGAGTCATTTTAGCCTGAACGCGATTACTGCGCCGGTGACATCTAAAGAAGGAATGAGGCATGCCGTTTTACAAAGCATCTACAACAACGCTGAATCCACTCAGAATGACCGGGCAAGAATGGATAGCAACGAACGAGGCGGCAGCTGGAGTGATGAATTGTTATCCGTGGTTGGATCCCGTGACTGGACACTAACTCGCGAAAAACTGACCGCCCAGACACTAAGCCTTGCGAAACGTTTTTATGAGACAGCCTTAGCCTGGTTAATCGAAGATGGATACGCCAAAAGTGTGGAAGTATCTGTATGGGAAGAAAAACCTAATCAGATGGGGAGAAATATCATCATCACATTGATGGACAACAGCAAATTTGAGGTGCAGCCATGAGTACACAACGGAGTCTGCAGGAACTGATAGACAGAGCTCGTTCAACACTGATTGCTCAAACCGGCCAGAATACCCCAGCGATCAGCGCTATTGCCTGCGCCATAGCGGGTATCAGTTATGGGCAATATGGTTATCAGGACTTGCTATTTCGCCAACTGCATCCGGAAACCTGTTCAGAAGCTTGGCTTTATTTACACGCAAACCGCCATGACTCTCCGCGTTTATTACCCACTTTCGCCCGCGGATTTGTCCAGTTCATTCAGCTCGGTGATGCCGTAGTCATTCCTAAAGGCAGAATACTCACAGATGCCACAGGCAATGAATTTGAAACAACAGAAGAGCAATACAGTGATTCACCGGTCGAAGTCGTTGCCCTTGCATCCGGGATCAACAGTAACTTACCGGCAGGAACCAAATTAACGCTCAACGAAGGGCTCAGCGGAATTGACCCCAACAATGTGCAGTGTCTTGGATTTTCTGGTGGTGCAGATATTGAAGAAATAGAGCACTGGCGGGCAAGAGTCATTGTTGCATTTGAGAAAAATGACCTCATTGGCAAGGTTGAAGATTATGAAGTTTGGGCTGTTTCCGCACATTCAGATGTAGATTATGCTTGGGCACAGGATAACACACCTGAGCGCGGCATGGTTGAGGTCTATATTGGAGCCAGAGGAAATAACCCAACATTGGGGAATGAAGTCATTACTTTAGTTCAGGAAACTTTTGAAAATAACCGGCTGGCCGGTTGCCATCCTAAGGCTCTGTTACCTGAGCATGTAATGCTGAATATTGAAATTCAGGGCATCGAAGATCAGGCCGTTCGTGATGATGTGGTCACCGCATTAGAAAACATGGTCAAAGCCAAGATGGGAAAAATAAACAATGATACCCGAACACCAGAATCTATCACACCGACCGAAATTGTATTGGCGGTTTCAGCAGTAACGAACAATTTCATTGTGAAAAGCCCCACGGTTGAAATAACCATTAACAATAATCAAATTCATGTCTTAGGGGAGGTAGCGTGGACACCTCCAGTGTAATTGTTGAATACAGCGCCGGTGACTTTGCTGATGCGCTTAGATTATTACTGCCCAAAGGGGAATATTGGCAGGAAGTTGATAATCAGGAACTCACAAACCTGATAATCGGCATGGCTATTGATTTCAAACAGACCCATGACGAAATTCAGTTGTCACTGCTGACTGATTTCAGCGATAGTTTATTCGGCTGGAAACTACGTGACTATCAGAACCTGTTAAATGAAACAGTAAGTAAGAGCGGCGGTGTAGTTTTTGATGATATTGCTGTACCAAATATGATTTTCATAGAAATGTACGATGCTTTTAGAAGTAGTTGTAAAAAAGCTTGGGAAGAGTTCGAAAAAAAACGCCTGCCTCATACAGAATTTGCTTGGATATTTAACTCCAGACTGAACTATCACCATCAATTAGCCACATGCAGGCACATAAGAAATTATCATAAATACGAGGTACTACAATGAGCTTACTGATCACTGATGCAGGAATTTCTGCTTCTATTGCAGCGGGTGATCTGGGTATCAGTTACAAAATTACCCACATCAGTATTGGCACGCAAGGCTATATTCCCACATCAGACCAAACAGCCCTGAAAAATGAGATCCAAAGGAAAGCCATAACACGAGGTGAACTTGTTGCACCAGGTCAGCTTCACTTTGAAACTGTCTGGGATGGAACAGAAGAATTCGAAGGAAAGGAGCTTGGTTACTGGCTAGAAAACGGTACTCTGTTTGCCGTTGATAGTCGTGATGGTGAAGTCATAACGTTCAAACGTAAAAATACAATAGTCACTGAAGCGTGTGCACTTAATCTGGCCGCATCAACCATCGAGAATATTACGGTTGAACTACAGGGCTCCCCTTACGCCTCTGAAGCATTAGCCGGTATTGCGAAAATCGCTACTACTACTCTTGTTAGTGCTGGTAGTGATGACACAACGATAGTTACGCCTAAAAAATTGAAAGAAAGGATGATGGCTCACAAAGCAGAAGAGAGCCCTCATGCTCAATATCCATTAGCAACAAAAACGCAAGGACTAGAATACGATCCAGATCGTATCTACTATCGAGGAGACACCTGTTACACCCGAGTCGATAACAGAACCTACGAATGGGAGGCGTACCACAGTGAACCATTCAGTGGTAAAGACCCTGGCGATGAAGCAAATCGTCAAGTAGGTTGGACGGACGATAATGCCTCGTTCTATTGGACTCCAGCAAAGAAAGCGCGCCCGGGTACGCCGCTTTGGCCTTGGTTCAGTAAAACCGTTCCAGAAGGAACATTGAATGTCTTGGGTAATTCAGTACCCGTAGCCGTGTTTTGGCGATTAGCAGAGGCATTTCCTGAATTTGTTAATACAGATACAGCAATGATCGATTTTCCAGACACCGGTGGGGAGTTCTTCCGTGTACTTGATCAGGGACGTGGAATAAATGCAGGTCGTGTGTTCAGTAGTTTGCAATTAGATGCGTTCCAGGGACATAAGCACTTGGCTACAAATCCTTTTATTGTGGGTGGTTCAACTGGAGACAAACAAAATGGCAATCTTGGTAGTACAACTACCCAAACTGCTGGGACGTATAATGCCGGCTATGGTACACCCAGAATCGCAACTGAAACCCGCCCTCGCAACTTAGCATTCCCAATTCTTGTGGAGATTTAACAAATGAAATACTGGACGATTGATAAAACGACACGAGAAGTGGTCGGCGGAGGAGATACAGACAAATGGAATATGCCACGTAATGTCCTGTTAGTTGAGCCTTTTCCGGAAAAAGCAGGTTTTGCTGTTGTAGCTATGGAAGATTTGAGTGGAACACAATACATTGCGGACTACCGCGGTAAAATCATCTACAGCACGGCTAACCCATCGGAGACAAAAACTGTCACTGCACTCGGTGAAATTAAATCGGGCTGGACATTAAACAAGCCTAAAACTGAGTTTGATGTATGGAAAGATGGAGAATGGGTAACTGACAAACAGGCACAGTATGAAGATGAATATCAACGAGTGAATAGCACCCGTGAAAACCTTTATGTTCAGATTGTTGACCGACTGAACAACGAAGCAGAAATGATCCGCAGGGTAGAAAAGGATGAAGCAAAAGCCGCAGAATGCGAAGCGCAGGCCGATGCTGCATATCTAAAAATCCGTGAAGACAATCCATGGCCTGCCGCCCCATGTTCCTGAACATCATAACCCAGCCACGTGCTGGGTTTTCTTTTATCTCAAACCTCTATATCCCTTTAGTAGAAACTACATAAGTTCGCTTTATAAACCATTCCATTACACTGACTTAGTGGGGGCATTAATTACAAACTATGAGAGAAAATAATGAATGACATTGGAATAAAAGCGTTAATTATTTCGTTTTTAGATGCCGCCGGATTAAAAAAAATAGCCACATCAATCAGTGCAACTATATTAAGTTTCGGTGTAAATGATATTGCGCAACTGATAGCGGTCTGTGTTGGTATTGTTTCGGGCATCATGGCCATTAAACATTATGCAGTAGCAATACAGCTCAATAAAGCGAAACTGGCAAAACTAAATGAACATGAGAGAAATATCGGATGAGCATAAAGAGTCGAGCAATCAAAGCAGCGACATGCTCTGTCGTATCTGTTCTCGCTATTGTTTTCAACATTGATTCAGACCTCAGCGTCAGTGAAAACGGCTTACGCCATATCGCTAACGAAGAAGGTTGCCGCCTTAAATCCTACCAATGTAGTGCTAATGTATGGACTGTTGGACTCGGCCATACAAAAGACGTGACTAAGGATACAAAAATAACCGAACAGCAAGCGGCTAAAACCTTTGTTGAAAGCGTTGCTACCGCTGAACGTGTGGTAAATAAGCACATCAACCAAATACCAAGCCAAGGTGAGTACGACATGATGGTAAGTTTTGTTTACAACCTTGGTGCCGGAAACTTCGCTCGCTCTACCCTTCTGAAAAAATTTAACCGGGGTGATCATATTGGTGCTTGCAATGAGTATCCACGATGGGTGTTTGTAAATGGTAAAAATTGCCAGCTAGAGAAAAACCATTGTGCAGGTATTCCTAAACGCCGAAACAAAGAACAAGACGTATGTCTAAACGGTTGGCCGGGAGAGTAACAATGTTAAGCAATTACCTAACCCTGATTAAAACGATTGCTGTTACTGCCGTTTTTGGTGGTATTGCTTACTTCTCGTATGACTACGGAGTAACGACTACCGAAGCGAAAGCCCTGAAAGCGCAAAACGCCCTATGGGACAGAGTAGAACAAAAACAAGACGAGGCTTTCCAGTTGGCTGTAAAACTTGCTAACCAAAAGCCTGACATTCGGATTCAATTTCGAACAATAGAAAAAGAGGTGATCAAGTATGCTCAAAAGAACAGTGATAAGCAGTGCGTTGTTAATGATCCTGACTGGATGCGCATCCGCGCCCAATCAGTGCGAGCGCATAATAGAGCGATCGGTATTCAGTACCCCGCCTCCATCTCTGATGGTGCCACCAAAGCCACTACAAGTTATGAGCGAGATGCCGAAGTCTTAGCAGAAGATGTAGTAAACTTGCAAACCTGTGCTGAAAACGCCCAGCAATTGCTATCGTTGCAAACGTGGATAAAAGCTCAGTTACCAGACCACTTTCCTTCTAAATAAATGAGCTTAGGCTGCCGGCTCTAAGCTCACATACTTATCAGCCTTAATCACGTCCATCCCCATAAATGCATTCAGTTCACTCAGAGAATCAATCAAAGGAAGTAACTCATTTTTATAAAAAATACGATCCACTTTATTCAAATCACTGCTTGCTGTAATGCCTTCCCGTTTTACACTCATCAGCTCCAGCGGAACACGATGCAGAGAAAGGACATCATTGGTGGTCTGGTTCTTCACGTCTTTGAACGAATCTTTTGCTTCAACCTGACCGATCGGTTTAAGCTCCGGTGCTTTGGTGTCTTTACCCTTTGCATTCACAAACAAGTTTTTAAACGCCATCCCCTCTTTTGCCTGCAGTTTGTTACGAATATCGTTCTCAGTATCTTTAGTCATACTGGGCTCATTCATATACAGCAGGTAACCCGCATGTGAGCCATTGCGGTAGTACTGACGGCGAAACAACGTGGCATCATCGTTCAGCCAAATCGACGTTAAACCACTCACATGCTGGGGCAAACCATAAAGCTCTTGTGCGACATCATATTCAGCAAGATGGAATATTTGCCCCCGCTTAAAATCAATGCGCCCGTCATTATCGTACGCTCTTGGTTTATAGGTATAGCCCAGATCCTCCCGGCGCCTCATATACAGTGCTGGTATGTGCTTAACCGTCACCATCTGCCCCAACCCATTACGCACTATCTGAAAATAACCATTACCAAAAGTAAGAAAGTCCTGAATAAAGCGTTTCAGATCACCGCGCGGAAGTACATCATGTACAGAGACAGCATAAGCTAGGGTATTACGCTTAAATTCAATGGCACTGGAATGCATCGGGTTCACCCGCAATGCTTTAGCCAGCGTATCAAGTGCGATCGGCGGCTCATACAGACCATCTATCAAAGCCACTTCAAGGTAGCTGAGAATATCGCTGTTCATCACACTCACAGGGTTAGAAAATTCAATATCAATCACAATGCCTCTCTTAGAAAAACGTCACCGTCGTATCGTCTTCACAATAAATATCAATCGGCTCCCAACGCATAACGTGCATCGAAGCCCATGCAAGGTCAGCATGAGAGCCCACTTTGCTACGGTTAGAAATAAAAGTTACCTGGTTACTGGCTTTTGTGGTGTGCTGACGAATCATCAGGAACGAATGAACCAGATCATCCCATTCACCATCAAATAGCAAACGGCCATCATTGATAATTTCCCGGGCTTTATAAACCATCATTCGTTTCATCTCAGGGGAATAGTCCAGTTCAACTAACCCGGGATAAAACTTACGCACCAATTCGGCCACAGCGGAACCAACGCCACTCACATCCATGGCCATATAAACCACGTTATATTTTTCAGTGATGCCTTTTATCGCTTGAGCCTGATCTTCATAACTGGAACCTTTCAGACGAACTCGTTCTATTAGGCGGAATACGCCACCTTTCCGCCTTGGTTTCAGTGCGACAACCAAACCGGCATCATCAGAACCTTCACCCTGCCCGCCTCCTCTTGGATCATAACCGACCAACACCTCAGCACCGCCGACTGGGCGAGCCTTGTTATGATCGACGTCCGTCCAGAGAGAAGCATCAGCTTTACAGGCGAGCAAAGCTTTAAGCGTGAATATCGACGCCGAATCATCCAGAAACACACAGCGCAGTAAGTTATTAAATACTGTTTGATCCGGATATTTACGGCGCAGCTTATCCATATTGAAAAAGGTTGCCCCTTTCTCAATCGCATCATCAATGGTAATGACTTGACGAAAAATGCCATCTTCACCCAAAGAGCCATTCTTGAGAGCAGCATGACTGATATCAATACCGAGCTCTTTCTTACCCTGCCATTTGGGATAAGCTTCATGGGCGACCGTTGAAGGCGTTGATAAATACGTGGTGCGGTAGTTTGATTGAATCGACATACCGCCAGCGTAGTCGTCCAGTTCCCCGAACTTAGGTATCCAGAACACCTCATCAAAGTAAACATGGCCGTTAAAACCTTGTGAGGTTCGAGCGTTGGTAGACAGGAAATAAAGCGTCGCGCCATTGGAAAGCTGCAGTTCATCCTTACCCTTCAGATCAACATCACCCAGATCAAGAGCAAATCTCCGGATGTAATTTTTAAAGATTTCAGACTGCTTACGCGAAGCGGATAAGAATACCTGGTTATCACCATTGAGCACCGCATCTTCAAACGCTTCATAAGCAAAATAATACGTTAAGCCAATCTGCCGTGATTTCAGGTAAAAACGGAACTCGTTTAGATCATCATTGCACTTATGTCCGTGAATTTCTTTCTGGTATTCAAAGAAGGTTTTTTCCCGGAACTCGTCCAGCACCTCTTTGGTGATATGAGAAATATCATTTTTAACCTTGTTGGGCTTTCTGCCCCGCTTCTTCTCTTCACCTGAACGGAAGTTACCGGCATGCTTACTATCAGCCTGATCCCGCTTTCGTTTCTGCTCAAGCAGTATATCCAGCTCTTTCAACTGCTCATCGTGCTTACGGTCAATCCACATCAGATACGCAATACGCTGACGCAGCATAAGCTCTACGGGCGCATCATCCCGCATCTCTTTCCAGCCAAATTTTGATATCCACTGCTGAACCGTTCGGGTGGCTACTCCGATCTTATCTGCTACTTCAGCAGGCTTGTACTGGCGAAGGTACAAACCCAAAGCCTGAGTTTGGGCAGACGAGTAAAGCGGTTGGTTCAGCTCAGTAACGACATTCGTATCCATGCTGGCATAGTGCAACAGACACCGTAATTCCTCAGCATGAACAGCTTCTATATCAGATATTTAGAATCAGCATGAATACAAAAAGAGAAAGGCATTCGTTAGATTGGAGACATCAGATTTAGGAGAGTTTAGGCATGTTTCAATCCCAGCCAATTTGCATTTTACAGGCAGGTGCCACTGTAGATGGCCGTGTTATAGAGCAAAAAATCATTGATGAAATAGCAGAAAGCTATAACCCGGAAGTGTATACCGCCAGAATAAATGAAGAGCACTACGACTGGAGCATTAAATACGGTTCCGTTCTCTCTGTCGAAAAGCGCGAAGACAAACTGTTTGCAGTACTAAAACCCAACTCCTTTTTACTCCGTGCAGTAGAGCAAGGGCAACTGCTCCATACGTCATGTGAGTATTATGAAAAATTTGCTGACACCGGCAAAGCCTATCTGTCCGGACTGGCACTCACCGATAAACCCGCATCATTGGGTACGACCCAGATCCACCTGTCGAGTAAAGATGAAGGCAAAGTACAGGTGCATTCCAATTTTATTATCAAGCCAGAGACATTCTCCGTTAGCAGTGAAGACGATGAAGCATCTCTGTTCCAAAAATTCAAAAACTGGCTCAAAGGTGAAAAGCCTGCTGAGCAGTTCTCGCAACAAGAGGAAGAAGACGAAATGACGAAAGAAACAGAAGAACTGCTCAAAAAAAGCATTGAGCAAAACCAAGAGCTTAACAGCCAATTAGGCAAGCTGGTTGAAACCCTGTCGGTACAAAATGCCCCAGACGGTGATGAAGCCTCGAATAAGCCCGAAGAAAACCAGCAAGTCACAGAACTAAAAAGCCAGGTCGAAGAGCTTTCCACCCAGGTATCTGATCTGACGACAGCGCTAAGCAAAATGACTGACGATGATGGTCGGCAAATGGCCGGACAACACGGCGAAGAAGATCCCTATTTGTAACTGCTGACATTTCAATCTCAACAAAATTGTATAGGTAAACTCATGCAAGAAAATACCAAAAAGAAACTGAGCGCATACGTTCAGACCGTCGCGAAACAAAATGGTGTCGAAGATGCAACAGAGATGTTTAACGTCACGCCAACCGGCACACAACGCATCATTGCCGCGATTCGTGAAAGCAACTGGTTTCTGAGCAAAATCAATATCATCTCTGTGAAAAACCAAAGTGGTGAAGCCATTGGTTTAGGCGTCACCGGCATGATTGCTAGCCGTACCGATACTTCCGGGGACGGAGAGCGCAAGCCAAAGGACTACCATGGGATGAAATCCATGCCATACCAGTGTATGCAGACCAACTTTGATACCGCGCTTCGCTATGCAAAGCTGGATGCCTGGGCGCATATGAAAAACTTCAGCCAGATTATCTCTAGCCATACTCGCGAACAAATTGATGCAAACAAAATTACTGTCGGCTGGTTCGGTAAAACAGCGGCAGCAACAACAAACCCGGCAACGAACCCAAATGGTGAAGACGTGAATAAGGGCTGGTTTCAGGCTATGCGTGAGCATAATGCTGATCGCCTTATTACTGAAGGAAGCACTGTAGGTGAAATTCGTATCGGTGAAGGTGGTGATTTTTCAAATCTGGATCTGGCGGTACTCAACCTGAAAAACCTGCTGCACCCGGCCTGTGAAAATGATGCCAACCTTGTGGCGATCATTGGTTCCGACTTGCTGGCTTATGAAAAAGCCAAGTTTTATACAGCACACGGAAATACGCCAAGTGAAAAGAGCAAGGTAGAAGAAAAACAGGTCATTGGTACTTATGGTGGTCTTCCTGCGGTATCCGTGCCGGGCTTCCCATCAACAGGGATCATAGTGACCAGTTATGACAACCTGTCTATCTACATTCAGGATGGTTCCGTTCGCCGTTCAGTCGGTAAGAAAAACGACGCCAAAGATCAGGTTGAAAACTACGAATCAATGAACATGGCTTACGTGATTGAACAACTCGAAAAAGTCTCAGCTGTTGAGTTCGACAACGTAAAACTGCGAATTGACGGCGCGTGGGTATAACAACCGTTATCTGACACCCCCCAATGCAGGCACTATCGCTCTATCAAAAAAGTCGTGGCTTTGGTTGATATTAGCGTTTGGCTGCCTGCATTCCTCTTTAGGTGGCTATATGGAATTTGTCGGTAATAAAAGTGATGTGTATGAATCGGAGCTGCCAGCAACGGAGAAATACCCAGCATTAAAAATGTCAGAGTTTCAGTCTCTGTTTAATTTCCTCAGCAATGAAACAGAAGCAGGCATTCTGCAGCAGGCAAAAGTATCACGGATTAAAGTTCACAAAGAGCTTAGAAATATCATTGCGCTTTATACGCATTTGACTGACCTATCTCAGGAACAATTTGGTGATGATATTGCCGCCACTGTTTTGTACACCCAGGCTGTATTTGCGTTAACGGCCAGTGAATTAATTGGGATCAGAATGAGTACAGACGCTACCGCAGAAGCCGCAGAACGGCAAGAAGCGCTAACAGGTAAAAAGCAGCACTGCGAAGTTCAATATCGTCAGGCTGTTGATCTGCTATTGCATGGTGAAGAAACCTACTGTTTTGAGGTGGTGTGATGAAAGCACTGCAAAGCTTAACCGACATGTTAAGGGAACATGTCTGTGATGCAAAAAGTTTCGACGTGTGGGCAGAAGATGGTGCCTTGCTCTGTGGACAAGATGAACTTGTCGATGGTTTTGACATTGAGTACACCGCCATTGTGTTCATACAGGATGTAAAAATTCAGCCACATATCCTAATGATGCATATTGTCGCGTGGATGAACACATACGACCCGTACCGTCAGGAAAAAGGCTTAGCCTTTCCAAGCTTTGCTACTGAACTGCTCGATAAGGGACGCTGCGATATCAAAATCAAAATTGATTTACAGGAAGGTTATTCACTCAAAGAAAATGAAAGCGGTAACTGGATGCAAGGTGGCGAGCGTTTTGATTGCGTCAGCGAGTTCCAAGCCCGCACGAATAAAGACGACCTAGGCGAACTGATTTTATTCGTCGGTCATCTGGATGATCTGCCATGAACGAGTTAACGCTAAGAACGCCAGAGCAACTGACTCATGTAGTTGAAAGCCTGACGCTGACAGCTACGGAAAAGTTAGGCCTGAACCGCCGCATGGCAAATCACGCTCGGCAGTTCTTTCGCGCTCAGATCCGTGCACAGCGAGATATTGATAACAACCCTTACCAAAGCCGGACACGACGTAAACGTGTTGAGCTCAGTCGTGGTTTAGTCGCACAGAACACGGTCAACAACAAGAACATGCTAATGGGGCTATCCAAAGCTCTGCGCACCAGAGCAGACGATAAAAGCTTTGAAGTTGGTCTGGCTGGTATCGCAGGACGAATCGGTCAGGAGCATAACCAAGGTAGCCAGCTGTCGTTCACAACTCGGGTGAGAGGTTTTTTTGATAGCAAAACCGGGCGCTGGGAAGGTGGTCTCCGGACGAAACGGAACTACCAAATGCCTAAACGAACGTTTATTGGCTGGACACCAGAACTGGAACGCGAACTGATGGCTATGGCCGCTGAACACTTTGCACTAGAGGATGCAGCATAATGAAAAACATTAAGGTTAAACCACAAAAAGGGTTACTGGTTCGCGATCCAGACACCCGGGAACCGCTGAAAGCAGCGGGTGAAGAGAAACCACGTAATCCGTACTGGCTACGCCGTATTAAAGATAAATCCGTCATTTTAGTCTCAGCCACTGAAACGACCGCAAGCAAGGAGACGAATCAATGAGCATTAGCTTCTCTGAAGTGCCTAACAGTGCTTATGTTCCGGGTATGTATGTCGAAATCGACAATAGCCTGGCAAACAGCGCCGAGGAACAACAGCTATGCCTTGTGATCGGTAAGGCAGTGGCAGAAGCCCCTGCCGCCCCTAACACCGTGGTACTATGCATGGATGAAACCAAAGCAGCAGCGCTGTTTGGTGATTCTGACATCGTGGAGATGGTGAAGTACTTCCGTAAACAAGATGAAACCATGCCGATTTATGCCGTCAGTGTGAACGCAGCAGATACTATGTCAGCACTAGCGGCTCTCGGTGATGTGCAATACCATCACATCCTTTGTTCGCTGAATGATGACACTACCGTTCGAGATTTAGGCGAGTTTTTAGAAGCCCGCTATAACGCAATGAACCAAATTCCCGGCATTGCCTACATCCCCAAAAAAGGCACTAACGCCGAACTGATCACCTTTGCCAACAAAAGTAACTGCCCGTTGATCAGTTTTATGCCGGTGAATGCTCTGGGTAATTCATCCAATGAAGTCATTTCAGAGGCGGCAGCAATCGGTGCCTGGGCAGGGCGAATTGCACCGTCACTGGCAAATGATCCTTGCCGGCCACTGCAAACCCTGAAAATGAGCGGCGTGTATTCCATTGCCGAAACCGAATTTGACTGGACGGAACGCAACTTAATGCTTCATGAAGGCATGGGGACTTATGTTGTCACTTCCACCAAAGAAGTTCAGGTTGAGCGTGTGGTAACGGCCTACACAGAAAACGCAGCAGGTATTGCAGATAACAGCTACCTCGACATCATGACGCCAGCGACAGCAATGTACTTTCGTCAGAAACAACGCTCACGAATCCTGAGCAAATATGCCCGCTACAAAGTAGCCAAAGACGGTACTCGATTCGCTCCGGGTCAGGCCATTGTCACACCAAGTATGTTCAAAACTGAACTGCTGGCACTGTACAAGGAGCTGGAATACAACGGCATTGTGCAAGATTTTGACGGCTATAAAAAATCGCTCATTGTTGAGCTGGATGACTCAAACAAACAACGCATCAACTATCAGGACTCACCACAGTTCGTAAATGGTCTGATCATCGTTGCCGGTAAAATTCAATTTAGGAAATAGTCATGGGAACAAAAATCACTAGCCGGGCAGTACTCAATGCTGGCTCTCTGGGACGTTTACCAATTAAAGAAGGGGCTGAAATTACTTTCGGCAATCTAAAGCGCGAACCGGTAATGGGTGACGATGGCGTATTAGGTCATTCTGAATCCTATGAATCGGCACCATCCATCAAATGCACCATTGTTCACGCACAATCTACGGATGAAGACGCCATTCGTGATTTCGTAGATGAAAACATCACGCTTGAAACCAACAGTGGCAAAGTATTCACCCTAACCGATGCATGGACAGGGGATCCTCTTTCACTGACAGTTAAAGACGGTCAACTGGAAGTCGTGTTCTATGGTTACGAGATGATCAGTCAATAAGGAGTCATTATGTTGTCCATATTACTGAAACGTAAAGCACAGGAAAAAGAAAAGGCCAGAGAGGAAGTCATTGTAGTGAATACAGAAAGCAAAATGGCTTCTTATACGCTGGCTGACAAAGCATGGGAAGACACTCAGGCTTCCCTGAAACAAGATCTGTCTTACCTGCGCACATTGGCCGGTTCCAAAGAGAAAAATCCGTACAAGGAAGAACTCATCAAGAAATATCATCCATTGGTGGAACGATTACTGGCAACACACCAGGGAGAATATGGTCACCTTGATGTGATGTGGTGGTTCTTTATTTGGCATATCGACTTAGGTCTGCTTGAGAATATTCATGATGATTTCCGGGCAGCGATCGGGGGCGGACTGGAAACCCCAACCAACTGGAAAATGAACGGACAGACGGCCTATTGTGGGTACGTGTTTAAGTACGCTCATGAAGCATTCACTGAGAAAAAAGAATTCAACCGTGAATACCTACTCAATGCAGTAAAAGACCTACTTTCAGGAGAACTGGCAACCAATGCCCCACTGAAAGTAAAAATGTTCCGACTGGTTGGAGACTGGCATGAAGCCGCCGGGGAAAAAGAACATGCATACAACCTCTATGAGCTGGTAATGAAGCTGGATCCAAACTCAGGCGGTCGTAAGACCAAACTTAACGAATTGAAGGAAGAGCTGGGCTATGGCGACAGCAATTAAAGACAAAAACGCAACCAAAAAAGTCATACTTGCAACTCCAATTGAAAAGACACGAGATGGCCAAACGGTAACTTTGACTGAAATCGAATTAACTAAGCCTAATTCTGGTCATCTGCGCGGAGTAAACCTAAGTGACATTTGTCAGGCTGACTTTGAAGCAGGAGCAAAAGTTATCCCACGCATTAGCTGTTTGGATGAACGTGACATGCTCAACTTGGAACCAGAGAACTGGACTCCGTTACTTACAGGGCTCGCAACTTTTTTCGTCAATATGGATGTTTAATAGAAGAAGTCCAACATGTAGAGCCGTTATATGCTGACTTAGCCGTCGTATTTCATTGGCAACCAAGCGAAATAGATAAGCTCACATTCGACGAACTATTGTACTTCCGCAAATTGGCAGCAGAAAGAAACACACCAGAAGAGAGCTCTTAGCTCTCTTTTTTTTAAGGATTGTTTTATGAAAATGAATCTATCTGTAGTAATGGGAGTGATTGATAAAGCCACTGCCCCATTAAAAAAAATCAGCACTGAAACCAATAAATACACCAAAGAAATTGAAGATCTTGAAAAAGCTCAGGCAAAAGACTCTGCCGCTATGGGCATGATAGATAACTACAACAAACTCAAAGTAGCTAAAAACCAAAATAACTTAGCACTAAAGGCCGAAGTTGAAAAACTCAACGCATTACAGCAAAAGAACAAATCGTTACAAAAGCCAAGCGCAGCGCTTATTGCGCAAATTGACAAGCAAAGAACTAAAGTAGAAAAGCTATCTAATACCCAAGACGGCTATAAAAAGAATCTATCAGATGTAAGAAAAGCACTCACAAAAACAGGTGTTACAGTCTACAAACTGGATGATGAATACAAACGACTAGATTCAAGCTACAAAAAGCACGGCAAAGAAATTACGAAGTTGCATAAGCAATACGCTGGTATGCAAAAGTGGATGAGAATCCCTAAGACCCTCAATAACGCCATTAAAATGCCGACCATGGAAACCGCGAAAAAAGGTGCATTGGCTGTTACAGGAGTTATAGGTTCAATGGCTGGCTTTGGTGCAATTATCAATAGCACCGCTGCCGATATGGATAAACTAGCCAAGAAGTCGGCGAACCTTCAGATGCCAATCGGCGAACTGCAAGCCATGCAGTCACAAGCCGAACATGCGGGTGTAAGTTCCGATGCGTTATCTGCATCGATGACGCGCTTCACTCGCCGCTTAGGTGTGTTGCAACAAACAGGCAAAGGTGCATTAGGCAGTTACCTAAAACAGAGTAAGAACGGACTGTTTAAAGACTTAAAAGGCGCGGAAAACAACCAACAAGCCTATCAAATGCTGCTTGAGTCATTCTCTAAACTGAAAACCGCGCAAGAACAAATGGCGTTTGCCGATGCTGCTTTTGGTGACAGTGGCCGTGAAATGCTCATCATGTTACGCGAAGGTACTGAAGGTTTAACCGCTGCCCGTGAAGAGCTCAATGCTCTAGGTGGTGGTGTTCAAGCTGAAGATGCAGCCAAGGCAGAAGCTTACAATGATGCCCTTCAAAAGCTGCAAGAAGGTATGAATGCAATTAAGTCTGCCGCGCTTGCACCAGTGATGCAGGAACTAACAGCTATTTTTACTGAACTATCTGACAAATTTAAAAGTATTGATTGGAGGAACGATGCGATTAAACAGCTAAAAGAGGTTGTAAAAGGCACGTTCGAAGCCTTCAGAGTATTTGCACAAGTTGCAATATTTGTAGGTAGCAATTTTAAAGAACTTCTAGCCGTATTCGCTGCTGTAAAAATCGCTCTCATTGGCTTGTCACTAGCAAACCCATTTGGAGCAGTAATTGCCGCTATTGGTGTCGTTGGTGCTGGTTTTGCTTACCTTTACGATAAGTTTGGTAGCCTGCAAGGAATTATGGACGGATTAAGTAATGCATGGGATAAGTTCTGGGGAAATGACGACGCAGCTGACAAAGCAGCTAAACAGGCGAAAACAGTTAAGGAGCTGCAAGACAAAAGCATAGAACTTGGAATTACTACCAACGAAACCACCAACCAAACAGAACGCAGAAAAACATACTCGGATTACCAAACTGGAAATTTCTCAGCGCCAGGTTCTTACGGTCAGTACAAACCGTTAACCAGTCAAACACTCAACAGCAAGTCAGAAATTTCATTAACCGTGAAATCAGACAAGCCAGTGACGGTGGATAAAGCGAAAAGTGATAAAGGAACTGATCTAGATTTGAATGTCGGAGATTTAGGTTTTAGCTACTGATACGAAAAGCCCTTGGGTCGTCACTTCCCTGATCGTGGGAGGATTCGCCAAGGGCGGTATGTTCTTTTAACTTCACACTAAAGTAGTGACTCTCTTTAACGGCAATTCTATCTTACCTGTTAAGAATTAAGCAATTTTCTTGCGTTCTTTTATTAGTCTTGAGATACCGAAGAACTAAACGTCGCCATGACAGCTTCCAAAGCCTTAAAGTCACAACAAATACGTTTAAAGTTATCTTGAGAGTGAGCCAAGTGGTACAGCCTTTCTGCTCTTTTTTTAATAGGTTCAGCATTTTTACGAATGAATAGAATCTGTTTGTTCACCATCCGCTTGTAATTTTTATCTTGGCGAGAATCTGTACTTTCAATGGTCAAGTCAAGCTCTGTTATTTCAGACTCTAAAACAGGAATCATGTAAAGTAAGCGCATTGCTCCCAATTTATCTTCTTTATCATCAACAGCGTGAAGCTTAAATAACGTTGGATTATTGTCATCAAACTTATCTACAGAAAACTTAGGGGACGTCAACGGAGCAAGATACCTCATACCACCAACTTCAAGCACTACGCCAACATAAGGTTTAGGATTGGCATAGCTACTACTAGGAACTTTTGTTTCAACGCTACGTAAGTGCGTTAGATACTCATTACTAACGGTATATATTTTCATTATTATTAAGCCATATAGTGAAAAACCCTGCCGAAGCAGGGTTAAAATTTTAGTTTCACACTTAACGGTAGTGACTCTCCGATAATTTTAGTTTCGCACTTAACGGTAGCGACTCTCCGATAATTTTAGTTTCACACTTAACGGTAGTGACTCTCCGAAATACCAAACATTTAATTAAACATTAACTATTTGATGTTTAAATTATACATCTCACACTGTATGAGTCAAGAAAAAGCAATTTGAGTTACGTTGAATTGCGTTAAGCTGCGATAAGTTGCTTTATATTACCACAAAACCGATGTACCCTAATCGGGCACTGGCAAAATCCAGTGTCGGGATTAGGACCCCGTATAGAACCATCGGTACATAAGTACCAGCAGTTGCTGGTTTTTTTATGTGCGGCTTCGGCACACCTGCACATTGTGACGTTTAAAAATAACGGCACAATAACTATGGTGGGCTGGGCGGGGCAGCCTTCGGGCTGGCCGTGTCGATGGTGCGGTAGTCCTAACCCTGTTCAGTCCATCACCCGAAGATTAGGACCTTTGCGTGATGGTAAAATAAAATTAGCCATCGGAGGTCACTATGACCAATCTAACTATCCTTTCAAATGAAGTTCGCACTTTTGATCATCTATATTCTCTGAATGACCTACATAAAGCAGCTGGCAACAAAAACAGACACCGTCCAAAATATTGGCTTGCGAACACACAAACAACAGAGTTAATAGAAGAAATAAGCAAAGGCGGAATTTCGCCCTTACACGTGAAACACGGTGGAACAAACTCAGGAACGTGGGTATGTCGTGAACTTGTTTACGCTTATGCCATGTGGATTAGTGCTAAGTTCCATCTGCAAGTAATCCGAGCTTTTGATGCTATGATTGCAGCCCCCCACCCTATTCAAGGCGTAACGCTTTCTGAAAACCAAGCCGGCTTTGTTAAATGTTCATTCAACTTAATGGATAAGCTGCAAGCTGACTATCAACAAACACAGCAGCAATACCAAGCCATGCAGCAGCAACTGGCGATGATGCGCTCTTTCTGCGACCAAATGGAAGCAAACCTAAACCAATTCAACGATCGGCTAAACAGTAACTTCAATGTGATTAGCCACGTACACCTCTATAAGAAAATGGCAATGGACTATGAAGGCGCACGAGAGCTCAAAAACTTCATGGAACGAACACACTGATTACAAGATGCGAAAAAGCCGCCAAATAAAGGCGGCTTTTCTATATCTGATAAGACGAATTTTGAGGTGCACCGAATTACAACGGTTCGCCCATGGTACGCCTCAACACTCAAAAACCCTTTTACAACCTTGCAAATCTATCCAATCGAGCATGGGTGCAATGGAAAAGCGGCTGGCGTGGTATTTACTGGATACAGTCATTGAATAGCCTTGCTGAATTCTGTTTCTGAGAAAGCGCTGATTTTAACGTAAGATGCATTCTTACCAAAATGATTGTTTCACGCAGAAATTTTACAGAATTGATTCCTGATAAAATAATGCAGTAGAATAATTAGCCTAATCTATTGATCACATACTCTGTTTTACCTTAGTGTAAAGAATCAGGCTCTCTAATCGACCTAAGATAGAGAAATGGTATATTATTAAAGCAAGTCCAGTTATAAAGGGTGGCCGATTTGGACCAGTCGTTACTAGAACGAGCGGAAGGCATTTGCCTGTCTCGTGGTGTTAGATTCACTCCGCAGCGAAAGCGGGTTTATGAGTTAATATGCACAAATGAAAGTGCTTCCAGTGCTTATGAGCTTCTGGAACAACTCAAGCAAAGCGAGCCACAGGCAAAACCTCCGACGATATACCGTGCTTTAGATTTTTTGCTGGAACAGGGACTGATACATAGAATTGAATCCGAAAATAGTTTCATATCTTGTTGCTCCTGCGATGTGAATAAGCACTACTCTCACCTGCTTATTTGTGACCAGTGTGGTAACGTAGCAGAGCTCCAAGATGATAATCTGATAGCCTTGTTGGCAAAAAATGCCGAAGAACACGGTTTTCGAA
This sequence comes from Vibrio sp. HA2012, assembly GCF_002812955.1. Taxonomy (GTDB): domain Bacteria; phylum Pseudomonadota; class Gammaproteobacteria; order Enterobacterales; family Vibrionaceae; genus Vibrio. Next base: position 134,527 of record NZ_PFXK01000009.1, on the reverse strand, counting down.
TAACAAATCATGTCATTGAGACTCACGGCACTTGTCATAGATGTCTCAGTAATATGAAAGTACAAGATAGATAGAGTGTTATGCGCGCTGAATTTGTAAATCCGTTTTTAGCCTCGTTGATGAACGTGTTAAAAACAATGGCTTCTCTTGAACTGAAGCCACAAAAGCCTCGGGTGAAAAAAGATGAAATTGCCCGAGGAGATGTATCAGGCCTTATCGGTATGGTAGGCGCTCAAACCAGAGGATCCATGTCGATAACATTTGACGAAGGACTGGCTCTGGAGATTATGCAGAATATGTTGGGAGAACGACCCAACGGACTCAATGAAGAAGTCACCGATATGGTTGGTGAAATCACCAATATGGTTACAGGTGGAGCAAAACGTATTCTTTCAGACAGTGGCTTTGAGTTTGATATGGCGACCCCTGTTGTCGTTTCAGGCAGAGGACATACGATCCGGCATAAATGTGAAGGAGCGATCATCATTATGCCTTTTACCTCTGAATGGGGTAATGCTTTTATCGAAATTTGTTTCGAATAAGGCTACATAACCACAACACCTGAAGCCGGTACATGTTTACCGGCTTTTTTCATGTCTTATGAAAACAAAAAAGCTGGCACGCAGTGTCCCAGCTTTTTTAGCTTTTACCTAATCAGTAAAACCATTAAGCACGCAGTGCCTTAAAGGCATTAATTAGACCATTCGTTGAACTGTCGTGAGAATCAACTGATGATTTATCAGCCAGTTCTGGCAGAATCTGGTTAGCAAGCTGTTTACCCAGCTCTACCCCCCACTGGTCGAAAGTAAAGATATTCCAGATAACACCCTGAACAAAGATCTTGTGCTCATACATCGCAATCAGGTTACCCAGAGAACGTGGGGTAATTTGCTTAACAAGAATCGAGTTCGTTGGACGGTTACCTTCAAATACTTTGAAAGGAACCAGATCTTTCACTTCTTCAGCAGATTTACCCGCCGCAGCGAATTCAGCTTCAACCTGCTCTTTTGTCTTACCAAATGCCAGCGCTTCAGTCTGAGCAAAGAAATTAGACATCAGTTTCTGGTGATGATCACCTGTTGGGTTGTGGCTGATTGCCGGAGCAATGAAGTCACAAGGAATCAGTTTTGTACCCTGGTGGATCAACTGATAGAACGCGTGTTGACCGTTAGTACCTGGTTCACCCCAGATAATTGGACCAGTCTGATAATCAACAGGATTACCGTTACGGTCAACAAACTTACCGTTGGATTCCATGTTGCCTTGCTGGAAATATGCAGCAAAACGATGCATGTACTGATCGTATGGCAGGATAGTTTCAGATTCTGCACCGTGGAAGTTGTTGTACCAGATACCGATCAGAGCCAGGATTACAGGCAGGTTCTGTTCAAATGGAGTGTCAGAAAAGTGGTTATCCATTTCATGTGCACCAGTCAGCAGCTCAACGTAGTTGTCAAAACCCACACCCAGAGCAATAGACATACCGATAGCAGACCACAGAGAGTAACGACCACCGACCCAGTCCCAGAACTCGAACATGTTTTCAGTGTCGATACCAAACTCAGATACCGCTTTACCATTAGTAGACAGCGCAGCAAAGTGTTTTGCTACGTGTGCTTCATCACTGGCAGACGCCAGGAACCAGTCACGTGCAGTGTGCGCGTTGGTCATAGTTTCCTGAGTAGTAAATGTTTTTGAAGCCACCAGGAATAGAGTGGTTTCAGGGTCTACTTTTTTCAGTGTCTCAGCGATGTGAGTACCGTCAACGTTAGAAACAAAGTGCAGGTTCAGGTGATTTTTATATGGAGCCAGGGCTTCTGTCGCCATGTAAGGACCAAGATCTGAACCACCGATACCGATGTTCACCACATCTGTAATCGCTTTACCTGTGTAACCTTTCCAGTCACCAGAAATAACACGTTCAGTAAATGCCTTAATTTTTTCCAGAACCGCATTAACGGCTGGCATTACGTCTTCGCCATCAACCATTACTGGCTTGTTGCTGCGATTACGCAGAGCAGTATGCAGAACGGCACGGCCTTCTGTTTGGTTGATTTTTTCACCAGAAAACATGGCATCAATCGCCGCTTTCAGCTCTGTCTCTTCAGCCAGAGCGAACAGTTTTTCCATAGTTTCCTGGTTGATTAGGTTCTTAGAGTAGTCAACCAGAATGTCTGACCCGAATTTTGCTGAGAAATGCTCAAAACGCTCTGCATCCTGTGCAAAAAGTGTTTTCAGATTCATATCCTTAGCTGATTCAAAATGAGCAGTCAGTGCTTTCCAAGCTTGTGTTTGCGTTGGATTGATATTTTTTAACATGCTGTTATATCCCGATGTTACAGTAGGTTTTATTCAGTCAGGCACAGGAATATCCCCGTGATACTGAATCCCCGCTTAGCAAAAAGAAAGTTGTATCACTTTCAGCTTTCTGACTAAAGCCAGAAAACAGTGAAGTTATTATTTATTTTCAGTCTGAGATTATGGCGTAACTTATTCATGCTATTTTTGAGATAAGTCACGTAACATTCCGATCTAAGTCCAGAGTTATTGTTTCACTCAGGCACGAGACCAAATCCCTATTCATCATCAAACGCCGGACCGGCATAGTTATCGAAGCGAGAAAAATGTCCCTGAAAGGTCAGCCGAACAGAACCAATAGGGCCATTACGCTGTTTACCGATAATAATCTCTGCAATACCTTTGTAGCTGCTGTCTGGGTGATAAACCTCATCCCGGTAGATAAACATAATCAGGTCAGCATCCTGCTCAATAGAGCCTGATTCACGCAGATCTGAGTTTACCGGGCGTTTGTCAGCTCGTTGTTCAAGGGAACGGTTTAACTGCGACAGAGCCACAACAGGCACATTCAGCTCTTTTGCCAGAGCCTTGAGTGAGCGCGAAATCTCTGCAATTTCCAGCGTACGGTTATCAGTCAGTGACGGAACTCGCATCAGTTGAAGATAGTCGACCATAATCATACTCAGTCCACCATATTCACGGGCAACTCGACGGGCTCGAGAACGAACTTCTGTTGGTGTCAGACCAGAGCTGTCATCAATAAACATGTTTTTCTTCTCCATCAGGATCCCCATCGTCGAAGAAATACGAGCCCAGTCTTCATCATCCAGTTGACCAGTACGAATCTTGGTCTGATCAACTCTGGACAGTGAGGCCAGCATACGCATCATCAGTTGCTCTGCTGGCATCTCAAGGGAGAAAATCAACACTGGCTTATCCTGCTGCATCGCAGCATTTTCACACAAATTCATGGCAAAGGTCGTTTTACCCATTGAAGGACGCGCCGCAACAATCACCAAATCTGACCCCTGCAAACCCGCTGTTTTCTTATTCAGATCGGTAAATCCGGTATCGACACCTGTTACACCATCCTGAGGAGTTTTATACAGGAGTTCAATGCGTTCAAGGGTTCTTTCCAGAATCGTATCCACATGCTGAGGCCCTTCGTTCTCACTGGTACGCTCCTCAGCAATAGCAAATACTTTACTCTCAGCTAAGTCCAGCAGATCTTCCGAACTGCGCCCCTGAGGATCATAACCGGCATCAGCGATCTCATTGGCAACGCCGATCAGATTACGCACCAATGCCCGTTCTGCAACAATATCCGCATAAGCATTAATATTCGCAGCACTTGGTGTATTTTTTGCCAGATCAGCCAGATAGGCAAAACCTCCAACATCTTCAAGTTGTTCTCGCTGCTCCAGATATTCAGACAAAGTAATTAAATCAAGCGGCTTACCTGATTCCAGAGTACTTTTTATGCCATCAAAGATAAGTCGGTGCGGCCGGCTGTAGAAATCTTTCGTCACTACCTTTTCAGCTACGGTATCCCAGCGTTCATTATCCAGCAGCAGGCCACCGAGAACAGATTGCTCAGCCTCCAGTGAATGCGGTGGGACTTTGATTGCATCTACCTGAGAATCATTCGGTTTTTTTGTTCGGAAATCGGCCATGACTACACTCAATATCTATTTTTGACCGTCTATTATAGCGGCAATCATCCACTTGTAATGCAGAAAAATAACCAGAGGGGATTCTTTCTGCCCTCCCTGTATTTTTCGCATAAAAAAACACCGACACAAGGTCGGTGCTTTTATTTGGCTTTAAAACTGAATTACTCAGCAACAACCTGTAGGCTGATGTTCGCGAATACTTCAGAATGAAGCTGAACACTGATATCGAACTCACCAGTTGTACGCAGAGCACCTTCAGGAAGACGAACTTCGCTCTTAGCAACTTCAACACCAGCAGCAGTAATTGCATCAGCGATGTCACGAGTACCGATGGAGCCGAACAGTTTGCCTTCGTCACCAGCTTTAGATGCGATAACAACAGCTTCCAAAGCGTTAACTTTTTCTGCACGAGCTTGTGCAGCTGTTAGAGCTTCAGCAACTTTTGCTTCAAGTTCAGCACGGCGAGCTTCGAACATTTCAACATTAGATTTAGTAGCCATAACTGCTTTACCCTGAGGGATAAGGAAGTTACGAGCGTAACCTGATTTAACGTTAACTGTATCGCCAAGACCACCTAGGTTACCGATTTTATCAAGTAGAATAACTTGCATTGTTTAATCCTCTTTCTTAATAAAACGAACCGATTACTGATGCTTGTCAGTGTACGGCAGTAGGGCTAGGTAGCGAGCACGCTTAATAGCGCGAGCCAGCTGGCGCTGATACTTAGCGCTGGTACCAGTGATACGGCTAGGTACAATTTTACCAGCTTCAGTGATGTAATTTTTCAGAGTTGCTACATCTTTGTAGTCAATCTCTTGTACGCCTTCTGCAGTGAAACGGCAGAATTTACGACGACGGAAGAAACGAGCCATGGGCTATCTCCTGATCTTAAATTTGAGTGATGTTGTCGGCATGCAACACTAATTTTCCTACGCCATTTCGGCCAGTCTGATAAGCAACAAAACCACTTACCTTAATGTTACTACCTTGTACTAAGTCTTGAGTTAATACTTGTGACCTTTGCCCGCTGACAACTACCGGTATTCGACAGTAAACCTGTCTCGGTAAGTCTGCTTCTATCATGGTTGAACGGTGTTCCAGCCAAAACCGGCAATGCTCCGTCCCTCCCGGGCTTTTATTTCGAATCGGAGGTTTGGCTATAGTACCGCTTAACTCCATTCGATTGGTCATACAATCAATTACTCAGCAGCCGCTTCTGGCTTAGCTTCTGTACGCTCTTCGCGACGAGGAGCACGCTCTTCTTTTTGCTTAAGCATAATAGATTGCTCAGTAACAGCAGCTTTAGTACGCATGATCATGTTACGCAGAACTGCATCGTTGAAACGGAAAGCAGTTTCCAGCTCGTCGATCACAGCTTGATCAGCTTCAACGTTCATCAGAACGTAGTGAGCTTTGTGAAGCTTGTTGATTGGGTAAGCCATTTGACGACGACCCCAGTCTTCCAGACGGTGGATAGTACCGCCAGCTTCAGTGATAGAACCAGTGTAACGCTCGATCATGCCAGCAACTTGCTCGCTTTGATCAGGGTGCACCATGAATACGATTTCATAATGACGCATTTGGTTGCTCCTTACGGATTATTCAGCTTCCACAATTGGCCCGGTCATCCAGAGGAAGCAAGGAACTAATAAAAAGTGACCGAGAATTAAGGACGGGGAATTGTATAGAAAGAAGGCGATAAGGGCAAGGGGTATTTTGATGAGACCGAGAAAGGATAATTTCGTGTTCCCGCACTGTGTACGGGAACAAAGAGTATTATATTACTGTGAGCGCTGACGCACCGCTTCAAACAAGCAAATCCCGGTTGCAACCGACACATTCAGGCTTGATACGCTACCCGCCATTGGGATTTTAATCAGATCATCACAAGTTTCACGAGTCAGACGACGCATGCCATCCCCTTCAGCGCCCATCACAATAGCCAAAGAACCTGTCAGTTTACTCTGATAGATATCATGTGTTGCTTCACCGGCAGTTCCCACGAACCAGATACCCTGCTCCTGCAGTGCTCGCATAGTTCGGGCAAGATTGGTTACTCTCACCAGAGGAACGGTTTCCGCTGCGCCACACGCCACTTTACTTACTGTTGCCGTCATCGGAGCAGACTTATCTTTCGGCACAATGACTGCCGCCACACCAGCCGCATCAGCATTACGCAGACAAGCTCCAAGATTATGCGGATCCGTCACTCCATCCAAAACCAACAGTAAAGGCTGTTCATGCTGAGCCAGAATCTGATCCAGATCGTTTTCATTCAGTGCCTTCACCGGCCTGACCCGGGCAATAATACCCTGATGATTAGCACCCTTGGCTTTATCGTCCAGTGCCTTTCTTCCCATCTGCTGAATAGAGATACCGCACTGTTGCAGCTGATTCAGTACCGGTAGCAGACGATCATCCTGACGCCCTTTCAACACGAAGGCTTCAACAAATCGTGCCGGATCATTTTCCAGTACAGCTTTTACGGCATGTATACCGTAGATAAATTCATTACTCATGGTTCACTCTGAAACTATTTATTCTTTCTCTTACCCTGCGTTGCACTAGTCTTTGTTCTGGACTTTTTCTTACGCGCTTTCTCTGCTTTAGTTTTCCTTCGGGCCGGATTCTTTTTATCTGCCGTATCATCAGAATCCCCCGGACGTTTAGTCGGTTCAATCATTGGCTTAGCTTTGCCACCAGTTTTTTGGGCTTTCACTGCCATTTTCTTTTTAGATACCGCTTTTTTCTCCGCCTGTGCAGCCCGTTTTTTCGCAGTTTTTCCTTTTCCGCGTAGCTTACGACTTGTTTCTACCAATTCAAAGTCAATTTGGCGATCATTCAGATTAACCGAAAGTACTTTAACTTTTACCGCGTCTCCCAACCGGTAAATCTGGCCAGAACTTTCACCTATCAAACGAGCTCCAATTGGATCAAACTGATAATAGTCATTCGCCAGCGTGGATATATGCACCAACCCATCAATATGCAATTCTGTCAGACGAACAAAGAAACCAAACCCGGTCACATTAGCTATCACGCCTTCCATTTCTTCACCGACATGATCCTGCATATATTCACACTTCAGCCAGTCAGCAACTTCTCGGGTTGCATCATCAGCCCGACGTTCCGTCATGGAGCACTGCTCACCATAAAAATCCATATCATCAAAGGAATAGTGATAACCTCCGGTTGGTGTCCAGCGATCCTTATTTCTGCCTTCGTGCTTGGCAATCAGATATTTAATTGCCCGGTGCAGCAATAAATCCGGATACCGGCGGATCGGTGAAGTAAAATGAGCATAACGCTTCAGTGCCAGACCAAAATGCCCTGCATTATCGGCATTGTACACAGCCTGCTTCATGGAACGAAGTAGCATGGTCTGAATCAATTCGTGATCCGGTCGGTTGGCAATTGCCCGGATCAGTTTGGCATAGTCTGTCGGTGATGGTTCAAGTCCCCCGGAAAGATCCAACCCCAACTCACTCAGAAAATCCCGGAACCCGGTCAGGCGTTCTTCACCTGGAGTCTCATGAATACGGTACAGAGCTGGTTCCTTCAGTTTCTCTACCAGAGAAGCAGAAGCGATATTTGCCAGAATCATGCACTCTTCAATAATCTTATGCGCATCATTACGTATTACCGGTTCAATTCGGTCAATCTTACGCTCAGCATTAAAGATAAATTTGGTTTCTACTGTTTCGAATTCAATAGCCCCTCGGTTATCCCGTGCATGTTTCAGTACCTTATACATGCTGTGTAACTCTTCCAGATGCGGGACTAAATCCACATATCTTTCCCTGAGTTCAGTGTCCCCTTCCAAGATAGCACTGACTTTATTGTAGGTCAGACGGGCATGAGAATTCATTACTGCTTCGTAGTGTTTATAGCCTGACAGTTTTCCGGATTCCGAAACCGTCATTTCACATACCATGCATAGTCTGTCAACCTGAGGATTCAATGAGCAGAGCCCGTTAGAGAGCACCTCAGGCAACATTGGAACTACCTGAGAAGGAAAATATACGGAATTTCCACGATTGATGGCTTCCTTGTCCAAAGCGGTATCCTGACGAACATAATAACTGACGTCAGCAATCGCTACCCATAAACGCCAGCCTCCACTTGGCTTGGATTCACAGTATACGGCATCATCAAAATCACGCGCATCTTCACCATCAATTGTCACCAATGGCAGTGTCCGCAAATCAACCCGCCCCTGCTTCGCCTCTTCCGGTACTTCTTCACCCAGTCCGGCAATCTGCTTTTCTACCTCATGCGGCCATTCATGAGGGATATCATGAGTACGGATAGCGATCTGAGTCTCCATTCCGGGAGCCAGATTTTCACCCAGAACTTCCACTATTTTCCCTGCCATCCCCCGGGATCGTGCTCCGCGATCGGTAATGTCTATCACCACGACATTCCCCATTCGGGCACCCATTCGGGCATCATTGGGGATTAATATATCCTGTGTGATACGGGAATCATCCGGCACCACGTAAGCATAACCGTGTTCCAGAAACAGACGCCCGACGATTTGTGATTTCCGCTCTTCCAGAACCCGGACTAGACGCCCTTCCTTGCGTCCTCGTTTATCCTGTCCCACAGGCTGAACCAGAACATAATCACCATGAATGATTGTCCGCATCTGATGATGAGGCAGCAGAAGATCATTATCTTTATTCAGACTGCCTTCCGGCCTTACCCAGCCATGCCCGTCTTTATGACCGATAACATAACCTTTAACCATCTCCAGCTTATCTGGAAGTGCATAACACTGGCGACGGGTAAAGACTAACTGACCATCTCTCTCCATCGCTCTAAGGCGGCGACGAAGGCCTTCATACTGTTCCTCACCTGATAGTTCCAGTGCTTCGAACAGATCATTTCGATTCATCGGCACATTGGCCTGGGTCAGAAAATCAAGAATAAATTCTCGACTGGGGATAGGATTATCGTACTTTTCGGATTCGCGCTCGGCAAAAGGATCCGGACTCGTCGGTTCAGACATAAGTAAACCTGCTTAAAGAAGGGTGAATAATGTAAGTATATAGAACTCCATCTAAAATAAGTAATTAAAAATACCAACGCCCCACATATGTGAGGCGTTCAGGTATGGTTTATATGCAGCAGGCATGTACAAGCTTACCAGAACACATCTCTCCGCTTAGCTCTGGCAATAATATTCTGTGGCATTCTCTGTTCCAGACCATGGCGCAGGACACTAATTCGTTTATGTTTTCTCTGATCTGCGGTAACCGAGTTATACAGCCAGCGGTAAGCATCTTCATAATCCAGAGGGCTGCCATAATCACGTAAAAGCAGTTCAGCCAAATGAATTCGGGCATTCAGATTACCCATTGCTGCCGCTTCCCGCAGGTAAGGAATTGCACGTTCTTTATCCTGCTGAACCAAAGTTCCACGCGAATAGTAACGTCCGAGCTGCTCCAGTGCCGAGGGTAAACCCTGATGAGCTGCATTTTCCATATAGTAGAGACCCAGTTCGACATCCTGATCAACACAGACTCCCCATGCAAGCATATCACCATAGAGGAATTCATAAGCAGGTAAGCTAATACGCGTTGCACGGGCAACGATATCTTCCACCAGTTGACAGTTATCGGCTTTTACTCTTTCCAGATGCTTATTGTTATCTATCAGATTAATCAGCTCAGCTTCGGTGTATATAGGTACCGGTTCACCAACCTCGGGTAACTCAGCACGAGTAAATGGTGAATGCAGTAACAATATCATCGAAGCGGCTACAGCTTTCAGCTTCATACCCGCTCTCTTTTTTCATACCGTGCTTTTGTATCGGCAATTTTTGTCTCTACTTTAGCCAAAAAATAACCGGTGTGAGGCAATATTTTGCCATATTGATCCCAAAAGATCTTTCAGGATCATTTCTTCCGGGCGAAAAAAAACCGGCATCAAGGCCGGTTTTTTGGGATTCTAATCAGATAAAAGCACTACGCTTTGCTAAACGGGTGTACTTTAATGATAGTTTCATTTCGATCAGGACCTGTAGAGATGATATCAACCGGAACCCCGGTCAGCTCTTCGATACGCTTGATATAGTTAAGAGCGGCCAGAGGAAGATCATCCAGAGATTTAGCACCAAAGGTATTTTCAGACCAGCCAGGCATCGTTTCATAAATCGGCGTCACGTGGTCATACGCATCTGCAGCCATTGGAGAGACTTCCAGTATAGAGCCATCTGTCATCTTATATCCGGTACAGATTTTCAACTCTTCCAGACCATCTAGGACATCCAGTTTTGTCAGGCAGAACCCAGTCACAGAGTTGATCTGAATCGCACGACGCATTGCTACGGCATCAAACCAGCCACAACGACGCTTACGTCCGGTTGTTGCACCAAATTCCTGACCTTTAGTGCCCAAATGATTACCAATTTCATCATCCAGTTCTGTAGGAAAAGGACCGGCCCCAACACGGGTACAGTATGCTTTAGCAATCCCCAGAATATAACCAAGATAGCGAGGACCAAAGCCGGAACCTGCAGCTACACCACCAGCAGTCGTATTAGAAGAAGTAACATATGGATAAGTGCCATGGTCAATATCCAGAAGTGTACCCTGCGCACCTTCGAACATGATCTTATCACCACGTTTACGTGCCGCATCCAGTTCATCCGTTACGTCCATCACCATAGAGGTCAGAAGATCTGCATACCCCATAGCTTGCTCCAGAACGTCTTCGTAACTAACGGGTTCTGCTTTATAGAAGTGCACCAGCTGGAAGTTGTGAAAATCCATCACTTCTTTCAGTTTTTCAGCGAAAGCTTCTTTATCAAACAGATCACCGACACGCAGACCACGACGGGCAACTTTATCTTCATATGCAGGGCCAATACCACGACCAGTGGTACCAATGGCTTTTTTACCGCGAGCCAGTTCACGCGCCTGATCCAGAGCGATATGGTATGGCAGAATCAAAGGACATGCTTCAGAAATAAAGAGGCGCTCACGTACAGGAATACCACGCTCTTCAAGCGGCTTCATTTCGTTGATAAGTGCATCCGGTGACAGAACGACACCATTACCAATAACACATTTGACGTTATCACGGAGAATACCTGATGGAATCAAGTGAAGAACGGTTTTTTCACCGTCAATGACTAAAGTATGACCTGCATTGTGACCACCCTGATAGCGAACCACATATTTTGCATCTTCCGTTAAAAGGTCAACAATTTTCCCTTTACCTTCGTCACCCCACTGGGTGCCTAGAACGACTACGTTATTTCCCATCTTTCCAAGTCTGATTGCTAGTTAAAAATGGATTCTAGCACCTTAACCATCATCTTGCAGTCATTTTTTGAGCATACGATATCCTATTTGCCTATCCTCATAAATAATCAGACAATATTGCTCTGTTCTTAGTCTTGTGGAATGAAATATGACAGATTCTGTCTGGCTTGCACTCGGTCTGCTCCTGATTGTCGAAGGAATTGGCCCTCTTATTGCTCCCGATGGCTGGAGAAAAATGATCTCGCAACTGAGCAGACAGCCCAATAATGATATTAGACGAATTGGTGGCTGTCTCGTCGTTGCCGGGCTTGTTATTGCCTATATGGTATCCTGACTGTGTCCCGTCCAGAGTCAACCGTATTAGCCCAATAAAAAAGGCTCCGTAACAGGAGCCTTTATATATAAGCAAAAAATACCGTTTTCGGTTACTTAGTCCGTTTGCCTTTAGCGTCCTTCATGTATTTAAAGAAATCGCTGTTCGGATCAAGAACCAGGATATCACTCTTACTGCTGAATGATTTTTCATACGCTCTCAGCGAACGCAGGAAACTGAAAAACTCAGGATCCTTGTTATAAGCTTCAGAGTAGATTGCTGCTGCTTCTGCATCAGCTTCCCCTCGGGTAACCCGAGCTGTCTTATCCGCTTCCGCCAGTACTGTTGCCACTTCCAGTTCAGCCTGAGCACGAATAATCTCTGCTTTTTCTCGTCCCTGAGAACGGTGTTTACGCGCAACAGTTTCTCGTTCCGCTCGCATGCGCTTATAAATGGATTCACTGATTTCATCCGGCAAGTTGATCTGTTTCATCCGAAAATCAACAACTCGCACCCCAAGGTCTTTCATAGCACTGATTCGGGTATCTGCCAGAACATTTTCCATGATCTTGTCACGTTCACCGTCAATTTCCAGCGCCTTTCTGACCGCTTCGGTTTCAGGGACATCACTACCAATCGTAACCTGTACCTCATTGTTACGTGGACCAGAGACTATTTGCTTGATTTCACGAGAACCGATTTCTGAACGAAGCACATCCGTTACTTTACGCTCCAGAAGTAATTGTGCTCTACCAACATCACCACCATCGGTAGCGACATAGTACTTACCAAAATCTTCAATACGCCATTTGACATAAGAGTCAATAATAACGTCTTTCTTCTCGGATGTAACAAAACGGTCTGCGCGACCATCCATTGTCTGAATACGAGCATCCAGAGTTTTTACACGGTCAAACATTGGGAACTTGACGTGCACGCCTGGCTCATAAACTTTGGAGATACCACTATCATCTTTTAGTACCCGTCCAAAGCGGATAACAAAACCACGCTCACCTTCAGGGATCACAAAAACGGACATCAGTGCGATAACCAGCGCGACCACCACGACAGGGATCAGTAACTTACGCATTATTAATATCTCCCTTGACGAGTGTTAGTGGTACGAGATGAAGAACTGGTCTGAGAGTTTGTCCCCTGAGAATCCAGCTCAATCTGATCATAAGCCGCTGTAGATTTTGCCTCACGTTTACTCGGAACATCCCCCGCAGCCTGCCCTGCCAGCTTATCAATTGGCAAATAAAGCAGATTGCCGCTGGATTCAGAATCAATCAATACCTTAGAAGAACGGGAATAAACCGCCTCCATAGTATCCAGATACAAACGATTACGGGTAACTTCAGGCGCGGCCTGATACTCCGGAAGCAATTTCTCAAATTGTGCAACCTGCCCCTGAGCTTCATTTACCGTACGTTCACTATACCCTTGAGCTTCTTTCTTCAGACGTTCAGCACGACCCGTTGCTTTAGGAAGGATTTCATTTTTATAAGCTTCCGCTTCACGGATATAACGCTCTTCATCCTCACGAGCTGCAATAGCATCATCAAATGCATCTTTTACCTGCTCTGGTGGACGAGCCGACTGGAAAGTCACATCGACAACTACCAGCCCCATATCATAGTTATCAATGATATTATTCAGTTCCACCTGAGTACTCTGACGAATAATCTGACGACCACTGGTCAGGATATTATCCATCAGCGAGTCACCAATAACGGCGCGTAAGGCCGAATCGGTTGCCTGACGTAAGCTATCATCTGCATTGGTCACACGGAACAGATACTTGTACGGGTCAGCCACACGGTACTGAACCACCATCTCGACGGTAACCACATTTTCATCTTTAGTCAGCATCAGGCCACTGGCCTTAAGCTGCTGGATACGTTGTACGTTAACCGTTGTTACTTCATCGATAAAACGAGGTCGCCAGTTCAGGCCAGGATCTACGGTATGGTGATATTTACCTAAACGAAGTACCACACCTTTCTCCGCTTCTCCAATGGTATAAAAACCGGAGAAGACCCAAATGGCCGCCAAGACAACAACAATCAATCCCAGCCCTATAGTACTGCCCGTACCAAACGAAGGTGTACCACCTTTTTTACCAAATCTTCCCCCCAGCTTTTGACTCAGTTTGCTGAATACTTCGTCTAAGTCTGGCGGACCTTGATCTCGGCCACCGCGATTATTGTTATTCCCCCAAGGGTCATTATCGCGACCATTATTGCCGTTATTATTACCAGGCTCATTCCACGCCATTAGAAAGCTCCATCATTAGATATGACGTTATACTGTAGCAGCCCTTCAGTGAACGATAAAGTCACCCAGAACTGCCCCTTCTCTTTTCTCAAGTCTAGACCAATCGACTTGTTGCATTCGGATATCGATCAATAAGTTACCATCTTGATCATATTCTTCAAACTGAATACACCTCATTTCAAAGAATAAACTGCGCAAACGCCCCTGATACTGAGGCGGGATTCTGAGACGGTAATGAACTATCTGACTGGCCAGACGCTCCGTCAATGCCTGAAACAGAAGATCAATACCAATCCCTTCCATTGCCGATACCCATACCGTTCGGGGAACCCCTTCATCGTCCCGTTCGATACGTGGTCTTTGTCCTTCAAGATTATCAATCTTATTCATAATCAGCAAAGAAGGCACTTCATTTGCTTCAATCTCTTCCAGTACAATATCAACCGCCTCTATATTTTCACGAAAACGGTCGTCACTGGCATCTACAACATGTAACAGAATATCGGCTTCTTGTGTTTCCTGTAAGGTTGCTTTAAATGCAGCAACCAGATCATGAGGCAGATGACGAATAAACCCTACCGTATCAGCAAGAATAGCAGAGCCAACATCATCCAGCTCAATCTTACGTAATGTCGGGTCGAGAGTGGCAAATAACTGATCAGCGGCGTAAACCCCCGCTTCGGTAATACGGTTAAACAGTGTGGACTTACCGGCGTTAGTATAGCCAACCAGAGAAATGGTTGGTATTTCTGCCCGGTTTCTTGCCCGTCTACCCTGTTCACGTTGTTTGGCAACTTTTTCCAGACGGCGCAAAATCGCCTTAATTCTGTCACGCAACAAACGTCGGTCCGTCTCAAGCTGGGTTTCCCCCGGCCCACGCAGACCAATACCACCTTTTTGTCTTTCAAGGTGAGTCCAACCCCGAATCAGACGCGTAGAAAGATGACGAAGCTGTGCCAGTTCAACCTGTAATTTACCTTCATGGGTACGCGCACGCTGAGCAAAAATATCCAGGATCAAACCGGTACGGTCCACAACCCGACATTCACAAAGCTTCTCTAGATTTCTTTCCTGGGCGGGAGAGAGGGCGTGATTGAAGATCACTATTTCAGCACCAGCAGACTGCACAGCCAGTGCAATCTCTTCGGCTTTGCCTTCTCCGACGTAGTATTTAGGGTGCGGAGCCTGTCTGCTGCCAGTGATAACCTGCAGCGTATTGACTCCGGCAGAAGAGACCAGCATCTCAAATTCGCTTAGATCTTCCCACTCACCCTCTTGCGTAAAGTTGATATGAACAAGAATAGCCTGTTCACCGGCTTCATAACGGTCAAACAAGCAATCAACTCCTCATCATTTGAATCGTATTATTGATCTTCAGATTTCTCTTGTGAACGCTCTTGCTGAGGGCGCTCAGTCACACTGTGATGTGATACTGCACGAGCTGGAACCACAGTAGAAATCGCATGTTTATATACCATTTGGTTAACAGTATTTTTCAACAGAATCACGAATTGATCAAAAGATTCGATCTGTCCCTGCAATTTAATGCCATTGACCAGATAAATTGATACGGGCACACGTTCACGGCGAAGTGCGTTCAGAAATGGGTCTTGTAGAGATTGCCCCTTAGCCATTTTATTTTCCTTATATAGTTTGTAGTTGTAGTAATTTAGCTATCGGTACACTGCTGCAAGTTAGGTCCTGCTTTTGCATCTGAGCTAAATAAATCAAAAAAGTATCGTCTGCTCCTCAAAGAAGAATACTTTCGACACCATCACGCAAAAACGATCACATTATACACAGCAATATCAGTCTGATGCCATCTCATTTAGTTCTGAATCCAGAACTTCAGACACCTTTGCTACCGCCTGTTCAATGTTTTCGCTATCTAACCAAGTTAAATTATCCCAGCTGCGTAACCAGGTAATCTGCCGCTTGGCCAATTGACGGGTTGCACAGATACCGCGAAAAATCGCTTCATCCAGAGTGCAATTCCCATCCAGATAATCCCACATCTGCCGATATCCCACACAACGGATAGAAGGTAAATCGCGATGCAGATCCTTTCGAGCATAGAGGGATTTCACTTCATCTTCAAATCCGGATTCGATCATTTTTTCAAATCTGAACTCAATTCTGCGGTGAAGTTCAGCCCGGTCTCCGGGCGCTATGGCAAATTGTCTGACCCTGTACGGAAGAGGCTCTCCCTGTTGCCGAGTCAGTTCAGTTAACGTTTTACCCGAAATTCGGTAAACTTCCAATGCCCTTGAAAGCCTTTGTGGGTCGTTCGGGTGTATTCTTTCCGCCGATACGGGATCAAGATCTCGTAACTGCTGATGTAATACTTCCCATCCGAAATGTTTTGCTTCCTCTTCTATCTGTCTGCGAACATTTGGATCAGCCGAAGGAAGTGGTGATAATCCTTCTAATAGAGCCTTGTAATACAACATAGTTCCGCCAACAAGCAACGGAATTTTACCCTCAGCAACAATAGCACTCATTTCAGCCAGGGCATCCCTTCGGAAATCCGCTGCTGAATAGATCTCTTTCGGATCCAGAATATCGATCAGCCGGTGCGGAGCACTACACTGCTCTTCTTTATCCGGCTTAGCCGTACCGATATCCATCCCCCGATAGATCAACGCAGAATCCACACTGATAATTTCCAGCGGATATTTTTTCCGAAGACGAATCGCCAAGTCCGTTTTACCCGATGCGGTTGGCCCCATTAAAAACAGAGCAAGTGGTGATGGTTTATTCATGGTTCAAATTCGCTATCGTGGCTGAAAAATCCGCAATCCGGATAAAAGTACGGTCAGTCAGTGGTAACTGTCCCTGCCAAAGCTGCTCCAGCTCGGAAATAAGCTGAATTGCTTCAGATAAAGTGTAGCTGCTTTTTTCTTGCATTAGCTCAGTAGCCAGCCATTGCGTCAGATGTTGAGGTTTTGTCTGCTGCTCTGCGTAAAAAGCCAGGTAAGATAACAGATTAGGAACCATTTGTTGTAAATTTTGTTGCCGTAGCGGTTGCGGCACCGCCATCACCATCACGCTATCTGTCCCTTTTTTCTTCAATTGAATAGCGAACCGGCTCAATAATGCTTCATTATATTGCAGTGCGTCCAACTGTGCTTTCTCCACTTTAAGGGATAATGGTACCAACAAAGGCTGAGCAGTTAGCCCATGCTCTTCAATCCTAAGCTGTCCGGCCAGTCTGTACCATTCAGCTCTGAACAGAGAAACCAGAACCGGCCCGGAATCCGAAAGCATCAGCAGATAGCGGCTGTCAACCACAGCCACAGCTTTACCCAGCTCTCGGATCGATGCGCTCTCGTTGTGAATATAGCTAACAGCCTGTTCTGCTGCCCGGTCAGGCTTATCGCTTACAGATATCGTCGGATGCTGTGGCTGATGTCCAGCCGGCGTGCGTAATAATTCCTGATAAGCTTTCACTTCGCGAGAAGAAGGGGTTGATGTTGACTTATTTTCTTTATATCCAGTGCGGGAGGGAGTTCGATGATCCGGCGCCCAATTTCCACCACTTTTACGCGGATAATCCGGTGTTCTGGAGGCCGATTCCATTACCCTTCGAGGTACAGAATACTCGATAGAGACACCTTCCGATAATAACGGATAAGCTGCAATTTCTCCCGTCTCTGAATAAGATTCTCTATGACGGGCTGATTCCGCCATAACCGGTTCATCAATATAAGCACTCTGAGCCAATGCTCCAGCCAGAGCCTGATAAATAAAATCGTGCACCAGACGGGCCTGATGAAAACGGACTTCATGTTTAGCCGGATGTACATTAACATCGACCTGATGCGGATCGATCTCAATAAACAGAACATAAGTAGCAAACTGTTCCGGCCTCAGGCTGCTTTCATAACTCTGACGAATGGCATGATTGATCAACTTATCTCGCATCATACGTCCGTTAACATAGCAGTATTGCAAATCGCTCTGCTGACGGGCTCCTTCCGGCGTAGTGATCCAGCCACTCAGTTTAAGTCCATTATGTTCCAGCTCGATCCGAAGCATATTACGTACAAAAGCACCACCACAGACAGCTGCCAGTCTTTTTTCCATCTGAGCCTGCGTCTTTGCAGCCCGGTACTGACGCACTATCTTGCCGTTATGAGTCATATTAATGGTCACATCAAGCCGACTGAGAGCAATACGTTTTATCAATTCATCAATATGAGTAAATTCTGTTTTTTCAGTACGTAAAAATTTTCTTCTGGCTGGCGTATTAAAGAACAGATCAAGAACTTCAACAGAAGTACCGACAGGATGAGCTGCAGGTTGAATCTTTACAGCCATATCCCGGCCTTCAGAATAAGCCGACCACGCCTGTTCCTGAGCAACGGGTCTGGAAGTCAGGGTCAGCCGGGAGACCGAACTGATACTGGCCAGAGCTTCTCCACGAAAGCCTAGGCTAATGATGGCTTCCAGATCATCCAGAGAATGAATCTTGGACGTTGCATGACGGCTAAGTGCCAGTGCCAGTTCATCTTTTTCTATACCACTTCCGTTATCCCGGATCCGGATCAGCTTGCAGCCCCCTTTCTCGATATCAATATCAATACGGGAGGCTCCGGAATCCAGACTGTTTTCCACCAGCTCTTTGACAACAGATGCCGGTCTTTCTACAACCTCACCGGCTGCGATCTGGTTTGCCAGCCGTGCCGGCAGTATTTTTATAGCCATTATTTATTTGGGATAATTAGTGTCTGCCCAATTGCCAACTGGTCAGAACGAAGTTTATTTACCTTCCGGATACTCGCAATAGAGACCCCATACTGGTTTGCTATTTTGGTCAGAAATTCCCCCCGTTTGACGATATGTTTTCGAATAGGCTGATCCTGAAGTTTTACAGTGATCTTCAATTTCTGTCCTACCCGAAGAGTATCTGACCGCAAATGATTCTGCTGCTGGATGCTAGCAACGGAAACTTTGTATTTATCGGCAATCCTACCCAGATATTCTCCACGTTGAACTTTATGTGTAATAACGGTGGTCTCTACCGGATTGATCACCTTCTTCATGACAATAGGAAGCCCACCCGGGACAACCAGTACTTGACCCACAGAAAGTGACGTACTTTTCAGATTATTCGCTTTAACCAGAGTCTGGACAGTAACACTGTATCTCTGCGCAATCACAGAAAGAGATTCACCACTGAGAACCTTATGCTTTCTGGCAGACTTGCGCTGAGCAAACAAAGTACCTTCTGGCGGATTCTCTTCAAAATACTGCACTATTGCTTTAGAGAGTGCCTGAGCCAGCTTATCCTGATGAGAACGCTGAATAAGCAGACGCTCTTCCGTCGGATTGGAAATAAAACCGGTTTCCACCAGCACAGAAGGTATATCGGGAGATTTCAGTACTGCCAAGCTAGCATGTTCCGGCTCTTTTTTATGCAACCGGGTAACTCTCCCCATCTCCCGTAAAATATTCTGTGCAACCTTAAAACCTTCCTTCTGGGAATGACTGAACTGGAGATCCAGCAATGTCTGGCTGACATTTTTATCATCATTATTTTTTGCCAGAACCTCTCCTGCACCACCCAACAATTCAGACTGTTCTTCATGTTTTTCAACCCAGCGGGCTATCTCTGAGTTTGCCCTGCGAGTATTCAGAACAAAGACTGAAGCGCCACGCGGCTGAGGTGAACGAAAGCTGTCAGCATGGATCGAAACTAACATATGTGCCTTATTTTTCCGGGCAATAGCTGAACGTTTATTCAGATTCACATAATAATCACCCGTACGGGTCATAACAGCCTTAATCCCCGGAACCTGATTCAGCTGAGCTGTAATCTTACGCGAGACAGCCAAAGTAATCGTTTTTTCATAATTCCGCTTAGGTCCGATAGAGCCAGGATCTTCACCTCCATGCCCGGCATCAATCGCTATCACAATGTCAGCGCTGCCCGCTAACTGGGAAGCATCTCGACTGACAGCGACTGTTGTGCTGTCAGAGGAGTCAGCAGAAGAAGGCGAATGGGGTAAATCGACAACCAGACGGTGCCCATATTGCCCGCCCGGAGTGGGTTTCAGCTTAAAAATATTCGGTGCAATCTTGGTCTTCAGTTCAAAAACCAGCCTGTAAGTATCTTGTTCAGGTGGTGAGCTATTACGGATCTTAGTCAAGACCTTGCTATCTGAAACGGTAACTGGCAACTTGGTCTTTAAAGCCGTATGCTTCAGATCCACCACGATTCTGTCCGGACTACTCAGTGTGAAATAACTGAACTCCACTTCATTTTTAAGATCAATAACAACCCGGGTTTCATCCGGTGACGGCCAGACACGCAGACCTTCCAATGTGTTAGCCGACACCGGAGAAGAAAACCAGCACAACAGACTGATAATGAGCAGACTCAGCGTCTGAATTGGCTTAAGAATCAATTACAACTCCAACTGTTCAAGCAAAGAGCATCCATACGGACTATTGGCTGTAAGTTGCGCTATTCTCTGCTCCCCCAGATAACGCATATCAATATCCAAATCCGCTTCCGGCAGCAAACCGACTCCCTTTTCCGGCCACTCCACCAAACAAATCGCATCCGGTGAAAAATAATCCCGGATTCCCATAAACTCTAACTCCTCCGGATCGGCCAGACGATACAGATCAAAATGATATACCTGCCAATCTGCCAGTTTATAGGGTTCAACCAAAGTATATGTCGGGCTTTTAACATTTCCCTGATGACCCAAAGCTCGCACAAAACCACGACTGAACGTGGTTTTTCCAGCGCCCAGGTCACCGTGCAGATAAATCGTGGTTTGCTGAGAACACAAATATGCCAGCTTTGCACCCATATCTACCGTAGCTTGTTCATTTTTTAGGGTGAATTCTTTTGTACTCATAAAGCCCATGTTTTACATACCGACCATCAAATATCCCCGGATCAGCTGACTCCTGTCACCAGACACGATCCGGATATCAATCAAAACTAAAAGAGTTCAAATAGTAAACCGGGTTGGTTTTGAGAGACAAGGCTTCATCTGTTAAAATTTCCGGCTCAACCACTCATTCTATCATGTTTTATGGACTATCAGGCTCTGGCAAAACAGATCAAACTCTGGGGATCCCAGCTCGGCTTCCAGCAAGTAGGGATCTGCGATATCGATCTCTCCCTTCATGAGGCCGAGCTACAACGCTGGCTCGATTCCGGCTACCACGGAGAAATGGACTGGATGGCTCGTCACGGCGGGATGCGCGCACGCCCTGCTGAGCTTCTTCCCGGAACCATGCGTGTTATCAGCGTTCGTATGGACTATCTTCCTCCACATGCTGCATTTGCCAGCAACCTGAAAGATCCGACCAAAGCTTATATCAGCCGCTATGCCCTTGGACGCGACTACCATAAATTAGTTCGCAATCAGTTAAAAAAACTGGGACAGATGATCGAGCAGGAAGTCGGAAAACTAGGTTACCGCCCTTTTGTTGACTCAGCACCTTTGCTGGAACGTCCTTTAGCAGAAAAAGCCGGGCTTGGGTGGAGCGGAAAACATTCTCTCATCCTCAATCAGGAAGCCGGATCCTGGTTTTTTCTGGGTGAATTATTAGTTGATATTCCGCTTCCGATCGATACTCCTGCACAAAATAAATGTGGGCAGTGCAGGGCATGCATAACTTCCTGCCCAACAGGAGCAATTGTGGCCGATGGTATCGTTGATGCCAGAAAATGTATTTCCTATCTGACCATAGAATATGATGGTGTCATTCCAGAAACACTCCGTCAAGCAATAGGTAACCGGATATATGGCTGTGATGACTGCCAGTTAGTTTGTCCATGGAACCGTTTTTCCAACATTACTCAACAGGCTGATTTTCACCGAAGAAAAGCTCTGGAAAATATGGATCTCGTTACTTTGTTTTTATGGAGTGAAGAAGAGTTCCTCAAAAAAATGGAGGGCTCACCAATCCGTCGTATCGGACATATTCAGTGGATGAGGAATATTGCTGTCGCAATGGGAAATGCACCATACTCTCCTGCCATACTATCAGCACTGGCAAACCGAAAAGGAAACTGTGCATTGCTGGATGAACACATTCGGTGGGCAGAACATCAGCAAAATACACAGAGATCCGGAAACATCAGAACTGAACGTCTGATCAGAATTATAGAGAAAGGTCTACCACGCGATGCATAACGGAATAATATGCCAATAACTATGCAAGCGAGCGCGTATTTTATGTGTGTTTTTTGATATTGCTCTCAAAATTCTCTGTGTGGAAAACAATAACGGAGTCGCTTAAATTCAACCACACCAACAAAGTTAAACACAATCAAATGGAATGACAAAGATCAAAGAATTGTGACTTAAAGATCTATTATTGATCCATGAATAGACCAGAAAAATAAAAAAACGCCAAAGTAATCAACTAGATAGATGAATGGTATTATTTTTCAAAACCATCATTACGAAAATGATCTTTTCAAAATCAGCTCACTATTTGAAGACTTTTATTTTATCAACCAAGTTATCCACAAAAATCAATATGTGGATAAGTCTGTTAGTTCTTTTATTTTAAGTAAGCAAAATGCGGACTGTTCAGGATACAGAACAATCAGAAAAAACAGAAGCTGAAACAACACAGCTAAAATTGAATTGTTACAAAATAGACTTCACTCAATGGTGAGCAACGAAGAGTATT
Organism: Vibrio sp. HA2012; assembly: GCF_002812955.1. Taxonomy (GTDB): domain Bacteria; phylum Pseudomonadota; class Gammaproteobacteria; order Enterobacterales; family Vibrionaceae; genus Vibrio. The sequence goes on along the minus strand of NZ_PFXK01000009.1, from coordinate 112,028 downwards.
TTTGGGGTTAATGCCTCACGGCATTAATAAAGAGCAGTGGCTGTAAACCATTTCACCGCATACACGGTTACTTCGAAAGAATTTGGTTGCGGGGGCCGGATTTGAACCGACGACCTTCGGGTTATGAGCCCGACGAGCTACCAAGCTGCTCCACCCCGCGTCCGTATTGTGTCACCGTTAAGTACGATGGAAACTGTGATTCTCTACCTAGAGAGAATGATGCAACACACGAGGTTCCCTTTCCTATAACAAAAAAGCGTGACCTCAACCTTAACAAGATTGTGTTCTGACAACAGAACTCGTGTCGCATTATTACCGTAAGCTACGGCAACATTATTTAACTGGAGCGACACACGAGGTTCGAACTCGTGACCTCAACCTTGGCAAGGTTGCGCTCTACCAACTGAGCTAGTGTCGCATTATCACCATAAACTACGGCAATATTATTTAACTGGAGCGACACACGAGGTTCCCTTTTCTATAACAAAAAGTGTGACCTCAACCTTAACAAGGTTGCGTTCTGACAACAGAACTCGTGTCGCATTATTACCGTAAACTACGGTAACAATAATTTAACTGGAGCGACACACGAGGTTCGAACTCGTGACCTCAACCTTGGCAAGGTTGCGCTCTACCAACTGAGCTAGTGTCGCATGGACTAACTGCTACTGCAATTAATCTGAATTTGGTTGCGGGGGCCGGATTTGAACCGACGACCTTCGGGTTATGAGCCCGACGAGCTACCAAACTGCTCCACCCCGCGTCCGTATTATGTCACTGTTAAGTACAGTGAAAACTGTGATTCTCTACTTAAAGAGAATGGAGCGACACACGAGGTTCGAACTCGTGACCTCAACCTTGGCAAGGTTGCGCTCTACCAACTGAGCTAGTGTCGCATTCTGAAACGTCTTCATCTGTTCAGGGCTGCGAATTATAAGAGCATTTTTTTTTGATGCAAGCCTTTCTACAAAAAAAATTTATTTTTATAACTAAGTGCTGAAAAAAGAACCTATTTGATGAAAGAACTATCATTTCTCCTCAGAAAAATGCAGTGAAGCCATATCAGATAGAGAATACTGTCTTCCGATAATACTGCAGCTCAGCGATCGATTCCCGGATATCATCCAAGGCTAAATGACTGCCAGTTTTATGAAATCCATCCAATACCTCAGGTTTCCAACGACGGGTTAACTCTTTTAAGGTACTGACATCGACATAACGGTAGTGGAAATACTCTTCCAACTCCGGCATATGTTTGTACAAAAAGCGACGATCCTGACCAATACTGTTACCGCAGATTGGGGACTTACCTTTCGGCACCCATTGTTCAAGAAAACTGATTGTCTCTTTTACTGCCTGCTCTTCATCGGTCTGACTGGCTTTGACCCGGGCGACAAGCCCGCTTCCAGTATGAGTGGTCGTGCACCATTCATCCATTTTTTGCAGCTCTTCCTCTGACTGATGAACCGCGATAACAGGGCCTTCGGCCAGGATATTGAGCTGACTATCGGTCACAATTGTTGCTATTTCAATGATCTTGTGTTCTTCAGGGTCTAACCCCGTCATCTCAAGATCGACCCAAATTAAATTTTGATCACTGAATGACATAGATGAATTGCCTATTTTGCGTTTAAAAAAGGTATCATAGCAGCAAATAACCATAGTCTCACAACTATCAAGGCAAAAAGATATCGTGGCGAAAAAGAAGAAACTTAGCAAAGGTCAGGTCCGACGGGTACGCGGAAACCAAAAGAAAAAACTCCAGCAGGAAACCGTCGTACAGTGGGAAGAAAATATGCTGGGTTCAGCAAAAGCCGGGCTGGTCATTACCCGCTTCGGTCAGCATGCCGATATTGAAGACTGTGCAACAAGTGAAATACATCGCTGTAATCTGCGCCGGGGAATAGAAACGCTGGTTTCAGGAGACCAGGTACTCTGGCGGCCGGGACTGGAATCCATGGCGGGTATATCCGGCGTTGTTGAAGCCGTTGAACCAAGAAAATCAGTTCTTACCCGTCCGGACTATTATGATGGCCTAAAACCGGTTGCTGCAAATATAGATCAAATGGTGATTGTTTCTTCCGTCTTGCCAGAATTATCACTCAATATTATTGATCGCTATTTAATTGCAGCGGAAACGTTACATATTCAGCCGCTGATCGTATTAAATAAAATCGACCTGCTGGATACTACCCAGCGCCCCTTGTTTCAGGAATGGCTGCAGGAATATGAAAAAATCGGCTATAAGGTTCTTCAGGTCAGTAAAGAATCCAGAGAAGGTATCAGTGCACTGGAAACAGAACTAAAAGATAAAATCAATGTATTTGTCGGCCAGTCTGGAGTAGGAAAATCCAGCCTAGTCAACGCCTTATTACCAGACGTAAATGCGGAAGAAGGCTCTATTTCTGAAACATCAGGACTGGGGCAACATACCACAACCGCAGCCCGGTTATATCATTTTCCTCACGGCGGTGATCTTATCGATTCTCCAGGGATTCGTGAATTCGGTCTGTGGCATCTTGAACCCGATGAAGTAACAGAAGCCTTTGTTGAATTTCGTCCTTATCTCGGCGGCTGTAAATTCCGAGACTGCAAACATCAGGATGACCCGGGATGCCTGCTGCGGGAAGCCGTAAACAAAGGGGAGATCAGTGAGATCCGTTTTGATAGCTATCACCGTATCATTGAAAGCATGACAGAAAATAAAGCAAACCGACAATACTCGCGTAACAAAAAGGCGGATCTTTAAGCATAACAATGACAAGTCTGCCGGGATTTTGTACCATCCGCTTCTGGCAGACTCAGCGATTAACCTGCCGCAATTAATAAAAGAAATGAGATATGAACGTAATTGATAAAATAAAAATAGGCTTCCAGTACTGGATTCCCAAGCATGCCCTGACTCGTCTGGTCGGAAAACTGGCTTCAGCAAAACTGGGAGGTGTAACGACTGCGATTATCCGCCTGTTTATCAAGCAATATCATGTAAATATGGATGAAGCACAGTTTTCTGATCCTGCTCATTTTAAAACGTTTAATGATTTTTTCATCCGTGAGTTACAAGAAAATGCCCGTCCCGTTACCGAAGGAGAAAGTGTCCTGACTCACCCTGCTGATGGCTGTGTCAGTCAGTTCGGACCGATAGAAAATGGTCGTCTGATCCAGGCTAAAGGCCACGATTTCTCTGCACAGGAACTTCTGGGGGGCGATGCGGCGCTGTATAACGAATTTAAAGATGGTAACTTTGCAACTATTTATCTTTCTCCGCGCGACTATCACCGCGTACACATGCCATGTGATGGCGTACTCCGGCAGATGATCTATATTCCGGGTGACCTGTTCTCCGTTAATCCTCTAACAGCAGAAAATGTCCCAAACCTGTTTGCTCGTAATGAACGTGTGGTTTGTATCTTTGATACTGAACACGGCCCTATGGCTCAGGTGCTTGTCGGAGCTACCATTGTAGGAAGTATCGACGTTATCTGGTCAGGAACCATTACCCCGCCAACCGGTAACACGGTTCATCGCTGGGATTATCCAGCACTAGGGGATAAATCTGTCACACTAAAAAAAGGACAGGAAATGGGGCTCTTCAAGCTGGGTTCAACCGTGATCAATCTGTTTGCTAAAGATAAAGTTATATTTGATGACAGCATGCAGAACGGAGTGTCAACCCGGATGGGAACCGCATATGCGCATGTAAAATCTAAAACAGACTGACCCTGAACTAATATAGTCAGAAGAAGGTTACGGTTTGGCTCCTTAACCTTTTTCATTCCATCTGACTCATGAAAATTGACCAAAAACAAACCACTTACGAAAAAGCCGATCATACCTACAAAACATCACTTCAATCTTAGTAACCCCACTCTGCTTAATCTAAGCTAAGTATCAGCTATGTTTGAACAGTACTGGTATATAGAAGATACAGGGGTTGCTCCGTATGAAGAAAAAAATTGCTCCGGGAACACTAATCAAGTTGTTTGTCTGTTTTACCATTCCTATTACTGTTCTTTTCCTTCCCATTGAAGTTATCCCTATCGAAGGAATGACCCTAATACAACACCGTCTTCTGGCTATTTTCCTGCTGGCAGCTCTGCTTTGGGTATTGGAGCCAGTTCCTGTCTTCGCAACCTCAATTCTGATTATTGCTTTAGAGCTAGTCATGATATCCAACAAAGGACTGCTCTTTTTCCGGACTCCGTCGACAGAACATGATCTCGGTATTTTGATGAAATATACCGACATATTCAGTGCATTCTCGTCACCCATTATCATTCTGTTTATGGGCGGCTTTGCTCTGGCGATTGCAGCCTCCAAGTATGAACTGGACAACAATCTGGCTCGAGTATTATTGCGCCCTTTCGGAACACAGCCGCGTTTTATTATGCTGGGACTAATGCTGATTACAGCCACTTTCTCTATGTTTATGTCTAACACAGCAACCACTGTCATGATGCTCGCTTTGCTCGGTCCTATCGTTGCGTCAGCCCCCAAAGGTGATTTAGGCATTAAGGCTCTGGTGCTCTGTGTTCCTATAGCTGCCAATACAGGGGGGATCGCGACCCCTATCGGTACTCCGCCAAATGCAATAGCACTGCAATATCTCACCGGAGAAAACAGTATCAGCTTTCTTCGCTGGATGATGATGGGACTACCATTTGTGATTATCCAACTGACTATCGCCTGGTTTCTGCTGCAGAAACTGTTTCCATCTTCACAGACATCCATGACGCTGAAACTGGATGGTGTATTTAAAAAAAGCTGGCGTGCTGTCGTGGTTTACATCACTTTTGCGGCCACCATACTTCTTTGGATGACAACTCAATTGCATGGCATGAACACCTACGTTGTCTCTGTCATTCCTCTGGCTGTTTTTACCCTGACCGGTATCATGGGTAAAGAGGAACTTAAACAAATCAACTGGGATGTTCTCTGGCTGGTTGCCGGTGGTATCGCCATCGGTATCGGTCTAGATAAAACCGGGCTCGCGGAGGCTCTGGCTCACGCAATTGACTATGAATCCCTCTCCCCTCTTCTGGTTGTTATCGTTCTGTCACTGGTGTGCTGGATTATGGCTAACTTTATGTCGAATACAGCAACAGCCAACCTGCTAATGCCAATCGCAGCAGCTATTGGAACATCCATGGAGAGCCTGTCCAGCATGGGAGGAATACAAGGACTTCTGGTTGTCGTCGCCTTTTCCGCATCACTGGGAATGATACTGCCGGTATCGACCCCACCTAACTCTCTGGCTTACTCTACCGGCCTGATAGAAAGTAAAGATATGGCAAAAACCGGCGTACTTATCGGGGTTATCGGACTGATGATTGTTTATACTGCAGCTCTTATCATTACCTGATAACCGATATCAGGCTCTTGGAAACGCAAAAGCTGTGACCTGCTCAATATGATCACAGCCCAGCGCCAGCATCACCAGACGGTCAATGCCCAGAGCGACACCGGCACACGCAGGTAATCCGGCTTTTAATGCTTCAATAAGATGATAATCGATGGGCTGAGGAGTCAGTCCCATACCCACACGCTGCCGGTTATCTGTTTCAAAACGGGCCAACTGTTCATCCGGATTGTCCAGTTCATGAAATCCGTTCGCCAGTTCTATACCTTTAAAGTACACCTCAAACCGATCCGCTACACGAGAATCATCCCGGTTGATTCTGGCTAACGCGGCCTGAGATGCAGGAAAATCATAGACAAAAGCCGGCACCTGCTGACCAATCATAGGCTCCACTCCCATACTGAACAATAATTGTAACAAGGTATCTCTATCCTGCTCAGGATCAGCAATATCACTCAGGCCAAGTTCCGCAGCCGCATGTTTCAGCTCCCCCATGGGTGCCTGCAAAGGACACACCTTCAGTACTGTCAGAAAAGCCTGCTGATACGTCATGCGTTCTGCCGGCATACAGTGAAGCGTCATTTGCAGCAGTTCATCCATTTCATCCATCAGTTCATGGTGGTCAAAGCCCGTACGATACCACTCCAGCATAGTAAACTCCGGATTATGATAACGGCCATTCTCTTCATTACGGAAAGACTTACCTATCTGATAGATAGAACCGCTTCCGGCAGCCAACAGACGTTTCATATGAAATTCCGGACTGCTCATCAGATACAGTTTTTTCCCGTTGGCATAATCCGGCCCTATAAACCGGGTATGAAATGTATGCAAATGAATATCCGTGACTGTTGCATGACTGAGTGCTGGAGTCTCGACCTCCAGAACTTCTCTTTCAGCAAAAAAATGACGAATGGATGCCAGTATTCCGGCGCGTTGTTGCAACCGCTCAACAGTTGCAGATGGTTGCCATGCAGTTGGATTCATAAATAAATATAAGTCATTGTTGAGATTACTATTAATTACACTATAAAACTTTCAGGTGATACTAGTCACACAATAAAGTTTTGCTATGCTTACCCGTATATTTCTGAAGAAAAAGCCTAGCAGCATCAATTTTTTCCCGATCCTGCTCTCATACACTAGCTTCAGGAGCTAAAGTTACATATTACAATTTAAAGCAAATCATGGATGAATGATGGATTGTAGTTTCATCACATATGAATTTGCAATTACACACTGGAGGATACTGTGCAGACGATAACCACAGATATCGCAGTCATCGGCGCCGGCGGTGCCGGTCTTCGTACTGCAATCGCTGCGGCTGAAGCTAATCCCGAGTTAGAAATAGCTCTGGTTTCCAAAGTCTACCCGATGCGTTCCCACACCGTGGCCGCAGAAGGAGGCTCAGCAGCCGTTATTAAAGACGAAGACAGTCTGGATAACCACTTCAACGATACTGTAGGAGGGGGGGATTGGCTATGCGAGCAAGATGTTGTTGAGTACTTTGTTGAAAATGCAACCAGGGAAATGACCCAACTTGAACAATGGGGATGCCCCTGGAGCCGTAAAGAAAATGGTGACGTCAATGTTCGTCGTTTTGGTGGTATGAAAGTAGAACGAACATGGTTTGCTGCCGACAAAACCGGCTTTCATATGCTACACACCTTATTCCAGACCTCCCTCAAATACGAGCAAATAAAACGTTTTGATGAATACTTTGTTGTTGACCTTCTGGTCGTTGACGGAGAAGTTCAAGGCTTAATTGCTATTCATATGTCCGAAGGTGAACTGGTTACCATCAAAGCCAAATCTGTGGTATTGGCAACTGGTGGCGCTGGACGGGTTTATCACACCAATACCAACGGCGGTATTGTTACGGGCGATGGCATGGCAATGGCCTATCGTCATGGTGTTCCTCTGCGTGACATGGAATTTGTTCAGTATCATCCGACCGGACTGCCGGGTACCGGTATCCTGATGACAGAAGGCTGCCGCGGTGAAGGTGGTATTATTGTCAACAAAGACGGCTACCGCTACCTGCAGGACTACGGTATGGGGCCGGAAACACCTATCGGCCAGCCCAAAAATAAATATATGGAACTGGGGCCGCGCGATAAAGTCTCTCAGGCATTCTGGCATGAACAACAGAAAGGCAATACCATCAAACACCCTCTGGGTGATGTCGTTCATCTGGATCTTCGCCATCTAGGGGAGGATTACATTAACGAACGCCTGCCGTTTATTTGTGAACTGGCCAAGGCTTACGTTAATGTTGATCCGGCTAAACAACCGATTCCTATCCGCCCGACAGCACACTACACCATGGGAGGAATAGAAACCGATCGGTACAACGAAACCTGTATTAAAGGGCTTTTTGCTGTAGGCGAATGTTCCTCTGTAGGGCTGCATGGCGCAAACCGTCTGGGTTCAAACTCTCTGGCCGAACTGGTGGTGTTTGGGCGTCAAACCGGTGAAGGTGCTGCCAAACGGGCTGCAGAATTCGGGGGCTGGAATGATACTGCGATTGCTGAACAGGTAGAAGCCGCAGAAGCACGAATTCAGGCTCTTCTTGAACAGGAAGGCGATGAAAACTGGGCGGATATCCGTACCGAGATGGGTCATTCCATGGAATCGGGCTGTGGCATCTACCGTGAAGAAAATAGCATGCAGGAAACCATAAATAAACTTGCAGAGCTAAAAGATCGCTATAAGAAAATCAGCATTAAAGACAAAGGGAAAGTTTTCAATACTGACCTACTGTACGCCATAGAGGTAGGCTATGGACTGGAAGTCGCGGAAGCAATGGCTCACTCAGCCATGATGCGTAAGGAATCCCGCGGTGCTCACCAGCGTCTGGATGAGGGCTGTACCGAACGTGATGATGTGAATTTCCTGAGGCACTCACTGGCTTTCTACAATCCGGATGCAGCACCAACCATTGACTACCGTGATGTCACTATCACTAAATCTCAGCCCAAAGCCCGTCTGTACGGTGCTGCCGCTGAAGAAGCCGCTGCCAAAGAAGCTGCAGAAGCGAAACCAGCAGAGGAGCAAGAGTAATGTCAGGTCAAAGAATTCAGAAAGTAAAAATCATGCGTTACGATCCGGAGAAAGATGCAGAGCCTTATCTGCAAACCTTCGAAGTCCCGTTTGATGACACCATGTCAGTGCTGGATGCCCTGATGTATATAAAAGACAATCTGGATAAAAATCTTTCATTCCGCTGGTCATGCCGGATGGCTATCTGCGGTTCCTGCGGCATGATGGTCAATAACTATCCGAAACTAGCGTGTAAAAGCTTTATGCGTGATTATCCGGACGGCATCACCATCGAACCTCTGGCTAACTTCCCGATAGAAAAAGATCTGATCGTGGATATGACGCCATTTATCGAGCGTCTGGAAGCACTGAAACCTTATATTCTTGGTAATGACCGTAAACCGGAAGATGGTCCGAATAACCAGACACCAGAACAGATGGCAAGATACCAGCAATTTGCAGCCTGTATTAACTGTGGCCTCTGCTATGCAGCCTGTCCTCAGTTCGGCCTGAATCCCGACTTCCTTGGCCCTGCAGCCATTACACTGGCTCACCGCTATAACCTGGACAGCCGGGATAACGGGAAAAATGAGCGTATGAAACTGCTTAACGGTGAAAATGGGGTATGGGGTTGTACATTTGTTGGCTTCTGTTCTGAAGTTTGCCCTAAGCATGTTGATCCGGCTGCAGCCGTCAACCAGGGTAAGCTGGAGTCTTCGAAAGACTTTGTCATTGCCATGTTAAAACCACAGGAGGACTAAGGATGAGTAACCGTAAACCTTATGTTCGTAAGATGAAAGCAACCTGGTGGCAGAAACACAGTTTCTACCGCCTGTATATGCTACGGGAAGCAACCGTACTGCCTCTGATACTGTTTACCCTGTTTCTGACTTTTGGTCTGGGTGCTCTGGTTAAAGGTGCTGAAGCCTGGCAAAGCTGGCTGGCGTTTATGGCTCATCCGGTAGTCATTGCAATCAATATTGTTGCTCTGGCCGGAAGTCTGTTCCACGCCTACACCTTCTTCAGCATGATGCCGCAAGTGATGCCGGTACGCCTGAAAGGGAAAGTGGTCGATTCAAAAATCATCGTTCTGAGCCAGTGGGCTGCTGTTGCCGCTATCTCACTGATTGTTCTCATCATTGTATAGGAAGGAGCTTATTGTGGTTGATAAAAATCCAAAACGTTCAGATGAACCTGTATGGTGGGGCCTGTTCGGAGCCGGCGGAAGCTGGTTTGCGATGATCTCTCCGGTAACAATTTTGGTACTGGGCATTCTGGTGCCACTGGGAGTAATTGATGCTGAAGCGATGAACTATGAGCGGGTATCCGAATTCGCAACCAGTATTATCGGTGCTCTGTTTGTGATCGCAACACTGGCACTACCTATCTGGCATGCAATGCACCGGGTTCATCACGGTATGCACGATTTAAAACTTCACACTGGAATCGTAGGCAAAATTGCCTGCTACTTTACGGCAGCATTTATTTCTCTGCTGGCAGTGGTGTTTATTTTTATGATTTAAGCTGGCAATATCATAAACAGTAGCCATAAAAAACCGAAAGAATCCCTCTCTTTCGGTTTTTTTCGTGATAAACGACCTGAAAATTACTTCACGCGGCTTACATATTCCGCTGAACGGGTATCAACTTTAATAATTTCACCTATCTGGATGAACAGAGGAACACGCACAACAGCACCGGTAGACAGTGTCGCTGGCTTGCCGCCCGTGCCCTGCGTATCGCCTTTCAGACCCGGATCCGTTTCAGTAACTTCTAACTCAACAAAGTTTGGCGGAGTCACTGTGATAGGATTACCATTCCACAGTGTCAGCATACAAGTGTTGTTTTCTACCAGCCACTTAGCGTTATCACCTACCGCTTTTGCATCTGCTGCAATCTGTTCGAATGTTTCTGCATTCATAAAGTGATAGAATTCGCCGTCTGAATACAGGTAATCTAGGTCGATATCCATTACGTCTGCAACTTCACATGTGTCACCAGACTTAAAGGTTTTCTCTAGCACTTTACCAGAAAGTAGTTTACGAATTTTTACGCGGTTAAACGCCTGACCTTTACCTGGTTTAACATATTCGTTTTCCAGAATAACGCACGGCTCATTATCAAGCATTAGTTTAAGGCCGCTTTTAAATTCATTAGTGCTAACTGTAGCCATTGTTTCCTCTTACTATTATTCGAGCTAAATTTTAATGTTGCCTATCATAACCCGAAAATCCGTCTCTGTTGAGCAAAACTGGCTCAATGAGCTGGCAAGTGCGATCTCTGATCCGGAGAAGCTACTCACTCAACTCGGTATTCCACAGGAACAGTGGCCTCACCCCGTTGAAGGATGTCGTTTTGCTGCCAGAAAATTATTTGCTCAACGCGTACCGCAAAGCTTTATCCGCAGGATGGAAAAAGGCAACATCCATGATCCTTTATTACGTCAGGTTCTGCCCATTAATGATGAGCTGGAATATCATCCCGGCTATTCAGTGGATCCGCTTGAAGAACAAGATAATGAGCTGCCCGGGTTGCTGCATAAATACCATAACCGTGCTCTGCTGATCCTGAAAGGAGGCTGTGCAATTAACTGCCGCTACTGTTTCAGACGTCACTTTCCGTACAATGACAATAAAGGCTCAAAAAGCGTCTGGCAGCGAAGTCTGGACTATATAGAACAGCATGCAGAACTGAATGAAATCATACTCTCCGGAGGAGATCCTCTGATGGCGAAAGATAATGAATTACGTTGGCTGACGGAACGGCTGGAACAGATCCCACACATCCGCAGACTTCGGATTCACACTCGTCTTCCAGTCGTGATCCCGTCGCGCATCACAACGGATCTGTGTGAATTACTTAGGTATACCCGGTTAAAGACGATTCTGGTTACTCATATCAATCATAAAAATGAAATGGATCAGCAACTGGTGCAAGCATTGCAGATGCTGAAAAATGCAGGAGTTACCCTACTGAACCAGAGCGTACTGCTAAAAGGAGTCAACGACAGTGCCGAAACACAAATAGCACTTAGTGAAGCGCTATTTGATAACGGTGTTCAGCCTTATTACCTGCATGTGCTGGATAAGGTTCAGGGGGCAGCGCATTTTTATGTCAGCGATACAAAAGCAAAGGCCATCGTACGAGAGATGATGACCCAGGTTTCCGGCTATATGGTTCCGAGACTGACCCGGGAAGAAGGTGGAAAGCCAAGCAAAACCCCTCTGGATCTAGGTATGGAAAACGACTAAAACAGTACCCCCGGACTCAGTATTTCAGGCAGTACCGGGGCATCACCTTCCATTGAAGCCATAGGGTAAGCGCAATAGTCTGCTGCATAATAGGCGCTCGGTCTGAGATTACCGGATGCACCGGGTCCTCCAAACGGCATATCACTACTGGCTCCGGTCAACTGACGATTACGATTTACTATACCAGCACGAATATGCTGCAGAAAATAATTCCATTCATTATCATCAGTAGAAATCAATCCGGCAGATAACCCAAACCGAGTATTATTTGCCATCTCTACCGCAGACTCGATGGCAGAAAACTCACCGTTTACCGGATAACGCACCATCTGCAGCAAAGGCCCAAAATACTCCTGATCCGGAGGAGAGAACACAGATGTAATGTCAATCAACCCGGGAGAAATAAATGCAGCTCTTCCTGGCTGTGCTTTAAGCAAAGGAATCCCCCCCAGAGCGATCAAATGTGCCTGAGCATCTAAAATACCCTGAACGGCAGCCTGTGAAATCAGAGATCCCATAAAAGGCTGAGGATCGGAAAATGGCTGATCCACCCGAATCGTTTTAATCACTTCGACCAGCCTGGCTACGAGTCTATCGCCATTTTTTCCCTCAGGTACATACAGACGACGAGCACAGGTACAACGCTGTCCGGCACTCAAAAAAGCAGACTGAATAATCGTATAGACAGCAGCATCTACTTTCCCATACTGCCCGGATACCACCAGCGGATTATTTCCTCCCATCTCCAGCGCCAGCATCTTTTCCGGCTGACCGGAAAACTGCCTGTGCAGAAGATGTCCAGTAGATGCACTACCGGTAAACAGCAAACCGTCAATCTCCCGGGACTGCGCCAAAGCAATCCCTGTTTGTGTTCCGCCCTGCAGCAAGTTAATCACCCCTGCTGGCATCCCTGCCGATTCCCACAATTGCATCATGAACTCGGCAGTATATGGAGTCTGTTCCGAAGGCTTATACACAACAGTATTACCTGCCAAAAGGGCTGGTACCATATGACCATTAGGCAAGTGAGCAGGGAAATTATAAGGCCCGAATATGGCCATCACACCAAGAGGCCGGTGGCGTAAGCACATCTGCGTTCCATCAGCTTCACGACATTTCTCCCCACTTCTTTCCTGATAAGCACGAATAGAAATATCCACTTTGGCCGCTACCGCAGCAGCTTCAGTACGACTCTCCCATAAGGGCTTACCCGTCTCTTTTGCTATCACCTCAGCCAGCACATCACTGTGTCGTGTTACCTGAGCAGCAAATGCCTGTATAACCCTTTTCCGCTCAGAAAAACAACATAGCTTCCAATGTAAAAAGGCATGGCGAGCAGCCTGTACGGCCTGTTCAACCTGATCCGGCGTCGCACTTTCTCCCTGCCATAAGGGAAGATCATCATACGGACAGACAGAAACCATCGGCTCTCCCTGCCCCTCCACCCACTGACCAGCAATCCACTGACTCATACCGCCTCCTGTTTATAGCGCAAGCATACGTACAGAATCACCATTGGTCACCTGCAGTGCATCTGCCACTTCCTGAGCAAGCAGAACGGTCTGATTCTCCTGATCATATGCGGCTTTAGCTGCCGTCGCTCTGAAGTGTTCAAATGAGGTGTTGGATAACAGATAATCCTGAGAACTGGTGTGTTCACTGACTTTCACTCTGGCCCGGAATGAGTTCCGCACCGAATTGATCTGCTGAGTGTCGCATTCAACCGTAGGTCCGGCATCAAAGATATCAATGTGATTCCGACAGGCAAATCCCTCCTGTTCCAGTAGCTTAAGTGCAGGAAGTGTTTTTTCATGTACTTGCCCGATAACAGCCTGCGCTTCAGGACTGAGCAAATTAACGTAGATAGGAAGCTTCGGCATCAGATCCGCAATAAAACCTTTTTTCCCGATCCCGGTAAGATAATCTGCCATAGTGAAGTCAATAGAGAAAAAATGTTCCTGTAACCATTGCCAGAATGGTGAGTTACCATCCGCGTCAGAAACACCGCGCATTTCCGCAAAAACTGTCGCAGAAAAACGTTCCGGATGTTCCGCCAGCATCAGAAAACGGCACTTCGACATCAGTTTGCCATTCAGTCCCCCACGAAAAGAAGGTCGCAGAAACAGAGTACAAACTTCTGTACAACCGGTATAGTTATTACCAAGAGTGAGTATCTGTACCTTATTATTGACTCCCAGAGGCTGAGAAGAGTGCACTATTGTGCTGATGTGGTAGGTATAGAAAGGCAGATCCAGTCCGACAGCAGATTCAAGAGCCGTGGTACCTGCCACCTCCCCCGTCACCGAATCCACCCCCACCATCAGATAGCTTTCTCCCTCCGGTTGAGTAATATTCTGTCTGGCAAAACTCTCCACAGAATGTTCGATTCGGCTGATAAGCAGCCCTTCATTAACAGGAAGAGAAGTGAAACCATGCCCGGACTCTTCAGCACACACCCGCAGAGCCGGGTAATCTGTTTTCTCTATAGGTCGAACAACAAGCATCACAACGCCTCCTTGTTACAGAAGGTTCAGAGAGCGACAAAGCGTATAATACCCTCAGACAATCGAAGCAATCGCTTTATCCAGTCTCGCCAGTCCTTCTTGTATATCTTCTTTAGCAATCACCAATGACGGCGTAAATCGAACTACATTAGCACCGGCAATCAACACCATCAGCCCCTCTTTCCCGGCAGCTGTCAGTACATCTTTTGCCCTTCCCTGCCACGCCTTATTCATCGCAGCACCAAGTAACAGACCTTCTCCGCGGATCTCACTGAAAATACTGTATTTTTTGTTGATCTCCGCCAGACCTTCACGAAAGATAATTTCTCTTTCCAGAACACCATTCAGGGTTTCAGGTTTACTGATTTCATCCAGAACAGCTTCTGCCACTGCACACGCCAACGGATTACCACCGTAAGTAGAGCCATGCGTACCAACCTTAAAATGAGCAGCCAATTCGGTTGTCGTCAGCATAGCCCCGATAGGAAAACCGCCACCCAGCGATTTGGCCGTACTCAGTATATCAGGAGTCACCCCCAGACCTTCATAGGCATACAGATTTCCCGTCCGGCCATTACCTGTCTGTACTTCGTCAAAAATCAGCAAAGCATTATACTGATCACACAATTCCCGCACTGCCAGAGCAAAATCAGGCACAGGAGATACGATCCCCCCCTCGCCCTGTAGTGGTTCCATCACCACTGCACAAGTTTTATTGGAAATATGCGCTTTTAATGCTTCAATATCATTGTAGTCAAGATGCGTCACTTCACCGGGTTTAGGGCCAAAACCATCCGAGTAGGCATTCTGCCCTCCAACGGTTACCGTAAAAAACGTCCGGCCATGAAACCCTTGTTTAAAGGCAATAATTTCTGATTTTTCAGCCCCGAATCGGTCAGCCGCTACCCGGCGAGCCAGTTTAAAAGCCGCTTCATTTGCCTCTGCACCAGAGTTAGCAAAAAAAACTTTATCGGCAAAGGTCAGCTCTGTCAGTTTGCGAGCCAAACGTAATGCTGGTTCATTAGTCATGACATTACTGACATGCCAGATTTTTTTCGCCTGCTCAGTGATGGCATTGACCATTACTGGATGACAGTGACCGAGACAACTGACCGCAATACCACCAGCAAAATCGATATACTCTTTACCTTCCTGATCCCAAAGCCGGGAGCCTTCCCCCCTGACCGGCACCATTTCCATCGGGCTATAGCAAGGTACCATCACCTCATCAAACCAACTGCGCTCGACCTTATTTTCCATTGTCACGTCTCCCCGACCCGATACGCCATAAGTGTATCTTAATTAGTATTTACCATTTAATAACGATTTCAATAGATAAGAACAACGGTTCTATTGAACCCAATAGCCACCAATGACTATTTATTCACTAATAAGACATAAAAACGCAAACAAAAGCAATACTACCAGATAAAAAAAACAAAATATGAAAAAAAATTCATATTTATTAATCAGTATCGAACAGAAAAATATCTGGAAAAGTGATCACTGGCAGATGGGAAACGGACAGAAACTACACACGGCTTCTTTGCAGAAAATTCGCCAAAAGTGCATGCCCCTGTTCTGTTTTTATCGATTCAGGATGAAACTGCACCGCTTCAATAGGCAATGTCTTATGCTGATAGCCCATGATCTCGTCCATCTCACCATTAGCCAGGGTGGTCCAGGCAGTGACTTCAAAACAATCAGGCAAAGAGTCAGCTTTCACCACCAGAGAATGATATCGGGTCACCGTCAGAGGATTATTCAATGCATGAAATACACTCTTACCTGTATGGGTAATTAACGACGTTTTACCATGCATGACCTCGCGGGCACGCACAACCTCACCGCCAAAAACCTGAGCAATAGCCTGATGTCCCAAACAGACACCAAGAATCGGAAGCTTACCCGCAAAGTGCCTGATTACATCCAGAGAAATGCCGGCTTCATTCGGTGTACAGGGCCCCGGTGAAATAACCAAATGAGTCGGCTTCAATGCTTCAATACCCGGGATGTCAATCTCGTCATTGCGTACCACTTTCACCTCAGCGCCCAGTTCACAGAAATACTGGTACAAGTTGTAGGTGAAAGAGTCGTAGTTGTCGATAATAAGCAACATTGAACTTCCTGCAGATATGGCAGTTAAACCAGAAGACGTTGGATGGCATTCTTCCAATACCGTCCGAGAAAGGCAAGTAAAAAATAAGGCCAGCAGTATAATAACTGCCGGCCTTAATCCGTCTGATTCTGTCGTATTTACATTACGGGCGTGCAACAAAACCTACAGCTTTGTAGACTCTCTTGAGTGTTTCTTCCGCTTGTGTTGAAGCTTTCTCGGCACCATTCTTCATCACTGAATCCAGATATGCACGATCAGCACGAATACGCTTATATTCTGCCTGTACAGGTTCCAGCATAGCGACCACAGCCTCAGCGACAGCCACTTTAAAGTGGCCGTACATTTTGCCTTCAAACTCTTTCTCGATTTCAGCAAAACTCTGACCGGTCGCGGCATGCATCAGCCCCATCAGGTTAGCGATACCAGGCTTGTTCTCCACATCATAAATAACACGAGGTGGATCTTCCGGGTCTGTTACTGCACTCTTAATTTTCTTGGTAATCGACTTAGGATCTTCCAGAATGGTAATCACATTCTTGCGGTTATCATCTGACTTAGACATCTTCTTCGTAGCATCCTGCAGGCTCATTACACGGGCATTCACCTGTGGAATATACGGTTCAGGTACCACAAAAGTTTCGCCATACAGATTGTTAAAACGCAGTGCGATATCACGAGCCAGCTCAAGATGCTGCTTCTGATCACTGCCAACCGGTACCTGCTCAGCCTGATAAGCCAGAATATCGGCCGCCATCAGCACCGGATAATCGTATAGGCCAACGTTGATATCGTTCGCATAACGTTGAGCTTTATCTTTGAACTGAGTCATACGGTTCAGTTCACCCATCTGAGTGTAGCAGTTCAGTACCCAGCCCAGCTGCGCATGCTCTGGTACATGAGACTGAACAAACAGGGTACTTTTCTCCGGGGTCACTCCGACAGCCAGACAGACCGACAGCGCATCCAGCGTTGCTTCATACAAGGCTTTTGGATCCTGACGGACCGTAATAGCATGAAGATCAACAATACAGTAATGGCAATCATAATCGTCCTGCATTTGATGCCACTGACGAAGAGCACCTAAGTAGTTACCGATACTTAGTTCACCTGATGGCTGTACGCCACTTAATACAATAGGTTTGCTCATGATTATGATTTCCTTACTTCTTTAGAATAATATTTGAAAAAAGAATACGCAGGTGTCTGAAAGACAACCCAAGCAGTGTACTCGTTAGCGAGTATTTTTCCAGCCATAAAACTGAAATTCTTTTACCTTTACGCAGTTAGCAGAGTCAACAGTTCCGCCATTTCATCTGCGATATAGTCCGGCTCAGAGTTTTCGATGGGCTCACCGTGATTGTAACCATAGGTTAAGGCAAAAGAGGGACAACAGGCGTTTTTAGCCGCCAGCACATCGTTTTTAGAGTCGCCGACCATCAGCATCTCTTCTGCAGATAAACCATGCTTATCCAACAGCCAGTTCAGTGCCATAGGATCAGGCTTACGCAGCGGAAAGTCTTCTCCGCCAATCACATCCACAAACAAATCAGACAAGTGATGTTGTTGCAGAATCTCCGGCACAAATGTCCCCGGCTTATTAGTAACAACCGCCAGCTTATAACCAGCACTATAGAGCTTATCCAGCGTTTCCTTTACCGTAGGGTACAGATTGCTCAGGGCATGACCACATTCGGCATAAAACTTATTAAATAGCTCACGAGCCTTTTTCTGTACTTCCGGATCAATAGCCGGGTCAACCGTGAGACTCCTGCTCAGCGCTCTGCCCAGCAGTATATCGGCACCATTCCCAACCCACTCACGAACCTGATCTTCACTCACGGGATCATAACCCAGAGCCTGTACTGACTGATCCACCGCCAGAGCTAAATCCGGCACACTGTCCAGCAGCGTACCATCCAGGTCGAATGCGATCAGTTTAATTTTTTCCAGCGACATTATTCTTCCATAATCAATCATCCTCTCTCATCAGGGAGAGGAAAAGTGTCGGTCTTATTGCTGTACTTTTGCCAGCTCAGCGCGCATTTCGTCAATCACGACTTTATAGTCCGGCTGACCGAAAATAGCAGACCCTGCGACAAAGACATCAGCACCAGCTTCAGCGATTTCACGGATATTGTCTACCTTCACGCCGCCGTCAACCTCAAGACGGATATCGCGGCCTGAGGCTTCGATACGCTGACGAATATCACGTAGTTTGTTCAGAGATGAAGGGATAAAAGACTGACCGCCAAAGCCCGGGTTAACCGACATAAGCAGGATCATGTCCAGTTTATCCATGATGTAATCAAGGTGGTGCAGTGGCGTTGCCGGGTTTAGTACAACACCCGCCTCACAACCGCATTCTTTGATCAGTTGCAGGCTGCGGTCCAGATGATCAGTGGCATCAGCATGAACAGTAATAATGCTGGCTCCGGCTTTAGCAAAATCAGGAATAATGCGATCAACCGGCTTAACCATCAGATGTACATCAATCGGTGCCGTAATGCCATAATCACGCAATGCCTTGCAAATAGGGGCACCAAAAGAAAGGTTAGGTACAAAATGGTTATCCATCACATCAAAGTGGATGATATCTGCACCGGCTTGCAGCACTTTTTCCACATCGTTACCAAGACGGGCAAAATCAGCAGATAAAATGGATGGAGCAATAAGAAAATCTTTCATACCTGACCTCAGGAATAATTACACAAAATAATAATACGGACGAAATTCGCCCGTATTTTACCCTAATTCCCTGATTGCCAGTAGCAGAGATTTACCGAAAAATCCTGCCCTTCAGACGGATTCAGCCTGATGGCTGAAAAGAGCCAGAAGCTCATCGACTTTATTGCGTCCAGCTCCGTTACGGCTGATGGTACGCTTCACTCTGACCACATTCAGATTAGCTCCATGGTAAAGGCGCCGGGTCAGTAAGGTATCATGATTAGATATAAGAACAGGGATCCCCTTCTGGCAGGAAATATTTTCTGCAATTTCAGCCAGATTGGCCTGATCATCCAGTGTAAAACCACTGGTAGCATAAGAAGTAAAATTAGCTGTATTCGATAAAGGCGCATAAGGCGGATCGCAGTAAATAACACTGTCGTTATCAGCACGGGCAAAAGTATCGATATAACTTTCACAGACAAATGTGGCCTTCTGTGCCTTTTCTGCGAATGCCAGCATCTCCTGTTCCGGAAAATAGGGTTTTTTGTAAGAACCGAAAGGCACGTTAAAACCACCCTTTTTGTTATAGCGGCATAAGCCATTAAAGCCAAAACGGTTCATATACAAAAATGCAAGAGAACGGAACCAGACATCATTGGTCGCATTGAACTGGGCACGCATGTCCAGATAAAACTCTTTGCGGTTACAATCCGGCTGAAACAAACGTCGTGCTTCGTGGATATATTTATCCGGTTCTGCTTTCAGCAGGTTATACAGATTAATCAGATCCTGATTGATATCGGCAAGCAGATACTCTTCGTAATCCGTATTAAGAAAAACCGATCCGGCTCCGGCGAATGGTTCTATCAGCCTTTTTGCAGGCGGCAGATGACGCTGAATATCTTCAACCAATCCGTATTTACCACCAGCCCATTTTAAGAAGGCACGCTGCTTTTTCATTTACTGCTCTTACTGTCTGTCCACGCGCTACTAACTGCACAAAAATAAGGGGGCGGAATGTAACATATTTTTCCACTGACCTCAGCGTTAATTTGCCAGTGCCATTTCGCTGTGTACCTGCCGCATGGATTTTGCCCATGGCTCCAGAACCTGAATACTTTCCGGAAGCTGAAGGCGGGCATCTCTGGCCGCCTGAATAGAAGAAAAGTCTCCGGATGTAACAATAAACCACTCAATATCATTACGGACAGTCGGATAAACCTGAACCTTGTCCTGTATCTGATGCTCCGTGATAAATGACTCTACCTCTTCCAGCGATAACAAAGCGGCTAGTTGCAACGTATAGTGACTGGCCGGAATGGCTCTGAGCTCATCCTTAGCAAAGGAGAAAGTGATCACCGGAGGAGGAAGTACTTCTGCAGACTGCTCAGCAGCTTCAACTGGCTCACCCTGTCCTTCCATAATGTCAGTAGGCATATCGGCTTGTTGTCGGACATCACTGACCACATCATCAATGACACGGGTATCAACATCAGTACTGCCTTCCAGCAAAGCATCAACAACCTGTGCCGGAACGACGACCCGCTGGCCATCATCTGCTTTACCGACACTTTCTATGCTCTCCTGAATCTCCGGAGGAAGTGATATAGCATCATCCTCTACCACCGCCGGGTCTGGCTGTTCCTCTGCAGGAGAAGACGTATCCGCGGCCACCGGTAATACTGTTGGCTCCGCCGTATCGGTCACTGCTGTCGTGACAGATTCTTCTGTCACAACTTCAGGAACTGGCTGATTAAAGAACCAGAAATATCCCCCGGCCACCAGCAGAAGTAACAAAATGGAAAAAGCCGCGATAATCCCCGGTGAACCTATGATTGAACGAATAATAATTTTTCTTTCCATCTTACTTTCTCCCAAGGCCATTAACGCTCCCGGCAGAGGAGGCGTTTTTTTCATCGCCTGACGGATTTTCTTTTTAAGTCCGGCATCCGTCGCATATTTGATCACCAGCAGTTCACAGAAAGTTTCAGCTTCTTTCTCTCTCAGCGGTTCGATTTCCAGAGAAATGGGCTTTAGTTCCTGTCCGTAACTGAGCCGGGTCAATACCGGCTCAAGAACATCACCAGTAGTAAAGAGAAGAATATTGATATTCCAGAGAGGATTGGTCTGTGCTTCCAGAACCAGAGTCCAGAGCTCCGCCAGCAGGGTTTCACTCAGCAGATGAGCATCATCCACCACAACCACAACATCACAGCTTCTGTCCTGTACCAGATAAGCAAAACTTTCACTAACAGGATCTTCCTCATTAAACAGAGGAGCCGAAACTATCTGATTCAGCAGTATGGCCCGCTTCTGTTTATCACTCTGATTAGGATGGCACATCAGCAGAGACTGATTTTTATCCTGAGAACGGGCTTCAAGATAACGCTGGGCTATCCAGGACTTTCCCGAACCTTTGACACCGGAGATATTGATCAGATTGGAACCAAAACGGGTCAGAAGTTGCAGACGATCCAGCAACTCTACCTGTGATTCGATATCCAGAACACGTAACTCATGCGCCAAACTCATTCGGGAATCCTATTGACAATTTGCCTCAGCAAATAGGGTTTATTTTCAGTGCCGTCCCATATTACCGACGGCAGGCTTCAATAGCCTGACGGATATGTTCTCCCGGAACCTCTGCTACCACATCAGCAGAACCTATACTGCTGGGAAGTACCAGTCGAAGTTTACCGGATAACACTTTTTTATCCCGCATCATATGCGGCATAAAATCATCAAAAGACATATTAGCAGGCGTATGTACAGGCAAACGAGCTTTCTGCAGTACAGCAATCATACGTTCCGCCTGAACATCATCGATCAGCCCTTGTCGTTGCGCAGTCCGTGCTGCCATTGCTGTACCTGCTGAAACAGCTTCGCCATGCAACCAATTACCATACCCTAGTTCTGCTTCAATCGCATGACCAAAAGTATGACCAAGGTTCAGTAATGCACGAATTCCTGACTCTTTTTCATCCTGAGCCACCACTTCGGCCTTAATACTGCAACAACGAGCTATCGCATAAGCAAGTGCCTGCTGATCCAGTGCATACAGCTGCTCCATATGCTCTTCCAGCCAGACAAAGAAATCATAATCATAGATAATGCCGTATTTAATGACTTCCGCCATACCTGATGCAAACTCCCGTTCGGGAAGCGTACCCAGACAGTCCGTATCAATAATTACAGATTTAGGCTGGTAAAATGCCCCTATCATATTCTTACCCAGAGGATGATTTACCGCCGTCTTCCCTCCGACAGAAGAATCCACCTGAGAAAGCAATGTTGTCGGTACCTGAATAAAATCGATACCACGCTGATAACATGCCGCCGCAAATCCGACCAAATCACCGATAACCCCTCCCCCCAGAGCGACTAAAGTAACATCACGACTATAACTGCCTTCAATCAGGTAGCTCATGATCTTTTCAAATTCAGTCAGATTCTTATGCTGCTCACCATCCGGCAACTCAAGAACGGAGACCTCACAGCCCGCTTGAGTAATCAGGGCAGAGATTTTTTCGGCGTAAAGCGGAGCAACCGTTACGTTACTGATCACCACCACTTTTTTGTTCGGGGATAAGAAAGAAAAACACGCCGGATCATTAAATAATCCAGCGCCGATAGTAATTGGATAGCTACGCTCACCAAGTTCAACAGTGATCCGTTCCATGGTTAACTCTCCGCTAGTTTGAACTTAGTGATCTTCCAGCATTTTTACAATTTGATTAGCGACCACTTTCGCACTTTGATCATCGGTACGCACCGTATAATCAGCAACTTCTTCATACAGAGTATTACGTTCCGATGCCAGATTTTCCAACACCTCACGAGGATCATCCGTTTGCAGAAGCGGACGCTTCTTATCGCGGTTGGTACGAGCCAACTGTTTCTCGATCGTCGTTTCCAGATAGACAACCACACCACGAGCAGAAAGTCGGTTACGGTTTTCTTTACTCTTAACCGAGCCGCCACCGGTTGCCAGAACAATACCCTGCTGTTCAGTCAGTTCATTAATGACAGCTTCTTCGCGCTTACGGAAGCCTTCTTCACCTTCAACATCAAATACCCAGGCAATATCAGCACCGGTACGTTCTTCAATAACCGTATCGGAATCGACAAATTCCATGTGCAGTTGTTGTGCAAGGTGTCGGCCAATCGTGCTTTTACCAGCACCCATTGGTCCCACTAAGAAAATATTACGTTTATCAGCCATATTTAGCATTAAGATTTACAACGTTAATTCAATGACATCGCCACAAAACAGTTCCGGCATTTATTCACCAGATAAATTTGTGACACCAATTCCTCACAGATAATTCGTGATAAGACCCGAAATTATCGTGATATGGTGCCACTATTGCAACTTTATTTTCAGCTCTGCTGCTGAACGACCTTGGGTGTGACAAAAATAAGAAGCTCACTCTTACCCAATTTCTCATAAGTTCGTCGGAATAATCGCCCCAACAAAGGCAGGTCACCCAGCAGAGGAACCTTATCAATACGGTTTGCCAGAGTATTCTGATAGATCCCCCCGAGCACAATCGTCTCACCATTATTAACCAGTACCTGTGTCCCTATTCGCTGTGTCTGAATCGCAACCGCTTCACCCTCTCCGGCCTTAACTATCTGCCCCGGTCTGTCCTGAGTCACACTCAGATCCAGTACCAGACGGTTATCCGGCGTAATTTGCGGTGTCACTTCCAGACTGAGCACCGCTTTTTTAAATGATACAGATGTCGCCCCGCTGGAGGAAGCTTCAAGATACGGAATCTCAGTGCCCTGTTCAATATAAGCCGGTTTCTTATTAGTGGTGATTAAACGGGGACTGGAGATAATTTCAGCCTTGGATTCAGCCTGCAATGCCGAAAGCTCTAAATCCAGTAACGTATCTGATCCCAGCCGGGCTACCTGGAAAGCAATGCCAGATGCATTGCCGGACGTTACCCCCAGATTCACGTTCAGAAACTGACCAATATCGATAACATTGACGGTCTCACCTGCGACGGACAGCCCGACGTTCCCGCTCCCCGGGTAACGACCTGATGCCGCAAGATTGCTTTCAACCGAACCGCCGATCCCGAAAGAACCATGCTGAGAACTGAATCCCCAGCGGACACCCAGTTCATCCATATTATCTTCACTGATGGTCACGATCCGTGCTTCAATCTGCACCTGTTTTACCGGTACATCTAAAGACTGAATCAGTTCCCGGATGATGTGCAATTTATCCGGCCACTCCCGTATCAGCAAGGAATTAGTACGTTTGTCGACCATGACACTACCTCGTTCAGACAACATACCGCTTCCACCTTTACCACTCAGCATCGCAGCAATATCTTCCGCATCGGCATAATTTACCTGAATGACTTTTGAGAGCAGTCCTTTCTGCTCTTCTTCTGCACGGCGTCTTTCCTGTACCCGTTTTTCCCTAAGATCCAATTCTTCCACAGGAGCAACAAGAATAATGTCACCATCCATCCGTTTTTCCAGCCCTTTAACTTGCAGAATACTGTCCAATACCTGCGGCCATGGAACGTTATCCAGCCGTAAGGTCAGATTACCGCTCACCGCATCCGACATCACCAGATTAAACTGATTATCCTCAGCAATCACTTGTAAGACATGGCGTACCGATACATCCTGAAAATTGACGGAAATCGGCTTACTTCGGGCTTCCGTACTATGAGCTGGCTGACACATCAAAAGCACCAAAAGCAGGAGCGCCATCAGCCGGAATTGTCTGCAACACAGACACACATCTGATTTCATATCACTTATCCCCATTTCTGTTTTCTTTCAGTATCAGCCTGCTATGGTGTGGTACCCAGCAACCATTTCCATCAGGCAAGGCTTCCTGTATGAGAAGTGCATCAGAGAACACCCTGTCTATCCGCCCATGATTAAGGCCAATATACTGACCCGGGCTAACCTTATGTAAAAAACCATCAGGAGTCTGTATCAGCCCGGAAAGTGCATTATGCGGCCCCATCACACCTTTAAACTGCAGGCTATCCAGCGCAATATGCTCAAGCGGTTCGACAGACTCAAAACCTTCCGGCTGCCAGCAGGCTGCTCCGGTATCTGCTGGTAGCTGAGGCATCGTTCTGTAAGGCAGCATAAATGGAGAACGCCCCCCCTGCGGCATATAAGTAATGGCGACAAACGGCTTCGGCTGCACCGGCTCATCGGACAAGACAGCTGTTTGCTGTTCCACCTGAAGAATAAACCGATCCAGGGGTGTATCGTACGCCTGACATCCCGACAGCCCACAGAAAACGAGGGCTTCTAACCACTTATTCTGTTTCATGATTTATTCCTGGTTCTGGTTTGGACTGATTTCTTGCTCAGACTGATAGATATAAGCCAGGATCCTGACAGACAGCCTGTCACTTTCCTTGCCGCTTCTCTGCCACTCCACATCATCAACACTGATAATCTGCGGAAGCCGGGCAA
Source organism: Vibrio sp. HA2012 (assembly GCF_002812955.1). GTDB lineage: Bacteria > Pseudomonadota > Gammaproteobacteria > Enterobacterales > Vibrionaceae > Vibrio. Next base: position 86,624 of record NZ_PFXK01000009.1, on the reverse strand, counting down.
TTGCAGCAAAAAAATGACCGACATCATCATAGTGCCCACTCAGCTCTATATTCAGGGGTAGACGGTAGAAATATGCCTGCCGTTGCCTCTCACCCCAGCCAATACGGATAAAAGTCAGTTGGTGATCCACACCCGCTCTGTTCACCGCTGCCAGAATATCTGCCAGTTCCTTTTGCTTCGGAAGCTGCTGCAAAAGAGAAGCATAACGTCCATGCAATGCATCCAGACGGGTCTGAAGCAGAGGTAATACGGAAAGCTGTCCGGCTCTATTCTGAATAGCGGCCTGCAGACTGACTTCCTGCTGACGATAATCAGCCAGCCGCCCGGATTCCGGCCACAAATAGAACCAGCTACCGGCCAGAAGTATCACCACAGTGCATAATACGGAAACGATTACCTGTGCAGAAAAAGGCCATTCTGTAATGTCATCGCTGATCTGAAACTTACTCCAGTCCATCATTTACCTCCGGAACCGACTTATGCCGGGCGGTAAAACGAAACGACAGACTGTATGTCTGAAACATCCGTCCAAAACGCTCTTCGTCATGGACAATAGAATGCATTCCGACATCTGTAATAAGCGGATCATGTTCAAGGTTATCCAGCATCTCTGCAAGCTGTTCCGTATTCTCACTGAACCCGGATATCTTCAGCTCCGAGCCTTTCATTTTGATACTGTCGGCATACACACCCGGAGGAACAAGCAGCAAAAGCTGATTCATCACGTCTGTGGCTTTATTCCGTGCATGCCTAACCTCTTCAACATACGACAGTTTCTGCTGAATCAGTCCCAGATCGTCCCTGACCACAGATAACAGCCGGATACGCTCACCCTGTACAGCTGAATACTGTCCGAGCTGATCCAGACGACTTTTCTGCTGCTGAATCTGATCATCAATATAATAAGCCGTTAATGCCAGAATCCCCATTCCACAAAGCACAGCTGATAGCAGAACAACCACACAGCGCCTCCTGTGCTTCTCCCTCAATTCTTCTCGCCACGGCAGCAGATTAACCTTATGCTCCATAACGTTCTTCCATCCATTCAATCCCCCGGATAGCCAGCCCGGTTGCACAGCAAAAAGCCAGCTCTGAACCATCATTACCCCGAGGAAAAAAGCCACGGTCTACCAATTCCAGAGGATTCAATAACTCACAACGTATCCCTAAAAACTTCTCTGTCCGCAGGCACAAATCATTGCAGCCGGCACCACTACCTGAAAACCAAATACCATCCAATGTCTGTGGCGAACTGACCGTGTGATATAACTGAACATGTTTCTCTATTTTTCGGCTCAGCTCATTAAGAAAATCCGTTGCCTCCCCGGAAATAAAAAAATTATCGTCCGAATCAGAATGAAGGATCGAATCCAATGCGATTTCACGATAAAACAACTGCCCTGATGCAGAAACGACACAAAAAGAAGTGTGCGTCGAGCCGATATTCACCAGCATCCAATTCCCCTGCCGGTCTTGCTTCTCTCCGGCATATTCACAGACAGTCTGTAAACAATGAGACTGCATATCGGCCAGTACAGGTCTGAATCCCGCCCTCTTTATACTCGCGACCCGCCCCTCCATCATGGATTTACGGGTGGCATACACCTGATATGTTCTCCCGGGCTTCTGTACCGAGTCTTTATCCGTAACATCAATAAAATCAAGACATAGCTCGTCGGCAGGAATATGAGATTGCTGAGAAAAAGCCTGATAAACCATAAACTCTTCTTCTCTTATCTCAGGAATCACATCAAAACTGAATGTTTTACTGATCACGGCGTTATCTGGTAGTGAAATCGCAGCGCTGCGGATAAATACCGGCAACATTTTTTTCAATTCCCGGAGTTTTTTGACAAGTTTCTGATAATCCAGAGTCTGGTTATCGGTGAAAATACTTCCGATAACAGGAAGTTCTTTATAAGTGACCAGAGAATAATGTTGATCTGCTGACGTTAAGACTACAGCTTTAATGCTGTAGTGACCGATATCGATACCTGTAACTACAAATTTGCCCATAAAAAATTGGCTCCTGCAAAAAGTGACGCGTAAAATCAGACCATAAGGCTTAAAACTGACAGTAAACCTAAAAGGAATATGAGTTTAAGAAGCAATGCCCCCTGTTCCTGTGCTAAATTAGTGTCCTAATGTACTAGGGTTTATACCAAGACAACCTCAATCAATCAGGGAATATCCGGTGAAGTTCATAAAGCATTTGCTAATCTTTTCATTGATTTGCATTATTTTGGGAGTGAGTACAATCATTGGCTTTTATTATTACGTAAAGCCAGAGCTACCAGATGTCGCCACACTAAAAGATGTACAGCTACAGACTCCGATGCAGGTATTTAGCCGGGACGGCAAGCTAATTTCCCAGTTTGGGGAAAAACGGCGTATTCCTCTGACGCTAGAAGAAATCCCGCCGGAATTACTGGAAGCGATTATTGCTACGGAAGACAGCCGTTTTTATGATCATAAAGGTATCGACCCTATTGGTATTATCCGGGCGGCGGTTGTTGTTGCGATGTCCGGTTCCGCAAAGCAGGGAGCCAGTACAATTACTCAACAGTTGGCACGTAACTTCTTTTTATCTAATGAAAAGAAAATTATGCGCAAAATCAAAGAGATGTTCATTGCAATTCACATCGAACAACTGTTGAGCAAACAGGAAATTCTTGAGCTTTATCTGAATAAAATCTATCTCGGCCACCGCTCTTATGGCGTCGGAGCCGCAGCTCAGGTTTATTTCGGTAAAGAGGTCCGGGACCTGACGCTGGGCGAAATTGCCACGATAGCAGGCCTGCCTAAAGCTCCTTCTACAATGAATCCTATTTATTCTGTTGAACGGGCAACCAAACGCAGAAATGTCGTATTGATGCGGATGCTGGATGAAAAATATATCACTCAGACAGAATATGCAGCGGCTCGGGCAGAAGTACTGCAGGGGAACCGCTACGGAGCGGAGATCGAACTGGATGCTCCTTATGTTGCTGAAATGGCTCGGGCATGGATGGTCGACAAATATGGCGAAGAAGCCTACACATCAGGAGCTCAAGTCTTTACAACCATTGATTCCCGCCTGCAGAAAGCAGCCAATGAAGCAGCCGTTAAAAACCTGCTGGACTACGATGAACGACATGGATATCGTGGAGCCGAATCCGTTGTATGGCAGGAAAATCAGCCGGGTATGAGTGAAGAACAAATGGCTGAATTCCTCAGCAGCCAACCGACATACGGAGAGCTTACCCCTGCGATAGTGACAGATGTGCAGCCACAGCTCGCTCAGGTATATATCAAAGACCACGGTTATGCCGACCTGACATGGGACGGAATTAAATGGGCTCGTCGCTTTATTACTGATCAGAAACAGGGACCGGCTCCTGACTCGGCAATCGAAGTACTGGCAAAAGGAGAACAGATCTGGGTCAGACCGCAGACTAAAACAGTAACAGAAAATCTCGACAACAGTGAAACAACAGAGCCACAAATCAGCTACACATGGAAACTGGCTCAGGTACCAAATGCCAATACAGCCTTTGTCGCTATGGATCCGGAAAACGGAGCTATATTGTCTCTGGTCGGCGGTTTCAATTTCGTGCATAACAAATTTAATCGTGCCACTCAGTCACTGCGTCAGGTCGGTTCCAGTATAAAACCGTTTATATACGCCGCCGCACTGGATAAGAAACTGACCCTTGCCAGCCTGATTAACGACGCACCCATCAATAAATGGGACGCCAGCCAGGGAACAGCATGGCGACCAAAGAACTCGCCACCGACCTATGTCGGCCCGGCACGTCTCCGAATCGGTCTGGCTCAGTCAAAAAACGTGATGGCAGTACGTGTACTAAGAGAAATCGGTCTGGATAACACCATCGACTACCTGACCCGGTTTGGATTTGAAAAAGATAAACTGCCTCACTCCGAAACCATTGCTCTGGGAGCCGGAAGCCTGACTCCGGTTCAAATGGCTCGAGGCTATTCAGTCTTTGCGAATGGTGGTTACTATATAGAACCATTTTATATCAGCCGGACAGAAGACCCTTTCGGTAAGATTGAATATACCGCAACCCCAACAATTGTCTGTCACATGGACTGCCCGGCAGAATCCGGCTCGCTGGCAGATAATAGCGGTATTGACGATAGCAGCCTGCAGCAGGAACCGGGGCTGTCCGGATTACAGCCAGATCTGTTTGATTTTCAGGAAGAAGATATTACCCCTGTAACTGAAGAAGCATCTGCACCACATTATGCACCGCAAGTGATCACTGAGCAAAATGCTTTTCTGGTCCGGGAACTGATGTACAGCAATGTCTGGGGAGGAGGCAACTGGCGGAACGGTACCGGATGGAACGGTACCGGATGGCGGGCTCAGCAGTTAAAACGGCGTGATATTGGCGGAAAAACCGGAACAACCAATGATGCCAAAGATGCCTGGTATAATGGTTATGGGCCGGGTATTGTGGCTATTTCATGGGTCGGCTTCGATAGCCATACCCGGGAGCTGGGCAGAACCAGCCGTAATACAAACCTGAGTAATGATGAACAAATATTCGGTGGTGAAGCAGGAGCCAAAACAGCTCAGCCGGCATGGGTCGATTTTATGCAGGTAGCGCTCGACGGTGTACCCACCCAGCGCAAAGAACTACCAGCAGATATTGTTCGGGTTCGAATTGACAGGAATACCGGTCTGCTGACACACAAATCTGACGATTCGACCATGTTTGAATACTTTATTAAAGGGACAGAACCAATTCAGTACGTTGAGGATAGCGTTCCTGTTGATCTTTTCTCGACCGGTAGCAATGAATCCGACCCGGCTGAACCTCTGTTCTGAATATAACCGCCGTTCCTGACAATCTGATGCGGGGATAGCTATGCTCAAGTAACCTCAATATGCTCAAGTAACCTCAAAGTACTTGAGCATATATCACTTACAGATAACTGGTGATCGCTTTAGCTAAAGCCTGAAAACGACTCTTCAGCGGAGATCCTGGACGGTAAACCAATACAATTTTCCGACTTGGTTGCGGATGTTCTGCAGGAAGATAACAGACACCGTCTTTCACTTTCTGTTCAGGGACAGCCAGTTGCGGCATCAGAGTAATACCGTTTCCAGCTGCAACCATATTGCGCAGGGTTTCCAGACTGGTGGCTTTAAAACGCTCATCATCTTTCGCTCCAGCGGCAAAACAGAATCCCAGAGCTTGATCTCTCAGACAATGTCCATCCCCCAGAGAAAGTACCGTTTGCCCTTTCAGGGCATCCATCTCCAGACATTCTTTTACAGCCCATTCATGATCACTGGGTACCGCAACCACTAACGGTTCATCATACAGATCCAGCTCAATAAAAGGTTCACTTTCAGCTACAGAAGCGAGGATCAGGCAATCCAGCCGCCCCTCTTCCAGTTGACGTATAAGCTGAGCGGTCTGAGCCTCATGCAAAAACAGCTCAAGCCCGGGAAACTGCTCTTTAAGGTGAAACATAATCTTAGGCAACAGATAAGGCCCTACCGTAGGGATAAAACCAATATGTAAGGGGCCGCTCATCTCTTTACCCTGCAGACTGGCCATATCGGTAAAGATCTTAATCTCACTCAAAATTTTTCTGGCCTGTTCCACCAACTGAAGTCCGGCTTCAGTAAACAGTACCCGGCGACTGCTCCTCTCCAGCAACGAGGTTCCCAATTCATCCTCCAGTTTACGGATCTGGCCGCTCAATGTTGGCTGACTGACAAAACAGGCTTCTGCTGCCTTGCGGAAATGTTTGTGCTCAGCCAGAGCCACCAGATATTCAAAATCCCGGATATTCATGCTTACCACCCAATATATAGGTAAAAACTATTGTTTCTATAGTATCAAACGATTAGAACTATTAAATCACTTCTCTGATAATGAGTTCAACCAAACAGGTAAAGAAAACGATACAAGGCTTTACCTTATACCCAAAACAGACTCTGCTACACTGAAATTTGACAGACAATAACCCAAAGGAAAACTAATATGTTTACAGCAAAAGAAGGCCAGGCAGTACCACAAGTTACATTTCCGACTCGTCAGGGCGACCAGTGGGTAAATATCACTACAGATGAACTGTTCAAAGATAAAACCGTTATCGTATTCAGCCTGCCAGGGGCATTCACTCCGACCTGTTCCTCCAGTCACCTGCCTCGTTATAATGAACTGTATCCGGTATTCAAAGAGCAGGGAGTAGACGATATTCTGTGCGTATCCGTTAACGACACCTTTGTAATGAATGCCTGGAAAGACGATCAAGAAGCAGAAAATATTACCTTTATTCCGGATGGTAACGGTGAATTTACGGACGGCATGGGGTTGCTGGTCGATAAAAATGATTTGGGCTTTGGCAAACGCTCATGGCGATACAGTATGCTGGTGAAAAATGGCATCGTTGAGAAAATGTTCATCGAACCAAACAAACCAGGCGACCCGTTCGAAGTCTCTGATGCAGATACTATGCTGAAATACATTGCTCCGGATTACAAAACTCAGGAATCCATCACTGTATTTACCAAACCGGGCTGCCCTTTCTGTGCGAAAGCCAAACAAAACCTGATCGATAATAATCTGCAATATGAAGAAGTGGTTCTGGGCAAAGATGCCACATCCGTCAGTCTGAGAGCAATTACCGGAAAGACAACAGTTCCTCAGGTATTTATCGGTGGCAAACATATCGGTGGCAGTGAAGAGCTGGAAGCCTATCTGAAATAATACGGCCTGCTCAACAAACCGATATATACCCTCAGATATAAAGGCTCAACGGCAACAATGACTCTGCACCGATACCGGTGCAGAGGATTCGGTTACCAGTATTCCCATGTAACCGATCAGAAACACAGACCTTGCTCATCAGAAAACCATGCAAAAGAGATCCAATATAATGAAAGAACTGAATGTTGATGTCGCCGTAATTGGTGGCGGCACAGCCGGATTAAGTGCTTACCGCGCAGCAAAATCTCATACACAACGTGTTGTAATGATTGAAGGCGGACTTTATGGTACAACTTGTGCGCGGGTAGGCTGCATGCCCTCCAAACTACTGATTGCCGCGGCAGAAAATGTCCATCAGATTGAAAAAGCCCCTGGATTTGGCATCCATCCTCAAGGGGAGACTATCATCAATGGTCGAGAAGTCATGGGCAGGGTCAAACGCGAAAGAGACCGTTTCGTCGGCTTTGTACTGGAAGGTGTTGATGCCATTCCAGCCGAAGATAAGATTTCCGGTTATGCTCACTTTCTGGATAATCACACTCTGATGGTAGATGATCACACTAAAATTCACGCTCAACAGATCGTTATCGCCACAGGTTCCCGTCCGGCTTATCCGTCAGCCTGGAATGATCTGGGTGACCGCTTAGTTGTAAACGATGATGTTTTCGAATGGGATGACCTGCCAGATGCCGTTGCAGTCTTTGGTCCCGGAGTGATAGGACTTGAACTGGGTCAGGCTTTGCACCGTCTAGGGGTTGATGTCAAAGTATTTGGCCTTGGCGGACAGGTCGGCCCGTTAACGGATCCCGATGTCATGACCTATGCCGGAAAAGCTTTCAGTGAAGAGTTTTATCTGGATGCAAATGTAACTATCGAAACGATACAGCGCATTGATACAGATAAAGTAGAAATCCGATTTATTAATCACGCAGGTAAGTCTGAGATATTTATTGTCGACTACCTTCTGGCTGCAACCGGCCGTCGGCCAAATACCGATAAACTGGCACTGGACAGAACGGATGTCAGCCTTGATGACCGGGGAGTGCCGGTAGCAGATCGCTTTACCATGCAGACATCAGTAGAAACTATCTTTATTGCCGGAGATGCCAGCAATCAGATCCCACTACTGCACGAAGCTGCCGATCAGGGACGCATTGCAGGAGACAATGCCGGACGCTTCCCGGACATCCGGGCCGGTCTGCGACGCTCATCAATTTCTGCCGTATTTTCTGACCCTCAGATTGCAATGGTCGGAGAAAGTTACCGCCAGCTTACCCAGCGTCTGGGCAGTTGTGGCTGCTTTGCCACGGGTGAAGTCTCTTTTGAAGGCCAGGGACGGTCCAGAGTTATGTTACGCAATAAGGGGCTTTTACACGTTTATGGTGAACAGGGAACCGGACGTTTTCTTGGTGCTGAAATGATGGGGCCGAATGCTGAGCATCTGGCGCACCTGCTGGCATGGGCACACCAGAATAAGATGACGATCTCCGAAATGCTGGATATGCCCTTTTATCATCCGGTTATTGAAGAAGGTGTCCGTACCGCACTGCGGGATCTGAATGCCAAGCTGCATCTCGGTCCGGAAATGGTCAAACATTGTCTGGATTGTGGTCCGGGCTGTTAATATCCTCTCATCATTCAGGCATGTTTCTGTACAACTCAGAGACATGCCCACTGCATCTCTCAGCAATATCAGAATATCTTCAGTCAGCGCTGTTTTCAGTGGCTGAAAACCGTTATGCTGAAAAAAAACCACCATTTTCAGTAAGGAAAGAGATGCAAGATAAACACGGTCTCCTGACCGCGCCCATCTCCGTTGTTCTCCGTCAGATGACCATTCCGACGGTCTTCGGAATGGTTGCTGTCCTGATGTTTAACCTTGCTGACACCTTTTTTATTTCGTTGCTTGGTACCCAGGCTCTTGCAGCCATCAGTTTCACATTTCCGGTCACGTTCGGCGTGAACTGCATCACTATGGGCATAGGGATAGGCTTATCTATTAGTATCGGCCGTCTGCTCGGGGAAGGTAGAGAGCGACATGCCGCACGCTTTACGTCCCACGGTTTACTGCTTGCTCTTACACTGGTACTTCTGGCCTCCGCATTCGGTTTGCTTATTCTGGAACCTTTTTTCCTGCTTATCGGGGCGCAGCCGGAGCAATTGCCTCTGATAAAGCAGTATATGCAGATCTGGTTTCTGGCGGTGCCTCTTCTGGTAATTCCTATGGCCGGTAATAGTGCAATCAGAGCAACCGGTGACACAAAAACTCCAGCAAAAATTATGATGCTGTCAGGAGTGCTTAATGGTCTGCTCGACCCACTGCTGATTTTCGGCTATGGCCCCTTTCCGGAACTGGGCATCCGTGGCGCCGCTATTGCCAGTGCAATAAGCTGGTTCTGTGCTCTGGGTGGCTCTCTGTATCTTCTGTATTACCGGGAAAAACTACTGGCTCGACCGGATGTACGAACCTTACTGCATGACTGGGGACAGGTAATAAAGATAGGCACACCAGCAGGATTGTCTACAGCGATGAATCCGATTTCTGCGGCTATACTGATGAAATTACTATCGGTACACGGTACTACCGCCGTAGCCGCTTACGGTGCTGCACAGCGGGTAGAGTCACTATTACTACTGGTTATGATTTCACTCACATCTGCACTAACACCTTTTATGGCTCAGAATCTGGGAGCAAAAAATCCGGAACGTAGCTTTAACGGTATGTTTCTCTGTATGCGATTTGCCATTTTATTTCAGTTACTGATTTTTATCATGATGGTACCACTCAGCATCCCACTCGCGGCCATGTTCAGTAAAGAGACAGCCGTCAGAGAACTGATCTGGCTCTATCTGGTCATTGTACCTTTCTGCTATGGATTTCAGGGGGTTGTCATGGTACTGGTCAGTGCTCTGAATGCGATGCATCAGCCTCTGACTGCTTTTCTGTGGAGTTTTATGCGGCTGTTTCTCTTTACTTTACCGTTCGCAGCTGCTGGCAGTTCTGTTTACGGAGTACAGGGGCTGTTTATTGGTATTGCCGCCGGTAACATCGGCGGCGGACTACTTGCCTACAGGTACGGAATCACGGTTAGGAACAAGATTATTTCCTGCCGTTAAAGTTCTGATCCATCTCTTCCGACGGCTTTTCTGAATTGGGGTGACCGACGATCTTCGCCGGAATACCAGCCACTGTGGTATGAGCTGGCACTTCCTGCAAAACAACCGAACCGGAACCGATCTTTGCTCCGACACCAACTTCGATGTTCCCCAACACCTTGGCACCAGCTCCAATCATGACGCCTTCCCGGATCTTAGGATGACGGTCACCACACTCTTTGCCTGTACCACCCAGAGTCACATTCTGCAAAATGGAAACATCATTTTCAACGACCGCCGTTTCACCGATAACAATACCGGTAGCATGGTCCAGCATGATCCCTTTACCGATTCGCGCCGCTGGGTGAGCATCCACCTGACAGGCAACTGAGATCTGATTTTGCAGGTAAGTAGCCAGAGCAACACGCCCCTGCTTCCACAGCCAGTTAGCCACCCGATATCCCTGAAGAGCATGAAAACCTTTCAGGTACAATAACGGGGTAGAATAAAGTCCGACAGCCGGATCCCGGCTTACCGTAGCACAAATATCGCAGGCAGCAGATTCAGTAATTTCCGGATCTGACCGGTAAGCCTCTTCAACAACTTCACGCACCGCCATTGCAGGCATGGATGACGTTTTCAGTTTATTTGCCAGAATATAACTGAGTGCAGCAGCCAAGCTGTCGTGTTTGATAATGGTTGCATGGTAAAAACTGGCCAGCATCGGCTCCTGCTCAGCCTGTTCTCTGGCTTCCCGGACAATTTTATTCCAGACGTCAACCTGTCTGCACTGCGCACATTTTTTCATCGCTTATCTCTATCCCTCAGCTTTTTTATCCCGAGCCAGCAGATCCTGTGCCGCAAGCCGTGCATCTTTTCCCTGATACAGAACCTGATATATCTGTTCAACAATCGGCATTTCTACTTCCATACGCCGGGCAAGCAACCAGACTTCTTTCGTATTACGGTAGCCTTCTACCACCTGACCGATTTCTTCCTGAGCAGTATCAACGTCTTTTCCCTGTCCCAGTGCCAGTCCGAAACGACGATTACGGGACTGATTATCCGTGCAGGTCAACACAAGATCCCCCAGCGTCGCCATCCCCATAAAGGTTTCAGGTTGTGCTCCAAGAGCAATACCTAGACGAGACATTTCTGCTAGTCCCCGGGTGATCAACGCAGTTCTTGCATTAGCACCGAAACCAATGCCATCTGACATTCCGGCTCCGATTGCAATGACATTTTTCACCGCACCGCCAAGCTGCATACCAATAAAATCACTATTAGCGTATACCCGGAAACTCTTACTGCAATGAATTTTTTCCTGCAAATCATGTACAAAGTCCGAATCCGGTGAGGCAACAGAAATGGCGGTCGGCATACCAACGGCCAACTCTCTGGCAAAGGTTGGCCCGGACAATACCGCCAATGAACGCTCCCGCCCCAGAATATCTTCAGCCACGTCTTTCAGCAAACGTCCTGTTTCCGGTTCCAGCCCCTTAGTTGCCCAGCAGATACGGCTGTCTTCCTGCAGAAAAGGTTGCAGACTTTCCAGTACGATACCAAATACATGACTGGGCACGACCACCAGCAAATCACGGCATGACTGTACTGCTTTTTTTAGCTCAGATTCAACAATCAGAGAAGGTGGAAAATCAACTCCAGGTAAAAATTCCTGATTAGAACGATCTGATTCCAGACGTTGCATGTGGTCAATTTCATGCCCCCACAAAACCACATTCGCCCCGTTTCGGGAGAGCGCAATCGCCAGCGAAGTTCCATACGATCCCGCTCCGATTACTGTCATGTCGATCTCTTTACCGTAGATCTCATTACCTGATGAAGATGTCATACTCTCGGCCAATTCACTGTCATTACACATATTCTCAATCAATCTGCGTCACAGACCGATCCCTGCGACTAAGTATAAATAAAAAAATGCACATCACATCAACTCTCTGCCGACGTTTTGTGCATTCTTTTATTGCAGGCAAATCTGCGATTAAGATTCAGCCTGAGTTGCAGCTTCTGCCTGAGCCTGATTTTGCAGGTAATTCATAAACAGAGCATCAAAGTTAACCGGAGCCAGGTTCAGTTGAGGGAAAGTCCCTTTAACCACAAGGCCGGAAATCGTTTCACGTGCATACGGGAACAGAATATTCGGGCAGAACGCACCCAGACAATGTGCCAATTGCCCGGCTTCCATCTGCTCGGCTGTGAAGATGCCCGCTTGCTGAACTTCGCACAGGAATGCCGTTTCTTCAGCATTTTTAACAGTCACAGTCAGACGAAGAACCACTTCGTACACTCCCTCACCCAGTTCACGACTCTGAGTATCCAGATCCAGTTTTACGTCTGGGTTCCATTCTTTCTGGAAGATCTGTGGAGAGTTCGGAGTTTCGAAAGATACATCTTTCAAAAAGATACGTTGAATAGCAAAATTCTGTTGGTTTTCTTGAGGTGCTGCTTCAGCCATGTTGATTAATCCTTTCTTATACATATAAGAAGCCTTGTCGCTTCCTGATTCATCTGTTTACTTTTTACCACGCACAAGTGGCATTTTTGCTTCACTCCAGCCAGAAAGACCGTTTTTAAGCACATAGACTTTTTCAAACCCGCCTTTTGCCAGCAAATTAGCGCTCTCTTTTACTGACTGACCGTTATTGCATACCAGTATCATTGGGTTTGCTTTATGTTTTTCAAGGTTTGGCACTGTGCCGGATTTGATTTCTGATGCCAAAACGTGAACTGAACCAGCAATGTGGCCTTGTCGGTATTCCTCTCTTGTACGGGTATCGACCACCACACCGTCTTCCCGGTTAATAAAATGGGTAGCTTCTGCCGGTGATATTTCTTTATAGCCTGCGGTACTGGCCTTAACAAAATTCATAATAACCGCTACAACCAGACCAGCCCATGCCAGTGATAGGATCATATTGCTCTGGAAAAATTCGATGTACTCTTGCATGTCCTGCGCTCTTACCATGTTCCGGGCTCAACAGCCCCTGAGTGAAAAGAAAAAACGAGTATAACGGGGATAATCACGCTAGGCGAGAGCTGAACTCATTTCTTCAACAGAAATGGGATATAATCAGTCCTGTTTTTGCTCTTTATGAATAAAAAGTATTTTATTTAATAGGAATAATTCGCAACAATAGGACAATATACACATAAAATGTCCGACTGCATTGAAAGTGAGTAACAACAAATCGAGACGCATCTTTGATCTTCTCCTACAGTTTTCGCTTAAAAATGTAGTAAAATTACGCTAATTTAATTTTCGACAGTTATTTTGAATCTAAGAGGTTAATACTATGTCAGCTAAGAAGCCTATGGCTCTGGTGATTCTTGACGGTTGGGGATACCGTGAAGACCACGCAAACAATGCGGTTGCAAACGCAAATACTCCTGTACTGAATGGTCTGATCGCTAACCAGCCAAATACTCTGATCTCTGCATCTGGCATGGATGTTGGCCTTCCTGACGGTCAAATGGGCAACTCAGAAGTCGGCCACACAAATATCGGCGCTGGCCGTGTGGTTTATCAGGATCTGACCCGTATCGCTAAAGCAATTTCTGACGGTGAATTCCAGCAGAATGACACTCTGGTTACGGCGATGGACAAAGCCATCAATTCAGGTAAAGCGGTTCATCTGATGGGTCTGATGTCTCCAGGCGGCGTACACAGCCACGAAGACCACATCTACGCTGCAGTAAAAATGGCAGCTGAACGTGGCGCAGAAAAAATCTACCTGCACTGTTTCCTGGATGGACGTGATACACCACCACGTAGTGCCGAAGATTCTCTAAAACGCTTTGACGAACTGTTCGCTGAACTGGGTAAAGGCCGCGTTGCATCTCTGGTTGGCCGTTACTACGCGATGGATCGTGACAACAACTGGGAACGCGTTGAAAAAGCTTATAACCTGCTCAGTGAGGCCAAAGGCGAATTCACCTTTGCTTCTGCAGTTGAAGGTCTGCAGGCTGCTTATGCCCGTGACGAAAATGATGAGTTCGTTAAGGCAACTGAAATCAAGGCTGAAGGTCAGGAGTCTGCTGCTATTGAAGATGGCGATGCCGTTATCTTTATGAACTTCCGTGCTGACCGTGCCCGTCAGATCACCCGTGCATTTGTACCTGATTTTACAGGCTTCGACCGTGCTAAATTCCCGGCTATCGATTTTGTGATGCTGACTCAGTATGCGGCCGATATCCCACTGAAGTGTGCATTCCCACCAGCATCTCTGGAAAATACTTACGGTGAATGGCTATCAAAAGCAGGTAAAACTCAACTACGTATTTCTGAAACTGAAAAGTACGCACACGTTACTTTCTTCTTCAACGGAGGTGTTGAGACCGAATTTGATGGAGAAGAACGCAGTCTGGTTGCTTCACCAAAAGTAGCAACTTACGACCTGCAGCCTGAAATGAGTGCTCCTGAGCTGACTGAACGACTGGTTGCGGCGATCAAATCCGGTAAATACGATGCGATCATCTGTAACTATCCAAACCTGGATATGGTCGGTCACACCGGTATTTACGATGCAGCCATTCAGGCATGCGAAGCTATCGATGAATGTGTGGGTAAAGTCGTGGAAGCCATCAAAGAAGTGGACGGCCAGTTGCTTCTGACAGCTGACCATGGTAATGCCGAAATGATGGTAAACCCTGAAACCGGGGGTACTCACACTGCTCACACCAATCTGCCTGTACGTCTGGTTTATGTGGGCAGCAAAGATGTAGAGTTCAAAGAAGACGGCAAGCTGTCTGATCTGGCTCCGACTATGCTGTCATTAAGTGGTATGGACATTCCGGCAGAAATGACTGGTCAGGTACTGGTTAAATAAATCGGATTGAGTCTGCTTGATACTATGAACGCCGCTGCCTGTGTAGCGGCGTTTTTCTTTTTGTGCGGAGAACTTGTATACTCAGCTAACCTCAATGAACCAACATCTTGAGGTTATTTGGATATATACTGCCGTAGCTTACTGGCGAACATGAGAAACATCGATGCATATCTTTTCACTCATCAGTCCTGGATTCCGCAAAAAGAGCATCCCTGTTGCGGGACTGTTCTGTCTGCTTTTCATCTTTCCGGCGCAAGGTAATCAGGAAGCCCTTAACGGCGTCAAAAATGAAATATCCCGTCAACAATCCCTGCTGTCACAGCAAAAAAAAGAACTGGATAATCTGCAAAATGATCTTAAACAGCAGGAAGTGTCTATTGCCACATTAAGTAAAGACATCAGGCAGACACAAGATAAACTGAATAATGCCAACACCCATCTGAAACAGTTCCGGAGCCAGCAGGCAGCATTACAGCAACAGCAACAGCAGCAAAGCCAGACCCTTCAGGATCTGCTCAAAGCTTACTATATGACTAAGCGTCAGAACGATGCCAGATCCATTCTGAATCCCTCCGGTGAAGAGCAGGATAGAATCAGTCAGTATTTTCAGCATCTGGCAAAAGCAAGAACAGAGGCTATTGCAGAATTGACGCAGACAGAACAGCAATTGACACTGAAAAACCAGCAACTGCTCGCGCAAAAACAACAAATAACAGCATTATTAAACCAGCAACAGCAGGCAAAGAAACAATTGACCGGTTCTCAGCAACAGCGCAAAAAAACCGTCAATAAGATTCAGAACAGCATAAGCAGTGATCAGCAGTACCTTGCCGAACTGCAACGCAACGAGGTACGGCTAAAATCAGAGATAGCCAAAGCGGCCAAACGTAATACCGTACCGATGGATGGGCTGGAACGACAGCGAGGTAAACTCCTCTGGCCAGTTAAAGGAAAAGTACTGCACAGTTACGGAACGAAGCAGAACGGACAGGTAAACTGGAAAGGAATGGTGATCAGTACCGGTTATGAACAACCGGTAAAAGCCGTCTATTCGGGTACTGTCGTATTTGCCGATTATCTGCGAGGCTACGGCATGGTGATCCTGCTGGACCATGGTAAAGGTGATATGACCCTGTACGGCTATAACCAGACACTGCTGAAAACAGAGGGAAACAAGGTTAAAGCCGGAGAAACTATCGCTCTGGCCGGGGATACCGGTGGGCAACCCCAGCCATCACTTTACTTTGAAGTCCGCAGAAACAGTAAGACACAAAATCCAAAGCAGTGGCTGCAGTAAGTTATTCATTGTGGGTGTCACTGCGCGCTTTGATTCCTGCTTCCAGCGTATAAACCTGCATCCGTCCCAGCTCCGTGGTGTAAGGTTTAAGGATTGAAATCATCTGTAACATTCCCTGATGAACTACCGCCTCAGTGATCTCCGTATCAGGAGTCATTGCCGACTGATAGCCCAGCCATCCGGAAACGACCAGATGCATAGAAGTGACGACAGAGATAAGATCTTCTTCTGCAATCTCAATCAGATCCAGTTCGATAAAACTACGAAAGATCCCCAAAAGATTTTTCTGCAATTTTTCCTGCACTTCCAGATACCGCTCATGCAAAATAGGATCTCGCTGTAAAATTTCCGGCAGATTGGCATAGAAAAAGCGATACTTCCACATCAGAGTAAACACCGAATCAAGATAGCGTTTTAGTATCACCAGACTATCTTCTTCTGCCTGCACAGGAGGAAAACGCTCCAACAATTCCGCCAGATAACCGTCAAAAATTTCCCGGACAATTTCCTGCTTGTTCCGGAAATGGTAATACAAGTTCCCCGGACTGATATCAATATGTGCCGCAATATGGTTAGTGGTGATATTGCGCTCACCCTTCTCATTAAACAGTTCCAGTGCGGCGTAAACAATCTTGTCGCGTGTTTTCATTAGCATTTCTCATTAGTATATAAGCTCAAGTATACGTCCAATAATCTGATTCTTAAAGCAGACACAAGAGCATGACACACAACTCGAATTCCTGCGGCCTCCTTGCTATACTCAGGCCAATTTATTGAATTTGAGAAAAACAGCATGATTATTGTCACTGGCGGTGCTGGCATGATTGGCAGCAATATTGTCAAAGCACTGAATGAAGCGGGCTATAACGATATTCTGGTCGTAGACCATCTGAAAAATGGCAAAAAGTTTAAAAATCTGGTTGATCTGGATATTACTGATTACATGGATCGCGATGACTTTCTTACTCAGGTGATGGCTGGTGATGATTTTGGTCCAATTGACGCTGTTTTCCATGAAGGTGCCTGTTCAGCAACCACTGAGTGGGACGGCAAGTACATGATGCTCAATAACTATGAGTATTCGAAAGAGCTGCTGCATTACTGTCTGGAGAGGGAAATCCCGTTTCTCTATGCATCTTCAGCGGCCACCTATGGAGATACCGACACCTTTGTTGAAGAAAAGGAATACGAAGGCGCACTGAACGTATACGGTTATTCCAAACAACAGTTTGATAATTATGTTCGCCGCCTATGGGCAGATGCAGAAGAACATGGGGAACGCCTGTCTCAGATCACCGGCTTCCGTTATTTTAATGTCTACGGACCACGTGAAGACCATAAAGGCAGCATGGCTTCTGTTGCTTTCCATCTGAACAATCAAATGAATGCTGGAGAGAACCCAAAACTGTTTGCTGGCAGTGAACATTTCCGACGTGATTTTGTATACGTTGGTGATGTATGTAAAGTGAACCTGTGGTTTATGCAGAATGGTGTATCCGGTATCTTTAACTGTGGCACGGGTAGTGCGGAATCCTTTCAGGAAGTAGCGAAAGCCGTTATCAAGCACCACGGTGAAGGCGAAATTGAAACCATTCCGTTCCCTGAACATCTGAAAGGAGCTTATCAGGAATACACTCAGGCCGATCTGACAAAACTCCGCGCCGTCGGTTGTGATGTGACGTTTAAAACCGTTGCTGAAGGTGTTGCGGACTATATGGCTATCATCAACAGCTAATGCAAGAACGTAATGATTTTGACCCGAAGGCTTACAGCCCCACCTTCCGGTGGGGTTTTCTCGCTCCTAAATACTGGGGGACCTGGTTGGCTATTATTTTTGCACTTCCATTCTCACTCCTGCCCAAAAGCATACATGTAAAAGCAGCTTGTTTTGTTGCCCGCTGGCTGGCTAAGAAGCGTCAGGGAACGGTGCTTAATATCTGGGTCAATCTATCGCTGTGCTTTCCACATAAATCAGATGAAGAAAAAGAACAGATACTGACAGAATGTCTGACCACTGCTGGTACATTTTTCCTGAGCTTTCCTCTTATAACTCTGTTCGGCCGCCGCTATCTTGAAAAAAATACGGAAATCAAGGGACTGGAGCATCTGGATGCAGTACGCAGACATGGTGATAACATCATCTTACTGGCACCTCACACCTGGGCTATTGACATTATTCCCGTCCTGCTTGCTTCAAAAAGTCAGCCGGTTGTTGCCATGGTTAAGCAACAAAAAAATCCTATTGGTGACTGGCTGATGCATCGTCAGCGTATGCAATTTGGCGGACGGATCTATGAGCGTAGTGCCGGAATTAAACCTTATATGAAATCCATTCGCGAAGGCTATATTGGTTACTACCTGCCGGATCAAGATCATGGTCGTGAACAGAGTGTCTTTGTGAATTTCTTTGGTGTAAAAAAAGCCACACTGCCGGGTTTAGGTAAACTGGCCAAAGTCAGCCGCGCTAAAATTGTCCCCTCATTTACCCGTTTTAATCTGCAAACCGGTAAATATGAAGTGACAATCTATCCTGCATGGGATAATTTCCCCACAGGTGAAGAACTGACTGACGCCCGCTGCCTGAATAAATACATTGAAGAACAGATTAGCCAGTATCCTGAACAGTATATGTGGATTTTCCAGTTACTGAGACACCGGCCAGATCCTAATGAACCCAGCCCCTACAGAGACAAGAAATACCAGAAAAAGGTTCGGAAGTAATGCATAAGATTTTAATCATAGGTCCCTCTTGGGTTGGAGATATGGTGATGTCACAGTCACTGTATATCACTCTGAAACAATTGCACCCAGATGCTCTTATTGATGTTATTGCTCCCGGCTGGTGCAAACCTATTCTGGAAAGAATGCCAGAGATCCATCAGGCAATAGAGATGCCTCTGGGTCATGGTGAGTTTAACTTTTTTGGCCGTCGGGCACTCGGTAAAGAGCTAAAAAATGCTCACTATGATCAGGCTTATATTCTGCCCAATTCAGCTAAATCGGCATTAATTCCATGGTTCGCCGGTATCCCCGTCAGAACCGGCTGGAAAGGCGAAATGCGCTATGGTTTGCTGAATGATCTGCGACCCAACAAAAAAGCGTTCCAGTATATGGTCGAACGTTATGTCGCGCTGGCTTACCCAAAATATAGAATGGTTGATTCATCTTCTCTGGGTGGATTAGAAACACTTCCAAAACCCAAACTCACCATAGATTCATCAGCACAGCAGGCCACACTGCAAAAGTTTGGTCTGAATACAGACAGCACAATTATCGGCCTGTGTCCCGGAGCCGAATTCGGACCAGCCAAAAAGTGGCCGGAAGAGCATTATGCAGAAGTTGCCCATGCTGTTGCCGAACAAGGGTATCAGGTGTGGCTGTTTGGTTCGCAAAAAGATCTGGACACCTGCAATCATATAAAAAACAGGGTACCGGAAAAGCTGCAGAGTAATATCTGTGTATTAGCCGGGCAAACCAGCCTGATTGAAGCGGTCGATCTGCTTGGTGCCTGTGAAACCGTTGTCAGCAATGATTCCGGTCTGATGCATGTATCTGCGGCTGTAGGATGCAAAGTAATAGCGATTTACGGCTCAACATCACCAGAGTACACACCGCCACTTGCTGAGCAAGTGAAAATAGTACATACCAATATTGAGTGCAGGCCTTGCTTTAAGCGAGAATGTCCACTTGGACATTTGAAGTGTTTAAGGGAACTGGAAGCAAAATCAGTTATCCATTATATAGTAACGGCTGAAAAATGATTTCTTACAGAAAAGATATTGATGGATTAAGAGCTTTTGCTGTTACTTTAGTCTTACTATTTCATATTCAAGCACCTTTAATTCATGGTGGATTTATTGGCGTAGATATATTTTTTGTCATTTCTGGATTTTTGATTACGTCAGTTATAAATAATAAAATATATGATGATAATTTCACATATAGGGATTTTTATTTACGAAGATTAAAGAGAATATATCCTCTACTCTTAACTGTAATTACAACCACTATAGTGGCTGGATGTTTTATTCTTCTTCCAAAAGCATTTAACAGCATGTTAAATAGTGTAGGAATGACTTTTTTATCCATCAGTAACATATATTTCAGAAATATATCCAGTGGATACTTTGCTGATGATACAAACATGCAAATTCTGCTTCATACTTGGTCACTGGGTATTGAAGAACAATTCTATCTACTTTGGCCCCCTATCTTATTAGGCTTTTATAAAATAAGTAAAAAATATCCCCCTTACTATACTGCATTTATTGTTACAATATTGGCAATAGTATCAGAGGTAGCGGCTAGAGAATCAAAAGTATCGAGTTATTATCTTATTCATGCCAGAGCATTTGAACTCCTTAGTGGAGCCACTCTTGCCTTATTCTGGAAACAATTACCTATATCAGGAAAAAGAATAAACCATTTAATATCAGGAATGGCTTTATTTATTATATTTATAATGGCATTTTTTCTAGATAAAAATTCGACATTCCCAGGAAGTAATGCACTTATTATATGTCTAGTCACCTGTTTGATAATATACACTGGAAAAGATGAAGCCCAATGTGGTTTCGTCAATACTATTTTGACGACAAAACCAATAGTCTTCATTGGATTGATCTCATATTCTCTTTATTTATGGCACTGGCCTATAATTGCATTTACAAATTATCTGCATATAGAAAAAACATTTTTAACACAATGTGCTATCTTAATGGGTACATTCTGTGTTTCTGTCGCAAGTTATTATGCTGTCGAACAGAAGTTTCGTTACAGCAAAATATTAACAAGTAAAAAAAGTATTATATTTTTATTGTTAATACCATTTGTTATCTTATCTTCTTTTATAGCTATATCTTCTGCAAGACAAGGCTTTCCTCATCGATTCAACAAAGATGTACAAGCCATGATAAACAATATTAATTCTGAGTATTATTCCCCTTGCAAAACCGATACCTGTGACCTGAATTATTCTGACAAATTAAACGGAACATTAGATTATTCCGATTTTCTTGTTATTGGTGATTCTCATGCCCATGCGATGCAAGGTTTTATTAATGTTCTGGCAAATGATGCGAATAAAACAGGAGTGGTATATTACAAAAATGGTACACCTCTATCATTCAATAATAATGCTTTTGAATATTATGATGGTGAGAATAGAGCCATTTTCCGACAGAAAATAACCAATGATATTAAAAACATCAAGCAAGCAGTCGATGAGTTTAATGGTAACACAGTAATTATATCTAATCGATATGGCCTATATCTGTATGGACGAAACGAACCAAGCTCACAGTCTAATATCATTGTGAGTGAAAAGTATAATGATAGCATTGATATTAAATCTAAAGATATTGATTACAAATCTTCTTTAATTAAAAGTATCCACTATATAACCAATGCTGGTAAAAAAGTGATTATACTGGGTCCTTTACCTGAATTTAACAGTGACCTTTCCAGGTGTGATGCATTACAAAAAGCAACTAATACTGAACAGAAATGTTATGAAGAAGCATCATTTATACATAAAAGACTTCTTCCTATAGAAAATTTCTTGAGTGATCTACCAAATAAATTTGAGCATGTAACCTATATTAATTTTCATGAATATTTTTGCAATGAGAATGTATGCAAACCATCTAATGATGGTATAGCATTTTATCAAGACAGTAATCACCTAAATTATCTTGGTTCAAAATATTTAGGTTATCTATTTTTAGTTAAAAATAATAATTTTTTAAGAGCAGAAGAAAATGAATAGTAAATTATATGATATATTTTACTCAAAAAAGTATTACACCCTAGTCATGTTTTCACTGTGTACTTATGCTTTAACACTCATTTCTTTTGAGAAGATAAGTCATATTTCTCATATAATGTTTTTGCTACTATCTATTCCGATTCTGTTCATAGAAAAGAAAAAAATATTCAAAGACCCTATGGTTATTCTGTTAGGTATAGTATTAGTTGTTCAATTGATAAGCTGGTTAAATGCTACATTTCACTATCCAGAATTTGCTGAAAGCTCACCAAAACTAGATCGACTAGCTAAACTTTTTCTGTTCATCTTTATCGCTTACTGGCTTAAAGCAAAAACAAAAAATATCTATTTATTATTAGGCTGTTTTCTCTCAGGGGTTATTCTTGGCGTGTTGACTTCCCCGGATTTCGTCAATGAATTAAGCCGTGGACTACAAGGATACAGAGTTGATTTTTCAGTAAAGAATGCACAATTCACAGCAATGTTTAGTGCCGTTGGCATAATCATATGTGCATTTTTTGCTTATCAGGTGATTTCATCAAAATCAGATAAAAAAACACTGCTAATATCCGGATTATGTCTTACTGCATTATTTTTAATAGTGATTACCGCTGCTGCGCAGGCAAGACAAACATGGGTTGCACTTATCGTTTCATTATTGTCACTACCCTTTTTTACGAAAATAGCATTTGGTCGGATAGACACGAAAAAGGTCATTATTTTTTATATCGTTCTGGGCATAGTAATGTTCTCCGGCTTCAGTTCTGACATAGTAAAAAAACGCTTTATCGCAGCATCATCTGTCGCAGAACAGATCCTAAAAGGAGAGGTAGATAATCTTCCAATGACCAGCGCTGGGATCAGAGTTAACTCCTGGCTGGAAGCATCAGGATGGATCAAAGAAAATCCAATCGTAGGGGCCAGCCCTGAAGCTATCTCTCAGGTTTTGCTTCGATCTGAGAAATTTCAGTCCTCCCCCAATACAAAAGGATTTCGTCATCTGCATAACTACCACATTGAAACACTGGTTGCCTATGGCCTTCTTGGTCTGCTTTCTATCTATGCGATGTACGGATGGCTTATTAAGTCATTAATTCAGATTAAACAGCAGCTCCCCGAGTCACGTCCTTTCCTTTTACTTGCGACCGTATTTTGCTGTTTCTGGTTTATCATCAATTGCTTTGAAACATTTAATGCCAGAGCTTATGGTGTCTTTACCCATAACATCATTTTGGGGTGCTGTTATACTTTCTATCTGACCCACTCCCTGCAATCCAAGAAAAAGGAATGATATTGTGAGAGTTGCCGTTGTTGTTAATTGCCTGAAAATGGGCGGAATGGAACGTGTCGCCGTTAACCTGTCTGATGCCTTCTTTGAAGCCGGCCACTCTACCGAGCTTATTTACCTGAAAAACAGAAAAAAAGCCATTGAACCCCGTAATACAAAACTTCCTGTACACCTGTTTAACCTAAAAAGAGGTGTACTACAGACGGGTATCGGTATGCTCTGGTTTATCATCAGTAAACTGCTAAATATTCTTTTTAAAAAAACATTTCCACTCTGGTTTGCCTACGCCGAGGCCAGAATATTTAAATCCAGACTGGAAAAGCTGGAACAGCAGAATGGAACGTTTGATCTGATCATTTTTCGGGGTCAGGGTACATTCGAGCATATCTGGCCAATTCAGGATCCAAGGTTCGTATATGTTTGTGAAAATATACAAAATAAATCCATGTATAAAGGGCTGTCCAGATGGATCTTCTCCCGTTTATTTAACGACAGAAATGTTGTCTGCGTTTCTGATGGTGCTCTGGAAAGTTTTAAGGATATGGTGACAACCCATCAGTTAACACCAAAAACAATGCTGACCATCAGCAACCCGAATGACTTCCATAAAATTCGCGTAGATGCTGACTCTATTCCAGACAATCTTCACCATAAACCTTATATTCTTGGACTCGGACGTTTAGTACCACAGAAAAATTTTTCACTGCTGATTGATGCCTATGCCTATGCTATCAGCCAATATTCTATAGAGCATGATTTGCTGATTGTCGGTGATGGAAAGGAACGCCAAAACCTGGAAACCAAGGTAGCAGAGGCAGGACTAGCTGATAAGGTATTCTTTAAAGGTCAGCAGAATAACCCTTTCCCATGGTACAAGCAGGCCGATCTTTTTGTGTTGAGTTCTAAATTTGAAGGGCTGGGAATGGTACTTATCGAAGCCTTAGCCTGTAAAACCAAAGTCGTGTCAACAGACAGCAGAGGGGGAGTCAGACAAATCATGCAAGGGGATCTGGAACCTTTCCTCGCTCAGGAAACGCCAGTTGCTCTGGCTGAAGTGATCTACAAGGCATTACAGCAGCCCTGGGATGATGCATTTAATCGCTATGTCGACTCAACTCTGCTCAGATTTGATACTCAGACCATAGTCAGTCAATATCTGGAGCATTTTGTCAGGACTGAGCAATGATCCGTCTTCTGTACACAATCCTATTAATACTTCTGGCGCCCTTTCTGCTATTTGGCCTGTACCGAAAAAAAGAAGGCAAACCCTCTTTCGGTTCTCGCTGGAAAGAACACTTTGGGCACACACCAGAACTGAATGCACAGGAACGCCCCTTATGGATCCATGCCGTTTCTGTCGGAGAATCAATTGCAGCTATTCCGATTATCAAGGCATTGAAGGAACAGTTTCCTGAATTACCTATTCTGGTTACCACGACCACCAGTACCGGAGCAGAACAAATAGCCCGACTGGGAAATTTAGTCGAACATCGCTATATGCCTTTGGATTTTCCTTTTGCTATAAAACGATTTTTAAGAAAAATCCATCCCCGGGCATTTCTTATCATGGAAACGGAGCTATGGCCAAATACACTGCATATTGTATCAGCTTCAGGAATCCCTATCAGGGTGATCAACGCCCGTCTCTCCGAAAAATCATGCCTTAACTATAAGAAAATACAGCCTGTTTTTAACCTTCTGAGCAGGCATCTGGATCTGGTACTATGTCAGCATGTTTCCGATGCAGAACGTTTTAAACGGCTGGGTCTGCCGGATAAAAAAGTTGCTGTCACGGGTTCAGTCAAATTTGATATCACCATCTCCCCAAAAATAAAAAAAGACGCTCTCAGGTTACGTCAGGATATAGGTCTCGACCGCCCGGTCTGGATTGCAGCCAGTACGCATGCGGGTGAAGATGAACAGATCTTTGCTGCCCATAATACATTACTGAAACACTTTCCCGATGCTCTTCTGATTGTGGTTCCCCGTCATCCTGAACGTTTTATTCCGGTAACGGAACTGGCCAGAAAAAATAATTTGGTGACGGTTTCCAGAACCAGTCATCACCCCGTCACCTCTGAAATTCAGGTTTATGTTGGAGATACCATGGGAGAGATGTTGCTGCTGATTGGAGCTGCAGATATCTGTTTTATGGGGGGTAGCCTCATAGGAGAAAAAGTTGGCGGACATAATGTGTTAGAACCTGCCGCACTAGGAAAAGCAACCATAACAGGTTGCAGCTACTTTAATTTCCATCAGATTGTAAACGAGTTGCAAGCCAATAATGCCTGTATAATTGTAGCCGACCAATTTCAGTTGGCAGAAACACTGAAACAGCTGTTTTCAAATAAGCAACAACGAACCGAACTAGGGGAAAATGCCGAGCACTATGTAGAGAATAATCGTGGCGCAATAAACAACACCATTCGATACATCACAGAAAAAGAGGTAGAACATGCTTGATTCATTTATTCTTTCAAAGAATTTTGACCGGAATTTTTTCTTTCTTCGTAAATACATCCCATTTATTAATCGGCGTTATAATTATCTGCATAACATCAACTTCAAAACACAGACTAAAAAAGAGCACTGCAATATTGAAGAAATAATTGCAGAGGCAGAAGAAGCCCTGCAAAAAATAAAATCTGCAACTTATATAGAAGATATTTCACCGGAAATACCTAAAACAATCTGGTTATATTGGAATTCTTCTCTTGAAACAGCCCCTGATGTGGTGAAACACAGCTTGCTTTCATGGAAAATGATGAACCCGGATTATCAAATTTGCTTCCTTAATGACAACAATCTGAATGAAGTATTGGGATTTAACTTTAACTCCGTATTCCAGCTTGCCAGTGTTAATCTTGGTTTTGCCATGAAAGCGGATATTCTTAGGCTATACCTGCTTAGTAAATTTGGCGGTATATGGGCCGACACGACAACATTTTGCCTAACTCCATTAAATAAATGGTTGCCAGAAGCAACGAAACAAACGAATTTCTTTACTTTCAGACACCGAAATAACCACACCAGACCAATCGAAGCATGGTTTATTGCATCCCCAAAAGGTTCTCCGATTACAAAGCATACTCTTAGCCTTTTCTTAAACCATCTATTCAAGGATAGAAATATAACGTTGTATATATCAAACAGAATAAAAAGAATAGGTCATAGGGATAATGAAAGAGAGCGTTTTTTTTCTGATATAGTCAATATTGCTGAAAAAAAATATTTTATGCCCTATTTTTCTGTTGGATATTTTTTTAATTCATCCTTAAACCAACCAGAATCAAGAACAGTGTGGGATTGTTTACAAAACAAAACTAACAATCATTCTATTAATAACGACGACTTTGATACCTTTAGACAGTCCTATGTATCAAAACAAACATACAAAAAAGACTATCAGGACGGGGATATCTATCAGGAAAGAGTAAAATATCTGAAGAGTATTCTAAACCAGCAATAACAAAAGCGGATATTCTATCCGCTTTTGTTATACTCAAGTGACATCAAGGTACAAGATTCAAAAAAATCCTTATCGATTAAACCGGCTAATCTGCTTCAATGCTTCGGTTAGTTGAGAGTAATCTAACTCTGTATCCAACTTGTGATTGGTTTTATCCATATAAGCGTAATCACCACTATTCATCACTTCCAGAATAGTATTCTCCGTAACAACAGCATAACTACCATAGCTGGATGAAAGTACCCAGTCACGCTTGACCGGTTCACCCAGCAGATCTTCGCCAGTAGAATAGTCCTTCACATCATTTGCCACACCCAGATAATTTTTCACAATAGTAGGAGCCACGTCTTCATGACTGGAGATCATATCCCGTGGCCAGGTGACATCATGAGAATTCACGCCTGGACCAAACATCATAAACGGTACCTGAATCTGGGCATTGGTAAAGTTACCGTTATGTCCCCAGAAATTCAGTTTATTATCATTCAGTTCCTGAGCATGATCACCAGTAACAATAACCAGCGTATTATCCAGATCTCCGTTCTGTTCCAGCTTATTAAACACCTGTTTTACTAAGCTATCAACATAATGAACACTGGTTTTATAGCGGTTAAAAAAGGCTGTCGTATCCGTATCATTGTTCAGCTCCAGATAATTCAGTGTGTCCAGCATAGGCTCGAACCGGTGTGAGTAATCATCAGGAAAATCATAGCCATGTGGTGAGTCAAAGAATAAAAATGAAAACGTTGGCTTAGAGGTATCTCTGCTATCGTACCACTGCAGCCAGTCTTCGGTCAGATCCTGATCCAGTTCTGCGGGACGTCGCCCCTCAGACCCCATACGCAAATCCGGTACGTTCACAAACACAGTCTGGTTAAACTCAGGGGCTCGAAGCTGAGCAGCCGTAAATATACCCAGTTCATAATTCAGTTCCTGCAGACGCTCCATCATTACCGGAGCTTTGCGGTTAGCCAGAAATGCGTGCCAGTAAGTCCCCGGAACCCCATAAAACAGACCAAAAATACCGGTACGGGTCGAGTTCCCAGTGGAAAGATGATTATTAAAAATGACACTGTCTTTTTTATGTACCATGTTCCAGATATTCGGTGACATATCCGGACCGAATGTATCAAAACGCCATGAATCAATAGCAATTAACATAATATTCAATGGCTTTTTAACCGTAACAGTTTCCAACGGTTTTAGGGGATAATTCAAATCACTTTTCTGATCTACTTGCATTGCTTTCCGACGCTGAATAGCGGCTTCATCCACCCAGCCATATTGACGCATCAATTTCGTCGATGTTGCCGGCTCAAACAGCGGCAAATAGCGTTTCATTACCGTGACAGGCTGATAATCGTTCGCCGCCGCCCAGATATGAATACCATGGGTTGCTAACAAAGCAATAAATGTAAGCCATGCAAACTTCTTACCTAATTTAAGCTTCATAACTGGCGGTATGTTTTCCAGCCAGCGAACTGTCAACCACTGAGCCACAAACAGCAAAACAACTCCACCTATCACCATCAGCCAGGTAATCAGAGGAAAACTGACAATCTGCCCGGCCAGAATCATATTCACCACCACGAAATTGATGTGAAAGCGGTACTGGGCAAATACAATCGTATCAATAAACAGAACTATGATACCGACAGAAGCAAACAGCGCCTGAGTACTGCGCCGGGAAACCGCTGGTAGCAGCAAAAAAGGAATCGAAATAAGGCCAATCAGAGCAGCAAACAGGGTCATTTGCCCCCAAATTCCCGCCACCATAAAAATCTGAGCCATCGGCTCGCGGGGAAACTCAGGCAAGAACTGGAAATAACGGACAGAAATCAGCATCGCCAATATGGCGTTGATTAAGATTAACCAGCCATGAGCGTGTAACTTTTGTTTAAATGTTGGGAAATACAAGGTTTACTCCTGATAACCAGCAAGAAGAGCGTTAAAATCATTCTCTTCCCAAAAAATATCGTGTTTGTCTTTTTCCTTTCGGAAGGATCGAAGCAGGCGATCTAGGTTCGCACTTTTCCAGCGTTCTCCGGCCTGCTGACAGCATTTATCAAAATCAATAATCCATACTTTTTCATGGCTGTCACATAACAAATTATGGATATTCAGATCGGTATGATTCACTCCGGCATTGTGCATTTTCCGAATTTCCCGACCGATACTCTGATACCTATCAGCAGATAAAGGCTCAGTCTTTAAGATGGATACCAGATCCCGGGCATCCTGAATTCTTTCACTCAGCAGATCAGCCTGATAGGTAAATAAACCTCGCCTTACTTTAGCAGCAAGTGGTCTGGGAACACGGACCCCAGCATCAGCCAAATGTTTCAGCAACTGAAATTCCTGATAACTGCGGGTCTGCTCCCAACCGGAAAACAGGTAATGATCGTTAATTAATTTACCAAACAATCCACCACGCCGATAATGACGTAACGCCCCCTGCAGTTTTTCCAGTTGGACAAACCAGGTTGTTCCTCTTCCCTGAGCAGACCCAATCACCTTGCCTGAACTCTGCCAATAATAGAGTTCAAAACAGTCTTCCGGGGATTCAGACAGAAGTGTATCATCATACCAGATGCACTCATTCTTTTTGCAAATCTGCTTATACTGTGCAGCATTCATGTCAGAACCAGTACCTGTTACCTAGGATAAGCAGCCAGGTTATACCAGCAAAAATAAGCGAAATCATCACCGCTGCCGACCCCATATCCTTCGCCCGGCCACTTAATTCATGATGTTCAATACCAACACGATCAACAACCGCCTCTACTGCCGAATTCAATAATTCGGTAACGATGACTAAAACCCCGACACCCAGCATCAGTATTTTCTCGATCATAGTAATATCAACAAAAATAATAACAGGTAAAGATACGATAAACAGAGTCAGTTCCTGACGGATAGCCGCTTCATTTTTCCAGCCAGCCCTTAACCCCTGAACCGAATATCCACCCGCTTTGATAATTCTTTTTATTCCGGTATTACCCGGTTTACCTGGATTGTCTGATGTCATAATCTCAATTACATTTAAAAGCAGGAAATAAACAGGCGTCATTTTACATTTATTCCCCTTAACTGCATAATTCCTGCTAACAAAATAAATGATGAATCATACCGATGTCGCTTTTTTCTGTACCGCCTTTATTTTCCACCCAGCCCAAAGCCGTCTGCTTTTTACGGTTATCCGCTATCGGAGATATCTGTCATGCAGTCGCGGCCGTGCAGGCACTACAAAAACACTGGCCAGAGACTAAAATCACCTGGATTATCGGTAAGGTAGAGGCCCAGTTACTGGAAGGCATTGAAGGTATTGAACTGATCGTATTTGATAAAAAAGCCGGTTTTAAAGGAATGCAAGCCGTATGGAATCAGCTAAAAGGCCGCCAGTTTGATGCCTTGATCCATATGCAGATCGCACTACGAGCCAGCTTGCTAACATTAGGAATAAAGGCGAGATACAAGGTTGGGTTTAACTTTAAACGAGCCAAAGAAGCACAATGGCTATTCACCAATCGCAGAATTCCGGATACGCAATCTCAGCATGTGCTGGATAGTTTTTTCTCTTTTACTGAATATCTTGGTGTCCCGCGTTCAACACCTGGATGGCAGCTTCCTCTCGGAAAAGATGATCTTCATTTCGCTAAACAACATATTCCTCAGCAAACAGTTGCTATCTGTCCCGCTGCCAGTAAAGATGAACGTAATTGGTTGCCGGAACGATACGCACAATTTGCCGATTGGGTAACAGAGCAAGGTTATCAGGTGGTACTTTGTGGCTCCCCCACAGAAAGAGAAAAGGCACTATCAGCCACAATCCTGAATCAGATGCAATATCAGGCCATTGATCTGGTGGGAAAAACCACACTGAAGCAGCTTGCTGCCGTATTAAGACAAGCCGACATCGTTCTGGCACCCGATTCCGGCCCGGCACATATTGCGACCACTCAGGGAACGCCGGTTATCGGCCTGTATGGCCACAGCAACCCTAAGCGAACCGGCCCCTATAACAGCCAGCAATACGTCGTCAGCGTTTACGAACAGTATGCTCAGGAACAACATAGCAAACCAGCAGAACAATTGCCATGGAGTTGCCGGGTAAAAGGCGCTCATATTATGGGTAGTATTACGCTTGAAGCGGTGAAACAGTCATTTATTGCTGTCAGGCAACAATTAAATCATCAGAAGGTAACCCTATGATCACTGGTGTCGTTATCACCCTTAATGAAGAAGATAACATTAAAGAGTGTATTGAATCGCTTATGCAGGTGTGCAGTGAGGTGGTCATCGTTGACTCTCTCAGTACGGATAACACCCTTAACATTGCAAAATCCCTGGGAGCAAAAACAGTCTCTCAGCCTTATATCGGCGATGGTTTGCAAAAAAATGTGGGGCTGCCACATACAGACAATAATTGGATACTCAGTATTGATGCCGATGAACGGCTGACACCTGAAGCCGTTGAAGCAATCAAACAACTTGATCTGAATAATACTCAGCATGATGCTTTTGCTCTAAGACGGCGTAACTATATCGGCAGCCGTTGGATCAAACATTGTGGCTGGTATCCAGACTACTGTATCCGTTTGTACAATAAGCAACTGACTCGCTTTGCCGAAGTCAAACAACACGCAGTTGTACAGGCAAAAAATCCACAGCGTCTGGATGCTGACCTACAGCATTACTCTTTTGAGAATATCGGTCAACTATTCGCAAAGCCGGGACGTAACTTTAGTGGCCGTGCCGCTAAGATCATGTACCAGAAAGGCAAACGTGCAAATGCTTTCTCTCCCTTTACCCATGGTCTGAATGCGTTCATCCGTAAATATATTTTCCAGCGCGGCTTCTTAAGCGGCGTGGACGGCATGACGGTAGCGTTAAGCTCTGGCGTCAACAGTTACCTGAAATACGCCAAATTACTGGAATACCAGCGCGACCCTAAGGTTCTGGAAAAAGAAGATTTTGATAAGGTGTGGTAAACAGATGCGTATTTGCCATGTAAACCTGGCTTCCGGGTTCAGCGGTGGTGAAAGACAGACACTGCAGTTGATAAAACAGCAGGTACAGGAAGGATATCAACTGACTGTAGTTGCTAACCCCAAAAGCCCGTTCGTTGATGAAATTAGGAAGCTGCCTTGTCAGTTAGTACTTGCTTCGCATTTTACCAAACAGCACGCGAAATCCATTACCGAAGGCTGCAAAGCAATTCATGTCCATGAAGGACGGGCTATCTACTGGGCACTGATTCAGCATTTGCTTTATCAGGTACCTTATATCGTCACCAGACGTATTGATAACCCGTTAAAGAACAAATGGCTGTCAAATCTGGCATATAAAAAGGCATCGGCTCTTGTCGGACTGAGCAGTGAAATCGTGGATAAGATCAAAATCAGACACCCTGATGCCACTGTCTATAAGATCCCAAGCTCTCCGGTCTCCTACCCGATCAATACCGATATCGTCAGTGAGATAAAAACTCAGTACCCGAATAAATGCCTTGTGATTCATGGTGCCAACATGCTCAAACATAAGGGATTTGATGTTACCCTTGGTGCTGCACGTATTCTTGCCTCCACAAATCCCGATATACATTTTGTATTACTGGGTGATGGTCCGGAAAGAGCCAGCCTTGAGGCTCTCTCGACAGACTTAGGCAATATTACATTTGCCGGAAAACAGTCCAACATGGGGGACTGGTTCGCTGCCGCCGATCTATTAGTGCATCCATCTTATAGTGAAGGACTGGGCTCCGTGATTCTGGAAGCCATCGGAGCAAGACTGCCGGTCATTGCCACTCATGCTGGCGGTATACCGGATATCATTGATGACGGTGAATCAGGTTTATTAATTCCACCGGGTAATGCCAGCACTTTGGCCGAAAATATTGCCAGATTAGCCAATGATAAAGCCCTGCGAGAACATTTAATTTCCGGTGGGGCAGCCAAACTTCAACAGTTTGACATCGTCTATACCAGTGATTTGTACCAGAATATCTACAACTCTATTCAGTCAAAGGACAGTTAAACCATGGCCATAAAAGTCATCTACCCCGGCACCTTCGATCCTATCACTAACGGCCATATCGATCTGATCCTGCGAGCTGCCAAAATGTTTGGTCATGTCATTATTGGCGTGGCAGCCAGCCCAAGTAAAAAGACCATGTTTACGCTGGAAGAAAGGGTCATGATGATCGAAGAGGTATTCAGTGAACACAACAATATCTCTGCGGTGGGCTTTTCCGGCCTGCTGGTTGACTTCGCCAGACAACAAAACGCCAACTTATTAGTCCGCGGACTAAGGACCACGGTTGATTTTGAATATGAATTCGGCCTGACCAATATGTATAGAAAGCTGTTACCTGAACTGGAAAGTGTATTTCTGACGCCGTCAGAAGAATACACGTTTCTGTCATCAACAATTGTTCGGGAAGTTGCTCTGCATGGTGGTGATGTGTCGCAATTTGTACCAAACAATGTAGAGAACCGACTAAAAGATAAGTGCCTTAACTAATAGTTGAAATGACATTTGCACCAGTAACCAAGCTATTCGAAGGAACATCTTTTGTAACAACTGCATTCGCCGCAATAATTGAACCGTTACCGATTTTAATATTTCCGGCTACGATTGCACCACTAAAAATCATTACATCATCTCCGATGATGGGCATTGCTCGTTTATCCTTGTTATTGGATCCTAATGTTACATTCTGAAATATGGTGACATTTTTGCCAATTTTCGTATAGGGACCAATAACGATTCCAACCAAATGAGGGAATTTAATAGTCTCTAAGTCTAATTGTACACCTTTTACAATTTCACAACCATACCGATAATAGATACGGCGTTGCCAATGAGTTGATAGTCGACGAAATCCCTTTGAGTGGAGAGAGTTCATAATTTGAATGTCATATTTTACTTTTTTATTGGGTGTACACCGAGAACAAGATTTGATGAATAAATTTAACATTAAATACTCATTTTATTTTTACTGATTTTTTATAGAAATCTGCCAACGCAGATAGTAATCCTGCAGTTTATGGTATTCTGCCGCCAGTTCCGGATCCGGATTGTGTTCCGGTTGAATAAGGTTATGCAGGCCATCATCCGCCCACGGGTAAATTTGTTCAGATTTAGACGGAATAGACACTCCTTTCTCTGAGATAACCCGGCCGTTATTATAACCAAAGTTGTCTATTGACCCTGCCGATAAAAGGTTCTTTCCTCCCAGAGAAATATAATCCTCATCTGACAAACTGTAGTGATACAAGGTCGGGAAAATATCCTTATGTGAGCCAATACGCTGCGCATCATAACGGTGATCCGTATGATTAAGGATCACTTCGGGTACATACAGGTAGAAGGGCACACTGTAGCTGATAGCCAGCTCATCCGGTTTATTAGCTTCCAGATACCGCATCCGGTGATCCCCTGTTGCAGCGATAATCGTGCGTTCTTTTAAGGTACTGGATTTCACCGATGCAATAAAATTCCCTAATGCATTATTCGCATACTGATAAGCTCCCAGCAACGCTGCCCCATGCTCAACCATTGGCCCGAGCAATGTATTCAGGCGTTCACCGGGCTGTACAGGCTTAGGCTGATAGTTCACCGGAACCATAAAAGGAGAGTGGTTGGTCACGGTCAACAGATAAATCATCAATGGCTTGTCCGATTCCTCCATCAACTTTTCTGCGTACTGAAAGGCAAACTCATCCGGTACACCCCAGGTTCCATAATAGGCTGCAGACTCCGGATATTCCCGCATCAGCGTGTTTTCATCCACGATACGGTCAAAGCCCTGCAGCGGCAGATAGTTCGCCAGATTGCGCCACATAGCATTACCGGCCGTGATATATACTACCTCATACCCTGCCTGTTTGTATGGTAGAACAGCCGAGCTTTCCAGCTTCACCTTTTGTGCACTGGAACGGCTGATATTGGGTGAATTACTATGAAACAGCATCATAGCCATGGTATCGATAGTCGCCGTGGTCCCCGCCAGAAAACGTTTAAAAACGAAATCTTCATTGAAGGCGGGACGTAAGGAACCTAATAAGTCATTTGCTTTCGCATCATCTTCCATCAGCACATTAGTACCAAAACCTTCCATCAGAGCCATCACCACATGAGGTTTGTGCTCAGCAAGATAGGCATTTTCCGGCGTTGTGTATTCAGGCGTTGGCTGATGCAGCACTTTCTGCATCTGAGTAACTACCTGTTCTTCCGTCACCGGCTCAAATGTCGCCTGCTTATTATAATCAGCTCGGGCCCATTCAAGAGCAACAAACGCATTGGGCGTGATCTTATTCAGCACATCATAATCCGACACACTGGCATGGTAACGTTTAAGAGGTAATGTAGAAAGTGAGCCCCGGGCAAGAGCGGCATAGGTAAAAACAGTGATAACGACAATGACCGCGAACAAAGACCAATGCATTGGCTTTATATTCCAGTATTCAGACTGACGCAGAAAACGCGATACAATATACGTCATCAGGAAAGTAATAACTGCCACAGCCAATAAAGCAGCCAGAACAGGATAATCACTCCAGACACTCGTCAGCACCGCTCCGGTGTCATCATCAAACAAGCCGAAGACAAACACATCAATATAATTGCCGAATGTTGTGTAATAGTAGTAATTACCGATACTAAACGTTATCAGAAGGAAGAAAAGTACGGCTGCATAATAAAGAAATACCGTTCTGAGCTTACCGAAACCACCCCGAAAAGCAGCCAAAAGAAGACCAGATAAAAATAGTGGCGCTAAGCCGATAGTCGCTACTTTCAAATCAAAACGGCTGCCGACCCAAAATGCCCGGAACAGATCTTCTTCCCGTCCAGATAACATTCCGGAATCAACCTGCAGATAAAAGAAAATCATGCGGCTAATAAACAAAAGTGCAGCAGAAAGACACAGCATCAAGCTGACCATTCCTGCCAGTTGATAAAAATTCTTCTGGAAGTTCATCGTAAATTACATCGGTTTAATGCTGACAATTCGGGCAGAAATAACTGTTTCTCTGACCAATTTTCTGTTGCTGAATAGTATCACCACAAACCGGGCACTCTTCACCTGCTTTACCGTAAACTTGTAGCTGGAGCACAAAATAACCCGGTTTACCGTCTGCCTGAGAAAAATCCTTCAGGGTCGTTCCCCCTTGTTTAATCGCATCGGCCAGAACAGCCTTAATAGCCGTGACCAGAATAACCCACTGTTCTGATGTCAGTTTTCCCGCGGGTGTGGATGGAAGAATACCGGAATTGAACAAAGATTCGTTCGCATAAATATTGCCAACACCAACCACTATCTTGCTATCCATAATAAATTGCTTGATAGCAACCCGTTTGCCTTTAGCTTTTTTCTGCATATAAACGGCTGTAAATTTATCTTGCAGCGGCTCGGGACCAAGGTGCCCCAGCAGTTCATGTATCGTATCCTTATCCTGCCATAGCCATGCACCAAAACGACGTGGATCGTTATACCGCAGCCGCTTACCATTCGTCAGAACCAGATCGATATGGTCATGTTTGCCGTGAGGTACATCTGAACCCAGCACCCTGAGAGATCCGGACATTCCAAGATGAATAATGACGCTTCCCTGTTCTGTTTCCAGCAACAGATATTTTGCCCGCCGCTGTATTGCGGTTATCATCTGTCCCTGTAAACCATTCAGCTCTTCGGATACGAGCCAGCGTAATTTTGGCTGACGAATCACAATCTGCTGAATAGTTTGATTCAGAAGATGCGGTTCAATGCCCATCCGGCTGACTTCAACTT
Organism: Vibrio sp. HA2012; assembly: GCF_002812955.1. Taxonomy (GTDB): domain Bacteria; phylum Pseudomonadota; class Gammaproteobacteria; order Enterobacterales; family Vibrionaceae; genus Vibrio. Next base: position 50,336 of record NZ_PFXK01000009.1, on the reverse strand, counting down.
CGGGTAACTCTGGCATGTCTTCTCCTCAATGTCTGACCATTCAAAAAGGAAACAGATAATGATCTTCGACAGAGACGGCAATCCATTCATCCTGCCAGTTCTTCAGTAACCAAAAATTAGGCGTCTGGTAATAAGTCACCCGCTGAGGCTCTTCCAGATCCTGATACCATACCTCCAGCGTATTCGCACTGGAAAGGGTTCCGGTTAGCTGGGTAAAAGTCGCCTCGTCAACCTTCGTTCCGATCAAAGATATCCATCGGGAGGCTAACTCATCTGCCGGGATCTGACTCTGCCGGTTGATCACCCAATCAGACCCTTTGCGTTCCAGCGACCATTGGGCAAAATGAAGCTGCTCAACATCTGCTTCAGGGTTTAGCAGATGAGGATATGATACCTGCTGTTTTTCTTTCAGATGTGATTTAATCACGTTCGGCAGATTCAGCACCGCCATAAATACAATCAGCGCCAGGATCAGCAGGTTATTCCAGCCACGTCGGGATAGTTTCATTTATAACCTTTACATCACTATTTACTTCAGCTTAAGGCAATAATGTTCAACAAGTTTGGCAAACTGTTTGTCGTTACCGCCTTTCCTTACATTTATTTTAGCCAGCCCCGAATCCCGATTTGCCATCAAAGCCAATCCCCCGCTGCTGAAGTCCGTTTTTTTGCAAATAGATCCTTGCCTATAAGCCATAACTTTAAGCCACAAATCATCAGCGTGGGGGCACAAGTTACTGAACGTTTTGATATCTGTAACATCTTTATGTAAAGAACCCGGAGGATACAGAATACCACCAGAACCCGTTAAGACGATTTGGTGAGAAGCTTCACCTTCTGTAATCGCATAATCCCATTGCTTATACGGAAGAGGCTTATCTGCTGAATCAAATCGGATACGATGCCCTCTGTGACCAATCACATATCCCGGATTCACCCGATGTTCTCGGATCAAAATATCCAATGTATTAGCAGCATATAGGACATCATCATCAATGGTAACAATGCCCGCATCAGGCATTTCCTGTAAAGCGGGGATAATTTTCTTAAATGACTTATAATTGGGACAAAATCGGACTTCTAAACCACGAGCTATTTGATTGTGCAACTCTCTTGGTAACGATGACAAAGTGAATTCATTCTCATCTAACCAGAGAATAATCCTATTAGCCAAAACAGACTGCTGTCCGATTGATTCGATAACCAAATGAACATCATGAATACGTTTAGAATAGGTGGTGAGACTAACGACCAGTTCGAACTCTAAACATTTTTCTTCACTGATTAGTGACTTTTCCGAATTAACCGCCAAATATTGAAGCCGTTCAGCCTTTACAGAAGTATCGATTATTCTCTGTATAGACCTTATATTACGAGTGATCGTTTTTTTTTCCTTCGCTCTTTTAGTTAATTTTCGCTTTATCCACTTAAACATCATTGTTCCCGTAGTCAAAATTGATTTCTGCCCTATTCTCTATCCGTCAGAATATACATTGTGACTATTATAAAGAGCAAACAAACATGTTCATATTAGTTATATAGCATATGATATTTACCTGAACATCTAAAAACATGTATAAAAAAACCCGGCTACAGGCCGGGTTTTTACTATTCTAAAAGCCAGAAATCAATTACTTGATTTTTGCTTCTTTGTACACAACATGCTGGCGTACTACTGGATCAAATTTTTTGATCTCGAATTTGCCTGGCATGTTACGCTTGTTTTTGTCAGTTGTGTAGAAGTGACCAGTACCAGCAGAAGATACCAGACGAATTTTCTCACGAATGCCTTTAGCCATTGCTCAATTCCTCTTATACGTTCTCGCCACGAGCACGGATATCAACAAGAACAGCATCGATGCCTTTCTTATCAATAATACGCATGCCTTTAGCAGTTAGACGTAGTTTAACAAAACGTTTTTCGCTCTCTACCCAGAAACGATGTGTTTGTAGGTTCGGCAGAAAACGACGCTTAGTAGCATTTCGTGCGTGTGAACGGTTGTTACCCGTTACTGGACGCTTACCAGTTACTTGGCATACTCGGGACATGAATGTCTTCTCCAAATCGTTTCAGCTCGATATCAACCTTGCTGGTTGCCCCCCTTTTGTTCTAAAAGAACGGAGGTAAAAACCGCTATGGAAAATCCACACAAGGCTATCAAAGGTCGCGCATTATACTAACTTGATATGCATTGCTCAAGACCCGAACAGATCCTTTTTACAGAATTTGCAGATCTTTTTTGAGTCGGAAGCTGAATTGTGTTCAAAAATAGTGCGCGAATCATACCAGAATTTGCACGGCTCACAACAAAAAAATCCGGCTATACGCGAATTATATCCATCCTCTTTCTGCAAAAGAGACAACCTCACCATCACCGATAACAAAATGATCCAGCACTCTGATATCCACCAACGATAAAGCATCAATGATTCTGTGGGTAATACGTCTGTCACACTGGCTCGGTTCTGCAATACCTGATGGATGATTATGAGCCAGAATAACAGCCGCTGAGTTATGCTCCAGCGCTCGTTTTACCACTTCTCGGGGATAAACATTTGCAGAATCAATAGTACCTTCAAACAAAATTTCATCGCTGAGCACCCGGTGCTGATTATCCAGAAACAAAACATAAAAAGCCTCTCGGGGCCGATCTCTGAGCATGCTGGAGAGATACTGTTTCGTCTGCTGTGAACTGCTTAGCCCCTCTCCTCTGTCTAAGGTTTCCGCCAGATAACGCTGCGTCATTTCTATCACTGCCTGCAGCTGAACAAATTTAGCGTCCCCAAGCCCCCTGTGACGGCAAAACTCATCTCTGGAACTGGCGAACAACTTTCTCAACGAACCAAAATCAGTCAACAGATAATCGGCAAGCTCTATGGCATTCATTCCAGAAATACCGGTACGCAGAAAAATAGCCAGCAATTCCGCATCGGATAAAGCTTTAGCACCACGAAGCAGTAACTTTTCCCTTGGCCGGGATTCTAAAGGCAAAGATTTGATCGTCATAGGCATACTCCTGTTTCCTTGCAATAAGAAAACCAGAAGCATTGAATATCAAATTTGATAATCTATTTCTGGATGTACTTCAGGTTACTAAAGCCATTTCCTACTTATCGCACACACAGAGCATACTATGCGAGTAACCACTTACTTATCATTGTATTGTTCACGACGAAAAATGTGATATGGTTTGCGCAGAAACTTTGGAGAACCAGACAATGCAAACTCTGACAGGGAAACATATCCTTCTGGGGATCAGCGGGGGCATCGCTGCTTATAAATGTGCAGAACTGACCCGACGCCTGATAGAAAGAGGGGCCGAGGTGCACGTGGTAATGACCGAGGCAGCAAAAGAATTTATCACACCTCTGACTATGCAGGCTATATCCGGTAATCCGGTCGCAGAAAGCCTGCTTGATCCACGGGCAGAAGCCTCTATGAGCCATATCGAACTGGCCAAATGGGCCGATATAGTACTGTTGGCTCCAGCCACAGCTGACCTGATAGCCCGGATTGCTGCCGGAATGGGTAATGATCTGGTCTCTACCGCTGTTCTGGCGACGGATGCACCTATTGCCGTGGCTCCGGCCATGAACCAGCAGATGTATCAGAATATGGCTACTCAAGAAAATATTGCCACACTAAAGCGTCGTGGTATGCATATCTGGGGGCCGGATTCTGGAGAGCAGGCATGTGGTGATATCGGACCAGGTCGCATGTTACAGCCGATGGATCTGGTTGAGCGTTGTGAAGCATTTTTTCGGGGACAACACCTTCCTAAGCTGCTGAAAGGTAAGTCCTTACTGCTGACCGCAGGACCAACGCGAGAAGCCTTGGATCCTGTACGCTATATTACAAATCACAGCTCAGGGAAAATGGGCTATGCGCTGGCACAGGCCGCGGCCGCGATGGGAGCAGAAGTAACCCTTATCAGCGGACCTGTGGCACTTCAGGCTCCGGCCGGAATTAAGGTTATCCCAATAGAAACCGCGCAACAGATGTATCTGGAAGTTATGTCGCGAGTCACAGATAACGACATATTTATTGGCTGTGCTGCCGTAGCCGATTACCGGCCTGACACAGTTGCAGAGCACAAGATCAAGAAAACAACTGACAATGATACTATCACTATCCACATGATAAAGAATCCGGATATCATTGCGTCGGTTGCAGCTCTCAAAACAGACCGCCCATTTTCGGTAGGATTTGCGGCAGAAACCCAAAATGTAGAACAATACGCTTTAAGCAAACTGGAACGCAAAAATCTGGATATGATTTGTGCAAACAATGTATCCGTCAGCGGACAGGGGTTCAACAGCAACGACAACGCGCTGACTCTATACTGGAAAGACGGTAAAAAGAGCCTGCCTTTGGATAGTAAGTTGGCATTAAGTCGCGAGATCCTGACGGCAGTGAGCAAGAGACTAGAGACTAGAGACTAGAGACTAGAGACTAGAGACTAGAGACTAGAGAGGATACAGGTTACAGAAAAAAATCTGTCATCCCTGCGAAGTCAGGGATCTCATTTCTGTAACCAGAAACTTATTATTTTCAACCACAACCGAATTAATAGAACTTATGAAACAAATTGACTTAAAAATCTTAGACAAACGTATCGGTAACGAATTCCCACTACCCGCTTATGCGACGGAAGGTTCTGCCGGACTTGATTTGCGCGCTTGCCTGGATGAAGCATTAACGGTGGAACCGGGACAGACACACTTGATCCCAACAGGCCTCGCTATTCATATTGCTGACCGGAAACTGGCAGCAACCATTCTGCCTCGTTCAGGCTTAGGCCACAAACACGGCATCGTTCTGGGAAATCTGGTCGGACTGATCGATTCTGACTATCAGGGACAACTGATGGTGTCCGTATGGAACCGTGGGCATGATATTTTTACTATCGAGCCGGGAGACCGGATCGCACAACTGGTATTTGTACCGGTAGTACAGGCAGAATTCAGTATTGTTGAAGATTTCGAAGCGACACAACGTGGCGAGGGTGGATTCGGTCACTCAGGTAAACAATAGAATATCTCCCCCCGGGTACCCTATTCGACTCGCAGAATAGGGTACTCACTGAATATAAAAAGATAATAAAACAAACTAAAGGTTGTCTAAAAGGATCGGAACGATGACGGGTACAAAAAAATCCAATCGCCGTGAAGAAATACTGCAGGCTCTTGCCCATATGCTGGAGTCTAACGAAGGTGCTTCACGTATCACTACAGCTAAACTGGCTAAACAGGTCGGTGTTTCGGAAGCGGCGCTATATCGTCACTTCCCCAGCAAGGCTCGTATGTTCGAAGGATTAATTGAATTTATCGAAGAAGCTATAGTATCCCGTATCAACCGTATTATGGACGATGAAAAAGACACACTACTGCGGATTCGTATGGTTCTGCAGTTAATTCTAGCGTTCTCGGAAAGAAATCCCGGATTAACCAGGATCTTATCCGGTCATGCTCTGATGTTTGAAAATGAACGTCTTCGAGACCGGATAAATCAGTTATTTGAACGTATTGAAACCCAGATCCGACAGATACTGAGAGAGCGTAAACTACGTGAAGGGAAAGCCTTTCCGGTGGAAGAGAATATCCTCGCCGCCCAGCTTCTTGGGCAGGTTGAAGGCAGCCTGAACCGTTTCGTCCGTTCCGATTTTAAATACCGTCCAACCGAGAACTTTGAGGAATACTGGGCACTGTTAAGTGCACAGATTCAGTGACCATATACACGAATGAGTAACCACAAAACTCCTGAATTTACCACCACTTTGCTAGTTCCAAAATACTGGGCGGTATGGCTCGGATTTGGTCTGCTGGCACTGGTAGTTAATCTGCTACCTTATTCTCTGCTTTATAAAATCGGGAGAGGGTTCGGTGCATTAGGAAGACGATTTGGCTCACAACGAATCCATATCACTAAACGCAATCTTGAACTTGCTTTTCCTGAAAAAACAGCTCAGGAAATCGAAACTCTAACCAATGAAAATTTCAAAAATACAGGCCTTGCCGTTATCGAAACAGCCATTGCCTGGTTCTGGCCAAACTGGCGCTTTAAGCGGCTGATAATTTCTCAGGATACATCCCATTTGGATATGCTGGAACAACAGGGAAAAGGGGTGATGTTATGTTGCGTACATGCACTGAATCTGGAAATTACAGCGCGTGCATTTTCCACAATAGGTAAGTCCGGATACGGTATTTACCGGCCACACAATAACCCAGCCTATAACTTTATTCAGCACTGGGGACGTACCCGGACCGGCAATCAGCTTATCGACAGAAAAGATCTAAAGAAAATGATCCGGGTTTTACGACAAGGTAACCGACTCTGGTATCTACCAGACCAGGATTATGGCCGCCGAAAATCTGTCTTTGTGCCTTTCTTTGCTGTCCCAAATGCCTGTACTACCACAGGCACCAGTATTCTGGCTTACACCAGTAAATGTGCCATGGTGACCGGATCCAGCTTCAGAAATGAGCAGGGAAAATATGAATTAATCATTAGTGATGATATTCAGCCAGAATACCCGCAAAAAGATGAAACAGCCGCCGCCGCCTTTATGAACAAACAAATGGAAAAAGTAATATTGCGAGCGCCGGAACAGTGGATGTGGCTGCACAAACGGTTTAAAACCATGGAAGACAGATCAATGCCGAAAGGTAGCAGGTATAAACGCTAATATCTGTTCAATTTTTATTGAAAAACAGGGTACAGAAAAATTCCAGCGTGTTTCTGTACCCTGTTTTTATTCTGTGGTTAACTCACACTCCAAACTCTGTGCGATATGCTTTTACCGCTTCCAGTTGTTTCTGGTTATCGCTTTTTTCTTCAAGATAAGTGATCAAATCGCTCAGGCTCACGATAGACACCACTGAACAGTCGAAATCACGTTCTACTTCCTGAATAGCGGACAGCTCACCCTTGCCTTTTTCCTGACGATCGATAGCCACCAGCACACCAGCCAGATCAGCTCCATTCACTTTGATAATTTCCATGGACTCACGGATTGCCGTGCCGGCGGTAATCACATCATCCACCAACATAATACGGCCTTCCAATGTGCTACCCACAAGGTTGCCACCTTCGCCGTGGTCTTTGGCTTCCTTACGATTAAAGCAATATGGGGTATCTACATCATGGTGATCTGCCAGAGCTACCGCAGTAGTCGTTGCAATGGGAATACCTTTATATGCGGGCCCAAATAACACATCATATTGAATACCAGAGTCAACCAACGCTGCAGCATAAAAACGTCCTAGACGAGCCAAATCACGCCCCGTATTAAACAAGCCAGCATTAAAAAAGTATGGGCTCTTACGGCCTGATTTTAATGTAAACTCACCAAACTTAAGTACCTCTTTTTCTAAGGCAAACTCAATAAACTCTCGCTGGTATGCTTTCATCTTCTGTCTCTTATCCATTTTACATACAAAAAAATAGCCCCTTTACAGGAGCCATTAATAAAAACTATTCGGCTAAGGCCGCTTTCTGAGCCTTAACAATATCGGTGATGCCCTGCTTCGCCAAAGCCAGCAAATCCATCAACTCTTCATGGGAGAAAGGTTCCCCCTCAGCCGTTCCCTGAATTTCAATCATACGGCCATCTTCTGTCATTACGACATTCATATCGGTATCAGCCGCAGAATCTTCTACATATTCCAAATCACAGCGGGCTTCCTTATCCACAATCCCCACCGATACTGCGGCTACATGACCTTTCATTGGGTTCACTTTCAGCTTACCCTCTTTAACCAGAGACTCAAATGCATCAGCCATGGCCACGCTGGCTCCGGAAATAGAAGCCGTACGCGTACCGCCATCAGCCTGAATCACATCACAATCCACAGTAATCATTATTTCACCCATGGCTTCCAGCTCCACAACCGCTCGCAGGCTGCGAGCGATCAGACGCTGAATTTCCATAGTACGACCACCCTGTTTACCACTCGCCGCTTCACGACGGGTGCGGGAGTGTGTTGCACGTGGCAGCATGCCATACTCTGCGGTTACCCAGCCTTTACCTTGCCCTTTCAGCCAGCGAGGAACATTCTCTTCCACCGTTGCATTACACAGAACTTTGGTATTACCAAACTCTACCAGCACAGAACCTTCAGCATACGCTGTATAGTGACGGGTAATCTTGATTGGACGAACTTGTTCCAGCTTTCTATCGTTTGGTCGCATGAAATCTCACCTGAAAATGGGAATAGAATTGGCCGGAAATTATAACGGAATACATTGTCAGGAGCGAGAGGCAAGCCAGGAAAACTTGTATTTCCAGACAGGTCTTTTTCTGTTTATGTGTTAGCATTAAGGGTAATCAATTGTTTTCACGTATGTGATTAAGGTACTGTCAATGATCTACAGCATGACCGCTTATGCGCGTAAAGAAGTCAAAGGCGACTGGGGAAGTGCGGTCTGGGAAATCCGTTCCGTAAACCAGCGTTATCTCGAAACCTATTTTCGTCTTCCAGAACAGTTCCGCTCTTTAGAGCCGTTACTTCGTGAACGTTTTCGTAAACGACTGGCCCGGGGTAAAGTTGAATGTCATCTGCGTTTCGAAGCGAATCCAGCAGCACAAGCAGAACTAACCATCAATAAGACACTGGCTGATCAGGTTATTAAAGCAGCGAACCAGATCATGCATATGACAGGTGAACTTAGCCGGATTAATCCTTTTCAGGTGATGCAGTGGCCAGGAGTAATGGAAACACCAGAGCAGGATATGGATATCGTCAATCAGGATCTGCTGATCGGGTTTGATGAAGCCTTAACCGAATTTATCGAAGCCAGAGGGCGTGAAGGTGATAATATGAAAGCCTTAATTGAACAGCGTCTTTCAGCTATCACTAATGAAGTGATAAAAGTCCGGGCCCGTATGCCCGAAATCCTGCAATGGCAACGTGAGCGTCTTCTTTTTAAATTTGAAGAAGCAAAAGTTGAGCTGGAAGCAGGCCGTGTTGAACAAGAACTCATTCTGTTAGCGCAAAAATCTGATGTGGCAGAAGAGTTGGATCGTTTGGATTCACACGTTAAAGAAACCATTAATATACTGAACAAAGGTGGTTCGTGTGGCCGCAGGCTGGATTTTATGATGCAGGAATTCAACCGTGAATCTAACACACTGGCTTCAAAATCTATCAGCACCGATGTAACCGCATCCGGAGTTGAACTTAAAGTATTAATAGAGCAGATGCGGGAACAGATTCAGAATATTGAGTAATCTCCACACACTTCCATATCGTTATTTAAATTAATAAATATCAAGAGCTTAAATTAAAATAGCTTCCATACCAGTCCATAAATAACTACCTTTAACCACCACCAACTGGTGGTTAAAGTGGTGGGCACGTTACACTATCGTCAGAGCATGATGGTGGTTTGTATTTGGTTGTTCCCCATTCTGGCTATCCTAGTTGGATGTTGCGTTTCACATCGAACAAAAAGCGCCGCGAAATGACACTCGGTAAAGTCAGTGTCATCGACGGTCAAATTTTGCTGAAGACAAACGTTTCCACTGACTTTCAATGCGTAAATTCCCTTATCAAATTATGCAAAAAACGCATATTTTTCAAATAATTATTCATAAAAACGAATGCTATTTATGTGATCAATTGACGAATATTTGTTCTTCTTGGCAGTTACACTCCAAATACAACATTCTGATGAATACCACTACTCGAGTTTGGCTCTCAATATTCCTTATCTTACCCTTGGGAACCAGCTAACCCGGTAGAGATAACAACAATAAATGCTGCAAATACAACGGACATGAACTTCGGTTCTTTCACATTTGATATGCGGAGAATAAAGATGAAAACTTGGTCTGTAACTTTTTTAGCCAGCACAGTGGCCGTTGCGCTAAGTGGAAACGCACTCGCTTGTACCGGAATCATAGTCGGTAAAGGAGCGTCAACCGACGGCAGTATTATGATTGCCCGCAACGAAGACTTTAGTATCAATAACTGGAACAAGTATCTAGAGTATCGTCCAGCACAGGACAACGAAGAGGAAGATTGGAAGCTAGGTAACGGACTTGTTGTCCCTATGCCTAAACACTTCTTCGCCTACTCAGCAATACCAGATTGGGATGCAAAAACCGTCGATAGTGACGGTAAGTTTTACGAAGAACGCGGCATCAATGAGCACAATGTCGCTATTTCGGCGACAACCAGCGCAGAGATCAACGAGAAAGTCGCAAAAGTCGATCCTCTGGTCGAAAATGGCGTAATCGAAGCAATCATTCCTACCCTACTTCTCCCTCAAGCTACCAGTGCTAAGCAAGCGGTTGAACTGCTTGGCAACTACATTGAAACCTATGGTGCTGGTGAAGGAAACAGCCTGTACATTGCCGATATCAATGAAGCTTGGCTGTTTGAGATCGGTTCAGGTCACCATTGGATCGCAGTAAAAGTACCTGATGATAGCTACGCAATGATTGCTAACGGCTTACGTGTTCATGGTGTGGATTTATCTAGTAAAGATGTCCTGCACTCAAAAGACATGTTTGAGTTTGTTGTTGATAACAAGTTACTCGACAAAACTGACAAGAAGTCATTTAACTTCGCAAAAGCGTTTGGTGTCGTTGGCGATGAGTACAATATCGACCGAGAATGGTTAGGACAAAAGATGCTAACGCCTTCAAAACATCAGCAAAGCCGCATGGCTCAATACCCACTGTTTATGGAGCCAGACGAAAAAATCTCAGTTGAAGATGTCGCAGAGTTACTGAGTGCAACCTACAAAGGCACCGCTTTGGAAGGAAAGAGCAAGCGCCCAATCCGAGTGGAACGTCAGTTAGAATCGCATATTATCCAGCTAAGAGAGCAAATGCCGAAAGAACTTCAGGGCGTTATCTGGCAAAGCTTTGGTGTACTCCCTGAGTCTGTACTTGTGCCGCTTTACTCTACGTTGACCGACTATCCAAAAACGTACCAAATTGGCGATGATACCTACAGCGATGACTCTGCATACTGGCAGTTCCGAAGCTTAACCGCATTAGCAGCGGCTAATCCAGACAAGTATCTACCCCTACTTAAGGACACTTGGGATAAGGAAGAAACACGCTTGTATAAGCAAGTCGCGAGTTTAGATAAAACACTAGCGACGATGTACAAAGAGGATAAACAAGCCGCACTAGATATGGCCGCGGACTATTCTTACGGACAGCTTAAGCGTACGTTAAACATGGCAACGGACATCCGTTACAAAATGATGACTGACTTAACTAAGAGCACTGAGAAAAAATACTCTGAAGAAGAGTTCAAAAAGATCATGAGTTTGTGAGGGCAGTGTCGTAACCGTTAGAAAATAAAAGCCCACCGAGACAAGGTGGGCTTTCCACTAGAAGCTCAAACCAGAAAACTCCCTATAAATGAACTAGAGCCTATGTAACCGAATTTAAGCAAGAAGCTATTAATCAAATAACTGTCCACGAATATGCTGATGCTGATACTGCACAACGCTTAGGCGTTAGCATTAAAAACTATTCAAGAAAAAATCGGTAGTGGCTCAATCCTATCAAAAGGTTAAATAATACGATTAGATTATATATCCGTTATTATTCAACATTCTAACGAAATAAATCATATTTAATGATAATTAGACATCCCTAAAGCACTTATCATTCATCATTATTTTTATCTGTTTTTTACTTTTCTTCACAGATAATATAGGTAACATTGTTCTTAACATATATTTAAGGCTATTATTTTTGGCACCAAATCCATCAACAAGCATCGGCTGAAATAAATCTTTTCCTGTTTTTTTCAAAAGAATATTTTGCAATCCACCATCATGAAGCAAAATTTTCTTATCAATCACCTCATTGGCTATTTCCTGAATATAACTTTTTGCTGCATCAAGAGTAATAATATTGTTATTTATATAATAGCTCAATGGTTTAGATACTTCCCCATCAAAATCTCTAATTAGCTCAACTACAAGACCAACTCCTAAATTGGTCTTGATATTTCCAATATACTTGGGAAGTATATTTATACCTTCTCTTTGTTTTTTATAAAAAAACTCTTCATTCAGATTTTGAGTTCCATTTACTCTTTGTATTTTTATACAAAGTCTTTCATTTTCAGGATGAAAATAAACATCTCTGGCACCACCAGATGCAAGGTGAAACTTATCTTCTAACCGAATATGCATATTAACAACCTATTAACATTATTGTGTTATTTTAGTATATTAACACTAATGTAATATTAGTACATATGAAAAATAAAACATGTAACCTTCATATACCATAAAAATCTAATACTTCCCGTTCTAACTTTATCAAACAAACTAATACGAACAGTTGTTAAACAACCCCGTATCGTGCTAATCTTCGTCTCCCTTTTTTTCGCTGCCTGTAGCGAACTGAAACAGATAACAGTACTATTCTGATTATCAGATATTTCACTCTTTTTCTGAGTAGGAACTAAACGACATGGCTCAAGGTACTCTTTACATCGTATCTGCACCGAGCGGAGCAGGTAAATCCAGCTTGATTTCGGCTCTGCTGGAATCCAATCCGGCTTACGCAATGAAAGTCTCCGTTTCTCACACAACTCGCAGCATGCGCCCGGGAGAACAAGACGGTGTACATTACCATTTCGTACAGAAGGCCCTCTTCGAAACGTTAATCGAAAAAGGTGAATTCCTGGAATATGCTGAAGTTTTTGGTAACTACTACGGAACATCCCGGGTATGGATTGAAGAAAACTTGCAGAAAGGGATCGATGTCTTTCTGGATATCGACTGGCAAGGTGCTCAACAAATCCGTACTCAGATGCCACTGGCCAAAAGTGTTTTTATTCTTCCGCCATCGAACGGAGAGCTCGAACGCCGCTTGAATGCCCGTGGACAGGACAGTGAAGAAGTCATTGCCAAGCGAATGAGTGAAGCAAAATCAGAAATATCCCACTATGATGAGTACGATTATCTTATCGTAAATGATGACTTTGATGCCGCATTAATGGACTTCAAAGCCATTATCCGGGCAGAAAGACTGAAACAGGATAAACAAGCTGCCAAATATAATGGTATGCTGACTGCCTTACTAGCGTAATAAAAGCCGGGGATATGTTTATCTTTGCCGGTTCAGCTTGTATAATTTCCCGTCGTTTAAATTTTATTTAATTAATTTGGAGTCCTCATGGCACGCGTAACTGTTCAAGATGCTGTTGAAAAAGTTGGCAACCGTTTCGACCTTGTTCTTATTGCGGCTCGCCGCGCACGTCAAATGCAAACTGGCGGCAAAGATTCACTAGTGCCGGAAGAGAATGATAAGCCAACGGTTATCGCTCTGCGCGAAATCGAAGAAGGTTTGATCAACAAAGAAGTGCTGGACGCACGTGAACGTCAGGAGCAGCAAGAACAAGAAGCTGCTGAACTGGCCGCTGTCAGCAGTATCGCTCACAACCGTTAATTCCGGTTTCAGGGACAGAAATTTGTATCTATTCGATAGTCTCAGGGACGTTGCCCAGGAATATCTCACAGAGCCTCAGTTAGAGGCTCTGCGTCAATCTTACGTGGTAGCAAAAAATGCTCACGAAGGGCAAACCCGTTCAAGTGGTGAACCGTATATCATCCATCCAGTCGCCGTAGCACGAATTCTGGCTGAAATGCGTCTTGACCATGAAACCTTAATGGCAGCACTACTGCATGATGTTATCGAAGATACTGAAGTGTCCAAGGAAGATCTTGCTAATCAGTTTGGCGATACTGTCGCAGAGCTGGTTGACGGAGTCTCTAAGCTGGATAAGCTGAAATTCCGGGACAGGAAAGAAGCTCAGGCAGAAAACTTCCGTAAAATGGTTCTGGCAATGGTACAGGATATCCGGGTTATCCTGATCAAATTGTCTGACCGTACCCATAATATGCGTACGCTGGGTGCACTGCGTCCGGATAAACGCCGCCGAATTGCCAGGGAAACTCTGGAAATCTATTCTCCACTGGCACACCGTCTGGGTATCCATAATATAAAAACTGAGCTGGAAGAACTGGGGTTTGAAGCCCTTTACCCTAACCGTTATCGGGTGCTGAAAGAGGTGGTTCGTTCTGCCCGCGGTAACCGTAAAGAGATGATTCAGCGCATCCATTCTGAGATAGAAGGACGACTTGAAGACGCCGGACTAAAAGCCCGGGTTCTGGGACGGGAAAAAAACCTCTATTCCATTTACAACAAGATGCGTGGTAAAGAGCAGCGTTTCCATACCATTATGGATATCTATGCTTTCAGGGTGATCGTCGATACTGCTGATACCTGCTATCGAGTTCTGGGTCAGGTACACAGTCTGTATAAACCACGTCCGGGTCGTATGAAAGATTACATTGCCGTACCCAAAGCCAACGGCTACCAATCATTACATACTTCTATGGTCGGTCCTCACGGAGTTCCGGTTGAAGTCCAGATCCGGACTGAAGATATGGATCAGATGGCAGATAAAGGTGTTGCTGCACACTGGTCTTATAAATCCGGCAGTGATACAACCGGGACAACCGCTCAGATTAAAGCACAACGCTGGATGCAAAGCCTGCTGGAACTACAGCAGAGTGCCGGCAACTCATTCGAATTTATCGAAAACGTAAAATCCGATCTGTTCCCGGATGAGATTTTTGTCTTTACTCCAAAAGGCAGGATTGTCGAACTTCCGGCCGGGGCAACTCCTGTCGATTTTGCCTACGCCGTGCATACCGATATCGGGAACTCCTGTGTAGGAGCAAGAGTGGATCGCCAGCCTTATCCTTTGAGTAAGTCACTGAAAAACGGTCAAGCTATTGAAATTATCAGTGCACCAGGAGCCAGACCGAACGCAGCATGGCTGAACTATGTGGTTACCTCCCGAGCCCGGACTAAGATCCGTCAGGTGCTGAAAACCATGCGACGTGAAGAGTCTGTAGCACTTGGCCGACGTCTGTTAAATCACGCTCTTGGGCGCCATTCTATCGATACCATCTATCCGGAAAATGTCACCAAAGTTCTGGACGGATTACGGATGAAGTCAGTTGATGATCTGCTGGCAGCAATCGGTCTGGGTGAACTGATGAGTATTGTTATCGCCAGACGCCTGCTGGGTGATACTGGTGAACTGACTGAAACCAGTTCAGTCAGCAGAACATCCGAACAAAAACTCTCGATCAAAGGAGCTGATGGTATTCTTCTGACATACGCTAAGTGCTGCTACCCGATTCCGGGCGATCACGTTATCGCTCATGTCTCTCCCGGTCGTGGACTGGTAGTTCACCGAGAAAGCTGTCCAAACATTCGTGGCTATCAAAAAGAACCGGATAAATATATGAATGTCGAATGGTCAGATGAACATGATCATGAGTTTATATCGGAACTGAAGATTGATATGCATAACCAGCAAGGGGCACTGGCTGCACTGACGAATGTCATTTCGCGAACCGGTTCGAATATTCACGGTATTGCAACTGAAGAAAAAGACGGGCGTCTGTATACCGTTGCGGTTGCTCTGACCACCAAAGACCGGGTGCATCTGGCCGGAATAATGAAAAAAATCCGCGTCATGCCTCAGGTACTTAAAGTCCGCCGACGAAATAAATAAAATGAATTCAGAACGTTATCAGCGTATTCAGACTGTACTGAAAGCACGTCAGCCCGATCTGACGCTGTGTCTGGAAGAAGTACATAAACCCAACAATGTATCAGCCGTTATTCGTACCGCCGATGCTGTTGGGTTGCATAAAATCCATGCCGTCTGGCCGGACGAGAAAATGCGAACCCTTGTACATACCTCAGCAGGAGCCCGGAACTGGGTAGAAGTGGATACCCATGCGACGACAGAACTGGCGATTTCTGCCCTGAAAAAACAGGGGATGCAGATACTGGCTACCAACCTCTCCGATACAGCCGTAGATTTTCGCGATATTGACTACACCAGACCGACAGCGATTATTCTTGGCGGAGAAAAGCACGGTATTACCGGTACTGCACTGCAACTGGCGGACCAGGATATCGTTATCCCGATGGTCGGCATGGTGCAATCACTGAATGTCTCTGTTGCCAGCGCACTGATCCTGTTTGAAGCGCAGAGACAGAGGCAGCTCGCAGGTATGTACGATAATCCGGTATCTGCCTTGCCTGAAGAAACCATCCGACGTATTCTTTTTGAACGCGGACACCCTGTACTGGCAAATGTCGCCAAGCGTAAAGGGCTACCCTATCCACCGCTGGATAATGAAGGCCAAATCATTGCTGACCTTCAATGGTGGGAAGAAATGCAGCGTAAGTGATAGTGTGAAAAAAGAATAAATTCGTCATCCCTGCGAAAGCACTGACGATTTTATATATAGAGAGAGCCCCCATGTCCCAACTCTTATCTGCTGTTCCTGTGACCGCCTTATCCGGTGTAGGAGCCAAAGTTGCAGAAAAACTGGCCAAAGTGGGACTGCATACCATTCAGGACATACTGTTTCATCTTCCTCTGCGTTACGAAGACCGCACCCGAATTTACCCCATGGCAAAAGTACATGCCGGACTCTGGGGAGCGGTACAGGGTAAAGTCATGAATACAGATACCGTTTTCGGCCGGAAAAAGATGCTGACCGTTAAGCTAAGTGATGGTAATGGCACTCTCACCCTGCGCTTTTTTAACTTCACTGCAGGAATGAAGAACAACTTTACTGAGGGTCGTATTGTTTATGCCTACGGAGAAATAAAGCGCGGTAGTTATGGGTTGGAAATTATCCACCCGGACTACCAGTTTTTCACCACCACTCAAAAACCTGATACACAACAAACCCTTACCCCCGTCTATCCGACAACGGAAGGTCTACGCCAAAATACCCTGCGCAACCTTACCGACCAGGCACTGGCTTTACTGGACAACGCTGCGGTAGAAGAGTTACTCCCAGACGGACTTTATCCGAATCAAATGAGCATGGGGCAGGCGCTGCATATCATCCATAGGCCACCTGCGAATATCCATCCGGAAGAGTTCGAGCTGGGACAGCACCCAGCGCAGCAACGCCTGATTCTGGAAGAGCTGCTGGCACAGAACCTCTCCATGCTGGCAGTACGCAGTAAAGGCCAGCAGGATACTGCTCTTCCTTTAGCACCAACCCATCGATTAAAAGACCAGTTGCTACATCAGCTTCCCTTTTCTCCTACTACAGCCCAAAACAGGGTTGTCCGTGAGATTGAAACCGATCTCGCCAAACCTCACCCTATGATGCGGTTGGTACAGGGTGATGTCGGCTCTGGAAAAACGCTGGTCGCAGCTTTAGCAGCGCTAAGAGCCATAGAACACGGTTATCAGGTTGCACTGATGGCTCCAACAGAACTATTGGCAGAACAACATGCAATTAACTTTTCCGGCTGGCTGAAGCCTTTAGGCATTAACACCGGATGGCTGGCTGGAAAACTCAAAGGAAAAGCACGCGAAGCCGAGCTGGAGAACATTGCTTCAGGTAAATCACAGATGGTTGTCGGAACCCACGCTCTGTTTCAGGAGCAGGTACATTTCCATCATCTGGCGCTAATCATTATTGACGAACAGCACCGTTTTGGTGTCCACCAGCGCCTGAAATTACGGGAAAAAGGAGAAGCTCAGGGAGCATTCCCTCATCAGTTGATCATGACAGCAACTCCGATTCCCCGCACACTGGCAATGACCGCCTATGCAGATCTAGAAACATCGATCATTGATGAATTACCTCCGGGACGAACACCGGTTACCACCGTTGCTATTCCGGACAGTAAACGGGATGAAATTATCCAACGGGTACGCCATGCCTGCCTGAATGAGAACAAACAAGCCTATTGGGTTTGTACCCTGATCGATGAATCAGAAGTTCTGGAAGCTCAGGCAGCAGCAGATACCGCACAAGAACTGCAACGCCAGTTGCCGGATCTGAACATTGGTCTGGTACATGGCAGGATGAAGCCGGATGAAAAACAAACCGTCATGCAGCAATTCAAGGACAACCAACTGCACCTGCTGGTTGCAACTACGGTAATTGAAGTCGGAGTTGATGTACCGAATGCCAGTCTGATGATTATAGAAAACCCGGAACGTCTGGGGCTGGCGCAGCTTCATCAGCTACGCGGACGGGTCGGACGGGGCTCCGTAGCCAGTCACTGTGTACTGCTTTATCATGCTCCTCTATCAAAAACAGCCCAGAAAAGGCTTGGCGTATTAAGGGAAAGCAGTGATGGGTTTGTTATAGCCCAGAAAGATCTGGAGATCCGGGGACCCGGTGAACTACTGGGAACCAAACAGACCGGTCTGGCTGATTTTAAGATTGCCGATCTGATCCGTGATCAGCGCCTGATCCCAGAAGTGCAGCGCCTCGCCCGTCACGTCCATGAGCGTTATCCTGACAATGCTCAGGCAATTATTCAACGCTGGCTCGGTGAACGGGATCTATACGCAAAAGCTTAATAATAACCGATGATCACACAGGGAAACTGACCTGCACTTTCAGTCCTCCCTCAGAACGGTTATTAACAGAAACAGCACCACCATGCTGAACAACGATGCGCTTCACAATGGCCAACCCAAGCCCGGTTCCTTCACTGCCTCTGGCAGCATCCCCCCTGACAAAGGGTTCAAACAGCTTATTTAACTGCTCAGCGTCAATCCCCGGACCATTGTCTTCCACACAAATCCAGACCTGTTTTTTATCAGCACTCAGCCCGGTAGTGAGTAATACCCAACCATGACCATAGCGTATCGCATTGATCACCAAGTTGGTGACGGCACGCCGGATGGCTACCGGATTTCCCGGAAATGGTTTCAGTTCATCATAAAGAAAAGCTTCCATCTGCACCGCCTGCTCTGTTTGTTCGGAGTTGACGATTCCTTCAACGATCCGGTTCAGGTTAACCGGCTCATATTTATCCGGTTCTGCCGGCCGCAGGTAATCCATAAACTGACCGATAATTTCATTACACTCTTCCGTATCCTGAATAATACTTTCGGCCAGAAAACCTTCCTCCGGAGACATCATTTCCGTTGCAAGACGAATGCGGGTTAAAGGGGTACGCAGATCATGACTCACCCCCGCCATCAGAAGTGTTCTGTCGTCTTCCAGAGCCTGAATACCTTTCGACATCTGATTAAATGCCTTGGTGACTGCCCGGATTTCTGTTGCTCCGCTCACTGGCAGAGGAGATGGTGTTTCTCCGCGCCCAACTTTCAATGCAGCCTGCTCCAGTGCAATAAGCGGCCGGTTGCGCAGGCGAATATAAACCCAGCTACAGCCGATAATGAGCAGCGCCATCAGAATACTGTTATAGAACAGAGGGGCAAAATCCTCTTCTTGTAATTCAGACAATGGGATCCGCAACAGCATATGCGGAAAAGCTTCAATTCGGATCCAGAGTACATAGCTTTCGTGACCCAGGATCAGCCGGACTTCTGCCGGAGTGCCCAGATCCCGGCTCATATCATCACTGAGAAAATCAATCTGAGTCGCGTGTTCAAATTCGGCAGCCAAAGGTTCATCACTATGATGTAAAGTCAGTCCCAACTGCTTTAGCAAATGTCTTTGCAAGGAAGGAGAAAGCGCCAAAGCTTGTTCCTGAACTTCCGCCTGATCCAGCATCAAATCAACTTCATAGGCCAAAATACGGTTAAACTGCTGCAGACCGGGGAGCAAAGCATAGTGGAATACCGCGTAAAAAACGAAACCCTGACTGGCAACAAGAACCAGAATAAGCAACAGGATGGTCTGAGTTCGCGAACGACGGAGTTTTAACACCCTCAGCTTTTCCTTCCATCCGGCACAAAGACATATCCAAGACCCCAAACTGTCTGGATATAACGCGGATGACCAGGATCCTCCTCCAGCATCCGTCGTAATCTGGAAACCTGCACATCAATGGAACGTTCCATTGCAGAATACTCGCGCCCACGGGCCATATTCATCAGCTTATCGCGTGACATCGGCTCTCTGGGGTTGGTCACAAGAGCTTTCAGTACCGCAAATTCACCAGAAGTAAGAGGCAGAACCTCTTCACCCCGAAACATTTCCCGGGTACCAAGGTTAAGCGTGAATCCTCCAAATTCAACCAGAGATTCCTGACTACTTGGTGCCCCCGGGGCTTCGATAGTCTGACGACGCAGCACGGCTTTAATTCGAGCCAGAAGCTCTCTGGGATTGAACGGCTTAGGCAAGTAATCATCAGCTCCCACTTCCAGCCCAACAATACGATCAATCTCATCACCTTTCGCCGTCAGCATAAGAATAGGTAAGCTATTTTCTGCACGACGCAGACGGCGACAAATCGATAACCCGTCTTCTCCGGGTAACATCAAATCCAACACCATCAGGTGAAAATTTTCCCGCTTGAGCAGCCGATCCATTTGTTCACCGTTCGCGACACTGCGCACCTGAAAGCCCTGCTCGGACAGATAACGTTCTAATAATGAACGCAGACGAACATCATCATCAACCACTAAAATTTTAAAGTTTTCATGCATAATCAGGTTCCGATACTATTGCGTAAAAAAGAACTGATAAATTTATCATTATCGTTATAGAAATCATGAAAAGAATTGTTAAGGTTTATTTCACTTATTCATCAGCTGATTAATCTAACAACCTCTAAAAACTCAAGCTAATTAACCTAAAAAACCACTAAGATTCCATATTTTTACGGTATTCGATCGAATTAATAAACCACTCTTTATCACCTTCCGGTGTTCTGACATACACTTCATCATCCACACTTTTTTTCAGCAGCGCACGAGCCATTGGCGAATCGATAGAGATATAATCTTTGGCATCACCGTAAATTTCCTCCGGACCAACGATACGAAATATTTTTACGTCACCCGCAACATTCTCTATTTCAACCCAGGCTCCAAAAAAGACCTTTCCTTCCTGCTGAGGAGAGTAGTCAACAATCGTCACCTCAGAAAAGTATTTTCTTAAGAACCGCACCCTACGGTCAATCTGCCGCAACAGACGTTTATTAAAAGTATAATCAGCATTTTCCGAACGATCTCCCAGACTGGCGGCCCATGTCACTATTTTTGTGACTTCGGGGCGTCGTTCATTCCACAGATAATCATGCTCCTGCTTCAGCTTGTTGTAACCTTCTCGGGTGATTAATTTGGTTTTCACGTATTTATCTCAATTGTATTGTTTCTCGGCTTCTACCCAATCACGGAAAGCCTCTCCGGGAATCGGTTTTGAGAAATAATACCCTTGTACTTTTTTACACCCAAGCTCTTTTAATTTTTCACACTGTTCTAAGGTTTCTATGCCCTCAGCCACCAAATCCAGACCAAAACTTTTTGCCAGCCCGATGATGCTGCTTACCATCTTAAAATCATTATCATCCACTAAAAAGTTAGATACAAAAGAACGGTCGATCTTCAGTTGTGCTACCGGCAATACCCGCAACTGATTCAGAGCGGAGAATCCTGTACCGAAATCGTCAAGAGAAAAACTCGTTCCTCGCTCACAGCAAGCGGCCATTGACTGACGAACCTGATGGTAGTCAGTCATCTTCCCGGTTTCAGTTATCTCTATCTTGAGTGACTCAGGAGAAACATCCGCGTATTTTTGTAGCAGTTGCTCTAAACGCTCCGGATAATTTTTCTGCTGCAGATGATAGGGAGAAACATTGACACTTACCGTCAAATCCGGATCCAGATTTTTCAGTCCTGACAAAACCTGTAACGCGCTCTCCATAACCCACTCACCAAGGCGAACAGACACCGGATGCCCTTCAATAGCATCAAGAAATTTATCCGGGGTCAGGAAACCTTTTTCAGGGTGATTCCAACGAATTAATGCTTCAGCACCAACGGTCTGATTTGAGAGTAAATCAAGCTGAGGCTGAAAAAACAATTCCAGCTCACCTTCACTGATCGCCCGTTCAATATCTGCACGAATATATTGTTCACGCTTAATCGCTACCTGAGCCTGCCTGTTGTATATGCGGTAATAGGTTCCCTCATGCTGACGGCACTGGAACAAAGCCAGCTCAGCCTGACGCAGCAGATTCAGTGCGCTGATCGTATAGTCTTCTGCATAAGAATAGATAGAAACACCAAGACTGCAGTTTATCTGTATCAACTCCCCTTCCCCTAATACCTGAATACAGGCATTATTACGTATATTTTCCAGCTGCTGATGTAAGTTATCTGAGGTATGTTTTTTCATAATCAGCGCAAATTCATCGACGCCAACACGAGCAAGAATATCACCATCACGCGCAGAAAAACGAAGCTGCCTTGCAAGACTCTTCAATACAATATCAGCCGTTTTCTCAGGATATCGGCTGGTAATATGTTTAAAACGGTCAACATTAATAAGCACTAAAACTAATCTTTCAGCTCCAGAAATACTTTCCTGTATTGCTTCTTCCAGTGCTTTTTCCAATGAAGAACGATTAAAAAGTTTGGTCAATGTATCGTATTTCATCTGCTGCAACAGTGCCTGTTCATATTGTTGTCGATTTCTCATTTCCGCCATGTAATCCCGCCAACGCCGGTATGCAAACCACAGCAAGACTACCGGGCTGAACAATGAGATAAGAAACAGTTCATCTAACTCCCACGCTTCATGGCGATCAACAAATCTCAGCAAGAATTCAAAGGTATCGAAATGCGCAAATATCACACTCAATAAGCCTAATATAATTACTGCCTTGGCAATATCCGTAAAAACTCTGTATGTATTGACAGAGGATGTCATAATGTTTTCCGTACTAGTCAATCAGTTACATAAAAGGTGAACGTATTCTACATAATAATCAATTACATTAAAGAATATTTTTATCAAAATTAATCTTCATTAATGAATGGAAAAGATAAATAATTAAAGATAATTAAAAGAAAGTAACAATATTTTATTTTACAGCTCAATATGTAAAAATAATTCTCTTGCTATTATGTTATCCCGGTGCTGGAAATTGGCATATTTGCCCCCATTTACAGGAATAAGATATGAGTAAATGAAAGAGAAAACGGATGAGCCAAGCGATCTCCGCCCAGAAAACAATTTGCCACCAGCTCGCACAGGAGCTGAATGTTCGTCCAGAGCAGGTGAATGCAGCCGTCACCCTGATTGATGACGGCAACACAGTACCTTTTATCGCCCGTTACCGTAAAGAAGTGACTGGCGGGTTGGATGATACCCAACTCCGGACGCTGGATAGTCGTCTCAGCTACCTGAGAGAAATGGATGAGCGCCGTCAGACCATTCTAAAATCAATTCAGGATCAGGGTAAACTGACCGCTGAACTGGAACAGGCCATTCAACAGGCCGACAGTAAAACCCGTCTGGAAGACCTGTATTTGCCTTATAAACCCAAACGCCGAACGAAGGGTCAGATTGCTATTGAAGCCGGACTGGAACCTTTGGCTGACGCCCTGTGGCATCAGCCGCAGACAGAGCCAGAATCAGAAGCCGCTCACTATATCAATACCGATAAAGGCATTTCCGATACCAAAGCCGCTCTGGATGGAGCCCGGGCTATTATTATGGAGCGCATCGGAGAAGATGCCGATCTGCTGGAAAAAATCCGCCGTTATCTGAACAGCCATGCTGAAATCTGTTCTCGCGTTATTACGGGTAAAGAGCAGGAAGGCGAAAAATTTAAAGATTATTTCGAACATCACGAACGCATCAGTCACGTACCCTCTCATCGGGCTCTGGCGATGCTGCGCGGACGCAATGAAGGCTTTCTTCAGCTTTCCCTAAATGCTGATCCACAACAAGAAGAGCAGAGCCGTCACTCCTATTGTGAAACCATTATCGCCGATCATTACGCTGTTCACCTGAGCGAAGCTGCTGCAGATAACTGGCGTAAACAAGTAATCAGTTGGGCATGGCGGATCAAAGTCTCTATGCATATGGAAACAGAACTGATGGGAGTAATGAAAGAACGCGCCGAGATTGAGGCCATTGAAGTATTTGCAACCAATCTGAAAGACCTTCTGATGGCCGCGCCTGCAGGACCACGGGCAACATTGGGGCTGGATCCCGGCCTGCGTACCGGCTCGAAAATCGCCGTTGTGGACTCAACCGGTAAACTGCTGGCAACAGAGACTATCTATCCAAACCCACCGCATAAGCAGATTGAAAAATCTGCCCATATCGTTGAGCAATTAATCCGTCGCCACAATGTCGATCTGATAGCAATAGGTAATGGAACGGCTTCCCGAGAAACCGACGCTTTTATAGCAGATACTCTGAAAAAAGCGGGGCTAAATATACAGACTGTTGTCGTGAGCGAAGCTGGGGCTTCCGTCTACTCAGCTTCTGAACTGGCAGCCAACGAATTTCCGAATCTGGATGTTTCCTTACGTGGTGCGGTTTCCATCGCTCGCCGACTTCAGGATCCACTGGCAGAACTGGTAAAAATTGACCCCAAATCCATCGGTGTGGGCCAGTACCAACATGATGTCAGTCAGAGTATGCTGGCGAAGCGTCTGGATGCCATTGTTGAAGACTGTGTTAATGCCGTAGGCGTGGACGTCAATACCGCCTCCCCAGCTCTGCTGACTCGTGTTGCCGGACTGTCTGCGACTATTGCTCAGAATATTGTTAACCACAGAGATGAAAACGGACGTTTTGCAACCCGGACAGCACTGAAAAAAGTAGCTCGTCTCGGCCCGAAGGCCTACGAACAGTGTGCCGGTTTTCTGCGGATTATGGACGGAAAAAATCCACTGGATGCTTCAGCCGTTCACCCGGAAGCCTACCCGGTCGTAAAAGCTATTGCAGAAAAAAACAACAAAGACATTAAGGCACTGATCGGTAACAGCGACTTCCTGCAAAGTCTGAAAGCCGCCGATTATACCGATACGACCTTTGGTATACCGACAGTCAGCGATATTATCAGAGAACTGGACAAACCGGGACGAGACCCACGTCCGGAGTTCAGAACCGCTACCTTTGCCGACGGTATCAATGAAGTTTCCGACCTGGAACCCGGCATGGTTCTGGAAGGTGTCGTCTCCAATGTAGCCAACTTTGGAGCTTTCGTAGATATTGGCGTACATCAGGACGGGCTGGTACATATTTCAGCATTGACGGATCGTTTTATTGCCGACCCGAGAGACGTCGTAAAAGCCGGAGATATCGTCAAAGTCAAAGTGATGGAAGTAGATATTCAACGCAAACGGATCAGCCTATCCATGCGTCTGACTGACGAACCAGGACAAGATAACCGTCCTGCCCGTAATAACCAGAACAGCAGGCCAAAAGAAACATCCCGCAAACAGCAAAGTCAACGTACTGAACCGCAGAATAACAGCGCAATGGGTGGTGCTTTTGCTGCAGCATTTGCTAAAGCTAAAAAATAACTTATCGGTGAGCACACAATAAGTTAGTCGATAAAACAAAAGCCTGCAGAATCCAATTCTGCAGGCTTTTTATTGACTAAATCCTGAGATTCAGCTCTCTACAGCACCGCTATCACCTCAGAAGGTGTATTTGGTGCGACAGCATGACCATAGTGATATTTGATCACTGTACGGCGTCGCTCCATCTTGCCCTGTATAATCGCCGACAATAATAAACTTCGCGGTAAGCGGAATCGTATGGTGTAACCCATCCCCTGTTTCTCGGCATATGTTTGCAGAGCTATCAGCTCAAACAGCCGAGCCAGCCGGTCTTTCGGTTCCTCATGATAATCCGATGACGTGCTTCGCTCATTGTCCAGTTCATAATCAGGGTGGTCAGACGGATCCCAGACAGTTTGTCTCCGGCGTTTATCTTCTGCCTTGACCTTTTTTTCTGCCGCGGTTTTCGTCAGTTCAACTGGCGGTCTTACGGGTTCCCGAATACGGTTATCCCGGGCAACCTGCTCAGTAGGAACATTGACCGAAGGGGCAATCAGTGGCACGTTCACATTGGTCGGCGACACAATCATGACAAACCTCCTTCATTTTCAATCAGTCGTTAAGCTGACAGATATATGTCCGTCCTCTCACCGCCTGATACCACCGGAACCGGACACTTTTCTGAAGACAGAAAACTACCGGGCCGGTCAGATTCTTTATCGGCCGGATCGCTCAATTATTTACCACTAAAAAGCAGCAGTTGTGCACAAAATTCATCCAACTCTGTCATAAACGGCGCATGTGACGATTTTGCGAACGTAAACGGTTTGCTATCCGGATGTAGTACAGTGACGTCTTCTGCAACGCTAACCGGCACCAGTCCATCTAACCGACCATATAAACGCAGAAAAGGCTGACAAATCCCCTTCAACTGAGAGCGTAAGTCGATATCCGCCAGCAAACCCAACCCCAGCTGCAATGCACCCGGATTCGGTTCCGGACGTGACAGCACCGCTTGTTTCAGCGCCTTGATATCCTGCTTTGCAGTGGGACTTCCCATCGCCTGTAAGACCATAAAACGTTCAACAGTGACAGCAAAGTCCTGTGACAGCAGGTCAGTAAAAGCAGCCAGTACCTTCGGTTGGATCCCTCGCCACGGCTTTTCCGCAGAGAATTTCGGGGAGCTGGCAACCGTCACCAGTTTTTTTATTCTTTGCGGATAATTCAAAGCAATATGCGTAGCAATCAGTCCCCCCAAGGACCAGCCAACCCAGATCGCCTGCTCAGGGGCTTCTGCCAGAAGCTGTTCAACAATCTCCTGCAGGCTGCCGGCATGACATCCGGCACTGTAGCCATAACCCGGCAGATCAACAACATGCACCTGAAAACAAGAAGAAAGGACATCAACGGTCTGCTGCCAGACAGCTCCGTTCATGCCCCAGCCATGAACCAGAACCAAATCTTCGCCAGCTCCTTCTCTCTGCCAGTATAAAGATGAGCTCATGTTCTAAACCTCTACGACTTTGTTCATGCTGCTGCGATAAAAAACTGCCGTATTCTGGTTGCCTGTTCAGCAGATATAACACGACAACACTTATGTTCCGACATTGTATTCACCACCATTGTACCTCACTCTGCCATCTTTGTGGTCTCCCACTCCCGTCACTCAATCAGACCATCTGGTGCCCTCATTGTCTGAATTACTTTCAGCCTTCCCCACGCTGTCTGCGCTGCGGGCTGCCGACGCTGGCTGAAACGTCTCTATGCGGCCAGTGCCTTAGCAGCCCTCCGCCCTGGCAGCGTCTTTTCTGTGTCGGGGATTACCAGTTCCCGCTTTCCGGTTATATTCATCAGTTAAAACATCAGCAAAAACCAGAGCTATCCCGGGATCTGGCTTACCTGCTCGCACCTCGTATCAGTCAGCCAGCACCGTTAATTACCTGTGTTCCCCTGCACTGGAAACGACAACTGAAACGGGGATTCAACCAGAGTGAACGGCTTAGCTACTATCTCTCCCGAGAATTGATCCGCTCCGGCTATCCAACCCGGTTGGATAGCCGTCTTTTTAAGCGCATCAAGGCAACACCTCCACAACAGGGGCTGGATAAAAAAGAAAGAGAGAGCAACCTGAAAGACGCATTTGTTCTGCGCCACAGCCCCCTTTATTCGCATGTCGCAATTGTGGATGATGTTGTGACAACAGGCAGTACAATACGACATTTGTGTTCCCAACTGCTTGATGTCGGAGTAAAAACCATCGATATTTATTGTGTCTGCCGCACACCCGAGCCATCATCGGAACGATGATGGCTCAAAAAAAGCTGGAAACCAAGCGTGGCAAGAGTAAAATAAAATCTAATAACCTACGAAAACAGTCGGGTATTTATCGTGTCAGAATCAAATATTATTACTATCAGTGAAGCAGCACAGGCTCACTTCAGCAAATTGCTGGAGCAACAGCCTGAAGGAACAAACATCCGCGTATTTGTTGTTAATCCGGGCACACCCAATGCGGAATGCGGTGTATCTTATTGTCCGAAAGAAGCGGTAGAAAGCAGTGATACAGAAATGCAGTATGATGCCTTTTCTGCTTTTGTCGATGAACTCAGCCTACCTTTTCTGGAAGAAGCAGAGATCGATTATATAACGGATAAAATGGGCTCTCAGTTAACACTGAAAGCACCGAATGCAAAAACACGCAAAGTCGCCGACGATGCACCACTTATGGAACGAGTTGACTATGCAATTCAGAGCCAGATCAATCCACAACTAGCCAGTCATGGCGGCTTTATCAGCTTGCACGAAATTACTGATGAAGGTGTTGCCGTTATTCAGTTCGGCGGGGGCTGTAATGGTTGTTCGATGGTGGATATGACTTTGAAAGATGGTGTGGAAAAAGAACTGCTGCAAATGTTTGAGGATGAACTGACAGCGGTACGGGATATAACCGAACATGCCCGAGGTGAGCACTCTTACTATTAAGAAAAGCCTTTCCATATACCCGGCTGCGCCTCTACGGCACAGTCGGTTTTCCTCCTTGGCTTAGATCACCCGGGAAAATTGTTGTTGTCTTGCTCTGTCGCGCAAATATTTATCAAAACACATACAAATATTGCGGATTAGCAACCGTCCTCTGGCTGTCACCTTAATGTCCTGCTCAGTCACTTCTACCAGTTTGTCGTCAATAAAGGTTTTCAGCAGAGTCAGATCCTCAGCAAAATATTGATCAAACCGGATACCGGTCTGCTTTTCGATCACTTGCTTATTCAGACTAAAATTACAGATCAGTGATTTGATCACCTTTCGCCGTAACAAATCATCATCATCCAGAGACAGGCCTTTCCATAACGCATGACGCATCTCATCAACCTGATTGTAATACTGTTTCAGATCTTTCTGATTCTGAGCATAAGAGTCACCGATCATAGAAATCGCTGACACACCGAATCCAACCAGATCACAGTCACCCTGTGTTGTATAGCCCTGAAAATTACGGTGCAGAACACCCTTTCGTTGTGCCACCGCCAGCTCATCATCCGGCAGAGCAAAATGATCCATACCGATGAACTGATAACCGGCCTCGGTCAGCATTGAAATAGTCAGCTGTAAAATAGCCATCTTCTCTTCCGCCGGGGGCATATCTTCTTCTCTCAGCTTCCGTTGAGCAGCAAACAACTGAGGCATATGCGCATAGTTAAAGACCGACAGCCTGCCTGGCTTCATCTCCAGAACCCTCGCAAGAGTTTGTGCAAACGATGACTTTGTCTGTTTCGGCAAACCATAAATCAGATCCAGATTAGTCGAGCGGAACCCCAGATCACGGGCTCGCTCAACCATCGCAAAGATAAAATCCTCATCCTGTTCTCGATTAACCGTTTGTTGAACCTCTTTACTAAAATCCTGAACACCGATACTTAGCCGGTTAAAACCTTCTGAGCGCAGATGGTCCAGCATATCCAGTTCGATTTCTCGTGGATCAACCTCGATACTGATTTCAGCATCCGGCTCAAAATAAAATTCACCTCGCAGGATCGCCATCAGACGGCTGAACTGCTTCTTTGACAGAAATGTTGGCGTACCACCACCAAAATGCAGTTGCGTTACCCGGCGCTCATTCAGTAAGAATGCCCTCTGACGAATCTCATGTTCCAGAGAATCAAGATACTCATCCGCCTTATGCGAATGGCGGGTAATCACCTTATTACAGCCACAGAAATAGCAGAGCTTGTGACAAAAAGGAATATGGATATAGATGGACAACGGGCGCTCTGGGTACTGAGTACATGCCATATCGAACTCAGCGATGGTGAACGCTTCATGGAACTCCAAAGCCGTCGGATAAGACGTGTATCTGGGTCCCGAATAATTGTATTTATCTAAAACAGCCTGATCCCAGACTATTTGCTCACTAGACATAGTGTTTGTCCCATTTTTACTTACTACTTTTGTGCTGACTGGTATAAATTATTATTGTGTGTATAGATATTTTGCCATATCAATATGATAGCAGCAGAGTCGTCAAATGATTTTGAATAAAAAACATTCAGAAGTGCTAGCGTGATCACTAACCCACCTGAATTAATCGTATTTTTATGATTTTATTCACTCAAAATCAGGGCTATGTCTGCCTGACAACAGATAACGTCTGTTCCGGAGCCTGCATCAAAGGCTGGATCTGGTTTCTTAGTTGCTCCAGCTCAGTTGTAATAACTGAAGCCAACCGTGATTCAGCCTGATATCGGATCCGATTCTGTTTCATCCGTTCCTGTCGGCTCAGTAATTGTCTCACATCTCCACGAGCCATATTTTTCACTGTCGTATACAGCTCAAACGTCGCCGGATACTGCTGCTCAACATCAATTCGAGACGTTCCCTGAACAAACTCCAGCATGCAACAAAGACGGATACTGATTTCAGCTAAATCGCACTGCTGCCGGATACCGACCATGCAAAGGGTATCCACATGATTAAAAATGTTTGCATTGCGTTTATCAATAGCGATGGCCTGAGCCGTCTGTCTCAGGTCATGCTGTTTTTTTACCTGCCGCCATAAATAACCCGCATACATCGCCAGTATCAGAATGATCACACCACCAGCAAAGATATATAGGGTTACATTCATTGCAGCTATCCTTTAAAGTCATCCAGATTAATATCTTCAAACTGAGCAAGCAGCTCGTCATCTGAAGACGTTTTTTGAAGTTTGCTTTTAACGGTCGGAAGTTGTGGCTCAATATCTTCCGGTTCTTCTTCCGCTTCATACAACCCAAGTTGCTTCATCAGAAGTTCAATCCGGTCTAGTTTCTGATCCACATAACTCTGCAGGCCAGCACCCAGCTTCTCACCATTTTCAATCCGATCCAGCAAGACATTCAATTGTGCATCATTCTCCAGCATTTCCAGCTCTTTTTCTGCTGATAAGCGACGTTGCTGCTTAGTGTTTTTCGATTTTACTTCCACCACCAGCGGGATCTTTTTCTTACTGCCCAAACGTGGATCTTTCACCTGAGCTGTGCCTTTTTGTCTGGCTTCTACCCCTTCTGAATGGCGACTGCCAGTTTTCAGCCCCTTACGCTTCTTTTCTTTCTTGCGCAAACGGCCATCCACATCCGACTGCGAGCGGTTGCGGGTAATTATCAGATCAACATCTCCCGTTGATCCCGGTTTTCTGGATTTCTTATTTCGACTCATTACTGGGGTTTCCTCAGTAAAATTACATCATTGCCAATAAATTCAAGTTGGAGCTTATCCCGCTCTGCCAGATACTGAAACGTAGCACGACTATAAAAACAGACATGGGTAATATCATTTTTATAGTGCCATCCAGCAAATGCTTCTGCATCTCTGACCTGCTTAGTCATAATACCAAGCCAGCCACCCGGCTTAACTAAATTCAACCATTGCTGCCACACCATATCCGGCTGATAGAGATGTTCTATCACTTCAGTGGCCGTTACAAAATCGTACTGTCTTTCCAAAGCCTTCTGCTCAGGATAGTAGTAGACGTCATACAACGCCATCGTATGCCCTGCGTCTTCCAACATCAGTGACAACGTTGGACCAGGACCGCAACCAAAATCTAATCCATCGGATGCAGGAGCGATCCTTTCCAGCATAGGCGCAGCCATCCGGGAAAGGAACCGGCGATAGCCAGGATCATCCGGACAGTTATCATGCAGATCATACATCGCTTTTTCTTCTCTAGCATTCAGCCGCATATCTGGCGGTACAAACACCAGACTACAATGATTGCACTGGTAATACTGCCGGCGCTTATCTTCAAAGTAAAAATCGGCATGAGCCGCTTTGCATAAGGGACACGAGTGCATAATGACATCCTCTGACTGGGAGGAGAAATTTACCAGATACGGCAAATAGAGTAAAAGATAAACGCGGCTGTCGTGCTATAATCAGCGCCCTTAATTGACCGGCGTGGTTATTTTCCACCCGAAAGCATCGAAAAGTATCAACTCAAGTCAAGCGGAGTACACTTTGAGCGTAAAAATTCATTATCAGAATACCCACTTTATAACCAGTGCCCCTGATATCCGTCATCTTCCGGAAGATGCCGGAATTGAGGTTGCATTCGCAGGGCGTTCTAATGCCGGTAAATCCAGTGCGCTAAACCGTCTGACCAACCAGCGTAATTTGGCCAAAACCAGTAAAACGCCGGGACGGACTCAGTTGATTAACCTGTTTAAAGTAGAAGAAGACTGTCATATTGTGGATCTGCCGGGATATGGATTCGCTCAGGTTCCCGTCGAAATGAAGCTTAAATGGCAAAAATCTCTGGGCGAATACCTGCAAAAGCGTGAGTGCCTGAAAGGACTGGTGGTATTAATGGATATCCGCCACCCGATGAAAGATCTGGATCAGCAGCTCATCTACTGGGCTGTAGAAAGCAATATTCCGGTACAGGTACTGTTAACCAAAGCGGATAAGCTCAAAAGCGGAGCCCGTAAAGCCCAGCTGTTGAAAATCCGTGAAGCGGCTCTGGCTTTCTGCGGGGATGTTCGTGTTGATGTGTTCTCATCTCTCAAAGGTATTGGTGTGGATCAACTACGCAACAAGCTGGACGAATGGTTTACACCGGCGATAGAAGCCCGGTTAGCCGCAGAAACAGAAGATACTCAACAGAACGACACACCAGAAAGTGAGGCGTGATCCACTTTCTACGCCAGTTCTTGTCGTCCTGAAAAACAAAAATCCCCACCATCCAGGTGGGGCAACGGGAGAGAATTAAGAGATATTATTATTGTTATGTGGTGAATCATTCATCATTTACGATCAAAACTCAAGTCTGATGCATCTTAAATCTTTTTTTCTGTCCAGATCTGCTCTCAACTTCTTTCGGCTGTTATAACTTACCTGTAGTTACACTTTGTTACTTGTTTTTCTGTGTAAATTATTATCTGTTTTCTGTATGAAAATTTCAGATGGTATTTTGTGTGGATTTCGTACGCTATGTCGTACACAAGCAGAGATAATGTCTGAAGATATTTCTTTTACCACGATAAATATGCCGAAGACAGCATGGTTGCAGAAAGAAGATAAAGAAAAAATAGAAAAGAATTTAATATAAAATTATTTAAAAACAATGAGTTGAAATGTTTTTTTGGAATAAAACTTTTTCTTTCGCCCAATAAAAAACGCCCCGGTCAAAAACTGACCGGGGCGGCTGAATCAGCCTAATCCAATAACGTGAAACAAAAGGTCTGAAAGATAGAACATCTTACCTCTGTACCCTACGAGAGTTAATGTACAACAATTACCCGATGTTGCAAAGGCTTTTTGTAATTTTTTTTCACACTTTTAATCAAAAAATACATAACCAACTGAAGAAAAAGAGACTTTATTTTTTACAATAAAAAGCCAGCGACTGTGCGCTGGCTCATATTATTTTGCAATTTTAAGTTCAAAAATGTCTAGTGTGCCTGATCCCAGTTATCACCATGTCCGGCATCGGCCACCAACGGTACGTTCAATGAAGCAGCTGACTCCATCAGTTTCTGTACTTTTATTTCAACTTCAGCCAGTGCCGAAGCCTCCACTTCAAAAACCAGTTCATCGTGCACCTGCATCAACAAACGAACACGCCCGTCACCTTCGGTCTGAATCCACTCATCTACCAGTAGCATGGCTTTTTTAATAATATCAGCAGCGGTGCCCTGCATAGGGGCATTGATGGCTGCCCTTTCAGCCGCCTTTCTGCGTATACCATTACGGGATTGAATTTCAGGTAGATACAAGCGACGACCAAACAAGGTTTCAACATATCCCTGCTCTGATGCCTGAGAGCGGGTATCTTCCATATACTGCATCACTCCCGGATACCGTTCAAAATAGGTCTCCATATAAGACTGGGCTTCACTTCGAGGAATACCCAACTGTTTGGCCAGTCCAAATGCACTCATTCCATAAATCAGTCCGAAGTTAATCGCTTTTGCCCGGCGGCGCTGTTCACTACTGATCTGTTCAATACCCAGCCCCAGAACCTCTGCTGCTGTCGCGGCGTGAATGTCTTTTCCTTCCCTGAAGGCATCCAGCAAAGCTTTATCACCGGATAAATGTGCCATAATACGCAGCTCAATCTGCGAATAATCCACCGCCAAAATCTTCCAGCCGTGAGGAGCAACAAATGCCTGACGAATACGGCGTCCTTCTTCATTGCGGATCGGGATATTCTGCAGGTTAGGATCGGTTGATGAAAGACGTCCCGTAGCCGTTACTGCCTGATGATACGAGGTGTGCACCCGGCCAGTTTCCGGATTGATCATCTTCGGTAATTTATCCGTATAGGTAGATTTCAGTTTTGCCAGCCCGCGATATTCCAGAATACACTTGGGTAACGGATAGTCCAGTGCCAGTTCCTGCAAAACTTCTTCATTGGTCGACGGTGCTCCGGAAGGGGTTTTCTTGATCACAGGCAGCCCCATCTGTTCAAACAGAATAGCCTGTAACTGTTTCGGTGAGCTCAGGTTAAACTCCTGACCGGCAATGTCATACGCTTTCTGTTCCAGCTCATCCAGACGAACTGCAATTTCCTGAGACTGAGCGCCCAACAGCATATCATTGATCAGAACACCATTACGCTCCATTCGGGAAAGTACCGGCACTAAAGGCATTTCTATCTCTTTATAGACAGTTTGCAGCTTCTCATCCTGCTCAATATTACTGAACAAACGATGATGCAGACGTAAGGTCACATCCGCATCTTCAGCAGCATATGGTCCGGCCTGTTCCAGGTCAATCTGATTGAACGTCAGTTGTTGCTTACCTTTTCCGGCAACAGATTCAAAGGAAATACAGCTGTGCTGCAGAAAACGCAGTGCCAGACTGTCCATATCATGTTTTCCGCCAACACTATTATAAACGTAAGAAGCCAGCATCGTGTCATGCCGCATACCACGCATCTCTATACCATAGCGGGCGACGATACTGGCATCATATTTCAGATTTTGTCCGACTTTGGCTTTCTGCTCATCTTCCAGCAGAGGCTTCAGCAGCTCCAGTACCCAGTCTCTGTCTAGTTGTTCAGGTGCCCCCAAATAATCATGAGCCACAGGAACATAAGCGGCCTCTCCTTCTTCCGTAGCAAACGAAACACCAACCAGATTCGCAACCATATAATCCAGGCTGTCGGTTTCGGTATCAAAGGCAAACAGCTCTGCTGTTATGAGTTTATCCAGCCACTGATTAAAGGTATCTTTGTCCAGAATGGTAACATACCGGCTGCGATCAATCGTCACAGCCGAGGTATCGGCAACCGCGACTGATGATGAAGATACAACAGAAGAAATTGTACGCCCGGATTGTTCATCTGCCTGCACTCTGCCATCGCCCCCCTCCAGTAATTCGTTCAGCCAGGATTTAAACACCAGTTGTCCATAGAGTTTAATCAACTCATCTCTGTCCGGCTGAGCTTTCAGCAATGACTGTGGGGTTTCTTCCAGCACCACATCCAATTTAATGGTTGCCAGTTGATAGGAAAGAAAAGCATTTTCCCGGTTATCCTGCAGTTTCTTTGCCATGGTTTTGGAACCACGGAAACCAAGCGGAGCGATATCATCCAGATTCTCATAAAGCCGATCCAGTCCGCCAATCCCCTGCAACAGTGCTGTTGCTGTTTTATCACCCACCCCCGGCACACCAGGAATGTTATCGACTTTATCCCCCATCAAAGCCAGGTAATCAATAATCAGCTCGGGAGGAATACCAAATTTTTCCACTACACCTTCCCGATCCATTACAACATTAGTCATGGTATTGATCAGGGTAATATTCTCATCCACCAACTGAGCCATATCTTTATCGCCAGTACTGATCAGAACGGGTATACCCGCTTTTGACGCCTGTGTCGCCAGCGTGCCAATCACATCATCAGCTTCAACACCCGGAACAGAAATCAAAGGCAGTCCCATTGCCTTAATGACCTGATACAGAGGTTCTATCTGGCAGCGCAAATCATCGGGCATCGGAGGACGATGAGCCTTATAGGCAGGATAGAGGTCATCACGAAAAGTCTTGCCTTTGGCATCAAAAATAACCGCGATACGTTCAACCGGAAACTGGCGCATCATACTGCGAATCATATTCACCACACCATACACAGCATTGGTTGGAATGTCGCCGTTACTCATCGTTCCGGGGTAGGCATGAAATGCACGATACAGATATGATGAACCATCGATAAGAATAAGTGGATTTTCAGGAATACTTGCCATGGGTGTTGCTATCCGATGCTATAAAAATTCTGTTTAGGATGCCATGAACCCGGTTTTGATTCCATGCAAGCTTACATCAGATGAGTCACAAACCCTGCACAGATAAAGAAAAAGTCATCGGCCATCTGTGGATAAGTCTGTTTGTATTTTATGATCGTCTAATTATTAAACAGAAAAAAAGAGAGAAATCTAAAAACAAAGCCATTTAAATACAATGAGTTAAACAAACAAGGATCCTTTTTGAAAAGATCTGTTAACGATCTGGTGATGTGGAAAAGATTATAATGATCCTAAAGCTAATAACATCAACAGGAATCAAATCACCAGATAAAAGAAAGCGACATCTTTCGATGTCGCCTAGCAGAATGGCAATCACTGAAACATCGGAGAATGTATCAGCTAGCCTGGTAAGCTATTAAATTACACTGGAAGCAATGTGAGCAATGTCGTGTCATTCAAGAATACCGTGTCAGGTAAAAAGAAACCGAAAAAGCTATCTTCTGAACCTTTCACTGATTCCCTAAGACGGATTAATAATAACAATTCTCATTTGCGGGTCAAGCATTAAATGAGACTTTTTCTCATTTAATTTTCTTACTCTTCGGTTTCTTTATTCTGGGCGGCATCCTCTGCCAGCCAGAGTGCTACCTCTTTAGCAAAATACGTCAGGATACCATCGGCTCCGGCACGCTTAAAACAGAGTAATGACTCCAGTACTGTCTCCTTCTCTTTCAGCCAGCCGTGCTGAATCGCAGCCTTATGCATTGCATATTCTCCGGACACCTGATAAGCAAACGTCGGCACTTGCAGCTCTGTTTTCACCCGACGAACCACATCCAGATACGGCATACCTGGTTTCACCATTACCATATCAGCACCTTCACTGATATCCATGGCAACTTCATGAATGGCTTCATCGCTATTAGCCGGATCCATCTGATAGCTTTTCTTATCTCCACCTTTCAGATTAGAGGCGGAACCGACTGCATCCCGGAAAGGACCATAGTAATGCGAAGCATACTTAGCAGAATACGCCATAATTTGTGTATGAATATAACCCGCATCTTCCAGAGCCTCGCGAATTTTACCAATACGGCCATCCATCATATCGGACGGTGCAACCACATCGGCACCGGCTTGCGCATGCGACAGCGCTTGTTTAATCAATACGGCGGTCGTTTCATCATTCCGCACATAACCATTTTCATCAATAATGCCGTCCTGACCATGGGTTGTATATGGATCCAGCGCTACATCTGTAATTACCCCCATTTCCGGCACATGCTCTTTCAAACCCCGAACAGCACGCTGCACTAATCCTTCCGGATTATATGCTTCTTCCGCATCCACGGTTTTAGCATCCTGATTTACCACCGGAAATAGTGCGATTGCCGGTACACCCAACTTAGCCAGCAATTGTGCCTCTTCTATCACCAGATCGATAGAAAGACGTTCAATACCAGGCATAGAGTCTACCTTTTCACGACGATTTTTTCCCATCAGGACAAACATCGGATAGATCAAATCACTGACCGACAACTGGTTTTCTGCCATCAGTCTGCGGCTAAAATCATGTTTACGCATCCGGCGCATACGGCGTGCCGGGAATTGTCCCTGAACAGATACTGTCACAATCTTTCTCCTAATCTTTCTTTTGATTTGAATTAATCATATCACCACCTTGAGCATATTCGAGGTTTCAGAGCACAAAATCCGATATACTCCGCTCTGTCCTCTCTCTGGAAATAACGGAAAGCACAATGATCGATACCCATGCTCATATTTATAACCATAAGTTCGACAATGACAGAGACGAAGTCATACAGCGCGCTTTAGCCACCGGTATAGAAAAGATTTTGATGCCCAATATCGATCTGGACTCAATCCATCCCATGCTGGATGTGGAAACACAATACCCGGGGATCTGTTATTCCATGATGGGGTTGCATCCCTGTGATGTAAATGCTGATTACCAAAAAACACTATCAGAAATGCATCTATGGTTTGAGCGACATACATTTATTGCAGTCGGTGAAATTGGTATCGATCTTTACTGGGATAAGACCTATTTTTCCGAACAGAAAGAAGCATTTATTGCCCAGTTGAACTGGGCTAAAGATATGGGTCTTCCTGTTGTGATCCACACTAGGGATTCTATTGATGCAACCCTGTCTCTGCTCCGTCAGGAAC
Source organism: Vibrio sp. HA2012 (assembly GCF_002812955.1). Taxonomy (GTDB): domain Bacteria; phylum Pseudomonadota; class Gammaproteobacteria; order Enterobacterales; family Vibrionaceae; genus Vibrio. The sequence continues at coordinate 12,144 of NZ_PFXK01000009.1, read as the reverse complement.
AAAACGGGCAATTAACCGGTGTGTTTCACTGCTTTGGCGGCAGTACAGAAGAAGCAAAAGCCATTACAGATCTTGGCTTTCATCTTGGGCTGGGAGGAGTGACTACATTTAAAAACGGCGGTATGGATAAGGTCATTCCTCATCTGGATATGCGCAATATTATCCTGGAAACCGACAGCCCTTATCTGGCTCCGACTCCACACAGAGGCAAACGCAATGAACCAGCCTATACAGCACTGGTACAACACAGGGTTGCTGAGCTGAAAGAAATCAGTCCGGAAGAAGTCGATAAGATCACAACGGAGAATGCGAAACGCTTATTCCGTCTTTAAACTGCCTCTCTGTTATCTTTGCGCACATAAAAACGGGAGAAAAACAGCCCGACTTCAAACAACAGGCACATAGGAACAGCCAGAAGCGTCTGAGAAATGATATCCGGAGGTGTCAGCATCATACCGACAACAAAGGCTCCGACAATAATATACGGCCGTTTTTCCGCCAGGCTTTTCGGTTCTGTTGCACCTGTCCAGCACAGCAGTATAATAGCCACCGGAACTTCAAAAGCGATACCAAAAGCCAGAAACAAAGCCAGTACAAAATCCAGATAACTGGTGATATCAGTAGCAAATTCCACCCCCCCCAAAGAAATAGCCGTAAAGAAACTGAACACCAGTGGAAAAACCACAAAATAAGCAAAAGCGACGCCGCAATAAAACAGCAGCGAACTGGAAAACATTAACGGCATAATCAGTCTGCGCTCATGCTTATACAACCCGGGAGCGACAAATGCCCATACCTGATAGAGAATAACCGGCACAGCAACAAAAACAGAGGTTACCAGCGTCAGTTTCAATGGAGTAAAGAAAGGTGAAGCAACATTGGTTGCAATCATGGTTGCCCCTTCCGGCAACCGTTCAACCAGAGGTGCGGAAATAAAGTCATAGATATCCGTGGCAAAATAAATCAGCCCGAGAAATACCACCAGAATCGCTACCAGAGCTTTAAGCAGACGGTTACGCAATTCCAGCAAATGGCTGATCAATGGTTGTGTCTGTTCAACGGACGACATATTAGAACCTCATAATACACAACATCGCATGGCGGTCTGATCAGAATGATCCCGGTTTGTTATCCACGTCTTCCTCAGCACGAACCTTTTCTCCTTCTTCTTTCGGCTTAAAAACAGTTGGATGATGGAGTGTATCTTCTGCACGGAGAACAACCTGCTTCACTTCATCAACAGAAGACTGCAGCTCAGGATCAAGCTCTGTAGCCTCTTTTTGTGCCTGTTTCAGCTTGTCCTGTAATTCCTGAATTTTCAATTCATGGGACAGCTCATCTTTGACTCCGTTTGCCATTGTTCGTGCAGCATGAATAAAACGCACAACAGTACGAATTGCCACCGGAAGACGTTCCGGTCCCAGCACGACCAGTCCAATAACAGATATCAGTACCAGCTCCCAAAAACCGATGTCAAACACGGATTAGCCCTGTTCTTTGTCTTTCTTACTTTCAGTTTCAGATGTGGATACTTTTTTTGTCTCAATATGACTCTGACCGAAATCTGCGTCTTTTTTATCCTCATTATCATCACTCATCGCATCCTTGAATCCTTTTACAGCAGATCCCAGATCACCACCAATATTACGCAATTTTTTAGTGCCAAAGAGCAATACAACAATGACGGCAATAATAAGAAGCTGCCAAATACCGATCCCACCCATGTCATTCACCTCTGAGAATTTATTTATCCATTAGTAACCATTATCTTACGACTATTTCCTGAGTATCCGCCAGCTAAATAGCCAAAGTGTGAGCCCGACAATACCACAGCCCAGAGTAAACTGACTATAAGAGGTTGTTGCCAATATTGCAGAACAGATAACTAACGTTGACCCCATTCCTGCCAACAGCTTACCCGTCGCCTGTTGTTTTTTTGTTTCCCGATATCCATGATAGAACTCTGCCATCTTCTGATTAATGACAGTACTCTGTTTCAGGCTGTCATAGAGCAATTCCGGCAACTCAGGCAACTGCTCAGCCCAGAAAGGAGCCTTCTCCCGGATCGCCCGGAGTACAGCCTGCGGACCGACCTGATCTGCCATCCATTTTTCCAGAAAAGGTTTAGCGGTCTCCCATAAATCCAGCTCTGGATACAGCTGTCGTCCCAGTCCCTCAATGTATAGTAATGTTTTTTGCAGCAGCACCAATTGTGGCTGAACTTCCATATTGAAGCGACGAGCCACACTGAATAAATTCAGCAAAACATGGCCAAAGGATATTTCGCCCAGAGGTTTGGCAAAAACAGGTTCACAAACGATCCGTAAAGCCGCTTCAAATTCGTCAATATTAGTCTCAGCCGGCACCCATCCGGAATCAACGTGCAGCTGTGCAACCTTTCGGTAATCGCGATTAAAAAATCCCAGCAGGTTCTCTGCCAGATATCGTTTATCTTCCCTGTTCAGGGTACCGACAATACCGCAGTCCAGACCAATCCACTGCGGATTATCCGGATTCGCCGGATTAACAAAAACATTACCCGGATGCATATCTGCATGAAAAAAACTGTCGCGAAATACCTGAGTAAAGAAAACGGAAACACCTCGTTCTGCCAGCAGCTTCATATCGATACCGTTGGCCTTCAGCCCCTCGATATCCGATACCTGAATCCCGTAAATACGTTCTGAAACCATCAGGGTTTCACTGCTGAATTCAGAAATCACTTCCGGCACATAGAGCTCTTCACTACCGGTAAAATTACGGCGCAGCTGAATTGCATTGGCCGCCTCCCGGCGCAGATCCAGCTCATCGAGCAGAGTCTTTTCATATTCATACACCACCTCAACCGGTTTCAGACGCCGGCTGGCAGGTAAGACTCTGGAAACGATACGAGCCAGACGATACATCAGCTTAATATCGGCATCAATCACCGGACGAATATCCGGGCGGATCACTTTCAATACCACTTCCCGACCATTTTCTTTCAGACGGGCTGTATGAACCTGTGCAATCGAAGCCGATGCCAGCGGAATTATGTTAAAATCGGTAAACCAGTTCTCCAGCTTTCCCCCTAACGCGGATTCCATGTACTGTCTGGCCAGTTCACCGTCAAATGCTTCGACCTGATCCTGCAACAACGCCAGTTGATCAGCCAAATGCGGAGGAAACAGATCGCGCCGCGTAGACATCATCTGGCCAAATTTGATCCAGACAGGACCTAAAGCCTGTAAGGCAAGACGCAGGCGAACCCCTAAGGGTTTATCCTGATGCCGGTTTTTTATCCAGAACAGGGCTTTTCGGAGCAGTAAGGGGGTTTTAGTTAACTGATGCTGTGGCAATAGTTCATCCAGCCCGTATTCAAGCTGAACATTGATAATGCGACATAAGCGACGAAATTCTGTAAGCGTCATTGTCTTTGGTTACTCTGTGGTTTTAATGCTTGTTTGCCGGCCAGATCTGATAATGCCTTCAGATGCTCTTCAGCCTGCCGGACGGCTTTACCAAGCTCATCCACCTGCTCACAGAAATAAGCAATCTCAAGTGGAGCCGGAGCAAGTTTCCACTCCTCAGTCAATGCCTTTGCCAGATGCGCCTGCTTTTTTTCTGCCTGTTGTTTTACCCAACAATTTATATCTTTCACTCCCCGCACCAGAGTATGGGCAACCACATCACCCGTTACCCGCGACAACCACTCTTCCGGATCCGGTTTGCAGTCAGCCATCAGTTGAGCAAACTGCTGGGCTAACTGATGATCACCCTGTAAATCCAGCTTATCTTCTTTGATCAAACGGGTAATATCCGGTCGCTGACGAAATTCCGGCAACACCGTCATACTCAGAGACAGTACGCAGTCCGCCTCTCCCTCATAACGGGATAGTACATCTACCTGATGACTGAAAACAAAGGTCAAAGTCCGGTTCAGGTCCTGGATGTACAATTGCAACACCTGTCCTTTCAGCCGCAAGAGCCGCCTGCGATATTCAGGATTGTCATTAATCAGCGTATTCAGTGCTGTCTCAATTATTCCGGTTGCAAAGGGCTCTATAGGCATAAGGTGCTCTCTGGCTGTTAATCTCAGAATTTAAAGCCGCGGTGCAGGGCGACAATACCACCCGTAAGGTTGTAATAGCTAGTATTTTCAAACCCGACTTCATCCATCATATTTTTCAGTGTCTCCTGATCCGGATGCATGCGGATTGACTCCGCCAGATAACGGTAACTGTCTGAGTCGTTGGCAACCAGTTTGCCTATTTTCGGTAATAAATGAAAAGAGTAGGCATCATAAATTTTAGATAAGGTTTTAAATTTTGGTTTGGAGAATTCCAGAACCAGCAGGCGACCACCCGGTTTCAATACCCGGAACATAGAACGCAGCGCCTTTTCCTTATCCGTCACATTGCGCAGGCAGAAACTAATCGTAATGCAGTCAAAATAGTCATCCGGAAAAGGCAGCTCTTCCGCATTTGCCTGCACATAATGCACATTACCCACGATACCGCTGTCCCGCAACTTGTCACGCCCGACATTCAGCATCGAATTATTAATATCAGCCAGAATAACCTGTCCTTTTTCTCCGACAATACGGGAAAATTTAGCGGTCAAGTCCCCGGTTCCACCACCAAGATCCAACATCCGCTGACCGGGTCTGGCTCCACTGCAATCAATAGTGAAACGCTTCCAGATCCGATGGATTCCACCAGACATCAGATCATTCATCAGATCATATTTACCGGCAACAGAATGAAATACATCCGCCACTTTTTCTGCTTTTTTATCTTTTGCTACGGTCTGAAACCCAAAGTGAGTCGTTTCCTCAGTCTGAACTACGACCCCTGAATCTAAACTTATATCCGTCATTTTTATCCTCACTAAAATCCCTTTGCCTTTGTTTCAGCGACATCAAAGGATTGCGTATTCAGTTTACTGTATCCTCATCCGGATGTCTTTCTGCAAGCACAGGATTTAATGCCGGTGGCCGAGACTGAGCCCTTTCTTCCCGGAATAAATTATCCGGGATAGGACGTTTAATCTCCACACCAAGTTCTTTGAAACCTTCCGCCTGACGTAGCACATTACCCCGTCCGGTGGACAATTTATTCATCGCTCCCTGATAATACTGCCCGGCTTTATCCAAAGCCGTTCCCATCTGCTCCATATCCGTCAGAAACAGACGCAGTTTGTCATACAAACGGGCGGCTCGTTCCGCAATCAACTGAGCATTCTGATTCTGCCGCTCATTACGCCACAGATTATCGATCGTACGCAGAGCCACTAACAGAGTCGTTGGGCTGACCAGTATAATATTGCTGTCCATCGCATCCCGAACAAGGCTCGGGTCTGCTTCAATCGCAAGCTGAAAAGCCGGCTCTACCGGAATAAACATCAGCACATAATCCAGGCTGCGGATCCCCTTCAACTGCTGATAATCTTTCAGGCTCAGACCCTTGATATGTGCCCGCAATGCACTAAGATGAGCACTCAACGCCTGCTGTCGTTCGGTATCATTTTCAGCATGAAAATAACGTTCGTACGCGACCAACGCCATTTTAGAATCGACCACGACCTGCTTATTATCCGGTAAATGAACAATAACATCCGGCTGATAACGTTTACCAGCCTCGTTTTGTAAACTGACCTGAGTTTCATATTCGTGCCCTTCACGCAAGCCGGACTCGGCCAACACACGAGCAAGTACCACCTCACCCCAGTTACCCTGCTGCTTATTATCACCTTTCAGTGCCTGTGTCAGATTCAGCGCTTCCTGAGTCATCTGTTCATTCAGTTTTTGCAGGTTACGGATCTCATGTACCAAAGTATGACGTTCTTTTGCCTCTGTCCCGAAACTATCACTAACCTGCTTTTTAAACCCTTCCAACTGTTCTTTCAGGGGGGACAACAAGCGTTCCAGACTCAGTTTATTCTGCTCATCAACCCGGGCTGTCTTCGCTTCAAACAGTTGATTTGCCAGTTGCTCAAACTCCTGTTTCAGCCGTTGTTCCGCCTGCTCCAATAGTTGCAACTTTTCCCTGCTGGCTTTAGCTTCTTCCTGATGTCGGGCTTCCTGCTCACGAAGATCCGCTTTTAGCTGACCGATATCCTCTCTGGCGATATCCAGCAGCTCTGACAATTGTCTGCGTTCCTGAGCTACATTCTCAAAATGGCGCAGTTTTTCCATTGCAGCCATCAGGTTGCCGTGTGACTGCTTTAACTCAAAGGCAGATCTATCCCTTTCTTCATCCAATTGATGCAGCTCTGCCTCAGCTTCCGCTAAAGATGTCTCCAGTGTGGTCACTTTGCTGAGCAGTAGCCTTTGCTCAGCCTCGGCCTGCTGCTCCAGCAACTGATACTGAAAGCGCATTTTCTGTTTTATCCACCATCCTACGGACAGTGCAGAAAAAACTCCGCCTGCCAGTACACTCAGAACGATGTCCTGATATTCACTCATCCATTGCATCATTTAAGCCTGCATCTGTTGTTACTGGTTTGATGGTATTAATGTACTGGATGGATGTCCAGTTTTTATCGAGTCTATACCAGAGTGTCTTCAGTACGGATGCTAGACTGTTTGAATCAAAGCGTTAAACTGATTTATCCACATAAGGAGAAATCGATGATCAATGAACGCCGGGCATTCGGCTTTGCGCTTACAGCAGTACTGCTGTGGTCAACTGTTGCGACAGCATTTAAACTCACACTGACAGCGTTCACACCGGTTCAGATGCTGACCGTCGCCAGTACCCTATCGGTTCTCACACTGGGGATACTCTGTTTCATGCAGGGAAAACTGAAACAGGTAGTTCCCACATTCACCGCCAGACCTCTGTATTTTCTGTTGCTGGGCCTAATTAATCCGTTAGCTTACTACCTGATCCTGTTTAAAGCCTATACGCTGCTTCCTGCTTCACTGGCCCAGCCCATCAATTACAGCTGGGCCGTTACCCTTACCATCATGGCAGCGCTGTTTCTGGGACAAAAAATCCGTAAACAGGACTGGCTGGCCTGCCTGTTGGGCTATTCTGGTGTTGTCATTATTGCAACAAAAGGCCATCTTCTGTCATTACATTTCGACAACCCGTTAGGTGTCGGACTCGCTCTGCTTTCTACCCTGCTATGGGCCGGTTACTGGATCCTCAATGCTAAAAACACGGCGGATCCGCTGGTAAGCGTATTGCTGGGGTTCAGTCTGGCACTGCCGTTTGCGGTAGCACTAACCCTGTATGAAGGGGCAGGCTGGCCATCCGCATTAAGCAAATGGGCAGCCGTCAGTTATGTTGGATTGTTCGAAATGGGCATCACTTTTGTGCTTTGGCTGACCGCATTAAAATCAACCAGAAATACATCCCGGATCAGTAATCTGATTTTTGTATCGCCTTTTATCTCCCTGTTTCTGCTGGCACAGATCATCGGGGAAACGATTCACCCGTCCACCATTAGCGGACTATTTCTGATTATTAGCGGACTGGTGGTTCAGCAATTGCAGTTTCCAACATTACGCTTTTTTACAAAGCGGCTTTAATGGCACGAGCCAGGCGATCTGCCGCTTTTTCCGGATCCGCATCTGCATCGTGGAAAAAATTCGTTACCACATCAGAAATGGCACTCAGCACGTAACTGGTGGTTGCCATACTCTGAGACAGGCTGGGCAATAGACCATCATGCTGATATGCCTGCTGAAATGCGGAAACAGAAGATCGGGAACAAAGATCAAAGCTTTCTTCCGGAACATCTGTTCTGGCCGGAAGAGAACCTTTAGCTGCACTAAACTCCCGTTGAAAAGGCTGTGCCATAATCGACTGAGCCAACGCCTCCTGCCCCTCTTTCTGGATCCCTTCCGGGGATTTAAAGAAGACAAAACTGTCAATGTTATAACTAAACAGTCCCTCGGTTCCCGGAGCCGCAATACAAACATAATCCTTACCGGCTATTTTTCCGGTGGCAGTAAATTCACCTTTGGCCCAGTCTCCCATAAGTTGCATGGCTGCCTGACCACTGCCAACCATATTGGTTGCAACAGACCAGTCTCTGCCGTGTGCCTGTGGATCGATATAGTCACGAAACTTTAGAAAATAACGAAATACCTCCGTCATTTTCTGACTGGAGAGCGTTTCCATATCCAGATCAACAAAAGCCTTCCGGTATCCTTCTTTTCCCAATACCGCCAGAGCGACACCTTCAAACAGAGTCACATCCTGCCAGGACTCACTGCCGTGAGCCAGAGGAAGATAACCGGCCGCCTTAATCGCATCGGCAACAGCAAAGAATTCATCCAGTGAACGGGGAAGAGAGACACCGACTTTGCGAAATATCTCCGGATTTGCCCACAGCCAGTTGGTTCGGTGAATATTGACCGGAACTGCCACATATTTATTCTGGTATTTCATCGTAGAGGACACGACTTCAGGTAACAGGCTGTCCCACTGATCAGTCTGAGCCATATCATTCAGGCTGGTTAAAAAACCCAGTTTTGCCCACTCCTGAATATCATGCCCTTTGATCTGTGCTGCTGTCGGAGGGTTACCGGAAACAGCCCGGGCTTTTAATACCAACATGGCGCTTTCACCCCCGCCCCCGGCAACAGCGAAATCTTTCCATACATGTCCCTGAGCCTCCATCGTGCTCTTAAGTAACTGCGCCGAGCGAGCCTCCCCTCCGGAGGTCCACCAGTGCAGAACCTCCAGCTCACTGGCTGAAACGGAAAGGCTGAACAGTGTGATACCTAACCGGAATAATAATCTGACAAACATACTCAACTTACCTGAAAAAAAATAAAAAAATTAACTTAATGCCGCCCTCGGCAGGCTGACTCTAACCTGCAGACCACCTTCCTTACGGTTCTGGATCGTCAGTTCACCGCCATGAGCATGCACTATACTTTTTGCAATTCCCATCCCTAAGCCATGGCCATCTTTATCTGTGGCTATACGGAAATGTGGCTTGAATACATCCTCCATCTGCTCCTGTGGTATCCCTGGACCTTCATCATTAATAACCAGTTCCAGAGCTTCCGGAGTATCGTACGGGATCACGGTAACGTAGTAGCCATATTTCACACCGTTATCAATCAGATTAGATAAACAGCGCTTCAGAGCCAATGGCTTACAACTGAATGGAAAAAGCAGAGCCGGATGAACATGAACTCTCGGTTGTTCACGATTATGCAATTCGGCAATACCAGAGAGCAGTTCCATTACATCGACTTCTTCTATATTTTCGTGGATATCCGTATCTTTCACTGCCTGAAGAGCCCCTTTAACCATCATTTCCAGTTCATCCAGATCCCGGTTAAATTTCACGGCCCGCTGTTCATCTTCAATCAGCTCCGCCCGGATCCGTAAACGGGTAATAGGGGTTTTCAGGTCATGTGAAATTGAACTGAATAGCCGTTCTCTGTCTTCGATATAACGCCGTAAGCGCATCTGCATCCGGTTAAAAGCCTGGGTTGCGGTGATCAGCTCGGAAGCGCCTTCTTCTTTCAGTGGCGGCTGATCGATATCCATACTCAACGCATTGGCTGCCTGAGCCAGACGTTTCAGCGGCTTAATCTGATTGCGTACCGTAGTATAGGTAAAGATCATCAACAACGCGGTAATAAACAGAATAAAGAAGATCTGTTGGTTGGAAATAACTTCATCTTCCATCATCACATAAGGAGACGGTAACAGGGCTGCAATATAAAACCATTCATCCTTAGCCAGCTCAATCTGTACCACCAATATCGGCGGATTAAGTGGCTCAAGGCTCAGAGTATAATGCGCCCAGGATTTAGGCAGGTCACTCAACAAGATATCGTTACTAAGAACATGCAGACTTTCCGGAAGAGAAAATTCCACATTGATATGTTTCAGGCGGGGCAGTTTTTCCTGCAGTACATCCTGAAATACTTCAATAGCCGCCTGCTTCATCTCATTATTGGGTATAGGCTCAATATCGATCTCCTCTTTATTAAAGGAGACGAAAAAACGGGTACCGCCCATATTACGCAACTGTTCCAGAATAATATGCCGGTATTCCGTCGGCAGGGACTGAAAATAGTTAACCGTCGAAGCAAAGTTGTTCGCCATACTGGCAGAAGTCGAACGTAAGCCCTCCAGTTCGCGGTATTTGGTCTGGGTATACCAGATCCCGGTAGCGATCAACTGAGCTAAGATCACAGATAACAGTGTCAGCCATAAGGTTCGGGAGACCAGAGAACGGGGAATCAGCGGTGCCAGCTGTTCCTTTATCAGCCGCCATCCCTCTGGATACCATTCGGTATAATCCTCAATTTTCATAGGTGACATCAGCCGCCAGAATATATCCGTCGCCACGCATGGTTTTGATCAGTTTAGGACTTTTACCACTGTCTCCCAGCCGGTTACGCAAGCGACTTAGCTGGACATCGATACCACGTTCCATCGGCAGTGCATCACGACCTTTCATTACCTGTGAAATAGAATCCCGATCCAGTATTTCATTCGGATGCTCCAGAAACAGCATCAACAGAGTAAAATCCTTACCAGAGAGCTCAAATTCTTCTCCATCATCCATATTTTTCAGCGTATGTGACTGGACATGTAACTGCCAATTGGCAAACTTTATGATCTGAGGGCGGCTTTGTGGCACTTCCGTCACCTGTGTACGACGCAGAAGAGCCTTTATCCGTGCAGTTAACTGGCGTGGACTAAAAGGTTTTGCAACATAGTCATCCGCACCGATTTCCAGACCGACAATCTGATCCGTCTCTTCTGACACAGCGGTCAGCATCATAATCGGAACATTCGAAGATTTACGAACATACTGGCATAGTGTAAAACCGTCATCCCCCGGCATCATCACATCCAGCAGGATAAGATCCGGTTCACCTTCCAGCAGACGCTGCTTCATCTCTTCGCCTTCTGATGCCAGTACCACAGTATAACCTGCTTTGGTCAGATACTCATCCAGCAGCTCTCTGATCTCCTGATCATCATCAACCACAAGAATGCGTTTATTGGTATGTATATTTCCGTTCATCCTGATTACTTCTTGAATGATTACAATGGGGTCAAGAATCTAATAAATGGCACCATTTTTCACTCATTTCGTTTCCGAATAATGAGATAGACAATTCTTTTTGTGATCTGAGCCCGATTTCTTGCCCGAGAAAGAATAATCTTACCTGTATAAGTATCCTGAGGTTACCTGAGTATATAAACCCAACATTGGTAAGGCTTTCATAGGTAGCAAATATAGAAATTTACAGGCACTTTACCATGTTCTTACGCAAGACTTGCGCTATGTTACGTTATGTTACGTTCGACGTGACGAGGAACCCGAAAAAATTTCTCACTAGCTATTAATATACTTATCGTCAAGAAGACATTAATTTAAATTCATTTATTTTCGGTGTGATTGAACATTTTTATTCCTTAGTACCCCCTCTAAGCAATTTATTTAAGCACACTGATAATTAAAAATAACCTATTTAAAAATCCTTAAAATATTACTTATTAGTCAATAGTAAGATTAATTATCGGAGGTTCGTATGAACATATTTGGTACTATGCAGAAAATGGGACGCAGCCTGATGCTTCCTGTTGCCTGTATGCCTGCTGCTGGTATCCTGCTGGGTATCGGTGGTAACTCAGAAGTCGCTAAATTCCTGCCTGATATTGTCGCTCAGGTTATGAGCGAAGCTGGTCTGGGTGTATTTGCTAACATGTCACTGCTGTTCGCTATCGGTGTGGCACTTGGTTTTACTAAAAACGATGGGGTAGCCGCTCTTGCTGCTGGTCTGGGTTACCTGACCATGGTTCGTGTTCTGGGCGTTGTCGCTCCGGGTACTGAAACGGGTGTTTTCGGTGGCGTTATCATGGGTCTGGTTGCCGCTCAGCTGTTCAATAAATACCACACTATCCAGTTGCCAACCTATCTTGGTTTCTTCGGTGGTAAACGTTTCGTTCCTATCGTGACCTCTCTGGCTGCGTGTGTGGTTGCTGGTATTCTGGCTGTTATCTGGCAACCAATCGGTGCCGGTATCGCTGCATTCTCTGAGTGGGCGGCTTACCAGTCTCCTGAAGTGGCGTTCGGTATCTACGGTATCGTTGAACGTTCTCTGATCCCATTCGGTCTGCACCACATCTGGAACGCACCTTTCTTCTATGAAGTAGGTCAATTCACTACTGC
>NZ_PFXK01000008.1 GCF_002812955.1 Vibrio sp. HA2012 | reverse complement strand
AGTCGGATCGGGTTGCGATTCAGGAAGAAGTGGTTGCCCTGAACGATGAATTGAACCGTATCGCAGAAACAACCTCTTTTGGTGGTAACAAACTGCTGAACGGTACTCACGGTACGAAAGCTTTCCAGATTGGTGCTGACAACGGTGAAGCCGTGATGCTGACGCTGAAAGACATGCGTTCAGACAATAAGATGATGGGCGGTGCCAGCTATGTTGCTGAAAACGGCAAAGATGGAAACTGGAAAGTTCAGGCAGACGCGTCCGATCTGACCATGACACTGACGGACTCATTTGGTGATGAGCGTGAAATCACGATCAACGCAAAAGAAGGCGATGATATTGAAGAAGTTGCCACCTACATCAATGGTCAGCAGGATCTGGTAAAAGCGTCGATCAATGAACAAGGTGAACTGCAGATTTTTGCGGGCAGCAACAATGTACAGGGTGATATTGCTTTCTCCGGTGGTCTGGCTGGTGAGCTGGGTATGGGTGAAGCGAAAGGTGTGACGGTCGATACCATTGATGTTACATCAGTTGGTGGCGCACAGGAATCGGTAGCGATTGTGGATGCAGCCCTGAAGTATGTAGATAGTCACCGTGCAGAACTGGGTGCGTTCCAGAACCGTTTCGACCATGCGATCAACAACCTGGACAACATCAACGAGAACGTAAATGCTTCGAAGAGCCGTATCAAAGATACCGACTTTGCGAAAGAAACGACCTCGATGACCAAGGCTCAGATCCTGCAGCAGGCTTCGACGTCGGTTCTTGCCCAAGCAAAACAGGCACCGAACTCAGCCCTGAGTCTGCTGGGCTAATAACCCGAAGCGGACAAAGTGATACCAAACCCGGCCAACTGGTCGGGTTTTTTTCTATGTGACAAATAATCGAGTTATTTATTCTATTGAACTGACATATTTTTTTTAATTCATGATAATTTACATGAATATCTTTAAAAGAAGAGAACGAGTAATGGATTTAAAGAAAATCAAATTGATAGCCTTGCTGGGAACGATAACATTAGGCACTGTAGGGTGTGCCCATAAACCAGATGTTGTGAGGGATGATCCTTTATATAAACAAGATCTGAAATCAAAACATGAATATAAAGCAGATTTGACTGCTTTTTCTAAATTAAGGGCTAATTATTTTACTCGCTATATGAATGAGGGTTATCTAAGGAGAAAGATCACCACTGCTGCGTATAATGCAGATTATACGGACATAACAGAAACGGGGAGTAGAATACAATTATGGTCACCCGTTGGAAATATGATTGGTGGTGGTTCTTTAGGTTTAGGTATGGGCTTAGGTTTTTCCATTGCTGACAGTCTATTTTCCAGCTCTGATGATAAAGCATATGTAGATGCTTCTGGAGCATTTCTTTCTGAAAACATGGGAAACATAAAAATTGATTCAGCCGAAAAAGCTCATGATTTTATGGTTAAGCAAGCTGAAAATCAGATAGAAACAGTGGCAAGAAAAATTAATCATAACGTTAGATGTATTGCTGGTTGTGATGAGGATAAAGCTCGACTATATGAATTTACTCCAGTAGAAGATAGCTCATTTAGAGATGATTTTATCTATCAACCCCGGAACATATATGTTTGGGCGAACATGACCTTCGTCATGAGAGAGGTCACTGATGAAGATGATAAGTATAGAAAAATGCTTAGAGCTTTCGTTGGTAAAGATATTCGTTGGGAAACCAGCCGTATTAATGGTTACCACCTTGTATATGTTACGGCGAAGCACTTCAACCCTGATGGCACCCCAACTCTTGGGAAGAATTTTTACCCTATCAACGCTCAAAATTTATGGGGTACTCATATAGGTAGAGAATTATATCGAATGCATTATGATAATTCATTTACTTATTATGGGAGTATAGCTAGGGGGCGGCGGCTATTTTATAATGGAAATATGTATTTACATTCAACAAAAGGTATAATCCAATATCTTGTTGAGAAACCAGTCTACAAATATACTGTAGAAAATATTAATCTGTAATAGAAATAAAGTGGTATTCATGAAAATAATTAAATGTTTTTTTATTTCTTTGTGTTTTATGTCTATAGGAGCAAATGCAGCAGGAGCTTGGAATGTAGTTAAAGGGCAACGTTTTGCTACTAGTTCGGATGTTACAAATATAGTTACTGGTGTAATCGGTGTTATTCCAAGTGGGGGTTATACGTTTGGTATGAGAGTTGTGGCCAATGGATGCGATGCCGCTGCCGAAAACAGAACTATGACTGTGTTTGTTAATAAGGAAATTGCAAATCTTTCTGTTGGTTGCAATGCTAACCATACAACCTATACCCCTGTAACTGATTTGGATAATGAAAAGATTATTAATGTTTTTAAAAACGATCCCATTATTTATATTGGGACGAATGAAAATGATATTCTTATTTTTCAGGGGGATGGTTTTACCGAGACATTAAATAACCTTTAATCTATCGAGTAAGATCTTCTTGCTAAACAAAAACGCCACCCTAGGGTGGCGTTTTGGCTATTCATTTAGCGGGCTAAATTACTTAGTTACGCGAAGAACAGGTGTTTCACCAACAGTTACGGCACCAGAAAGCTTGTTTAGCTCTTTGATTTCGTCCATGTTAGAGATAACAACAGGAGTCAGTGTTGATTTTGCTTTTTCTTCCAGGAAAGCAAGATCGAATTCGATAACTGTATCACCAGCTTTTACTGACTGACCTTCTTCAGCGATACGGGTGAAACCTTCGCCTTTCAGTTCAACCGTGTCGATACCGAAGTGAACGAACAGTTCAACACCATCGTCAGATTCGATAGAGAAAGCGTGGTTAGTTTCGAAAATCTTACCGATAGTACCGTTAACAGGTGCTACCATTTTGTCGCCGTTTGGCTTGATAGCAATACCGTCACCAACGATTTTCTCAGCGAAAACAACATCAGGCACATCTTCGATGTTTACGATTTCGCCAGATAGTGGTGCGATGATGTCGATAGCCCCCGCACTAGCGCTGTCATCGGACACTAGCTTTTTAAGTTTGTCAAACAGACCCATGTCATGCTCCTAACAATTTGTTTTATTCTGTTGAATTATATTAGCAGTTTGTTTTTTCTGCGATAAATTTTTCTACATGCGCTTCAATTTCTGCTGCAGTTGCCATCTGAAGAGCTTCATCAGCCATCGCTTTAACTTCGGCATAGTTCGCATTACGGATAACTTTCTTAATGCGAGGAATTGAAATGCCGCTCATGCTGAACTCGTCTAGCCCCATACCCAGAAGAAGCAACGTTGCACGTTCGTCACCAGCAAGTTCACCACACATACCCGTCCACTTACCTTCTTTATGCGAAGCGTCGATCACTTGCTTGATTACAGTAAGTACAGCAGGTGATAGCGGATTGTACAAGTGAGAAATCAGCTCGTTACCACGGTCAACTGCAAGAGTATACTGGGTTAAGTCGTTTGTACCAATACTAAAGAAAGAAACTTCTTTTGCAAGGTGGTGGGCGATCGCTGCTGCTGCCGGAGTTTCAACCATTACACCAATTTCAATAGTTTCGTCAAATGCCAGACCTTCAGTACGTAGCTCTGCTTTGTATTCTTCGATGGCTTTTTTCAGCTCGCGGATTTCTTCAACAGAAATAATCATCGGGAACATAACACGCAGTTTACCGTGCGCAGAGGCTCGCAGGATAGCACGTAGCTGGTCGCGAAGGATTTCACGACGGTCCAGACTGATACGTACGGCACGCCAGCCAAGGAACGGGTTCATCTCTTGCGGCAGATCCATATATGGCAGATCTTTGTCGCCACCGATATCCATAGTACGAATGATGACGGACTGACCTTCCATTGCTTCAGCAACTTCTTTGTACGCCTGGTATTGCTCTTCTTCTGTCGGAAGGGCAGTACGATCCATAAACAGGAATTCTGTACGGTACAGACCAACACCTTCACCACCGTTACGTAGGATACCATCGCAGTCTTTCACTGTACCGATGTTCCCGCAAACTTCTACGTGGCGTTCATCCAAAGTAATTGCAGGAAGGTCTTTCAGTTTTGCCAGTTCTTCTTTTTCTGCCAGGAATTCATCACGAATTTTCTTAGCAGCATCCAGTTCATCGGCTGATGGATTTACGATAATTTTGTTGTTGATAGCATCAAGAACAAGAGTATCGCCGTTCTTAACCTGAGCAGTAATGTTGTTAGTACCAACGATTGCAGGTAGTTCAAGAGAACGAGCCATGATAGATGTGTGAGAAGTACGGCCACCGATATCACAGGCAAAACCAAGAACATAGTCCAGGTTGATTTGTGCCGTTTCAGATGGTGTCAGATCGTAAGCAACCAGAATCACTTCTTCGCTGATATCGCTAAGAGCAACGATATTGATACCCAGTGCATTTTTAACGAAACGGGAACCGATATCGCGAATATCTGTCGCGCGTTCTTTCAGGTATTCATCATCAAGAGATTCAAGTGCAGTAGCCTGCTCTTCGATAACAGTGTGAATTGCATTATCAGCGTGCATCTTGTCGTTTTTGATGAGAGTCAGAATTTCTTCTTCCAGCTCTTCATCTTCAAGCAGCATGATGTGACCTTCGAAGATCGCTTCTTTCTCTTCACCAAAGGTTTCCAGAGCTTTTTGCTTGATCGCTTCTAATTGCACTTTAGATTTGTTACGAGCGTCGAAGAATTTTTGTACTTCAGCTTCAACTTGGTTGTCAGAGATTGAATTTGTGTTTAGGACAATTTCATCTTCTTGAAGAAGTAGTGCTTTACCAAAAGCAATACCAGGAGATGCTAGAATGCCTGAAATCATAGCCTTACCTTAATGGTTGTTCAACAGTGAATGGGTTGATTGATTGCGCCAGTCAGAATGGTATCTGACTAACTGTAACTTCTCTCTAGGTCCGACAAAGCCATTTTGCCTTGCAACAAAATGGCTTCGCTGAATCAGAGTACTGACTGATTAGTCCAGTTTATCCATCAGAGCGACCAGATGATCAACTGCTGCCTGAGCCTGAGGGCCTTCAGCAGAGATAGTGACTACAGTACCTTTTACCAGGCCAAGAGTTTGTAGTTTAAACAGGCTTTTCGCGCTAGCGCTTTTGCCGTTAGAAGTCACAGTGATGTCTGCGTCAAATGCTTTTGCTTCTTTCACAAACTGCGCTGCTGGACGAGTGTGAAGACCATTCTCTGCAGTGATTTCTACTTGCTTCTGATACATGTGATATACCCCAATAAATATTTTTTTGTATGTAACTGAGTGAAGCTTAACCACAATTGCCCGGATCTGCCAACACAGAACCGGACTTAAGTGACGCAAGCCTCACCAGAGCAAAAGAAGTCATTCGCCTTCAAATTTTTTCGCAAATGATAAACTTCTTTTACATGTTTACTTTTATTTTGATGCTAAAAATAAAACTGCCCCGATATTACCAAAGGTGTGCTCAGGATCAACAAAAAAGCCCCTGAACGGGGCTTTTTTATGCAAAATTTTGATTTCATCACATGTTTGTTACCAAATTATTGCTGGTTCTCTTTTTCGGTAAACAAACCGGCAAACAGTGCTGTACTCAGGTATCTTTCACCTGAGCTCGGCAAGATAACGACAATCGTTTTTCCTGCAAATTCAGGCTGTTCGGCAAGCTTATTGGCGGCTACAACGGCGGCTCCGGAAGAGATGCCTGCCAGAATACCTTCTTCTTCCATCAGGCGACGAGCCATTTCAATCGCTTCATCGGATGTGACGGTTTCTGCTCGGTCTACCAGATCAAGATCCAGGTTCTTAGGGATGAAACCGGCACCGATACCCTGAATCTTGTGTGGAGCCGGTTTGATGGCTTCACCAGCCAGCGCTTGTGAAATAACCGGGGACTCTGCGGGTTCAACGGCGACAGAAGTAATGGCTTTGCCCTTGGTATTTTTAATATAACGGCTGGTTCCAGTCAAAGTACCGCCTGTTCCTACACCGGCAACAAACACATCGACTTCACCGTCGGTGGCTTCCCAGATTTCCGGCCCGGTCGTTTGTTCATGGATAGCCGGGTTAGCCGGGTTATTGAATTGCTGAAGCAGAAGATATTTGTCCGGATTGGCGGCGACAATCTCTTCTGCTTTGGCAATGGCTCCCCCCATCCCTTTAGCCGCTTCAGTCAGTACCAGATTCGCTCCCAGAGCTTTCAGCAGCTTTCTGCGTTCCAGACTCATCGATTCCGGCATGGTCAGCGTCAGTCTGTAGCCGCGAGCCGCTGCGACAAAGGCCAGTGCAATACCCGTATTACCACTGGTTGGCTCAACCAGTTCTACACCCGGTTTCAGTTTGCCTGATTTTTCTGCCTCCCAGATCATGTTGGCACCGATACGGTCTTTAACACTGAAGCTGGGATTACGTGATTCGATTTTGGCAAGAACATTGCCCTTGCTGACCTTATTCAGGCGTACCAGAGGGGTATTACCAATTGTCAGGGAGTTGTCTTCGTAAATTTTACTCATGTGCTGATTCCTTTGCTGAACTCGCCGAACAGATCTGCAAGTTGTAGGTAAATAGGGATGTCTCTATGGGGATGAGCATATGCCGGAAAAGAAACCAAGAAAAAGACCAAAAAGTTATATCTTATTAGTGGCTTGATTTTATTCCGGCTTTCTTTAGGCATTATGCCCGGTGCTGCTGCTTGAATTCTTCTACCCACATTGCCGTAGCACCGCACACGGCGACCGGCATGACTATCAGGTTAAGGATAGGCACCATAGTGAATAGCGCAACAAGAATGCCAAATCCGTAAGCTTTGGATTGTTTCTGTTTCAGTTGTCTTCTCATGGTCTGGAAAGCTACTTTGTGATTATCAAACGGATAATCGCAGTACTGTATTGCCAGCATCCAGGCTGAAAAAATAAACCAGAGCAGAGGAGCAACGGTCTGTCCGAGAGCAGGGATCAGTAATAAGAGGAATAAGCCAATAGCTTTTGGCAGTACATAAACCAGTTTTTGCCATTCTCTAAGCATAATGCGGGGGATATCTTTGATAACGGCAGCAATATTGGTGTCGTAATCCGGCTTTCCATCCAGTATCGCCTCCACATGTTCAGCCAGCAGACCGTTAAACGGGGCGGCGATAAAGTTCGCCAGCGTACTGAAGAAATAAGAAAACGTCCCCAGAATGGTGATGGTCAGTATCGGCCAGAGAACATAAGACAGCCAGTCCAGAAATCCGGGCAGGTAGCCTATCCAGCCTTCAATCCAGCTATTAAGGTTAGAAAACAGATAGATCAGCGCACCGCCAATCAGCAGAATATTTGCCAGCAGGGGAAGGAGTACAAACCTCCGGATCCCCGGTTTCAGGGCCAGTTCCAGCCCGTAAAAGAAATAGCCAAAGCTGCTTCGAGTCATAGTGGGTTACTCGTTCCTTGTCTGAAAAAATGAATCGGAACCCATTGTACTTACCTGAAAAAAGAAAAAAAGCGTGGTAGCGGTCACAGGCTGTTTCTGACTTAGCTGATTAATTACTTCAAAAACTTTACCTAGTTTTGGTAAAGTATCTTATTCATGTGTTATAACGCCTGATTGTATAACACGTTATCAGGTAAATCCGAGAGTTAAAAATGCAGGAATTGCGATTAGTACTCATAGTGGTTGGTGCACTGGCGATAGCCGCACTGCTATTTCATGGTCTGTGGACAAGCCGAAAGGAAGGAAGAGCCAGATTTGGAGATAAACCTTTCAGCGGGGATGATGCAGATGATCTGGCGACAGAGCATGCCTATATTCCTGAAGATGATTTCGAGATTATAAAAAAAGAACCTAAAGCCCCGGCATTTGCAGCTGAGCGTTCTTTTGCCGGTGATCCTCTTGATGATCATGTTGAATCCGATATGCCAGTGTCAGCGGAGAATACTCAGGATGATGAAGTTCCCAGTATCCGGCTCGAAGATGACGATATAGCTGAAGAACCGGCAGAGCTCTTTGTCATGGCAGATGATGATGTTGAGATCATTACTAAACCACGCCAGCTTGACCCGGTGGTTCAGGATTCCGGAGAGGAATCACCTCAGGATAATGAAGATCAAACAGAAGCAGAGCCGGAAGAAGATGAATTGCAGGTTATTGTGTTGCATGTGCATTGTGCCGGTGAAGAGCCGTTTGTCGGCACCCGCCTGTTTGACAGTATGCAGCAGAATGGCCTTATTTATGGTGAGATGGATATCTATCATCGCCACGCGGATCTTTCTGGTAACGGTAAGGTACTGTTCAGTGTTGCGAATATGATGCAGCCGGGAACATTGCAGCACGATGATCCAGAAACCTTCACAACTAAGGGCATTTCATTTTTTATGACGCTGCCTTGCTATGGTGATGCTGAACAGAATTTTAAACTAATGCTGAAAATCGCCCAGCAGATAGCGGATGATATGAGTGGCCATGTGCTGGACGACCAGCGTAATTTCATGACACCGGATAAACTGGAAAGTTACCGCCGGCAGATCCGGGAATTTAAAGCCACACAGCATTCCTGATAGTGAAAAGGGCTCCGGATGGAGTCCTTTTTAGCAATGAGTCTTTTAGTCATTCATTTTTTACAAAATAGCTCTTTTAGAAGTAACCCGTTATGCCTCAATCAACTGAAGAAAAACTCAATCAACTTAAACAGATCCTCCACTATCATAGTGTGAAGTATTATGTGGAAGACAGCCCGGAGATCCCGGATTCTGAATATGACCGGCTGATGCGAGAGCTGCAGCTTATCGAAGAAGCCCATCCTGAACTGGTGAGTGTCGATTCTCCCAGTCAGCGGGTCGGTGGGGCTCCTCTGGATGGCTTTACTCAGGTAACCCACGAAATCCCAATGCTGTCACTGGATAATGCGTTCAGTGATGATGAGCTGGATGCCTTTCAGAAACGAATGCTGGATCGTCTGAATGCAACATCGACAGGGCTGTTTTGTTGCGAGCCGAAGCTGGATGGCCTTGCGGTCAGTCTGATGTATGAAAACGGGGTATTAGTGCAGGCGGCAACTCGTGGTGACGGTTCGACGGGAGAAAATATTACCGAGAATGTCCGGACGATTAAATCGATCCCGCTGAGACTACAGGGTTATGACTGGCCGGTACGGCTTGAAGTACGGGGGGAGGTATTTATGCCGAAAGCCGGATTTGAACGGCTGAACGAACAGGCGTTACGTAAAGGGCAGAAACCGTTTGCTAACCCACGCAATGCGGCAGCCGGAAGCTTGAGACAATTGGATTCTAAGATCACGGCACAGCGTCCTCTGGCCTTTTATGCCTATAGTGTCGGTGTTGTAGAAGGGGCGACCTTGCCGGTAAGCCATTATCAGCGCTTTTTACGCCTGAAAGAGTTTGGTTTGCCGATGTGTCCGGAAACCCGGCAGGTAAATAATCTGCAGGAGGTAAAAGAATATTATCAGACCATTCTCAGCCAGCGGGATGCACTGGCTTACGAGATCGATGGTGTGGTGATTAAGGTGGACGATATCGCCCTGCAGGAACAACTGGGATTTGTTGCCCGGGCTCCGCGCTGGGCTATTGCGTACAAATTTCCGGCGCAGGAAGAAATCACCATCCTGAATGATGTCGAATTTCAGGTCGGGCGTACTGGTGCCATCACTCCGGTCGCTAAGTTGAAACCTGTCTTTGTTGGGGGGGTTACCGTCAGTAACGCCACTTTACACAATGCTGACGAAATTGAGCGCCTTGGCATTAAAATTGGTGATACCGTTATTGTTCGCCGTGCTGGAGATGTGATCCCACAAATCACCGGCGTTGTTGAAGACCGAAGACCGGAAACGGCTCGCTCGATCCGATTCCCGATACATTGCCCTGTGTGTGACTCAGAGATAGAGCGGATCGAAGGAGAGGCTGTTGCCCGGTGTACGGGGGGGCTGGTGTGTCAGGCTCAGCGTAAAGAAGCATTGAAACATTTCGTTTCGCGTAAAGCCCTGGATGTGGATGGTCTGGGTGAAAAAGTAATAGAGCAGTTGGTTGATAAAGAGATGGTCAGTACTCCTGCTGATTTATTTACATTGTCTGCGGGTGTGTTAACAGTTCTGGAGCGCATGGGGCCTAAATCTGCCCAGAATGTTGTCAATGCTCTGGAACAGGCGAAAGCAACGACATTGCCACGTTTTCTGTATTCTCTGGGGATCCGAGAGGTTGGGGAAGCAACGGCTGCTAACCTTGCCCGGCATTTCTGTACTCTGCAGGCCATTCAGGAAGCTACCCATGAACAACTGCTGGAAGTTCCGGATGTTGGTGGTATTGTTGCCAGCCATATTATTCATTTTTTCCAGCAAGAGCAAAATCAGCAGGTGATCGCAGCATTACAGGAGCAGGGTATTCACTGGCCGTTGATTGAATCGGTGGCTGAGGATACGCCACTGCCTCTGGCCGGAAAAATCGTAGTGTTGACCGGTTCGTTATCCCGGCTGAGTCGTACGGATGCTAAGGCTGCTCTGGAATCTCTGGGTGCTAAAGTAACCGGAAGTGTGTCTAAAAAGACGGATATAGTGTTTGCTGGTGAAGCGGCCGGGTCCAAACTGGCTAAAGCACAGGAACTGGGTATTGAAGTACGTGATGAGGAGGGGTTATTAGCTCTGATCCACGAATGATGATTTTTTTCTGACAGTGATTACATCTATTCCATGGCTGATTTAGCAACTAAGTCAGCCATTTTTTATTCCTATGAGTCAGTTTTTATTAATTATACCGTGAGAACAATGATATGACTCGCATATTCCTGAGAATAAATGCTTGCCTCTTAATGTGTATTATTTGTCTTATTACATTAGTGCTTTTGGTTTTTCAATAGACAGAGTTCTTATTATTTTTTATTAAATATACATAAATGTAATTTATCGACGCACTTCATGGTTTTATATTTTTCTTGTTTGTTAACTGCGTGAAAATTAAGGATTATTATTTGTTTCATGCGTATCATTTTATCTTTATGAATATGATCACTAATTAACAGGATAATTTGTAATTACTCGCATTTTTCTTAAAGGAAAATAATAACTAATTGATATTTTTCGCTTCGAAGTTAGTCTCTTCCTTGTCAATTTCCTGTATGCGGAATCAGCATGGGTAATGTTGGTTTGTCCGTTTTTTGTGCAAATATATCCGTATCATTCCGGGTTTTATGCTGTTTTGTATGATGGTTGATTGACTTTGTTTGGGAAGAGAAATAATGAAGATTTATCAATTTTTGGGAGTTTTCCATGGAAAAAATAATTAAACGCACTTTAACCAGTGCGGCAGTGGCTGCTGTTACCCTTTCAGGTTCGGCGCAGGCAGCCATTCAACTGGCTGGTGATGCGGTTCAGTTTTACGGTCAGGCTGCCATCGCTTATATGTACTGGGATGCAGAGGGTGCCGGAGAGGACAATACCGCCAGTACGGCAGTGGAATCAAGATTCGGTCTGAAAGGGGTCGTCGAATTTGAAGATTTTGGCCCAGATATCGTATGGCAGATGGAAACAGGCAACGCCGATGGCAATGGTCTGGTTGGTGGCCGTGATACCTTTGTTGGTTTCGCTTTTGACGGTGTCGGCTCTGTTACCTATGGCCGCCAATTGGTTGCGGCTTATAATTATGTCGACTGGCCACACTCCAACCCGGGGCTGGGTAATGTGTTTGACGGGCATAATGCAGTTAAATATGGTGCTAAACACGTTTATCAGGATCGTGCCGACCATGTGCTGCGTTTTGATTCTGAAACCTTTGCTGGCTTTAACTTTCAGGCGACTCTGAGTGGAATGGAAGAGACCACTGATGCCATGATTATGAACATTGCCGGCTCCTATACTGTCGGTGGTATCAGTGTTCATGCTGGTCATTATACTCAAGATGAATATGGTGAAGGTGCGGCCAAAGTGGAAGATAACTCTTACACCATTCTTGGTGGTAGCTTTACGACGGGCCCGATGACCTTCACGGCAGGTTATAAAATGATGGAATACGGTAAAGACAGTCAGAATGCGGTGTCAGCCACCGCCGCTTATAATCACGATGATGCTTGGCTCTATAAAGTCGGCTATGCACATACGTTTGAATCCGACAAGGTGGATGATACCGAATCAACAGCAATTACTGCCCGGATAATGCGAACACTGCCTAGTGCGGCAATTTATTTCGACATACGTAACTACGATTTTCTTGGCGATGATGAAGCGGATGATGGTACACGCTTTATGCTGGGAACCGAATACTATTTCTAAATGGTTATCAAAACGAATGGATTAACTTGAAAGAATAAGTCTGGCGGGTCTTCTGAGGAGGCTCGCCTTTTCTGATTAAAGGATATGATGATGTTTATCAAACAAATATTAGCTGCCACTATACTATTACTGTCTTTTTCTGCTTTTTCAGCGGTGATTGTTGAATTAGATACGGATCTGGCTCCGGTCATTATTGACGGCAAAGAAACGGGGTTAAGGATTAATACACAACGTATAATTGAGCTGGATAATGGCCAGAATCAGCTTGTTGTTCGGGTATCCAAGTTGCTCACCGGACAAAGCCAGTTCGAAAAATATTATTCCAATCCGGTTGTGCTGACGTTTGAGGCGCATGATACACGGTTGTATGTATCACCGGCGAAAGAGATAAAAACGAAGGAACAGGCGAAGCTGTTTAAAAATGATCCACAAATGAATGTGGTGGATGCCTCCGGAAATCCTTTTTCTGTGCAGCAGGGTGTATTGATGCCCGGTGATGGCCTGGTTCGTGATTACAGAAGAGAGCTGGAAGCGTTTAATAAAACACATGGTCTTACAGAGACAGCAAGGGCAGAAAAAGACACGACAACAGCTTCGGATGTTCATGAAAAATATCATAGCCAGGCTCTGGAAATGGTTCAGTACTGGTATGCTCGGGCAGCAGAAAGTGAACAACAGATATTTTCTGACTGGGCCTTTCTGAACAGGAAGACGGTGCCAGAGGCTCTGAACGGTGACAGTCAGCCACTTAATATGCTGGGTTATTGGTATGCGGAAGCGGAACAGAATGACAGGGTCGCCATCTTAAAATGGCTGCTGGAACAAGAATAGCTGGTGGTAGTGAAATCACTCAGGCAGTAATGATCCGGAAACAGCCTTTTTGTCAGTGATCGTCTTTTCTCTGATATATACTCACTGAACAAATATCTTGAAGTTACTTGAGTATAAGCTATTGATTGTTTACTAACCTATATAAAGCGATCCAAAATAACCTGATTTTTACACTCAAGTATATTATTAGAATTTCAATATCTTAGAAGGGATAAGTATGGCTATCGATGTCATGATCACAATTGGGGTACTGCTGTTTGTTGTTATTGTTTTTATAGCAGCAGGAGTTAAAACGGTTCCTCAGGGGAGTAACTGGACGGTGGAGCGTTTTGGCCGTTATACCCATACCCTGAAACCCGGTCTGAATTTAATTATTCCGTTTATTGACCGTATCGGTTCTAAAATCAGCATGATGGAGCGGGTATTGGATATTCCGGCTCAGGAAGTTATTTCCAAAGATAATGCTAATGTCACCATTGATGCGGTCTGCTTTGTTCAGGTTGTTGATGCCGCGAAAGCTGCTTATGAAGTGAATGATCTGGAACACGCTATCCGTAATCTGACGCTGACGAATATCCGTACGGTGTTAGGTTCGATGGAGCTGGATGAAATGCTGAGTCAGCGGGATATGATCAATGTAAAGCTTTTATCTATTGTGGATGAAGCGACGAATCCGTGGGGGGTTAAAGTTACCCGTATTGAGATCAAAGACGTACAGCCACCGGAAGACCTTACCGCTGCAATGAATGCGCAGATGAAAGCGGAGAGGAATAAACGGGCAGAAGTGCTGGAAGCGGAAGGTATCAGGCAAGCAGAAATTTTGCGTGCGGAAGGACAAAAGCAGGCTGAGATCTTGAAAGCGGAAGGTGATAAGCAGGCGGCTATCTTGCAGGCTGAGGCTCGTGAACGGGCTGCCGAAGCGGAAGCTCGGGCGACAGAGATGGTTTCCAATGCGATTGCGAAAGGGGATATGCAGGCGGTTAATTATTTTATTGCTCAGGGATACACCGATGCACTTAAATCGATTGGTCAGGCAGAAAATGGTAAGATTATTATGTTGCCTCTGGAGGCTGCCGGTCTGATGGGATCCATTGCAGGGATTGCTGAAATGTTCAAACAACAGAAACCAGAATAGGAATAATCGCTTGATAGAGTTATTGCAACAGGTCAATCATTGGCACTGGATAGCGCTGGGACTGCTGCTGTTATCCGGAGAGTTACTGGGAACAGCCGGGTATTTTCTCTGGCTGGGTATTTCAGCTGTCATGGTCGGCTTGCTTTTGGCACTGCTTCCGATGAGCTGGCAACTACAGTGGGTGAGTTTTGCTGTCTTCTCATTGCTGACAACCTGGCTGTGGTGGCGTT
Organism: Vibrio sp. HA2012; assembly: GCF_002812955.1. GTDB lineage: Bacteria > Pseudomonadota > Gammaproteobacteria > Enterobacterales > Vibrionaceae > Vibrio. The sequence goes on along the minus strand of NZ_PFXK01000008.1, from coordinate 177,639 downwards.
ATCAGCACAAACAGGATCGCACGGCCAATGCGCAGAGTGTTCTGAATCAGCGTGAACGACAGATGATTGGGCAGACAACCCGGGTTGAAGACGATGTTCGGAGGGGGAGTTGCCGGATCCGTCTTGGTGATACCACTTGGTCAGCGAGATGTGATCAGGATATCCCGGCCGGAACTCTGGTGAAAGTGGTGGATGTGGATGGCATCGTGCTGTTTATTGAGCCGCTGGAGTAATACCATTCTGACGACGTGTCGGGTTAACGATTTTTTTTGCTTGATGTCACCGACATTACCTCTGAATAATCCAAATGAAAAAGGGCGCATCGCGCCCTTCAGACATTCTGTATCTGTGTGAGAATAATAAAGTATCATACTAAAATGGCAGCGATCACATAGGTACGCTGCCATTTCTAAAACGTTTATGCCCCAAACAGTGTTACTGTCAGTTAATGAACACTAAAATGGTTTCTATTAGTTTCCCTCAATTTATCTAATAACAACCAATTCCAAGAACAAACTTTTGTCCCAATAGTATCCTTATGTGTCCTTTAAGCCACTTTTGAGCGTCTATCCTATTGCATAAAATGACTCCATTAGAGCAAAACACAGCAATACTGGAGCACAATTATGAAAATCACACAAATTCGCAATGCAACACAAGTCATCGATTATGCAGGTAAAACATTCCTTATTGACCCAATGTTAGCGCCAAAAGGCACTTACCCTGGGTTTGAAGGAACAGCAAATTCACACTTACGTAATCCAACAGTTGAATTGCCTCTGCCTCTTGAAAGCATCATCAATGTGGACGCAGTTCTTCTAACTCATACTCACCCAGACCACTGGGATGAAACAGCAGTGAATGCGATACCTAAAGATAAATTGATTTTTGTACAGCACGAAGGTGATGAAACCATTCTTCTATCACAAGGTTTTACCAATGTTAAAATCTTCTCTGAAGAGACTGACTATCACGGTATTTCATTTACACGTACCGTCTGCCAGCATGGCTCTGATGCAGCGTTCCAACATGATCAAATGGCTGAAATTTTGGGTGAAGTGACAGGCGTGATTTTTTCCCATGCCGATGAAGAAAAGTTATATGTGGTTGGTGATACGATTTGGATTCCAAGTGTAGAAGAAACCATGAAAAAAGAACAACCAGGTGTCGTTATTCTCAATACAGGTTGGGCGCATGTACTGGGCTTTGGTCCTATTATTATGGGTAAAGAAGATGTACTCAAAACACACCAAGTGCTACCTAAAGCGAAAATCGTTGCGACTCATATGGGGGCGGTTAACCATGTATTGGTGACTACTCAAGAAATGCGCGAATACGCAGCTGCAAATATGATTAGCGATTTTGTGTTTGTTCCAGAAGATGGTGAAACAGTGATAATCTAGTTTTGATGTCATAAAGCAAACCTATGACCTGCGTTTATGAACCGCACAGAGTAACGTACTAACATTGCTCTGTGCATTTTACTTTGGAAACGCCCAATGAACCTCACTGAAAACCATACAATTCCCTCAGTTGCAGTTGTCGTCTTTAATCACTTTAGTCCGTTTCATATTTCTGTTCCGAGCATTGTGTTTGGGCGAGATACCCTAAATGAAACTTTTTTCGAACTTAAATTTGTCGCAGGAGAGCAAGGAGCAATTTTATCTGACATCGGTATGGAAATTCATACCGAGGCGAAGTTGGATTTTCTAGAGTCTTGCGACATTATCGTTGTCCCTTACTGGAGAGCAATTGAAGAGCGCCCTAATGAAAACCTGCTCAATGCTCTCTGTCGTGCTCATGCCCGAGGCGCATTGGTTGTCGGTTTATGTCTTGGTGGTTATGTTCTCGCTTATGCTGGCTTATTAGCGGGGAAACGAGCTGCGACACACTGGGAATTAGAACAGGATTTTAGTCAACGCTTTCCAGAAGTTTCGCTCGATACGAATGCCTTATATGTTGAAGATAGCAGGGTGATCACCTCAGCAGGTACTGCCGCAGGTATCGATTGCTGTCTGTATGTTTTCCGAAAATACTACAGCAGTACGATTGCGAATCGAGTAGCAAGAAGAATGGTTGTGCCTCCATACAGAGATGGCGGGCAAGCTCAGTTTATAGATCAACCTATACCTGTGACGACATCTGATTCACGTATCAATGCATTAATGGACAATATCAGGCGTAATATCAATCAAAAATATTCATTGGATGAGCTAGCTGATTCAGTGATGATGACTCGCCGAACCTTTACGAGAAAATTTAGTAGAGCTACAGGTATGTCATTTGGAGAATGGCTGACGGCTGAGCGACTAAACTTGGCTCAGGATCTACTTGAATCTACAGATTTGTCTATTGAACAGATTGTCGCAAAAACTGGGTTTAGCTCAGTTCTCATTTTCAGAGATAAATTTAAAGAGCGTTATGAGGTGACCCCCAACCGTTGGAGGAAAATGTTCCACCAACAGCCTTAGATAAATATTCAGCGTTCCAACTAAGGTTTGCCATACATTTCCTCATGTCAATTCCGATTATTAGGGAGGTCAGCGTAGCTCATTAATGTCCAGGAATGAGTTACAACTAGTATGATACTTTAATACTCAGTTGTAGCTCGATTCAGACTTGGTAGTAGCAATTAGTATTTTAATCACGTTTAATCTAAAACGGTACGAACAAGGTTAATTGGCTGTTTAGTATGAGACTTTATTCCTCTCCTACAGTATCCTGAGGTTACTGGTATCGATCAGTACAGCAGAGAATACAGCTGCCGGCGGTATTTACCGGCAACAGCATTACCTTGTCCCAGAGCAGACAGTATGTCCATAAATGCTTTTTTCAGTTCGCCGTCCAGAGCATTCAGATCTTTCTCTAGGAACGACCAGAGAAGAGCCAGTGCTTCTTCGCTACGATTCACCTGATGGTATTGCAGCGCCAGTTCATGTGCGGTTTGCATATTATCCGGTTGAGCGGCCAACTGTTGTTCCAGAGCCTGAATTTCCGGACTGTCGGCTGTCTGCTCATGTAGCTCCAGTTTTGCCTTCAGGCCTTTGTAGTAGTTATCCTGATATTCCAGAGGAATCGTCCCGAGCAGGACTTTTGCCTGTTCAAATTGGTGTGTGTGTAAAAGACAATCAGCCAGAGCCAGTTTAACATCACCTTTTTGCTGCATCTCATCCGGAAGACTAGTGAGCATCGGCAAAGCTTCGGCATACTGTTCAGCGTGGATTTTTTCCTGTGCAGCTTTGAAAACCAGTTCTTCCTGAGCAGGAAGGTGCTGAGCCAGCATTTGTCGAATAGCATCCATCGGCTGGGGGCCGCCTAACCCGTCAACTGGCTGACCGTTTATAAACAAAGCAATAGTAGGAAGAGCCTGTACTCCGAACTGCATCGCGATGTTCTGTTCCTGCTCGCAATTCAACAGAGCCAGAGTAAATGCACCGTTATACTCTTGAGTCAGCGCATGTAATTCCGGAATGATATCTGCGCTTTCTTTACTCACCGAAGCCCAGAAATGGATAAGAACCGGGGTTTGTACCGAGCTTTCCAGTATCTGACGGAAATTCTCTTCGTTTAGCTCAACAATATATTCAGACGGCATAATTAATATTCCTAACATGGGCACTAACCCCAAGATATGGGTCAGATGGCCACTTATCAAGGGGATAGCATATTTATGCTGACTTTCGTAATACTTTATCGAACGCTTTGGTTGATAACAAACGCTTGAGAATCGCAGCAATCTTTGTCTGCGTGGTTACCCGGTAGCGCGGTTTGGGGGAGTCGGACTCCAGAGCGTGCAGCAGTGGTGCAACGACGGATTCAGCCGGCAGAACAAAGCGGTTACCTGATACGGCTTTATTCAATCGAGCCAGCTGATTTTGGTACTCTTCCCTGTGCCTGCTGACATCAATATCAATCCATTGGCGGAATTTTTCCAGCGCGTTGGCTCTAAAACGGGTTTCGATAGGACCCGGTTCGATAAGGCTGATATAAATACCACTTTGATAGAGTTCCAGCCTTAGGGTATCGGCCCAGCCTTCAAGGGCAAATTTACTCGCGTTATAAGCTCCCCGATAAGGTATGGCGGCGAAACCGAGAACGGAGCTGTTCAGAATAATCCGGCCGTTTTCCTGCTTTCTTAATTCAGGAATCAGCTCGGTAATCAACTGATGTGTGCCGAAAAAATTGGTTTCAAATTGTTCCCTCAGCGCGTCTGTCGGCAGATCTTCCAATGCTCCCGGCTGGCCGTAACCGGCATTACTGAATATTGCATACAGCGTTCCAGCGCTGAGTTCCTGTACCTGCTGGACGGCGGTAGTAATACTCTTGGGTGCACTGAGATCTAACGGAATACAGCATAATCCTTCCGCTTGCAGGCGGGAAACATCAGCGGCTTTACGGCAGGTGGCGATAACATGATAGTTCTGTTGGTGCAGTGCGTGGGCACAGGCATAACCAATGCCGCTGGAGCATCCGGTAATTAAAACAGTTTTTTGTGACATGGAAGGACGGGCCTCTGGCTGTATTCGGACTCAGAGGTTCAGAGTAGTCATCACGACTGCGGATGTAAAAGATTTTTTAATGCAGGCTCTAATCTTGAGTAGTTGAATTGAAAACCTAGTTCGGTCAGATGCTTAGGTTTTGCTCTGATGCTATCAAACAGAAGTGCACTGGCTTCTCCCAGTAAAATTTTCAACAGCCATTTTGGCGTATAAGGCAGACAGGGTCTGTGAAGTGTTTTTGCCAGTGTTTGGCTGAACTCCCTGTTTTGTACCGGGTGAGGTGCTGTTAAGTTGAAGTATCCGCTGGCGTGGGAAGTGTTCAGAAGAAACTCGATCCCCCGAAGCATATCCTGAATATGGATCCACGGCATGTACTGGTTGCCACGACCTAATACGGCACCAGCGCCGAGTTTATAGGTCGGAAGCATCATTTTTAGGGCTCCTCCGCTGAGTCCGAGTACGACACCTGTGCGTAAAATACAGACTCGTGTGTCTGGCGTACTGGCTCGCATGGCTAGTGTTTCCCATCTGGAACAGACATGGTGGGTAAATTCCGGATGGCAGATATGCAGAGACTCATCAAAAGGGTGAGCCTGTTGGTCACCGTAATAGCCGACAGCAGATCCACTGATCAAGACAGAAGGAGGGTGAGTGCTGGCATGTATCCGTTCGACGATCTGTTGTGTAATGTCCCAGCGGCTGTCGCATATTTTTTGCTTCTGCGCCGGGCTCCAGCGCTTACCTGCGATGGGTTCTCCGGCAAGATTAATGACCGCATCAAAATGATTCAGATCAGAAAGGCTATCCAGTGTGTCGATGTATGAGAGATGCCCGTGATTGATGTGGTGAAGCCGATCCCGGGTCTGGGGAATATTTCTGGTTAACAGCACGATCTCATGCATGGTCAGATGCCTGACTAGTTCAGAGCCGATAAAACCACTACCACCGGTAAGCAAAATGCGCATTGATCGTCCTTATCTGTTCACCTTTACGTATGATTATAGCTAATATCTTTTTTCTGAGTCTGGCCTCATTTTCACCGGAAGGCAAAGAAAAGTCCGAGGCTATACTGTAACCGATTGAAAGATGAATGTAAGTCGCTTACTCTTACTGTTAACCGCAGCGGAATGGACAGGAGGCAAGAATGGCAGCACTACTGGCTTTATTTAAAGCAATGCTGGATAGTCTGCGTGATCTACTGCCGATTGTTTTCGTTATCGCTTTCTTTCAGATAGTGGTTCTGCAGGAACCTCTGCCGGACATCCTTTCCGTGCTGTTTGGATTGATGCTGGTCGTATTTGGCCTGACATTCTTTATTATTGGCCTGAACATGGGCTTGTTTCCTATTGGCGAGTCAATGGCACAGGCGTTTGCCAGAAAAGGGAGCGTTTTCTGGCTGGTGCTGTTTGCCTTCTGTCTGGGGTTCGGGACGACGATTGCTGAACCGGCTCTGACGGCGGTTGCGGCTGAAGCGGCGGATGTAGCTGCTGTTGGCGGTATTATTTCCCCATCGACGAAAGCGATGGATAGCTACGCATTAGGCCTGAGAATTACAGTTGCCTTGTCAGTCGGTGTGGCCATTGTACTTGGGGTTATCCGGATCCTACGGGGTTGGCCTATCCATATTATGATCATTGCCGGGTATATCGGCGTAGTAATTCTGACCGGGTTTGCTCCCGCTTCCATTATCGGTATTGCTTACGATTCAGGCGGGGTTACCACGTCTACCATCACGGTGCCTCTGGTCACGGCGCTCGGTGTTGGGCTGGCATCGGCTATTAAAGGACGGAACCCGATGCTGGATGGGTTTGGCTTGATCGCTTTTGCCTCTCTTCTGCCGATGATGTTTGTCATGATTTATGGGATGGTCGTAGCATGATTGAACTGAGTCGGTTTACTGATACTCTGCTTCAGACTGTAGTGGATGTCCTCCCTATCGCCAGTATTATTTTCGGTTTTCAGATTGCGGTACTGCGTCGGCCGGTAGCGAATCTGGCTAAAGTTATTTTAGGTTTTTTTTACGTTATTCTGGGGTTGTCTCTGTTCCTGCTCGGGCTGGAGCTGGCGTTATTTCCTCTCGGAGAAATGATGGCTCATCAGCTTACCGCCCCGGATTTTCTTGAACAATTTAAGATCAGCAGAACAGAATCACTTACTTGGGTTGATTATTATTGGGTGTATCTGTTTGCATTTGCAATTGGTTTTAGTACCACAATTGCAGAGCCTTCACTTATTGCCGTTGCCATTAAGGCCAATCAGGTGTCTGGCGGCAGTATCAGGGTAAACGGGTTAAGAATCGCGGTTGCATTGGGTGTGGCTATCGGAATCGCTCTGGGTTGCTACCGGATTGTTGTTGGTGATCCGATTCATTATTACATCATAGGCGGGTATATCGTGGTTGTAATACAAACCCATTTTGCTCCTAAACTTATTATTCCTCTGGCTTACGATTCCGGAGGGGTAACCACATCGACAGTCACCGTACCACTGGTTACTGCTTTAGGTTTGGGGTTGGCTTCAACTGTGCCGGGAAGAAATCCGGTCATTGATGGCTTTGGTCTGATAGCGTTTGCCAGCCTGTTTCCTATTATCTCAGTGATGGGATATGCCCAGATAACACAATGGCTGAATTATCGTTCAGCGTCGAAGGAGAGTGAGAATGCGCTTTAAACTAATCATCGCGTTTGTTGAAGATACTAAAACCGATGCAGTACTGGATGCGGCACGTTCCGCTGGAGCGACGGGTGCAACGGTTATTAATAATGCGAGAGGGGAAGGGCTGAATCAGAAGAAAACCTTTTTTGGCCTGACACTGGAGGTGCAAAAAGATGTATTGCTGTTTATGGTGGAAGAACATTTGTCCCGGCATATTTTAGAGAAGATCCGTGATGTCGGGGAGTTTGATCAGGAATCCGGACAGGGGATTGCTATTCAGATTGATATTGAGGACGCTGTTGGGGTCGCTCATCAGGTGCAAACATTAACGCCTATCGTTGAGGAAGAGTTATGAACAAGCAAAATATCATTCGTGTCCGGGATGTAATGACGAATACTTATGTGGTTGTTGATGGTCTCACGACGGTAAAAGAAGGGATTCAGCTTGCCCGTCAGCATGTGGTTAAAGCGCTTATTGTGGATAAACGTCATGAGAACGATGAGTATGGTATTGTGCTGATGAATGATATCGCTAAAAAGGTACTGGCGAAAAATCGTTCTTGTGACCGAACCAATATCTATGAGGTGATGACAAAGCCTGCTTTGTCTGTTGATCCGAATATGAATGTGAAATATTGCGCCCGTTTATTTGAGCGCTTTGGCATCAGCCGGGCTCCGGTTATAGAAAATGGAAAGCTGCTCGGTATGGTCAGTTATAATAATATCGTTGTGAACGGTATGGCTCTGGATACTTAATGTTATGAAGCTTTTTTTTGCCTCTGATCTGCACGGCTGCCTGCCGGCAACAGAAAAAACCATACGGGCATTTGAATCCTCTGGTGCTGATTATTTTTTACTGCTGGGGGATATTCTGAACCACGGACCGCGTAATCCTGTACCGGAAGGCTATAATCCGCCGGAAGTGGCTAATCGGCTAAATCTGCATGCACAGCGGATTATTGCGATTCGGGGTAACTGTGACAGTGAAGTGGATCAGATGCTGTTGAGTTTTCCTATGATGATGGATTATGCCTGGGTATTGCTGGATTCTTCCCGGCGTCTGTTCCTGACTCATGGTCATACCTATCATGCAGATAACCGTCCGCCACTGAAACAGGGAGACGTGATTGCGCACGGACATACCCATATACCCGTGGCGGAGTATCAGGGAGAACAGATTATCTATAACCCCGGCTCAGTAACCTTTCCGAAAGGTGGTTTTCCGGCCAGTTATGGCTTGCTGGATAACGGATGGCTGAAGGTGATTGCATTTGATGATGATAGCGTACTGGCAGAAGTACAATTATAGGGTGTGTCGCAGAGTGGGATGAACGGAGTCTGGTATGACGTTGTTCATCCCGTTTTGTCTGGTGTCAGTTAGAGGATAATATAATCGAGCCGTGATCCAGACTGGTCAGCAGTATTGATGTATTATTAATAATATCAATGCGTTTGCTTTCCTGTGCGTCCAGCATGTAAAGCTCTTTGATGACCCCCATTTGCTCATCGCTGAAGCTTCTACCTGCTTTGTTCGGTGTGGTATCAACCACATTATCCGGATGAACGAGCAAATAGTTGTCACTGAGTTCCCACTGCCCCGATTCAGACAGCTCCATTTCCATGAACATTTCATGTTTCTGATCGTAAAAATTCATCACAGATGCTTTGATATAAGAACCGTTTGGCAGAAATTTCAGTGTATCGCGTCCGTGGATTTTACTGATCTCGCTGAGTTCCGGCATCGCTTTTCCTGCTTCCCGAGAGGCAATAAACACTGTGTTTGTATACCATTCTCTTGAGGTGAGTGTCTGTTTGGTTTTCAGGTCTGTCCCCCAGTAGATCCAACTGCTGAACAGGACGGAAACAGCAAGCAGAAAATAGGCGATTCTTTTATTTAACATCTTGCTCTGCTCCTGATTGACAAAGTTCACTCAACTCAGCCTGATTGGCAAAAAGGTGTACGGTGATATTTTTAAACGAATATCCTTCTGGGTGAATATAGTTGAGGATCAGATTTCTCTGCGCCCCGGCAGTGACAATGATTTCCTGCGGTTTTTCTTTATCCGGGAACCGGGCTGCGTAGGACTGGTAACAGGCCCGGATCAGCGGTTTCCAGCTGTCCAGCGGCGGATGGCCGTGGGTGGTTTTCAGCGGAATATCGTCAATAGTATCGATCAGCCTGAATTTTGAAGGTGCAGGGTTGATGACTGCCAGAATAAAGAAAGGCAGTAACAACGCCAGAATAAAAATATACTTGGTCTGCGGGCAAAACCGCTGGCGAAGCGTTTTCTTTTTCAAAGCTGGATCAGCAGAGAAGCGGATCTCAGCCGTGGGTGAAAAAGGTTTTTCAGCCAATGTTGCTGTATTTTCAGCATCGGTATCCGTGTTATGCTGATCGCCGGAAGAGGCCGGTTCCGGGAGCTCTTTGACCGGTTTGCTGCCTGTTGCCAGAATGGATGTTCTTTCAACGGTCGAAATAAACTGATAACCCCGTTTTGGCACGGTTTTGATGAATTCAGGTGCCTTGGTTGAGTCATTCAGGTTCTTCCTCAGTGTCGAAATAGCCTGAGTCAGGCTGGAGTCATCCACCTGAAATCCCTGTTCCCGCCAGACGAATTCATGTAACTGATCCCGGGATATCACTTCGTTCGGGCGTTCGGAAAACATCATTAGAATACGACTCTCATTCGTGCCAAGACGAACCGTTTCGTTATCGTTTTCCTTATCGACTAAGGTGTTGCTGTTGGGGTCAAATATAAATCGTTGTGAGAGAACAAATTTAGTGCCTGCGTTACTCATTAATATCTCTTTCCAATATCGGTTTCATACCCGTGTCAGAATGCGATGAAACCTACAGATTACTATCGAGGGCTATTCTGGAGAATAACTAATCTTCGGGCCGGGAGGTATGTTCTTTATCTTTATTTACACTTTTAGAACATTTGCTATCCACCTGTATAATAACTGTAGAATACACGAATTGGTTTTCCATGTGTACAGTTTAATAGTTTTTTCTTCCGACTCCGGACAGGGCTTTTTTTTCTTCACTCTTGTCCCCATATTTGACAATGGTTTTGATATGAAAAAACTCATGGAGTAAAAATGAGCGAAACAGCAACTCACAATAAAGAGACCCGTGGCTTCCAGTCAGAAGTAAAACAACTGCTGCACCTGATGATCCATTCTCTGTACTCAAACAAAGAAATTTTTCTTCGCGAGCTTATTTCTAACGCCTCTGATGCAGCGGATAAGCTACGCTTCCAGGCTCTGTCTGATCCGGAGTTGTATCAGGGTGATGCCGATCTTGGCGTTAAACTGGCTTTCGACCCGCAGGCAAAAACACTGACAGTATCGGATAACGGTATCGGTATGAGCCGTGAAGAGGCTATCGAGCATTTAGGCACGATTGCTAAATCAGGTACCGCTGATTTCTTTGCTAAATTATCTGATGATCAGAGTAAGGATTCTCAGCTAATCGGTCAGTTTGGTGTTGGTTTCTACTCTGCATTTATTGTTGCCGATGCGGTAACCGTTCGTACCCGTGCCGCAGGTCTGAATGCAGATCAGGCCGTGCAGTGGCATTCTGCCGGTGAAGGCGAATACACGATTGAAGATATCCGTAAGGAATCCCGTGGTACAGATATCATCCTGCACATGCGGGAAGATGCGCAGGAATTCCTTTCCGAATGGCGTCTGCGTGATATCGTCAGTAAATATTCCGACCATATCGGTATCCCGGTTTCTATCTGGACGAAAGATAAAGACGAGGACGGTAAAGAAAAAGAAACAGGCCAGTGGGAGCAGATTAACAAAGCTCAGGCTCTGTGGACCCGCAATAAAGCAGATATTGCTGAGGACGAATATCAGGAGTTTTATAAGCATGTATCGCACGATTTTGCTGATCCTCTGATCTGGAGCCATAACCGGGTTGAAGGTAAAAATGATTACACCAGCCTGCTTTATATTCCGGCTAAAGCCCCTTGGGATATGATGAACCGCGACCATAAAAGCGGTTTGAAACTTTATGTTCAGCGTGTCTTTATTATGGATGATGCCGAACAGTTTATGCCGACGTATTTGCGTTTTGTTCGTGGTCTTATCGATTCCAATGATCTTCCATTGAACGTTTCTCGTGAAATCCTGCAAGATAACAAGGTCACTCAGTCTCTGCGTAATGCATGTACTAAGCGAGTGCTTACTATGCTTGAACGTCTTGCTAAGAATGATGACGATAAGTATAAATCGTTCTGGAAAGAGTTCGGGCTGGTCATGAAGGAAGGGCCTGCTGAAGATTTTTCCAACAAAGAAAAAATAGCCGGCCTGCTGCGCTTTGCTTCTACGGATGTGGATTCTGCTGAGCAATCTGTTGCGCTGGCTTCTTACGTTGAGCGCATGAAAGAAGGTCAGGATAAGATTTACTATCTGACAGCGGATAGCTATGCCGCGGCTAAAAACAGTCCGCATCTGGAACAGTTCCGTGCCAAAGGTATCGAAGTGATACTGATGTATGATCGCATTGATGAATGGCTGATGAACTACCTGACGGAGTTTGATGGTAAGGCGTTTCAGTCTATCACTAAGGCTGGCCTGGATCTCAGTCAGTTTGAAGATGAAGCGGAAAAAGAAAAGCACAAAGAAACAGAGGAAGAGTTTAAATCTGTTGTTGAACGAACCAAAACGTATCTGGGTGACCGGGTAAAAGAGGTTCGGACCACCTTTAAGCTGGCATCAACACCAGCGGTTGTCGTGACGGATGATTTCGAGATGGGTACACAGATGGCAAAACTGCTGGAAGCGGCTGGTCAGGAAGTCCCTCAGGTAAAATATATCTTTGAAATTAACCCTGAGCATGCACTGGTGAAACGTATGGCGGATGAATCTGATGAAGAAGCCTTCGGACGCTGGGTTGAAGTGCTGCTGGGTCAGGCGATGCTGGCTGAACGAGGTTCTCTGGAAGATCCGACTCAATTTGTCGGAGCCGTCAACCAGCTTCTGAATAAGTAATTACCGTTTTACTTGCTGGTAGTAAGCAAAGCCCGCATTCTGTGATAGAATCGCGGGCTTGAATTTCTTGGTTTGAGTACCGGCTCAGGTACTCATACATAACCTTATACCGAAACTTATCGCAGGCGTTGAAGCAGAAGCAGTAAGCTTCGGTATAACATGGAAAAATTAAGAGGATAAAAAATGCGCATCATTCTTCTAGGTGCTCCGGGTGCCGGTAAAGGTACACAAGCTCAGTTCATCATGGAAAAATACGGTATTCCACAAATCTCTACCGGAGACATGCTACGTGCTGCAATCAAAGCCGGTACTGAGATGGGTATGCAGGCTAAGGCCGTTATTGATGCTGGTCAGCTGGTTTCTGATGATATCATTCTTGGCCTGATCAAAGAGCGTATTGCTCAGGATGACTGTGGAAAAGGCTTCCTGCTGGATGGCTTCCCGCGCACCATTCCTCAGGCTGATGGTCTGAAAGAGATGGGTGTCGCCATTGATTATGTTATCGAGTTTGATGTTGCAGATGACGTTATTGTTGAGCGTATGGCCGGCCGTCGTGCTCATCTGGCTTCCGGCAGAACTTACCATGTGGTGTACAACCCGCCTAAAGTTGAAGGTAAGGATGATGTCACCGGTGAAGATCTGGTTGTCCGTGATGATGATAAAGAAGAAACCGTACGTGCGCGTCTGGGGGTTTATCATGATCAGACAGCTCCTCTTATCGCTTATTACGGTAAGGAAGCGGAAGCCGGAAATTGTCGGTATCTGAAATTCGACGGAACCAAGCAGGTCGCTGAAGTGAGTGCTGACATTGAGAAAGCACTGGCATAATTTGCCGGGTAAAGTTGTTTATTTTTGTTATAGTTAAAGCGATCCGAAAGGGTCGCTTTTTGTTTTTTACTGAAGTCAGGTGACATGATAATGGAAATAAATCAGGGTATCCTGCTGGTTAATCTGGGTACTCCGGATGCTCCGACGACGTCTGCGGTTAAACGCTTTCTAAGTCAGTTTCTGCATGACCGCAGGGTGGTGGATTTAAGCCGTTGGATCTGGTGTCCGGTATTGCATGGTATCGTACTACCGCGCCGTTCTTCCAGAGTTGCTGAAAAATACCGCGCAGTCTGGATGGATGAGGGTTCCCCCTTATTGGTTTACTCGCGGCGTCAGGCGAAAATACTGGGAAACAGGCGCAATATTCCGGTTGCTCTGGGAATGACTTATGGCAACCCATCGGTTCTGTCTGGTATCCAGGCGCTTATGGCCGAAGGGGTCACACATATCACGGTATTGCCGCTTTTCCCTCAGTATTCCGGAACCACGACCGGAGCAGTAGAAGATGCTCTGGGGAGAGCACTGAAGAAATTGGCACAGAAACCTGAATGCCGGGTGATTTCCAGTTATCATCATCACCCTTTGTATATCAAAGCGCTGGCGGACAGCATTCGCCGGCAGTGGGCGGTAACTGGCCAGAGTGATTACCTGCTCTGCTCTTATCATGGGATCCCGCAGCGATATGCTGATAATGGGGATATATATCCGCAGCATTGTGAAGAGACAACCCGCTTACTGGCATCAGAACTGGGGCTTAGTGAGCGGCAGATTGGGATGAGTTATCAGTCGCGCTTTGGCCGGGAAGAGTGGGTAAAACCATATACGGACAAACGGTTACAAGCTTTACCGGGGGAAGGTATCAGGCATTTGGATATCATTACTCCGGCATTCTCGGCTGACTGTCTGGAGACACTGGAAGAGGTGGCCATCGAGTACCGGCGGTTGTTCCAGACATCAGGAGGGGGGGAGTATCATTATATCCCTTGTCTGAATGACGATCCGTTACATATAGAAATGATGGCGGCGCTGACAGAGTAAAACGGAGATTCTTTTCCAATTGTTGGCATTCCCCTGTAACATATTGCGCAGTTTATAGATAAGAAAGAAATCATAATGAAACGTTGGTATTTACTTTATTGCAAACGGGGCGATCAGAACCGGGCAAAAAGTCATTTGGAGAATCAGGGTGTTGAATGCTATTACCCTGAAATTGAAGTAGAAAAGATTGTCAGAGGAAAAAGACAGCGTATTCATGAACCCTTGTTTCCTTCGTATGTTTTTGTCCGTTTTGATTATGAAGAAGGGCCATCGTTTACGACAATACGTTCAACCCGGGGAGTGGTGGATTTTATCCGTCAGGGACGCTATCCACAGGAAGTGCGCGGTGAGCTGGTGCATGAACTTAGACTGCATGAAGAAAGTGGTGAGGTTATGCTGACAGGATTTCTGCCGGAAAAAGGTCAGCCGGTACACATTAAAGAAGGGCAGTTTTCCGGAGTGGAAGCTTTGTATCATGAGGCGGACGGAGAGAAACGCTCTATTTTGCTGATTAAACTTATCAATCAGACGGTTCCTGTCAGTATCGATAACAGGGATATTGAGTTGAAATAGGGTGCCTGTTTGAAATGAAAAAAGCCTGCCATCTGATACCAGAGGCAGGCTTTTTAATTCATCAGGCCTTAGTAGGCTTCATTATGTACAGACTGAACGGCACGGCCGGACGGATCAATCATATTTTTGAATGCTTCATCCCATTCGATGGCTTTTGCTGTTGAACACGCAACAGACGGACCACCCGGAACGCATTCGGCTGCCGATGCCAGCGGGAACAGCTCTTCAAATATTTCACGGTACACATAGCCTTCTTTGGTTGTTGGCGTATTGTACGGGAAACGGTATTGAGCGGTTTCCATCTGTTGGTCGGTTACCTTAGCTGCCGCAACTTCTTTCAGTGAATCGATCCAGTTATAACCCACACCATCAGAGAATTGCTCTTTTTGACGCCAGGCGATGGAATCCGGCAGATAATGCTCAAAACATTCGCGCAGGATATGTTTTTCCATTTTGCCGTTGCCACACATCTTATCTTTAGGGTTCAGGCGCATAGCAACATCAATAAATTCTTTATCCAGGAATGGAACACGTCCTTCAACTCCCCATGCCGCCAGCGATTTGTTGGCGCGGGCACAGTCAAACATGTTCAGTGCCATCAGCTTACGTACGGTTTCTTCATGGAATTCGCGTTCATTGGGTGCTTTATGGAAGTACAGATAGCCACCAAAAATTTCATCAGCACCTTCACCAGAAAGTACCATTTTGATCCCCATGGCTTTAATCTTACGCCCCATCAGGAACATCGGGGTTGAAGCTCGAATCGTTGTTACATCATAGGTTTCGATGTGGTAGATAACGTCACGGATAGCGTCCAGACCTTCCTGAACTGTATAGGTCATTTCGTGGTGAACGGTACCCAGCTTATGGGCTACTTCTCGTGCTGCTTTCAGATCCGGAGCACCTTCAAGGCCGATAGCAAAAGAGTGCAACTGAGGCCACCAGGCTTCGGATTGTTCATCATCTTCGATACGCATGGCAGCAAAACGCTTAGCCACCGCAGAGGTAATGGAAGAGTCTAGTCCGCCTGAAAGCAATACACCGTATGGCACATCGGTCATTAGCTGACGTTTTACTGCATCTTCCAGAGCCTGAGTCAGCTCTTCTTTGCTGGTCGGATTTTCGGCCACTGCATCAAAATCCATCCAGTCACGCTGGTAGTAGCGTTGAGGCTCTTTAGTTTTTGAACTGTAGAAAGAACCCGGAGGGAACTCACTGATCGTTTTACATACAGGAACAAGGGCTTTCATTTCCGAAGCCACATAGTAGTTACCGTGTTCATCAACTCCCTGATACAAAGGGATAATACCGATATGGTCACGGCCTACCAGATATTCGTCTTTTTCTTCATCATAAAGAACGAAAGCAAAGATGCCGTTCAGTTCTTCCAGCAGTGCTTCACCCATTTCACGGTAAAGTGCCAGAATGACTTCACAGTCAGAATCGGTCTGAAACTCATATTTGTCAGCGTATTTAGCCCGGATATCTTTATGGTTATAGATTTCGCCATTAACAGCAAGAATGTGTTTTTTATCTTTGCTGTAAAGTGGTTGTGCGCCGCTGTTCAGACCCACGATAGACAAACGTTCGTGCGCCAGAATGGCTTTATCTGAAGAGTAGATACCAGACCAGTCCGGTCCACGGTGGCGAAGTTTTTTCGACATTTCCAGAGCAACCGGACGAAGTGCAGTTGCATCACTCTTGATGTCTAAGATGCCAAAAATTGAACACATGAGATACAAATCCTATTCTGTAAACTGCTTGATGGGTTCAATTTGCCACTCTCACTAAAAAAAGCAACCTTTTATGATGGGAAAATAAATAAAAACGCCTTGATGGTAGATATTATTTAATTATTTCCATATTTGTTAAATAATATCTATGTTGGGTCTTTTTTTAACCGTGTTTTATCTGATAAAGCTGAAAAAAGAGAGTGAACGATCACTCTCTTCAATGTCTTCTGCTATCAGTCAGTATTGCTATCAGACTTCATCTTCCAGCAGTTTCTGCAATAGTGCCCCATTCAGCATCGAGCGTTTGACCATAGCGAATGCTCCCATCGTCGGACGTCCTTCCAGTGCCGAAGGAACGATCGGCAGATTGCAGTGAAATTTTTTCAGCGATTGGGCTTCTACATTGCGTCGGATCGCCGGGTACACTATATCTTGTGCCTGATTGATGTCTCCGGCGATAATAATTTTTTGCGGGTTAAACAGGTTGATGGTGATGGCAATGGCTTTGCCCAGCTCATTACCAACCCGGATCAGGCTCTCTTTAGCCAAAGTATCACCTTGTAAAGCATGTGTGCAGACATCCGTCATGGTGAGATCTTTTATACCGGACAGGCTGGACTGATAGCCTTTTTCAAGCAAGCTCCGGATACGCTTGAGGATAGCCGGATTGGCGGCAACCGTTTCCAGACAGCCGAAATTTCCACACTGGCACTGCTCTCCCAGTGGGTCAATCTGGATATGGCCGATTTCGCCTACGTTACGGTTGAAGCCGAGAAAAACCTGTCCGTTTACAATAATGCCGGATCCTGTACCCCGGTGAACACTGACCAGAATAGAATCCTGGCAATCTCTGCTGGCACCAAAGAAATGTTCGGCAAGCGCCATTCCCCGGATATCGTTTCCGACATAGCACTCGATATTGAAGGTATCACGAATCACATCACCCAGAGCCAGTTCATCAATGTCGGTATTCGGCATATATTCGACAATACCGGTTTCCGGATTAACCAGTCCGGGTAAGGCGATACCGACAGCAATAAGCTGTTCAATCAATGTGGTATGTGAATTGATAAAACGGCGAAGTTGCCGGATAAGGCCTTCCAGAAGCTCGTTCTGGTTGGTGTAATGGAATGCATGATGCTCTGTGATCAGCTCTCGTCCACTGAGGTTGACCAGACTGAACTGGACATAATCCCGGCCGATACGAACGGCGATTGAGTGAAAGGGTTCCGTTTCAGTTGTCAGAGAAATGGCCCGTCGTCCACCCGTCGATGCTTGTTGAGCGACCTCTTTAATGAGGCCGCGTTCAAGCAGTTGGCGGGTTATTTTGGTAACGCTGGCCGGAGCCAGTTGGCTGACATCCGCAATCTGGATCCGGGAGATAGGCCCTTGCTGGTCTATCAAACGGTAAACCGCTGCGCTGTTAAGCTGTTTTACTAAATCTACATTACCAATTTGTCCGCCATTCATAGTTAATTATGCTCGTACTGTCCGTTTACTATTGTCGCAAGGACACTGAAGTCACGGTCAAATACGGTCAGGTTTGCTACCATTCCCGTTCTGATACGGCCAAGTTTGTGATCCAGTCCGATTGCCCGGGCCGGGTACAGGGTGGCCATGCGTAAAGCTTCATCCAGTGCGATACCAACGTGCTCGACACTATTTTGAATCGCTTCAATCATTGTTAGCGCCGAGCCGCCAAGTGTGCCGTTCTCATCAACACACTTGCCATCCCGGTAATATACTTTCTTACCAACAAAAATAAAGTGATCCATGTCAGCACCGGCCGGGGCTGTGGCATCTGTCACTAATACCAGCTTGTCGCCTTTGATTTTATGAGCAATACGAACGTTGGCATAATCGACATGGAATCCGTCGACAATAATGCCTGTATATACATCCGGGGAATCATAAATCGCTCCGACCACACCCGGCTCACGCCCGGTCATGGGTGACATAGCATTAAACAGGTGAGTAGCAAATGTGATACCCGATTCGATACCTTTGCGAGCTTCTGCATAGGTCGCGTTGGTATGTCCGATGGAGACCACGATACCGGCATCACGCAGGCGTCGGATATGGTCATGATCATTTTTTTCTGGAGCAAGAGTGACTTTGGTGACCAGATCGCTGTTTTCACAGATAAAATCGATCATATCTGAATCAGATTTACGGATGAAATCCGTGTTGTGGATACCTTTTCTCTCAATATTCAGATATGGCCCTTCCAGATGCAGGCCCAGAGCCTGATGCGGATAGGTGTTCTGATACTCTCTGGCTGCGGTGATTGCCTGACGCATATCCTCATCAGAAGAGGTGATTAGGGTAGGCAAAAAGCTAGTACAGCCAGATTTTAAGTTGGCTCTATGCATGATTTGCAGAGTATCGGCTGTAATTTCATCATTAAACATGACGCCGCCACAGCCGTTGAGTTGCAAATCAATAAAGCCCGGACTCAGGTTGGCACCTTGTTGATCCCGGATGTCGATATTTTCAGGCAGATCAGTTTCCGGGCATAAGGCATGAATGAGACCATTTTTAATAATGACAGCGTGATGGCTTAATACATCGCTGCCAGTATAAATTTTACAGTTAGTCAGAGCATACATGGTTATGTATCCTTATTACTTAAGATCTTTAATATTATCGGCTTCAAGTTCCTGGAAGTATTTTACCGTTTTTACCTTGAGCTCCTGAGTTGCAGGTTCGTCACATACAATAACTGACTTAGGATGTAACTGCAGAGCTGTCACTGTCCACAGATGATTGACATAACCTTCAACAGCAGCTTCCAGCGCCTGTGCTTTATTGTGTCCGGTGATTAGGATCATGACTTCTTCTGCATCCAGAAGTGTACCGACACCGATCGTTAGCGCAAATTTAGGCACCTGACTGATATCTCCGTCGAAAAATCTTGAGTTAGCGATGCGGGTATCTTCAGTCAGTGTTTTAATACGTGTACGGGAAGAGAGTGATGATGCGGGTTCATTAAATGCGATATGTCCGTCATTACCGACACCGCCCATAAACAGGTTGATCTTTCCGTAGGATTTGATTTTAGCTTCGTAACGTTGACATTCTGCATTATGGTCGCCGGTGTTACCATTAAGCAGGTTGATGTTTTCTTCTTGAATATCAACATGATTAAAGAAATTATTATACATAAATGAGCGATAGGATTCCGGATGCTCTGGATCCAAACCGACATATTCGTCCATGTTGAAGGTGACAACATGTTTGAAACTTACTTCGCCAGCTTTATAAAGTTCAATCAGGTGCTTGTATGTGGTGAGTGGTGTTCCGCCTGTTGGCAGCCCAAGCACAAAAGGACGCTCTGCCGTTGGTTTGAATTTATTAATGCAGTTAACAATATGACGTGCTGACCACAGACCAACGTTTTGGGCAGTTTTTAGCGGGATTAGTCTCATGATGATACCTCTAATTTCGTTCTGATAACGGTTAAAGTTTAGCCATTGGTTTTATTTTTTCGAATCATAAAATAAGTTTTATGATCTTGCTAGCAAAATCACCGAAAAAGAGTTTTGAGTGGTGATTTTGATCACAAATGCACCGGTTTTAATTTGCGGGGCAAAATTAATTTCATAAACTTAAAGTGACTAAATTGGAAGGCTGAAATAAGTCTTCTGCTATATCCAGTACAAATCCTATAGGGGGAACTTAAGGTGAATATTCTTGGATACGCACAGAAGCTGGGCAAAGCGCTTATGCTTCCTATCGCAACCTTACCGGTTGCAGCTCTTCTTTTACGTCTAGGTCAGGGCGATCTTTTAGACATTCCTTTTATGGCCCAGGCTGGCGGTGCAATCTTCGGTAATTTGCCACTGTTGTTTGGTTTAGGTATTGCGGTCGGATTGTCTGTGGACGGTGCTGGCGCTGCCGGTATTGCAGGCGCGGTGGCTTACTTTGTTCTGACGGCAACGGCGACAACCATTAATGCCGATATCAACATGTCTTTCTTTGGCGGTATTATCGGCGGTATTATTGCCGGTCATTCTTATAATGCATTCCATATGACTCGCCTTCCTGAGTGGCTGGCGTTTTTCTCCGGTAAACGGCTGGTGCCGATTATGGCCGGTCTGTTTGCACTGATTGCCGGTGGTATTGCAGGTATCGTCTGGCCGGGTATTCAGAATGGCCTGGATGCACTGGCGCATGCGGTTTCTACTTCCGGTTCGATCGGTCAGTTTGCTTATGGTGTTCTTAACCGAGCTCTGATCCCTGTTGGCCTGCACCATGTGTTGAACTCTTATATGTGGTTTGGCATGGGCACTTGTCAGGAGATCATAGTTGCCGCTATTCCGGCGCTTAACGATGCGACTCAGTTGTGTGTTGATCCGGCCATCGCTAAAACTTTGGTTGTTGGTCAGGAACATACTTTCAGTTTTGCAAATACGGTGACTCCTGATGTGACTGCGGTTGTTAAAGAAGTAACAGAAAACATGAAGAGTGGTGACCTGAACCGTTACTTTGGTGGCGATAAAGGTGCTGGTATCTTTATGGCCGGTTTCTTCCCAATCATGATGTTCGGTCTTCCGGGCGCGGCTCTGGCGATGTACTTTGCTGCTCCGGCAGAGAAACGTCACCAGATCGGCGGTGCACTGTTCTCTGTTGCATTCTGTTCATTCCTGACTGGTATTACCGAACCACTGGAATTCATGTTTGTCTTCCTTGCACCGGCTCTGTATGCTTTGCATGCGGTATTTACTGGTCTGGCTCTGGTTATTGCCAATATGTTTGGCGTATTGCATGGCTTCGGCTTCTCTGCTGGTCTGATCGACTTCCTGCTGAACATGGGACTGTCAACCAAGCCAATGACACTGTTTATTATTGGTCTGTGTTTTGCGGTGCTGTATTTCGTCGTATTTACCTTTGCTATCCGTACGTTCGACCTGAAATCACCTGGTCGTGAAGATGAAGACGAAGGTGAAAGTAATGCAGGTGTCGCAGGTAAAGGTGATTTGGCTCGTCAGTACCTGAAGGCTCTGGGTGGACATGACAACCTGACTGCGATTGATGCGTGTATCACTCGTCTGCGCCTGACGCTGAAAGACCGTTCAGTTGCTAATGAAGAAGTACTGAAGAAGCTGGGGGCTAAAGGTGTGGTTAAACTGGGTGAAAATAACCTGCAGGTTATTCTTGGCCCTCTGGCTGAAATCGTTGCTGGTGAGATGAAAAATATTCCAGCATCGGATGACCTTACCGATGTGAAACTGCCATAACGGTTTATTTTTCTGAGAAACAGAATGCCTCCCGACCCGGGGGGCATTTTTTGTACAGATTTTTGGGGTCTGATAGTCCTTTGGGGCTTAACTAAAGGGATTTTTTTCGGAAATGAAAGGTTCTGGTTGTGTAATCAGGCAGAAATGTGGATCATTAGCGTTTAATTCTGACAATACTAAACTAGAGGTGCTTAGATGAGTGAAGCTGAGGCTCGACCATCGAATTTTATCCGCCAGATTATTGATAAAGACTTAGCAGATGGTACACATAGCAGCGTGCATACTCGTTTCCCGCCGGAGCCGAACGGTTACCTGCATATTGGTCACGCAAAATCTATCTGTCTGAACTTTGGTATTGCTCAGGACTATCAGGGACAATGTAATTTGCGTTTTGACGATACAAACCCTGAGAAAGAAGACATCGAGTACGTTGAGTCGATTAAAAATGATGTGCATTGGTTAGGCTTTGAATGGTCTGGTGATATCTGTTATTCATCGGATTATTTTGACAAGCTGCACGGATTCGCCATTGAATTAATTAATAAAGGCTTAGCGTATGTTGAAGAGCTAAGTCCCGAGCAGATCCGTGAATATCGCGGAACATTAAAAGAGCCGGGAAAACACAGCCCTTATCGTGACCGTAGTGTGGAAGAAAATCTGACGTTGTTTGAGAAAATGCGTGCCGGTGGTTTTAATGAAGGGCAGGCGTGTCTGCGGGCTAAAATCGATATGGCTTCACCGTTTATGGTGATGCGTGATCCGGTTCTTTACCGGGTGCGTTTTGCAGAACACCATCAGACTGGTGATAAATGGTGCATCTATCCAATGTATGATTTTACTCACTGTATTTCGGATGCATTGGAAGGGATCACTCACTCGATCTGTACACTGGAGTTCCAGGATAACCGTCGTCTTTACGATTGGGTTCTGGAGAATATTACTATCGATTGTCGTCCACATCAGTATGAATTCAGTCGTCTGAATCTGGAATATACAGTGATGTCCAAGCGTAAGCTGAATCAGCTTGTTAGCGAGAAGCTGGTTAATGGCTGGGATGATCCGCGTATGCCGACAATTTCCGGATTGCGTCGTCGTGGTTTTACGCCTGCGTCTATTCGTGAGTTCTGCAAGCGTATTGGTGTGACTAAACAGGAAAATATGATTGAGTTCGGTTCGCTGGAATCCTGTATTCGTGATGATCTGAATGACAATGCGCCACGGGCAATGGCTGTGTTGGATCCGGTTAAGCTGATTATTGAGAATTTTGAAGCGGGTCTGGTCGAAAATCTGTCAGTCGCGAACCATCCTAATCAGCCGGAAATGGGCTCCCGGGAGGTTCCGTTTACCCGTGAAATCTGGATCGAGCGTGAAGATTTCCGTGAAGAAGCGAACAAGAAATATAAGCGTTTGGTACTGGGTAAGGAAGTTCGTCTGCGTGGTGCCTATGTTGTGAAAGCTGAACGTGTGGAAAAAGACGCGGAAGGCAATATCACAACAATTTTCTGTCGCTATGATGCCGATACTCTGGGTAAAAATCCGGAAGATGGTCGTAAGGTCAAGGGTGTGATTCATTGGGTATCTGCAGAGAAAGGTCTGCCTGCTGAAATTCGTCTGTATGACCGTTTGTTCACTGTAGCGAATCCGGCGGCTGCCGATGACTTTACGGCAACGATTAACCCTGAATCATTAGTTGTTAAACGTGGTGTGGTCGAGCCGAGTCTTGCTGAGGCCGAACCTGAAGCCGGTTATCAGTTTGAACGTACGGGGTATTTCTGTGCGGATATTAAGGATTCCAAACCGGATGCGCTGGTCTTTAACCGTACTGTCGGATTGCGTGATACGTGGGCAAAAATTGAAGCCAATTAGTATGACGTGTCCGGTCAACGATTAGACGAATAAAAAAACCAGCACCTTCGGGAGCTGGTTTTTTTGTTTATCATGAATGCTTATTTACGTTTGTGGGCACTGGTGGCGTTATGGTGGTCGCCTTTGCATTCTCCGCCGATACATTTGCCGTACAGATACAGGCTATGGTTTGTCAGCTCAATATTATATTTAGCCGCAATTTCTTTCTGACGCTGTTCAATCACATCATCCGAAAATTCAATAACTGCACCACAATCAAGACAGACCAGATGATCATGGTGTTTCTGGGTTGCAAGTTCAAAAACGGATTTTCCGCCTTCAAAGTGGTGGCGGGTAACGATACCGGCATCATCAAACTGGTTTAATACCCGGTAAACAGTTGCCAGACCGATTTCTTCTCCCTGATCGATCAGTAGCTTATAAAGATCCTCAGCACTGATATGCTGGCATTGTGGTTGCTGCAGTACCTCTAAAATTTTAAGTCGAGGTAACGTTACCTTTAATCCGGCATCTTTTAATGCTTTATTATTATCTGACATAATATCTTCCGTATATGATTTGTGCTCTCTGTTCCATACTGATCTTAAACAGGCTTTATCTGTAATAGTAGGCTTGTTTGGTGATCTTTTTATGGTAAGAGTTCAAATAATTAGTCTTCCAGCTCCGCCAGACACATTTCTTCGTAAATTTGACCAACCCATTTGGCTACACGCTCTTCGGTGAGTTCCGGCTGACGGTCTTCATCAATACACAGACCCACGAAAGTGTTATCGTCAATCAGTGCCTTGGAGGCTTCAAACTCATAGCCTTCTGTCGGCCAGTGTCCAAGAACCGTAGCGCCTTTAGCTTCTACGATGTCACGAATTGTCCCCATGGCGTCGCAGAAATATTCTGCATAGTCTTCCTGATCGCCACAACCGAAGATCGCCACCAGTTTGGTAGAAAAGTCAATGGCTTCCAGCTCGGGAAAGAAATCATCCCAGTCACACTGGGCTTCACCGTAATACCAGGTCGGGATACCAAGAATTAATAGATCAAAATTGTCGACATCTTCTTTACTGCTTTTCGCGATATCTTGTACGTGAACCAGTTTTTCGCTTAGCTTAGTTTGAATCAATTTTGCTACAGCTTCTGTATTACCAGTGTCACTGCCAAAGAAGAGACCTACACTTGCCATATATTTTTACCTGCTCTGTTTATCTGTTAACGTCGGCCTTGTGGGCGGGTTATCTGTTCAATTACCAAATTTGTGTAGACACTATACCATTTTTGTTTGTAAAAGTTAATGCGAAGCGTTCTTGAAACAATGCTCGATTACCTATTCTGCTGGTTCAGAAAACGTTTGATTACCCTTGTTACTTGTGCGGGTTTTTCCGCATGCAGCCAATGTCCGGTATTAGCAATGACGTGGGCCTTTGCATGGGCAAACTGGGCAGTAACGGCATCCTGATATTCAGCAAGAAGATAATCGGAATCTGCCCCTTTCAAAAATAGTGTAGGTACATGACACAAAGCTATTGTTTCCCAGTCTAGGATGGAAAGGTAGTTCTTTTCCAGTGACGGGACATTAAATCGCCAAATAAAATGGTTTTGTTGCGGGTTTAAATGATTTTGGTGTCGATTTAAATGATTTTGGTGTCGGTATAGTGACTTGCCTAAAAATTGTCTGACGCCATCCAGATTGATATGTTCAGCCAGAATCGCCATTGCTTCTGCTCGGGAACTTGGGGATGCCGCCGATACGGCATTTAACCCGGCGAAAACAGCATCATGTTTTCGTTTTTTATAGGCGACCGGAGCCATGTCCATGATCACCTGACAGCGGATGGTTTCCGGTATCAGATCGGACACTTTCATTGCTACTTTTCCGCCCATTGAGTGGCCGATAAGAGTGACATCTTCCAGCGCCAGTGTATGAATAAGTGTGACCACATCTTCCGCCATAAGCTGATAGTTGTGCTGGTCTGAATGGAAAGAATGCCCGTGGTTGCGCAGATCCAGACTGATTACCCTGTAGTCGGACACCAGCTCTCTCTCCAGCAGCCCCAGGTTATCCATATTGCCGAACAGGCCATGAATTAACAGGATGGTGTGACCGGTTCCGTTTTGCTTGTAATTCAGTAATGCTGACATTTTCTCTTAATTCGTGATGGGATTAGCGTAGAGTATCATGTTAGATATGGTTATAATCATCAAGAGTTTAAAACAATGAGATTGTGAAAAGCGAATGAAGACAATTGAGGTTGATGAGGATCTATACCGTTATATAGCCAGCCAGACCCAGCATATTGGCGAAAGTGCATCGGACATTTTAAGACGTTTATTGACTGGCGGTATGTCCGAGCAGTCTGAAATGGCGTTACCGGTGACTGTCGATACGGAAAGCCAGCCTGCGGTAACTGTACAGGCAGAAGCTGTTGTACCGGCCGCTGTTGTGACCGGAAGAGAATTCGGAACACAAGGTGCGTTAGATGGTGTTAAAACGATGCGCTCTCTGCTGATTTCGGATGAATTTGCGGCAACAAATAAAGCGATTGACCGATTTATGCTGGTGCTTTCTTCTTTGTATTATATTGATCGGGCCAGCTTTGCCGAAGCGGCTCAGGTTAAGGGCAGAACGAGAGTTTATTTCGCAGATAATGAAAATGTACTGTTAGCCAGCGGAAAAACGACTAAGCCGAGGCTGATTCCTAATACACCGTTTTGGGTCATAACCAATAACAATACTAACCGAAAACGGCAGATGGTTGAGCAACTGATGCACCGAATGGGATTTCAGGCTGATTTGATTGAAAAAGTTTGTAGTTCAATTTAACAAAATATACCAAACCTTATAGTATGTTATCACCATGTTATAAGGTTTTGTTTTTTTGACTTGAGATAAAAGGAATAATAACAATGGCTATGCACCCTCGCGCAGGACAGAAGGCTTTACAGGAAGATTTACACAATATTCCGGCGTTAGTGGCTAATTATTTTTTGCTGCAACCAGAATCGGGTAATCCTGAGCATAAGGTTCAGTTCGGAACTTCCGGACACCGTGGTACCGCGGATAAATCGACGTTTAACGAAAACCATATTCTGGCTATTGCGCAGGCAGTCGCTGAAGTCAGAGCCGAGCAGGGAACAACGGGACCGCTTTTCCTCGGCAAAGATACCCATGCGCTTTCCGAACCGGCATTTTCTTCGGTTCTGGAAGTACTGATTGCCAATGGTGTTCAGGTGATTGCTCAGGAGAATAATGGCTATACACCGACTCCGGGTATTTCTCACGCCATACTGACGTATAACACGAAACATGAAGATAAAGCTGATGGCATCGTTATCACACCATCACATAACCCGCCACAAGACGGTGGGATCAAATATAATCCAACCCATGGTGGTCCGGCTGAAGCAGAACTGACACAGGCGATCGAAGACCGTGCCAATGACATTATTGCTTCAGGAATGCAGGGCGTGAAGCGTCTGCCTCTTGCGGAAGCGAAGGCCAGTGATTTTCTGACAGAAAAAGATCTGGTTAAACCTTATATCGAGGATTTGGTGAATGTGATCGATATGGAAGCGATCCAGAAAGCAAACCTGAAAATCGGTGTGGATCCGCTGGGTGGTTCCGGAATTGATTACTGGCGTCAGATCGGTCAGTACTACAATCTGAACCTGACACTGGTCAGTGAAGCCGTGGATCCGTCTTTCCAGTTTATGTCTCTGGACAAAGATGGTGTCGTTCGGATGGACTGTTCTTCACCTTATGCCATGGCCGGACTGCTGGCGCTGAAAGATGAATACGATCTGGCATTTGGTAACGATCCTGATTATGACCGTCACGGTATTGTCACCCCTAAAGGATTGATGAATCCTAACCATTTTCTGGCTGTTTGTATCGATTATCTCTACCGTCACCGTGAGGGATGGGGTAAGGATGTGGCTGTCGGCAAGACATTGGTGTCCAGTGCACTGATCGACCGTGTAGTTGCGGATCTTGGACGTGAGCTGTGTGAAGTGCCGGTTGGCTTTAAGTGGTTTGTTGATGGTCTGTACAGCGGAAAGTTTGGTTTCGGTGGGGAAGAGAGTGCCGGGGCTTCTTTCCTGCGTAAAGACGGTACACCTTGGTCAACGGATAAAGACGGCATTATCCTTTGTCTGCTGGCCGCTGAAATCACGGCTGTTACGGGGAAGAATCCTCAGGAATATTATGAAGAGCTGGCGGCTAAACATGGCGAGTCCAAATATAACCGGATTCAGGCTGTTGCTAATGGTGAGCAGAAAAATATTCTGAAGAAACTGTCTCCGGAAATGGTGTCTGCAGAGACACTGGCCGGTGATCCGATTACGGCTCGTCTGACTCATGCTCCGGGCAATGGTGCAGCTATTGGTGGTCTGAAAGTTACAACGGACAATGGCTGGTTCGCTGCCCGTCCGTCAGGTACGGAAGATATTTATAAGATCTATTGTGAAAGCTTCAAAGGTGAGGCTCATCTGAAAATGATCGAACAGGAAGCTCAGGATATTGTTAATCAGGTATTTGCAGACGCCGGTCTGTAACTGATTTTACTTATGATAGTAAAAACCGGCCTGTGTGCCGGTTTTTTTTACATGTAAGAATAAGGCAGAAGAGAGAATGAACATCAGGTTAGAGAAACAACTGGCTCTGGTTATGGAACTGGACCAACTGAAATCGGTATTGCGGCGGACCCGGTTGCTCGGTGAGAATCAGAGGCGGGAGAATAGTGCGGAGCACAGTTGGCATACGGCATTGATGGCGCTTATTTTGGAAGAGCATGCCAATGAGCCGGTGGATATCAGTAAGGTGGTCAAGATGCTGCTGTTGCATGATATTGTGGAAATCGACGCTGGGGATACCTTTGTTTACGATACGGTTGCCCTTGCGGATCAGGAAGAGAAAGAGCTGGCTGCGGCAGAACGTTTATTTGGGATGCTTCCGTCTGATCAGGGAGACGAGTTGAAAGCTATCTGGCTTGAATTTGAACAGGCTGAAACGGCTGAAGCGAAATTTGCCAAAGCCCTGGACAGAATTATCCCTATGTTGATGAACTACAATAATAATGGTCAGAGCTGGCAGGAACACGGAGTAGCAAAGCAACAGGTCATTAATATCAACGGTCGGATTGAACAGGGTTCTGCTGTATTGTGGGAGAAAGCGATGCAGATCATTAATGACGCTGTCGAGAAGGGTTGGCTGAAGCCTTAGCAGATATTTTCAGGAGTGGTGAGATGATCAGAACGGCGTATTTTACCGGTGATACTCTTCTTTATGGAGGGTCGGAACATATTGATACATATAGGCAACAGGGGGGCCGTTTGTGGATAGATATTGATGGTGAGCTGTCTGGGCAGGAAGAAGATATATTGTTGCAGCTTGGCTGTCACCGTCTAGCTATTCAGGATTCGCAGAGGCTTCGTCATCCGCCTAAAATGGAAGAGTTTGAAGAGAACTGTTTTATTCTGTACCGCGGATTCAGCTCTAATCAGGGGCTGCTGGATGTTAATACTATGTCGCTGGCCTTTTTCGTCAATAATTCCCTGTTGATCACCAAACGTACCATGTCATCGGTGGGAGTGAATGCATTGTGGGAACACCCTAAATTGTCGCAGTTAATTGTGACGCCAGCACTCTTGTTAAGCCGGATTATGAATGCTTCGGCTCAGCGGTATGTGGATGTGATTCTGGAAGCAGAAAATGATATCAGTGAGCTGGAAGATTCTATGCTGGCACATCCGGATGATCAGGTAATGCATCGGCTGATTCTGCTGAAATCACACCTGAGAAAGCTGCTGAGAACCTTTAGTTATCACACCAAGCTCACTGAACAGATGCTGGATGGCAGCAGTCGGTTTATCAATATCGAAGAGAATGAAATCAAGCACAGTTTCCGGGATGTGCACGATAAATTTGAGCGCATAGAGAGTCTGTGCAATATGTACTACGATCTGTGCGGGGATCTGATTGAAGGTTATATTTCACTGAGTTCACATCAACTGAACAAAACCATGCAGGTTCTCACCGTGATTACCGCCATATTTGTGCCGCTGACATTCATTGCCGGTATTTACGGTATGAACTTTGAAAATATGCCGGAGCTTAAATTCCAGTCCGGCTATTTTATTGTATGGATGGTGATGCTTGGTATTGGAATCAGTCTTCTGGTTCTGTTCCGGAAAAAACGCTGGCTCTAATGCTTTTTTGCACGAGACTGGCGGTTTGTACCGGATTACCGGTTCAAACCGGGTTATCGATATCAATAAAGGTTACATCAAAACCGTGTTCGCTGGTTAGCCATTCTCCCAGAGCCTGAATTCCGTAGCGCTCGGTGGCATGGTGTCCGGCGCTGAAGTAATGAATATCCTGCTCCCGGGCGCTGTAAGTAGTACGCTCAGAGATCTCTCCTGAGATAAAAGCATCCAGCCCTTTTTGTGCTGCTAGCTCGATGTAATCCTGGCCACCACCGGTGCACCAGCCAACCGTCCGGATCAGTTTATTCGTTTCCGGAGCAATGTGCAGAGGGGCTCGGTTGAGGGTTTTCTCTATACGTTCAGCCAGCTCGGCTCCGGTTAGCGGTGTTACCAGTGAACCGTAAATTGCAACCGATTGTGGTGTTGGTTCCAGCCCGCCTTCTGTTCTTATTTCCAGCAGTTCGGCCAGTTTGGCGTTATTGCCCAGTTCTGGATGAATATCCAGCGGAAGATGGTATGCATACAGGTTGATATTGTTCTTAATCAGTGCCTTAATTCGTGCACCTTTCATACCGCGGATTGACTGTGGTTCTCCTTTCCAGAAGTAACCATGATGGACCAGAATAGCATCTGCATTCAGTTCTATGGCTTTATCAATCAATGCCTTTGATGCAGTGACACCTGTAATTATGGTACGCACCTCCGGACGGCCTTCAACCTGCAGTCCGTTCGGACAGTAGTCTTTGATCAGCTCTGGTGAGAGCTTACTATTCAACAGGGTTTCGAGTTGCAGATGATTCATGGCTTATCCTCTGAGTGTTCTGATTTCAGGGCGTTTGGGCTTCTGGCCTCAGAGTGTATACGTTAAGCGGCAGAATGCAAAATACTGGATAAATAAACAGTGCTGATATATGCTTTAATTCAGTCGACGAGGATGTGTATTTGCTTTTTCAGAGTCATCCTCCGTATCCGTTTGGTTATTGTCAGAGATAACATAGTGCGAGTAACAGAAAATGCGCCCGTGCGTAAGATTATCCATGTGGATATGGATTGTTTTTATGCTGCTGTTGAGATGCGGGACAACCCGGAATATCGCGGGCGGCCACTGGCTGTTGGTGGTCATCAGAAACAACGTGGCGTGATCAGTACCTGTAATTACGAAGCGCGTCAGTATGGCGTGCGTTCTGCCATGCCGACCGGACAGGCGATGAAACTGTGTCCTCACTTACTGGTTGTGCATGGACGGATGGATGTTTATAAGCAGGTCTCCGGACAGATCCGGGCTATCTTTGAACGTTATACCCCGTTGATTGAGCCCCTTTCTTTAGATGAAGCTTATCTGGATGTTACTCATTGTTCGTTGCACCGCGGCTCAGCAACCTTTATCGCAGAAGCCATACGCCGGGATATCCGGCAGGAACTGCATCTGACCGCTTCCGCCGGGGTTGCTCCGGTAAAATTTCTTGCCAAAGTGGCTTCAGATATGAATAAACCCGATGGATTGTTTGTGATCCCACCGCAAGCTGTACAGGAGGTGGTTGATAAATTGCCTCTGGAAAAGATCCCCGGAGTGGGAAAAGTCAGCCTGGAGAGGCTGAATCAGGCCGGATTTTATCGTTGTGAAGACATTAAAAATAGTGATTACCGGAAACTGTTGCTGGAGTTTGGCCGTTTAGGGGCTTCTCTCTGGAAACGGAGTCATGGCATTGATGACCGGGAAGTGGAAACTGAGCGGGAACGAAAATCCGTAGGGGTAGAAAGAACCTTTACCCATAATATTTCCAGCTATGCGGAATGCTGGTCAGTGATTGAAAGCCGTTTATTTCCTGAGTTGGAACGGAGGCTGGAGAGAGCCAGTCCGGAGAAAGAAATCACCAAACAGGGAATAAAGGTAAAATTTGCTGATTTCCAGCAGACAACCATTGAACATATACATAATCATCTGGAACTGGACGATTTTAAATGCCTGCTTAGCGAGATACTTAAACGGCAGAAAGGAAGAGAAATCCGGCTGTTGGGTCTGAATGTTATGCTCCGGCCAGAGGAACTGAATAAGCAGCTAAGACTTATCTGAGAGAAAACTGAAGACCTAAAAGTCTCGATGTTTCCCGGTAAAATCTGTTATTGTCGGAGCGGATAATAACTGCGTGTTGTGTAACTGAGGTAGGTATGAAAATAGCAGCATTGGCTCTAGGGATGTTACTGAGTCTGGGGGTTCAGGCACAGCAGTGCCGGGTTGATATTCAGAATGAAGTGCATCTGGATGGAGAACAGGTTGAGATTTACCAGACAGGAACACCGAAGGTGATGATCGATGAGGAGAATAATGTCTTTATCAATGGTGAAAAGCTGGATCTGGATACGATGCAACGCGAAGCGGTAAAACAGTACCGGGAAAAAATGAACCTGTACCTGCCAAAAATCAGAGAGCTGGCAAGAGATGGGCTGAATATGGCTAATGCCATTCTGGATGATGTGGCGGAGACAATCGGTAACAGTGATGCATTTGATAATGTACGCCGGGCGCTGGAAGAGTTTTATCGGCAGCAGGAAGAGAAGCATCTGGCTGATGGGCAGTATGTGCTTCAGGAAGCGAGTTTTTCTGAAGGTGCTGCGGGCTGGAGTGAACAATTTGCCGAGATGAAAGCACTCTTTACCGATGAATTTTTGTCCAGTGCATTTAATGTGGTTGCAGAAAACATGAAACAGGACGGGGGGATTAACTTTACTCAGCTTAAAGATCAGATGCTTGAACTGCAGGGCAAGCTTGAAAAGCGCTTCAGTCAGGAAGAGATACAGGAAAAAGCCGACGATTACTGTGATTCACTGGATGTCATGGCTGAAGAAGAACAATCACTCCAGGAAAAAATTCCGCAACTGAAAGAGTATCCGGTGTTTCTTATCTGACGGAGCTTTCAATCGTTTTCCCCTTTTTCAGGCGGAGGAATGTGCTCCTTCGCCTCTGTTTCCGGGCGCTCTGTAAGAGAATTTTTACAGGTTAAAATTCTAAAATATCTTTCTTGTGTATGGTGTTTGTACTAAAGGCTATTGTGTGTGGCCACACTTTATATTACTGTACTAGCTAACTAGTTTGTTGTTGTGGTTGTATAGTTTATGAGTCAATCTGATCAATCCCGGGAAAGTTTCGGTTCCCGTTTAGGTTTTATCCTTGCTGCTGCCGGTGCGGCTGTAGGACTTGGTAATATATGGGGTTTTCCGACACAGGCAGCCAGTAACGGTGGCGGGGCTTTCCTGCTGGTTTATCTGGTACTGATCCTTGTGGTGGCGTTTCCTATGCTGGTTGTAGAGATGGCTATCGGCCGCTATGGTCAGGCAAACCCTGTCGATAGTATGAAATCTCTGACCCACAGTGCTGCCGGAAAGCATATCGGCGGACTTGTTGGTTGGGTTGGGCTGAGTGTACCGAGTGCGGTACTGGCGTTTTACAGTATTGTTGGCGGCTGGCTGATCTGCTTTCTGTTCGGGGCGGTTACCGATATTCTGGGTATGGAAGCATTAACGGCATGGTTTAAAGGTTTCAGCGTTGAGCGCAACCTGCTGGGGACGGTGATATTTTATGTATTGACGATCCTGATTGTGCAGGGTGGGGTAAAACAGGGTATTGAAAAATGGTCTACCCGCCTGATGCCGGCTTTGTTCGTTCTGTTCGGTTTGTTGTTTGTATACATTATGCTGCAGGATGGGGCGGTCGAAGGACTGAAACATTATCTGATCCCGGATTTTTCCCGGGTTTTGGACAGAAAGCTGCTGTTGGCAGCCATGGGCCAAGGCTTCTTTTCCCTGACCATTGGCGGTTGTTCCATGCTGATTTACGGGTCTTACCTGAGTAAGAAAGAGAACCTGCCTAAGATGGCGATGAGTGTTACGCTGGTGGATACTGCGGTGGCTTTTATTGCCGGTCTGGTTGTAATGCCGGCGATGTTTGTCGCAATGCAGAAAGGCGTGCAGATTTATGCTGCAGACGGTTCTCTGCTCAGTTCTGATACGCTGGTATTTACCGTATTACCCATGATGTTTGACAGTCTTGGGCTGTTTGGACAGTTGTTTGCGATTGTGTTTTTCCTGTTGTTGGTGATTGCGGCTCTGACGTCTTCTATTTCTATGCTTGAGTGTCCGGTGGCTCTGGTCAGTGAGCGGTTGAATACTAAGCGCACCCCGACATCATGGGGGTTGGGCGGGTTAATTGCTGCTTTCAGTGTGGTCATTGTGTATCACTTTGGTGCTCTGTTCGGGCTGGTAGTGACCGTGGCAACTCAGTATCTTCAGCCAACCGCAGCACTGATGTTCTGTCTGTTCGGCGGTTGGGTATGGAATCGTCACTCTAAAGTAAAAGAACTTGAGCAGGGGTTCCCGGAGTTTCAGCAAAGCTGGTTTGGTAAGGTGTGGCCGCTGTATGTGAAATTTGTTTGCCCGCTTCTTGTGGCGACAGTGATCTGGGCATCATTCGGGTAAGTCAATCAACGGTAACTGAGACTATTATAAAGTATAACTCCCGGTAAAGACTGGGAGTTATACACTTTTGATTACCGGAACTGCCCGGCGTCTGCCAGAAATTCAAATCCGGCTGTTGCCAGTTTTGCTTCCAGTGCCGCCCGGTCGATATCAAAGAACTTGACCAGTTCGTTCAGATCACCATTAAAATCGTCTCTTAGTTTAAGGTTCACGATACTCATCAGCATAATGGTATCCATCTGTTCAAACTTACTTAAATCCATCGTCGTGCCTCTGTGTTATTAATCTTCAAAGTCAGAGATAAGCAGGTTTGCAGCAGCAAATGCGGCTTTTTCCCGAACGTTCTGAGGCAGTGAAGTATCTCTGGCGATATCATCCAGAGCCTTTAGTGCACAAGTGATCGCTTTAGGAATATATCCCTGGTCACCACCACCAATCTGAGCGTACAGTTCACGAACCAAATCGCAACAATCGTATACTTTCATAATATTTTCCATACTAAATGAGAACTCATCGCAATATACACAGGCTCATGTATAAAGACAAAAAATTCGAGAGACTTTTCCTGTAAAAAAGGGCTGCTCAGTGGCAACCCTTTGAATTTTGACATTAATCGAGGCTTAAACCAATTGAGACTTAATATGCGCAACAATTTCTGTCATAGCAACCGGGTTTTTCTCACCGCTGCGGCGATTCTTATACTCGAAGTTCCCTTCATCCATACTACGGTCACCGATGATGACTGTGTGTGGGACGCCGATCAGTTCCATGTCGGAGAACATCACCCCCGGACGCTCTTTACGGTCATCAAATAGTACATCGATACCAGCGGCAGTCAGTTCTGCATACAGGTTTTCGGCGGCTTCCTGAACACGCTCAGATTTGTGCATATTCATCGGAACGATGGCCACCTGGAATGGTGCGATAGCGTCCGGCCAGATGATGCCGTATTTATCGTGATTCTGTTCGATAGCCGCAGCAACAACACGGGATACACCGATACCGTAACAACCCATTTCCAGAATGACATTTTTGCCATCTGGGCCAAGAACACCGCAGTTCATTTTTTCAGAATAATTGGTACCCAACTGGAAGATATGGCCAACTTCGATACCACGTTTCAGCATCAGCGTTCCTTTACCACAAGGGCTTGGGTCACCTTCTACGACGTTACGCAGATCTTCGACCTGACCAAGCTCAACATCACGACCCCAGTTGATACCAAAGTAGTGTTTATCATCGATATTGGCACCGGCACCAAAGTCGTTCATAACCGCGACAGTACGGTCAACGATAAAGGGTAGTTTCAGATTGACAGGACCCAGGGAGCCCGGGCCGGCACCGATCAGGGCACGAATGTCTTCTTCTGTTGCCATCTCAAGCGGTGCGGCTACTTCTTTTAAGTTTTCGGCTTTGACTTCATTCAGTTCATGATCACCCCGGATGATCAGTGCAATGATGTCGGCGTCAACTTCATCAGAAGCTTTGACAAACAAGGTCTTAACTGTCTTTTCAATCGGCAGATCAAATTGTTCCACAAGTTCAGCAATGGTTTTTGCATTGGGTGTATCAACCAGTGTCATTTCCTGAGTCGGTGCTGCCCGCTCAGTTGCTGGTGTAATCGCTTCTGCTTTTTCAAGGTTGGCTGCGTAATCTGATTCAGTAGAGAAGGCGATCAAATCTTCGCCACTTTCTGCCAGTACGTGGAATTCTTGAGAACCGCTGCCGCCGATAGCACCGCTGTCCGCCAGAACAGGGCGATAATCCAGTCCCATGCGGTCAAATGCTTTACAGTAAGCACTGTGCATTGCATCGTAAGATTTTTGCAGTCCGTCTTTGTCGATATCAAAGCTGTAAGCATCCATCATCGAGAATTCACGTGCCCGCATCACGCCAAAGCGGGGACGTCTTTCGTCACGGAATTTAGTCTGAATTTGGTACAGATTCAGCGGTAGCTGCTTGTAAGAACTCACCTCGTTACGCACAAGAGCAGTAATCACTTCTTCTGCGGTCGGGCTAAGTACAAACGGACGCACATGGCGGTCAGTAAAGCGAAGCAGTTCCGGCCCCATCTTCTCAGAACGACCTGTCTCTTCCCATAGTTCAAACGGTTGTACAACGGGCATCAGGGTTTCAATTGCCCCTGCATGGTCGATTTCCTGACGAACGATGTTTTCGACTTTACGCAGCACGCGCAGACCGGTAGGCAGCCAGGTATACAGACCTGAAGCCAGCTTACGGATCATACCCGCACGTAGCATGAGCTGATGGCTCACGATTTCTGCGTCGTTTGGAGTCTCCTTCAGAGTAGAAAGAAGATAATTACTGGTACGCATTTATGGTATCCGCTTAGTAGGTTTAAAGAAAATTGCTGCGGATGCAGCAATCAAAATCAGGGCGCTAATAATAGCAGCCTAAAGAGCTTGTCAAAAGCGTTCTATTGCTGTCACGGTAATTAATTCACCCTGATATCTGAATTTTACATTCAGATCGAACAAATTCACCGCGTATTCTTTATCATCTGGTTTGCCTTTTTTATAGGCTGGACGGGGGTCTTGCCCCAGCACTTCTTTGATAACGGCATAGACCTGCTTGTGATTGGGATGGAATCTGAGCTGTTCACAGGCCAGATTGGAAAATACGACATCCAGAATATCGGGTTGAGAGCGGGCAAAACCGCCATGGGCATCACCAATGACGTCGGAGTAAGGGATATACGGTTTGATATCGACAACAGGGGTTCCATCAACCAGATCGATACTGCCGAGTTCAAGCCATATCTGGTTGCCTTTTTGTTGTACGCCTTTCAGTTCAACGGCAGACATACCGATACCATTAGGACGGAATGGTGAACGGGAAGCAAATACTCCAATCCTTTCATTGCCGCCAAGCCTAGGCGGACGAACGGTGGGAGTCCAGCCGGATTCCAGATTTTGATCAAACAGAAACAGCAACCACAGGTGGCTGAACTGTTCTATCCCCCGAATCGCTTCCGGTGAGTTAGCCTCTCCGGTCAGTTTTAGCCTGGCTGTTGCACTGGGAGCCAGTCCCGGCTGGCGGGGAACGGCAAATTTTTCTTTAAAAGGCGTTTCGACAATTCCGACTGGCTCGATATGGTGACGCATTGTATTCCCGAATCTGTTTTACATACTCACACGATACCACAAAAAATGCTTGTCTCTACCAATGATAAATATTATCATTCGCGAAAGTTATAACATAACAATTAAGGAAAGGTATGAAAGCGGGCATTCATCCGAAATACCGGACTGTTGTTTTCCATGACACCAGTATTGATAAATATTTTTTAATTGGTTCGACCTTACAGACCGAGCGAACTATTGAATGGGAAGACGGAAAAACGTATCCCTATTTTACTGTGGAAGTTTCATCGGAATCTCATCCGTTTTATACGGGTAAACAGCGCGTAGCGCATAAAGAAGGCCGGGTTGCGAACTTTAATCGTCGTTTTGGCAATCTGGGTTCAGGTAAAAAAGAGGAGAATGAGCAATGAAAGTATTAAGTTCCCTGAAGAGTGCAAAAACACGCAGCCCTGACTGTCAGGTAGTAAAAAGAAGAGGCCGGGTGTATGTGATTTGTAAATCTAACCCACGTTTTAAGGCTGTACAGGGTAAGAA
Source organism: Vibrio sp. HA2012 (assembly GCF_002812955.1). GTDB lineage: Bacteria > Pseudomonadota > Gammaproteobacteria > Enterobacterales > Vibrionaceae > Vibrio. The sequence continues at coordinate 139,897 of NZ_PFXK01000008.1, read as the reverse complement.
GAAAAAATAATCCTGCAGAAAGCAAATCTCTGCCCATCACCTAAACTTAGCTAAAACAAGAGCGAAATCAGGTTGGGCAGACATGAATTTAGACGCGAGTGATGCGCATCATTACCTTCAGATCGGAATGAAACTTTCCGGTGCTATTGCATTTGGCCCTAACGATGAATACCCCATTCAGTGCAATTTTATCGGTATGAAAGAAGGGCAGTTTCTTATCTTTGAACTGGGGGCTAAGACCATGGGCGAGCTGATCACCAGACGATTGAATAATGCCGATGTGGTTATCCGGGGCATTGCGGACACTTGTGATGGGCATATTATTGCCTTCAGAAGTAAGATCCTCTGTGTTAAACAGCTGGTTACCTGGCTGATGTTTGTTAAGTTTCCACGCTATATCGAATCCAGAAAGTTACGTGAAAATCGTCGTTATAAACTGAATCTGGATACCCATGTCTCCGTATCCGGCTCACGTGTCGGTTCCCGGGTGGTTGATGTGTCGCTGTCTGGCTGCGGACTCTGTTTTGAAAAACCGGTCGCTCTGAAGGTTGGTGATGAGATAAAGATAGATTCTCCTCTGGAGCATGTCCCTGAACCGTATCCTAAATGTACAGTGGCCAATATTCGTAGAGTTCAGGATCTGACGTATGTTGGTATTAAATTTGAGCCGAATATTGAGGCTGATGATGAACTGAGATATGAGGTATTCAGTAAGGTGTTTATGAATCAGACGGGATAACCCGTCTGATTTACTTTGAGATATAGGGAGGGGACTGTTACCAGCCTTTTACCGCTCCGCCGTTGAAGATTTCAGACGCTGCCTGATACACTTCTTCAGTCTGATAAGCTTTAACGAAATTCTTTACGTTCTCAGCATCTACGTTGTCTTCACGTGCAACAATCAGGTTCACATAAGGTGATTCTTTGCCTTCCACGAAGATACCGTCTTTTTCCGGAGTCAGGTTGATAGAGCTGGCGTAAGTGGTGTTGATAATAGCCAGAGTGACATCATCCAGAGAGCGAGGCAATTGTGGTGCTTCCAGTTCTACGATCTCGATATTTTTCGGATTTTCAACAACATCACGCACCGTTGCAGTCAGACCTACGCCATCAGCCAGTTTGATCAGACCCTGAGCTTCCAGCAGCAGCAGTGAACGGCCAAGGTTAGTCGGGTCGTTTGGTACAGCAATACGGGCACCTTCGGTAATTTCATCAACCGATTTTACCTGCTTAGAGTAACCGGCAATCGGATACACAAAGGTGTTACCAGCAATAGCCAACTTGTAACCACGGTCTGCAATCTGCTGATCCAGATAAGGTTTATGCTGGAATGCGTTAATATCGACAGAGCCATCATCTGTTGCTGCGTTCGGGGTGACGTAATCGGTAAATGTAATCAGCTCAACATCCAGATTGTATTTTTCTTTAGCAATCTTGGCGGCAACTTCCGCAACCTGAGCCTCTGCACCTGCGATAACCGCCACTTTGATTTTGCTGTTATCGGCTTCTTTTTCACCACAGCCGGCAAGTACAAGGGCAGAAGCCGCTGCTGCGATAGTCAATAATTTCTTCAGGCTAAATGTCATGTTTCTCTCCTTGAGTAACGCTTTTAGTTTTTGTTGGTTTAATAAGTGATATAAATGAACGACTGTTATCTGTGGTCAAAGCGGCGAACCAAAGCATCACCAATTGACTGAATAAACTGTACCAGTACGATAAGCATCACCACAGTGACGGCCATAACGGCAATATCGTAGCGGTGGAAACCGTAACGGATGGCAACATCACCCAGACCACCACCACCGACAGTACCAGCCATTGCCGAGTAGCTGACCAGTGTTACCATCGTAATCGTGACAGAGTTAAGGATGGTCGGCAGGGCTTCCGGCAACAGAACTTTCGTAATGATCTGTGTCGGTGTGGCACCCATAGACTGGGCCGCTTCCACCAGACCGGATGGTACTTCCAGCAGGGCGCCTTCGATCAGACGAGCCACAAAAGGAATGGCACCGATAGTCAGAGGTACAATAGCTGCGGTCGTCCCGATAAAGGTACCGACCAGCAGTTTGGTTACCGGAATGATGGCAACCATCAAAACCAGAAACGGAACGGAACGGCCGATGTTGACTACCGCACCGAGAATCGTATTCAGGCGCAGGTTTTCAGTCAGTCCGCCTTTTTTTGTGATATGCAGGATGACGCCAAGAGGAATACCGACAGCAAAGCCGATAATACCGGCAACAGCAACCATGTAGACGGTTTCCCAGGTTGCACCTAACAGCAGGTTACTGTTGTGGCTCAGCCAAGCGGTGATCGTATTAAAGGACATATCCGAGTACCTCTACTTTTACATTGTGCTCTTTCAGGTATTCAAGAGCGGCTTCATCGTCTTCTTTATTTCCGAACAGCTCGGCGACCATCATGCCGAATTTCACCCCACCAGCATAATCCAGATCGGAGCTGAGAATACTCACGTCAATGTTAAATTTACGTGAGATTTGGCTCATCAGCGGAGCATCCACTGTTGCACCGGTAAACTCCATACGCACCAGAGGACTGCTGCCTTCACTGCGTGTTTCCTGCAGACGTACGGCATAATCTTCCGGAATAGAGAGATCCAGCGTTGAACGGATAAAATCATGTGCCAGTTCCGTTTTCGGGTGTGCAAAGATCTCACCTACGGTCCCTTTTTCTACCAGTTCACCACCACCAATAATGGCAACTTCATGGCAGATGCTTTTCACCACATCCATTTCATGGGTGATCAGCAACATGGTGATATTCAGTTCCCGGTTGATTTTTTTCAGCAATTCCAGAATAGACTGGGTGGTTGCCGGATCCAGTGCACTGGTGGCTTCATCACACAGCAGTACTTTCGGATCAGATGCCAGAGCACGGGCAATGGCTACACGCTGTTTCTGTCCGCCACTCAGATTTGACGGATAGGTTTCACGCTTGTCTTCCAGCCCGACCAGAACCAACAGGTCGGAAACTTTTTTCTCTACATGTGCTTTTTCTGCTCCTGCCAGTTCCAGCGGCAGGGCAATGTTTTCAAATACCGTACGGGATGACAGCAGGTTAAAGTGCTGGAAAATCATACCGATATTACGGCGAGTTTTGCACAGTTCAGACTGCGACAGTTTGGTCAGGTCAACTCCGTTCACGATAACGGAGCCTGTGGTCGGCGTTTCCAGCATATTAACGCAACGGATCAGGGTACTTTTACCAGCACCGGATGAACCGATAACACCAAAAATAGTACCTTGTGCGATATGCAGATTGATATCTTTCAGCGCATGAATCTCTTCACTGCCCTGATAGAAAACCTTATTAACCTGAGTAATTTCAATCATGTAAAAACCTATTTTGGGTCTGCAGACCAAGGCTATATCACGTATATTCCGGGTTTCTGTAACACAGAAAGTGTGATTGGCCTTAAAGAATAGAATAAAATGTTGAGCTGTATCTCACTTAGTAGATGATGCTATTGCGTGTGAGATTTTAAGTCAATAGAAATTTTTACGTCTAGACGTCTAAAATGCCAAATCAGTTCGTTTAATTAGTAATTTTCTATTCCTGCAAGTTATAAAGCGTGCAATAATTCTTTTGACTCTCTGGTTCAACTGCTTATGAGGAAAGGATTTTGGCTAAACCTGCCGTGTTTTTAGACCGTGATGGGGTGATTAACGTCGATCATGGCTATGTTCATGATGAGCATGATTTTGAGTTTATTGATGGGGTTTTTGAAGCCACCAAGAAGCTGAAAGAAATGGGATATCTGCTGGTGCTGGTAACAAACCAGTCCGGTGTGGCCCGGGATATGTTTAGCGAAGAACGTTTTATTTCTCTGACTCAGTGGATGGACTGGAATTTTATTGATCATGGTGTGGAGTTTGATGGTATCTACTATTGTCTGCATCATCCGGAACATGGGATTGGTGAATATAAGCAGGACTGTGACTGTCGTAAGCCTAAACCGGGTATGTTTATCTCTGCCAGAGATTATCTGAAAATCGATATGGCTAATTCTGTTATGGTGGGGGATAAGGCAGAAGATATGATGGCTGCTGAAGCCGCTGGTGTCGGTACTAAGATACTGGTGCGTACCGGTAAACCGCTTACTGAACAGGGGGAAGCTCTGTCCTCCGCGGTGCTTGACAGTATTAAAGAGGTTCCTGCCTATCTGGCAAGATAGAAGGAAATGTTCGGTTCGTATGAGTAAGAAACTCACTATCCTTGATATCGCAAAACTGGCCGGAGTGGGCAAATCTACCGTCTCCCGGGTGTTGACTGATGATCCGAAAGTTAAACCGGAAACCCGCATCAGAGTGGAGCAGGTGATCGCCGAATCCGGTTATGTCCCTTCCAAATCGGCTCAACTGATGCGGGGCGGCAGTCAGAAGGTGATTGGTGTGATCATCTCTCGTCTGGATTCTCCTTCGGAAAACCGAGCGGTAAGCGGTATTCTGCCGGCACTGTATGCTGCCGGATATGATGTCGTGATTATGGAAAGCCAGTTTGACGTAGCCAAAACAATGGAACATCTGAATGTGCTGAAACGGCGCACTGTGGACGGTGTTATTCTGTTTGGCTTTACTGGGCTGGAAAGCCAGATGGTGGAACGCTGGAAAGAGCGCATGGTGGTGATCGCCATGGAAGCGGAGTCCGTTTCATCCATCAATTACGATAATCATGGTGTTATTGTTCTGGCACTCGAACATGTTCTGGCACAGAAAAAGCACAATATTGCTTATATCGGAGTTGATCCTGCGGATAAAACAACGGGTGAGCTGCGTTTAAATGCTTATCTGCAGTGGTGTGGAGCCAGGCATATTCAGCCGGTTTATCAGACCGGGCAGTTGCATCATGAAAGTGCCTATCACCTGGTGGATAAGGTTCTTCAGCCGGATACGCAGGCGGTGGTTTGTGCCAGTGATACTATTGCTCTGGGGGTGATCAAACGTCTGCAGGAGTTGGGGCGTTCAGATGTTGCTGTAACCGGTGTCGGCGGCAATGATTTGCTGTCATTTCTTTTCCCGAATACCTACAGTGTTGACCCCGGCTATGAGACAGCCGGAAAGATGGCGGCAGCACAACTGATTAAGCAGCTTTCTGGCGAAACGGAAAGAGTACACCTGACGTTATCTCCCGAAGCGTAAATACATTGCGTATCTTTTTTGTGATCCCATTCAATTAATGGGACTGTTCCCATTTTATCTTTTTTTCTTCCCGTGCATTATGTAATCAGTTCTTGGGACTGTTCCCATTTTGTTTGTGGTATAAACTTATATTATCAATAACGGGTAGAGAATTATGAGTAAAATTGCACCAAAAGACGTTCAGCGTCTGATTGAATTGGTGGGTGGCAGCGATAATATTGCCAGTGTTAGCCACTGTCTGACGCGTCTGCGTTTTGTATTGAATGATACAGATAGGGCCGATGTTAAAGGGCTGGAAACTATCGGTCTGGTAAAAGGCTGTTTTACCAATGCCGGTCAGTTTCAGGTCGTGATCGGTACTGAAGTGGATCAGGTTTATGCCATGTTGATCGAGCTGGCCGGTAAAAAAGCGGCATCGAAAGATGAGGCCAAACTGGCTGCTCGTCAGAACATGAATTTACTGGAACGTGGGATCTCCCATTTAGCTGAAATCTTTGTCCCGCTGCTTCCGGCTATTATCACCGGTGGCCTTATCCTTGGCTTCCGTAACGTTATTGGTGACATCAAGATGTTTGACGGCCAGAGCCTGACACAAATTAGTCAGTTCTGGGCTACCGTTCACTCATTCCTGTGGCTGATTGGTGAAGCTATCTTTTTCTTCCTGCCGGTAGGTGTGTGCTGGTCGACAGTGAAAAAGTTGGGTGGCACGCCGATACTGGGGATCACTCTGGGGGTGACACTGGTCTCTCCGCAGTTGATGAATGCTTATCTGATTGGTAAACAGGTGCCGGAAGCGTGGGATTTTGGTCTGTTTGTGATTGAGAAAGTGGGCTATCAGGCTCAGGTTATTCCGGCAATGCTGGCTGGTGTTGTACTGGCATTTATCGAAACCAATCTGAAACGTATTGTTCCTGCTTATCTGTATCTGGTCATTGTACCGTTTGTTTCGATCATTCTGTCTGTTATTCTGGCACATGCGCTTATCGGTCCGTTCGGACGTGTGATTGGTGACGGTGTAGCTTATGCAGCGAAAGCAGCGATGACGGGTGATTTCGCTGTGTTGGGGGCGATGGTGTTTGGTTTCTTTTACGCGCCGCTGGTTATTACCGGTGTCCACCACACCACCAATGCGGTAGATCTGCAACTGATGCAGGATCTGGGTGGCACGCCCATCTGGCCTCTGATTGCACTGTCTAATATTGCTCAGGCTTCCGCCGTGGTAGGGATTATCCTTATCAGCCGCAAAACTGATGAGCGTGAAATCTCTGTTCCGGCGGCTATCTCCGCTTACCTTGGGGTAACGGAACCGGCCATGTATGGTATCAACCTGAAATACAAATTCCCTATGCTGAGTGCCATGATCGGTTCTGCTGTTGCTGCTGCCATTTGTGGTAGTGCCGGTGTGATGGCGAATGGTATCGGTGTGGGCGGCCTGCCGGGTATTCTTTCTATTCAGCCTCAGTACTGGCTGGTGTATTCCATTGCTATGCTGGTGGCTATCCTGCTTCCGGCTGCACTGACACTTTTCTTCTATAAACGTGCGCAATCCAAAGGTGAACTGACGGTTGCCAGTGCGTAATTTTCTTTTGAGGAGTGGCTGTAACCGGCCACTCTGCATTTCTTTTTTATGTTTCGTAAGTGAGTAACACAAGATGTCAGTACAAGCAGAATGGTGGCGTAGTGCGACCATCTACCAGATTTATCCGAAAAGTTTTTGTGACAGCGAAGGTAAGGGAACCGGAGATATCAGAGGTATTATTTCTAAACTGGATTACCTTAAATTGCTGGGCATTGATGCGATCTGGTTAACCCCGGTGTATAAATCTCCGATGGTGGATAATGGCTATGATATTGCTGATTACTATACGATTAATCCGGATTTCGGCAGTATGGCGGATTTTGATGAATTGTTGGCTCAAGCCCATCAGAAAGGGATCCGCATTATTATGGATATCGTTGTTAATCACACCTCAACGGCTCACCAATGGTTTCAGTCCGCTCTGAGTGACAAAAACAGTCCATACCGTGATTACTATATCTGGAAAGATCCGGTAAACGGGCATGAGCCTAATAACTGGCAGTCAAAATTTGGTGGTAATGCTTGGGAGTTGGATGAAGCGACTAATCAGTATTACCTGCACCTGTTTGCCAAAGAGCAGGCGGATCTGAACTGGGAAAATCCGCAGGTTCGGGCAGAGGTAAAACGTATTATCAGCTACTGGGCAGAAAAAGGCGTCGATGGGTTTCGTCTGGATGTGATTAATCTGATTTCTAAACAGCAGGATTTTGCCAATGATGATACTGGCGATGGCCGCCGTTTTTATACCGATGGTCCAAGGGTGCATGAATATTTGCAGGAAATCAGTCGTGAGGTGTTTCAGAAGTATGGTTCAGTTACCGTAGGGGAAATGTCATCGACTACGCTGGAACACTGTCAGCAGTATTCGGCCAATGATGGTAAAGAGCTGTCGATGGTATTTAACTTTCATCATCTGAAAGTGGATTATGCCAACGGTGAAAAATGGACGAAAGCGCCGTTTGATTTTATCCAACTGAAACAGATCTTTAATGAATGGCAGACAGGGCTGAACGGTAAAGGCTGGGGGGCTCTATTCTGGTGTAATCACGATCAACCAAGGGTAGTGAGTCGTTTGGGTGATGACCGGCACTACCGGGTTGAATCGGCCAAGATGCTGGCGGCATCGGTGCACATGATGCAGGGGACACCCTATATTTATCAGGGGGAAGAGATTGGTATGACCAACCCTCACTACACGGATATCAGTCAGTACCGGGATGTGGAAAGTATTAACATGTACGACATTATGGTTAACCGTGATGGCGTAAGTAAAGAAGACATGTTGACAATTTTGGCTCAGAAATCCAGAGATAACTCCCGCACGCCGATGCAGTGGAATAGTGAAAAGCATGCCGGATTTACTCAGGGACAGCCGTGGCTTGAAGTGGCCGGAAATTATCAGGAAATTAATGCAGCGCATGCAGTGGATGATCCGGATTCCGTGTTCTATTTCTATCAGAAACTGATCCGAATGCGTAAAGAACTTCCGGTAATCACCACCGGTGACTATATCGATCTGTTGCCGGAGCATAAGCAGTTATTTTGTTACGCGCGAAAAGATGAAAACCAAACTTTGCTGTGTTTGAATAACTACTATGCAGAAAGCGTACTCTGTCCGTTACCCGAGGAGTATTTGGCTGCGGCGGGAACCTTGTTACTGGGAAATTATCCTGAATCTGCGACAGAGCCGCTGATGCTGAGACCTTATGAGACGCGGATTATTTTGCTTGGGTAGAATGCATCTTATGTATTTGTGCATCTCTGACTGACACTGACTACAATCAAATCGATACCGGTAAGCCGATTCTCCGCACCAGGGATGGAATTATGCGCGTCTGTGCCTGATATCGATTTGATTGTTCTGAATGTTACCCGTAGAGCATGACTGCAATGCGCTTCTTAACCATAGCTGACAATATACCGACTTGGTTTATGATTCATGCCCAGCACCAGATTAATGATGGCAGCACCGGCAACAGACAGTGCAAGAACCCATGGGGTAACAAAGAAAAATGAAGCAATGACGATAGAGGCATCGATCACTATCTGTGTTTTACCTACTGAAATCCCCATCTTATCCTGAATAACCAGGCACATAACGTTGAAACCGCCCAGACTGGAACGGTGCCGGAACAGGACCAGCATTCCCAGCCCCATCAGTAATCCACCGGCGGTGGCACAATAGATATCGTTGATCATATCAAGGTGAATAACGAGGCTGAGATGATCCGTAATGACGGAAACCATTGCACCGGAGATGATGCTTCTTATCGCGAAACTTTTACCGAAACGTTGCCAGCCCAGAATATAGAATGGGCAATTGCTCAGAAAGTACAGGGTTCCGAAAGAAACCGGTAAGAGCTGAGCTAACAGCAATGCAAGTCCGGCAGTGCCTCCTGTGAGTAAACCGGCCGACTGGAGAAAGAAAAGTCCCTGAGCGGTCAGAAATGAGCCGGTAAGGATAGCGATCCAATCTTCTTTAACTGAGTGTTTTTCCATCTATTGATAAATTTTCTTGTGGATAATGGCGAGAATACTAGATAAAAACATTTTATTTCGGTAGGTTGGGATAGAAATTAAAGGCAAAGGTATGTAATCGGTGCTTTACGCAGTGTAAAGCTATCTGGTTTACAGTCTGGTAATTGGACATTGTCCGGCTGTACGTCAGATTTATACCCATGCAGGGACATGAGTCTTTTTCAACCCGAACATGAAAATTGTGCATGAAGAAATTGAAACTTTACCTTTCTTGATAACGGCTATTTTTGTACACTAACGCCACCTATAAAGGTGACGGAAACGTTTGCTTTCGGACTTTATGTACTTTTTCGGAACTTTGAATATCTGAGTCAGGAGATACAGATGCTAAAGCGCGACATGAACATCGCTGATTACGATGCAGAGCTATATGCTGCAATTCAGGAAGAAACTCTTCGTCAGGAAGAGCATATTGAGCTAATCGCTTCAGAAAACTACACCAGCCCACGAGTAATGGAAGCTCAGGGGTCTCAGCTAACTAACAAGTATGCGGAAGGCTATCCGGGTAAGCGCTATTACGGCGGCTGTGAATATGTAGACAAAGCTGAAGCTCTGGCGATTGACCGTGCATGCAAACTGTTTGAGTGTGAGTACGCCAACGTACAGCCTCACTCAGGCTCTCAGGCGAACAGTGCGGTATACATGGCGCTACTGAATCCTGGTGATACCGTTCTGGGGATGAGTCTGGCACACGGTGGCCACCTGACTCACGGCTCACCGGTTAACTTCTCCGGTAAACACTACAACGTTATCCCTTACGGTATCGACGATAACGGTCAGATCAACTACGAAGAGATGGAAGCGCTGGCTCTTGAGCATAAGCCTAAGATGATCATCGGTGGTTTCTCAGCCTACTCGCAGATCGTTGACTGGGCACGCATGCGTGAAATCGCGGATAAAGTCGGTGCTTACCTGTTTGTTGATATGGCACACGTTGCTGGTCTGATCGCTGCTGGCGTATACCCGACTCCACTGCCGCACGCACACGTTGTAACAACCACAACCCACAAAACACTGGCGGGTCCTCGTGGTGGTCTTATCCTGTCTAATGCGGGTGAAGACATGTACAAGAAACTGAACTCAGCCGTATTCCCTGGTGGTCAGGGTGGTCCTCTGATGCATGTTATTGCGGGTAAAGCTGTCGCGTTTAAAGAAGCGATGGAGCCTGAGTTCAAGGAATATCAGAAGCAGGTTGTGGTTAACGCAAAAGCAATGGTTGCTGAATTTATTGCCCGCGGTTATAAGATCGTTTCCGGTTCTACGGAAAACCACCTGTTCCTGGTTGACCTGATTGACAAAGGCATCACAGGTAAAGAAGCTGATGCCGCTCTGGGTGCAGCGAACATTACGGTTAACAAGAACTCCGTACCAAATGATCCTCGCAGCCCGTTTGTAACTTCAGGTATTCGTGTTGGTACGCCGTCAATCACTCGTCGTGGTTTTACGGTAGAAGATGCAAAAGCACTTGCTGGCTGGATGTGTGACGTACTGGACAATATTAATGATGAGTCTGTGATCGAAGCAACCAAAGCTAAAGTACTGGAAATCTGTAAGCGTCTTCCTGTTTACGCTTAAGCATTTCTCCGGAGCATGCTCTGGTATATCAGCAAGAATAGCGTATCACTAGTCATAGAAAACAAAGCCCGCTGTTTTATTCAGCGGGCTTTTTTATTGGGAAGTCTTATCTATTCTGATCCCGTTCATGCAACGGCTTAAAATCACGGATTGTATTGCCGGTGTATAATTGACGGGGACGGCCGATACGGCTGTCCGGATTGCTGTGCATCTCATTCCAGTGAGCGATCCAGCCGATAGTTCGTGACATCGCAAAGATTACGGTGAACATGGTCACCGGGATACCGACAGCTTTAAGGATAATGCCTGAGTAGAAATCTACATTCGGATACAGTTTTTTCTCCACAAAGTACTCATCGGAAATAGCAATACGTTCCAGCTCCATGGCAACGTCCAGTAGCGGATCTTCAATATCCAGCTCTTTCAGTACATCGTGACAGGCCTGACGCATAACGGTCGCGCGTGGGTCATAGTTTTTATACACCCGGTGACCAAATCCCATCAGACGGAAAGGATCATCTTTATCTTTTGCCCGGGCAATGTATTCCGGAATCTTATCAACACTACCAATCTCTTCCAGCATCCGCAGACAAGCTTCGTTAGCACCGCCGTGAGAGGGTCCCCACAGAGAGGCGATACCGGCAGCAATACAAGCAAACGGGTTTGCACCGGACGAACCGGCAAGGCGAACGGTGGATGTGGAAGCATTCTGCTCATGATCCGCATGCAGGGTAAATACTTTATCCATGGCTCGAGCAAGAACCGGATTGACTTCGTATTCCTCGCAAGGTGTGGCAAACATCATATGCAGGAAGTTTTCTGCGTAACTCAGATCATTGCGAGGGTAGATAAACGGCTGACCAACGGAGTATTTGTAGCACATGGCTGCAAGGGTTGGCATTTTAGAGAGCAGGCGGAATGCCGCAATTTCCCGGTGACTGTCGTTATTGATATCCAGTGAATCATGGTAAAAGGCAGCCAGAGCGCCCACAACACCACACATAATTGCCATAGGGTGGGCATCACGACGAAAGCCATGAAAGAAACTGGCGATTTGCTCATGTACCATTGTGTGGCGGGTAACGATGGTCTTAAAATCTTCGTACTCTTTACGGTTCGGAGCTTCTCCATAAAGCAGGATGTAGCACACCTCCAGATAATCAGCATTATTGGCCAACTGATCAATCGGATAACCACGATGCAGAAGAATTCCTTTGTTGCCATCGATATAAGTGAGCTGCGACTCACACGATGCAGTAGCAACAAAACCGGGGTCTAAGGTGAAATACCCGTTTGCCCCCAGTTGACGAACATCGATGACTTCCGGCCCCATAGTGCCTTGCAGAATCGGTAGTTCGATAGGTACTTTACCTTCAATATGAAGGGTTGCAATCTTATCTGCCATAACATTCTCCTTCTGTTATTTTCATCCATCCAGGATTCTTTGTGTGCCGCTTTTGTACTTAGGATTGCGGTCAAAGTCAATTTTTCTGGTTTGTAGTGTGCACATATCACACTTTTAGTTAGATGAAAAAGTTAATCATTTGTTCCGTATCATCACTGTGACTGACAGCGTGGTGCCGGACTGGCGCTGATCAAATTGTGAGTCTGTTTTTATTGCCCGCAGCCTCTATATTATGGGCTGACACGGGGAATCTGGCTTAACTAGCGTACTGAAAATCATTCTTTATACTACACTAATGAGTGAAATAAAGAGAGTGAATGGTTGCAAAAATGTTAACGTGGAGGGTAAGTAGCATAATAAGCATTCAGCCTGAGTGGGGATCCGTTCTGTAAGGAGTAAACGTTGGGTAAAAAAAGCGTCAGACCGGTTAATCTGGATTTTAGAGGGATTTATTTTTCGCTGACTGGCCTTATGTCGGTTCTGCAGCGGATCAGCGGCGTATTGTGCATTGGTCTGGTCGGTATCCTGCTCTGGCAGCTTAACCTGTCACTGTCTTCTCCGGAAAGCTTTACGCGTGTTGCTGTACTAGCCGGCAGTCCGGCTGGGAAATATTTGATCTGGATAATGGCGACGCTGCTTGTTTTTCATACCTTAAGTGGTCTCCGGCATATGGTGATTGAATTCAGTGTCTGGAATAGCCGGAATGCCGTCAGGATTTCAGCCATTTCTGTGTTGTTGATGACGGTTGCGGTATCGTTATTCGTTGCTGGAGTGCTGCTATGCTGAAGTCTGTTTCAGCCTGTCGCCGTAACGGAGCCTATGATTGTCTGCTGCAGAGGGTGACGGCGGTGATCCTTCTGTTCTACTCGTTGTATCTTCTCGGCTTTTTTATCTTTTCCGGTGAGATTAACTATTATGTCTGGCTGGATTTTTTTTCCGGAATACTAACCAAGGCTCTGACTATGCTGGCACTGACATGCGTGTTGATCCATGGCTGGACCGGTCTGTGGCAGGTATTAACCGACTATGTAAGGCCTCTTGTGCTCAGAGCTGCATGCCAGCTGGTTATTATCAGTGTATTGCTGGTCTATTTTTTCTCCGGTCTGTTTATCTTATGGAGGGTATAAATGGGGATACCTGTACGGGAATGTGATGTCGTGGTGGTCGGGGCCGGAGTCTCCGGTATGCGGGCTGCCCTGCAAATGGTTCGGCAGGGACTGAAGTGTATCATTCTCAGTAAGGTTTTTCCGACCCGTTCAAGCACGGCTTCTGCTCGGGGAGGAATAAGTGCGGCGCTGGGTAATCGTCATGCGGATGACTGGCAGTGGCATATGTACGATACGGTAAAGGGAGCCGATTATCTCGGTGATCAGCAGGCGATTGAATATATGTGTAAAAATGCAGCGGATGCCGTTATCGAGCTGGAACACATGGGATTGCCTTTTTCCCGCGATCCGGCGGGAAGGATAGATCAGCAGTCTTCCGCCTGTCAGTTTCAGTATTATGGCGGGGAACAGGCAGCCCGCACGGCTATTGCCGGAAACTCGACCGGCCATGCACTGCTGCATACCCTGTATCAGCAGAACATTAAGTACGGCACAACGATCTTTTCTGAATGGTATGCGCTCGATCTGGTCAGAAACCAGGATGGTATTGTTCGGGGATGTGTCGCCCTGGAGATAGAAACCGGGGAACTGTGCTATTTCAATGCCAGTGCAACGGTCTTAGCAACCGGAGGGGCGGGCTGTATTTATGCATCAACAACGAATGCCGGAATTAATACTGGTGATGGTATCGGGATGGCGCTGCGGGCCGGTGTGCCGGTGCAGGACATGGAGATGTGGCAGTTTCATCCGACGGCACTTGCCGGGAGTGGTATTCTTGTCTCTGAAATTTGTCGGGGGGAAGGCGCTTATCTGCAGAACCGTCATGGTGAAGCGTTTATGCAAAGGTATGCTCCCAGTGCCGGAGGTCTGGCCGGAAGGGATATTGTGTCCCGTGCCATTATGCAGGAGATAAGGGAAGGCAGGGGGTGTGGTATTGCTCCGGGGTCTTATGTTCATCTCAGGCTGGAGCATCTGAGAGAGGCGGTACCGGGAGTCCGTCTGACTGAGTTTTGTGAACGGATACACCGCTTTGCTGGTGTTGACCCGCTGACAGAGCCCGTACCTGTAGTACCGGCTTGTCATTATATGATGGGCGGGATCCCGGTACGTCTTTCCGGACAGGTACTCCGGCGTAATCGCCGGGATAAAGATGAAGATGTTCCGGGGTTGTTTGCCTGCGGAGAGACCGCGTCGGTTTCGGTACATGGTGCTAACCGTATCGGAGGGAACAGGCTGCTGGAGGATGTGGTTTTTGGTCGGGAAACGGGGCAACGGATGAGAGAGACGCTGGAATCGCAAACGGAAGCCCGTCAGGCGACAGGCTCTGATCTGGATACCGCATTGCAACGCGCTGTCCGCTGGGAGAGAAGCCGGAGTGGTGAAGCGCCTGCTCAGATACGTAGAGAGATACAGCGCTGCATGCAGCAGTATTTCTCCGTATTTCGTCAGGGAGAATCCATGGTCGCCGGTCTGAAAGAGTTGCAGACATTGCGGGAGCGTTTGCAGGAGGCTTATCTGGCAGATAAATCTCTGATCTTCAATACCCAGAGAGTGGCGTGCCTTGAACTGGATAATCTGCTGGAAACGGCAACAGCCACCGCTATTGCAGCCAATTACCGTACTGAAAGCCGGGGGGCTCATGCCCGGGATGATTATCCGGACAGGGATGATAAGCACTGGCTGTGTCACACCTTGTACAACCCGGAAACCGGTCAGATGTCGAAACGCGACGTGAATCTGCAACCGGTAAGCCGGGATGTGTTTCCGCCTAAGGCTCGGATCTATTGACGGGAGAACAGATGATGCAATGGCACTTTTGGGTCTACCGTTACAATCCGGATCTGAATCCGGAACCTTATATGCAGGCGTATCAACTCCAGATCGGAGAGGATACCGATATGATGCTTCTGGATGCACTGCTATTGCTGAAAGAACAGGATCCGACACTCTCTTTCCGTCATGCCTGCCGGGATGGAAGCTGTGGTTCTGACGGGCTGAATATCAACGGGATAAACCGGCTTGCCTGTATGACACCATTGTCTGAACTGAACTGGCGGAAGAAGATTGTTATTCGTCCGCTTCCCGGACTGCCGGTTATACGGGATTTGGTGGTTGATCTGCAGCAAATTTATAAAAACTATGCCAAAGTTAAACCATATCTGCATGGAGATACAGAACCTGTACCGGGCAGAGAGTTCATTCAGTCCGTGGAAGAAAGAGGGCGACTGGATGGATTGTTTGAATGTAATATCTGTGGCTGCTGCAGCACGGCATGCCCGTCCTTCCTGTGGCATCCGGATAAATTTATCGGTCCGGCCGGGTTACTGGCGGCTTATCGCTGGCTGAATGACAGCCGGGATTGCGCGACAGAGGAACGTCTGTCAAATCTGGAAGACGCTTTTAGCGTTTTTCGTTGCCATGCTGTTATGAATTGTGTCAGTGTTTGTCCTAAGGGATTAAATCCAGCCAAAGCAATTGGTAACATAAAGTTATTATTACTCAAACGCACCATATAAACCGAATAGCCGGAAACAGGCTGACAGGTTGAGTAACGAAGCGAAGCGGTTGAGAAAAAGAATAAGTATTGCCGGTAACTGCGGCATATATCACCCGAGCAGAGGGTGGGAACAATAACAAACTGGTTAAGGGAAAGTATGCACAACGGTGTGATGAAGGCATGGCTCGAGTCTTCACACTTGGCGGGTGCTAATGCAACTTACGTAGAAGAACTCTACGAACTGTATCTGAGTGATCCGGATCAGGTAAGTGACGAATGGAAACGTGTGTTTGATGAGCTGCCGCAGCAGTCATCTGAAGTGGTCGATCAGCCACACTCACGGGTTCGGGATTACTTCCGGCGACTCGCGAAAGAGACAAAGCATTACAGTGTCCAAGTGAATGACCCAGATGTCGATGCAAAACAGGTTAAAGTTCTGCAGTTTATTAATGCGTACCGGTTTCGGGGGCATCAGGCGGCCAATCTGGATCCTCTCGGAATATGGAAAAGAGAGCCGGGTGCGGATCTCCAGCCTGAATTTCATAATCTGACAGAAGATGATTTTGAAGAAACCTTCAACGTCGGTTCTTTTGCGGTTGCCGGAGAGACCATGCGTCTGGGTGACCTGTATCAGGCACTGAAAAAAACCTACTGCGGTTCTATCGGTGCAGAGTATATGCACATGATCAACACAGAACAGAAGCGCTGGGTACAGCAGCGTCTGGAATCTGTGTTGGGTCAGCCTTCGTTCACTCTGGATGAAAAACAAACGTTCCTGCAGGAACTGACAGCGGCTGAAGGGTTGGAACGGTATCTTGGCGCTAAGTTCCCCGGAGCAAAGCGTTTTTCTCTGGAAGGGGGGGATGCACTGATCCCAATGACCAAAGAGTTGGTACGCCACGCCGGACGCAATGGTATTAAAGAAGTGGTGATCGGCATGGCTCACCGTGGTCGGTTGAATATGCTGGTTAACGTACTGGGAAAACGGCCGCAGGATCTGTTCGATGAATTTGCCGGTAAGCATGGCGAAAGCTGGGGAACCGGGGATGTAAAATATCATCAGGGCTTCTCCGCCGATTTTGCTACGCCGGGCGGAGATATCCATCTGGCACTGGCCTTTAA
Organism: Vibrio sp. HA2012; assembly: GCF_002812955.1. GTDB lineage: Bacteria > Pseudomonadota > Gammaproteobacteria > Enterobacterales > Vibrionaceae > Vibrio. The sequence continues at coordinate 122,916 of NZ_PFXK01000008.1, read as the reverse complement.
TCCGTCACACCTCGAAATAGTTAATCCCGTCGTTATGGGCTCGGTCCGTGCCCGTCAGGATCGGTTGGGGGATAAAACCGGCAGCATGGTTCTGCCGATCACTATCCATGGCGATTCCGCTATCGCTGGTCAGGGAGTGGTGCAGGAAACCTTCAATATGTCCCGGACCCGGGCTTTTCAGGTCGGCGGAACGATACGGATAGTGATCAATAACCTGATCGGTTTTACCACGTCTAACCCACGGGATACCCGTTCGACTATGTATTGTACGGATATCGCCAAAATGGTACAGGCTCCGATTTTCCATGTGAATGCGGATGATCCTGAAGCGGTGGCATTTGTTACCCGGATAGCACTCGATTATCGTAATACCTTCAAGCGTGATGTGGTGATTGATCTGGTCTGCTACCGCCGCCACGGGCACAATGAAGCGGATGAGCCTAATGCGACCCAGCCACTGATGTATCAGAAGATCAAAAAACATCCGACACCGCGTAAACTGTATGCCGATCTGCTGATGGATCGCGGAGAGTTCGATATCGAAGGGGCGACCCAAATGGTGAATGAGTACCGGGATGCTCTTGACCATGGAGAAGTGGTGGTTAAAGAGTGGCGGCCGATGGAGAAGCATTCTGTTGACTGGTCACCTTATCTGGGGCATGACTGGAATATGGAGTGGAATAGCCGGTTTGAACAGAACCGGTTGCAGGCACTGGGTGAGAGAAGCTGCCAGCATCCTGACAGTCATATCCTGCAGAGCCGGGTAGAAAAAATCTATGCCGATCGCCGGGCCATGCTGAGTGGAGAAAAACTGCTGGACTGGGGGATGGCTGAAACACTGGCATATGCCACGCTGGTGGATGACGGCAAACGGATCCGTATTTCTGGTCAGGATTCCGGTCGCGGTACTTTTTTTCATCGTCATTCGGTGCTGCATAATCAGGAAGACGGCAGTATATATACGCCTCTGGCTCATATCCGAGAAAATCAGGGTAAATTTCAGGTGTTTGATTCCGTACTCTCGGAAGAAGCGGTTCTGGCATTTGAATATGGTTATGCGACGGCTGAACCGGATGGGCTGACGATTTGGGAAGCACAATTCGGTGACTTTGCCAACGGTGCTCAGGTAGTGATCGACCAGTTTATTTCATCCGGAGAGCAGAAATGGGGACGGATGTCGGGTCTGACGATGCTGCTGCCGCACGGTTATGAAGGGCAGGGGCCGGAGCACTCCTCTGCTCGTCTGGAGCGTTACCTGCAACTGTGTGCAGAATCCAATATTCAGGTCGTAGTGCCGTCAACACCGGCACAGGTTTACCATATGCTGCGTCGGCAGGTGATCCGCCCTATGCGCAGGCCTTTGGTTGTGATGTCACCTAAGTCACTGTTACGCCATCCGTTGTGTGTCTCCACTCTGGAGGAACTGGCGGAAGGCTCATTTTTACCGGTTATCCCCGAAGTGGATGATCTGGACCCGGCTCAGGTTCGGCGTATTGTGTTCTGTTCCGGCAAGGTATATTACGATCTGCTTGAACAGCGACGCAAGAATGAACAACGGGATGTGGCGATTATCCGCATTGAACAGCTTTATCCTTTCCCTTTGTTTGAACTGAGAGAATTGATCGAGCCTTATATCCATGTAGAAGATTACGTCTGGTGTCAGGAAGAACCGCAGAATCAGGGAGCCTGGTACTGTAGCCAGCATAATTTCCGTAACGCGATCCGGGATGAAGAAATTAAATATGCGGGGCGTCCTGCGTCGGCATCTCCGGCGGTGGGCTATATGTCCGTTCACCTGAAGCAGCAAAAAGCCTTGGTTGATGAGGCATTGAACTTAGATTCAGAACTAGAAGAATAAGGAAGAGACGACTATGACAATTGACATTCTGGTTCCAGATTTACCCGAATCTGTTGCCGACGCAACGGTAGCAACCTGGCATAAACAAGAAGGTGATACTGTCGTACGCGATGAAGTGATTGTTGATATTGAGACCGATAAAGTGGTTCTCGAAGTTCCGGCTCCGGAAGATGGCGTACTGGAAACGATCCTTGAAGCGGAAGGTGCAACCGTGCTTTCTAAACAGTTGCTGGCCAGAATCAAGCCAGGCGTTGTTGCTGGTGAACCGACTCTGGACAGTACTCAGGCTTCTGAATCTTCCCCGGATAAACGCTACAGGGCGTCACTTAAGGAAGAAACCAATGACTGGCTGACACCGGCTACGCGTCGTCTTCTGGCCGAACACGGGCTTGAAATCAGTCAGGTTAGAGGAACCGGTGTCGGCGGGCGAATTACCCGCGAAGATATCGATGCGGTAGTCAGACAACAGGCGGAGCAGGCAAAGGGACAACAGAAACCAACAGAGAGTGCTGCTGAGGAAGAAGAACCGCCGACAGCCCGTAATCAGAAACGTGTCCCTATGACTCGTCTGCGCAAGCGGGTTGCGGAACGTCTTCTGGAAGCGAAAAATGCCACGGCGATGCTGACAACGTTCAATGAAGTGAATATGAAACCCATCATGGAGTTGCGGCAGCAGTATCAAGAGCAGTTTGAGAAGCGTCACGATGTTCGTCTCGGTTTTATGTCTTTCTACGTAAAAGCGGTTACAGAAGCCCTGAAACGCTATCCGGAAGTGAACGCATCTATTGATGGCGACGACATTGTCTATCATAATTTCTTTGATATCAGTATTGCTGTATCTACGCCGAGAGGCTTAGTCACTCCGGTTTTAAGAGATTGTGACACTTTAAGCTTTGCAGAAGTAGAAAAAGGCATTAAAGATCTTGCAATTAAGGGCAGAGATGGCAAATTAACGGTTGAAGAACTGACAGGTGGTAACTTTACCATTACCAATGGTGGAGTATTTGGTTCGCTCATGTCGACACCAATTATCAATCCCCCGCAGGCTGCTATCCTCGGTATGCATAAAATCGAGGATCGTCCGATGGCGGTAGACGGGAAAGTGGAGATACTTCCGATGATGTATCTAGCTCTCTCTTATGATCACCGTCTTATCGACGGCAGAGAATCTGTGGGCTTCCTGGTAACCATTAAAGAGTTACTGGAAGATCCGGCTCGCTTATTACTGGATGTTTAAGCTGTCCGTGCTCTGAAAATACAGGGCCGGTCTGGCTTATCATCCAGCTCTGTATATAAAAATGAGAACGTACCCTGCAAACGTTAAGTTCTCTTGCCTGAGCCGTTTCATGGCAATGAGTCTTATGGAAATAATAAATCCCGCAATGGGAAAAACTAACGGAATGACAGAATGAATTTGCATGAATATCAAGCCAAACAGCTGTTTGCTGAATTCGGTTTGCCCGTACCGGAGGGTTATGCCTGTGATACACCACAAGAAGCAGCGGAAGCAGCCGGAAAAATTGGTGGTGATAAATGGGTAGTAAAATGTCAGGTACACGCAGGCGGCCGGGGTAAGGCTGGTGGTGTAGAGCTGCACACAGATAAAGAGGCCATTCGCGAATTTGCCCAGAAGTGGTTGGGTAAAAATCTGGTTACTTATCAGACAAATGCCAATGGTCAGCCGGTTACGAAAATTCTGGTGGAAGCCGCATCGGGTATTGCCAGTGAAATGTATCTAGGCGCGGTTGTTGACCGCTCTTCCCGACGGGTTGTTTTTATGGCCTCCACTGAAGGTGGTGTTGAGATCGAAAAAGTTGCAGCAGAAACGCCGGAACTGATCCACAAAGCCGCTATTGATCCTCTTACCGGGCCTCAGCCGTATCAGGGGCGTGAGCTGGCATTCAAACTGGGTCTGGAAGGTGAGCAGATCAAACAGTTTACTCAGATCTTTATGGGGCTGGGTAAGATGTTCACTCAGTACGATCTTTCTCTGCTGGAAATTAACCCTCTGGTGATTACCAACGAAGGTAATCTGCTTTGTCTGGACGGAAAAATCAATATTGATTCTAATGCCCTTTACCGTCAGCCAGCACTGAGAGAAATGCGAGACCCTTCCCAGAAGGACGAACGTGAAGCACATGCGGCACAATGGGCGCTGAACTATGTGGCTCTGGACGGCAATATCGGCTGTATGGTGAACGGTGCTGGTCTGGCGATGGGTACCATGGATATCATCAGTACCTATGGTGGTCAGCCGGCTAACTTTCTGGATGTAGGCGGCGGTACGACCAAAGAGCGTGTCAGTGAAGCGTTCAAAATTATTCTTTCCGACAGCAAGGTAAAAGCGGTACTGGTGAATATTTTCGGTGGTATCGTGCGTTGTGATCTGATTGCAGACGGCATTATCGGTGCTGTTCAGGAAGTCGGTGTGGAAATTCCGGTTATTGTACGCCTTGAAGGTAATAAAGCCGATATCGGCTCGCAGAAGCTGGCAGACAGTGGTCTTAACATTATTGCTGCGACTTCTCTGACTGAAGCAGCAGAAAAAGCTGTAGCAGCAGCGGAGGGCAAATAATGTCGATTCTTATTGATAAAAACACTAAGGTTATCTGTCAGGGCTTTACCGGCGGTCAGGGAACTTTCCATTCAGAACAGGCGCTGGAGTACGGTACTCAGTTGGTTGGCGGTGTCTCTCCAGGTAAAGGCGGTCAGACTCATCTTGGTTTACCGGTCTTCAATACGGTTCGCGAAGCCGTAGAAGCAACCGGTGCGACAGCATCGGTGCTGTATGTACCGGCACCATTCTGTAAAGATGCGATTCTGGAAGCAATTGATGCGGGCATCAAGCTGATTGTTACCATTACTGAAGGTATTCCAACACTGGATCTACTACAGGTAAAAATCCGTCTTGAAGAAGCCGGTGTTATGATGATAGGCCCTAACTGTCCGGGCATTATTACTCCGGATGAATGTAAGATCGGCATTATGCCCGGACACATTCATAAGAAAGGTAAGGTAGGGATTGTTTCCCGCTCTGGTACACTGACGTATGAAGCGGTGAAGCAAACCACAGACGAAGGCTTTGGTCAATCTACCTGTGTCGGGATTGGCGGTGACCCTATCCCCGGGTCTAACTTCATTGATATTCTGACATTGTTCCAGGACGATCCGGAAACGGAAGCGATTGTGATGATTGGTGAAATTGGTGGTACAGCAGAGGAAGAAGCTGCTGCCTTTATTAAGGCACATGTCACCAAACCTGTCGTGTCTTATATTGCTGGTGTGACGGCACCGAAAGGCAAACGCATGGGGCATGCCGGCGCTATTATTTCTGGTGGTAAAGGTACGGCGGAAGATAAATTTGCGGCTCTTGAATCTGCTGGGGTAAAAACGGTAAAAAGTCTGGCCGATATTGGCAAAGGGCTAAGAGAGATCACCGGTTGGTGACACCGTATCGCAGCATCTACTGTTAGGCGCAACTTTCAGTCATTGACAATCTGATGTCATACAAAGCCCGGGTCTTTACTGTCCGGGCTTTGTCATTCTTTCCGGATGGTACGGATTTTATTTGCAATGAAAATGAGAATAGGTATTATTCATTGCTCTTGGGTTTTACCAAATACCGGCTGTAAAGCGGGACTCGCGTATTTAATTTATGGGATGAAGAGTTTGTTATGTCTTCAGGTGATGTTATGAGCAGGTTAACCCGGGGTGTTTCCCGGATGGTGACCGTATGTATTTTTCCGTTTCTGGTCACCATGGCTTTCGCTGATGATCTTAGTCAGGCCAATACACTGGAGAAAAAGAATATCAGTGAATCGGTTAAAAGCCAGCAACGGATCAACACCAGCAGTGATCGAAGCTTTACTTTGAAAGCGGATATTGAAAGTCTGGAAGCTGAGGTGGCAAGCCTGAAAATCTATCGGGATCATTTGGACAGCTTAGTACTGAGTCAGCAACAGGAGCTGAGTAGTCTGGATGACCAACTGACACAAATTGATATAACCAAACGCAGTGTCGTGCCTCTGATGTACCGTATGCTGGACAGTCTGGAAAGCAGTATTACCAATGATAAGCCTATCCGGCCTGAGGCACGTAAAGCACGTCTTAATGATCTTAAGTCCATGATGAGTCAGGCAAATGTCAGTGATGCCGAGAAATATCGCCGTATTCTGGAAGCGTATCAGATCGAGTTGGACTATGGGATCAAACTGGGCAGTTTCAAAGGTGATATCCGTGCTGACGGGATAACCCGCGAGGCTGAACAGCTGTATATCGGTCGGGCAGTTCTGGTCGCCCGCAGCCTGGATCAACAGAAGTTCTGGTCATGGAATACCCAGCAGAAGCAGTGGGATGAGCTCTCTTCTGCGATGGGATCTGAAATTAATAAAGCGTTTGCAATCGCCTACAAACAGGCTTCTCCGAATATACTTACTTTGCCGGTATCGCTTAAGGAGGGAGAATAATGACATCACTCCGCTCATTCATTTATCTTACACTTCTGACGGCGATTACTCTGCCGGCAAGTGCTGCTGTGGAACAGCTGCTGGATAATACCAAAGTTGCTTATGCAGAACAGGTGCAGGAAAACCGGCAGCGTGAAGGCGGTTTCCGCCAGACGGAAGCGGAACTGAAAGCCAAAAAACGTGCGCTGGAACAGCAACTCGCTGCGTTGCAGGCTGATTCGGATCGGCTCAGTGAGCAGTTCGGAAAAAATGAACAGCAACTGGCAGAAAAAGAACAGACACTGCATCTGGCCAGCGGTAGTCTGGGCGAACTGTTTGGGGTGGTGCGTCAGGTTGCCAAAGAGCTGCTGGTTGAAATGAAACAGTCGGTGGCTGCTGTCGGTAAAGCCGCGCAGATGACACTGGTCAGCGATATTGTTGCTGCCAAAACATTGCCGTCTGCCGGGCAGTTGGAAGGGTTATGGCAGGTTCTCGCAGATCAGATCAAAGCCAGCAGTCAGGTAGAAGATATTCCAGTCAGCTATGTCAGTGGTGATGGCGTCTATACGGACATCACCGCAAGACGCATGGGAAGCCTTGGCCTGCTGGGCGACCAGGGGTATCTGAAGTGGGACAGTCATATTCAGGCTGCTGCCGATTATCTGCGCCAGCCTCCTCAGGTACCGACCAGCAGTGCGGTATTAACAGACAATACCGGCTCGTTTGCTGTGGATATGTCCCGGGGCAGCCTGCTGGAACAACTGGCGAATGAACCGGATCTGCTTGAGCGTTTTGCGCAGGGGGGAGTTGTTGGCAAAATTATTGCGGTACTGCTGGTGATCGGTATTGTGATTGGTCTTGTCAGAGGGGGTTCACTGTTGCGCATTCAGGCTCAGATCCGTTTACAGCTAAAACAGTCCGGTCAGCCGGGCAATAATCCTCTCGGACGTATTCTGCAGGTGTACCAGGAAGATAAAGCTCTGAATGTGGAAGCTCTGGAGCTGCGGCTGCTGGAATCTATAGTGGATGAACAGCAGCACTTGGAGAAAGGCCTGTCTCTGATCAAACTGTTTGCGGCATTGGCTCCTATGTTGGGGCTGTTGGGAACCGTGACCGGCATGATAGAAACCTTCCAGACGATTACTCAGTTTGGTAATGCTGATCCGAGGGTGATGGCCGGCGGTATTTCGATGGCACTGGTCACTACAGTTCTTGGTCTGATTGCCGCTATGCCTCTGTTGTTGCTGCACAATATCCTCAGCTCTCAGGCGGGTAACATCAGTGCCGTTATTGAGAAGCAGGGTATCGGTCTGGTTGCAGAAAGAGCAGAGCAGCAGCTTGAGGCTACGGTCTGATGGATTGGCTGCACGTCATTATTCAGGCTGTGGGCTGGGGGAATAGCTTGTATGCCTTTAATGATTTTATGCACCGTGGCGGCCCCGTTCTCTGGTGGCTGGCACTGGCTGTCGGGTTATTCTGGCTGATTGTTTTTGAACGTTTGATTTATTTGTATTGCAGTTTTCCTAAGCGCCGGCATTTCTGGGTGAGTCTGTGGCAGAAACGTACAGATCGTCACTCCTGGTTTGCCAGACAGCAGCGTGCGGCGTGGCTGGCACAGGCAAACAGCGAGCTTTTTCAGTATATGAACCTGTTGAAAGTACTGGTCACCCTGTTCCCTATGATCGGTCTGCTGGGAACCGTAACCGGCATGATATCGGTATTTGATGTACTGGAAGCTCAGGGGAGTGCACAACCGAGGTTAATGGCAACCGGTATTTCTATGGCAACCTTGCCAACCATGGCCGGAATGGTGGCTGCACTGGCTGGAATGTTTACCTATTCCCGGCTGGTAAAACTGAACGAATCCAGAGCACTGCATCTGGAACGGTTAATGAGAGCGAAGTAGGCAGAGGCAATGAGATTAGGACAACGTAAAAAACAGCAGGATGAAGCACAGGTTGATATGACCTCTATGCTGGATATCGTCTTTATTATGCTGATCTTCTTTATTGTGACCAGCTCTTTTGTCCGTGAATCCGGTATGGAAGTTAACCGGCCTCAGGCTGAGCATTCCGCCAGTCAGAAAGACGCAGGGATTTTTATCGCGGTAACGGCAGACAATGATGTGTATATCGATAAACGTCTGGTGGATGTGGAAAGAGTACAGGCTACGCTGGAACATATGTTGCTGGAGCAGCCGAATGCCTCGCTGGTGATCCAGGCGGATAAGTACGCATTTAACGGCACGGTTGTTCAGGTCATGGACGGAGCAAAAGGTGCCGGTATCCAGAAGATAGCTCTGGCAACGGCAACGAAGTAGGTGATGGTATGAAGCGCCTCTTGTTGAGCTTACCTCTGGCCATTGTAAGTACATTCCTGCTGTTCAGTGCTATGGTTTGGATGGTTGGAGTTAATACTGGTCGTGCGCCGGATCCTGAATCGGCTGTCCGGTTTGATCTATTTATGATGGAACATGAAGATCCGGCTAGACCGCGAATGAGACGCCTTCCGGATCCCCCGGAAAAGCCTAAAGTTGCTCCGGCGGAAACACTGGCAGCTGTGTCTATGGAACATCAGCCTCTGGAATCGGTGTTGCCAGATGTACCGCAATTGGAAATGGATTTCTCTGTGACCGGACTAGCGGTTGCGGCACCGAACGTTCCGGCACAGCCAGCGCCAACGGCTCAGGGGATGAACATTGGTCAGAATCTGCAGGTTATGCCGCTGCACCGAATGGAACCACGGTATCCGCAGCGTGCGCTGCAACGGAAGATCGAAGGCTATGTGATTCTGTCGTTCAGCATTGATAAAACCGGAATACCGGAAGATATCGAAGTCGTTGAAAGCCAACCTGCGCGCATCTTTGATCGTGAAGCCTTACGGGCACTGAAACGCTGGAAGTATCAACCGCAGACAGTGAATGGCGTGGCGGTGAAAAGAACCGGTCAGACGGTCAAACTTGAGTTCAGGATTAAGGAATAATGCGCTACCTATTCATATTACTGTTTGTTCTTGTGACACCGCTTAAGGCTGAAGAATTATCCCGCCATGTGGCACTCAAAGTGTATGAGGCGTTCCAGAAGCAGCAGGAAGAACAGACTGGTGAAGCGATAAAGCTGCTGGAAACCATCGATTCAACACGCAGTTATGATCAGGCTTATGTGCAGAGAATGCTGGGTATTTTTTATTGGCAACAGGGCGCATCAGATAAAGCAGAACAAGCATTAACGTTGGCTGTTAAACAGCAGGCTCTGGACGGAGAGCAGCATTTGGATACACAGCGTATGCTGGCAGAAATCCAGTTGTATCAACAGCATTTTGATTTGGCTATCGGGAATTTTAAGGCGGTTATCCGCAGGACAACAGAAAAATCCAAACTTGCTGCCTACTGGCTGAGGGTTGCACAGGCTTATTATGCGCTGGAAAAATGGACATCCGTATTGGATGCGATTTCTTCCTATCGGAAAAATATTACCATGCCGGAGGTGAACGCGCTGAAACTGCAACTGGCTGCTGAAATTAGTCTCGAACGCTGGACATTAGCAGTACAAACCACAAAGCAATTGCGCAGCCGTGAGCCACAAGAACAGGATTGGTGGAAACAGTTGTATAGCTTGCTGCTACGCACAGAGAAGAACCGAGAGGCTTTGACGGTACTACAACAAATGGAACGTGCTGGCTTTGTCCTTACTCAATCGGAAATAACAACACTGGCCGGTTTATATGCAGATCAACAACTGCCCGCTCAGGCGGCAAAGTGTTATGCCCGTCTGGATAATCTGAACAACGATGCAGGGCTTTTGGTGAATCAGGCAAGGTACTGGCAGCAGGCTCGTGAATGGGATAGAGCATTGCTCAGTTGGGAAAAGGCTGTAGCGATAGATACTCAGCATCGCTGGTCTTACGCTCGGTTACTACTGCAAGAAGGGCATTATCAGCAGGCACTAGTGCAGTTGAATCAGATCAAAAAACCATCAGAGCAGATACTGCTGGCCAGAGTTCAGGCTCACTACCGTCTGAAACAGTTCGGCCTTGCAGAGACGGTTGCAAACCAAGCCTACAGAGTCGCACAGAGTAAAGTCGCCAGAGAATGGCTGGATTATCTTGAGAGAAATATCACACCTTAACGTACACCGTGCTCTACAATTGATTAGTAGGTCAGTAGAGGGGTGAGGGATGAATACATACAGAATCGCTCAAAAAGACAGCACTCTCAGAGCGGTCAATATTGATGAAAAGGATGGAATCGCTATCATCCGTTCATTGGAAGACGATGGTTATATGATTGTGACCAGTCTGATAGAAGCCGGAGATCCGGAAGAGGCCGTGCAGCAGTATCTTAGTCAGGAACAATATCTCAGTCAGGAAAAGGCAATACCTCCGGAATATCAGGAGCCTGTTAGTCAATCTGAAGAGGAGCCGGAAAAAGACAGTCTGTTATGGGATATATTCAGGATTCTGTTTGTGATTGCGATGATTATTGCCGCAGAAATGTGATAAATCTCATATAATTTCCTGAATATACAAAAAGCTGGCAATTGCCAGCTTTTTGTATATTTGTAATCAGACCTTACGCTGTCAGATTTTCTTCAACAAAGGCCCAGTTAACCAATGCCCAGAAACCGCTTAAATAGTCAGGGCGAACGTTGCGGTAATCGATATAGTATGCATGCTCCCACAGGTCAGCTGTCAGTAGCGGAGTAACGCCTTCGTCAGTCAAAGGTGTGGCTGCATTTGATGTATTGACGATATCCAGAGAGCCGTCGGCTTTCTTCACCAGCCAGGTCCATGATGAACCAAAGTTATTGACTGCCATATCGTTGAATTTATCTTTAAATGCCGCGAAAGAACCGAAAGTGGCGTTGATAGCATCGGCTACTGCACCGGTTGGTTCACCGCCGCCGTTGGGTGACAGACAGTTCCAGTAGAAGGTGTGGTTCCACACTTGTGCTGCGTTGTTAAAGATACCACCAGTAGAGGTTTTGATGATCTCTTCCAGGGTTTTATTTTCAAACTCAGTCCCCGGGATCAGACCGTTCAGTTTTACCACGTATGTGTTGTGGTGCTTACCGTAGTGGTATTCCAGTGTCTCTGCTGAGATATGGGGTTCCAGTGCGTCTTTTGCATAAGGAAGTGCTGGTAGTTCGAATGCCATTACAAATTTCTCCATTGATTTCAAAGGGAAGATCCCTTTTTTGCTTCCAATTGTATTTTTAATAAATAAGTCGTTACGACTGACTTAAGTTTATTTTAGCAAGTTTTTACTTTATTAAAACCCCGATAACAAAAAAATATTGAATTTGTTACCTATGCCTGAGGAAAACAGACGAGCATTATTGGTAATAGGAGTGTAGACGTCGGGGAGTAATTCCACACTCAGAATAGGCTTTTTATTCTTGTGTAAACCAGTAGAATGGGCGGCGTAAAGTCAGTAACAATAAGACGAGAACACATATGGAAACCATTGAGAAGATTAAAAAGCAAATTGGTGAAAACCCGGTTCTGCTGTATATGAAGGGTTCACCGAAGCTGCCGAGTTGTGGATTTTCTTCACAAGCGGCTCAGGCGCTGATGGCTTGTGGTGAAAAATTTGCTTATGTTGATATTCTGCAAAATCCGGATATTCGTGCCGAATTACCAACCTATGCACAGTGGCCGACTTTCCCTCAATTGTGGGTAGAAGGCGAGTTGGTGGGCGGATGCGATATTATTCTGGAAATGTTCCAGAAAGGAGAGCTGCAGCCGTTGATTAAAGAAGCGGTCGCAAAAAATTCCGCAGAATAAGTATGGTATAAATAAAGAGGCCGCTAATGAAAAACAGCGGCCTCTTTGCATGTGAAAGTCAGGTAAGATTACAGCGTCATCGCAGCAATCCAGCCGAAGATCACCAGCGGGATATTGTAATGAATAAAAGTGGGTACAACGGTTTCCCATATGTGTTCATGCTGGCCGTCAGCATTCAGGCCGGATGTAGGACCAAGGGTCGAATCCGAAGCAGGGGAACCTGCATCACCCAGTGCAGCAGCAGTACCAACCAGAGCAATTGTCGCCATTGGTGAAAAGCCGAACGCTGCACACAGAGGTACATAAATGGTGGCAATAATCGGAATTGTGGAAAAAGAAGAGCCGATTCCCATCGTTACCAGCAGGCCGACAACCAGCATCAGCATAGCGGCCAGGCCTTTGTTGTCCCCAATACTGGTGGCCAGAGATTCAACCAAGGTTTCCACTCCGCCGGTCTGTTTCATTACGGCAGCAAACCCGGCGGCCGCAATCATAATAAAGCCAATCATCGCCATCATGTGTACACCTTTGGTGAAAACATCATGGGTCTCTTTCCATTTGATCATGCCTGAAATGGTGAACACCATAAAACCGGCCAGACCACCGATGATCATTGAGCCTGTCATTAACTGTGCACCCAAAGCAACGATAATCCCCGCGATAGAAATAGTGATATTTTTCTTATCCACTTTTACATCGGTATGGATATGAGTCATCTCAGTTTCCGGATACTCACGAGGTTTACGGTAGGTTACCAAAATCGCTAAAAACAGACCGGCAACCATGCCTAATCCCGGCAGCATCATGGCCGTTGGAATCTGACTGGCTACCACACCGGTCAGACCGTTATCGTGCAAATTCTTCAGAAGAATATTATTCAGAAAGATACCACCGAAGCCGATAGGCAGAACCATATAAGGGGTGATCAGACCAAATGTCAGCACACAAGCAATAAGACGGCGGTCTATTTTCAGCTTGGCAAATACGCCTAACAGAGGTGGAATTAAGATTGGAATAAAGGCGATATGGACCGGAATAACATTTTGTGACGACATGGTGATCAGAATAAGAGCGCCGATGGTCGCAAATTTCAGACCGGTTTTGGCTCCTTCATGCCCCTGACCATGAATACGTTTAATGACCTTTTGTGCCAGCAGATCGGTAAGACCCGATTTGGATATCGCAACTGCGAAAGTACCCAGCATGGCATAACTCAGGGCTATCGTTGCACCGCCCCCCAGTCCGCTTTCAAAGGCCGCGACTGACTCGTTCAGGCCCATACCTGAGACAAGGCCACCGATAACTGCACTGAAAGTCAGGGCAACAACAACGTTGACCCTCATCAGTGCCAGCAGTAGCATAATGCATACAGAAATGACTACAGGATTCATATTTTTCTCAATAGTTAGTTGTGTTTGTTTATTTCTCTTGTGCCGTTTCCGCCAGATTGACAGGCCAGCCTCCCAGTGCTTTCCACCGGTTAACGATACCGCAGAACAGCTCAGCGGTTTTTTGCGTGTCATACAGCGCGGAGTGGGCTTCTTTATTGTCAAAATCCATCCCGGCGACTCTGCAGGCCTTAGCCAGAACGGTTTGCCCGTAAGCTAATCCGCTCAGTGCTGCCGTATCAAATGTTGCAAAGGGATGGAAAGGGACGCGTTTCAGACGGCTGCGTTCAGTGGCAGCCATCACAAAGCTGTGATCAAATGTTGCGTTATGAGCAACCATAATGGCTCGGCTGCAATCGGTGTCTTTCTGTTCTTTTCTGATTTGCCGGTAGATTGTTTTTAGTGCTTCCTGCTCAGTAACAGCACCGCGTAACGGACTAAAAGGGTCTCGTATGCCGTTAAATTCCAGAGCTTCTTTTTCTATATTAGCCCCCTCAAAAGGCTCAATATGGAAATGCAGTGTTGTTGCCGGATGCAGATCACCCTGTTCATCCATCGTCAGTGTGATTGCACAAATTTCCAGAAGTGCATCGGTTTTTGCATTGAAACCTGCTGTCTCAACATCGATTACAACCGGAAAATAGCCACGAAACCGGCTTTTTAGCGTTAATAGTTCTTTATCTACAGTCATATTCAGCTTATCAGAGAGATTGAACGCCGCATTATTACAAATATTTGTTCTGAGCTAAATGGCAAATCGCAGTTCTTCGGTCGGTTTTTGTGTGGAAATAAGATAAGGAGTCGATACGGACGCGATGTTGGCTGGTTTTTTGCTATATCATTACACAGTGATCGGAAGCATAGCGGAATAAGCCGCCTACAGACGCGAAAGCGGCAAGGATTCGCCGTACCGGATTGAGAAGTGAGTACCCAGTAGTGATGAAAAAGCAGATTGCCACCAGTGTTTTTATCTCGGCAGCCCTGATATCTCCGATATCTGAGGCGCTAGACCTGCGCTATGCGGCCATGCCTGAACAGTCAGAGTGGAGTATGGCGGCAAATACACCACTGGAATGCCGTCTGGTTCATCCGATCCCGAATTACGGACAGGCAGAGTTTTCTTCTCACGCCAGTAAAAAAATCAATCTGGATTTTGAACTGAAAATGCTCAGACCAATGGGTGCCACGCAGGATGTCAGTCTGGTTTCACTGCCGCCGCAATGGCGTCCGGGAGAAAGTGCGGAACGTATTTCAAACATAAAATTCTTCAAGCAATTTGACGGCTATATTGGTGGTCAGACGGCGTGGGGCATACTCTCCGAATTGGAGAAAGGCCGTTTTCCAACGTTCAGTTATTCTGACTGGCAGAGCCGGGATCAGGCTGTAGAAGTCTCTCTCTCTCCGGTGATGTTTCAGCAGCAGTATAATGCATTCAGTCTGTGTATTAATCAGCTTCTGCCTTATAGTTTTGAAGATATCTCTTTCACCATACTGCATTACGACAGAAACAGCGATCAACTGAATAAGGCATCACAAAAGCGTTTGGCACAAATAGCGGAATATGTCAGACATAATCAGGATATCGATTTGGTGTTGATTAATACATACACCGATCGCAGTGGAGCTAAAGGGGTGAACCAGAACCTTTCTGAACGCCGGGCGGTTGTTCTGAGAGATTACTTTAAGTCACTGGGGCTGGATGACAACCGGATTCAGATTCAGGGGTATGGCGAACGTCGGCCAATTGCAGACAACAGTTCTCCTATCGGTAAAGATAAAAATCGCCGGGTAGTGATTTCTTTGGGACGCAGCCAGATATAATCCGCTCAGTTTAGTTTGAATTTGGCAATAATCTCACAATTGCTGGCGCAATCCAGATTCTGCACTAAACGGGCAACATTTGGATTTGGGTGGCGCTTGATAAAGTGGATCAACGCTTTTTTACAGCATCCGAGCGAATCAATAAAAGCATCGCACTGATGATTCGGACATTGAGGAACCAATGTCAGGATTTTTTCTGATGCTAACTGCAGATATTTCAGTTCGAACTCAGGATCGCCACTGACTCGCCAGAAGTTTGCCAGGTTGTGGCATGAAATAACACTGATTGTGATTAACTCATCCAAATCGTCTAGTGTTTCACTTAATTGATCGCAGACATTGAGTGCTTGCTGATAGTGCAGTATACCGCGTGAGTAATCTTTTTCCGCCATAGCCTGATCGGCCAGCAGTGTATGTTTTTCCCATTGATGTATGTCTGGAAGGGTAGTCATTGTTCTATTCCATTTGTTAGTTATCCCTGATATCCGGATGCTAAATGATAATTATTTGCAAGTAAAGTGTTTACTTTGTAAATATATCGGCAGTTATCTGCAATAAAAAAGCAGCCATCATGCTGGCTGCTTTCGTGTGTGTATTCAAGCAATAGCAGTTATAAAATAACCGTCTTATTGCCGTGCACGAATACATGGTCGTTGACCACTTTATTCAGAGCTTTGCTCAGTACGTTTTTCTCTACATCGCGTCCGGCTTGAGCCATATCCGTTGCACTGAAATTATGGTCAACCGGAATTACGTCCTGCTTGATGATAGGTCCTTCATCTAGATCATTGGTGACAAAGTGAGCCGTTGCTCCAATGATTTTTACACCACGGTCATAGGCTTGTTGATACGGTTTAGCACCGATAAAAGCCGGCAGAAAGCTGTGGTGGATGTTAAGAATACGGTGATGGTAGCGCTCGACAAACCCCGAAGTCAGTACCCGCATATATTTTGCCAGCACAACATAATCCGCCTGATACTGGTCGATAACTTCCAGCATTTTCGCTTCATGCTCTTCGCGGGATAGACCTTCGTGTGACACGAAATGATACGGAATATCAAATTTCTCAGTCAGCCCCTGCAGTTTGTCATAGTTACCTATAACGGCAGCGATATCGATATCCAGACTGCCGTCATAAGCTTTGATCAGAATGTCACCCAGGCAGTGAGCTTCTTTGGTTACCAGAATAACGACTTTTTTTCGTGAGGAGCTCACTAGTCGGCGTTTTGCATGCTGAGGCAGTGCCTGATCCAGGTCCTGAAGGAAGGTTTCGTCATTAAAAATTCCTTCTAATTCAGTACGCATAAAGAAATGCCCGCTGGCGTTATCCACAAATTCATTATTATGAATAATGTTCAGCTGATGCTTGTAACAGATGTTGGTTATTTTTGCTATCAGACCCGGTGCGTCACTGCAGTGGGTAAGCAAAGTTTTCTTTTCCATTCGGTCTACTTCCGTGAATAATTATTTTATTTTGTAAAAATATTTTCTGCGGCTCACTAATAGTGAAAGGGTGAGCTAAGCCTCAATCTGACCCTTATAATTAATCTATTATGAAGTCGAGTTCAACAAATATGCTTCAAACCAATTATTACACTGATGAGGTCTGAGTTGAACAGATACACACAAGTTGTGAGGTAAAGTGTATGGATCGGGATCTGTTAGCACGTAAATTATACGTGGAAAGAGTGAGTGAATTGGTCGGCCATGACGTGGATGAAAGCGTGCTGACCGAGTTATGGGAAAGCAAAGCAACACCGGCAGAAGCTGCGAAATCAATTTTAGATGATGGAAAGAGCTTTGAAGGCCCGGCATGGTTATCCAGATATCTGAACAGAAAATAATTGGAGAGGATTGAGCCAGTACCTGAGTAACTTTTGGTTAAGCAATATTTCGGTTAAGCAATATTTCGGTTAAGCAATAAACAGAATTCACGGTGCGGGTCTGAAGATGCAGGCTCGCACCGTTTTATTTACTCCATCACCCTATGCCTATTTAGGGTATACTCCTGGCATCTTTTTCTGTTCTATACCGGTTATGATTTGTAAAACTTTTTCTGCAGATGGTGCTCTGGGACGGGCAATTCCCGGTTTCCAGCCAAGACAGGCTCAGTTGGATATGGCGGTTGCGGTGGAGAAAGCCATCCGTGAGCAGTCGCAGCTTGTGGTTGAAGCCGGAACCGGAACCGGTAAAACCTTCGCTTATCTGGTGCCTGCACTTCTGAGCGGTAAGAAAATCATTATCAGCACAGGTTCAAAAAACCTGCAGGAACAGTTGTTTCACCGAGATCTCCCTCTGATGGTCGATGCTCTGGGTTTTTACGGTCAGGTTGCTCTGTTAAAAGGACGTTCCAATTATTTGTGTCTGGATCGTCTGAGCCGTCATATGGTGGAAAGTCATACTAATGAAGCGGATCCCACGCTGCTGTCACAACTGATAAAAGTCCGCAGTTGGTCATCGGAAACCCGAACCGGGGATCTGGGCGACTGTGATGAAATTGCTGAAGACAGCCCGGTTATTCCCGCTATTACTTCAAATAATGATAACTGTCTGGGCAAAGACTGCCCGAGTTATCAGGACTGTTTTGTGTTGAAAGCCCGCAGGAAGGCACTGGAAGCCGATGTGGTGGTGGTGAATCACCATCTGTTTCTGGCTGATCTGGCAATTAAGGAAACCGGCTTTGGTGAATTAATCCCGGAAGCGGATGTATTTATATTTGACGAGGCACACCAGCTTCCGGATATCGCCAGCCAGTATTTCGGTCAGTCGGTTTCCAGCCGGCAGATACAGGAGCTGGCAAAAGATGTCGAGATCGGTTACCGGACGGAAGCCCGGGATATGCGTCAGTTGCAGAAAGTGGCAGAGCGGCTAGTACAATCGGCGATGGATTTGCGCATAATTCTGGGAGATTCCGGTTTCCGGGGAAACTGGCGCGAAGCTCTGCAATCTGATGCTATCGTGCGTGAGGTCGTTCGGGTTAAAGATGCGCTGGAACTGGCGACAGATGTACTGAAACTGGCGTTGGGACGCAGTCAGCTACTGGATGCTGCATTTGAGCGGGCCAGTACGATTCGCTCTCGGATTGAGCGGGTGTGCGATGTGTCGGTTACCGGCTATTCCTACTGGTTTGATACGACGCCGCGCCATTTTAGCCTGCACATTACCCCGCTTTCTGTCGCGGATAAGTTCCGCGAACAGGTACAGCAAAAGCAAGGGGCGTGGATTTTTACCTCTGCGACACTGGCGGTGTCTGGAAATTTTGCTCACTTCACCTATCGTCTGGGGCTGGATCCTAAAGAACAGTTTTCTCTGCCGAGTCCATTTGATTATGCTCGTCAGGCTCGTCTTTGTGTCCCTCGATACCTGCCGGAGCCTAATAGTCCCGGAATGGCTGAAAAGCTGGTCAGTATGCTTTCACCTGTGATCATGCAGAACCGGGGGCGCTGTTTTTTTCTCTGTACTTCCCATGCAATGATGCGTGATCTGGCAGAGCGGTTCCGCGAAACACTGGATCTTCCGGTTCTGATGCAGGGAGAAACCAGTAAGCAGAAATTGCTGGCTGAATTTATGCAGTTGGGAAATGCGCTTCTGGTGGCAACCGGTGCTTTCTGGGAAGGCATTGATGTTAGAGGTGATGCCTTAAGCTGTGTTATCATCGACAAATTACCCTTTACGGCTCCGGATGATCCTCTGTTGAAAGCCCGGATTGAGGATTGTCGTTTAAGGGGGGGGGATCCTTTTATTCAGGTTCAGATGCCAGAAGCTGTGATCACCCTGAAGCAGGGTGTCGGGCGTCTGATCCGGGATGAAAATGATAAAGGTGTGCTGATTATCTGTGATAATCGTCTGGTAACACGGGAATACGGTGGCGTATTTCTGCAAAGTCTTCCTCCCATCCCCCGCACCCGCGATTTAACTAAGGTATCGGCATTTCTGCATCAGATATCTGACGGGCTGTAGTCAATAATTTACTAACCGATTGAGGCGTTAATGAGCGCAAAGATTCTTGCTCTGGATACGGCGACAGAAAATTGTTCTGTTGCTCTGTTACACAATGGAACCATTTACTCCCGCAGTGAAATTTCCCCACGGGGTCATGCAAGCAAAATTCTCCCAATGGTGGAAGAAGTGCTGCAGGAAGCGGGTTTGACACTGTCTGAACTGGATGCTCTGGCATTCGGTCAGGGTCCTGGTAGTTTTACCGGTGTACGAATTGGCACCGGTATTGCACAGGGGTTAGCATTCGGAGCTGGTATCCCGCTGATTGGCATTTCTACACTAGCGGCAATGGCTCAGGCAATATACAGACAATACGGTAAAACCCACGCAGCCTGTGCCATTGACGCCCGGATGAGTGAGGTGTACTGGGCGCGTTTTGTGCGTCAGGAAAATGGCGCGTGGCAGGTGGTCGATGAAGAGTGCGTTATTCCGCCGCAGGCCTTATGTGTTAGTGTTGCTGCAGATGAGCCTGTCTGGGCTCAGGCCGGAACCGGGTGGGATGCGTATCAGGAAGCATTATCCGGTCTGGTGATAAAGCGGGAGCCGACAGAGGTTCTGTTCCCTGAGGCTGAGGATATTGTCGTGTTGGCAGAGCAGGCACTGGCGGCCGGAAATACAGTGGCTCCGGAAGAGGCTTCACCAGTCTATCTGCGTGATAACGTCGCATGGAAAAAACTGCCCGGACGGGAATAAAGGGTCAGGAATACAATATACTGACAATAGTGACGAACAGTAATGGTAATGATTAACGGCATTAACACCAGCGCGGTTTCTCAGGCCGGAAAGCCGAACCGTCGGCCGGGTGTCAGACAGGAAAATAACTCTGGGGAGGCTGCTCAGCCTACCCAGCTTGCCCGTGCTGTTTCTCACTCTATCCGTCGTGCGGATGAAGCCGATATTGAGAGAGCAAGGGTTCAGTACGATCTGCCGGAAGGGCATTCCAGAAGAGCCATGCAGGAGTATATGAACATATTTAATCAGGCCCGGAAAGAAGAACTGTCGCAACTTGTCGGTGTGAATCTTTTTATTTAGCCGTTGTTTCCTCCCTTTTCCTGCTATTTTCCCCGATATTCTCTTGGTGATCCGACCTTGACTTGGTATAGTTTTCCGCCCTGACGAATGGTTCCGGATCGGTATCCGGAATCTTACTCATATGTAAAATTCAGCTAATATCAGGAGTTGTAGAGTGGATAAACCGTGGCTAGCTTCTTATCCGGAAGATGTACCTGAAACCATTAATCCGGACGCCTACCCGTCACTGGTTGACATGTTTGAAGAATCCATACGCAAATACGCTGATCAGCCTGCCTTTGTGAATATGGGGGCAGTGATGACTTTCCGTAAGCTGGAAGAACGCAGCCGGGCTTTCGCGGCTTATCTGCAAAATGAACTGAAACTGAAAAAAGGCGACCGCGTTGCTTTGATGATGCCGAATCTGCTGCAATATCCGGTGGCACTGTTTGGTATTCTGCGGGCGGGTATGATCGCGGTTAACGTTAATCCGCTCTATACCCCACGCGAGCTGGAGCATCAATTGATCGATGCTGATGTCAGTACCATTGTGATTGTTTCCAGTTTTGCACATACCCTGGAACAGATCGTTGCCAACACTCCCGTCAGACATGTCGTTCTCACCAGCATTGGGCAGATGCTGCCGAGAGCCAAGGGTACGGCCGTGGACTTTGTTGTGAAATACGTCAAAGGCATGGTGCCTAAATATCACCTGCCGGGAGCCGTTTCGTTTCGTAAGGCGCTACGCAGGGGGCGGCGTCAGCAGTACGTAAAACCTTATATTGCTGGGGATGATATTGCCTTTCTGCAGTACACCGGAGGCACAACCGGGGTGGCAAAAGGCGCAGTGCTTACCCACCGGAATATGGTTGCCAACGTGATGCAGTCCAAAGGGGTTTACGCACCAGCGCTGAAAGCCGGGCGTGAGCTGATTGTAACGGCTCTGCCGCTTTATCATGTTTTTGCTCTGACGGTAAACTGTCTGCTGTTTATTGAGATGGGAGGGCAGAATCTGTTGATCACCAATCCGAGGGATATTCCCGGATTTATCCGGGAGCTGCAGAAATATCCGTTTTCTGTGCTGATCGGTGTGAATACTCTGTTTAATGCTCTGCTGAATGATGACAATTTCCATGAACTGGATTTTAGCAGCTTTAATCTGACGATTGGCGGTGGTATGGCAGTGCATCAGGGCGTAGCGGAGCGCTGGAAAAAAGTAACAGGCATTCCTGTTCTGGAAGGTTATGGTTTGACGGAATGTTCGCCGCTGGTTGCCGTGAACCCATACAATCTGCCTGAGTATAACGGTTCTGTCGGCCTGCCGGTCTGTTCGACTGAAGTGCGTATCGTTGACGAAGCGGGTCGGGTTTTGCCTTATGATCAGACTGGCGAACTGCAGGTCAGAGGCCCGCAGGTAATGCAGGGATACTGGCAGCATGGCGATGCCTCTTCCGGTGTGCCGGATGCTGAGGGCTGGCTGTCCACCGGGGATATTGTCCGTTTTGATGAACAGGGTTTTATCTATCTGGTGGATCGAAAAAAAGATATGATTCTGGTGTCCGGATTTAATGTCTATCCGAATGAGATTGAAGATGTGGTCTCTTTGCACGGTAAGGTGCTGGAAGTTGCTGCTGTCGGCGAACCGCATGAAGTGACAGGTGAAGTGGTAAAACTGTATGTGGTCCGGCGGGATCCCAGTCTGACCAGCCATGAAATTATTACCCATTGTCGTCAGTATCTTACTGGGTATAAGATACCGAAAGTGATTGAATTTCGTGATGAACTGCCGAAAAGTAATGTCGGTAAAATTATACGCAGAGCACTTCGTGAAGAAACTGAAGCGAAACCAGGAGTGAATTCCTGATATACTCAGATACAGTTTCTGCCAAGAATAAGTCTGAACACGCATATGCCGGCAAAACAGCCGGCATTGTTATTTTAATTTTCCGTTGAATGGGAACCCTGTGAAGTACCAGATAATTGATACCGTTTCCGGTCTGGAACACGTTTGTCGCTCTGCCCGGGAGGCAGAAGCGGTCATGCTTGATACCGAGTTTGTCCGTACCCGTACCTACTATCCTCAGTTGGGACTGATCCAGTTATTTGATGGTGAACGTCTTTCGCTTATCGATCCTCTTGCTATTGAAGATATGAGTGCTTTTGCTGATTTGTTGCGCGATGGTGCCGTACTGAAAGTGCTGCATGCCTGTGGAGAAGATCTGGAAGTGTTTCGCCATTCATTTGGTTGTGTGCCGTTTCCTATGGTAGACACTCAGTTGATGGCTGCATTTCTGGGGCATGGTTTGTCGACCGGGTTTGCCGCACTGGTCAGTGAATATCAGGGGATTGAGCTGGATAAAAGTGAGTCCCGTGCTGATTGGCTGGCTCGTCCACTTTCTGAGCGGCAACTGGAATACGCAGCGGCGGATGTATTTTATCTTGCTCCGTTGTTCGAACAGTTGCAGCAACAGGTTTCTTCTGCCGGCTGGTGGGAGGCGGTTGTGCAGGAATCGGAACTGACGGTGGCTAAGCGGGGAGAAACGACAGACCCTGAACTGGCTTATCTGGATATCAAGGGGGCATGGCAGCTAAAACCGGAACAGCTTGCAATCCTGAAAACGCTGGCAACTTGGCGGGTAAAAGAAGCTTTACGCCGGGATCTGGCTCTGAACTTTGTTTTTAAGGAGCAGGATCTCTGGACGGTTGCCCGCTACGGGATCACCAGCTTGAAGCAGATGGAGCAGGAAGGATTTGATATCCGGGCGATTCGTCGTCATGGTGAGCGCATTGTGGCTATGGTCAGGCAGGCACAAAAGCTCTCTAAAGAAGAGTGGCCGGAGAGTATTGACCGCCTGATGGACTATCCCGGTTATAAGCAGCAATTTAAGCTGTTAAAGGATGAAGTGAAAAAGGCGTCACAGGCCAGTGGGCTGGCAACGGAGTTTCTGGCATCCAAAAAACAGTTGAACCAGTTTTTAAGCTGGGTATGGAAGAAAGAACGCAATCCGGAACGACTGCCGGACGTGATGCAGGGCTGGCGTAAAGAACTGTTGGGTAATAAGCTGGATGGTCTGATAAAGTAGTCCGGCATTAGCCGAAAATAAAAAGAGCCGCAGTAACGGCTCTTTTTGAATAAGCAGATAATAAACCGGTTTAGAATGTTTGGCTGTACTGCAGACCGATCAGAATAGCATCGGCGTGAGTGGTGGCGTTAAGATGGCTGACATATGTGCCTGCTGCTGCACCATAAGCAGCTGAAAAATCTTGAGATTCTGTAACATCAACATCTTCACCCAGCAGATAGGTAAAGCCGAAGTCGATATTAGATTTTGCAGTCAGATTATAGGTAAAACCTGCTGAGAACCAGTTACGGTCTGAATCTGGTACTGAAATTGAAGTGATCTCATCCTGAGCACTGGTGTCATACATATAACCGGCACGCAGTGTCCAGTCATTATTCAGGTAATAGGTTGTACCAATAGAGTAGTGCATTCCATTTTGCCACTCATAGGTTTTAATTGTTCCGGCATCTTTAGCTTTTAGTGTGTCAAAGGTATTCCAGCCGATCCACTGTACACTGTAATGTACGGCAAATTTACTGTCCTCGAGACGGTGATAACCAGACAATTCCCAGATATCCGGTAGCGGAAGAGTCAGAGTATCGTCGTCATAGGTCACTCCGCTTCGGTACACATCGCCTTTAACTTTGAGTTCAGGACTATAATGGTATGCCAAACCAAAACGGTTATTATCATCCATTTCATAAACTGTGCCCAGGTTGAAACCGACACCCCAGCCATCAGCATCGATATCCAGTAGCTTTGCACCGCTGGCAGTGGCTCTCTGCATTTTCCCCTGACCGTAGATAATATCCAGTCCGGCACCAAGACTCCACTGCTCATCGATCCGGTACGAACCGGCTAGGCCAAAGTTGATACTTTTTATATCGGTAGTACCACCGAATTCACCCGCTACGTAGCTGTCATTAAATTCGGTTTTGGTGCCAAAGTTTGTATAGGCATTAATACCAACAGCGAATTTTTCGTTAAGTGGCACAATCAGGTGCAGGTTTGGCGCATATGAAGTACTGCCTGCACTATCATAATCGGCTGAAGATGTTGTTGTGCCCGTAGCGTTAGTATATTCCGCATCTTTTACTTTAATCAGGGTCTTAATAGAAACTACACCCAGTGAAAGTGCCGTCTCATCAAACAATGCCATAGCAGCGGCATTTTTAGCCATAACGGAAGCGTTATCTGCGATAACGGCATCACCGGCAAATGCACGGCCAAGGCCAGTTGCGGACTGAGAGTTTAGCTGAAAGCCGGCAGCCATAGCTTGCTGAGAAGCCAGAGCCACGACAGTTGCGATTACCGATTTCTTAAACAGAGACGGTTTTTTCATGGATTGTACCTTTTTGAGAGATGGTGCTCTCTTTACTGGAGATGAATTCTGTATCTGAGTTATTACTCAGTTGGGCGCTGATGGTAGTGGTTATCACTTGGGATAGAAATCCGACCACAGGGGTGTTTGAAGGGAAAATCTGCAAATTTGTGGTAATCATACGGGAAATGGCAGTTAATTTTCCTGAATTAGAGTTATAGCTCTAATCGTGTTTGGCTGGTTTGCCGAACGCCGTGTTCTTGTCTATGCGATTTTATTCGCGGCGTAAAGAATTAAAGTTACGATAAATTGATCTACTTCAAAATAATATGCTGTCATATCGTTATAGTACTCATTGTCATCTAGTTAACCTTTTGGGGTTAATTTTGTTGAGCAAGATGACACTTCCTTTTGAAGGCTGACTTTACTTTCTCCTAATCAGGAAACTGATTATTTTCAATTGGCGTAAGTTAATTGGTTTATAGAAATTCCGACCACACAATTACTTGTGTGGTTTTTTTTTGCCTATAGTTTTCTGTATAGCGATTAAAAACCGGAAGTTAACATGATGCAGAAGCAGGAAGTGAAAACCCGGAGCGGAGAAAGGATAGCCGTCGTTAACGGATTAAGAACCCCTTTTGCCCGGCAGGGAACCGCATTTAAGCAGGTTCCGGCAGTTGATTTGGCTAAGACACTGGTTAACGAACTTCTGACCCGGAGTGATATTCCTGCTGGGCTGATCGAACAAGTGGTCTTCGGACAGGTGATCCAGATGCCGGCAGCACCTAACATTGCCCGAGAGATTGTACTTGGCACAGGGATGGCGGTCACTACCGATGCTTACAGTGTGACACGTGCTTGTGCCACCAGTTTTCAGGCTGCGGTAAGTCTTACTGAAAGTATTATGTCCGGAACTGTCGATATCGGGATTGCCGGAGGTGTGGATTCTACGTCAGTTCTTCCTGTTGGCGTCTCCCGAAAACTGGCCTCTGCCTTGTTGGATCTGCACCGGGCCAGAACGCTCTGGCAGCGCCTGAACATTCTCCGAACTCTTTCCTTTCCAGATCTTCTTCCGGTTCCGCCTCCGATTGCAGAATATTCCACCGGCCTGTCTATGGGACAGACCGGAGAGCAGATGGCTAAATCGTATGCGATATCCCGTACAGATCAGGATGCTTTTGCCCATCGTTCACATACTCTGGCTGCGCAGGCATGGCGGGAAGGGAATATACGGAATGAAGTGATGACGGCTTTTCCCGAACCCTATACGCAGTGGATTGAGCAGGATAACAATATTCGCCATGATTCAGAATTAGCCAATTATGCCAGACTATCTCCGGTTTTTGACCGTGATTCCGGTACGGTAACCGCCGGAAACAGTACCCCTCTGACTGACGGGGCTGCGGCTATGTTGCTGATGCGGGAGGGGCGGGCAAAAGAACTCGGACTGAGTGTGCTTGGCTATATCCGTTCTTATGCATTTACGGCCAATCAGGTACAGGAAGATATGCTGCTTGGCCCTGCGTACGCAACACCTCTGGCTCTGGATCGAGCGGGTATCACTCTTGCCGACCTGGATTTAATTGACATGCATGAGGCGTTTGCTTCTCAGGTGCTGGTGAATATTCTGCAGTTAGGCAGTCAGACGTTTGCCCGGGAGCAATTAGGCCGTTCCCGGCCAGTGGGGGATATCGATATGGATAAATTTAACGTGCAGGGTGGCTCTCTGGCCTACGGGCATCCGTTTGCGGCTACCGGAGCCCGCATGATCGTTCAGACGTTGAGAGAGCTGCAGCGCAGAGGCGGTGGACTGGCGCTGGCTACAGCCTGTGCTGCAGGTGGTATCGGGGCTGCCATAGTGCTGGAGGGAGAGGTATGAATAAGCATAAGCCGCTGACTCTGAATATCGATGATGAACATATCGCCTGGCTTGTTGTTGATGTGCCAGCAGAGAGCATGAATATACTCCGGCAGGAAAGCATAGAGCAGTTGGGTGAACTCCTGACGGAGCTGGAACGGTGTGTCGCAGAGCTGAAAGGACTGATTATTTATTCCGGTAAGGCAGACAGTTTTATTGCCGGAGCCGATGTACATATGATCGATGCTTGCCGGACGGAAGCTGAAGCGAAAGAACTGGTGGAATCCGGTCACCGCGTATTTAACCGTCTGAGCCGGTTACCGTTTACAACCGTCGCTGCCATTCATGGTGTCTGTCTGGGGGGCGGGCTGGAACTCTCTCTGGCCTGTGATTACCGCATTTGTTCGAATGCAGACAGTACCCGCCTGGGGTTACCGGAAGTGCAACTTGGTCTTCTGCCCGGGGCGGGGGGGACACAACGTCTGCCGAGGCTGATTGGTCTTATTCCAGCACTGGATATGCTGCTGACAGGTAACCCGGTTCGGGCGCTTAAAGCCCGTAAGACGGGGCTGGCGGATGCTGTGGTTCCGCTAAGTATTCTGCCGGAAACTGCTCGTCAATACGCACTGCAACGTAAACCCAAACGCCGGTTACCGGTAAAAGAATATCTGTTGTCACGTAACTGGGTCGGTCGCAGGCTGGTTCTGGATCAGGCGGAGAAAAAAGCCCAGCAAAAAGCCAGGGGAAATTATCCGGCGATAGGTAAGATCATCAGTGTAGTCGATTTCGGACTAAGGCATGGACTCAGCAAAGGGCTGGATAATGAGATCCTGAATTTTTCTGAGCTGGTGATAACACCGGAATCCAAGGCTCTGCGTGCGCTCTTTTTTGCCACAACAGCGATGAAAAAAGAGACCGGCTCAAAAGCTTCGCCTAAACCTGTTACCGCTATCGGTGTACTGGGTGGTGGTCTGATGGGGGGAGGAATTGCTTATGTTAGTGCAGTCAGAGCGGGTGTTTCTGTACGGATAAAAGACATCACTAATGATGGCGTTCTGAATGCGATGCGCTACAGTCACCGTTTACTGACGCAAGCGTGCCAGCGGGGAAGAATGACGCCCCAACAGCAGCAGAGAATAATGCTGCAATTGTCCGGAGGTTGTGACTTTACCGGCTTTAACCGGGTCGATATCGTGCTGGAAGCCGTTTTTGAAGATTTGTCGCTCAAGCAGCAGATGGTTACTGAAACGGAACAGCACACGGGCAGAGAGACGATATTTGCCAGTAACACATCGTCGTTGCCGATCCGGAAGATTGCGGAAAAAGCCGCCAGACCAGAGAACATTATCGGAGTGCATTATTTTAGCCCGGTGGAAAAAATGTCTCTGGCCGAAGTGATTCCCCATGATGGTACTTCGGCACAGACAATTGCCACCGTGGTTGATTTTGTCCGTAAGCAGGGCAAAACGCCGGTTGTAGTAAAAGATCGTGCCGGTTTTTATGTGAACCGCATTCTGGTGCCGTATATTTATGAGGCGATACGGATCCTGCTGGAAGGGGTGCCGATGGAAGTGATAGATAAGGCTCTGGTTAATGGAGGCTTTCCTGTCGGGCCAGTTTCACTGCTGGATGAGGTCGGAATGGATATTGGTGCGAAGATGATGCCTGTGCTGGTAAGTGAATACGGCTTGCGTTTTCAGGGGCCGGATATTCTGGAGACCATGCTGAAGGATGGGCGAAAAGGCAGAAAAAGCGGTCGTGGCTTCTATCTTTACAAAGGAAAGAAAAAAGTACCGGACAAGAGCGTATATCGTCTGCTGAAGCTATCTCCCCAGCCGGGACTGAATGAACGGGAAATCGTCTTTCGTTGTCTGTTCCCAATGCTGAACGAAGCCGTTCGTTGTCTGGATGAAGGTATTATCCGCAGTGCCAGAGACGGAGATATAGGGGTTATCTTCGGCATTGGCTTCCCGCCGTTTACCGGAGGCCCTTTCCGCTACATGGAACAATACGGAATAGCAAAGCTGGTGACTAAGATGAACGACTACGCGAACCGGTATGGTAACCGCTTCGCTCCCTGTGCTGGTTTACTTTCCCGTATGGAAGAAGACCGCAGGTTTTATTAATATTATAGAGAATATTAATCTGTGTCTGAAGATATTTTTGAACTGAATTATTCAGGGCTGGGTTGTTTTTTATCAAAGCGAATAATGACTTTTTACTGTGCCACTTAAAAATTCACAATGAATAATAAAAAGACTGGGTTTATCCTAATTTCATTAGAAAATATGAATAAAACCAATCTTAATTAAAAATAAGTAATGACGAATAATAAATAAATATTCTGTTCGTCATTATTTAATATTTATCGGACTTCTGGTGGAGTACCTTCACCGTTAGAAAGAATAGCGTCGATCTGTACTAATGCCCCCATTGGGATTTCCGTAACACCGATCACGGTTCTTGCTGGCATATCACCTTTAAAGAAAGTCGGATAGATTTCGTTTACTGCATCAAGGTCTGTAATATCTTTAAGTTGTATGTTGATCTTAACGATATCATCCATTTCGTGACCGATACTCTCAACGATAGCCTGAATGTTATTCAGACATTGTGCAGCCTGCACTTTGGCACCACCAGCGACAACGGTCCCTGTTGCTGCATCAATAGGAAGCTGAGCTGAAACGTTGTTGTAGTGAGAGAATGCAACTGTCTGGGTAGATAACGGGCTCTTAGGTGCAGCATCTGTGTTGTTTGCTTTAATCACGAGACCGTGTCTGTCTTCAACCGCTTGTGGTGGCGTACCGTCACCATGAGAAACGGTAGCATCGATTTGTACCCGTGCGTTCATTGGCAGACCGGAAGCCGCAACCACTGAACGTGCGGGCATGTAACCTACGGTTCTTGCGATAGAAGAGTCCGGAAAGAATGTCGTGTACGCTTCGTTTACTGCTTCTATGTCATCAAGGCTTTGAACATGGATATTGATTTTAACAATATCATCGAAAGGAACATCCACGCCTTCCATGATCGTTTTAATGTTCTTTAGACACTGAATGGTCTGCTCTTTTGCTCCGCCAACGACGATGTTACCAGTTTTAGGATCAACAGGAAGCTGAGCTGAAATGTGGTTGTAGTGAGAGAAAGCCACCGAATGTGCCGATACGGAGCTTACCGGTGCCCCCTCAGTATTGCGAACTAATTTCACTAAATCGCAAGGTGTCTGAGTACCAGAGCCTTCACCGTTAGTGATCACGGCATCTATCTGTACCAGAGCACCTTCCATAGGAAGTGCTGCCACGGCAAGAGCTGTACGGGTGGGGAAATAACCAGGGAAGAACGAAGAATAGACTTCATCGATAGAATCGATATCCATGATGTTTTTCATGTATACATTGATACGTACCACGTCAGTCATAGTGTGATTAATGCTTTCGATAATTGCTTTAATGTTTTCTAAGCATTGAGCGGTCTGCTTTTTAACACCACCTTTAACGATAGCACCGGTTTTAGGGTCGACAGGAAGCTGTGCAGAAATGTTGTTGTAGTGAGAAAATGCCACTGTTTGTGTCGATACAGAGCTTTCAGGAGCATAGCCTGTATTTCTTGAGTTTTTAATAATACCATTCATGTTTCATGATCCTTTTTTATACTATTAAAAATACACATTTATATTTAATAAATGGTATTTAAAATAAATAATTCATTATGATTAAAGTGGCGCAATGGTAAGTTAATTTATAGGTCTTAAATGTGATGAATATTCAAGTCTAATTTTACTGGAAGGGGATAAAAGATAGAATAAATAGTCATTTTACGATTAATTATCCATAAATATATCAAGAATAAGTGATAAATAACTTCTTTTATTTAAAATAATTCACCGACAGTGGATATAATTTCATAGTATAGATTGTCAGATCGGCTGAGTTTAGTTCAGATTTGATAGTTGGATCACAATAAACTGGCCAAACTAGATAAAAGTAGGCCAGAGTCTTGCTAAATCTATCGATATTGATGCATAAATTTGCCGGAAAGATCATCAATCCAAACGAACTCAGAATGCCAGTTGTTATCCCAGATCTACATCTTTTGGCCAGAGCTGGAACTCTTCTACGGAGCCTATCTCACTGCCTACCCGCAGAGGTTCATCATCCCGGTGGGCGTTGCCTTTAGAGTGCAGGATCAGGCGGTCTGCGGTTCTGGGTTTCAGGATGCTGACCACAAAGCGGATCATATCGGCTCTGGAAAGAGTTTTTAGTTCCTGAAGCACCTCTTCCCGTTGGCTGAAGGAATAATCCTTGTTACCGATAGAAACCCATAAACGTTGTGCACGGCTGCGCAGATTGGTGTCCGGGGCTGAGAGCTGGTGCCACAGGCCGCGTTTACTGCTGTGCCACTGGTACTCGTTAAGTTCAAGCAGCACCATATAAAAGGCATTCAGGAACTCATCAATGGCTGTCAGCAGATCCGCCGGACCGGCTTTAGGTGATTGCACATAAAGTACCAGTCCCGGATGGCGGTTCAGCGGCATATTGCCAGTACCAACCATATATCCCAACTGTTGCTTGGTACGGATTTCATGGAAGAAGGTTGCCGACATCAGATGGTTTGCCAGTGTATATAGTGCGGTACTGCGGGGTGAAATATTGGGTGACTGATAATAGAGAACAATCGCTGAATCGTCCTGATTGCAGAACACTTCATGCTGGAACGTTGTCGCATTTTCGCCCAGCATGATCAGCGGACGCAGTGACTCCTCGTACTGCTGATCCTGAACCCGCAACGCATCTTTCAGTGTGTTTCCAACCAGAACGGCCTGCTGCCGAGTCCAGTCACCGTATACGAACATCTCTACATGCAGTTCTGCTAGTAGCGATTCCACAAAGATGGACAGTTCATCCATCTCTATAGTTTCCAGTGCTTCAATCAGGGTCGGATAGGGCGGGTTATTTGGCTGTAATATCCCGGTCATAGTGTTAAACAGCTGAGATATCGGACGGTCTTTAGC
The DNA here is from genome assembly GCF_002812955.1 of Vibrio sp. HA2012. Classification (GTDB taxonomy): domain Bacteria; phylum Pseudomonadota; class Gammaproteobacteria; order Enterobacterales; family Vibrionaceae; genus Vibrio. The sequence continues at coordinate 91,357 of NZ_PFXK01000008.1, read as the reverse complement.
GGAATTGCGCCAGTTTCTCAGCATCTGCTGTTTGATGATATCAAACCGCTGCTCACCGAATTCACGTGCAGCAAAGCGTTGCAGAATCATTTTCAGCAGCTCTGGCTGCTTCTGGCTGAAGCCGGAAATACTTAGCGTTATCCCTCCCTGATGGGCATAGATATTATAACCCATACCGGCAATTTCCGCCGGGTAGGTACGCTTGGTCAGTGAGTCTAAAAACATCTCTACACAGAGACGCATTTTGACGATATTTCTGGGTGTTGAGACTGCATGGGGGCTGTCGATAGCAACATAAACCACGCCTTTCGGAATATGAAATTCTTTTTCCTGCAGGTGCCAGAGGCGGAACCCCGGCAGATCTTCAATCAGCTCGGGTTTCTCTGCTTCCCCTTCCAGAGGCTGAGGGTCCAGATCATAGCAGATAAACGGGTTTTCTCCCGGCAGAGCCAGTTCCGGTTCCGGGTCAAGATCCCGCCACAACAGTAATTGCTGTGGGGTAAACGGCGTTACGGAGTAGGGGGTTTCGTACCATTTTGCTTTTCGGTTATAGCATAACCCTTTGGCGATCAGAGTGACGCGGCTGTTTTCCGGGGTAAAATGGCCGATAATAGAACGCAGCAAATCCTCATCATAGCCGGCCATTTTATAGTCACCGTAAATAATATCTTCCTGAGCATAATGCTGCAGGTTGATAACCAGATGACTGACCAGATCCAGTGCCCGGCCTTTTTCCTGAAAGCGGAAAGCCGATTCCAGTACCGCTTTTTTCTCTTTATAGCGCCACTCGTTCATGCCCTGATGACGGATAAGGTCAATGTACTGGAAAATCGTGCGGATTATCTTGTCGGTAACAGTCAGTCCGTCATTGGTTAAGTTGACACTAACGGTAAATTCCCGGAAGTTACTGCCGTTAACTCCGCCACCAGCGGCCAGTGAGGTAATCCAGCCGCGCTGTTTCAGATACAGCATCAGGCTGCCTTCCCCTTCATATCCCAGCAGGTGGGCGAAGTAGGACAAGGGCTTGATGCTGTAGTATTCATCCATGTTTGGCAGATCAAAGGAAACAGTCAGCTTACGGGTGTCTTTTTCCGGGCGAATCTGTACCAGCAAGCCGGATTCTTTTTCTGAACTAAAAGGAACGGACAGCGATTTTCCTGCTAGCTCCTGATTGGCGATCGTGCCGAATTTGTCGTTGACCAACGTTTCCAGTGTATCCAGATCCTGCGGGTCGATAATGGCCAGAGTCATTAGATCGGCAGAATAGTTCTGTCGGTAGAATTCCAGTACTTCTTCCCGAATGGATTGACCGTTCCTGTCTTCCAGCGTATCCCGGTTACCGACCGAGAATTTAGCAAAGGGGTGTGCCTGATTGATGACCTCTTTGTGTACCTGATAAATTCGGCGCATATCGTCTTTAAGTTTCAGGCGGTATTCTGAATCAACGGCCTGACGTTCTTTGTCCAGAGCTTCTTCATTGAACAGGGGGGCAATAAAGAACTGGCTGAAGTGATCCAGCGCTTCTTTAAAGTTGCTTGGCGAGATATCGAAGAAGAAACAAGTGTGCTCAGTTCCTGTCCAGGCGTTGTTATGTCCGCCATGTTGACTCACGAAACTTTGAAATTCACCAATTTTGGGGTATTTTTCCGTGCCGAGAAAAAGCATATGCTCAAGATAGTGTGCCAGACCCTCCCGGTTTTCCGGATCGTCAAAATGTCCGACATTGACAGCCAGTGCGGCAGCGGATTTTTGTGCAGATGGATCCTGAACAAGGAGTGCACGTAACCCATTGTTTAATTTGACATAGCGGTAATTGTTCGTGTCATTCGGGCTCAGGTGCACGGGGATTCTCCAGATCAGAGGGTATAAAAATTATGATGCTGCTAACATCAATTGATGTAAATCTTGCGTAAAACAGGTTCTGGCGTTTTGCGTATCCGGGGTGATCTCTGGATACGGAATGGCCTTTAGAATCAGGCAGATTGCTTTTGACCGCAAGGGTTATCATAACAAAAAGAGCTAATTTATCTATTTAATTCTATTAGGATTAAATAGAGTTAACCTGTTTTATATACCTAAGTATAGTAGTGTTTGCTTACTTGAGAGTTTTCAGGTTATACAACTCGGGTTATACAACAAAGACAGAAGTAACGAAGGATTCAGGAATGAAAATATTCATCATGCGCCACGGTGAAGCGGGACATATCGCTTCCAGTGATGCTGAACGGGAACTGACGAAACGGGGAAGTTCAGAATCAATTGCGGTGGCCAGAGCTTGTGCTGAGCAGGGGTTCAGTCAGTTTGATGCCGTACTGGTCAGCCCTTATATCCGGGCACAGCAGACATGGGAAGCGATAACAGAAGTTTTCAGCGTGAAGGACAATGGCCTGGAAATCTGTGACGATATTACTCCGTACGGCAACGCAGAACATGTATTTGAGTATGTGACGGCTCTCGCACAAGCCCGTTCTCTGGAATCGGTTTTGCTGGTATCTCATCTTCCGCTGGTGGGGTATCTGACCTCTCAGTTCGTTACTGAGTTGATGCCACCAATGTTCCCAACGTCCGGACTGGTGTGTGTGGAGTTCGATCCGCAAAGCCGCAAAGGGGAGATGCTCTGGCATATTCATCCATAGCTGCCTTTCTGAACGCTATTTCTCCGGTATTGACATCAGTACCAGAACAGCTCCGTTGCCACCGAATTCCAGCGGAGCCTGATGATAGGCCATCACATCCGGGTGCTGTGCCAGCCAGAGTGGTACTTTCTTTTTCAGAATATGTTTGCCGATGCCATGCATCACACAGGCGCAGTGAATATTTTCTCTGACACAATAAGCGATCATGGCTCCCAGTTCAGCTTTGGCTTCCTGCTGGGTCATACCGTGCATATCGAGAAAAACGTCCGGGACATACACACCACGTCGCAGACGTTTGACCTCAAATTTGGATACATCACTTCTGGCATAGCGTGCCGGACCGTCTTCATTCAGATGAGGAACAAACTCATCAGAGAAGAAAAATTCATTATCTTTGGCTTCCCGGAAGGAGCGTCTGACATCTTTTTGCTTAGTATCTCTGTTTGGTTTCTGGATTATGGTATCCTGACGCAACTTTTTTACGCCCTTTACCTCATTCTGAAACAGTGAAAAATCGTCATGAAGGCTATTGTCTTTGTCGTTCATTGGTATTAATAAAGTATGGATTCGGTTAATCGGCGTATTGTAGCGCTTTTTGGAGGCAAATTTGGATAAGATTTTTATAGATGAAGTGGTTGCGGAGCTCAGAACCCTTCAGGATATGATTCGCTGGGCGGTGAGCCGCTTTAATGCAGCGGGTTTGTTCTATGGTCATGGTACAGACAACGCATGGGATGAAGCGGTTCAGTTAATCCTTCCCACTCTCCATCTGCCGATTGATGTTCCTCCCCATATTCTGAACTCACGGTTGATCAGTACTGAGCGGCAGCGTATTGCTGAACGGGTTGTGAGACGGATTAATGAGCGCATTCCAACGGCGTACCTGACCAATAAGGCCTGGTTCTGCGGACTGGAATTTTTTGTTGATGAGCGGGTGTTGGTGCCGCGTTCTCCGATCGGTGAGCTGATTGAAGCCCGGTTCCAGCCATGGCTGGTTCAGGAGCCACAGCGTATTATGGATCTCTGTACCGGCAGTGGTTGTATTGCGATTGCCTGTGCACATGCTTTCCCGGAAGCAGAGGTAGATGCTGTGGATATTTCTGAAGGTGCATTGGCTGTGGCAGAGCAGAATATTCAGGATCACGGCATGGAACAGCAGGTATTTCCGATTCGTTCTAACCTGTTTATGGATTTGCCTAAAGACCAGTATGACCTGATTGTCACCAATCCGCCTTATGTGGATGAGGAAGATATGAACAGTCTGCCGGATGAATTCACGCATGAACCGGAACTGGGTCTGGCTGCGGGTACAGATGGACTGAAGCTGGTACGACGTATTCTGGCTAATGCTCCGGATTATCTGGCGGATAAAGGAATTCTGATCTGCGAAGTGGGTAATTCAATGGTGCATATGATGGATCAGTATCCGCAGATCCCGTTTACCTGGATTGAGTTTGAGAATGGCGGTCATGGGGTGTTTATGCTGACAAAAGAGCAGCTTTTGGAACACGCCGGTGAATTTATTCTGTACAGGGACTGAGCCGGGGAAATTACCGGGATTAGGGGTTTACAAGCGTTCGTTATAAAGCGACTATGAACGGACGAAAAATTACAGAAATATGACTTTTAGATGAGAGTCGCACTGAGGACAACATGGCAGGAAATAGTATAGGTCAACACTTTCGGGTAACAACATTCGGAGAGAGCCACGGTATTGCACTGGGCTGCATCGTCGACGGTTGTCCTCCGGGCCTTGACATTACTGACACTGATTTGCAAAAGGATTTGGATCGCCGTCGTCCGGGAACTTCGCGTTATACTACGGCTCGTCAGGAGCCGGATAAGGTGAAGATCCTCTCCGGCGTATTTGACGGTAAAACCACGGGGACATCCATCGGGCTGATGATTGAAAATACCGATCAACGCTCTAAAGATTATTCTGAAATTAAAGATAAATTCCGTCCCGGGCATGCGGACTACACCTACCACCAGAAGTACGGGAACCGTGATTATCGCGGTGGTGGTCGTTCGTCCGCACGGGAAACGGCGATGCGTGTTGCGGCGGGAGGTATTGCCAAAAAGTACCTGAAACAGGAGTTTGGTATTGAAATCCGTGCTTACCTGTCACAAATGGGTGATATCGCCATCGATAAAGTGGACTGGGCGCAGATCGAAAAGAATGATTTCTTCTGTCCGGATGCGGATAAGGTTGCGGCGTTTGACCAGCTTATCCGTGACCTGAAAAAAGAAGGGGATTCCGTTGGCGCTAAATTGCAGGTGGTTGCAACCAATGTACCTGTAGGGCTTGGCGAACCAGTCTTTGACCGGCTGGATGCGGATATTGCGCATGCACTAATGGGGATCAATGCGGTAAAAGGTGTTGAGATTGGTGATGGTTTTGCGGTTGTTAATCAAAAAGGCAGCCAGCATCGTGATCCGCTGACGCCTCAGGGGTTCACCAGTAACCATGCTGGTGGCATTCTGGGCGGTATTTCCTCTGGTCAGGATATTGTGGCAAGCATGGCGCTTAAGCCGACGTCCAGTATTACCATACCGGGAGAAACGATTACTAAAACCGGTGAACCAACCCAACTGATCACAAAAGGTCGGCATGATCCGTGTGTGGGCATTCGTGCGGTGCCGATTGCAGAAGCGATGTTGGCGATTGTGCTGATGGATCATCTGCTGCGTCATCGGGGACAGAATCAGGGTGTACAGACTGAAACCCCACGGATCTGAATGTTCCTGAATCCAATGATGCCGCCACTGGGTGGTTATCACTAAGCAGAGAGAGTTATGATTACTGAATTTGAAGAGCAGCTTCTGGAACAGATCGACAATGCGGTAGAAACCGCTTCTGATGATGAGTTATTCGCCGGTGGTTATTTACGAGGTCATATCTCCCTGTCGGCTGCTGCGTGTGAAGCGGCTGGAGAGGATGATATTCAGGAACTGAAAGCGCGCATTGAGCTGAGTCTGGAAGCAGCTAAAGGTGAGCTTTCTCCGGCAGACAGAGCCGTGGTTTCTGCGCTGTGGAATACACTGCAGCAAGATCTTTAGTGCTGGTAAATAATACATAAAGCATAGCCGGCAGGGATCACCTGCCGGCTATGTTTGTTTTTGGTCATACTCTGACTGATAAAAAATATCAATCCTGTGTGTTTGTCTGAGTGCCGGTTTCTTCTTTTACCGTTTCTTTATCGGCAAAAATATCCGCCACTTTTTCTCTTTCCAGTGACCCTTTCAGGTTGCCCTCTTCATCCACCACCGGCAAAGAGTAGTCAGAAGCAATGCTTTCTGTCAGCACTTCTTCGATGGCGGAATCTGGTGAAATGGTTGGCACATCTTCGTACAATTCTTCACTGATTTCTTGTGAATCGTCACCGTTGACGGCTTCTTCCAGACTGTTCTGGGTGATCAACCCCTGATAACCGTCTTCTGTGATGTGGTAGCCGTAGTCGTGTTTGGATTTTTTCATCTGAGCCAGTGCTTCATCGATAGTTTCTGCCGTGATACGCATTGCCGGAGGCTGCATAACTGTTTCAACATTCAGGGCTCTGGCCCGGTTTACATCCTTAACAAAGGCTTCTACATAAGCATCTGCCGGATGCAGAAGAATGTCATCCGGAGTGCCCTGCTGAACCAAAACACCGTCTTTCAGAATGGCTATCTGGTCACCCAGGCGTAGGGCTTCATCAAGATCGTGGGTGATAAAAATAATCGTTTTATGCAGCTTTTCCTGCAATTCGGTCAGTTGATCCTGCATTTCGCTCCTGATGAGTGGGTCAAGGGCAGAGAAGGCTTCATCCATCAGCAGGATTTCGGCATTGGTACACAGTGCCCGGGCCAGACCAACACGCTGCTGCTGTCCGCCGGATAGCTGAGAAGGGTACTGATCTTCATAGCCTTTCAGACCGACGGTCTCCAGCCATTCGGTTGCGGCTTGCAGGCGTTTGTCTTTGTCAACTTTCTGCACTTCAAGCCCGTAAGCGACATTGTCGATAACCTTACGGTGCGGCAGTAGCCCGAATCGCTGAAACACCATCGACATTTTATGGCGGCGGAACTCCTGCAATTCCTGAGGAGTAAGCTGCATCACATCGGTTCCTTCAACAAAAATATTGCCTTCTGTCGGGTCGATAAGGCGGTTGAAGTGCCGGATCAGAGTGGATTTACCCGAACCGGACAGCCCCATAATGACAAAAATTTCGCCTCTGTTTATCTTCAGGTTGATGTCTTTCAGACCCACGGTATGCCCGGTCTGATTCAGAATTTCATCTTTGCTCAGGCCTTGTTTCACCAGTGGCATCACTTTTTCAGGATGGGTGCCGAATACTTTATACAGCCCTGATACTTCGATAAGTGGCTTAGTCATGTTTCTGGTCTCCCAAGTGTGCCTGAGTGCGTTTTCCGTAGGCTTGTGACGCGCGGTCAATCAGAATGGCAAGGGCAACAATGGCCAGACCATTCAGTAGCCCCAGGGTAAAGTACTGGTTGCTGATGGCTTTCAGAACCGGTTGGCCGAGCCCTTTTACGCCAATCATTGATGCAATAACGACCATAGAGAGTGCCATCATAATGGTCTGATTAATACCGGCCATTATGGTTGGCATTGCCAGGGGCAACTGCACACCGACAAGGCGCTGCCATTTGCTGGCACCGTATGCCGTTGCGGCTTCCATTACTTCGGCATCAACCAGACGGATCCCCAGATTAGTCAGCCGGATAACCGGTGGGATAGCATAGATGACTACAGCAATCAGTCCGGGAACTTTACCTATGCCCAGTAGCATAACGACAGGGATAAGGTATACGAAAGCCGGCATGGTCTGCATAATATCCAGAATAGGAGTGACGATAGTCTGCGTCCGGTTTGAGCGGGCCATTGCGATACCGATGGGTATACCGACGACAATGGCCACAATGGTACAGACAGTAATGATACTCAGAGTGCGCATGGTATCTTCCCACATGCCGAAGTAACCGATTAATAGTAATGAAACGACACAGGCAGCGGCCATTTTAGCCGAGCGACTGGCAAGATAAACCAGACCGGTAAGAACGATCAAAACCAGCCACCAGGGTGTTTCCAGCAACAGCTTTTCGAACCAGATCAGAAATGAAAGCAGAGGGTCGAAGAACGATTCAATGGCATCGCCGTATTCGCGGGAGAAGCTTTTGTATGCTCCGTCCAGTGTTTTTCGGATCAGCCTTAAACCGGACCGATCCATTTCGGGAAAGTGGCTTAACCAACTACTATCAGCCATATTTTATTCCTTAGTTAAAGAAAAGAGTAACTCGTAAGCTACTCTTTTATATAGATATGTTGAGTGAAAGAGTAGGAGGGCTTAAAGTTCGTCAGCTACTTTTTCAGCAATAGATTCCGGCAGCCATGCTTTCCAGACCTGCGGGTAGTTTTCAAGGAAATAGAACATGGCGTCTTCGGCATTGGCCTGCTCGTCTTCCATCCACGCCAGCAACTGGTTCATATCCGCGTTGGTGAATCCACGCTTATTTAGATAATCCTGCATTGCAGGGTCTTTTGCGGCAAAATCTGTGGTGACTATGGTATAGACTGGTGATGGCGGATACATGGTAACTTTCGGATCCAGACAGCCATCAACACTGGTACAGCGAAGGTATTCGTCTTTATCGACGCCACTGCCAAAATCGACTTTTACCATATCGTACTTACCAAGAACGGCGGTAGGAGCCCAGTAGTAGCCAAACCAGCCTTCTTTGCGCTCATAGGCTTTAGCCAGTGAACCGGAAAGACCAGCGGCAGAGCCAGAGTCGATCAGTTTAAAACCGGCTTTATCCAGTTCCAGGGCTTTGAACAGGTTGGCTGCTGAAATCTGACATCCCCAGCCTGCCGGGCAGTTATAGAAGCCGCCAGCATCCGGATTTTCCGGGTGTTCAAACAGTTCCGGATGTTTTTTTACGCCGGCAATGGTTTTCAGTTCTGGGTACTGCTCAACCAGATAGGCGGGCACCCAGAAGCCTTCCTCGCCGCCTTCGACCAGAGAGTGGCCGACGTATTTGATACGCCCTTCCTGTACGCCGTTTTCAATGGCTTCCTGGACGGCGTTGGTCCAGAGTTCCGGTGCAATATCTGGCTGGCCTTTTTCGACCATGGAAGTGGCTGTTGCCATTGTGTCTCCCGGTATCAGTTCGGCTTCACAGCCAAATCCGGTTTCCAGAATAAAACGGTCAATATTGGCGATAAGGCTGGCTGAGTTCCAGTTCATATCGGCGATAGTGACAGTTCCGCATTCACCGGCCTGAGCACCAAAGCTTGCCGCCATTAATAGTGAAGCTAATTTGAATTTCATAAAGGTCCTTCCTTTAACTATCTTCCTGTGTAAAGACCTTTATAGGTTACCTAATTATTTTTTTGAGCACAAATAATTAGAGGTGTTAGTAATTGCAAGGATGAACTTGCTGATGTTATGGGTTTGTTGTTTTATCTAATGAGGTGGCGTGAGGATTAGAGAGTGAACCTATTTATCTTATTGGTATTTATGAATATTTATTTTTTGCAAATATTGCGCTGGGTTTTTGGTGTTTAGCATATATTTAACATTTGAATTCGAAAAAATGCAGAAGGCGAAAGTATATTGATTTATGCTCTAATTTTGTTGGGGTGAGTTTTATCGATGGTAAGTTGTATTGGGGGCAAGTTGCAGTGAAGGATAAATCGCATTAAGGGGGAACCCCCTGTCTTTGCAGGGAGATATAAAAGAAGTGACCGGACGAAGAAGCCGTGGGGCGTTATTTTTGGGTTTCACTCGGGTCTGTAATATTACCCAGTTCCAGCACCGGAGCGGCGTCATAGGATTCGGCATTCATCATGCTGGCAATTCTCTGTACTGAGGAAAGAAGCAGGCTCTGTTCCCATTCATCCAGATTCTGAAACTTATTGATAAAACTTTCCTGCAGCGGCATCGGTGCTGATTGAAGAAGTGTGGCACCCTGTTCGGTTAAATGGGCGTGCACCTTACGTTTATCTGCTCGGCTGCGGATTCTTTCCACATGACCATTTCTTTCCAGCCGGTCAAGTATCGTCGTTGCCGTGGCCGGACTCATATTGGTGTGTTTTGAAAGTTCTTTAATCGTGACTTCTCCCAGCTCTTTGATTGAACGCATCAGGATCAATTGAGGGCCGGTTAAGCCAGACTCTTTACTCAGTTTTTTAGAATGCAGGTCAATCGCCCTTATGATTTGTCTGAGTGACACTAAGACTTCTTCATGCTTTTCCAATGCAAGACTCCAATTTATTAATACCGGGATGGCTGAGCATAATTTGTGGGTGACGTTAACTGACTTTGTCCCGTTTTTAAAGAGGGCAACCGGCAAAATACAAATAAATTGCCTGAGATAGTGGTTTGAACCGGCATGGAGCGAGAAATCAGGCAAATATTTCGTGGTGAAATGATTAGACAACAAATATCACAGATAGGGATTTGATAGATTGTATTGGTCGTTAAGTGTTCGTTCGTGGCGCTATGTACTGTATTATTGGTTAATATTTAAGCTTTAGCTTGAGGTTTTACGTTCTGATGGTATATATTTTTTCGGAGTCTTTATAAAAATACCGAGAGTACAAATTAATGTTAAACGGAATATTCATTTGTGCCTGCGGTTATAACCATGAGAGGAAAAATGACTAAAGGTGTCGATAAATACAGTATAGACAGTACGGACTATACGGTCGGACAAGATAACGTCCAGAAATGGGGCTTTGATGTTCATAACCCGGTGTTCGGGATCAGTGCTGGTTTAATTCTGCTGTTTCTGATTGCTACACTGGTGAGTGATGCAGAATCAGCTAAAACGGTTCTGGATGGCATTAAATGGCAGATCATCGGAGCATTTGACTGGCTATTTATCTGGTCGGGAAATATTTTTGTTATCTTCTGTCTTGGCCTGATTGTCTCCCCGTTCGGTAAGATCCGCCTCGGCGGTGAAGAAGCTGTGGCGGATCACTCTTATGTCTCCTGGCTGGCGATGTTGTTTGCTGCTGGTATGGGGATTGGACTTATGTTCTGGAGTGTGGCGGAGCCTGTGGCATATTATACCGGTTGGTATGAAACGCCTCTGGGGGTAGAGGCGAATACACCGGAAGCGGCAAAGCTAGCGTTGGGAGCAACTATGTTCCACTGGGGACTCCATCCCTGGGCTATTTACGGTGTTGTTGCTTTGTCACTGGCGTTCTTTGCCTATAACAAAGGTCTGCCGCTTTCAATTCGTTCGATTTTCTATCCGTTACTGGGTGATCGCGCCTGGGGCTGGGCCGGCCATGTAGTGGATATTCTGGCAGTCGTTGCGACTCTGTTCGGTCTGGCAACATCGCTTGGTTTGGGGGCACAACAGGCAGCCAGTGGGATTCACCATGTATTTGGCATCGATGCCGGAATTGGACTGCAAATTATCGTTATTATCGGAGTTACTCTGCTGGCGACTATTTCTGTGGTTCGCGGTATTGAAGGTGGCGTAAAAGTATTGAGTAACCTGAATATGATCGTTGCTTTTCTGCTGCTGATACTGGTGGCGATGATCTGCTATGCGGTTGCTTTGGGTTCGATACCGACCACATTGATGGCTTATATAGAGAATATCATTCCGCTGAGTAATCCGCATGGTCGTACCGATGAAGCCTGGTTCCAGGGCTGGACAGTATTCTACTGGGCATGGTGGATTTCCTGGTCGCCATTTGTCGGTATGTTTATTGCTCGTGTATCTAAAGGACGGACGGTACGAGAGTTTATTACGGCTGTGCTTTTGGTTCCGACGTTGGTGACCGTTATTTGGATGTCGGTGTTTGGTGGTATTGCACTCGATCAGGTGATTCATGGTGTCGGTGAGCTGGGAGCCAATGGTCTGACAGACGTTCCTCTGGCAATGTTCCAGGCATTTGATGTACTGCCGTTTGGTACGCTTTTGTCTGTGGTTGCTGTTATTCTGGTACTGGTGTTCTTTATTACTTCTTCAGATTCCGGTTCGCTGGTGATCGACAGTATCACTGCCGGCGGTAAAGTGGATGCTCCGGTTCCGCAGCGTATTTTCTGGGCGGTCATGGAAGGTGCCATTGCTGCAGCACTGTTATGGATTGGCGGAACGCAGGCAATTCAGGCTTTGCAGGCTGGTGCCATATCGACAGCCTTACCGTTTACGGTTATTCTGCTGCTGATGTGTGTCAGCCTCCTGATGGGGATGCGTACAGAACGCTTTAACCGCTAAGGTATTCGTAAGCTTCTGCATTGCTTATAAGCTGTAAATAATAAAAACCCACTTTTTTGAGTGGGTTTTTTGCTGTCTGGTATGATTTTGTTGTCTGATATAAAGAGGTAGCCGGAGCTGTCTTTATTTATCGTCGTCCGGTAGCCTAACATTCAGTTCCAGTACGGACAGATCATCATCATCCTGTTCCAGAGCTACGTGCACCATGGAAGGATCAACCTGCACATATTTGGCCAGTACCTGAAGAATATCTTCTTTTAACTGAGGAAGATACGTTGGAGACCCCGATGCCTGACTTCTTCTTTCCGCAACGATAATCTGCAGGCGCTCTTTTGCCAGCGAGGCGGATGCTTTTTTTTGTGGACGGAAAAATTCAAGTAGCGACACGTTAGCCTCCGAATAGTCGTTTGAACAGGCTTTTCTTTTCTTCGGTCAGAAAACGGAAATCCGCTTCCTCACCAAGCAGGCGTTCTACGGTATCATCGTAGGCTTGCCCTGCATCAGACTGCTCATCAAAGATAACCGGAACCCCCTTGTTGGACGCGTTCAGTACCGCCTGACTCTCTGGGATAACCCCCAGTAATTTGATATGCAGGATTTCTTCAACATCACTGACACTGAGCATTTCACCAAGATTAACCCGAGACGGGTTATAGCGGGTAAGCAGCAGATGTTGCCTGATAGGTTCCAGTCCTTGTTCAGCCCGGCGGGATTTTGAATCCAGAATACCCAGAATACGGTCTGAATCCCGAACCGATGAGACTTCAGGGTTGGTGGTTACGATGGCTTCGTCAGCAAAGTACAATGCCATCAGCGCACCCTGTTCAATACCAGCGGGAGAGTCACAGATAATAAACTCAAAACCCATTTCATCCAGTTCGTCAAAGACTCGCTGTACACCATCTCGGGTCAGGGCATCTTTATCCCGGGTCTGAGAAGCCGGCAGTATAAACAGGTTATCAGCACGTTTATCTTTAATCAGTGCCTGATTCAATGTTGCTTCACCGTTGATTACGTTAACGAAGTCGTAAACCACACGGCGTTCACAGCCCATGATCAAATCCAGATTACGTAGACCGATATCGAAATCGATCACCGCGGTTTTTTTGCCCTTCAGAGCCAGCCCGGAAGCGATTGCGGCGCTTGATGTAGTTTTACCTACGCCGCCTTTTCCTGAGGTGACCACAATAATGCGTGCCATCTTTTAATCCTTTTTATATATCCAGAGTCCGGAAGGAAAGAAAATCGTTCTGCTCTGCATCAGACTGCAGGGAGAGCATGACTTTTTTCTGCCAGAACTCATCAGTAATTTGATCGCTCAGCCAGTAATTTCCGGCAATGGAAACCAGCTCAGCCTGTAAATCTTGGCAAATAATTTTTGCTTCTTTTTGTCCGCTTGCTCCTGCGATTGCTCTGCCTCGCAGGGTGCCGTGAATATGGATACTGCCATCAGCAATCACTTCTGCTCCGGCACTGATATGGTTCAGGATCACAAGATCGCTATCTTTGGCGTAAATCTGTTGTCCGGAACGTACCGGCGTTTGTATTACCTTAACCGGAGCCATTTCTGCCGGAGCCTGAGAAGGTGTTTTGGCGGCTGACATTACCGCAAGCCCGGCTTCTTTCGCCAGGTTTTGGGTTCTTTTGTCTTTGCATCCAGTGACCCCGACCGGGATCAGTCCAATATTAAGGATGCCCTGTTTCAGGCCGGTGAAATCAATGTCGTCTTCAACTTTGGTGATGTTCAGAACCACGGGCGCTGATGCAAAAAAAGAAGGGGCTTTAGCGACCTTTTCATCGAGATAAGCTAACGTTTCTGATACGTTATTATTGAACAGATGCAGAACCGACAGAGTAAAACTGCTACCTTTCAGGTCTGGTGTTTGAGTCATTGTTGCCGATACCCCGATAGTAGAAGTTAAAAATAGTGAAAAAACAGGCAGACATTTTATGCGCCTGCCAAAAATCCGGGGATTATGTTATCTCTCAGGATCTGAGTCAGCAAGTCATGTTATTGCAAAAAATAACGTTTTAGGTATAAATGTCACTAAAGTGTTTAAAACTTACACTTTGTCGTTTAAATAATAACCATAGGCTATGAATGGTAAGGCTTGATATGTTGTGTTCTATTTATAAAAGTACCAATAAAGAGGGGACTTACCTCTATATTCCAACCAAGGATAACTTCTCCGAAGTACCGAATGAGCTGATGACAATGTTCGGGAAGCCGGTTTTTGTCATGGTAATTAAACTTGAAGGGCGTAAATTAGCTCAGGTCGATATTAATAAAGTGCGGGAATCGATACAGGAACAGGGGTTCTTCCTGCAATTGCCACCACCACCGGAAAATGTACTGAAGCAGTTTAAGGATCTGATGGCGGGGCAGAGCGATTAAGTCAGTGCTGATCCAAAAATATAATAACAAATGGATAAGGATCAAAGGAGAAAGGATTGAAAAAAGTAATTACGCTACTGCTAGGATTTGGGATCTCTGTTGGTGTCGCTGAGGCAAAACCGGAATTTTCTGACTATATCACGACGCTTAAACAGGAAGCGCGCACGTTAGGTATCTCAGAGCAGACCCTGAATAAAGCTTTTGCCAACGTGAGTTATAAACCAAGGGCGGTGAAAGCCGATCAGAATCAACCGGAGAAGAGACAAACCCTGGATGAGTATCTGGTGAGTACTTTACCGGACTGGCGAGTGAAACAGGCTAAGGCCTTGTATAACAAACACTACAATGAGTTGTATCGGATTGGTAAACACTACGGAGTTCAGCCCCGGTTTATCGTGGCTCTGTGGGGAATCGAGAGTAGTTTCGGTAAGTTGATGGGGAACTACAATATTATCGATGCACTATCGACTCTGGCTTATGACGGCAGGCGTGAGTCATTTTTCCGTCAGGAAACCATGGCCGCGCTGACGATTTTGGATCAGGGGCATATTGAGGTTCAAAATATGAAGAGTTCCTGGGCTGGTGCCATGGGACAATGTCAGTTTATGCCCAGCTCGTTTCTGGCTTTTGCACAGGATGGAAATGGTGACGGTCGTAAAGATATCTGGAACACCCGAACCGATGTTTTTGCTTCTGCCGCGAATTATCTGAAGCAATCCGGATGGGATGATAATTATACCTGGGGAAGGGAAGTTCTGGTTCCGGATTCTCTTTCTTCTGATCTGGCCGGGCGTCAGACTGAAAAAGCCAGAACGCTGCGGGAATGGAACCGGCTTGGGATCCGTAAAGCCAATGGAAGTCCGTTACCGGCACTGAAGCATGATATTGATGCCTGGCTGATCATGCCGGATGACAGAAACGGCAGATCTTATCTTATTTACAATAACTATCAGGTGCTTATGAAGTGGAACCGGTCTTATTACTTCGGCCTGGCAGTGAGTCATCTGGCGGATCGGATTAAAGCAGATTAAGGGCTGAATTCTGGTCGGGTACAACAAAGAGCCACCGGCAAATGAATATGCCGGTGGCGGTACATCAGCTCATTTTGTCGTATTGTTCGCAGGCAATCATGGTATTTTCGATCAGAGTGGCCACTGTCATCGGGCCAACGCCACCGGGAACCGGAGTAATAAAGCTGGCTTTGGTTTTGGCAATGTCATATTCCACATCACCGGACAGTTTCCCTGATTCCAGACGGTTGATACCGACATCGACAACGACCGCTCCTTCTTTCACCCATTCTCCCGGAATAAAATTAGGTTTACCCACGGCAACGACCAGCAGATCGGCCTGACGGACAAATGATTCCAGATCATGAGTAAAACGGTGGCAAGTGGTGGTGGTGCATCCTGCCAGCAGCAGTTCCATGGTCATCGGACGGCCAACAATATTGGACGCTCCTACAACAACGGCGTGTTTTCCGCGCAGTTCAATATTATACCGCTCAAGCAGAGTCATGATGCCTTTCGGGGTGCAGGAGCGCAGTTTCGGCATCCGCTGGCACAGGCGGCCAACATTATAAGGGTGGAAACCATCGACATCTTTTTCCGGATGAATGCTCTCGAGTACTTTAGTACTATCGATACCGGCTGGCAGGGGAAGCTGAACCAGAATGCCATCGATCTCCGCATCATTGTTCAACTGTTCAACAAGCGTAAGCAGATCCTGTTCTGTTGCCGTTGCAGGGAGATCATAAGATTTCGAGATAAAGCCGACTTCGTCGCAAGCTTTACGCTTACTGCCGACATACACTTGAGAAGCCGGGTCTTCACCAACCAGAATTACCGCCAGTCCCGGAGCGCGTAGCCCTGCTTCTGTGCGGGATTTTACCCGGGCAGCGACTTCTGAACGAACGGTCTGTGAGATGAGTTTTCCATCAATATTTTGTGCAGTCATAATATCCCTGAATGCCTGTGTCACGGAGAGTGCGGGCATTGTCGCAAAAATCGGACGGAATATCTATTGGCAAACGTTTGCTTCTCAGCCCGGAAGATAATTTATTTCATCGCTGGTCTTTTTTTGCCCATTCAAATCACGATGTTGGAGAAAGGCGTTGACCTAAGTGCCTTAACTCGTATAATTCAACCCCACAGCGCGCCCTTAGCTCAGCTGGATAGAGCACCTGCCTTCTAAGCAGGTGGTCACAGGTTCGAATCCTGTAGGGCGTGCCATTATTTCGATAAGGCCTTGACAATACTAAGTATTGTCGAGGCTTTTTTGTTATTGGTGACTTACCCTGCTGGGTAGCTCGCTCGCAAAGTCTTTATTCACTTCTTCAAATGGTGTGAGATCAATGGCTTCGATTTCACAAACAGCCTTCACAGTTGGGTTTTCAGATAATCGTTTCAGATAATTTGCCAGATACTTAAATGTTAATGGCGACTGTTTGACTGGTAATGACCACTCGGCCAGCATGAATAGAAAGTAATCACAAGCTGACAGATCGTTTCCGAGCAGGTATCTGTGGTGTTCTAACTGATCGTTTATGATAGATAGTGCATCTGCAATACGCTCATCCTGAGCTGCTATAACGTTTGGTATTGTGGATTCATCATTTGTATGACGGTGTGGATAGTAACGAACCATTAATTCAGCTTGAAGTGTATTATTTAAAAAGGCCAGCCACTGAAAAAACAGAGGACGTAACGGATCTCCAACGGGGGGAATCAGTCCATATTCAGGATGTGATTCACAGAGATGTATGCATATAGCCGGACTTTCAAAAATGGGTTGATTATTGGCGATCAGAGTCGGGATTCGTCCGGCAGGATTGAGCTTTAAATAATCCGGTGATTTCTGATAATTTGATTGTCTATCAACCAACAGCAATTTGTAGTTTAACTTCATATGATGGAGTAGGAAGTGGGGAGCGAGGCTAGCATTGTTCGGATAGTAATATAGCTGATACATAGGGTTATACTCAGTGTTCAAATCCATAATATTTTTCCGTAAGGCTATGCGACTAATGAACTGTACTCCTGATTGGTAGGGACGGCAACTGGGAAAGGGATTTGCTGAGAGAGCGCTTTCTGGCGCTATAGTCTATTGAAGTTATTGTTACTTATCGGCTTTCTACTGGCTAAAAATGCTTTCTTCAACTTGTTACTACTGACAATTCTATGACTTGAATTACATATACATTTTGAAACAAAAGAGTAGAATGCGTCGAATAACTATTCAGATATATAAATAACAAAACTATGCTTGATGTGCTGGCGAATAAAACTCTAAAAGATATGGCTGATATGAGCCAGATACGTCAGAGGAGACTTTGCTATGCGGCAAGTGCTATCCCAGGGGCGTTATTGACGATTTACAGTGTTATCAACCTGGTGTTACAGGTTCGGTATCCATTTGTTGTGCTTAATTCTATTAGTGCGTTACTTTGTTTTATCACCTTATGGCGGCTTAAACGTTCCCCCCGGTTTTGTTCAACTACGCTGGTTAATATTGCTTTGATCATTACGGCAGTCGCGCATGTCGTACTTCCGGAGAGACATCTGTTCTGGGTGTTTCCTGTTATAGCAACGGTTATTATTATTAACCGCTTTAAGAGTGCATTACATTACGCCATCTTTTTTAGTCTTTTTCTGGCAGGAATGCTGTTGGCAGAGTGGCTTAATATACTACCGTATACATTTACGATTGATACATTAAGTGCCCCTTTATATACCAGCTATTTAGCCATGTGTATCAGTTGTCTGACTTCCAACTATTATTATCGTAAAACCAATCAGTACCTGAAAGACCTTTATTCAGCCGGTATTGAAGAACTGGCGTATACCGATCCGCTTACCGGGCTGTCGAATCGCTGGAGTTTTGAAGAGTGGGCGACGCGTAAGCTGAGACAGCAGAGAAACAGCGCCGCACTGACGGCTCTTGTTTTTCTTGATGTAGATAATTTCAAATATATTAACGATTCACTCGGTCACGATGCCGGAGATGAAGTTTTACAACTTTTTGCTAAAAGGCTGGATAACTGTGTGCGCCATACTGACAGGAGCACCCAAAAGCATGAATATTCTGTCTGTCGGTATGCCGGGGATGAATTTCTTCTTCTTCTGAGTGATGTTCCTGATTTGGACACACTAAAAAGTATCCTTAACAGAATATCGGAAAGCTGCTCAGATAAGGTCGAGATCGGGGCTTACCTGCAATCAGTGACATTCAGTATTGGAGTTTCCTTATTCGGAAAAGACGGAGACACGCTGGAAAAACTAATCCGCTGTGCGGATCAGGCCATGTATGTTTCGAAGCATAACGGGAAAAATCAATACAGTTTTTATTAGTTATGTCTATGGATTTGCGATCACAGATATGTTGCAAAAATAAGTAAAGATATAAAAAGTCATAAAAAATTCTTTTTTTTACTGGATTCAAAAGTGTGACACAGTTAAAATCCTGCTGAAAAATAATACAACGTCAGATGAGTCTTATTATGATAATGCTAAGCAAGGCTGATATGCTTGGTAAAGGAACAACACGAACCTGCTATCAGCATCCGGATAACGCTGATCTGTGCATTAAAGTCATGCATAGCCACAGTCCGCTGAAAATTAATAAACTTGAGTATCGCTTTTACAACAAGCTGTATAAGAAAGACGTTCCGCTGGAACATCTGCCTAAGTGCTTCGGGTTTGTTGAAACCAATCTGGGAACCGGGCTGGTTTATGAGCATATTAATTCCGAGTGTGGCGGAAATCTGTACGATATCATCCGTGATAATCAATTGCCTAAAGAAAAGGTCACCGGGTTACTTAAAGAGCTGGAACATTACTGCCTGAGTAACTTTATCTGCATGTGTGATGAAGGGCTGAGAAACATTATTTTCAGTAAAAATCGTCTGTATTATATTGATGGTGTTATTACCAATAAGAAAAGAAAATCGTTTTTGTATACCGGTCTGGGATTTTTTGGCCGCCGTAAAACACGCAAAACCGTTCGTAATATGCTGAGTGAAGTGGAAGCAGCTTACGCATAAACTTCATTACCTGTTTAGAATTGAAAAAGCCCGCGATGACTGTCGCGGGCTTTTTATATGGTTTAATCGGGAATTACAGTTTGAAGTAATTCACCAATTTATCCAGTTCTGATGACAGATGCTTCAGGCTGGCACTGGACTGGTTAAGCTGACCGGCGATATCGGTTGTTTCCATGGTCAGCTGGTTGATTTCTTCTACATTACGGTTGATGTCTTCGACCACGCTGGATTGCTCTTCTGTGGCAGTGGCAACCTGAATATTCTGATCACTTATCTGGTCGATATGATCGTTAATCTGTTCCAGTGCATGGTTGGCATTGTCGGCATATTCCACCACCAGATTGCTCTGTGTACGGCCTTTTTCCATAGCACTGACTGCACGTTTTGATTCTGTCTGCAGTTTATCAATGATCTGCTGGATCTCTTCCGTTGAATCGGCAGAGCGACTGGCCAGAGTCCGTACCTCGTCTGCAACGACAGCAAAGCCGCGACCCTGTTCACCTGCTCGGGCTGCTTCAATGGCCGCATTCAATGCCAGAAGGTTGGTCTGGTCGGAGATATTACGAATGGTATCCAATGTTGAGCTGATATCATTAACCTGTTCTGCCAGTGATGCAATAACCGTCGTTGCCTGATCCAGCTCGATAGACAGCTCGCCGATTTGTTCCCGTGCTTGTACAACTACCTTTTTACCATCGCCGGAACGATGTGTTGCTTCATTGGCTACCTCTGCTGCCTGAGCAGCATTGGCTGCAATCTCACTCACTGTTGCCCCCAGTTCATGAATTGCTGTAGCAACCTGAACGGTACGGTCGCGTTGTGAGGTACAGTTATTCTGAGTATGGTGTGCGCGCTCCGAAACATCCTGAGCCATGACTGCCAGCTCCCGGGCATTCTGGGCAACCTGATCAATAGAATTGTGCACTTTCTCCATAAATTGATTAAAACTGTCGCCGATATCAGTCAGTTCATCGTGTCCTTCTAGATTGATGCGGGTTGAAAGAGACATCTCCCGTGCAGCATCAGTAATGGTTTCCCGCAGAACGGTTACCCGGCTGCGCAGATTGATCACGATCAGTGACGAGATCACAAAGGAAATAATCAGGCCGACACTGATTATCAAAATCTGAGTGTTGCGCCCGTTGGTATAGCTGTCGATACTGATTTTGTTTTGTGTTTCTGCTTGTTCTAAGAGTTTTCCAAGCAGAGCATCGGCTTCTTTGCGTATTACACCGTAGCTTTTGGCATATTTATCACGGTAAATGGTCTGTGCTGTTGCCATATCGCCACTATCCAGAGCTTCCAGCATAGGATTCAGCTCATTGGTTACCACAGTCTCAAAGAGGTCAGATAACTTCTGTACCCGTTTTTTTAGTTCAGGATTAACCTGAGCATCCACCGCAATAGCCATAGCGGCACGCAATTCCGGAATATCTTCGGTTCGGGCATCTTTTACCCGGCTTTTGACGCCTCTTTCATCACGAAGAGGTGTTTCCTGAAGCAGCATTACATCAATGCCTACCCGCATGCGAATGTTACGTGTAGCAGCATCTGCCATCGCCCGCATCGGTGCGGCGGTGTTCAGATACAGTTGTTCTGTTTGGGTGGCGATATGTGACATGGTTTTCAGGCTGGCAAGCCCTACGGTGACCAAGGCAATACATGGTATGGCAACGGTGATAATCAGCCGGTTTTTTAGCGTCAGGTTATTGATGAACATGTGGGTTCCTTCGTTATTGGCAACGTCTTAATACATAATAGCGGCAGAAAAATGCATTTCATTAGATAAAGTTACAACTGCTATCATGTTGTAAACATAAAAAGTATTCTCACATAAATTACATATTAGATAAAACGCATATTAGAGTTTTATATTGTTTTGGGCTGGATGTTTTGTTTTGAATGTTTTTTATGGTTTTAATTCACCTGAATCAAGATGATTCCACTGTTCTGATAGGGGGACAAGCATTTCCGGATTTCGCTGATAGGGCATGGAGGCAGGAAGCCGGTGAGATTTCCTGCCTTCTTATACTCAGTCACCTCAAGCGTATAGTGTCAGGACCATTTGTCACTGACCCAGCCGCCAGCATGGTGATCATAGTGATGGCCTGCGAAGCGGTGTTTCTGATTTGTTTCTTCGACTTTTGTCGGTTTTTTTTCCAGCAAATACTGAATAAATCGCACCATAGGGTCACTACATGAAAGGCGTTCGTGTTTTTCTACGGTTTCCTTAATTAACTGCAAACGGTATGTTTTACTGTTTCTTTTCATGTGGCATGCCTCTGTGGTGGTTTAATAATGATTAACCATAGAAGTCGATTATAAATTCGTCAAATCAGGCAAAAATACTAATAATTCCTTCTGTCTTGGTTATATATTTTGCAATAAAAGGGCAGGGCGTATGAGGGAACTGACTAACTGCTTATCAGAACAAGCATTCCCAGAAGGAGAAATATGAATACGATCCTCCGGATTTCAGTTCTGGTAGTCAGAAATAGTATGTCTCGCTATTAAGAAAGATGAAAAAAATACGATAACTGTTTTTTTTGTCATTTTACTGTCATTCAGGGCTGGTAACGAGAGTCCCAACCCTGTGATTAATCGGTGAAATTAACCTGCCCAGAGTAAAATAGCCAGCAACTGTGGAAGCAGTATTCTCAGGCACATCACTAGAGGATAAACCGTTGCATAAGATAATGCTGGTGCGCCACTGCTACTGTGCAGACCATTCGCAAAGGCAAGCGCCGGTGGATCGGTCATTGAACCGGCCAGCATGCCGCATAGAGTCAGGTAGTTTAAGCCACCGACAATTCGGGCGATAAGTCCGACAATCAGCAGTGGTGTAAAGGTAATAAAGACGCCATACCCCATCCAGCTAAAGCCATCACCGTTAAGCAGAGTATCAATAAAACCACCGCCTGATTTTAGTCCGACAACGGCAAGGAATAAGACGATGCCTATTTCCCGTAGTGCCAGGTTGGCACTGGGGGGCATAAACCAGTACAGTCTGCCGATACTGCCGATTCGGGATAAAATCAGTGCGACAATTAACGGGCCTCCGGCAAGGCCCAGTTTGATAGCCGCAGGGAGGCCTGGCAGATAAAAAGGAATGGAGCCCAGCAGGACACCGAGTCCGATCCCCAGAAATACCGGCAACATCTGTACTTGGTTGAGCTTCTGCTGGGCATTACCAACCAGACCACTAACCGCTTCAATGGCTTCTATACGTCCGACCAGATTCAGGATATCACCAAACTGCAGATTGGTTTCACTGCCCGGAACCAGCTCCACACCGGCCCGGTTCAGGCGGGAGACGACGACATCGTATCTTTCCTTAAGCCCCAAATCACCGATCTTTTTCCCCAGTACTAGCTCATTGGTGACGACCAGCCGTTGTGACCTCATTTCCGTGCCTTTGGTCGACAAGCTGGTCTCGACTTCTTCACCAATAACTAACTGAGCTTTTTTCAGTGCTTTTGCATCACCGACCAGATGCAGGTAGTCATTCAAGTCAACCCGGGTATCCATTTTGGGTACCAGCAGTTCATCTCCCCGTTTCAGCCGGGAACAGATAATGTTACCTTCGGTCAGATCCGGGATTTCAGAGAGTGTCAGGCCGATTAGATTGGGGTTTTTTACCACCACATTTTTCGTCTGCAGGCCTTCTTTTTTCTGACCGCTGCTGACGTCAAACTGTTCAGCTTCCTTATCAACATCAACTTTAAATACCAGCCTTAAAAGCCACATTGTCAGCAAAATACCACAGATACCAAACGGATAGGCAACGGCATAGCCCATACCGGTCAGGCCAAGCATCTCTTCTCCCAGCCCGAGTTCCCCCAGAATTTGCTGCCCAGCACCCAGGGATGGGGTATTGGTCACTGCACCAGAAAATACCCCCAGTATGACAGGAAGGGGCACATCGAACAGATGATAGATAATAACGGTCATTAAACCGCCGAGTGCGACAATCAGGGCTGCAAAACCGTTCAGCTTCAGACCTGAGCTGCGTAATGACGCAAAAAAGCCGGGACCGACCTGAATACCTATCGTATAGACGAACAGAATAAGGCCAAATTCCTGGATAAAATGTAAGGTGTGCATATCCAGTTCGATATGTAGGATTTGTGCATAATGTCCGACAAACAACCCGCCGAAAAGTACGCCACCAATCCCCAGACCGACACCACGGATCCGCCAGTTTCCTATCCATAATCCCAGCACTGCTACCAGCGACAACAGGCTGATAGAAAGTGCAATTTCGCTCATAAGAAAACCTCCAGAAGTTATTAAAAATCAGAAATTATTAAAAATCTGTTTCCGCATTATCAGGCCTTTTTTGTGGCGTACTCCGGCGGATATGGCTGGTTCAGGGGTATATTCCTCAATGGGTGAGACCAGTTTTATATAAACTTATAATAGGTTTAAAAAACAGAGACCTGAGATATGTGTCGAGGTTATGTGCGTAAGAGCAAATAAAATTTTTGAAAAGCGAGTGCTGGATCAGGTTTAGTTATTGTCTTCTGTCAGGTCATACCAAAGCTCTTTTTGCTCAAATGGAATATCTTCCGGAAGGAAAGGGTTGGTCAACGTAAAGACTCGCCAGTGGCTGGAGTGAATGTTATCGATATGGTGCTGATTATACTGGATAAAGATACGGTCAAAACTGCCATCTTTAAGCATGATATTCAGTCCGTATCGGAGTCGTTCTGCCAGTTTTTTATTGTTCTTATTTACATAGAAGAATTTGGGAAGTGGGTAATACAGCATGATATGGGGTTCAATAACCATGTTCGGATATTTTGTATGTCTTTTTTCCAGTTCTGGATAGATTTCGTTGATACCTCTAGGAAAGAAGTCAAATCGTCCCGACATTAACATCCGGAATAAACCCTCATAACTGGAACCTGTTACAACGGTAAATCCATTAGTTCGGAGTATGTCGCTGTCTATCCAGGTGGAGCCTTGTCCTGCACGGAACTGCAGTAGTGCTCCCTGATTGGTTACCGATGAAAATTTATGCTGCTCAGTCTGGTTAATCAGCAGCAGACGATATCCAAGAATACCTTTTCTGAGTGGAATTTTAATGGAAAGCAGGTGTTCCTCTCTTTCTTGTGAAACGGAAGCCCAGATAACATTGGGTCCCCGACCTTCCATAATTTCATGTCGAAAGCGGAGGGGATTCATTGCAACTTCTGTGGGATGTAG
Organism: Vibrio sp. HA2012; assembly: GCF_002812955.1. Lineage (GTDB taxonomy): Bacteria > Pseudomonadota > Gammaproteobacteria > Enterobacterales > Vibrionaceae > Vibrio. The sequence goes on along the minus strand of NZ_PFXK01000008.1, from coordinate 66,837 downwards.
GGTAAACGGTCCGTAGGTATCGGTTGTTTTTTCTAAAGCTGTACGCAGGATCTCAATAAAATCGTTATCCCGGGTATCCAGTGGTGATTGTGGCGGAGGATAAATTACCTCTGTAACCTGCTCGGATTGTACAGGCACTACCGGTATTGCATTTGCTTCTGACAGCCAAAAGGAACACATCAGTCCGAAAAGTATTTTTCGGAGTAAAGATATCATACTAGTCTGTCTGGAGAGGTGCATAGGGGGTGCTTATATCTGGTAAATTAGAAAAACTACAGTATATATAGTTCTGAAATACTGAATAATCTACCTGATTACGGTTTCCTTGGTGTTATAGGTTTTCCCTGTTTTACCATCATCATCCAGAAATGGCAGGCCTCTCGGTCTGCTTTGGTTGGGTTACCCCAGGCACTGCACATATCAACCGGTTTACCGGAGTTACGCTCAAATTGTCGGCAATTGCCGCAGCATTTCTTCATATACGACTACTCTATGTTATGAACCGGGTAATTCAGTTGTTTTTACAGAGGACTGTTCGCTATATACTAAAGAAAATAATTCAAAAGGAAATGTGGTTTATGCAAGCATTTATTCAAAATTTGCCGAAGGTGGAATTGCACCTGCACATCGAAGGTTCTCTGGAGCCGGAACTGATGTTTGAGCTGGCAAAACGAAATCAGATTGAGATCCCTTTTGATACCCCGGAACAGGTACGGGAAGCTTATCAGTTTGAGAATCTGCAATCGTTTCTGGATATTTATTATCAGGGAGCGAATGTCCTGATCACCGAGCAGGATTTTTATGATTTAACCTGGGCTTATCTGCTGCGCTGTAAAGCTGATAATGTGATTCATACAGAAATATTTTTCGACCCACAGACCCATACCGAGCGTGATATCAGTTTTGATACCGTAATTAACGGTATTGACCGGGCACTGCAGCAGGGTCAGAAAGAGTTGGGCATCACCAGCCAGATCATTATGTGTTTTTTGCGTCATCTGGATGAAGATTCGGCATTCAGAACGCTGGAGCAGGCACTGCTGCACAAAGATAAGATCGTCGGAGTCGGTCTTGATTCTTCTGAACAGGGAAATCCACCGGAAAAATTTGCGCGGGTATTCAAAAAAGCGCTGGAAGAGGGGTTTAAGACGGTAGCTCATGCAGGAGAAGAAGGCCCGGCACAGAATATCATTGATGCGGAATCGATGCTGGGTGTCAGTCGGGTTGACCATGGTGTACGCTGTACGGAAGATCGTAAACTGGTGCAGCAACTGATTAAAAACCGGATGCCACTGACGGTATGTCCGTTGTCTAACATCAAACTTAAAGTATTTTCAGAGATGTCTCAGCACAATATTGTGGATCTGCTGAGAAAAGGTTTGTGTGTGACGATCAATTCGGACGACCCGGCTTATTTTGGCGGGTATATGAATGCTAATTTTCTGGCTGTGGCAGAAGCTCATCCGATGACCGATGAAGAAGCCGCTCAGTTTACTTATAACGCTATTGAGGCCAGTTTTGTTTCTGATGACGAAAAGGCCCGCATGCGCGAACAGGTGACGGATTACGTTTTTCATTATCCTTATGAAATTACAGTTTAAATATCCTCTTTAGGGTTAGGGTACTGGCATCTTTATTACTACTAAAGAAAGTACAAGGTATTGTCAGTATTTGGATGTTGAACTATTGGTTTTACTATTGAGTAGTAGGTAAATAAGTCATGAGAAACAATCAGCCGGTAACGCAGAAAGAAGTACGTTTTCTGACGACAGAAGATCTGGTTTCTGTTACGGATCTGGATGGCAAAATTAAATATATCAATGATGCTTTTCTGGCTATCAGTGGGTTTACGGAAGCAGATCTGATCGGTAAAGATCATAACATTGTCCGGCATCCAGACATGCCACCGGCAGCATTTGCTGATTTATGGAAAACGGTACGCTCCGGTGAACCATGGCGGGGAATGGTGAAGAACCGTTGTAAAAACGGTGATCATTACTGGGTGGATGCTTTTGTTACTCCTGTTATGCAGCATGGTAAGGTGATCGGATACCAGTCGGTTCGTTCTGAACCTTCCCGTGAACAGGTAGCCGCTGCCGATGGTTTGTATGCGAAGATGCGCAGCAACAGCAGTATGGCGTTACCGAAACTCAGTCTGATAAAACGTATTACTCATCGACAAGTCACCGCAGCGACCTCAGTGATCAGTCTGCTGGCATTGCTGGTCGCCGGAGCCATGAGTATGCAGTATTCATGGCTGTTAAGTGCTGTTTTGGTGATCCCGGCATTAATGACTTTGTTTCTGTGGTGGCGAACCAACAGTGGTGTGCTTAAGCCTCTGGTTCAGGTACGTAAGATGCTGCGGGAACTTTCCAGTGGTGATTATAGCCAGCATATCGAGCTGGAGCGGATGGATGAAGCCGGTCGTTGTCTGGCTGGTGTTAAGCTGGTTCAGGCGCGTAATAAGACTATTTTGGGTCAGGTAACCCAATCTTGTCAGGCTCTGATCGCCTCAGCTGAGGAACTGTCTGCAACCAGCCATTCTATGCTGAGCAATATGCAGACGCAGGCAAGCCATACCGAACAGATTGCCACCGCAATGAATGAGATGAGCGCCACGGTTAAGGAAGTTTCCGGCAATGCACAGAACTCTTCGGATAAAACAGCAGAAGCACACAACACGGTGCAGGAAGGGGATAGCGTAGTTACTAACGCATTACTTTCTATGGAAGCTTTTTCGCAGGAACTGAAAAAAACCACGCAACAGATCAATACTCTTTCCGCTGACAGTGAACAAATCAGCCAGATAACCAATGTGATCAGTGAAATTGCGGATCAGACCAATCTGCTGGCACTGAACGCTGCTATTGAAGCGGCCCGGGCGGGCGAGCAGGGCAGAGGATTCGCAGTGGTTGCTGATGAGGTGCGGCATCTTGCTCAGAGAACGCAGGGGGCAACACAGGAAATCCGTACCATGCTGGATACGTTGTCATCGAGTATTCAGCGCTCGGCGTCTACGGTTGAGGCGAATAATGACGATGCACAGGAAGCGCTGAAAAAGGTGGCTTCATCGAAAGCAATTTTTGCTGAGATTGCCGGTGATATGGACATGATTAATGATATGAGCATACAGATTGCTACGGCTGCAGAAGAACAGAGCCAGGTTGCCGTCGATATGAGCCGTAACATAGAGAGCATCAGCGAGCAGGCAAACATGACGGAACAGGATGCAAACCGGCTGCAACTCCGGGCTGTAACCATTAATGATAATGCGCGTCATCTGCAGGGGCTGCTGAGCGATTTCGATTTGGGAATAAAGAAATAACGTAAAAGATACCGTGTAGTACTTACGCGGTATCTTTAGTCAATTTGTGTGTCCCTAAGTCGTCTAAGATCATCAGTATGCAAGGTACGACGATGGAAGCCAGCAATGTTGCCGATATCAGGCCAAAGGCAATGCTGGCAATCAGCGGGATTAAAAATTGTGCCTGCGTGCTGGTTTCGGTCAGCAATGGCAGTAGCCCGGCAAAGGTCGTCAGTGAGGTTATAAATATCGCCCTGAATCTGTCCCGGACGGCAGAGGAGCAGGCTTCGGGCAGACGGCTCCCTTTGCTGATATTTTCTTTGATAAAGTGCACCAGCAGAATATTATCGTTTACCACGATCCCGGCCAGGGTGGCAAAGCCAACCAAACTTGGAATTGTCAGGTCAAGGCCAAGACCGAGATGTCCGAGAACGACGCCGATCCAGGCCATAGGGATGGCCAGCAGAACCGCAATAGGCTGGCTATAGCTCTGAAACAGAAATGTCAGGATCAGGTAGATACCGATAACACCCAGCATAAAGAATGTCAGCAGTGATGAACCGGTATCCGCACTTTCTTTATCCTGTCCCTGAGAGACGAAACTGACATCGGGGAAGCGTTGCCGGCTTTCAGGGACGAATTCTTGGTAAAACTGCTGCATAATGTCACGGGCATTGGCTATTTCAGTATTGATATTGCCTTGTACCGTGACCGTATTCAGGCCGTTTATCCTGTTAATACGGGAAAATGTCCGCTTCTGCCCGAAGTCTGCGACAGTTGATAGGGGGATCAGCCGGCCATTGGCAGCAGTAACGGCCAGATCCTGTAATCCCGGCAGACTGGCCTTATGGGTGAACTCATCCAGCCTTACGCTGATATCTATGGCTTCACCGTTCTGAAACACCGTCAGATCTGTGCTGCCTTTGACGGCATTTCTCAGGGTCTGAGCGACCTGAGCAGCAGTGATCCCCATAACCCCGGCTTCATCCCGCAGTTTGACGTAAATTTCCGAGCGTCCGTAACGTAAGTCATCGGTCAGGTTAAACAAGCCGTCAAAGCTTTTCAGCCACTTCTGGAGGGAGCGGCTGACGTTTTTCAGCGTTTCCATATCGGTTCCCTGAATGCGGATATCGATACCATTGCCGGCAAGGCCTCTTTCTTTATCTGTGAATTTAAGCATGGTGACGTCTGCAACCGGACCGGTTTTCTTTTTCCACTCCTGAACCAGTTTTTTTATGCTGATCCGGCGAAATTGTGCGGGTAGCAGGTCGGCACTGATGGTGGCCATATGCGGACCGGACTCCTTAGCATCAATATTGGTGTTGTACAGAATGGTCTGGCTGAGGATAAGAGGTTCAGAGTCTGGGAACTGAACGCTATAATCGGTATTGATTTCGTTCAGAGCGGCAGTCACTTTCGCTACGACTTCTTCAGTTCGTGGCAGCAGAGTTCCCTGAGGAAGCAGGATCCTGGCTTGTAGCGTATCGCTTTCCAGAGCCGGCATAGCTTTGAATTTCAGCATCCCGGCTGGGAGTGTTGCAGTGACAGCCATCACCAGCATCAGCAGCAGTCCCAGAGAAAGATAAGGTACCTTAATGGCTCGTATTGATAAGGGAACAAAGACGCGATCCCGTATGGCTTCGAACCCGAGTATAAAGCGAACCCTGAGTGGATTTGGCGCTGTATTCAGATGGCTGTGGCTCAGGTGTGAAGGCAGAATCAAAAAGGCTTCAAACAGGCTGACAAGCAGGGTGATCAGCAGAATAATTGGTATATAGCGCAGTACCTCACCCATTTTTCCGCTCAGGAACATTAGCGGTCCAACGACCATCATGGTTGTCGCAAAGGAAGCGATAACGCCCGGAACAACTTGTTTTACACCCTGAATAGCGGCTTCCGCAGCATTGAGTCCGGCCTGTTTTTTGGCCGCAATATTTTCGGCGATAATCAGGGAATCATCCATCAGCAGACCGATCGCAACAATCATTCCTACCATGGTCATCATATTGATGGTGTAGCCCAGCATGTACATGGTGAAAACTGAACCGAGAAAAGAGACAGGTAACCCCATTGCTACCCAGAAGCTGAAACGGAGATTAAAGAAAGCCCACATCACAAGAAAAGCCAGAATCAGCCCTTGTACGCCGTTACTGGTCAGAATACGTAATCGTTCTCTGATGTTCACACTCACATCCTGAGAAATATGCAAAGAGACCCCTTGTGGTGCCATTCTGCGTTCTTTCTCTACCAGTTGCTGAATGGCCTCCCGAACCCGGAGAGAGTCCTGAAAATAGTTTTTGGATATTTGCAGCAGGGCGGCTCTCTCACCATTGAACAGAATGGCATCTTCGTCCTGAGTGAATCTCTGCTCAACCCGGGCGATATCGCCAAGCGTCAGCCGGGAGCCCTGTTCACTGGTTTTTACCACGATATTGCGCAGTTCCTGTGCATTGTTGCCCAAATGATCAAAACGTACGCTGAGCTGTTCCAGTTCACTGGTAAGAATGCCGGCAGGCTGGCTGACACTTTGCTGCTCAATCAAACGGGTAAGATCTGAAATACTCAGGCCATATTGTTTTAATGTCCGGTCGGATATTTTGATTTCCAGTTCCTGATCGGAGAATCCGCCGATAGTGACCTGAGCGATTAACGGGTGGCTTTTCAGACGTTGTTTTACTTGTCTGGCATAGCGGTAGAGATCGTCCGGAGACATGGCACCGGTAATCGCTACACTCGCGACGCTGGCGATACGATCCAGTTTAGTGACACTGACCTGCTCTACTTTTTCCGGAAAGTCGCTGATGGCATTGACCTGTTGCTGGATATCAGCCGTCAACTGATCGATATTACCATCAGAGCTTATTATTGCGTTGCCTATGGCCATGTTCTCTCGGGCATCGCAACTGAATTCATCGATGCCGTTTAACTGATCCAGTGCATCTTCAAGTACAGAACAGATCTCCTCGGCCACTTCCTCTGGTGATGCCCCCGGATAGGTTACTTTAATTTCGATGTCTCTGGTTGGGGTTACCGGGAAAGTATCTTTCTGTAGTTTTGGCAGTGCGAACAGCCCCAGCAGCAGGATGGCAATCATCAGCACATTGGCACCGGTCTTGTGGTGAATAAAAAGGTTGAGCATTACCTGTCTCCCTGTTTATCTGCACCTGATTTGCCAGAGGCTGGAGCCGTGTAGCCGGTCACTTCATTTAACCATTGGGCGATTTTTTTATCCGGCTGAGGTTTCAGTTCCATGCCTTCTACTGCAGAAGCTAGTTGGCTGAGTATCACAATATCACCGGAGGCCAGTCCGGAACGGATCACGGCAATTTGTCCCTGAATAAAGTCAACGGTAACCGGCCGTTTTTCTAACCGGCCGTCGTTACTGACCAGATAAACCTGATCGTTATGTAAGGCATTCACCGGAACCAGCATTTGTTTTTTCAGTGCCGGAGCTCTGAGCGTAACCTGAACAAACGTATCACGGACAAGCGGAGGCCGATGCCCGGGAACTGCCTGTTCATAAGGCTTTTCTACGGTGACAATGATGGTCTGGCTTTGCGTCTGAGCATCGAGGCGACCTCCTGAGCGGTTTACTTTTCCCTGCCAGCGGATGGTGTTGTCCCCGGCTTTCAGATCGACCAGCGCTTCAAGATTGCTGTGTGCCAGATCGTCTGTAGTCGTATTTTCTGTTGCCCGATGCAGCGGGCGCATCTTTCCTATCGGGAACTGGGCGCTGATTTCTACAGAATCGATGTTGTCTGCCAGCAGGAGTGACGTGCCTTTGCTGACGTAATCTGCTAGTCCGGTGCGGGTTTCGGTAATACGGCAATCGAAAGGTGCCCGGATAGTCGTCAGTTCAAGATCCCGCCGGGCCAGATTAAGTCTGCTGATCAGTACCCGTTGCTCTGCTTTATTGATAGCCAGATTATTAGTCAGGGTTTGTCTTTGCTGCTCACTGTTCAACTGATCCCGTAACGCTTTGTCTTTTTCCGTTCCGGATACATGTCCGGTAGTGCTCAGGCGCGCAATTCGTCCTGCTTCAGCTTTTTGTAACTGATAATCCTGCTCGGCAATAGCCAGCGAAGCATTGATGGTTTTGTCTTTCAGACGAGCCACTTCCAGCTCTGCCTCCAGTTCGGCGATGGTTAATTCGTAAGAGGAGGGATCCAGTTTCAGCAGTGGTTCATTCTGTTTTACGAGAGCACCGCTTTTCAGTTTGTCCGAAACCCATATCACACTGCCGGAGAGTTCTGACTGAGCCTCCCACTCGTGTTCCGGTGCCGTATGCCCATAGCCGATAACGGTTGGCTGAATATTTCGGGGGATCATTTTGAGTACCCGGACAACTTTTTTATTAAGTTTGGGGTCGGTTTTGGGAGGTTCTGCTTTCATGGCCGGTGCCAGTACAATCAGTATCCCTCCCAGCAGGAGTGGCGGGATAAACATAAGTCTTTGCTTCCAACTGAATGTGGCCATTTTTTGTTCTCTTATTCAGGAATAAGCCCATGTATATCATGGGCTTAATAGGGTTATATTCTTATTGTAGGCGGTTACTGGCGATTTGCCCGGCTGTTTGTCTGATGCTCCTGAAATTCGGTAAGACTGATCAGACCATCGCCATCACTGTCCAGATCAGAAAAATTTCTGGCCTGGATACTGTTTCTGAGCATACGTTGTTCCTCTTCACGCTCAGTGATCCTGCTCTGACGAAATGTTGTAAATTCTTCCTCTGTGATCATACCGTCACCATCGGTATCAATAGTTTTAAATTGTGGAGCCTGTGCATTCTGATTAACCTGACGATTTTTACCGCCAGCCTTTCCGCGGGTCTTGCCGAATGCGCTGTTTCCGGGAGATTCTGTGGTATTGGCACTGTTGCCGGAACCGTTGTTTCCCTGTCCTTTCGCAGCAATAGATGGCATGGAAGCGATACTCAGGGTTAGCAGTGCAACCGTAGTCACTAGCTTGATGTTCATAGAAGGCTCTCCTTTTTGCTTCTCTATAAGCATAGACCCGGATCCTGTATATAGATAATGCAATAATGTAAACTTAAGTAAAGCCTAATATATGTCAAGCGTATAAAAAATACCCCGACGTATCGGGGCAGAAGATCAGGAGCATTTTAAGGTTATTCGGTACATGAGAAATCAGTTATGTTCATCGTAACCGGTAATCATGGCCTTAATATATGCAAGCGGAGTTGCGCCTGTTGTTGCCATGTAAACATGGGCGATAAGAAAGACCACCAGCAGATAGGCTCCGACCAGATGGAAGTATGCTACCCAGCTTAACTCCAGCCAGCCCAGTCCCAATGCTTCCCAGTCACTGTATAAGAGTTTCAGCAGACCGGTTACCCATACTAGTGGTCCCATCACAAGATGGAATCCCAGATAGGCAAAGCGCTGTAGCGGATTATGCTTCCGCTCCGGTGTTGCTTTATATGGGTGTTTTTCTCCTCTGAAGATACCGAAAGCGTAATACCTCAGTACCTCAGGAAATTGTTGAAATGTCGGGATATACTGTTTCCATTCTCCTGTAGTGAAATGCCAGAAAATAGCGAATACCCATAGTGTCATCAGGGTATAAGCCAGATATTCATGGTACAGCACGGCAGTATAGAAACCGAACAGTGTATAGACGCCGTGGATTTCAAACCCGGTAAGCATCATCAGGATAATAAGCAGAGCCTGCGACCAGTGCCAGAAACGCTCGAAGCGTTTAAATACCATCTGTTTCATGCTGATGTCTCCTTATTGTCTTTTTGAACTCATGATGATACGAACAAGCGCATGGCCTAAGACACCGATGGCGGTTAGCAGAACAGCAATCCAGCCGATGGTATCCAGTAAAGGCTGCTTAGTCTGTCCGGCAATATAGAATCCAGACAGTTTTTTCAGTCGGCCATCAGCCGAGTGACATTCTTGACACTGCAGAACGTCTTCTTTTGGTGCCACCATATGAACGATAGGGAAGTGATATTCGCTTTTCACAAAGGAGACTTCTCCGCTGTAGTCTAGTCCGCTGACGGCCATTCCTGTTTTAATGGATTTATCCCAGTCGTAATTGCCCCATAGTGAGGTTTTATCTTTACCAAACAGGTGAGGGGTAATCAGTACCTGTTCATTCGGATCATACGGGCTGACACTGTGCATGATTTTAAATGGCCAGATACGACTGTCTTTGTCACCACAGTTACCCTGTAGTTTAGTCAGACGAATCACACCATCGGCGTCTGGGGTGATTTTTTCTCCGACAGTGGTGTAGTCGATATCGCCATTGAAGCAGTCATAATCCGGAATGACATTCCGTTCCCAGGTAAAATCCCCTTTCTGTGGTGTGAATGTCATATAACCTTCATCATCAAAGGTGACTTTTCTGGATGTATCACCGGCGGTTGACCAGTCCCATTTCGTTTTCGTCTTTCTTTCCCTTGCATATTCCGGGACGTGACAGGTTGAGCAGGCCAGCGTTGTGGCATGATGATTCAGGCGGGCAGCCATCGGACCGTCTTCGTGAGGTTCGCTACTATGGCAGGATTCGCAACTGGCCCGGGTCTGATCACCGTGTCCGGGGACATCAATACCATCGGTATCTTTGGCATTCATGACATAGCGGGAACCGGCAGTCTGGTGAGCACTGGTGGTATGGCAGTCCTGGCACTGGAAGTCGGCTCCGTCTTTTGACATGTGCACATCCAGGCTATGAGCCGGATTTTTCAGGCTGGAATCCAGATCTCCGTGTTTCACTCCATCGCCACCGCCACCGTAGAAGTGACAGGAGCCGCAGTTATCGCGGTCAGGCGTTCCGACGCTTTGGGCTGACTTGACCAGATCGACCGGAGGACGCATTTTTCCTGAACCTTTCGGCCATTCTTTCGCGACATAGTTCGGATGACCGGCATCAGTCGGGAATTTACTGTAAGCTCCGGATGTATCATGGCAGACCAGACAGTCCACATTCTCTTCCGAGCTGAAATCAAAGGTCTGACTGTCTGTCATCCCATAGCCGACATGACAACTGGTACAGCGTGGCTCATTTGAAGCAATTGAGATGCAGAAGTTATTGTGTGTGGTTATTTTACCCAGCGTCTGGTTATTGAATCCCTGATCGAAAGACCAGGTCCAGTGCAGCGTATCGTGGATTTCATGGGCGGCTTCAGTATGACATTCAAGACAGGCTTTGGTGACATCCGGTCCTGATGCAAAAGGTCCCTGAAGTTGTTCGAATTTACTGTGATCCGCGGTGGAGCCATTGTTATTTGCTGTCAGAGCCAGTGCTGGCTGGGCGACCAGCATAACTAAAGTGATCGAGCTGAGTAAGGTTTTCATCATGTCAGCATCTCTTTTGTTGTGGTTATATAAGCAGTTAGCATTAGTCGATGCTAATATGCTAGTTTATAAACCATGCTTTTTCTAAGGGAATTAAACAAATATTGCTCTTGATCAATTTGGCTTGATGGTATTTATCAAACTTGCAGGCTATGCAGCATTTTTCACTTTATAAGATCAACGAGAGCTGACTCTTACCCGGGGTCTGTTTCAGTTATCTTAAGCTACACTAAAAGAAAAGCGGTTTACCGGGTAAGGAGTCGTGAATGGAGACAAACAGTGGAATACTGATCCTGATTTTTGTCGTTCTTTCACTGCTGCTCGGGGCGCTGGTCAAATCCCTGCCTAAGATACTGACCTCACCGTACAGTGTGATTCTGTTGGTCAGCGGTTTGTTTATCGGTTTGCTTACCCGGACTGGTTATATACAGGTACATTATCCGGAAGTCAGTCAGACGATGGTTATCCTGACTGATGTTGATCCCCATCTGATCTTATTGCTGTTCCTGCCCACCCTTATTTTTGAGTCAGCCTTTGGTATGGAAACGCACCTATTTAAGCGTATGTTCAGCCAGATAGCTATCCTGGCCGTTCCCGGTTTACTGTTCACGTCTGCCTTGACGGCTGTGCTGGCGCATTACCTGTTTCCATGGAACTGGTCATGGACGGTCTGTTTTCTGTTCGGCGCTTTGATCAGCGCAACGGATCCGGTTGCGGTTGTTTCCCTGCTGAAAGAAGTCAGTTCCCGCAAACGGCTGGAAACCCTGATTGAAGGGGAATCTCTGCTTAATGATGGTACGGCCATTGTTTTGTTTACCCTGTTCTACAGCATGTTAACTATGACGGGGCAGCTGGACAGCGGAATACTCAGTATCAGCGGCCACTTTCTGTTTGTGGTACTGCTGGGATTGGGTATCGGAATGCTGGTTGGCAGTGTGGTTTTGTTCTGGTGCAGCCGGTTGTTTAATCAGCCGCTGGTGGAGATCACCCTGACGGTCATCGCTGCATATATTGCTTATTATATAGCCGAAAATGTTTTTCATGTATCGGGTGTGGTGGCCGTGGTTGCACTGGGGCTGATTATGGCTGGGTTTGGCCGCACACGTATCTCTCCGGAGGTGGCGGACTTTCTGCATCATTTCTGGCAGATGATGGCGCATATTGCCAATACGCTGATCTTCGTGCTGGTCGGGATTATTATTGCTACCCGGATCCGTCTGGATATGGCGGACTGGTGGCGTTCTCTGGCAGTGTTGTATCTGGGAATTCAGTTTATACGGGCACTGGCGGTACTGGTTTTTATGCCGTTGTTAAAACGTATTGGGGTTGGGATCACCAAAGAAAAAGCGGTGGTACTGGTATGGGGCGGACTGCGTGGGGCTGTTTCACTGGCGCTGGCATTGATTATCACGCAAGACAGTCTGATAGAAAAGGAACTGGGTGATCAGATCCTGTTCTTAACCGCGGGGATTGTCGTGTTGACGATCATTATCAATTCAACATCAATGACCCGGGTGCTGGAGAAATTAGGGCTGGATAAACTGCCTCCGGCTAAACAGGCCAGTCTGGATAAAGCAAAATACAGCATCAGACAGCGTCTGCTCAGGGATTTACTGCAACTGAAGAATAACGATTTTTTGCACAGAGCCAACTGGGTCGCTCTGAGTAAACCTCTGACTGACGTTCCGGAATCGGCTGAAAGTCAGCTTGTTGGTGGAGAGATCAGCCAGTCGGAACTCCGAACTGCTTTTTACCGCCGTCTGCTGGAAACAGAAAGACAATTTTACTGGGCTCAGTTCCGGCAGGGTGCATTGACTGGACAAGCCACTGCGCAACTGGTCAATGCGGTAGAAATTGCACTTGACGGAGAACCTGAGCTGGCACCGCGTAACAGTCTGTTCGCTTTCTGGAAAACGCCTGCTTATATTAAATTTTTCAACCATATTCCGTTTATCAACCAGATCGTGGTGAATTTTTCATTTGAACGGCTGGCACTCAGCTATGATACTGCCAGCGGTTTTATTCAGGCGCAGGAGGTGGTTGCTCATCATATTCCGGATCTGTCACCGGGTGATCAGGAAACACAAGCGGCACTGCTTGATATTGCAACCAATAAGGCACAAACCCGGGCACACATTGAAGCGTTGCGAGAATATTTTCCAGATTTATCATACAGTCTGGAAACGCATTCCGCTCACCGGCTGATGCTGAATCTGGAGCGTGCTCATATCCGGGAACTGATAGAAGAGGGGGTTCTGGATGAGAGTGAAGCGCAGAAAATGGTACAGGGAGTGGAGTATAAACTTGCTCATCTGAAGCGACACGCTCATCAGATGAGTGCCAGAGAGATGACCCGGCAACTAAGGACAATGCACTGGGCGACGGATATTAAGGGCAAGACACTGATGGCTCTCGGGCAAATTGCCCGCAGACAGATCTTTCATGAAGGTGAACTGATATACAGGCAGCACCAGCATGCGCATGCTATTGCTGTTATTTTGCATGGCAAAGTCGGCGTGATCAGCTCTTATGATGAAGCGCTAGCTGAACCAGGGACGATTATCGGTTGCAGTGCTTTTCTGACAGACAGCTATCGTACCAGTGCTAAAGCAATTACTCCGACGGAGTTGATCTGGCTGGATCTGACTCAATTAAAGATGATTGCATCCAAGGATAAACATCTGGGCGAGGTATTGGCTGAACAACTGAACAAAGAAGTTCATCAGCAGTAACCGGACTACATTATTCACAGAATAAGTCTTTTTTCTTACTCGGGAGTGAGAGTGAAAAATAAGAGAAAGATCTCCTTTTCACCGATTAAAGAAAAAAAACGCGTCTTTGCCTTGAAATTCACTGTATTGTCCCCATTTCTTCACCGAAGTTGATTTATCTGCTACAGAAGTTGATTTATCTGATACAGAAGTTGATTTATCTGATACAGAAGTTGATTTATCCGACAAATTTCTGTTGTTTTTCGTCAACTTCCGGAGAGAATTCAGGCTATGACTCGACAGCCAATAGGCATGCCGCTAAAATGGCGCGTCTAATTTTGTCCTGAGGCTAATGAGAGACACCTTTTCCCTTTTAGCGAAGGGTCAGGATATCGCTGATTAGTTCGGTGTGAGCATCGTGCCATATACCGATACTCGATTTGAAACGGCGCCTGAGGGCGTAATACAAAAATGTGGCCACATAGTGGATGTGGCTCATGCTCTCGGTAACCACTGAGACAGTTTTGAGGTTTATAAATAATGCAAGCTACTGTTGAAACTCTAGAAGGCCTAGAACGCCGTCTTATTATTACTGTTCCTGCTTCTAACATTGAAGATGCGGTGACAGCTGAACTTCGCAACATCGCAAAAAACCGTCGTTTTGATGGTTTCCGCAAAGGCAAAGTGCCTATGAAAATGGTTGCGCAGATGTACGGCAAAGCAGTACGTCAGGATGTGCTGGGTGAAGTGATGCAGCGTCACTTTATCGAAGCTATTGTAAAAGAAAAAATTAATCCTGCTGGCGCACCTACTTTTGAACCTGTAAATAATGAAGCAGGCAAAGATCTGGTTTTCAACGCGACATTTGAAGTTTATCCGGAAATCGAACTGAAAGGTCTGGAGAATATTGTTGTAGAAAAACCAGCGACAGCAGTGAACGATGCAGATGTGGATGACATGATTGAAACTCTGCGTAAGCAGCAGTCTGCATGGGTTGTTGTGGATGAAGCGGCTGAAGATGGTAAGCGTGCGACTATCGACTTTACCGGTTCTATCGATGGTGAAGAGTTTGAAGGCGGTAAAGCAGAAAGCTTCCCTCTGGAAATGGGTGCTGGCCGCATGATCCCTGGTTTTGAAGATGGCATCGCTGGTAAAACTGCGGGTATGGAATTCGAAATCGATGTGACTTTCCCAGAAGATTATCATGCAGAAAACCTGAAAGGTAAAGCAGCTAAATTCTTGATCAAAGTAATCAAAGTTGAAGCCCGTGAACTGCCTGAACTGACTGACGAATTCGTTGCTAAGTTTGGTGTAACTGAAGGCGGTATTGACGCTCTGAAAGCTGAAGTTCGTAAGAACATGGAACGTGAACTGAAACAAGCGGTGAAGACCCGTATTAAAGAGCAGGCACTTGACGGTCTGGTTAAAGAAAACGAAATCGATGTTCCTGCTGCACTTATTGACCAGGAAATCGGTGCGCTTCGTCAGCAGGCTGCTCAGCGTTTCGGCGGTAATCCTGAAGCTGCGGCACAGCTGCCTCGTGAACTGTTCGAAGATCAGGCTAAGCGTCGTGTGATGGTCGGCCTGTTGCTGGGTGAAGTGATCTCTGCTGAAGAGCTGAAAGCGGACGATGAGAAAGTGAAAGAACTGATCAACGAAATGGCGACCGCTTATGAAGATCCAACTGAAGTTGTTGCTTACTACGAGCAGAATGAGCAGATGATGCAGAACATGCGTAATGTGGCTCTGGAAGAGCAGGCGATTGATGCGATTCTGGCCAAAGCTCAGGTTTCTGAGAAAGAAGTTAGCTTTAACGAGCTGATGAACCAGCAGCCAGCCGCTTAATCTCAAATTTAACCATGCAGAAAATTTGACATTGTTTTAACTTTTCTGCTAACAATGGTCCGTATGAGATATTCATCCGGGCCATTTATTTTAGGGATATAAGAATGAGCTACCAAAACAACGACCCAATGTCGCCAATTATGAATGCGCTGATACCTATGGTGGTTGAACAAACTTCCCGTGGCGAGCGTTCATATGATATCTATTCACGTTTACTGAAAGAACGCATTATTTTTCTGACTGGTCAGGTAGAAGACCAGATGGCGAATATTGTTGCTGCTCAGTTACTGTTTCTTGAATCTGAAAATCCGGACAAGGATATCTTCCTGTATATCAACTCTCCGGGAGGCAGTGTGACTGCCGGTATGTCTATTTATGACACCATGCAGTTCATCAAGCCTGATGTCAGCACGGTTTGCATGGGACAGGCATGCTCAATGGGGGCTTTCCTGCTGGCGGGTGGTGCAAAAGGTAAGCGTCATGTGCTGCCGAACTCAAGGGTGATGATCCATCAGCCACTGGGTGGCTTCCAGGGACAGGCATCGGATATTCAGATCCATGCTCAGGAAATTCTGACAATTAAAGAAAAACTAAACCGACTGCTTGCAGAACATACCGGTCAGCCATTAGAAGTTATTGAACGTGATACAGATCGTGATAACTTTATGTCCGGTGCACAGGCAGTGGAATATGGACTGGTTGACTCAGTGCTGACCCGCCGCGGCGAGTAAATTCCCCGAAGCAATTTGGTCAGAATTGATATACACTGAAACCATATAAGTAAAGGCTAAAGAGGTTAGCGAATGACAGATAAAAGCAAAGAGAGTGGTAGCGGTAAGCTGCTGTATTGCTCTTTCTGCGGTAAAAGCCAGCATGAAGTCCGTAAACTGATTGCCGGCCCTTCAGTATACATCTGTGATGAATGTGTTGATCTTTGTAACGATATTATTCGTGAAGAGATAAAAGAAGCAATGCCGAAGAAAGAGTCGGAACCATTGCCGACTCCGCGCGAAATTCGTGATCACCTTGATGACTATGTCATTGGTCAGGAATATGCCAAGAAAGTACTTGCTGTTGCCGTTTACAACCACTACAAGCGTCTGCGTAACGGTGATGTGACGGCTGATGGTGTGGAACTTGGCAAAAGTAATATCTTGCTTATCGGGCCGACAGGAAGCGGTAAAACCTTGCTGGCAGAAACGCTGGCACGTTTTCTGGACGTTCCGTTTACTATGGCAGATGCCACAACACTGACAGAAGCTGGTTATGTAGGTGAAGATGTCGAGAACATCATCCAGAAACTGCTGCAGAAATGTGATTATGACGTTGCCAAAGCTGAACGTGGTATCGTCTATATTGATGAAATTGATAAAATTTCCCGTAAATCAGAAAATCCGTCCATTACCCGTGATGTATCGGGTGAAGGGGTTCAGCAGGCATTGTTGAAGCTGGTTGAAGGTACGATTGCTTCTGTTCCGCCTCAGGGAGGGCGTAAGCATCCTCAGCAGGAATTTCTGCAGGTTGATACTTCCAAGATCCTGTTCATCTGTGGCGGGGCGTTTGCCGGCTTGGATAAGGTGATTGAACAGCGTGTCGCTACTGGTACAGGTATCGGTTTTGGCGCAGAAGTTCGTTCCAAAGATGAAACCAAAACTATTGGTGAGCTGTTTACTCAGGTTGAACCGGAAGATTTGGTGAAATATGGTCTGATCCCCGAATTTATCGGACGCCTGCCGGTCACTACAACACTGACTGAGCTGGATGAAGAAGCTCTGATCCAGATCCTTTGTGAGCCGAAAAATGCATTGACCAAGCAATATGCCGCTCTGTTTGAGCTGGAAAACACAGAGCTGGAGTTCCGTGAAGACGCACTGCGTGCTATTGCCAAGAAGGCGATGGAACGTAAAACCGGAGCTCGTGGTCTTCGTTCCATTCTGGAAAGTGTATTGCTGGAAACCATGTACGAACTGCCATCTTCTGTTGATGTCAGCAAAGTCGTTATCGACGAATCCGTAATCAATGGTGAATCTGAACCTTTACTGATATATGAAGGTAAAGAGAATCAGGCAGCCGGTGCAGAATAAAAACTGCAATGAATCTGGATAGGGGGTAAGAAATTACTCCCTTTTTTTATCTTTATTTTGTTGAATCCCCTTAAATAGTCCCCATATTCTTTTTGATAAGAACAAGCGGATAGAGAGACATATATGAACTTGGAACGTTCCGAGCGTATCGAGATTCCCGTATTGCCGTTACGAGATGTGGTTGTATACCCTCACATGGTAATCCCTTTGTTTGTTGGCCGGGAAAAATCCATTCGCTGCCTTGAATCAGCGATGGAAAGCAGCAAACAAATCTTGTTAGTCGCCCAAAAAGAAGCTGATACCGACGAACCTGCAATCGACGATCTGTTTGCCATCGGTACAGTTGCAACGATTCTTCAGCTGCTGAAACTGCCTGACGGCACGGTTAAAGTACTGGTTGAAGGGCAACAGCGAGCTAAGATTCACAGCTTTAAAGAAAATGATTTCTTTGTTGCCGATGCCGAGTACCTGACTACACCTCTGATGGATGAGAAAGAAGAAGAGGTCATTGTCCGGAGTGCTATCAATCAGTTTGAAGGTTTTATCAAGCTGAATAAGAAAATTCCGCCGGAAGTACTGACGTCGCTGAATGGCATTGATGATGCAGCCCGTCTGGCCGATACCATAGCAGCACATATGCCTCTGAAGCTGGCTGAAAAACAGCAGGTACTGGAAATCATTGACGTCAACGAGCGTCTTGAATTCCTGATGGGTCAGATGGAAGCTGAAATTGATCTGCTGCAGGTAGAAAAACGCATCCGTGGCCGGGTGAAAAAGCAGATGGAAAAATCCCAGCGTGAATATTATCTGAATGAACAGATGAAAGCGATTCAGAAAGAGCTGGGTGAAATGGATGATGCTCCGGATGAATTTGAGACACTGAAGAAGAAGATCGAAGCATCCAAAATGCCGCAGGAAGCCCGTGAAAAAACCGAGCAGGAACTGAATAAGCTGAAGATGATGTCACCAATGTCAGCAGAAGCGACGGTGGTACGCAGCTATATCGACTGGATGGTAAATGTTCCGTGGACGAAACGTTCGAAGGTGAAGAAAGATCTGGCGAAAGCGGAAGAGATCCTGAATGAAGACCATTATGGTCTGGAGCGGGTGAAAGAACGTATTCTGGAATACCTCGCGGTACAGCACAGAGTCAGCAAATTAAAAGGTCCGATTCTGTGTTTGGTGGGGCCTCCGGGGGTTGGTAAAACATCACTGGGACGTTCTATTGCTGCTGCTACCGGGCGTAAATATACCCGTATGGCGCTGGGTGGGGTGCGTGATGAGGCTGAAATTCGTGGCCATCGCCGTACCTATATCGGTTCTCTGCCGGGTAAACTGATCCAGAAAATGTCTAAGGTCGGCGTGAAAAACCCGTTGTTCCTGCTGGATGAGATCGACAAAATGTCTTCTGATATGCGTGGAGACCCGTCTTCAGCACTGCTGGAAGTACTGGATCCTGAACAGAATAACTCGTTTAACGACCATTATCTGGAAGTGGATTACGATCTTTCAGATGTGATGTTTGTCGCGACATCTAATTCGATGAACATTCCCGGGCCGTTGCTGGATCGTATGGAAGTGATTCGTCTGTCAGGGTATACCGAAGATGAAAAACTGAATATTGCTAAACGCCATTTAGTCGGTAAGCAAATAGAGCGCAATGGTCTGAAACCGCATGAGGTTGAGATCGACGATTCTGCCATTATCGGTATTATCCGTTACTACACTCGTGAAGCGGGTGTGCGTGGAATGGAACGTGAAATTTCGAAGATCTGTCGTAAGGCGGTCAAAAATATCCTACTTAACCCGAAACTGAAACAAGTCGTGGTTACGATAGACAACCTGAAAGATTATCTTGGTGTTCAGCGTTTTGATTATGGTAAAGCTGACGAGAGCAATCGAATCGGTCAGGTTACCGGTCTGGCATGGACTGAAGTTGGTGGTGATCTCCTGACTATCGAAACTGAAGCTATGCCGGGTAAAGGCAAGTTGACACAGACGGGGTCTCTCGGTGATGTGATGCAGGAATCGATTCAGGCTGCGATGACAGTGGTTCGTACCCGCACGGCTAAACTGGGTATCAACGAAGATTTCTACGAGAAACGGGATATCCACGTTCACGTACCGGAAGGTGCTACACCAAAAGACGGACCAAGTGCCGGTATCGCTATGTGCACAGCGCTGGTGTCCAGTTTGACAGGCAACCCGGTTCGGGCGGATGTGGCAATGACAGGTGAAATTACTCTGCGAGGCGAAGTATTGCCAATCGGCGGATTAAAAGAAAAACTGCTTGCAGCACACCGTGGTGGGATCAAAACGGTACTGATTCCAAAAGACAATGAACGGGATTTGGAAGAAATCCCGGACAATGTGATTGCTGATCTGGAAGTGAAACCCGTTCAATGGATTGACGAAGTTTTAAGCGTTGCTCTTGAACATAATCCATCCGGATTCACTGTTGAGGCTAAAAATAGTGATATAGAGCAAAAATAACCAAAAGAATCACGCTGATAAGTTGAAAAACACTTGTCAGCGTTTTTTTTGGAAGCTAAGTTAACCAACTATAGCAAAAGCTAGGTATTTCAAGGCTTGCGCTTAATTTCAACATCAAATGGAACGTAAGTTACCGACTAAAAAAATAAAGGGTAACGATAAGGGGAATTACAGTGAACAAAACACAATTAGTGGAAAAAATCGCAGAAAATGCAGATCTGTCTAAAGCGTCAGCTGGCCGTGCACTTGATGCATTCATCGAAGCTGTTACAGAAACGCTAAAGGCAGACGATCAGGTTGCTCTGGTTGGTTTCGGTACTTTCAGTGTTCGTACTCGTGCAGCACGTACAGGCCGTAACCCAAAAACTGGCGAAGAGATCCAAATCGCCGAAGCTAAAGTACCTGCATTCAAAGCAGGTAAAGCACTAAAAGATGCTTGTAACTGATATAAGCTTATTTTGCGGTAAGCTTTGTTAGCCTTGGCTTACCCGTTCTTATTTATGCGCATCGTACTGGTGCGCATTTCTTTTTCTGATATCATCAGACATTCAATTTTATTGAGTGGTATCGAGCTCTATTTCCGGAGATTAGTTAGATTATGATGGATCGACTGCGCGAAGGCGTAAACAGCATCGCGGTTAAAATTATTCTTGGACTCATTATCCTTTCTTTTGTATTTGCCGGAGTGGGTAATTACATTATCGGCGGCAGCGGAAATGCGGCGGCCAAAGTAGGTAATACTGAAATTGGTCGCGGGGCATTTGAGCAGGCATATCAGAGCGAACGTAATCGTATGCAGGCGCAGATGGGGGACTATTTTTCCAATCTCCTTGCCGATCCGGCTTATGTTCAGTCTTTCCGTAAATCTGTTCTGGATAGAATGATTAACGAAGTACTGCTGGAGCAGTATGCTGCATCACTAGGTCTGCGGATCAGTGATGAACAGGTACGAAATGAAATTCTGAACATGGAACCGTTTTTGAATGACGGTAAGTTTGATCAGGATATTTATCAGGCCGCTCTGCGCAGAGCCGGTTATACGGTGGACAGCTTTGCTGAGTATCTGCGCCGTGACTTGACCCGTCAACAGGTGCGTGCCGCTGTACAAAACAGTGTATTCTCTCTGAGTAATGAGGTGGCGGCTCTGAGTCAGTTGATCACCCAAAAACGGGATATTCAGACGATTACTCTGATGCTGGATGATTTTGCCAGACGTGTGGAGCTGACCGATGAAGAACTGCAGACCTATTATGATACACATCAGGCGAACTATACGCGTCCGGAGCAGATGAAAGTCGCTTACCTTGAACTGTCGGCAGAAGCACTGAAGGAACAGGTGTCAGTCTCTGAGAAAGAGGCGCAGCAGTACTACGCGGAACAAATCAGTAAATACACCACGCAGGAACAGCGTCAGCTGAGTCATATTCTGGTTGAAGGTGACGATGAGGCTAAAGCCCAGAGTATCCTTGATGAACTGAACAGTGGTGCAGATTTTACCGCTCTGGCAAAAGCCAAATCTGAGGACGTAGGTAGTGCTCAGGAAGGTGGTCTACTTGGCTGGATTGAGAAGGGAGTCATGGATCCTGCATTTGAAGAGGCGGCGTTTGCTCTGGAAAAAACGGGTGATACCACAGGATTGGTGAAGTCTTCGTTTGGCTACCATATCATTCGTCTGGATGCCATCCGGGCTGCACAGGCGAAGCCTTATGATCAGGTGGCCGATGAGATTAAATCTGACATTGCAGAGCAGAAAGCGGTAGAACGTTTCTATGAACTGCAGACCGAGCTGGAAACCGTTGCATTTGAATATCCGAACTCTCTGGATGATGCCGCGAAGGCCGTTGCTTTACCGGTACAGAATACCGACTTTATTTCTTTGGATGATGCTCCTGAATCTCTGAGTTCTGCAGCCGTTCTGCAGGCTCTGGGATCGGCGGAAGTGAAAGATGATCGTTTGAACTCTGAGGTGATTGAAATTGCACCTGAGCATGTTGTGGTTGTCCGGATCAATGATCTTCGTGATGAGGCCGTATTGCCATTTGATGAAGTCAAACCATTGGTTGTGACTGAGTTGTCTGATGCGAAAGGCGAACAGCAGGCAAAAGAGCTGGCCGTTAAAGTGATGGATGAACTGAAGGCGGGTAATGATGCAGTTCTGGCAGAACACAATCTGGCCTGGGGGGAAACTGAATCAGTAGACAGGGGTTCTGAGCTTTCTTCGGCAGTGTTTGCTATGCCGAAGCCTGAAGAGGGCAAAGCGGTTTACTCTCAGACAACGGATATGCAGGGTAATGTAGTTCTTATTGCACTGTCAGCGGTGAGTACGGACATTGAACCAATGTATACCGAGCAGATTGGCAGCCAGTTGGTCAGTGCAGAAGGTCAGCAGGATTTAACTGTGCTGATGAAAGACCTGCGGGAGAAGGCTGATATTGAGTACTATGCTATCAGTACTCAGCCGTAGTTTTTTGTAACTGCTATTTGTATTCACGAGCCGCTTATGCGGCTCGTTCTATTTTGTTTATCCGGATAGCGACAATATTGCCTGGCTCGTTATAGTAAAGCCTTTCACAGAAGAAGGTATCACTATGAAATATTTAAAATTATTGTTAGCAACATTATTGGCGTGTTCTTTTTCCTGCACAGTTTTGGCTGAAACAGCCAGTGGCGAAACCAAAACAGACAGCAGTACCCATGAGGGGATCCGGATCACCGTGAACATCAATACGGCTCCGGCAGAAGAGTTGTCAACGTTACTGTTGGGTATCGGACTGAAAAAGGCTCAGAGTATCGTTGATTACCGAACAGAAAACGGGCCGTTCAAGAGTGCAGACGAATTGCAGAAAGTAAAAGGTATCGGTTCTGCTACTATTGAGAAAAACCGGGAACGGATCCTCTTATAATCAGAATACAGCAATGTTTTATGATCTGCCGGTGTCTCTGTTCCGGCAGATCATTTATGTCTGTTCTTATCTTTAGGATGAGTCACTATAGTGAGTAAGCCACCGGTTATGCCGCCGATCAGATGTGCTTCAATGGCAACTCTGGCACCAATCAAACTGGCAGTGTCCGCAGAAGCGCCATACCATTGTTCCCAGCCGATTTTTATACTAATGCCTGCCACCAGCAACCAACTGGACTGTCTGCCGCTGAGAGCTTCTTTCAGTGCATAATAGGCAAATATTCCGTGCAGAATACCTGAAAGACCAAGGTATATCTGCATAGATGACAGAAGGAGAGTGATACCGACTATGGCGGAAATAAGGCTGAGTACCGACAGCAAATTTTTTACTGCGGGGCGGAACAGGTTTCCCATAAGCCATAACGCCAGCAGATTCATACCCATATGGGGCAGGTTGGTGTGCGTATAGTTGCCGGTTAAAATTCGCCACCATTGACCTTGTTTTATCAGCTCCTTATTCCATTCAGCAAGGCTCTGGAGTTCAGGGAGCTGCAGCAGGAAAACGATTATGCTGATAAGTAGCAAGGCAAGGTACAGACGCATGATATGACTCAGTGATATTAACGGGCAGCAAACAGTTGCTGATGTAGCCTCTGGGCATAACCGTCGGTCATTGCTGCTATATAATCGGAGATTATTCGCATCCCCTGAGTCGTGTTCTGACTGGCTAGCAGCCACTTCTGGCGCGTGGTTTGCGGAAGCAGCCGTTCGGGATCACTGCTGAGTGCTTCAAACAGATCCATAATAATCTGTTGTCCTTTGTATTCGAATCGCTGCACTTCCGGGATCTGGATAACATAGTCATTGACAAAGCATTTGAAAATGGTCAGTGCATCGCTGAGATGGGTGTCAAGCATGGCATTGTAACTCAGCAGATCACAACGGAATTCAGCTCCGGAGACTCTGGCGATATGAATACCGGTCAGCAGGGTATTTACAATTCCGCCGATGGCGTCTTTTCTTAGATAATGTTCCCCGGAAAACAGCATTTGGCTGATTTGGTGTATATTCTCTTCAAACCAAGGGTTGTCGCATTCCGCAAGACGGGCGGCAGCAGATTCCTGCCATTGCTGACGGCTGATCAGCCCCAGTACAATGGCATCTTCAAGATCATGCACTCCATAAGCAATATCATCCGCCAGCTCCATAATGGAACAGTCCAGAGATTTATAGCGGGTTTTCTTATGCTGGTCAGGTGCAACCTGACGGCTGCGCATGGCTGAGAGTGCGGCCTTATCGGTATCTGTCAGGGGAGACAGTACCCAGTCCAGTTCTCCTTTATCACAGTCGTACAGCCCTTTGGCCGGAATCCACTCTTTTGCTTTCATCTGTCGTTGATGGCTTACTGCTTGCGGACGCTGTTCCCGCTGGGTCTGGCTGAGCAGCGCCGGATACTTGAGCAGACCCAGCAGGGTGCGCCGGGAAAGGTTCATGCCGTTGTTTTTCGTATAAGGTTCCAGTTGGGTGACAATACGAAATGTCTGGGCATTTCCCTCAAATCCACCGTGATCACGCATCACATAGTTGAGAGCTACTTCACCGCCGTGCCCGTATGGCGGGTGGCCGATATCATGTGCCAAGCAGAGGGCTTCTATCAGACTCATACCAGGCAATAAAGGGATAAACTCGGGTTGTTTGCGCTTCAACTGTTCCAGAATGCCTGAACCGATTTGTGCGGCTTCCAGAGAGTGAGTCAGACGGGTGCGGTGAAAATCATTTACCCCAGTGCCATGTACCTGAGTTTTCGCCTGCAGGCGGCGGAAAGCAGCAGAGTGCAGTATCCGTGCCCGATCCCGCTGGAACGGATCCCGGTGATCCTGACGTCTTAGTTTGTGTTCATTATTGATCCGCTGTTGCCAGAGTTCCTGCGTGTCTGTATCCATGCTGTTTCAACCAACTGTTTATTCGTATAGGTATAATCTACTTATTTAAATCTTTCAGAAGATTGTGCAATGCCTGATTATCAGAAAATTCTTTAGCCAGTTTTTTTTCAAAACGCTGCCATTTTCTGCCAACTTTCTTTCTGCCCATAAAGCTAATATAGTTACTCAGTGGTAGAAACTCCGCATTACCGATATTATCAATAATCACCATTCGTGTTATCCCGGAAGGGGTTTTCTGACAGACGATATTTCTGTGGGCTAAACTTTTTGTAATGATTCTTTGTTCTAGTAAATAATGTTTTAAATCTGCAAGAGTCTTTAATAAATCACTATAGTATGTTTGAGTTCTGTCAGGATCGGATAAATAATAGCCTAACGTCTTAGATACACTGTTATCCGTGTCTACGACCAAATCAAATACTGAACCTGCTCCCAGATCAGTATCCACGTCCCCATGATATTGAGACAATAAATCCCAGCTGATGCCACGATTTTGGAGATGCTTATAGTATGATTTCTCCCGCTCAATCTCTCGCGTATCATACTGGTTATCAAAAATAACTTTTATGCATAATTCCGGACGTTGCGGATGACGGTAGACTTCCCGGTGATGGCCCCGGCCAACAAAACCAGATTTATCAATATGAATCATAACTACTCTTAACCCTGAAAATTTTCTCTAATATGGAACATACATAAATTAGCCTGAAATTTTATCGAATGTTGTTGTGCAGCTATCACAAAAGATATCCATAAAATCTTTTACTTCAGGCATTGTCTCGATAAGTTTTTCTATACGGGGTTCGAGTCCTTCCCTGACGTGTAAAAACTCATCATTACTGAATCTTAACTCATTCAATGCCTTAATATAAGCAGCCAGTATATCTGCCGCTTTCACAATGGCCTTATATTCAGTATCGACATTTTTCTGAACGAGCAAACTGGCGAATTCATCACGTAAATCTTCCGGTAAAGTTTCCAGACATTCCTGTTCGGCAATATCTTCGAGCTTTTTAAATGCAGCAGTAAACTCTGGGCTGTGGTACTTGGTTTTTGAGTTGATGTCCTGAAGTTTTGTTTCTGAGATTTCGTGATAAATAGCAACGACGGCAGCTCTTTCCGGACTCAGATTTCCGTTATAACGCTTATTTCTGATCACGGTCAGCAGATGGGCAATGACTGAAACCTGATGCGAGTGTTCAGACACATTTTCTTCCTGAAAACAGTGCATCAGCGCCCAACGTTTGATCAGTGGCATACGAGTGACCCATGCCATAAACGTGCTTTGTTTTTTCTTCACTGGATTATCCTTATGCGACAGCCCTACAGGTTACTGCAAGCTTAACCAACTCGAAAAGGGTTTTATAGAGCGGATTGCTATTTTTACTATCGGTGACTGAGACAATCAAGGCTCCTGGAAAGGAGCCGTGATAAGCAGTGATTACTGACTATATGTTGAGAGGAAGCGTTCAAAGCGGCCGATAGCCACTTCCAGATCCTCTACATGCGGTAAAGTGACGATGCGGAAATGGTTAGGCTCTGGCCAGTTGAAGCCGGTACCCTGTACCAAAAGAACCTTTTCCTGCACAAGGAAATCCAGAACCATTTTCTGGTCATCTTTAATGCTGTACATATTGGTGTCAATTTTCGGGAACAGATACATGGCTCCTTTCGGTTTAACACAACTGACCCCCGGCACCTGGTTGATCAGTTCCCAGGCTCTGTCCCGCTGCTCAAGTAAACGGCCACCCGGCAGGATCAGCTCATTGATACTTTGATATCCGCCAAGCGCAGTCTGAATGGCGTGCTGCATCGGTACATTGGCACAGAGACGCATAGAGGCAAGCATATCCAGTCCGGAAATGTAGCCGTCAGCTTGTTGTTTCGGACCTGTCAGGAACATCCATCCGCTACGGAAACCACATACGCGGTAGGCTTTTGACAGGCCGTTGAAGGTCATGATCAATACATCGTCGGCCAGTGTGGCAATGGAGGTATGGGTTGCTCCGTCGTATAACACCTTGTCGTAGATTTCGTCGGCAAAAATGATCAATTTATGCTGACGGGCGATATCCAGAACTTCCAGCAGAAAATCACGACTGTATACCGCACCTGTCGGGTTGTTTGGATTGATTAGGACAATACCGCGGGTTTTGGGGGTGATTTTACTTTTAATATCGTTCAGATCGGGGAACCAATCCGCTTGTTCATCACACAAATAGTGTACAGCATTGCCGCCGGACAGCGATACCGCGGCTGTCCACAGTGGATAATCCGGAGCGGGTACCAGCATTTCATCGCCATTATTAAGCAGCGCCTGCATTGCCATCACGATCAGTTCAGAGACTCCGTTACCGACATATACATCTTCGACATCCAAAGAACGGATCCCGCGTTTCTGATAATGCTGAACGATAGCCTTACGGGCAGAATACAAGCCTTTGGAATCGGCATAGCCCTGAGATGTCGGTAGGTTACGGATTACATCGACCAGGATTTCGTCCGGGGCATCAAAACCAAACGGGGCGGGATTACCAATATTCAGCTTTAGTATTTTGTGTCCTTCTTCTTCCATGCGTTTAGCATGTTTAAGCACTGGCCCGCGAATGTCATAGCAGACATTATCGAGTTTTTTTGACATCCCGATATTTTGCATTGTTTTGATTCCTGATAGTCCGGTCTTTAAGTTATTAAAGTACACCAATTTGTGTGTTTAAAGTATAAAAATCTATCTCTAACTGGTCGGTCTTTATCCGTTTAAAATAAGAAAAGTAGTAAATGAGATAGGCAGGCTTGATTTGCGCACAGGCACGCCATAGAGTAACCGTGTCACTGAATATACTACGAGAAGAGGTTGATTTGTTTCACATACGTCAAGCTGTTACTGAACTAACGGAACAGGTAAAGGTCGCCGGAGATTCGGACGTACGTGTTACTCAGCCTGTTTCTGCGGGGAGTATCGCTTTAATCGACTGGCTGAATACTCAGCCTCTGTTCCCCAAATTTTACTGGTATTCCAGAAATGGTGAAGAAGAGGTCGCTGCACTCGGGCAGATATGTACATTTTCTGAACCGGAGCCGGCCTATGCTTTAATCAGTGATGAGCAGCGGATCTGGGGGGGACGCGCCTTTGACGGGCATACCGGTAAGAATCCGGATTTTCCGTCGGCTTTCTTTTTTCTGCCACAAATTGAATTGTTCCGTCAGGGAGAACAGTGGATGCTGGCGGTTAATCTGGGAGAAAAAAGAGAAGATGCGCTACAGGCTCTGGCGTCTCTGTTACCTGCTGAGCCATTACCTGTCCCAATTGAAGCCTGCATTCATTCTGTTTCCCATACTCCGGATTTTTCCGGCTGGCAGTCACTGCTGGAGGATGCACTACAGCGTATTGAAAACAATGCGTTTAAGAAAGTAGTGCTGGCCCGGCAGAGTACGGTTGTACCTGACCGGCCTGTATCGGCGGCTCAGTTGCTGAAGACCAGCATGATAAGCAACAGAGACAGTTTTCATTTTATGCTGGCCATCAAGCCGGGCAGCAGTTTTATCGGTTCAACACCAGAACGCCTCTATCTGCGTGACGGATTAAGTCTGGAAACGGAAGCTCTGGCCGGGACGATCGGACGCGGTAGTGATGCACGTCAAGATCAGGAACTGGCCGACTGGCTGGTGCATGATGAAAAAAACCTGACAGAAAATCAGTTCGTCGTTGATGATATTATTGACTGTCTGAATCCGTATGCTGATGTTATTGATGTTGAAGCCGAGGCTCATCTGGTTTGTCTGCGCAAGGTGCAGCACCTGAAACGGAAGATCCATGCTTGTCTGAAACCCGGCATTAATGGTGTTCATCTGCTGGCGGCATTGCAGCCGACAGCAGCCGTTGCGGGGCTGCCAAGAGCAGCAGCTCTGGCGTATATTCTGGATAAAGAACCTTTTCCCCGGGGATGGTATGCCGGATCAATGGGATATATCAGCCATCAAAAAGCCCAGATCTGTGTGGCAATCCGTAGCGCAGAAGTGTCTGACGGGCTGATCCGTCTGTACGCGGGAGCCGGTATTCTGCCAGGATCCGATGCGGAATTTGAATGGCAGGAACTGGACCGGAAGATGTCAACACTGCTTAGTCTTTTAAAAGAAACAGCAGATAAAGAACGTGTGTCAGTTGAAGGGAATACAGTAATGCAAGAGAACAAACAGCCATGACGAGTTACGGTCAGGAACAGGCGGTACTGAACCGTGTATGGAGTCAACTGATTCTGGAAGAACTGACCCGCTTTGGTGTTCGGCAGATATGTATTGCACCGGGTTCCCGTTCAACGCCGCTGACCCTTGAAGCAGATGCAAACTCTTTACTGACGATCCATACACATTTTGATGAACGCGGACTGGGTTTTTTCGCTCTGGGGATGGCAAAAGCCACCAATGCACCGGTTGCTGTAGTGGTGACTTCAGGAACGGCCGTTGCGAATCTGTTACCGGCTATTGCCGAGGCTAATCTGACGGGCGAAAAATTGGTGATATTAAGTGCCGATCGCCCGAAAGAACTTATCGACTGCGGAGCCAATCAGGCTATTGAACAGAACGGGATCTTTGCATCACATGTTGTTGCCTCTCTGAATCTGCCTGCTCCCTGTTCATCTGTTCCTCCTGCCTGGCTGCTGACATCGCTGGATCAGCTTCTGTATAAGCAATGCCACTCAGGCAGTGTGGTACACATTAACTGTCCGTTCCCTGAGCCACTGTATACTCAACTGAGTAAGACCGTTTTTTCCGACTATCTCCAGCCGCTACTGGGCTGGCAGGATGATGATCAGCCATATACCGTGCAGCAATATGAATCAGTCCCTGCCGTACAGACCCTGTCGGGAGCATTCTCGGATAAGAAAGGGGTGGTTATCGCCGCTAGTCTGGATCTGCAGGATGCGCTTGCGGCGCAACGTTTCGCCAGTGCGATGGGTTTTCCTCTGTTGTGTGATCCCCAGTCGGGTATCAGCAGTGGCTGGGCTCATTATGATCTCTGGCTGCAGGTGGATGAGTACCGGAAAAAACTGGCAGAATGTGATCTTATTATCCAGTTTGGTGCCCGTATGGTTTCCAAACGGCTTAATACTTTTATCTGTTCTCAGTGCAGTGATCCCCAGTGTGATTACTGGTTGATCTCCCCTCAACACAAGCGTCTGAATCCGGATCACCTACGGCAGACTCATGTTGTGGCGAATGCTTCTGTCTGGGTTCAGCAGCAGCTTTCTTTCCCTATTAAATCTGAATGTGACGGCTGGGCTGACGGACTGATAAAACACGCAGCTCAGATTAGTGAGTTACTGAAAAAAGACCGCACATTGACGGAACTGAATCTGGCTGTTCATCTTTCTGAATTAGCAGGTGGGCAAGATCTGTTTATCGGTAACAGCCTGATTGTCCGTCTGGTGGATATGGCATCCCGTCTGGAACAAAATCGGGTATACGCCAACCGCGGAGCATCAGGTATTGATGGTCTGATCGCTACAGCTGCCGGTGTGCAGCGTGCTAATGCCTCTCCTATGCTGGTGCTAATCGGCGACACTTCGCTGCTGTACGATATCAATTCACTGGCGTTATTCTGCCAGACGAAGCAGCCTGTGGTGATCCTTGTCACCAACAATGACGGTGGGGCGATATTTGATCTTTTACCGGTTCCGGATCAGCAGAAGCAGTTTCTGTACCGGATGCCGCATGGTTTTACGTTTGAGCATGCCGCCAGTCAGTTTCGGCTGGGTTACCTTGTCCCGGATTCGCTGGATAGCCTCCTGATTCAGGTAAGCCATCATCTGAGCAGTGGTTCCGGAACGTTACTGGTTGAAGTTCAGACTCCTCAAGGGCAGACGGCGACAGACATCAGACAGCGGATAGAACAGATCCATGCTTTACACTAGATTTACCGAACCCGCAGGCGGCGCTCCGTCCAGAGGTACTTTGGTGTTGATACATGGCTTGCTGGGAAATACTCGTGACTGGGAAGCCGTGGTTAATGAACTGAAGGATTATGCAGTACTGACGGTTGATCTGCCGGGACATGGTTGCAGCTCGCTTATTTCCTGTGATGGCTTTGACGATTGCTGTCAGCTTGTTCTGTCTGCAATTTTGAATGGAATCCCCCCCCGGTATCTGACCGGGCCGGTTTTTTTGATCGGTTACTCTCTGGGAGCCCGGATTATTATGTATGGTCTGAGTTATCACGGATTTGATGCGTTGGATCTTGGTGGTTGTATTCTGGAAGGGGGGAATACGGGACTGCAGTCACAAGCAGAGATACAGCAGCGTTTGATGGGGGACCGGCTATGGGCAGTACGTTTTGAACGGGAGCCGATAGAGCAGGTACTGGCCGACTGGTATCGTCAGCCGGTATTTTCTTCTCTTACCCCTGAGCAGAGAACACATCTGGTGCAAAAGCGCAGTCATAATGATGGCCGAGGTGTGAGCCGGATGCTAATGGCCACTTCTTTGGCTAAGCAGCCGTATCTGCGGGATTCCCTAAAAGGTAGTCATATTCCACTGCATTATCTGTGCGGTGAAAGAGATCAAAAATTTTCCGAATTAGCTGAACAAAGCGGGCTATCCTTTACCCGAGCAAAGCATGCCGGACACAATGTTCACAGTGAGCAGCCGCATGCATTCGCACAGCTGGTTCGAACTATCATAACTGAGATACAAACAGGACAATTGGAATAAATCATGGCAAGAACCGTTGGTATTACTGAAGAAGAACTCTATGCGCCGGTAAACTGGAGCGATTGCAGCTCCGACTATGAAGATATCCTTTATCACAAATCTGAAGATGGAATCGCAAAGATTACTATTGCCCGTCCTCAGGTACGCAATGCTTTTCGCCCTCAGACCGTCAGTGAGATGCTGAAAGCTCTGGCGGATGCACGTTATGACGAAGGTGTGGGCGTTATTATTCTGACCGGCCTGGGGGATGAAGCTTTCTGTTCCGGCGGTGATCAGAAAATTCGTGGCGATTACGGTGGCTACCGGGATGAAGAAGGAACGCATCATCTGAATGTGCTGGATTTTCAGCGTCAGATCCGAACCTGCCCTAAGCCGGTTATTGCTTCTGTTGCCGGTTATGCCGTTGGTGGTGGCCACGTGCTGCATATGATGTGTGACCTGACTATCGCTGCAGAAAATGCCCAGTTTGGTCAGACCGGACCCAAAGTCGGCTCATTTGATGGTGGCTGGGGGGCTTCTTATATGGCTCGTATCGTCGGACAGAAGAAAGCCCGTGAAATCTGGTTCCTGTGCCGTTTTTATGATGCTCAGGAAGCACTGGATATGGGGCTGGTGAATACCGTTGTGCCGGTTGATGCTCTGGAAAAAGAAACCATACGCTGGTGCCGGGAAGTCTTACAGCACAGTCCGATGGCATTGCGTTGTCTGAAGGCCGCTCTGAATGCCGATTGCGACGGGCAGGCAGGATTACAGGAATTGGCTGGTAATGCAACCATGCTGTTCTATATGACAGAAGAGGGACAGGAAGGACGTAATTCATTCAATGAAAAGCGGCGTCCGGACTTTTCTAAGTTTCCGCGAAATCCGTAGAACACAGATAAGAATCTATCCTACAAAATAAGAACAAAGAGAAACATTACTATGCGTCAAGCAAAGTTATACCGCTACCGGTTACCAATGGATAGCGGATTTATTTTACGTGATAACAAGTTAACAGAGCGGGAAGGCTGGATTGCTGCTCTGACTGACGATGGCCGGACCGGATACGGAGAGATTGCTCCGCTTCCCGGCTTTAGCAGTGAAACTGCAGAGGAAGCCGGGCAACAGGCTCAGGCGCAACTGGAGTTATGGGTTAACGGAGCCGAACTTTCTTATGATGAGTTGTATCCTTCCGTTGCATTTGCCCTGTCGATGGCTGTGTGTGAACTGAAAGGAGAACTGCCGCAGGAAGGTAATTACTTCGCAGCTCCGCTATGCACTGGTGACCCTGATGGCATGCTGCCGCTGTTGGAAAAAATTCCCAGCGAACGAAAAGTAGCAAAAGTTAAGGTTGGTATGTACGAGCCTATCCGTGATGGGATGATCGTTAATCTTTTTCTGGAAAGTATGCCGCAACTTATGCTGCGACTTGATTCCAACCGTAGCTGGACGGCTGAACAGGCAGGAAAATTTGCCAGTTATATTAATCCGTCTTTTCGTCATCGGATAGAGTACCTGGAAGAGCCGTGTAAGGAACCGGGAAAAAGTTTTTCATTTGCTATTGATACCGGTATTGCAATTGCGTGGGATGAAACCTTGCAACAGGCTGTTAATAATCCGGATTTTCATCTGGAGCAGTTGACCGGAGCGAAAGTGATTGTGATTAAGCCGACTTTGATTGGATCAGTACCGCGTTGTATTTCTCTGGTCGAGCAGGCGAGGAAGCAGGGAATGGGTGTGGTGATCAGCTCTGCGATTGAATCCAGTCTGGCACTAAACCAATTGGCCAGAATGGCAAAATGGCTGACGCCGGAGCAGATCCCGGGGCTGGATACCATGCGTTTTTATCAGGCACAGCTTGAAGTTCCATGGCCTGAATGTGAACTGCCGCTTCAATCATTGACGGATCAGGAGTTGGTCTGGAGCAGCTAAGACGATGACAAGGCAGGAAGATATGACAGAGGATTTATACCGTCTGGTCAGAAAATGGGCCAGAGAGCGCCCGGATGCGATCGCATTAAAGAGTGCAACTTCTGAGGTTACCTGGTTTCATCTGGATGATGCTGTACATAATATGAGTCAGTGTCTGCGTGAACAGGACATCGATAATGGCGATGTCGTTGCAGCCGTGTCCAAAAATTCGGTTGAGCTGCTGCTGCTGTATCTTGCCTGTCTGAATATTGGTGCCTTATGTGCACTATTGGCACCTCAGCCATTTTCCCGGCTGGAAGCCAAATTAAATGTGCTTGGAACCGATCGGGTCTGGCTGGGGAAAGGCCATGGCAAGGTTATGGAACATATGACTTCACAGCAGAAAGTTACGTTTTCCGGTTGGTCTCCTGTGGATTTATCGACCTCCTTTTTCCGTCATATAGACTGGGGCGAAGCGTTTCATAACCATCCGCTGGATCTGGCCAGTATCGTGTTCACTTCGGGCTCTACGGCTGAACCTAAGGCTGTTGCCCACAGTGCTTCTCAGCATATTGCATCCGCTGAAGGCTTATTGCAAACGCTACATTTTTCCCCATCAGATAGCTGGTTGCTTAGTCTGCCCATGTACCATGTTTCCGGGCTGGCTATTGTCTGGCGCTGGCTGTTTAGCGGAGCGCGACTGATTATTGGTGAAGGCAAGGATTTGCAGGCCGATCTGCAGGGAGCCACGCATGCTTCTCTGGTGCCTACTCAGTTGCAACGTTTACTGGAAAAAGGGGTGAAGCTACCTTTGACTCATGTGCTGTTGGGCGGTGCCCGTATACCGGTCAGTTTGGCACAACAGGCTCG
This sequence comes from Vibrio sp. HA2012, assembly GCF_002812955.1. GTDB lineage: Bacteria > Pseudomonadota > Gammaproteobacteria > Enterobacterales > Vibrionaceae > Vibrio. The sequence goes on along the minus strand of NZ_PFXK01000008.1, from coordinate 32,759 downwards.
TGAACAGGGTATCGAAACCTGGCTGGGGTACGGTATGACCGAATCGGCCTCGACGGTGACGGCTAAAATTGCTGACGGGCAGGAGGGCGTGGGCGAAATCCTGCCCAACAGGGATTTGAAAATAGACGGTAAGCATATTTATATTGGCGGAAAAACTCTGGCTTCTGGCTATTACCGGAAAGGGAAGCTGACGCCGTTGACCCACGATGGCTGGTTCAATACCAAAGATCTTGGTGACTGGTTGAATGGAGAGCTGAGAGTTCTGGGCAGGGAAGACAACCTATTTGTATCCGGAGGGGAGAATATTCACTGTGAATCGATTGAAAGGGTGCTTAATGAGCTGCCTGACATTCACTGTGCTGTGGTTATACCGGTTGCTGACAGCGAATTTGGTGCCCGTCCCGTTGCCATACTGGCTTGTGACCGGATGCCGGAAAAGCTGCATCTGGAGAATTATCTGGCAGGGCAGTTGGAAAAATATAAATGGCCGATTGCCTACTACCAGTTGCCGTCGGAGCTCATGAGTACCGAAGGCATTAAGGTTGCCCGGCAGGCTGTTAATCAATGGTTTTTTGCTAACCACCGCTATTTCAGCCGGGTAAAAATATAAGGTTTATCTCTTTTGACGCTATTGCCAGCCCTGCAGATAGTTTTCCAGCAGGTTGATGATCAGCTTTTTACCGTTGATGGGGGCTGAGGTATAGAACATATTGTCCACACTCAGTAGTGTAATGCCGTGGACACCTGCCCATAACACTCTGCTGGCTTCCAGACGCTCTTTCTCTGAACGTTCCGGGGCCAGTTGTTCGATCAGATTTTCCAGCATCCCCGTCATGGATTTAATGCGTTCAGACTGCCAGTCGGGAAGTGATTCACCATGCAGGTTATGCTGAAAGATAAGTTGCCAGCGATACGGATTCTTTTTTGCAAAGGCGTGATAACACAGTGCCAGCTCATACAGAGCCTGACGAGGATCCTGCGTATGCTTTATGGCTGCAAGGGAAGCTTCCTGCAGCTCATCCACTGTCTGTGCGACAACATTCAGCAGTAACAGGTCATAATTGCCGAAAACATTAACCAGAGTACTGGGTACATAGCCGATCATTCCTGCAATCTTGCGCAGACTTAACTCATGGTAAGAGTGTGAGGAAAGGAAGTCTTTCACTGTATTCAGCGTCAGAGCGATAAGTTCGTCCCGGGTATGATCGTTCCTGCGTGCCATAGTTTGTATGATTAAATGAACAATGTTCAAATTGTATTGGTCGGATATATTATCGTCAACCTGTTAACCGTAAGCAGTTTATAAGCTCAGCTTGTTTCAGATATAAAATAATTGACTGAAATATCTGAAAATATATAGGTTTGTTTCTCTGGCTGATAACGGTAAGATGAGTCTGCTCTGTAGTCTATTAAAAGGAAAATGATGAAACGAATTTTTGCAATTGTCGCTTTGCTTATGTTGTCTGTGGCGGTGACACCAGCCGCAGAAGCAAAGCGATTCGGTGGGGGAAAGTCGTTCGGTAAACTGTTTAAAACTGCCCCGGCGCCGAAACAGAAAGTCACCAATACCAGCACGATTAATAAGCCGAAGGCAACCCAGACCAGCGGCAGGCGCGGTTTGTTGGGGGGATTGTTTGGAGGCTTACTTGCCGGTGGCCTGCTGGCTGCTTTTTTTGGCGGGGCATTTAATGGTATTCAGTTTATGGATATCCTTGTGATTGGTCTTATTGCCTATTTTATTTTTAAGCTTATGCGCGGCATGCTGGGGGCTAAGGCCGGCAGTATGAACCAGCAGAGAGGGTATGCCTATTCTGGTGCTGATCGCCAGTCCACTCCTCACCAGCCGGATGTTCAGAGCTTTGAACAGCCATTATCGGCGGGGTTCGGCTCGACAGGTCACAGCGATGTACCGCATAATTATCCACCAGGATTCGATCAGTCTGCCTTTATTAATGGCGCCAGAGAACATTACCGTATTATACAGGGAGCCTGGAACCACAATGAATTGTATACGATTCAGGAGTATGTTTCGCCAGAGTTGTTTGATGATCTGCAAGCGGAACGGGCTCAGCTTCAGGGAGAACAGCATACGGATGTGATGTATATTGATGCTGAGATTGTGCGTGCTGACTATGATGCTTCACATGCGCAGTTAAGTCTGCAGTTTAAAGGTCGCTACAGAGATATTGTAGAAGGCGTTGAAGAAGATATTGACGATGTCTGGCATCTGGAGCGTGACCTGACAGTTCCTAATGCACCATGGCTGATTGTGGGTATTCAAGGGTCTTAAAAAACAATAAACCTATTGTCACTAAAAAGCCCGTAAGCTAAAAACTTACGGGCTTTCTTTATACTGTCTGTGACAAAAATTACTCGGCTTGTGCAGCCTGAATAGCTGTCAGCGCAACGGTGTAGACGATATCGTCAACCAGAGCACCACGAGACAGGTCGTTAACAGGCTTGCGCATACCTTGCAGCATTGGACCGATAGAAACCAGATCCGCAGAGCGCTGTACTGCTTTGTAAGTCGTGTTACCTGTGTTCAGGTCAGGGAATACAAATACAGTTGCTTTACCTGCAACAGGAGAACCTGGTGCTTTAGAAGCAGCCACGTTTTCCATGATAGCGGCATCATACTGTAGCGGTCCATCGATAACCAGATCAGGACGCTTCGCTTTTGCCAGCTCAGTGGCTTCACGAACTTTGTCTACGTCAGCACCTTTACCGGAAGTACCGGTTGAGTAGGAGATCATTGCTACACGAGGGTCGATACCGAATGCTTTCGCTGAATCAGCAGACTGGATAGCGATTTCAGCCAGTTGTTCTGCTGTTGGATCCGGGTTAATTGCACAGTCACCATATACCAGAACCTGATCAGGCAGCAGCATAAAGAAGATAGACGATACAATCGACGTATCCGGTGCTGTTTTGATGATCTGGAACGGAGGAACGATAGTGTTCGCTGTGGTGTGAACGGCACCGGAAACCAGACCGTCGACTTCGCCACTTTCCAGCATCATTGTACCCAGGAATACTGAATCTTCCAGTTTTTCACGGGCAACAATGTCTGTCATGCCTTTCTTAGCACGCAGCTCTACCAGACGGGCAACATAGTTTTCACGAACTTTGTCTGAATCGATGATTTCAACACCAGCACCCAGCTCTACACCTTGTTGTTCTGCAACACGACGGATTTCGTCAGGGTTACCAAGCAGCACACAGTTTGCTATACCACGTTCAGCACAGATAGCAGCAGCTTTAACGGTACGAGGTTCATCACCTTCAGGAAGCACGATACGTTTACCTGCTTTACGAGCCAGTTCAGTCAGCTGATAACGGAATGCTGGTGGGCTCAGACGGCGAATTTCCTGAGTACTTTCTGCCAAAGAGTCGATCCATGGACCGTCAATATGGCGTGCAACGTGGTCATTAACAAATTCGATACGTTGCTTATCGTCGGCAGGAACCTCAAGGCTGAAGCTTTGCAGATTCAGAGATGTCTGCCATGTGTTACCCTCAGCAGAAAATACCGGCAGGCCGGTTGCAAATGCGCGTTGACACAGATCAGCAACCTTGTCGGACATTTCATAGCCACCAGTCAGCAGCAGGGCACCGATTTCTACGCCATTCATTGCAGCCAGAGAAGCGGCAACGATAACGTCCGGACGGTCAGCCGATGTTACCAGCAGTGAACCAGGCTTAAAGTGCTCAACCATGTGTGGCAGAGAACGGGCACAGAACGTGATGCTCTTGATTCGGCGGGTATTCAGATCACCTTCGTTGATAACTTCGGCTTTCAGGTGTTTCGCCATATCGATAGCTCGGGTAGCAATCAGCTCGATATTCCAAGGCACACAACCCAGTACACGGATAGGACTGGAGTTGATGATTTCCATCACATCTGTGTTTGTTTTCAGGGCGCTGTCTGCTTCGTCAAATACTTCTGACAGGTCAGGACGTGTGCGGCCTTCTTCATCCACCGGGGCATTCAGTTTATTAACAATGACACCAGAGATGTTTTTGTTCTTCGTGCCGCCGAAGTTAGAGACTGCAATTTCAATACGCTCTTTCAACTGCGTTGGATTGTATGTACCCGGTGTGGCAACAAATACAATCTCAGCACCAAGCGTGTTGGCGATTTCGTAGTTCACCTGATTAGCAAATGGGTGCTTACGGGTAGGAACCAGACCTTCGATCAGAGTAACCGCAGAATTGTTGATTTGATTATAGCGTTCAACGATGGTTTCCAGCAGTACATCCATCTGTTCATTACCCAGAAGCTCTTCTGCTTTGGACATCTGAATGGGTTCGGCGGTTTTGACATCGCTGTTGGCTTCGATAATGGTGGAAGTCAGGTCAGGCTGGTCGCCACCGTGGCGTGGTTGGGCAATAGGCTTAAAGAACGAAACACTGACGCCTTTACGCTCCATCGCGCGAATTACACCCAGGCTAACGCTGGTAAGACCAACACCAGCGCTGATAGGTATAAGCATGATAGTTCGGGACATTCTTAGATTACCTTCTAAATTATCCGGAGAAAAGAAAGCCCAACGGTTCTTATGAATTTTATTGGGCCCCAATACAAAACTGGCTAACTTTCGTTAGCCAGTGATTCTTAAATTAGATATTTGTCAGTCGAGCTGTATCTTCTGCGATGACCAATTCTTCATTAGTTGAAATGACCATTGCTGGGATACGGCTGTCAGCAGTGGTGATAACACCTTCGCCACCGAAACGGGCCTTCAGGTTTGCTTCACTGTCAACTTCAATACCGAATACGCCAAGACGGTTTAGTACCATCTCACGAATTGGTGCAGAGTTTTCACCGATACCACCAGTAAATACGATAGCGTCCAGACGACCATCAAGTGTTGAAGTGTAGCCAGCGACGTATTTAGCCAGACGGTGACAGAACACATCCATCGCACGGGTTGCTTCTTCTTTTTCGCCGTAGTTGTCTTCAACAAAGCGGCAGTCAGAAGTTACTTCAGTCAGACCAAGCAGGCCAGACTCTTTAGTCAGCATAGTGTTAATGTCTTCTACTGAGTAACCCAGAGTATCGTGCAGGTGGAAGATGATCGCTGGATCCATGTCACCAGAACGAGTACCCATGACCAGACCTTCAAGAGGAGTTAGACCCATAGATGTATCTACAGACTGACCGTTCTTGATTGCACAAACAGATGCACCGTTACCCAGGTGGCAGTTGATGATGTTCAGTTCGTTAGCTGGTTTACCCAGACGCTCAGCGGTTTCGCGAGTGATGAACAGGTGAGAAGTACCATGCGCACCGTAACGACGGATGCCGTGTTCTTTGTATAGTTTGTATGGCAGTGCGTATAGGAATGCTTCTTCCGGCATAGTCTGATGGAATGCAGTGTCAAATACAGCAACGTTTTGCAGTGCAGGGAAAGCTTTCTGAGCTGCTTTAATACCGATGATGTGTGCCGGGTTGTGCAGTGGTGCAAAGCTTGCTGCATTCTCAATACCTTGCAGTACAGTTTCATCGATAAGTGCTGACTGAGTGAACTGTTCGCCGCCGTGTACAACGCGGTGACCGATAGCTTTCAGCTGTTCGGCAAGTTCTGGCTTAGAAGCAAGAATAGTTTCTACAATGAACTGCAGTGCTTCGTCATGAGCCGCGCCATCACCCAGTTGAGCTTCGTGTTTGCCATCCAGTTTCCACTTGATACGAGCTTCCGGAAGGTGAAGACATTCAGCAAGACCTGTTAAATGTTCGTCACCAGTAGCTGCATCTACAATGGCAAATTTCAGGGAGGAGCTTCCGCAGTTTAAAACTAAAACCAGCTTAGACATGTGTTGGTTACCTGTAATCGTCTGAGTAATTATCGTGTTAATTGAAAAATCACAAGCTTAGTTGCTTTTGGCTAAGCATTTTACTAAGAACTTGAGAAATGTTTAGCATTCCTATTGCTTTGTTATCACACTTTTGGTGTGATTCTGCTTATATTCCTTGCAAAGAACGTCATTAATTTGCCTAATCTGTAAATAAGGTCAACAATGACATTGAGGGTCTGCAAAGGATAACGATAATGACCCAAGATAACAAAAAATTTTTGAGTGAATATTAACTTTTGTCAAAGTTTTTGCACTTTCTGTTGAATTCTTCAACTTTTTTTTAGTGAGAGGTCGGTATATGAGGAGTCACCCCGGACTGGTTCACAGTTTGAAAGATGGCCAGAAATACATGGAAATCTGGCCGGTGAGAAAAGAGTTGTCACCGATTTTCCCGGAAAATCGCATCATCAGGGCAACAAGGTTCGGTATTAAAGTTATGCCTGCTGTTGCGGCCATCGGTGTTTTAACGCAGATGGTCTTTCATAATCAACAGGCATTGCCTCAGTCTATTGTGGTAGCCTTGTTTGCTATCAGTTTGCCACTGCAGGGAGTCTGGTGGTTAGGAAACCGCTCTAATACACAACTTCCTCCTGCGCTGGCGGGGTGGTACCGAGAGCTGCATCAGAAGATCACAGAGTCCGGTATTGCACTGGAGCCGGTTAAATCACAGCCACGGTATAAAGAGTTAGCAAAAATTCTGAACAGAGCTTTTCGGCAGCTGGATAAAACAGTACTGGAACGCTGGTTCTGACCAGCTATATCATATCGAGATATTCAAAGCGCAGCTGTTCTGAATGAAAGCTGCGTTTTTATTTGGGTGGATAACGGTGTTTGCTTGGTTGAGAGGCAAAAAAAACGTGGTATGGCCGGGGGACCACACCACGGGTGCCAAGGACACCTTTGCTTGCTGCCGGAGTGGTATGGTCGAAACCACACCACTTCTGGAATTCATACAGGAAGGTTTCCTGCGATGTGCAGACTATAGATTTACTGGCCCATTTTATTTATAAAAATAACGACAAGTTGATATAAGAAATACGACACATTCAGAGTTGTTATTTTAAGCTATTGTTTTATCTCAATTTTATTGAGAATCTTGTTTTGAGCTTATGGGCTGTCATTATTATTACCAAGTTAGGTAATTAACGTTTTCCACGTTATGTTTTTGACGTGTTTGACGGAAGTTTTGGCGAGAGATCGGCTGATTATGACAGGATGAATGAAAGGGACTGGTTTCGGAGATAAAAAAAGCGCTGGATATTTCTATCCAGCGCTTTTTCAAATTTACTTCTGTCGATTAAAAACGGAAGTTATGATCTTTGGACAATTCTTTTCGGATCAACGTAATAAGCTGCTCCTGTTCCGCCTCGTTTCTTTGCTTTCCTGCGGTATTTCCCCAGATAGGCCCCGGCCATGCTTCATCAGAAATATAGCGGACAACATGGTGGATATGCAACTGGGGAACCAGATTTCCCAGAGAGCCGAAATTAAGCTTATCTGGCATAAAAAGTTTTTCCAGTGAGCGGTTGACCAACTGGCTTTCGAGCAAAAATTGTTGCTGATCTTGCAGCGACAGGTGATGGATTTCACGAACCCTGTCTACTTTAGGCACCAGGATCACCCATGGCACACTGGCATCTTTGTTCAGTAAAACCATACAAAGCGACAATTCACCAATCAGGCTTGTATCACTTTCAAGTCTTGGGTGTAGTGTAAATGCCATGAGTATTCCTCAGTATCAGATGATTACATACGTTCCAGAGTGTTGATCCCCAGAAGCGACAGACCTTGTTTGATCGTTTTCGCTGTCAGTGCGGCCAGTTTCATGCGGCTTTGCTTCACGGTTTCATCTTCTGCGACCAGAATCGGGCATGCTTCGTAGAAGCTGGAGAACTGACCGGCCAGTTCAAACAGGTAACCACACATGATATGCGGCTGACCTTCGCGTGCTACAGACTGAACCGCTTCTTCAAACTGCAGCAGCTTAGCGATCAGCGCTTTTTCTTTATCATCAGTAATACGGATATCTCCGGTAAGCTGATCCATTGAAATCCCTGCTTTGGCAAAAATAGAAGCAACACGGGTATAGGCATATTGCATATAAGGTGCTGTATTGCCTTCGAATGCCAGCATATTGTCCCAGTCAAAGATGTAATCGGTTGTACGGTGTTTGGACAGATCGGCATATTTTACGGCAGCCATTGCAACGGTCTCTGCGATCTCTTTTTTCTCTTCTATGCTGAATTCCGGATTTTTGCTTTCAATCAGCTTGTAGGCTCGGTCTTCTGCTTCGTCCAGCAGGTCAACCAGACGTACAGTACCACCGGCGCGAGTCTTAAACGGACGGCCATCTTTACCCAGCATCATACCGAATGCGTGGTGTTCTAATGTTACTTCTTCAGGCACATAACCTGCTTTACGGACGATAGTCCATGCCTGCATCAGGTGCTGGTGCTGACGAGAGTCAATAAAGTACAGAACCCGATCTGCCCCCAGTTTTTCGTAGCGGTATTTTGCGCAGGCAATATCTGTGGTGGTATACAGGAATCCGCCGTCACGTTTCTGGATAATTACCCCCATAGGTTCGCCTTCCTTGTTTTTGTATTCATCAAGGAAAACAACCTGTGCACCGTCATCTTCTGTAGCGATGCCTTTCTGTTTCAGGTCGGCAACGATTCCCGGCAGCATGTCGTTATACATGCTTTCACCCATCAGGTCGTTATTGGTCAGAGACACATTCAGGCGGTCATAATTACGCTGGTTGGTTTCCATTGTAATTTCTACCAATTTTTTCCACATATCATTGCAGTACTGGTCACCACCTTGCAGTTTTACCACGTAGTTACGGGCTTTTTCGGCAAAGGCTTCATCTTCATCATACAGTTTTTTTGATTCACGGTAGAATGCCTCAAGGTCTGAAATTTCCATTGAAACATTACCGGATTCCTGTTGAACACGCTCCAGGTTTGCGATTAGCATACCGAATTGTGTACCCCAGTCGCCGATATGATTCGCACGGATAACCTTGTTACCCAGAAACTCAAGAGTACGGACAACGGCATCACCAATAATTGTTGAACGCAGGTGACCAACGTGCATTTCTTTGGCTACGTTTGGTGCTGAGTAATCAACAACGATGGTTTTTTCGTCGTCTTTTGCAACACCAAGACGTTCATCGGTAAGAGCGGTTTCTGCCTGCCGGGCCAGAAATTCTTCACTCAGAAAGATATTGATAAAGCCCGGTCCCGCGATTTCAGTTTTGCTTGCAATACCATCCAGATCCAGAACATCCAGTACTTTCTGCGCAAATTCTCGGGGGTTAGTGCCTAGTTTTTTAGCCACACCCATTACCCCATTTGCCTGATAATCACCAAATTGCGGTTTTGCTGACTGGCGTACAGCAGCAGGGCTTCCGGCTGGTGCTCCGGCGGTTTCCAGAGCCTGAGATACTTTGTCGTTAATTAGTGCTTGGATATTCACACGCGTTTCCTTCAATTCTTCGAATTGTCTTAGTATGCAGATTGACAGATACCGGATGGTATAAACTGGAGGGCATACTTTATCTGGTCATAAAAATGGTTCTGATTATATCAATTTCCGGCGCATGCTAACAGCCAGTAAAAAATGATTTTTTTTCTTTTTTGTGTGATCAAGGGATTTTCCGCGGAAGTCCGGTAATATAAATTGTTTTGCTAACCGTGGGGATGGGGCGATGAATGAACAGTTACAGGATTATGGGTTAACACCAGAGCAGATGCTTAGCAGTTTGCCGGTATTTGGTGAACGGGTAACGGATTTATTACTACAATTGGGATTAGACATTTCTGAGTGTCAGGCGGACCATATTGCATTACGTATTAATAGTCAGGCACTGGCTGAGCTGGCACATAAGGCATGGAAAACAAAGGGAAATGAAATTTCTTCCACGCAGATTAACGGAAGACCTATTATCATTTTTAAGTTAACAAACAGTCTGAGCCTTGCTGGATGGTCTGTCGATTGCCTTGAGCTGCCGTATCCTGCAGAAGGAAAAATCTATCCGCAACAGGGCTGGGAGCATGTCGAATTTGTTGTTTCTTCAAAAGCTGGGACAGCCGATGAGTATCTGGCTGAACTTAAAGAGCGGTTTCCAGAATTAGGGAAAAAATGGGCGTTTTTATCTGAAATGGGCATTGAGACGAAATTATCCAGCCCGAAAGGTGAGGGCGAACGGCTGACAAATCCGACGGTCGCTTTTAAGCGGGATGGTATGTGTGTAAAACTGCATCTATATAGTCTGGAAGATATTGTGCATTCTGAAAAAACACCCTGATGGTTTTATACATCAGGGTGTTACGGAATCGCGAGGATTATCCTTGCAGATCGGCTTCCGCCTGTTTGTTTTGTATGAGCTCAATCATATAACCGTCAGGGTCTTTTACAAAGGCGATTTCGGTTGTGCCGCCTTTTACCGGTCCTGGTTCGCGGGTAACATTTCCGCCAGCCGCTTTGATAGTGTCACAGGTCGAATAAATATCATCAACACCGATAGCGATATGACCAAAGGCAGTACCCATTTCATATTCGGTAGTGCCCCAGTTGTACGTCAGTTCGATAACTGCACCTTCAGATTCGTCACCAAAGCCGACGAAAGCCAGTGTATATTCGTAAGCCGTATTTTCATTTTTTCTTAGCAGTTTCATACCCATAACATCTGTATAAAACGTGATAGATTTGTCCAGATCACCCACGCGCAGCATGGTGTGTAATACTCTTCCGTTTGCCATGATTTCTCCCCTTTGGATTGGAATTATTCGTCAGGATAGACTTTGGCGTTATACTCGCAGAGGTCTTCTATAATACAGCTGCCGCAGCGGGGTTTCCGTGCAATACAGGTATAACGCCCATGCAGTATAAGCCAGTGGTGTACATCCAGTTTAAATTCTTTTGGTACGACTTTTAACAGCTTTTGTTCCACATCATCAACGGTTTTACCCATTGCGAATTTAGTTCGGTTAGAGACGCGGAATATATGGGTATCAACAGCGATGGTTGGCCAGCCAAATGCAGTATTTAGTACAACATTGGCGGTTTTTCTGCCCACTCCTGGCAAGGCTTCCAGTGCGGCCCTGTCTTCAGGAACTTCCCCATGGTGTTGTTCCAGAAGGATCCGGCAGGTTTTAATAATGTTTTCCGCTTTCGAATTAAACAGCCCAATGGTTTTTATATACTCTTTTACACCACTAACGCCCAGAGCCAGAAGACTTTGTGGTGTATTGGCTTCTGGGTAAAGTTTTGCTGTTGCTTTGTTTACACTGACATCGGTGGCCTGTGCGGAAAGAAGTACAGAGATAAGAAGCTCAAAAGGGGTTGTCCAGTTGAGCTCTGTCTGTGGATTGGGATTGTTTTCTCTTAGTCGTTTTAATATTTCGACTCGTTTAGCATTATTCATAGGCGTGTTGAGCAGTTTCTGACTTTATTTTATTCAGCTCTCCACTTTAACATGCTCAATATCGTTTTTCTTCTGCTTTGCAGCAATCTGTGCCTGTTTTGAGTCAATAATGTTTTTCAGGGCAATCATAAAACCTACACCGATAAAGGCACCGGGAGGCAGAAGAGCAAGCAAGAAGTTATTATTAAATTCAAACAGTTCTGTTCTTAGTGAGGCGGCCCAGTTACCCAGTAACAGATCAGCACCGTCAAACAGGGTTCCGTTACCCAGTATTTCTCGCACAGCTCCCAGAACAAATAGTACCGAGGTCATTCCCATTCCCATCCATAAACCGTCCAGTACTGACGGCAGAGGATCATTTTTGGATGCGAAAGATTCTGCACGGCCGATAATGATGCAGTTGGTAACAATCAGTGGAATAAAAATGCCGAGAGACAGATACAGGCCGTAAGCATAGGCATTCATCAGCAACTGAACACAGGTTACCAGAGAGGCGATAATCATAACAAATACCGGAATACGGACCTCTTTGGGAACATAATCTCTCACCAGAGCAACGGTCAGGTTGGAGCCAACCAGTACCAGAGTAGTTGCAATACCTAATCCCAGAGCGTTTGTCACACTCGAAGATACGGCAAGAAGGGGACACAGCCCCAGCAACTGAACCAGTGCGGGGTTGTTTTTCCACATACCTTCTTTAAACAGCTGACTGTGATCCATTAGTTTTCTCCTCCGCAGTTGAGTGGCTGAGCAAAGAGCGTGTCTCGGTTCTGATTATAGAAAGTCACACTATTTCTGACGGCCTTGACAACAGCTCTGGGGGTGATGGTTGCACCGGTAAACTGATCAAATTCACCACCGTCTTTACGCACTTTCCATTTGTCCTGATTATCGGCAGTGACTTTCTTACCGGTAAAACCCAGAATCCAGTCGGTAATGCGGATATCGATTTTATCGCCTAGTCCAGGGGTTTCCTGATGTTCAAGGATACGTGAGCCAGTAATCGATCCATCATAACGGATGCCGACAATCAGCTTTATTCTGCCGTTATAACCATCCGGAGCAATTGCTTCGATGGCAATAGCCCCTGGTGAGCCGTCAGCGTGTTTGCCGATATAGGCTCGCAGAGGCTCAGGGCTGCCGAGCAGTTCATCTTGAACTTGAGTGCAGGATGAAAAAAGTTCATTTTTATGCAAAGACAGAGGAACAACCTGATCCAGAGTGGTTTTTAAGCGCTCCTGTTGCTGATAGCGGATTTGATCCTCTGTCAGATAATGGGTAATAGCGACTAACCCGGCAGATGCACAGGCAAAGATGGCTAATGTCACCCCGTTTTTTCGGATAGCGGTTAACATAATCGTTCCTTAATGCCCGTATGTTCGTGGTTTGGTGTAGTAATCAATCAGGGGAACCGTCATATTTGCCAGCAAAACGGAGAAGGCGACACCATCGGGAAAACCACCCCATGTCCGGATAATAAACATCACACAACCGATCACCAGACCGAACATCAGTCGTCCTCTGATGGTTGTCGAAGCTGTTACCGGGTCGGTCGCAATAAAAAAAGCCCCCAGCATAGTGGCTCCGGAGAACAGGTGCAGTATAGGATTGGCAATGATTTCCGGTACAAGAAGATAGCCCAGACCACTGCACAAGAGTATGCTGCCCAGCATAGCTGCCGGAATATACCATTGGATAATTCGCATTCTGATCAGTAGTAGTCCACCTAGTAAATAGGCCAGATTCACCCATTCCCAGCCGATCCCTGCGAAGCGGGAAAACTGGGGCTGTGCCAGCGCCTCTGCTGAAGATGAGCCTGCTTTTATTGCGGTTTTAAATGCATCCAGAGGGGTTGCCATTGTGATCCCGTCAATGCCTGCCCGTACCTGCTGCAGAGAGTAGCCATCACTGTCGAAACCAGTGATGATCAACATCAGGGCATCATTCAGACTGATATTGTCCGGACTGAGTATCTGGGGCATCAGCCAACTGGTCATTTGCAGTGGGAAAGAGATAAGCAACACCACATAGCCGACCATCGCTGGATTAAATGGGTTTTGCCCTAAGCCACCATACAGATGTTTTGCAATCACAACGGCAAAGAATAAGCCAATAACCAGCATCCACCATGGTGACAGGGGAGGGATGGCGACTGCCAGCAGCCAGGCGGTAACAAACACACTGTAATCACGTAATGCACCGGATGGTGAACGTTTACGCAGTAGCATGATGATCGACTCATAGGTACCGGCAATAATAAATGCCAATATCAGCTGGATGAGTGTTCCCCAGCCAAAAAAGTAGGTCTGAGCAAGCAGGCCGGGGAGTGCTGCAATCACGACCCATTTCATCAGCTCTGGGGTACTTTTTCTGCTATGTGTGTGAGGTGAGCTGGCAATAAAAAAGGCCACTACTCTTTCTCCTTACTAGTGTGTTGTTCTTGCTGTGCCGCTTTTTTTGCTTTTGCACGGGCGATGGCCGCCGCAACGGCCGCTTTTTTCGGGTCAACCGGGGCTTGGGTATTTGCGGTTTCTGCCTCTGGAGCCGGTTGTGATTCCTTGCTTTCTGGGTCAGCCTGTTGTGCTTTTTTTGCTTTTGCACGGGCGATGGCTGCTGCAACGGCCGCTTTTTTCGGGTCAACCGGGGCTTGGGTATTTGCGGTTTCTGCCTCTGGAGCCGGTTGTGATTCCTTGCTTTCTGGGTCAGCCTGCTGCGCTTTTTTTGCTTTTGCACGGGCGATGGCCGCCGCAATGGCCGCTTTTTTCGGGTCAACCGGGGCTTGGGTACTTGCGGTTTCTGCCTCCGGATCCGGTTGTGATTCCTTGCTTTCTGGGTCAGCCTGCTGTGCTTTTTTTGCTTTTGCACGGGCAATGGCCGCTGCGACGGCGGTTTTTTTGTCTTCTTTGGGTACCGCCGGGGAAGCTGGTTCTGTCCCGGCTGCCGTTTCAGATAACAGCTGCTCTTTTTCTGCTTTGCGCTGCTGAGCCTGACGTTTACGTTCTTCACGTAGTTTTGCTATTTCTGTATTGTCCGGTGCCGTGATATTGGCTTTTGCCGCTTCAGCCTGTTTCGCCTTGGCTCGGGCAATGGCTGCTGCTACCGCTGATTTCGGTTCTGAATGTGTGGCGGATTCGGTTTGCTTGGCCTTTACCCGGGCGATGGCCGCTGCAATAGCATCGCCATTCTCTGATGCCTGCATCTCTTTACGTCGATCTTCGGCTGCCTGTCTGCTGCGTTGCTCGCGTTCGGTTTTTTCTCTTTCCAAACGGGCTTGCTTCTCTTCAAAGCGTTGTTTTGCCCGCTCTGCCGCTTTGGCTTCTGCCCGTTTTTCTCTAATTTCAGCTTTTGCTTTACGATAATAATGAACTAGAGGAATATTACTCGGACAGACATAGGCACAGACACCACATTCCATGCAGTCAAACAGATTTAGTTCTTCACACTTTGTATAATCCTGATCCTTTGCATACCACTGTAACTGTTGTGGAAGCAGTGATATCGGGCAGGCATCTGCACACTGGCTACAACGAATACAGGCCATTTCTGGTGAAGAGAGTGGTATCTCTTTATGATCCGGAGCCAGAATGCAGTTTGCGGTTTTGGTTACCGGCACCATTGGTCCAGGCAGAGTGAAGCCCATCATGGGGCCTCCCATAATCAGACGCGGATACTTTTTCTCCGGCTGGTAACTGAACTCATCCAGCAAAGCCTGTACCGGTGTACCCAACCTGACCTGAACGTTTCTCGGGTAGCGGAATGCATTACCTGTCAGGGTCACAATTCGTTGGATAAGTGGTTCACCGTCTATCACGGCTCGTTTTATGGCATAGACTGACGTCACATTCTGAACCAGAATGTTGATGTCCGCCGGGATACCCCCGTTAGGGACTTCTTGATTCGTCAGGATCCTAATCAGCTGTTTTTCTCCGCCAGATGGATATTTGGTCGGAATAACCCGGATAACCAGATCATGGTTGATGGCTGCCTCTTCCAGAGCTTTGACGGCTTCAGGTTTATTGTCTTCTATACCGATAATGACCAACTGAGGGGTGAGGACATGCTGCAGGACATCAATACCCTGAACAATTTCATTCGCTTTTTCCCGGATCAGCATATCGTCAGCGGTAATATATGGTTCACACTCTGCCGCATTGATGATCAGAATATTGGTTTTCCCCAGACCGGACTGAATCTTCTTCGCGGTCGGAAAACCGGCACCGCCCATACCGGAGATACCGGCTTGCCGGATCACTTCGATAAGCGTTTCCGGTGACTCGCTTCTGAATTCCGGATAAGCTGTTTTCTCTGTCCATGTGTCTTTTCCGTCCGGCCGGATAATAATACAGGTCTCACTCAGACCGGATGGGTGTGCTGTTATTCTTGGCTCAATTGCAGTCACTGTTCCGGATGTCGGTGCATGAACCGGCAGCATAAAGGTTGCGGTATAGGAGGTTAGCGGCTGACCTTTCAGAACCGTATCACCAACGCTGACGCACAGATCGCCGGGACGGCCGATATGCTGCTTCAGTGGAAGGATCAGTTCATCCGGGAGTGCCGCTTCAGTGACAGGAAGCTGAACAGATTGCCGTTTATTCTCTGGCGGATGGATACCACCATGAAAGTCCCAGAGGTAACCATGGCGGATTTTTTCAATCAGTGACAGCATATTCATCCTTTATTCATGGTTTCTTGGGTGGCAGTTTCTGTAATATTGACAACCGGAATGGTATTTAGCTGCCATTTCCAGCTTTCCGTTGTGACCGGAACCGGAACCATTTCTATGCAATCCGTTGGGCATGGCGCAACACAGAGTTTGCAGCCGGTGCATTCGGCTTTGATGACGGTGTGCAGTGATTTAGTACCGCCGGCAATCGCATCTACCGGGCAGGCCTGAATACATTTGGTACAACCAATACACATATCTTCATGGATAAAGGCCACCATTTTAACCGGTTCTTCTTCGTGTGCCGGTCCCTCGGGCTCTACCCCCATCAGCTCGGCGATCTTGACAATGGTTGCTTGTCCGCCGGGGGCACATTTATTAATAGCATCACCGTTCGCTATCGCTTCGGCATAGGGGCGACAGCCGGGATAACCGCACTGTCCGCACTGAGTCTGAGGAAGGATACTGTCGATCTGTTCGACGATCGGATCCGCTTCAACTTTAAAACGAATGGAAGCAAAACCGAGAATGGCACCGAACAGAGCGGCCAGACAGACGATGACTGCGATTGCGATGAGTATAGTCAGCATTATAGTTTCACCAGTCCGGTGAAGCCCATAAAGGCCAGAGACATTAGTCCGGCAGTGATCATCGCAATAGATGCACCCTGAAATGGTCCGGGTACATCAGCGGCTGCGATACGTTCACGAATAGAAGCAAACAGGATCAGTACCAGAGAAAAGCCGACAGCAGCGCCAAAGCCATAAATAATAGACTGAATAAAATTATGGTTTTCGTTGACGTTCAGCAATGCCACGCCCAACACGGCACAGTTGGTGGTAATCAATGGCAGAAAGATCCCGAGCAGGCGGTAAAGGGTCGGACTGGTTTTGTGCACCACCATTTCTGTAAACTGAACCACTACGGCAATGACCAGAATAAAGCTCATGGTTCTCAGGTACTGTATTCCCAGAGGGGAAAGCACATACGTTTCCACCAGATAGGCGCATACTGATGCCAGCGTCAGTACAAAGGTCGTTGCCAGCCCCATCCCTATAGCGGTTTCCAGTTTTTTGGATACCCCCATAAAGGGACACAGCCCCAGAAATTTTACCAGAACGAAGTTGTTAACCAGTACAGTGCCGATCAACAGAAGGAGATACTCAGTCATTGCTTATTTGGCTTATATTTAAATTATCTTCTTATTATCGTGCTTTGAATCACGAATAACAACTTATCATCTATAGGGTTTTCGGTGATTTGATTACAGCGTCAAAAAAATTGCTGCTTCAAATAAGTCGCAGGATCAAAAAAGCCACGTAAAAACGTGGCCTTTGAAAAGTGGCTCCCCCTGCAAGACTTGAACTTGCGACATACGGATTAACAGTCCGCCGTTCTACCGACTGAACTAAGGGGGAATCGATTTAAGTGGTGCGTATACTAGCAGTGTCGTTTTTCTAAATCTACCCTTTCGGCACAAATTTTTCAGTATTTAAACTGAAGAAAAACTTCCGGTGGATCTGAAAAAAAAAGATTGATTTTTCTGTACGCCGCAGAGAGAAAAGGGTGGTCATAGTTATCCACCAAAATTGTGGATAAGTGTGTTGATGGTGCTTTAACAAAATGAATAAACGTAAAATTAGAGTGATAACTTCAATAAATATTTTCTATAACTATTTGTTTTTTTAGGTGTTTGTATGTTCTTTTCTGCTTGTGTATAAATTTGATTAAATCATAAACAACATAAATTTCAGGTAAATTTGCACTATTTTGGGGAAAAGCAGTGGATTAAATTAAGGGGAATAACAAGAGGCTATCGTCGAGAGGGCAGCAACAATATCAGATTTTCTTTGTACAATCCAGTAATAACTGGAATCTTCCTCCCAGAATTATCAATATTTTTTGTTGACCCCTGAAGATGCATCATCTGACAATAGGGAGAATGACTCATCAGACAAATAACGATAGATAGACAGTGTATGAAAAAAGAATTTGATCTGGTCTCTGATTATCAGCCTTCCGGGGATCAGCCAACGGCCATTGCTCAGCTTCTGGATGGTCTGGATAGTGGTCTGGCGCACCAGACTTTGTTGGGGGTTACCGGATCCGGAAAAACCTTCACTCTGGCCAATGTGATAGCTCAAGCCAAACGGCCGGCAATTCTGCTGGCTCCAAACAAGACACTGGCCGCGCAGTTATATGGTGAAATGAAGGCTTTTTTTCCTAATAACGCAGTTGAGTATTTTGTCTCTTACTACGATTACTATCAGCCGGAAGCTTATGTCCCGACGACGGACACTTTTATTGAGAAGGACGCTTCGATCAACGCTCATATTGAACAGATGCGCTTGTCGGCAACTAAGGCGCTGCTCGAGCGTAAAGATGCCATTATTGTTGCTTCTGTTTCTGCTATTTACGGTCTGGGGGATCCTGACTCCTATCTGCAGATGATGCTGCACATTTGCCGTGGCGATGTGATTAATCAGCGGGATATTCTGCGCAGGCTGGCCGAGCTGCAGTATTCACGCAATGATGTTACCTTTGAACGGGGTCAGTTCAGGGTTCGGGGAGAAGTGATTGATATTTTCCCGGCAGAATCGGAGCAGGATGCCGTTCGTATTGAGATGTTTGATGATGAAATTGATGGTATCAGTATTTTTGACCCGCTGACCGGAGCCGTTAAACAGCGTGATCTTCCGCGTTATACCATTTATCCAAAAACGCACTATGTGACTCCGAGAGAGAAAATTCTGGAGGCGATTGAGCAGATTAAAGAAGAACTTAAAACTCGCCAGACCTATCTGCGGGATAACAATAAACTGCTGGAAGAGCAACGTATTACCCAGCGTACCCAGTTTGATATAGAGATGATGAATGAATTGGGTTTTTGTTCTGGTATTGAAAACTATTCACGCTTTCTTAGTGGGCGCAGTGAAGGTGAGCCACCACCGACACTGTTTGACTATCTGCCACATGATGGTTTGTTGATTATTGATGAATCCCACGTGACGGTGCCACAGATCGGGGCTATGTTCAAAGGGGATCGATCCCGCAAAGAGACGCTGGTGGAATACGGCTTCCGTCTGCCTTCGGCACTGGATAATCGTCCGCTGAAGTTTGATGAATTTGAATCCCTTGCACCACAGACTATTTTTGTTTCGGCAACACCGGGGAATTACGAACTGGAGAAATCCGCCGGTGAAGTGGCCGACCAGGTTGTCAGGCCGACCGGATTGCTAGATCCTGAAATCGAAGTGCGTCCTGTTGCAACACAGGTAGATGACCTCTTGTCTGAGGTCAGGCTTCGGGCTGCGAATAATGAACGTGTTCTGGTGACGACACTGACAAAAAGGATGGCAGAAGATCTGACCGAATATCTGCATGAACATGATGTGCGGGTTCGCTATCTGCACTCGGATATCGATACGGTTGAGCGGGTGGAAATTATACGGGATCTTCGTCTGGGAGAGTTTGATGTATTAGTCGGCATCAACTTACTCAGAGAAGGGCTGGATATGCCGGAAGTTTCTCTGGTTGCTATATTAGATGCGGATAAAGAAGGCTTCCTGCGTTCCGAACGGTCACTGATTCAGACCATAGGCCGGGCTGCCCGAAACCTGAAGGGTAAGGCTATTCTGTATGCTGACCGGATAACCGGTTCAATGAAAAGAGCAATGGATGAGACGCAGCGACGCAGGGAGAAACAGCAGGCTTACAATGCAGAGATGGGGATCCAGCCACAGGCTCTGAAAAAAAATGTTCAGGATATTCTGGAGATCGGTGATATTGCCAAAACCAGACGGCAGAAGAAATCAAAACAGGTTCCGTTATCTAAAGTGGCTGAACCATCACAAAATTACACCGTACTGACTCCCCAGCAACTGGAGAAGGAAATTCTGAAACTGGAAGGTGAAATGTATCAGCATGCTCAGAATCTGGAGTTTGAGCTGGCAGCAGAGAAAAGAGATCAGATTGATGTATTGCGGAAGCAGTTTATCGCCAATAGTTAATCGTACAGCCGGTGGCTGGTCTGCGATAATAAATGGTCAGCTTACGATAAATGGTTAGTTCACAGAAAAAAAGAGCCAACAGGAAATGGACCCTGTTGGCTATATTCTGTGGATATTTTCCACTAACAACGTCAGTTGGCTAGGTGACCCGTTAGGGTCATTTAATATATAGCACAGAGCGTGCCAATATTATTAATAAATCTGCTTAATAATAAAAATGTAGATAAATTAGGTACTAAAAGTGGGGTTATTTTAAAAATTGAGCTTTTTAGAAAATAAGTTCCATTAGCAATTCATCAAATATCATTCCCTGGCATGATCAGAAGATCCTCCGGTAGTACCACTTTTCTTTCTGTCTCAGTATGAATAATTTGCAAAATGCAATGCATGATGCAATTATTGTTAAAATGCAAATTTTGGGTGATTATTAAATGTACAGTTCTCGGGTTGAAATACCTAAAATGAAACATTTACTTATGGTGGAGGATACCGCTTCAGTCGCGGCTTTGTACCGTTCATTTCTGATGCCGTTAGGTTTACAGATATCAATTGTCGGTAGTGGAAAAGAGGCGATAGAAAGCGTGGGTAAGCAGGTGCCGGATCTGATTCTTCTGGATCTCCGGTTGCCGGATATGACAGGGATGGACGTACTTCATTCCGTTAAGGAAACCAATCCTGAAGTACCGGTGATCTTTATGACGGCACACGGCTCTATCGATACTGCCGTTGAAGCCATGCGTCTTGGTGCTCAGGACTTCCTTATCAAACCCTGTGAAGCAGACCGGCTGAGGGTAACGGTTAACAATGCTATTCGTAAGGCCGGAAAATTAAAAGCCGAAACAGCGTCAGGAGATTCTCCTGAGCATAATCAATATCAGGGATTTATTGGCAGCAGCCAGACAATGCAATCGGTTTACAAAACCATTGACTCCGCTGCTGCCAGTAAAGCCAGCATCTTTATTACTGGAGAAAGCGGAACCGGTAAGGAAGTCTGTGCAGAGGCGATTCATGCGGCCAGCAAAAGAGGGGACAAACCTTTTATTGCCATCAACTGCGCTGCTATTCCCAAGGATCTGATTGAAAGTGAATTATTCGGACATGTTAAAGGGGCTTTTACCGGTGCGGCGGCAGAAAGGCAGGGGGCGGCTGAACTGGCTGACGGAGGAACCCTGTTTCTGGATGAGCTGTGTGAGATGGATCTGGATTTGCAGACCAAACTACTGCGCTTTATACAAACAGGAACGTTTCAGAAGGTAGGTTCATCCCGGATGAAAAGTGTGGATGTGCGCTTTGTCTGTGCAACGAACCGGGATCCGTGGAAAGAAGTACAGGAAGGCCGTTTCCGGGAAGACCTTTACTATCGGTTGTATGTTATCCCTCTGCATCTGCCCCCCCTGCGGGAGCGGGGAGAAGATGTGGTGGAGATAGCCTATTCATTGCTTGGGTATATGTCGGTTGAGGAGGGCAAACAGTTTGCCCGTTTTTCTCAGGAAGTTGTCGACAGGTTTATTGCTTACGAATGGCCGGGTAACGTCAGACAGCTGCAAAATGTTTTGCGTAATGCGGTAGTACTGAACCACGGTAAGGAAATAACTCTGGAGATGTTACCGCCACCGCTGAATCAATTGATAGATAAATCAGAAGTGAGCACAAAAATTGCAAGTGCGAAAGCTGACTCTGTTTTAACAGCAGATAGTCTGTTACCTGAAGAAATACAACCATTATGGGTGACGGAGAAGCGAGCAATCGAACTGGCAATTGGTGCCTGCGAAGGCAACATCCCTAAGGCTGCCCATGCCCTTGGCGTCAGCCCGTCAACGATTTATCGCAAAATACAGGCCTGGAATGAGAACCCGTAAGTAAGGATTTGCAGTGACTGCTTATTTAAACTCAACAAAAATCGTCGATTTATGCCATGAAGTCGGTGAGGAAAATTTACCTGTTTTGCTTAGCATATTTCTTGATGAACTCAGTGGTTATCAACAAGTATTATCAGGTGATCCGGAAGAGTTAGAGTGTCCTCTGAGTGAAATAAGCCATGCACTAAAAAGTAGTGCCGCCAGTTTTGGAGCGGATACTTTGTGTGAAATGGCAGTCAGTTTTGATGCCCGGGTAAAAGCGGGGGAAAAGATCAATACCAGTAAAAATCGCGAATCGATTCTTTCCTGTCTGGAAAATACTATTCGCGAGTATAATCAGCTCTCAGCTGGCCATCTGACCTGAAAATGAAAGTCTGGGTTATTTAGTCACCGTGTTAATAAGCGGATGATCGCTTTGTGTAGTTTATCCCGGTCGTGACGCCAGTCTCGGTTGGGAGACGCTAGATTATCAGCGACACAATACCAGTGTTCGGCCAGTTCCGGGTGTTCATCGGGGGTCAGCAACATATCAATTTTGCGTCCGCGACAAGCTCGTTCACACCACTCCAGTTTCTGTTTCAGGCTCATGCGTGAAGCCGGACCGTATTCGGGAGAAAGGTTTTCTACGAAGATAACCAGAGCCTGCCGGTTGTGGCAGATCGCATTTCCCAGTTCAGACAGCAACAGGGGCGGCATGATACTGGTCAGAAAACTACCGGGTCCCAGAATTATGCAGTCAGCTTCTTCTATCGCCGTAATCGCTTCATCGGTTGCCGGAACCTCCGGTTCCAGATCCAGACGCTGCAGATCCTGAGTCATCTCATCCACACTGGTTTCCCCATGTACCCATTCACCGCTGGTTGACAGAGCTTTCAGATCCGAAGGATGCTCAGACATAGGCAGGATATTGACGTTTACTCTGAGCATATCCCGGATCAGATTAATGGCATCCAGAGGCCGTACCGAAAGGTTATCCAGTGCCGTCAGCATCAGATTGCCCAGATTGTGTCCGTTAAGTTCTCCGGTGCCTTTGAACCGGTATTCAAACATCATGGAACTGATCGACGGCTCGGTAATGAGCTGATTAATGCAGTTACGGGTATCGCCCCAGGCAATGCCGCCCTGACAGTGACGGATACGCCCGGTGGAGCCTCCATTGTCGGTAGTGGTAACAATACCGGTCGCATTACTGCCGAAATCTTTCAGTGCGGCAAGCATTCGGCCCAAGCCATGCCCGCCGCCGATGGCTACAATTTTTTTACTGGTATAGATGTTTTCTGACTGCGACATATCGGCCTTTGGGTAACGTGAGTGATTTTCTGCTGCAAAATAGAATAAAACAGCCGGAATACC
This sequence comes from Vibrio sp. HA2012, assembly GCF_002812955.1. Taxonomy (GTDB): domain Bacteria; phylum Pseudomonadota; class Gammaproteobacteria; order Enterobacterales; family Vibrionaceae; genus Vibrio. Next base: position 9,584 of record NZ_PFXK01000008.1, on the reverse strand, counting down.
TACCTATTAATAAGTATTTTGGGTCAGAGGCAACGTTTTTATCAGTAAGATCTGGCATCTGGTATTTTTTTTCATTATTTTTATGTTAAAGCGTGTTAATTACGCAGAGACGTAACTGCTGATTTTTACAGCAGTTGCCATCGCTCCGAGCCTGATTGGTGCTAAGTCTTCTGGATATGCCTGTCAGGCCGTGGTGTTGTTGCTGATGAATAAGCAAACAATTCCTAAGGGTTTACTTAGAAATGGGTGAGCCTCCCGTGTTTGGAAAGGTGTGACGTGGCGGAACAATTCGAAGACAAATTCAGACGCAAGTTTTATTATTTGCGGCTCTCGGTTACAGATGCCTGTAACTTTCAATGTACCTACTGTTTGCCTGACGGCTATCGTCCGTCCGGGCGGAAGAACTCTTCTTTTTTATCTCTGCCGGAGATACGACGAGTGGTGTGTGCTTTTGCTGCATGCGGCACGCGTAAAGTGCGGATTACCGGAGGGGAGCCGACCCTGAGAAAGGATTTTACCAATATTATTCATACACTGGCTTCAACCTGTGGTGTTGAAAAAGTGGCGGTTACGACAAATGGTTACCGAATGGCTGAGCATGTAAGCACATGGCGTTCCGCTGGTCTGACGGATATTAATGTGAGTGTTGACAGCCTTGACCCGCGTATGTTTCAGCAGATTACCGGACAAAATCGTTTCAGTGACGTAATGATGGGAATTGAACGGGCTTTGGAAGCCGGTTTCCGGCAAATCAAGGTGAATGTCGTGTTGATGAAAGACATCAACAGCCGGGAATTACCGGTTTTTCTCAACTGGGTGAAACAGCGCCCTATCCAACTGCGTTTTATTGAACTGATGCAAACCGGAGAGATGGATACGCTGTTTCAGCGTCATCATCTCCCGGGGACAGCTATCCGGACGCAACTGCTGCAAGATGGGTGGCTGCCTGAAGTCAGAGGACTGACGGATGGGCCGGCTCAGGTGTTTGTTCATCCGGATTATTGCGGCTCTGTGGGGCTGATTATGCCTTATGAGCGGGATTTCTGCCGGGGCTGTAATCGGCTCAGAGTTTCAGCTCTGGGTAAGCTGCACTTATGCCTGTTCGGAGAGAAGGGGATAGAACTCAGGGAACTGTTACAGCAGGATGAACAGCAGACTCTGCTTATTGAACGTATCCGTAACGGACTGACTGAAAAGGCAGAAGCTCACTCTCTGCATGAAGGCAATACAGGAATGACACCTCATCTGGCCTCTATCGGCGGTTAATCGTTATATTCAAACATAAAAACAACATACTTCAGAAGGTGAACTATGGGGCATGCTACGGATGAATTTACTCCCGCCAATATTGCAGTATTAACTGTATCGGATTCACGTACGGAAGCGAATGATACTTCTGGCCGGTATTTTGTCGAACAGCTAGAGGAAGCGGGACATAAACTGGCAGATAAAAAGATAGTGATAGATGATGTGTACCAGCTCCGGGCCGTGATCTCCCAATGGATTGCGGATGAGCATATTCAGGCGGTACTCATCACTGGAGGAACAGGGTTTACCAGCCGGGATAATACCCCGGAAGCCTTAATACCTCTGTTTGATAAGCAGATTGAAGGGTTTGGTGAACTGTTCCGGACACTTTCTTATGCAGAAATCGGTACGTCAACGATTCAGTCCCGTGCTTTTGCGGGGATGGCCAATCATACCGTTATTTTTGCGGTTCCGGGCTCTACCGGTGCCTGTAAAACAGCATGGACGAAGATTATTCGTCAGCAACTGGATGCCAGCCATGGCCCGTGTAATTTTATGCCACACCTTAAGGTCTGAATCTGATGAGTGAATTTACCCATATCAATACATCCGGTGAGGCCAATATGGTGGATGTATCGGAGAAAAACGATACGGTCAGAGAGGCCCGGGCAGAGGCGTATGTGGTGATGAATGCGGAAACCCTGCAGTTAATCCTGTCCGGCAGCCATCATAAAGGGGATGTTTTTGCAACAGCCCGGATTGCCGGTATTCAGGCAGCCAAACGTACATGGGAACTGATCCCGTTATGTCATCCGCTGATGCTGTCTAAGGTTGAGATAAAACTGGAGGCTATTGAATGCGACAGCCGGGTGCGTATTGAGTCTGTCTGCAAGCTATCCGGAAAGACCGGTGTGGAAATGGAAGCATTAACGGCGGTTTCTGTTGCGGCTCTGACCATCTACGATATGTGTAAAGCGGTACAAAAGGACATAGTGATCGGGCCGGTTCGCCTGCTGGAGAAAAGCGGCGGAAAGTCCGGACATTTTAAGGTGGAACAATGATTAAGGTGTTGTTTTTTGCCCAGACCAGAGAGTTGGTTGGAATGGATACTCTGGTGCTGGAAGCCGAATATCCGAATGTGGAAGCGTTAAGAATGGCATTAACTTCCCGGGGCGATAAGTGGTCTCTGGCGCTGGAGAATGGAAAACTGCTGGTAGCAGTGAATCAGATGCTGGTTTCTTTGCAGCATGCCCTGACTGATGGGGATGAAGTGGCATTCTTTCCGCCGGTGACAGGGGGATAGGATGGCCATCAGTATTCTGGTTTCTGCGGCGGATTTTTCCGTCGGCTCTGAATATGAACAGTTGGCGGCGGGCAGTCAGGCCGGAGCCGTGGTAACGTTTACCGGTAAAGTTCGGGATATGAATCTGGGCGACGATGTACAGAGCCTGCATCTGGAGCATTATCCGGGGATGACCGAAAAAGTATTGACTGAGATTTGTGAGCAGGCGGCAGATCGGTGGTCAGTGTGTGATATCAGAGTTATTCACCGGGTGGGAGAGATTTTGGCCGGTGAACAGATCGTATTTGTCGGGGTCACCAGTGCCCACCGAAGTGACTCATTTTCGGCTTGTGAATTTATTATGGACTTTCTTAAAACCAGAGCACCATTCTGGAAAAAAGAATCAATAGCAGAAAATAGTCGTTGGATTGAGTCCAGAGCATCGGATCATCAGGCAGCGAAAAGGTGGCAATATGAATAATGTCCGGTGGCGTCAATTTCTGTAAAAACCCCACTTGTCTCTGATTTCTGTTATTTATCTGCTGATTTTTTGCACAAATTCAGACGGTGTTTTTTGATTCGTCTCAAAAAATATTCATGCACTTTCTTTTGATTACATATCCAGCGTGATCTTTATCACGGTGAAGTGATGTTTTTTCTATGTACGACTATCAGTAACATGAATGATTTTTCAGGGTTTTATTTTGTCCGCATGATGAAAGCCAAATAATAATACTTTTGTTACCATGTTTTTGTGGCAAATTGCACTAATGGTTGGTACTTTGTCTGCTTAGCTCTTTATGAGCAAAAGATGATTTAGTCGGTATTTTATTCTAAATTATCGGGATGCCCTGCTGTTCGAGCCGTTCGATAGGGGTTGTTCAGGTGAGATTGCCCTGAACTAAAGATAAAAATAGTTATGCAGTCATGGATGCAAAGTACAAAATCTGGAGTGTAATACATATGGATAAAAATAATATTACCCGGGCTCTTCTTCTGAGCGCCGGGCTTTCTCTTGCCCTTTCCGGGTGTGGTGATGAACCTAAACAGGCACAAACAGCACCAGAACCAAAACCAAAGAAAGAAGAAACTCAGGCAGTTCCTGCTGCTGGTGAAATCAAATATGCAGAAGTTCAGGAGCTGGTGCGTGGTAACGGTGCCGAAGTGGCGTCCATCGATCCGCACAAAACGGAAGGGGTTCCGGAGTCACATGTGATTCGGGATCTGCTGGAAGGTCTGGTGAATCAGGATGCCGATGGTAATACGATTCCGGGCGTGGCAGAAAGCTGGGAAACAACGGATAACCGCACGTTTATCTTCCATCTGCGTAAAGATGCTAAATGGTCTAATGGTGAACCGGTCACCGCTCAGGATTTCGAATTCAGCTTTAAGCGTGCTGTCGACCCGGCAACCGCTTCTCCGTATTCCTGGTATTTTGAAATGACTACGATGGAAAATGCTGCGGATATCATTGCGGGCAAGAAAGATAAAGAAACTCTGGGTGTAAAAGCGCTGGATGACACCACTCTGGAAGTTAAGCTGGAATCTCCGGTACCTTACTTTGTGAAAATGGCTGGTCACACAACCATGAAACCGGTGAATAAAGCTGTTGTTGAGCAATATGGTGACGAATGGACGAAGCCGGAACACTTTGTCGGTAACGGTGCATTTGTTGTCGACAACTGGGTCGTGAACGAGCGTATCGAACTGAAACAGAACCCATATTACTGGGATAAAGCCAACACTAAGCTGACCAAAGTCACCTTCCTGCCGATCGAAAATCAGGTTTCAGAAATGAACCGCTTCCTGTCCGGTGAAATTGATTTTACCTATGAACTGCCTAACGAGCATTTCAAGCGTCTGCAAAAAGAGCACCCTGAATCACTGTCAATCGTGGGTAACCTGTGTTCTTACTACTACGGTTTTAATAACAAGAAAGCACCATTTGACGATGTTCGCGTGCGTAAGGCTCTGTCTTATGCCATTGACCGTGATGTGATCACTAAAGCACTATTGGGTCAGGGTCAGAAACCCGCTTATTTCCTGACGCCGGAAATTACGGCTAATTTTAATCCGGAAATGCCGGCCTACGGTAAAATGACTCAGGAAGAGCGTAATGCAGAAGCAAAACGCCTAATGGCGGAAGCTGGTTTTGATGAAAACCATCCGCTGAAATTTACTCTGCTGTATAACACCTCTGAAAACCATAAGAAGCTGGCCGTTGCGGTTGCTTCTATGTGGAAGACCACTCTGGGTGCTGAAGCTGTGCTGGAAAATCAGGAGTGGAAAACCTTCCTAGATACCCGTCGTCAGGGTAACTTTGACGTAACCCGTGCGGGCTGGTGTGGCGACTATAACGAAGCCTCCAGCTTCCTGTCACTGATGCAGTCTAACAATAGTTCAAATGATGCCAAATACTACAACGATGAGTATGATGCAGTGATGGATAAAGCTCTGAACACAACCAGTGAAGAAGAGCGAGCCCAGTTGTATGCGGAAGCCGAAAAGCTGCTGGCCAGGGATATGCCAATTGCACCCGTTTATCAGTATGTTAAGGCTCGTCTGCTGAACCCGCGTGTCGGCGGCTTCCCGTCTAACAACGCCGAAGAGAAGGTCTTCTCCAAAGACCTGTACATCAAGGCTGAGTAAAACAGAATAAAAACAATAAGTAATGACACTGCATGTGGAAACGCATGCAGTGCTCTTTAACGTTTAAATTTAATGAACACACTGAATGTCTGCTTTGTTAACCAGTGTATGTGTGAATATTTTTGCGCCAGAGATGGCTGAGAAAGTGCTCACAGATAAGCTCAATACGGCAGGTGTGATAGTGAGCAACTACGTCATAAACTGAATAAGAAGTTATTATGCTTAAATTCATTGCGAAAAGGGTATTTGAGGCTATACCAACCATGTTGGTACTGATCACAATCTCTTTCTTTCTGATGCGATTCGCTCCCGGGAATCCGTTTTCCAGCGAACGTCCTCTGCCTCCGGAAGTGATGGCAAATATCAATGCTAAATATGGACTGGATAAGCCTGTATTTGAGCAGTACACCACGTATCTGACCAATATACTTCACGGGGATTTTGGTCCTTCTTTTAAATATAAAGATTTTACGGTAAACGAACTGATCGCCGGTGCATTGCCTGTCTCTGCTAAAGTAGGCTGCGCGGCATTTATCTTTACGGTAATCATGGGGGTAGGTGTCGGTACCATTGCGGCCCTGAAACAGAATACCTGGATAGATTATGCCATTATGTCCACTTCGATGCTTGGGGTCGTGCTGCCCTCATTTGTGTTAGCTCCGGTTCTGATCTATCTGTTTGCCATCAACCTTGGCTGGTTTGAAGCCGGGGGATGGATGGACGGTTCCTTCAAATATATGTTCCTGCCAGTTATCGCTATGTCTATGCTGTACGTCGCTACGTTTGCCCGGATCACCCGAGGCAGCATGATTGAGACGCTGAACAGCAATTTTATCCGTACTGCGCGGGCTAAAGGTCTGGGTTTCGGCTACATCATCTTTAAGCATGCTCTGAAACCGGCTATGTTGCCTGTGGTGTCTTATATGGGACCGGCATTTGTTGGTATTATCACTGGCTCCGTGGTGGTTGAAACCATTTTTGGCTTACCGGGTATCGGTAAGCTGTTCGTAAACGCTGCATTTAACCGTGACTATTCGCTGGTAATGGGAGTGACCATTCTGATTGGTTTCCTCTTCATTCTGTTCAACGCCATCGTTGATATTTTACTGGCTTATATTGACCCGAAAATTCGTTATTAATTGGGGACGGTGATTATGTTGACGAAAAAAGACAATATTGAAGCGGTTGAGAAGTTCTCCGAAAATCTGGATATCGCAGGCCGCAGCCTCTGGCAGGATGCTCGCATCCGTTTTATGCGTAACAGAGCAGCCATGGTCAGTCTGGTCATCCTGTCTCTGATGGTGCTGGCCGTGATCTTCCTGCCGATGCTGGCAGAGTACGCCTATGACAGTACCGACTGGTATGCACTGCATCAGGCTCCTTCCGCATCCCATCTGTTTGGCACGGATGCACTGGGGCGTGATTTGTATGTGCGAACCCTGATAGGGGGACGTATCTCTCTGATGGTTGGCGTACTGGGCGCTCTGGTCGCTGTAGTTATCGGTACTTTGTATGGTGCGACATCCGGGTTTATCGGTGGCCGGACCGACCGCGTGATGATGCGCTTGCTGGAAATTCTGTATTCCGTGCCGTTTATGTTTCTGGTTATTGTGCTGGTAACCCTGTTCGGCCGTAATATTATTCTGATTTTTGTGGCTATCGGGGCGATCGCCTGGCTGGATATGGCTCGTATTGTTCGGGGACAGACTCTGAGTCTGCGCAGTAAAGAGTTTATCGAAGCGGCACATGTCTGTGGTGTTAGCCGCTGGAAGATCATTACCCGGCATATCGTACCGAATGTACTGGGTATTGTAGCGGTATATTCAACACTGCTTATTCCCAGCATGATTTTAACCGAATCATTCTTATCTTTCCTCGGACTGGGTGTTCAGGAGCCGATGACCAGTTGGGGGGCGTTGCTACAGGAAGGGGCTCAGACAATGGAGCTGGCTATCTGGCAACTGGCTTTCCCTGCATTGTTTATGGTCATCACCCTGTTCTGTTTTAACTATGTGGGTGATGGTTTGCGCGATGCGCTGGATCCGAAAGACCGTTAACGCAGTAATTCATAATTACATACTGTGTAAAATAAGAATATTACATTGGAAAGAATGATGAGTTTATTAGATGTCAAAGATCTGCGTGTCGAGTTTACTACTCAGGACGGTATTGTCACTGCAGTTAATGATCTGAATTTTTCCCTGAATCAGGGGGAAACACTGGGTATCGTAGGTGAATCTGGCTCGGGTAAGTCCCAGACGGTATTCGCTATTATGGGTCTTCTGGCGAAGAACGGTATTATCAAGGGCAGTGCTAAGTTTGAAGGGCGCGAAATCCTTAATCTGTCGGAAAAAGAGCTGAATAAGGTGCGTTCTGAACAGATTGCCATGATCTTTCAGGACCCGATGACTTCCTTAAATCCGTATCTGAAAGTCAGCGACCAACTGATGGAGGTACTGATGCTTCACAAAGGTATGAGTAAGTCAGAAGCTTTTGAAGAATCGGTACGTATGCTGGAAGCAGTAAAAATTCCGGAAGCACGGAAGCGTATTACCATGTATCCGCATGAGTTTTCCGGCGGTATGCGCCAGCGGGTGATGATTGCGATGGCACTGCTGTGTCGCCCTAAGCTGCTGATTGCTGATGAACCGACGACGGCTTTGGATGTGACGGTTCAGGCGCAGATCATGGATTTGCTGAATGAACTGAAAAAAGAGTTCAATACGGCCATCATCATGATCACCCATGATCTGGGTGTCGTTGCCGGTTCTTGTGACAAGGTGCTGGTTATGTACGCAGGTCGTACCATGGAATATGGTAGTGTGAACGATATTTTCTACCATCCCAGCCATCCTTACGCAGAAGGCCTGCTGAAAGCGATCCCTCGTCTGGATACGGAAGGTGATGTGCTGCCGACTATTCCGGGAAATCCGCCAAACCTGCTGCATCTGCCACCGGGCTGTCCTTATCAGGAACGTTGTCATAGAGTGATGGAGCGTTGTAAGCGTGAAGCTCCGATCCTCAAACCATTTGCTGATGGCCGTCAGCGAGCGTGTTTTTCTGACTGGGAGAGCTGGAACAAATGAGTGCCGATAAGAAACTATTGCTGGATGTGAAAGACCTGAAGGTTCATTTCAGTATCGCATCGAAATCTGCCTGGCCATGGTCGAAGCCTTCCGCACTGAAAGCGGTAGACGGAGTTAACGTACGTCTGTATGAAGGCGAAACACTGGGCGTGGTCGGAGAATCCGGTTGTGGTAAATCTACGTTTGCCCGGGCCATTATCGGCCTGGTGGAAGCGACAGAAGGTGATGTTGTCTGGCTTGGTCAGGATCTGACTAAGATGAAAGAGGCGCAGCGCCGGGAAACCCGTAAAGAAATCCAGATGATTTTTCAGGACCCTCTGGCATCACTGAATCCGCGTATGACGGTTGGAGACATTATTGCCGAACCGCTACAGACATTTTATCCGGACTTGTCTAAGACAGAAGTGAAAGACAGGGTCAAAGAGATGATGGCTAAGGTTGGGCTGCTGCCTAACGTGATTAACCGCTATCCGCATGAATTTTCAGGCGGCCAGTGCCAGCGTATCGGTATTGCCCGTGCTTTGATCCTGAAACCGAAAATGATTATCTGTGATGAACCAGTTTCTGCTCTGGATGTGTCCATTCAGGCTCAGGTCGTAAACTTGCTGAAAGAATTGCAGAAAGAGCTGGGGTTGAGTCTGGTATTTATTGCTCATGATCTGTCGGTGGTGAAGCATATTTCAGACCGTGTACTGGTGATGTATCTTGGCAATGCAGTGGAACTGGGTGAAGCGAATGAACTGTTTGCGAATCCTCAGCATCCTTATACCCGTGCTCTGATGTCTGCTGTGCCTATTCCGGATCCGGAAATCGAACGCAATAAACAGATCCAGATGCTGGAAGGGGATCTGCCTTCGCCGATCAATCCTCCGTCAGGTTGTGTATTCCGCACTCGCTGTCCTATGGCTAAAGAGATCTGTGCGCAGCAAAAACCTCAGATTAAAGGCAGTGATAAACACTCAGTCTCTTGTCTTATGGTTGAATAAGCTGAATAAGCTGAATAAGCCGGATTTATGAGGTATTACAGCGTCCTTTCTGCTGGTCAGAACGGGCGCTTTTTTGTGAGTACAGGTCTTGTCGGAGACTGAAGTAAGAGAGCGAAAGAGAAAATGTTAAATGGAAAATATCTCTGATCTTAATGATAGAGATATAGAAAAAACATTACTGAATTAAACAGTGGCAGAAAATAATGAAAAGATAGACAACAGATAAAAGAAAAAAAATGGTGGAGGGGGACGGATTCGAACCATCGAAGGCGGAGCCGGCAGATTTACAGTCTGCTCCCTTTGGCCACTCGGGAACCCCTCCAGGGGTATCGA
>NZ_PFXK01000007.1 GCF_002812955.1 Vibrio sp. HA2012 | reverse complement strand
CGGCCTGTCACGCCGGGGGTCGCGGGTTCGAGTCCCGTCCGCTCCGCCACTATTTGAAGCCTCAGTCGAAAGACTGGGGCTTTTTTACGCTTGAAGTAAAGTGGCCAATGCGGAGCGGTCGTTCAGTTGGTTGCTTTAGGTTTAAAGAAAGCGGCCAGTCACGCTAAGCGTCCCATCCGTTTCGTTACACTTTCTTTGTTATAGGGAGTGAAGCCCCAGTCTTTAGACTGAGACTTTTTAGATGAGAATTAAAGAATTTGCTTCAGGATCCTATCTGCTCTAACCCGGGTGATTCGTTTCAGTAGTCGTTTCACTTCTAGTGGATAGTTATTAATTTTATCCAGTTGCTTATAGCTGCAGATTAGTGTGGTATGTTGTAAGATGTTTTCGGCTTCACGTTCAAACTGCTCTGTTAGGTGATGATGATCATCCTGAATCAATAGGGCATTTTCCAGATCCAGTTTCCAGGCTCTAGGGTTCAGATTATTACCGGTAAGCAGCATATAACGCTTATCGACCCAGAGCCCTTTTAGATGGAAGCTGTTTGCGTCATGTTTCCATAGGTAGATGGACAATTTTCTTCGGGCGATATTTGATTCATTGATTTTTGCAAACCGGCGCAAATTCATCTCATAAAGATAAGGCAGCCCTGCAATTGTTTTAAAATCTTCCTCTGGTGGGATATAAAAATCGTTCGCTGTTTTGTCTCCGACAACAATAGAGACTTTCACTCCTCTTCTCAGTGCTTTTTTAATTTCTTTAGCAACACTTTTCGGAAAGTTAAAATACGGCGTACAGATAAAGATTTCATCGCTTGCAGCCGCGATAAGCTGGTTGATTCGCTGATTGAGCCGATTACGTCTTTTGCCTATTCCGACTAAAGGTGTAACAGCGATATCTTCTTCAGTAATCTGCTCTGACCGGAAATGATAACCAGAATTTGCCAGAGAGACCCGGAATTGTCTGATCGCGGGTTTTAGTTCTTTAGTCGCCGGTTTATGTTCATCACAAAGGCGATGTACTGCAGGGTGTTCTATCAGCTCTTCCTGCATATATCTGACCATACTATCGGCTAGAGTTTTGCTGCGAATGATATGGTAGCGGTCAAAACGATAGCGTTCTTTGTAGGCCAGATAGATATTATTCAGACTGGCGCCACTATAGATTACGGTATCATCGATGATGAATCCCTTCAGGTGCAGAACACCAAACACTTCTCTGCCTCGTACAGGTATACCATACACAGGCACTTTGTGCGTGTATGTGTTGTAGTAGTCTTTATAGAGAGCTGCATTTCCCTGAGATTTTTCTGCCCCGATCAGGCCGCGTTGTGCTCTGTGCCAGTCAACACAAACATTGATATCCAGTCCGGGATTTTTTTGCTTTGCCGTGTATAGTTCTGTAAGGATCTCTCGGCCAGCGTCATCATTTTCAAGATAGAGAGCTGCTATATAGATACGATGAGTTGCATTGCGTATCTTATCAATAAGCTGAGTGCGGAATTCGTCAGCTGAAAACAGAACGTTAAAGTCTTCTGGACGAAATGCGATAGCTGGCAGTTGCTCTAGTGGTTTTCTTAACGCCATCATTGAGAGTGATATACCTTTGTTGCTGCAAAATTGCGAAGCGGTATTTTAGCAAAAATACTGTGCAGATAACGAATTATTACCAGTTATGTGAAAAAGCATGCATTAATTAGCCAATAATTTGATTCATGCAAACACTGCGCTCATCGTGCTGATAGGTTAGAATGCATTCATCATTTTAGCCTGAAAAATAATATTGGTCTCCTGTTAACATGCAAGTATTCAGAAATGCTAGCCTTAAGCCCTACCATACTTTTTCTATTGACGTCTCCTGTGATGCTATCGTGATAGTAGAATCTGTCGATGAACTGAAGCAGGTGTATCTGTACCCTGAGTGGCAGGGACTGCCAAAGATAATACTTGGTAAAGGCAGCAATATTCTCTTCACTGAACATTTTTCCGGTGTGGTGGTCATCAATCGTATTGTCGGGAGAAGCGTTCGTGAAACGGAGAATGCCTGGCATCTGCATATACACGCAGGAGAAGATTGGCCAGCACTGGTTGGATGGTCAATAGAACAGGGATATGCAGGACTGGAAAATCTGGCTCTAATCCCCGGTTGTGCAGGTTCGGCTCCGATTCAAAATATTGGTGCTTACGGGAAGGAATTTAAAGATTTCTGTGAGTATATTGATGTGCTGTATCTGGATTCATTTGAACAGCATCGTCTTACGGCAGAAGCGTGTTGTTTTGGCTATCGTGATTCTGTATTCAAGCATGATTTATATGGCAAAGTAGCCATCATTGGTGTGGGATTGGTGTTGAGTAAGCACTGGCTGGCTTGTACCAGTTATGGTTCTCTGAAGTCAATTTCTGCAGATGAATTATCACCTGAACGTATCTATCAGGAAATCTGTTCTATTCGTCAGGAAAAATTACCAGATCCTGAGGTGTCCGGAAATGCTGGTAGTTTCTTTAAAAATCCTGTTATATCCCAGGAACATTTTTCTCTGCTTAAAGGCGACTTTCCTGCAATCGTGGGCTATGAGACGGATAATGGCATAAAGGTCGCCGCTGGCTGGCTGATCGATAATTGTGGCCTGAAAGGCTTCCAGCTAGGAGGAGCGATGGTTCATCCGGAGCAGGCTTTGGTACTGGTTAATCAGGAAAATGCAAGCGCGAAGGATATCATTTGTCTGGCGGAAAAAGTTTGTGAGCAGGTCAGAGAACGCTACCAGATAGAACTTGAGCATGAGGTTCGCTTTATGGGGGCGACAGAAGAAACTTGTCTGGCTGATATTCTTCAAAGGTAACTATTGATATGAAAGATCACAGTGTGAAGTATAAAATCATTCGGATGCTAACGGCTAAAGAGTTTGTTTCCGGTGAACGAATTGGTGAGTCACTCGGTATATCTCGGGCTGCAGTGAGTAAGCATCTTAAAGGCTTATCCGGATGGGGTCTGGATGTATATAGTGTTCAGGGAAAGGGATATAAGCTAGCAAATCCGGTTCAGTTATTGGATGAAGAACTTATTCAAAGTCAGATTTCGGTTCCGGTAGAGCTTATTTCTGTCATCGACTCAACGAATCAGTATTTACTTGACCGTGTAGATTCTCTTTCTCAGGGAGCAGTTTGTCTGGCTGAATATCAATCTCAGGGGCGTGGCCGACGTGGTCGGCAGTGGGTATCGCCTTTTGGTTCAAACTTGTATTTGTCTATGTTCTGGCAGATTGAAGCAGGAATGGCTGCAGCAATGGGACTGAGTCTGGTTGTTGGTATCGCAGTGGTTGAGGTTCTGGAAGGCTTAGGCATCGAAGGGGTAAAGTTAAAATGGCCCAATGATCTTTATTATCAGGACAGGAAACTCGCAGGCATACTGGTTGAAATGTCAGGACAGGCTGGCGGTGCGGCTAATCTTGTTATCGGGATGGGGTTAAATATAGCCATGCCAGATAATGTTGAGGGTATTACTCAGCCATGGGTTTCTCTGAATGAAATTACCCAAGGACATCTTCCTGATCGTAACAAGCTGGCAGCCTGCCTGATCAATAGCTGGGAGAAAGTATTAACTGAGTATGAGTTGTCGGGAATGTCCGGTTTTACTGAGCGCTGGAACCGGCTGGATAATTTTATCGACCGGCCGGTAAGACTGATCATTGGTGCGAGAGAGGTAACCGGTATCGTCAGAGGGATCAATGAGCAGGGTGCTATTTTACTGGAAACGGAAAATGGTATTGAAACCTTTATCGGCGGTGAAATCTCGCTACGCCCACAGTGAGTTAAATGCTATGTAAGTGTTTACTTACGTAGCAAGATCTCTTCTACAGTATGGTTATTACCTTTCTTCAGAATCAGCTGTGCCCGTTCTCTGGTTGGCAATATATTTTCATGCAGATTTTTCCCGTTAATGGAGTGCCAGATCCGGCTTGCCTGAGCGACAGCCTCCGCTTCACTGATTTTAGTATAGTGAGAAAAATAGGAGCCGGGCTGGGTAAAGGCCCCTTTACGGAATTTTCTGAAACGTTCCAGATACCACTGCTCAATCAGCACTGAATTCGCATCCACGTAGATTGAAAAATCCAGAAAATCGGAGATAAACACCCGGTGGGGGTCATGCGGATAATCCATTCCGCTTTGCAGAACATTTAGCCCTTCTATAATTAAAATATCTGGCAAATCAACAAGTTTTCTTTCGTCGGTTATATCGTAAGACAGGTGTGAATATACCGGAGCGGTGACATTTCTTTTGCAGGCTTTTATATCAGAAATAAACTGCACCAGGCTACGGATATCGTAGGACTCCGGGAAGCCTTTTTTCTGCATCAAATCGCGTTCCTGAAGTATTTTGTTCGGAAACAGAAAACCATCTGTTGTGACCAGCGATACCTTAGGATGTTTTTCCCAACGGGATAGCAGGGCTTCAAGCAGACGGGCGGTGGTGCTTTTACCTACAGCTACACTGCCTGCAATGCCGATAACAAATGGAGGAGATTGCTCAGTATTATTCAGAAATTTATGCAACACAGAATTACGGCTCTGACGAGCAGAAACATAAAGGTTAAGTAACCGGCTTAATGGCAGATAAATTTCTACCGCTTCCTGCATAGTCAGGCTTTCATTAATGCCCTGTAGTTCCCGCAGGTCATCTTCGGACAGCATCATGGGGACTGAATTTCTTAATTCTGCCCACTGTTCGCGATTAAAAGACATGTAAGGACTCATAGCAGCTCGCATATATATTTCTGATCAGACGGAGGAAAATACATCAATTGCAGGGGAAAGCAAACGACTAAGGGAAGATAAACAAAGAAATAGGCGTAAACTTGCCTGAAATGTGAGCAAAAAGATGTGATTTTAGCGAAATTGCAATTTTTTTGCTTTTTCCTATTGCAAGGTTATGGATCATCCCATAGAATGCGCCCCACTTATGTGCCGACTTAGCTCAGTAGGTAGAGCAACTGACTTGTAATCAGTAGGTCACCAGTTCGATTCCGGTAGTCGGCACCATTCTTCTTTGTTGAGAAGATAAAAACTCTGGAGGGGTTCCCGAGTGGCCAAAGGGAGCAGACTGTAAATCTGCCGGCTCCGCCTTCGATGGTTCGAATCCGTCCCCCTCCACCATATTTTTAGGAAATAGCTCACAGAGTTACTACGTGTTGCGGGCATCGTATAATGGCTATTACCTCAGCCTTCCAAGCTGATGATGCGGGTTCGATTCCCGCTGCCCGCTCCAATCACTCTATAAAGAGTGCTGATATAGCTCAGGTGGTAGAGCGCATCCTTGGTAAGGATGAGGTCGGCAGTTCGAATCTGCCTATCAGCACCAGCTCTGTAAGTCATATTTCCTTTTAATATAAAGTTAATCACCAATAACTTTTGGTTGCGTGGTCATCAAAGCCACCTTAATCCGTACCTAGAGGGACAACTCATGTCTAAAGAAAAATTTGAACGTACGAAACCGCACGTAAACGTTGGTACTATCGGCCACGTTGACCACGGTAAAACAACTCTAACAGCAGCAATCTGTACTGTACTTTCTAAAGTATACGGCGGTGCAGCTCGTGACTTCGCATCTATCGATAACGCTCCAGAAGAGCGTGAGCGCGGTATCACCATCGCTACTTCACACGTAGAGTACGACACTCCAGCTCGTCACTACGCACACGTAGACTGCCCAGGACACGCTGACTATGTTAAAAACATGATCACTGGTGCTGCGCAAATGGACGGTGGTATCCTAGTTGTTGCTGCAACAGATGGTCCAATGCCACAAACTCGTGAGCACATCCTGCTAGGCCGTCAGGTTGGTATCCCTTACATCATCGTATTCATGAACAAATGTGACATGGTTGATGATGAAGAGCTACTAGAACTAGTAGAAATGGAAGTTCGTGAACTTCTATCTGAGTACGATTTCCCAGGTGATGACCTACCAGTTATCCAAGGTTCAGCACTAGGCGCGCTAAACGGCGAAGCACAGTGGGAAGAGAAAATCATCGAGCTTGCTAAAGCACTAGATGAGTATATTCCAGAGCCAGAGCGTGCAGTAGACATGCCGTTCCTAATGCCAATCGAAGACGTATTCTCAATCCAAGGTCGTGGTACAGTAGTAACTGGCCGTATCGAGCGCGGTATCCTGAAAGTGGGTGATGAAGTAGCTATCGTGGGTATCCACGAAACTACAACAACGACCTGTACTGGTGTTGAGATGTTCCGTAAGCTTCTAGACGAAGGTCGTGCGGGTGAGAACGTTGGTGCACTACTACGTGGTACTAAGCGTGATGACGTAGAACGTGGCCAAGTACTGGCTAAGCCTGGTTCAATCACTCCCCACACTAAGTTCGAATCAGAAGTATACGTACTGTCAAAAGACGAAGGCGGCCGTCATACTCCGTTCTTCAAAGGCTACCGTCCACAGTTCTACTTCCGTACAACTGACGTAACTGGTAACATCGAGCTGCCAGAAGGCGTAGAAATGGTAATGCCTGGTGATAACATCAAGATGACTGTAGAGCTAATCGCACCAATCGCGATGGATGAAGGTCTGCGCTTCGCGATCCGTGAAGGTGGCCGTACAGTAGGTGCTGGTGTTGTTGCTAAAATCTTTGAATAAGATTTGACGAAACACTAGTAAAAAGGGCATCATTTGATGCCCTTTTTCTGCGAAAGAAAAAATTCATGGTGATTTTATCTCCGTTGAAGGTTTTTTTTGCTAAGAATTGAGTGGTTGAGAGAGACTCTTGATTACGATTATGCTTTTTTCAGCATAGTGAGATTGAGCCCTGCAACAGCGGGGTTGTTGTCGTCTATATTTAAGACTTGTGACAGGTTGGTTTTATGAAAGCAAACGCTGAAACTCCGAATAGCTCAAGTGCAGCAGATACATTTAAGTGGTTTATCGCTTTTGCTCTGGCTGCCGCCGCTGTTGTGGGTAATTACCTGTATGGTGATATGTCTGTTGTGATCCGCGCGGCAGGCGTGGTTGTGTTAATTGCCGCCGCTCTTGGTGTGGCAGCAACGACAGTGAAAGGTCAAACCGCGATTAGTTTTGCACGGGAATCTCGCATGGAGGTTCGAAAAGTTGTCTGGCCTACTCGTCAGGAAACTATGCAAACAACATTTATCGTTTTGGCTGTAAGTATTGTAATGGCTCTGGCACTGTGGGGCATTGACGGAATTATGGTTCGTCTTGTTGCATTTGTGACCGGGCTTTGAGGGTTCTAATTCATGAGTGAAGCTCCAAAAAAACGCTGGTATGTGGTTCAGGCCTTTTCTGGTTTTGAAGGTCGTGTAGCACAGTCCCTTCGTGAACATATAAAAATGCACGGCATGGAAGAGCTGTTTGGTGAAGTTCTGGTTCCTACTGAGGAAGTCGTTGAAATGCGCGCAGGTCAACGCCGTAAGAGTGAACGCAAGTTCTTCCCTGGTTATGTGCTGGTTCAAATGATCATGAATGATGAATCATGGCATCTGGTCCGCAGTGTTCCTCGTGTAATGGGCTTCATTGGTGGGACCTCTGATCGTCCTGCCCCGATTACGGATAAAGAAGCTGACGCGATTCTGAACCGTCTTGAAAAAGCGAGTGAAGCACCTCGTCCACGTACTATGTACGAAGCTGGTGAAGTGGTTCGGGTCAATGAAGGCCCATTTGCTGACTTCAATGGTACCGTTGAAGAAGTGGATTATGATAAAAGCCGCCTGAAAGTATCGGTATCGATTTTTGGTCGTGCGACACCGGTTGAGCTTGAATTTGGTCAGGTTGAAAAACTTGATTAAAAAAACACCTTTTTAGGCTTGTCTAAGGCGCGGATTATGACTATAATTTCGCGCCTTTTTACTTCTTTAGAAGTGAAAGTTTTTTGTATTAGCGGGGAGCTGATCAGTGGATTAGCGCAAGTACCCAAAATTTAGGAAATATCATGGCTAAGAAAGTCGAAGCTTATATCAAGCTGCAAGTTGCAGCGGGTATGGCAAACCCAAGTCCACCAGTTGGTCCTGCTCTGGGTCAGCACGGTGTTAACATCATGGAATTCTGTAAAGCATTCAACGCAAAAACAGAATCTCTGGAAAAAGGTCTTCCAACTCCAGTTGTTATCTCAGTATATAACGACCGTTCTTTCACTTTTGAAATCAAGACTCCACCTGCTGCTGTTCTGCTGAAGAAAGCTGCGGGCATCAAGTCTGGTTCTGGTCGTCCAAACACTGAAAAAGTGGGTACTGTAACTGACGCTCAACTGCAAGAAATCGCAGAAACTAAAGCGGCAGATATGACTGGTGCTGACGTAGAAGCTATGAAGCGTTCTATCGCAGGTACTGCTCGTTCAATGGGCCTAGTGGTAGAGGGTTAAGATCATGGCAAAACTTACTAAGCGTATGCGCGTAATCCGCGAAAAAGTTGACGTAACTAAAGAATACGAAATCAACGAAGCTATCGCTCTTCTGAAAGAACTGGCTACTGCTAAGTTCGTAGAAAGCGTAGACGTTGCTGTTAATCTTGGTATCGATGCTCGTAAATCTGATCAGAACGTACGTGGTGCGACTGTTCTTCCTCACGGTACTGGCCGTGACATCCGCGTTGCAGTATTCACTCAGGGTGCTAACGCTGAAGCTGCTAAAGAAGCAGGTGCGGATCTTGTTGGTATGGAAGATCTGGCTGAACAGGTTAAGAAAGGCGAAATGAACTTCGACGTAGTGGTTGCTTCTCCTGATGCAATGCGTGTTGTTGGTCAATTGGGTACCATTCTTGGTCCTCGCGGTCTTATGCCAAACCCTAAAGTTGGTACTGTAACTCCTAACGTTGCTGAAGCTGTTAAGAATGCTAAAGCCGGTCAGGTTCGTTACCGTAACGACAAAAACGGTATCATCCACACTACCATTGGTAAGGTGTCTTTTGAAGCTACTCAGCTACAGGAAAACCTGGAAGCTCTGCTAGTTGCACTGAAGAGAGCAAAACCATCTTCAGCGAAAGGTACTTTCGTGAAGAAAGTAAGCATCTCTACCACTATGGGTGCAGGTGTTGCTGTTGATCAGGCTAGCCTGAACGCTCAAGCAAACTAATTTGCATGGGCGTGAAATTAATGTATAATTTTGCGCCTATTTGAATTGTGGTTGGGACTGTAATCACACTTTATGGTGAATGCCAGAAAGTAAGAGTACAGTCTCCGTCCAAGACCGTAGGCGTTCTTTCTTCGGAAAGGAACTTAATAAAACCTACGTAGACGGTGCCCGAACTGACAGAAAGCCGAACTATTTTAGATTGTCTTTCTTCTGGGAATGCACCGTATTAACTCTCATAGTTTGACCGATGTAAAACTATGAGTGGTGTAACGACAACCAGGAGTAAATCCAAGATGGCTTTAAACCTTCAAGACAAAAAAGCAATTGTTGCTGAAGTCAACGAAGCAGCCAGTGGTGCACTTTCTGCAGTTGTTGCTGACTCTCGTGGCGTTGCTGTAAGCGCAATGACTTCTCTACGTAAACAAGCTCGTGAAGCGGGTGTTTACATGAGAGTTGTGCGTAACACTCTAGCACGTCGCGCAGTAGAAGGCACAGACTACGAATGTCTACAAGACGTATTCGTTGGTCCGACTTTGATCGCTTTCTCTAACGAGCACCCAGGTGCCGCTGCACGTCTTTTCAAAGACTTCGCAAAAGAGAACAAAGCATTTGAGATCAAAGCTGCTGCATTTGAAGGCACTGTTACTGATGCTGAAGTACTAGCAACACTACCAACTTACAACGAAGCGATTGCAAAACTGATGATGTGCATGAAAGAAGCTTCTGCTGGCAAGCTGGTACGTACTATCGCTGCTATCCGCGATCAAAAAGAAGAAGCAGCTGCTTAAAGCTTGCTTTTTACTGGTTGCTTAATAAACTAATTGTTGACTTAAAAGAGAATTGTTATGTCTATTACTAACGAACAAATCCTAGATGCAGTTGCAGAAATGTCTGTAATGCAAGTTGTTGAGCTTATCGAAGCTATGGAAGAAAAATTCGGCGTTTCTGCTGCTGCAGCTGTTGTTGCTGGCGGTGCTGCTGCTGGTGAAGCTGCAGAAGAGCAAACTGAATTTGACGTAATCCTGACTGCTGCTGGCGCTAACAAAGTTGCTGTTATCAAAGCAGTACGTGGCGCTACAGGCCTAGGTCTGAAAGAAGCTAAAGGTCTAGTTGACGGTGCTCCAGCTCCTCTGAAAGAAGGTGTATCTAAAGAAGAAGCTGAAGCTCTTAAAGCACAACTAGAAGAAGCTGGTGCTTCTGTTGAAGTTAAGTAATTATTACTTAATTTCTTAGCCGAAAGGCTAATGGCTGGTGGTTTATTGACCACCGGCCTTTTTGCGCTGTAGGGCTCTGGTGAATTTTCCTGCTGTTTAAGCACCAGTGTCTGAGCAAAAAACACTATATTTATTTACAGATGTAAATGCATCCTGATTGGTATATATGGTGTCTACAGTAAACAGTTTATTAGTTACTACCCTGTGATGATGCGGGTAGTTTGGGTCACTTATCAGCGAGCTGAGGAACCCCATGGTTTACTCCTATACCGAGAAAAAGCGCATCCGTAAGGACTTTGGTACTCGTCCACAGGTTTTGGACATTCCATACCTGCTGTCGATCCAGCTCGATTCGTTCGACAAATTTATCGAACAGGATCCTGAGGGACAATACGGTCTAGAGGCTGCTTTCCGTTCTGTATTCCCTATTCAGAGCTATAACGGCAATTCCGAGCTGCAATACGTTAGCTATCGTCTTGGTGAGCCAGTTTTTGACGTTAAAGAATGTCAAATCCGCGGTGTTACTTATTCAAAACCACTGCGCGTTAAACTGCGTCTGGTTGTTTTTGATAAAGATGCACCGGCAGGTACTGTAAAAGATATTAAAGAGCAAGAAGTCTACATGGGCGAAATTCCGCTCATGACCGACAATGGTACCTTTGTAATCAATGGTACTGAGAGGGTTATCGTATCCCAGCTGCACCGAAGCCCAGGCGTGTTCTTCGACAGCGATAAGGGTAAGACTCACTCTTCAGGTAAGGTGCTGTATAACGCACGTGTAATTCCTTACCGTGGTTCATGGCTGGATTTTGAGTTTGATCCTAAGGATAACCTGTACGTACGTATCGACCGTCGTCGTAAGCTACCGGCTTCTATCATTCTTCGTGCACTGAATAAGACGACAGACGAAATTCTGGACATCTTCTTCGAGAAAGTGAATTTCGAAGTAAAAGATCAGACCCTGATGATGGAACTGATCCCTGAGCGTCTACGTGGAGAAACCACAACATTTGATATTGAAGCAAATGGTAAAGTTTACGTAGAAGCTGGTCGTCGTGTGACAGCCCGTCACATCCGTAATCTTGATAAAGATGGTGTTGATTTTATCGAAGTACCGGTGGACTACATCGTAGGTAAAGTCGCATCTAAAGACTATATCAATGAAGATACCGGCGAAATCATCGTAGCTGCTAACCAGGAACTGAGTCTGGAAGCGTTGGCCAACCTGTCACAGGCGGGTCATAAGAAGCTTGAGGTTCTGTTTACTAACGATCTGGATCATGGTCCGTTTATGTCAGACACTCTGCGTGTCGACAGTTCAAACGACCGTATCTCTGCGCTGGTTGAAATCTACCGCATGATGCGCCCTGGCGAGCCACCAACGAAAGAAGCGGCTGAAGCACTGTTTGAGAGTCTGTTCTTCTCCGAAGATCGTTATGATCTGTCAACGGTAGGACGCATGAAGTTCAACAGTTCGATTGGTCGTGAAGATGCTGGTGAACAAGGTATTCTTGATGAAACAGACATCATCGAGGTGATGAAGAAGCTGATCGCTATCCGTAACGGTAAAGGCGAAGTTGACGACATCGACCATCTGGGTAACCGTCGTATCCGTAGCGTAGGTGAAATGGCAGAAAACCAGTTCCGTGTTGGTCTGGTTCGTGTTGAGCGTGCAGTAAAAGAACGTCTGAGCCTGGGTGATCTTGATAACATCATGCCTCAGGATCTGATCAACGCTAAACCGATCTCTGCTGCTGTAAAAGAATTCTTTGGTTCTTCACAGCTTTCTCAGTTTATGGATCAGAACAACCCGCTGTCAGAAGTGACGCATAAGCGTCGTATTTCTGCGCTTGGTCCGGGTGGTCTGACTCGTGAACGTGCTGGCTTTGAAGTGCGAGATGTACACGTGACCCACTATGGTCGTCTGTGTCCTATCGAAACACCTGAAGGTCCGAACATCGGTCTGATTAACTCACTGTCTGCATTTGCACGTTGTAACGAATACGGTTTCCTTGAGACGCCATATCGCCGTGTTGTTGATGGTGTGGTTACTGACGAAGTAGATTATCTGTCTGCTATCGAAGAAGGTCAGTTTGTTATCGCTCAGGCGAACGCTGCACTGACTGAAGAAGGTACTTTTGCGGATGACCTGATCACCGCACGTCAGAAAGGTGAATCTGGCCTGCACCCACGTGAACACGTTGATTATATGGACGTGGCAACTAACCAGGTTGTATCCGTGGCGGCATCGCTGATCCCATTCCTGGAGCACGACGATGCGAACCGTGCATTGATGGGTGCGAACATGCAACGTCAGGCTGTTCCTACACTGAAGGCAGATAAGCCTTTGGTAGGTACCGGTATTGAACGTAACGTAGCGGTTGACTCCGGTGTAACGGCGGTTGCGAAACGTGGCGGTGTTATTCAGTCTGTTGACGCATCCCGTATCGTGGTTAAGGTTAATGAAGACGAACTGGTTCCGGGTGAAGCAGGTATCGATATCTACAACCTGACCAAATACACGCGTTCTAACCAGAACACCTGTATCAACCAGCGTCCAACTGTGCTGCCTGGTGAACCAGTAGCAAAAGGTGATGTACTGGCTGATGGTCCTTCTACCGACCTTGGTGAGCTGGCGCTTGGTCAGAATATCCGTCTGGCATTCATGCCTTGGAACGGTTACAACTTCGAGGACTCCATCCTTGTTTCTGAGCGTGTTGTTCAGGAAGACCGTTTCACGACTATCCACATTCAGGAACTGTCTTGTGTGGCGCGTGATACCAAGCTGGGTTCTGAAGAGATCACTGCGGATATCCCGAACGTAGGCGAATCAGCTCTGTCTAAACTGGACGAGTCAGGTATCGTTTACATCGGTGCGGAAGTTAAGGGTGGCGACATCCTGGTTGGTAAAGTAACGCCAAAAGGTGAAACTCAGCTGACTCCGGAAGAGAAACTACTGCGTGCTATCTTCGGTGAAAAAGCGTCTGACGTAAAAGATACGTCTCTGCGTGTTCCTAACTCTGTGTCTGGTACTATCATCGACGTTCAGGTATTTACCCGTGACGGCGTTGAAAAAGACAAGCGTGCGCTTGAAATTGAACAGATGCAGCTGAAAGAAGCGAAGAAAGACCTGACAGAAGAATTCCAGATTCTGGAAGGTGGTCTTCTTAACCGTGTTAAAGCAGTACTGCTGTCTGGTGGTTACTCTGAAGCACAGCTTGACGGTATCGAGCGTAAGAAGTGGCTGGAACAGAGCCTTGCAGATGATGCCCTGCAGTCTCAGCTGGAACAGCTGGCTGAACAGTGGGATGAGCTGAAAGCAGACTTCGATAAGAAGTTTGAAAGTAAGCGTCGCAAGATCACTCAGGGTGATGATCTGGCTCCGGGCGTACTGAAAATCGTTAAAGTCTATCTGGCTGTGAAACGTCGTATTCAGCCTGGTGATAAGATGGCCGGTCGTCACGGTAACAAGGGTGTAATCTCTAAGATCAACCCTGTGGAAGACATGCCTTACGATGAGAACGGTGTGCCGGTTGATATCGTGTTGAACCCGCTAGGTGTACCTTCACGTATGAACATCGGTCAGATTCTGGAAGTACATATGGGTCTGGCAGCAAAAGGTATCGGTGACAAGATCAATCAGATGCTTAAGGAACAGCAGGAACTGCATAGGTTCCGCGAATTCCTGCAGAAGGTTTATGATCTGGGTGATACTCGTCAGAAAGTGGATATTGCTTCTCTGTCCGATAGCGAAGTACGCACTCTGGTGAATAACCTGCGTGGTGGTCTGCCAATTGCAACGCCTGTATTTGATGGTGCTCCGGAGCTGGCAATTAAAGAATTGCTGAAACTGGGTGACCTGCCTGAATCAGGCCAGCTGACACTGTTCGATGGTCGTACCGGTGATGCGTTTGAGCGTCCTGTCACTGTTGGTTACATGTATATGCTGAAACTGAACCACTTGGTTGACGACAAAATGCATGCCCGTTCAACGGGTTCGTACAGCCTGGTTACTCAGCAGCCATTAGGTGGTAAAGCTCAGTTCGGTGGTCAGCGTTTCGGTGAGATGGAAGTGTGGGCACTGGAAGCATATGGTGCTGCTTATACTCTGCAGGAAATGCTAACCGTTAAATCGGATGACGTGAACGGCCGTACGAAGATGTATAAAAACATCGTTGACGGTAACCACGCGATGGAACCTGGTATGCCGGAATCCTTCAACGTACTGTTGAAAGAGATCCGCTCGCTGGGTATCAACATCGAGCTAGAAGACGAAGAGTAATCCGTTTCTTTTAAAGAAAGGCGATTATTTGGAAGAAGGTGCTCACTTTCGGGTGAGCTCCTTTTAACTCCTTACAGGAGCTGATTGTGAAAGACTTATTAAACTTTCTGAAAGCACAGCATAAGACCGAAGAATTTGATGCAATCAAAATCGGTCTGTCTTCACCGGACATGATTCGTTCATGGTCTTTCGGTGAAGTGAAAAAACCTGAAACGATTAACTACCGTACGTTCAAACCTGAGCGTGACGGTCTGTTCTGTGCGCGTATCTTTGGCCCGGTAAAAGACTACGAATGTCTTTGTGGTAAATATAAGCGCCTGAAACACCGTGGTGTTATCTGTGAGAAGTGTGGCGTTGAAGTCACTCAGACTAAAGTTCGTCGTGATCGCATGGGTCATATCGAACTGGCTTCTCCGGTGGCTCACATCTGGTTCCTGAAATCACTGCCGTCTCGTATCGGTCTGCTGATGGATATTCCACTGCGTGATATCGAACGCGTACTGTACTTTGAAATGTACGTGGTAACCGAGCCGGGTATGACTGATCTGGAAAAAGGTCAGATGCTGACCGAAGAAGAATATCTGGATCGTCTGGAAGAGTGGGGTGACGAGTTCACCGCAAAAATGGGTGCAGAAGCGATCAAAGATCTGCTGGCAAGCATGGATCTGCATGCAGAAGCAGAGATGATGCGTGAAGAGCTTCAATCCACTAACTCAGAAACGAAGCGTAAGAAAATCACTAAGCGTCTTAAGCTGGTAGAGGCTTTTGTTCAGTCTGGCAATAATCCAGAATGGATGATCCTGACAGTTCTGCCTGTTCTTCCGCCGGATCTGCGCCCGCTGGTACCTCTGGATGGTGGTCGCTTTGCGACTTCTGATCTGAACGATCTGTACCGTCGAGTGATCAACCGTAACAACCGTTTGAAGCGTCTTCTAGAGCTTGCTGCTCCGGACATCATCGTACGTAACGAAAAACGTATGCTGCAAGAGTCTGTGGATGCACTGCTGGATAACGGTCGTCGTGGTCGTGCGATTACAGGTTCAAACAAGCGTCCTCTGAAATCTCTTGCTGATATGATCAAGGGTAAACAAGGTCGTTTCCGTCAGAACCTGCTGGGTAAACGTGTAGACTATTCTGGCCGTTCTGTAATCACAGTAGGTCCATACCTGCGTCTGCATCAGTGTGGTCTGCCTAAGAAGATGGCACTTGAGCTGTTTAAGCCATTTATCTACAGCAAGCTGGAAACTCGTGGCATGGCTACGACTATTAAAGCTGCCAAGAAGATGGTAGAGCGCGAAGAAGCTATCGTTTGGGATATCCTGGACGAAGTCATCCGCGAACACCCGGTACTGCTGAACCGTGCACCAACACTGCACCGTTTGGGTATTCAGGCATTTGAACCAGTGCTGATCGAAGGTAAAGCGATTCAGTTGCACCCACTTGTGTGTGCGGCCTATAACGCCGACTTCGATGGTGACCAGATGGCGGTACACGTACCACTGACTCTGGAAGCTCAGCTTGAAGCCCGTACTCTGATGATGTCGACAAACAACATTCTGTCGCCAGCGTCAGGTGACCCTATCATCGTACCTTCTCAGGACGTTGTATTGGGTCTGTACTACATGACCCGTGAAAAGATTAACGTAAAAGGTGAAGGTATGTACCTTGCCGGCCCTAAAGAGGCTGAAAAGGCGTACCGTACTAAGACGGCTGAGCTGCACGCTCGCGTTAAAGTACGTATCACTGAAACGGTTGTTGATGAAGACGGTAACAGCACAACTGAAACCAAAATGGTAGATACTACCGTTGGGCGTGCCATGCTGTGGCAAATTGTTCCATCAGGCCTGCCATTCAGCCTGGTAAACCAGAAGCTGGGTAAGAAGCAAATCTCTAACCTGCTGAACGAGGCTTACCGTAAGCTGGGTCTGAAAGATACGGTTATCTTTGCTGACCAGATCATGTATACCGGTTTTGCTTATGCGGCACTGTCTGGTGTCTCTGTTGGTATCGACGATATGGTTGTACCACCAGCGAAATACACAGAGATCTCTGAAGCAGAAGAAGAAGTACGTGAAATCCAGGAACAGTTCCAGTCTGGTCTGGTAACGGCTGGTGAACGTTACAACAAAGTAATCGATATCTGGGCATCGACCAACGATCGTGTTGCGAAAGCGATGATGGATAACCTGTCTTCTGAAACAGTTACTAACCGTGATGGTGAAGAAGAACAGCAGGAATCATTCAACAGCATCTATATGATGGCTGACTCCGGTGCTCGTGGTTCTGCAGCGCAGATTCGTCAGCTTGCTGGTATGCGTGGTCTGATGGCCCGTCCGGATGGTTCAATCATCGAAACGCCGATCACCGCGAACTTTAAAGAAGGTCTGAACGTACTTCAGTACTTTATCTCAACCCACGGTGCTCGTAAGGGTCTGGCGGATACCGCACTTAAGACAGCGAACTCCGGTTACCTGACTCGTCGTCTGGTAGACGTTGCTCAGGACGTGGTTGTTACTGAACACGACTGTGGCACCCATGAAGGTATTGAAATGATGCCTCATATCGAGGGTGGTGACGTTAAGGTGGCACTGACTGAGCTGGCTTTGGGTCGTGTCGTGGCTGAAGATGTACTGAAACCTGGTACTGAAGATGTCCTGATCCCACGTAATACTCTGATTGATGAGAAGTGGTGTCAGATCATGGAAGACAATTCCGTGGACAGCCTGAAAGTACGTTCAGTCGTAACCTGTGACTCTGACTTCGGTTGTTGTGCTCAGTGTTATGGTCGTGATCTGGCTCGCGGTCACCTGGTTAACCAGGGTGAAGCCGTGGGTGTTATCGCAGCACAGTCTATCGGTGAACCGGGTACACAGCTGACCATGCGTACGTTCCACATCGGTGGTGCGGCATCAACAGCTGCAGCAGAAAACAGCATCCAGGCGAAAAACACCGGTTCTGTGAAACTGCACAATGCCAAATTCGTAACCAACAAAGATGGCAAGCTGATTATCACTTCCCGTGCTTCTGAACTGACCATTATTGATGAGTTCGGCCGTACGAAAGAGAAGCACAAACTGCCTTACGGTTCGATGTTGAGCAAAGGTCATGATGATGCAGTTGATGCGGGTGAAACAGTCGCTAACTGGGAAGCGCACACCATGCCAATCATCACTGAAGTGGCTGGTCGGGTACAACTGGTTGATATGATCGACGGTGTAACCGTTTCTCGTCAGACTGATGATCTGACAGGTCTGTCTTCGAGTGAAGTAACGGATCCTGCTGCTCGTCCTGCTGCCGGTAAGGATATGCGTCCTGCCGTTAAGCTGGTGGATGAACAAGGCAATGACGTCATGATCCCTGGTACTGATATGCCGGCTCTGTACTTCCTGCCGGGTAAAGCTATCGTGAACATCGAAGACGGAGCAGAGATGGATGTAGGTGATACGCTGGCACGTATTCCGCAGAAATCTGGCGGTAACCGGGATATCACCGGTGGTCTGCCACGTGTTGCGGATCTGTTCGAAGCTCGTAAGCCTAAAGAGCCTGCGATTCTGGCTGAGTACACAGGTACCGTATCCTTCGGCAAAGAAACCAAAGGTAAACGCCGTCTGATCATCACTCGTGAGGGTGGCGATACTTATGAAGAAATGATTCCTAAGCATCGTCAGCTGAACGTGTTTGAAGGTGAGAAGGTTGAGCGCGGTGATGTTATCGCTGATGGTCCGGAAACTCCGCATGATATCCTGCGTCTGCGTGGTATCCATGCTGTAACCTCTTACATTGCTAACGAGGTTCAGGAAGTTTACCGTCTGCAAGGCGTTAAGATTAACGATAAGCACATTGAGACTATCGTTCGTCAGATGCTGCGTAAGTGTACTATTACATTTGCCGGTGATTCTGAGTTCCTGCCAGGTGAACAGGTTGAGTACTCTCAGGTTAAGATTGCCAACCGTGCTCTGGAAGCAGAAGGCAAAGAGCCTGCACGTTTCGAACGTGAGCTGCTGGGTATCACCAAAGCATCTCTGGCAACCGAGTCCTTCATCTCTGCGGCGTCCTTCCAGGAAACCACCCGCGTTCTGACCGAAGCTGCGGTTTCCGGTAAGAAAGATGATCTGCGTGGTCTGAAAGAGAACGTAATCGTTGGTCGTCTGATCCCTGCCGGTACCGGTTTTGCGTATCATCAGGAGCGTCAGAAGCAGCGTGGTGAGCAAGAAGGTCCATCTGCTGAACAAGCAACGGACAATCTGGCAGCACTGCTGAACGCCGGTTTCTCTTCAACAGAAGAGTAATCGCTGACTACTAAGAAAAAAGGCACCGAAAGGTGCCTTTTTTGTGACTATAATTCTTTGATAAATAAGGATTTTTATTTTACGCTGCCCATTAAATGCCCTTCGGTTCTATGTTGTTTCAATTAATTTCCGGCTAAATAAAGTTATTTCTAACTCAAAGTTGGACAGTTTCAGTTTAGCCCTTTGATAGTTAATGTAATCTGAAAAAGAAAACTATAGGATCGCATCATCAACATAAGAACAGAACTGATTACGACCACGGTTTTTAGCATTGTACATCGCTTGATCAGCTTTATGAATCAAGACATCTGAACTGCCCCCATCATTAGGGTAAATACTTATTCCAATACTAGTTCCTACGTATTGCTCAATAACGTTATGTTCATATTTAATCAGTATACGCTTATTAATAATATCTATTAGCTTTTTCGCGACAATTTCCGGAGATTCTGTTTGTTCAAGTTCCGGGAGTAACACAATAAACTCATCACCGCCAATACGGGCAACCGTATCTGATCTTCTTAAAATGCTCTTTATTCTAAAGCTAGTTGTTACTAGCACGGTATCACCAGCTTTATGTCCATAGGTGTCATTTATCATTTTAAATTTATCTAAATCAATAAAAAGTAATGCAAACTTTCTTTCCTTTCGCTTTGCATTTTCAATAATGTAATCAAGTCTTTGATATAAAAGCTTTCTATTGGGTAATTGAGTTAAGGTATCATGCGTTGCTTCTTGTTCTAACGCTTTCTCAGCAGAGATCCGTTTACATTCTATCTGAGCATTTTTCCAAGCATAAAGACCAACAATAAAAAGTAAAAATATTGTACCCAATAGATAAAAAATCCAAATTCGGTAATTGTAATTCAGTGGAGTTACATAAGAGATAAGGAACCAATAATATTCATTGGCTAGAAATTTTTTACTACTTGATTCAAATGCTCCACTGGCACCTGTACTTGAATGAATAATTTCGGGTAATGGGTGAATCGTGACAAAAGTAAATAAACCTTCATCTGTGATAAACTGCCCCCGATTGGTCGTCGATATAGTTTTCCATGCTGAAGGGAATTGCTTGCTAAATTTTAAGTCATTTTTTTCTGGATACATAAAGCCCCACTCGTCGTTTGAGTTGAAGCCTTTCAAAAAATAACTATCACTATTTATTAATAACGTGACTCCGGTGGAAATATTATCGAGCAAAAGTAACCTATTTAATAGGTGACGTGCTTTTACATTAATAATAACAATACCAATTTTTAATCCAGTGTTATTAAAAACTGGTGTTGCAACTCGCAACATTGGATTGATAGGTTCTTCAATAACACCTTGCTCAATATTTAGGTCTAGCGGAGAAAAATAAACATTTCCTTTATCTAGTTCCATAGTATCAGAAAAATAATACCGATTAGCTTTATTTTGTAAATGTGAATCCGCAACAATAAAGGGGTTGGAATCCTTTCTGTTTACTCTCACTTTTTCCATTCCATCAGCACTGATGAAGCGAATTTGGTCATAATTTGGCTTCTCTGTGCTGAACTGAAGAAAATCGTACTGGATTGCTTTCACATCCAATTTATTTTCAAGGTCGTATTGTTTAAATGCACTATGATGAGAAAGTACTTTCAAATCGCCTATAATATGTTCTATTTCATGTTTAGTGATTTTTTCTTGTTGCAAGATGTTGAGGTATTCTCGGTTATGAAGCAATGATGTTCGGGATTTATTGTCTATGTAATAGATAACAGACATAATAATAATCAACAAGATGCTTATAGGGAGAAAGTATTTCCCAAATAAGTAATTACTATTTTTACAATTAATTCGCATTCCCATTTTTAGCCAATCCTTTACCTGTAATCTATAGTGATCACCTGTTTTCATTATTTTCTTTCAAAGAATATGTCTATAAATTACATGTGTAAAGTTGTGGAATTGTTTTTGCCTGAAATTTATTGTGTATGATGCATTTTATGAATCAACGTCACCTAAACAAAATGAGGTACAAGTGTGTTAGATAACACACTTGTTTGTAATTAAAGCACTTTGGTTTCAAGCCGTATCAACCGGTTATTCTGCTTCCAGAACAGCCCAATGATGATAATGGTGGAGGGTGGCAAACCCATGCTAGTGAGATACTGCATCAGCTCTATCATGCAAACTCATCCCGGATGGTTTCCCATACCCCGACCAGAATCGGAATGGTGGTGCCTATCAGGCCACCATAATGAATACCACTATCGGTGACCGTAGCGGTTAGCAGTTCCGGGTGACCTGCAGTCAATGCAATACCCGCCCCCACCAGAGCCAGTCCTTTTTTTGTGGACGGCTGCTCTAAATCAATATTCAGTTTGTCTTTCAAAAAATGTTTCATAGCATACCTGCCTGTTTCAGTTGTTTGACGGCGTAAGCGCCCAAAATGGCGGTCACGACACCTAATGCGATTTTTGTTAGGGCTTCTTTTTTGGTCATACTAAGGCGACCCCCGCTTTTGCCTGTGTCAGTGAAAAGGCACCGTTACCCGATTCCATTTTCGACATGGTATGGATCAGTTTTGCCAGTGTACTGTCACTGGAGAGATCCAGCGGCTCGTTTTCACCCACTCCCATCTCTTTTGCCACAAACGCAACATACGCCTGTGTGTTGTTTTCGCTGTATGGGGCAAAGCGGTTGATTAGCTCCCGGATGGTGTTCAGACCATAGAGGCTTTGATAATTCCGAAGCAGTTTTGCTCCGGCTCTGAATCCATACTTAGGTTCTTTGAATGATTCAAAAACCGGGTCTAACGGGATATCCGTTTCCCCGTTCCAGTCATTCCCACGCTTAATATTCAGCGGGTTGTTATTGCGGACTCCACGAGTGCTTGTCATGAGTGTTTTTCCTCCCCAAAGCAGGAAAGCCGCACCAGTCAGCCCTCCTATGATTAGCCATTTATTCATCAATATCTTTTTTATCAAAGGCCAATAACGAAATTCGGCCAAAACATTTCATTGAATTTGATTTCAAATTCAGGCCGGGACTATCATTTGAGATAGGCACAAAAGACATAGGCAGCCAGACATTTTCATTATCGCCGCCGTTGTCGCCCCCGTAGGGTTCGGGCATGGTTGTTTGACATTCGCCCTGAATTGTCGCGTACGCCTTGCCGCTGGCCGCGTCCCACACTACAGGCGCAAATATCGGCTGCACGCCGCCATTGCCGACCAATACCGCCAACATCTTACAATCCGGAGCCTCGGCCAGTTCTACCTCCAGCATTAATGACACGGACAGCAAAAACGTGCCGCGCTCACTGGCAGAAAAGCCCATTAATGAACAATAATTTGCAAATGAAAACTCATTCCCAAACCCAGTTAACAAGTCTTCATTAATCGTCCACCCGAACGAATCAATGCACGCCGTTGGTACATGATCAATATGTGTTTCGCTCAACATGTTGAACGATTCAAACCCAACCAGCGCCGACGCCAGTAAGCCGCTATCTCCCCCGGATGCCGGAGCGCCCCCCAGCGCGTCCAGCTCGGCTTTTAGCCCATCAATCACGCTCCCGGCGTTGTCCATCACCTCCGCCAGATAATCAATCTTGTTCCGGCTGCTGCCCTGCGGCAGGTTCTGTTTCACTGTTCCCATGGTTAAACCTCAATGTATTGCACCGCATCAGAGCCGGTCACGGTTACCTCTGCGGTGGTCTCTAATGTGATATGTTCGCCTGCGCCCAGCTCATACGCGCCAATCAGCACCGGGTTTACATTGGTGGCCGGGGCTTTCAGTATGAGTTTCTTTCTGGCCGCGTTGCTGGCAAAGGTATGCGGCAGCGCCACTTGTGCCGATTGAAATGCGCTGCTGACCCGCTCCAGATTACTGATGGCGATTTGCTGACCGGCCGCAATCTGTACCGGGGCGTCTAAGCCAATCTTCTGCCCGGCAGAAAGCACCAGACTCGGCAGGCTATCCACCGTTACTGACTGCTCCGGCGCAATCTGCACCGGGGGCTGTGAGCTAATCGCTACCGATTGTCCAAAAGCAATGTCAACCGGAGGCAGAGAATCAATGCTCACTCCCTGATCGGGGGCTATCTGCATCGGTGGCTGCGCAGAAATCGCCAGTGTTTCACGCTGTGGGGGACGGTATTCACCATTTCCCACCTTAAGCGAGACCTGACCCGCTTCCCCGGTGTTCTCTACCGTAATGAGTCCGGTTAAGTTGCCGTTCAGGATTTGAGCGCCTTTGACCAGCTCATACTGACCGGCGTCACTGCGAAGCCGAACCGTGCCGGGTGCCTCTTCCACATACAAAAAGGTGCCCTGAGCGGTGAACTGCGCCACACTATGCGGCTGCATGATTTGCGAAAAACTCATCATTTCCCCTTAACGGCCATCGCCGCGATAATGCCAACCACCAAAACAACTGCCAGTGTGAGCGTGCTCATTTTGGTGCTGGTTTCAACCTGTCCGCCATCCATCCCCATGGACGCCAACTCTTTGAGTGTCTCCAGATTCCGGGCATTCTGACTGGCCTGATTTCCGGCCAGTCCCGCCATGTACTGCAAATTCTCAGAGTTGGTCAGTGCCTGCTGCTTTAAGGTTTCCCCGGCAAATCCGGACATATTCTCCAGAGCCGCATTCGTGTTGTCTCTGGCTGTGGTTAATGACAGTTCCGCCAGTTGACCCGCTTTTTCAATCGCACCATGGTCAGTCATCTGCACGCTGACGGTGGAATTCTGAATACCAGCAATGCTGGCACCCAGATTGTCACCCTGTATGCCGTTCTGGCCGCTGACGCTGGTTGTTGTGGTTTTGTTGGAACTTTTACTGCTACCGCCGCCACCCATATTAATTACCCTCTATCATCAGGCGGTGCCGGGTCTCGGTGCCGCCTGACCTGTTAACGCGTTCGACTTCCACAAAACCCAGTCCGCGAAGAATGCGCCGCATCCCCGGTTTATACGTGACAAACTCCAGAGCGGAGTATCCACAGGCGCTGACCCGTTCAATGATGGCCGGAGCCACACTCACCAGTCCTTTGCCACTCATCCCCCAGACAAAAAAGGTGTTATCCCGTATCTGGCTAACCAGCCGGACAGTACCGCCGCCATCACTCATCTGGTAAAAACTGGCATCACACTCTGTCACCGCTCTTTTCATCTCTAAGAATTCCGCTTTTCGGCTCGGTACTCGGTCAAATGCTGTCTTTAACAAATTCATGTGCGCGTTAAAATCCGCGTGCTTAGGTTTTATGTGTCGGATCTTCATCGTTACTTCTTCATAAAGATAAACAGCGCCATCAAAGCCACTGCGCCCACAATCAGCAGAGTCGTATTGCTACTGGTTCCGCCGCCCATTGAAAAATCCCCAACCGTAAAACCGTTGTTTGTGGTGGAGGTTGCGGTGGAGGGTGCCGCTGCCCCGCCACCGGCTGAAATCGGCATACTGCCGCTGTTGGTTAATCCACCGCCTATCAAACCTGCTGCTCCTAACATTATTTTTTTACCTTGTTGTAGGCATAAACTGCCGCACCAATAAGCACGGCTGTAGTCAGTAACTTCTTAGCATCCGAACCGGAAAAGAAGCCCAACCCAAACCCACCAACCCCAGTAATAAGAGGCCACAATATGATTGCTGGCATCACTCCCCCTTATCAGCGCTTAAAAACAATCAGCAGAACCACCACAGCCAGAATAATCAGGCCGCCCATCAATAGGGTTTGCTGGTTCATGCCATAGCCCTGCATGGTGACCGGTGCTCCGGTCGGCTGCTGCGCGGCCGGTTGTGTTTCCCGGTTCAGTTCAGGAGCGGCGCTGGCCGCAGCCTGTGTGTTTTCTTCCCCGGTATTCGACCAGTCGTCATAAATGGACTTGGCCGACGTCGATATCCCCGTCAGCGTTTCGCCGATTCCATCCCAATCCCAAAGGCTCATCACTCCCCCTTAGGCTGCGTTAGGCAGTGCCGTTACCTGTTCAACAGATTCAACAATAAGCGGAACACTGCCCGGTGCTGTCTTATCCAGTTCAAACGTCAGTTGCTGGCTGGCGGCGGTGTTTAACATGCCATCGGCACCAAACCCGTACCGCACAAAATCCAGACTGAAACAGTCAGCGTTCTGCTCTTGGTCAGCCACAGCCAAATCATAGGCATTGTCTGCCTTGGTCACGTTGTACTCTTCCACGTTGTCCCGCTCGACACGTACACGCTCAACCGATGGGTCAAAGAAATGCAGACGCTTGATATTGATAAGCGGTGAGCGCTCGGCAAAATCAAACTTCGTCCGGCCTGTCGCAGAGGCAAACCACGTCAGCTCATACAAACGGGGCAGATAATAACGGGTGCTCTGTGCCGGCAGCACATGAGCGCGAGCACGCATAATAGGAGCCGGGGTTCCCGCGTCTTTGGCTTTGAGCGTGATATGCACAAACCAGATTTCTCCCTGCAGGGTGACCAAATCGCTCTGGCGTACCCCGATTTTGGTGCGCAGCTCAGACTCCCCAAACGGGATAACGTAGCGACCCGCTTCGGTAAAGGTTTTTCGGTGTTTCATGATTTTCATGAACGTGTCACCAGAGGCTGAATAAATCGGTTTCCCGTTGACACTGACCTCAATGCGTTCAATGTCTTTGGGGTCAGTGATATTCGTCACCAGCTCAAGGTCGTGATAAGTCGGCCCCGAAACCAGACGCAATGAGGCACGATTCCCCCAGCCAACCCCTTCAATTGGGTCGAGTTCTTTAGCGCGAGGGGCGAATGGTGTTTGGATAAGTTCCATAAGTCCCCCTTAGCCGATATAGTCTTCTACTGCGTCAACATTGTTTGACGCATACACCACAGCCGCCGCGACCACTGCCGCCACGATTGCGATACCAATCAGTTTCTTTTGTGTAAAACCAAACATGAATAATCCCCTGTCTCTCGACGTTGGTGTTATTGGGCGTTGTGCCCGGTTAAATGAGCCTTTATCAGAATCCGGTTTGAGAAGAAAAAACAGAGGGAAGAACCTATAGGTTAAACGGGTAACCTATAGGTTAAAGTGTGACGTTAATCAGCGATACTGTAAGGAAAGTATCGAGCCAGAGGCACAGTTAAATGCTTTGTGCTCCACATTGCCGATACCATCTTTGACCAGCAGATATTCTGCAATGGGTTTGCCGATACGGGCTTTATTTACCTTAGCCGATTTTAGATTGGCAATCACACTGACGTTCAGACCGCGTTTATCGGCCAGCCACTGCGCATCCGACAGAGAATTGACCGCGCCGACCCACCAGACAGAGGACTGTTCGGTGACGGTTTTCGGCACCTCCTGCCCCCGCTGAAAGACGGTGTGAACCACCAGCCCATACTGACGACCACCACGCAGCAGCTCTCCCGCCCGGCCTTTGAGCTTGCCGGACGTTTCCACGCAGGAAGCCAGCTCTTCGATAATAACGTGCAGCTTAGGGGCTTTGCCGTTCCCCACCGACCAGACCACCGAACTGAAAAACTCCAGCTCTTCAGCAGTTGCGCCTTTTGAGGGAATGTAGGCCAGCTTGAACGACTCCCCGCGCTTTCTTGCCTGAATAAGCGCTTTGACAAACATCAGACGGGACTCAGTTCCCAGGCATTGCTGCCCCTGAAATTTAGCCCCGGCATAGTTGCGGTACGGGTCAAAGAATACCGCCTGTGAGGCTTTGGGGACTAACCCCAAATGCTTCACGGCAGAGGTTTTCCCGCCGCCCGTCCCGGCTACGTAAATCGTGTGTTCGGCATCCAGAGACGGGTTCGAGTTCACCGGGTTAGGCAGAGGCAGAGGCTTGGGTTTCTTGGCCATGCATCCTCCGTTGTCTTTCTCGTTCGGCTTTCTCCAGTTGCCTTTGCTTTAACACAATGGCTTTTTGTTTCACCAACTCTTTTCGGGCGGTGTACATCAGCGCCAGCAGGGCTAAAAGCAGGGTCGCTTCTTCAATGTAGTTGCCAAAAACCCCCATAAAGGTGCTGCCGTGCTTGTTAAACACCGGTTCAGCCGCATCAATTACCTGCTGCTTACCGGCTTCATCAAACTGAAAATCCACCCCGGTAACCAAAGAGGTGGCCTGTTCGGTGATCATAAAGACCACATTCAGCAGCCCGGCGACTGCTTCGCTTTTGTCCT
Organism: Vibrio sp. HA2012; assembly: GCF_002812955.1. Lineage (GTDB taxonomy): Bacteria > Pseudomonadota > Gammaproteobacteria > Enterobacterales > Vibrionaceae > Vibrio. Next base: position 217,234 of record NZ_PFXK01000007.1, on the reverse strand, counting down.
CCTGCTCCGGTTTGGCGTTTTCGGTTGCTTCGGTTTCTTCTTCGGTTGCTTCCTGTCTGAGCTGATCAATCAGCGGGGAAAAGTCAGGCCAGTCACCCAGTGTGTCTTGCGACTCCAACAGTTCACATTCAGGCTGAGACATGGTTACCCCCTTGTTCTTCCGGGCAACGTTTTGGCATAAGCTGACGCACCATCCAACCGAGACACAGCATCAGGCCAAACGCGATCAATACCCGTTTGAGCGTTAAAAAACCGGCCTTTACGGGCGGCTCTGAAAAGGGGGACTCTTCGGTTACCTCAGCGCTTGAAACCGCATCCTGACTGGCATCAACCGGCTTTTGATCACCCATGTTCCTTTCGGTTGATTCGGTTTGCGGTTCGGTGACTGAGCCGGTTTCGACAATCGTGTCTGGTGTCACCTCAACCGGTAACAGCCCGGTTTCTTCCTGCGCCATATTCGCGTCAATGAACTCATTCACCTTTTTGCTGATGGAGCTGTTCCCGCATTCCGGACAACGGTAATATTTCAGTCCCAGATTGCGGATGTTCTTGGGTGGCTCTCCGGTTGCCATCAGTTGACCCTCGCCCACCTGATGCACGGTTGCCACCGCGCCGCAAACCGGACAACGCACAAACCCTCTGACGGGATTAGGATGTTTTGCCATGTTTACGCCTCCCTGACCGGTGCATCATCATTGGCTGGCTCACGCCATACATCGACCAGCGCCAGCTCGTTCATATCGGACACGACCCGCGCCCGGTATTTGGCTCTGGCAACGGTATTTAACTTGTCCAGTTGTTCAAGCTGTTCAAACAGGTTAACCGGTAGCCCCAGCGCTTCCAGTGATAAGTTACCGGTCATCAGCATTCCCATGGCCTGCTTGATCAGCTTTTGTGGATTCATGCCTTTGAAGCGGTCAATTTCGGTTTTCATGGCGGCGGTCAGTTGGTCGGCGGCGTCCAGTGCCGCCAAATCGCGCTGACATTCTTCGATAGAGTAGATTTTCATGATGTATTCTCCTGCCTCCCGGCGTTAGAAAGTAAAAGATTGCCCCTGATATCACATCGTTGGCGTGTAGGTTATGGAGAGCCACACCAGAATTCCTCCCATTCTGGTGTGCCGCCTCCGTTTAATTCCATGTTTAAAAAGAAAGTATCGATAATGTGTTGCTGTCGGGTTGGCCTAACTGCAGCCGATTCAGGCTCCGTACAGTTATTGCCACTAGACCAAGGTCGGAGGCTCCCGCCTCCTTGAGAAGCCTCCTGCAGAGCAGAAGGCTTTTTAACCAGTTTCCACTGAATGTCATGAGTCACCACAGAGAGACCACACCCCTCTAACCCAATCACTTTGGTGGTGTGTTCCCCATATTTATTTTCGATAACCTCTTTCATCGGTTTAATGGGACGCTCTGACTGGCGCAGGCGGTGACCGCCCATGTAATCAAAAAACGCAGAGTAGAAGCCCATATCTGCCGCCCGGCGGGCTTTTTCAAACAGACAATACTCCTGTTTATCTTCAATGCGGCGAAGCTCGCGCCAGACGGTCACCGATGGGGTTTTCTGAAACTGGAACTGACGGAAAGCAAAGGAGCGAGACCACGCCGTGACATTTTTTACTGTGTCCTGCAGAAGTGCCTTTTTGGTTTCAAGATCGGTCAGCCCATCAAGGCCGTATCCATCCACATTCTTGGAAATGTACTTGGCAATATAGGCCACTGCACCTTGTGAACCGTCCAGCACCTTATAATCAAACCGGGCTTTCTGTGCTTTGGTCTTAGGCTTACCATCATCAAAGAACAGCTCCGCGTTATCCCGCTGGATCTGGTAATGCTTAAGTGCATCGGTAAACGCCTGCGTCTGTTCAAACGGCACAAAAAACACCCCATGCCAGTGCGGGGAACCATCCTGATGAGGCTCTACGACTCTCAGACCATAATAGATCACCCCTTTACGGTCACAGTACGCACGAAAGCGAGACCATGACAGGTTGAGCCATTCATGGGCATCCGCCGGGCTTTCTCCGTTCCATTTATCATTTTCGCTCCAGTACTTACCATGCTGCTTTAACCGGTGAAACCGGGAGGGGGCAGTCATGGTAATAAAAATCGCCACATGGTTATTGGCTTCGGCGTACTCCTGACAACCAGCAATACGGGTCATGAGTTCATGACGCCGGTTCACCGGGTGAGCCACAGAGGATTCATGCACAGCCACCATATCCACGGTTTCACCCGTTTCGGCTTCAATCGCCATCAGTTCCAGCCATTCGCGCTGTCTGTCCTGTCGCACCTTAAGCCACTCACAAGCAGAATAAGACGCATAAGGGGACACATGCGGAGACACCATTCCCGCGCCACGGCGGGCGTTTTCAAATGCCGCTATGGTTTGGCGTTCAATGGCTCGTTTCCAGACCGACTCATCCATCAGACGCGCCAGAATAGAGTACTGCCGGTTTTCGCTGTCAGCAGCACCCGGTGTAAATTGCGGCATCCACAGAGCCGCCCCCACAAACTCATTAATGTCTGCTATGGTTTCCAGTGGGCTTTTTCCGTCAGCCACACAGATTTGCAGGCGCATCATGGCGCGTCCACAAAGCTCTGTAGCCAGTCTTGCCCGTTTAAATTCAGTATCGAGTTTCCACCATGGTTCCGGCAGAACCGCCAAAGCAGCAAAGGCCGCTTCACTGCGTTTTTGAATAAAGGTGACCGCACGCTTAAAGCCGTACTGGCGAAAGCGAGCCGAAGAGGCTTTGTCCAGATAGTTTTTGATGTCGTTCGGCAGGCGAAACTGGTTAGCTACCTGAGAGGCAAACTCAAACACCTTTTCTCTTGGGGTCAGCTTACCGTCATGCACAAAACGCTCACCGTTCCATTCCAGCTGAGTCGTGCCTTTTTGGTTATTCAGGTAAGTGATTAGCTCCCCACGTAAACTATCAGGGAGCTTTTTTATCAGGCTGTTGGATTGTATGTAGGACTTCATTATTGTGCTGTGGCTTCTTCTAAGGTATCAGGTAATGGCTGGTGCAGTTCCGACTGCTGGCGGACAGGAAGCTGATTAGCTCTGATCCGCAGTTTTTCACGCCATGCCGCTTTGCGAAGCTCCCACTCAGTTGGAGCCGGTCTGTTCTCAAAAATAGCCTGACGGCATAACTCAATACCCCGTAGGCCACTTTCCCGTTGTGCGCTGGTCATTTCAAGGGGGTAGGCATTTTCCATGCTTTACATCTCCATGCTTTCCAGTAGTTCAATAGAAGACTCAAGCTGAATAATGATCTGAGTCAGAAAATGATCTTCCTCAACTGAATTACCAATATCCCCGCGTTCCATGATCAGATCACGCAGTAACTTGACTTCGGTTGAGTGTGAGAAATCTATAAAGATTGAATGAATTGGTGTTCTCATTGGGTTTTCCTAAATAGCTGCTTTCCAATCCTGATACTGTTCAGCTTGTTCCTGAGCCAGTTGCTCTAGTGCTCGCATGTTGATGAAGTTCAAACCACGTTCTTGTCTTTCTCGGTGGAGAACAGGCAGCATTCCTCGTTTGATTTGCCCTCTAACGGCATCCAATGTTTGTCCTGTTATTTCTGCATACATTTGAGGTGTTACAAATGGCGCATGTTGTTGACTAATGTTGTTTTCTGATTTCACTTTATGACCTATCATTACCCTTATCCTGTTTATATATGGTATTTATTACCGGTGTTTACTCTTGATTACGAGTAATTTATACATTCATCTTGTTTACGCGTCAACACTAAAGGCTGAAAATTATGAAAGAGTGGTTTAAGGGAGTAGAGCTGTCTGAAATAGAAAATATGCCAAATAGTAGGCAGGCTATAGCGGTTAAGGCTAAGAGAAGTAATTGGTTAAAAAGAAAATCTTCTGGTCAAGGTGGGGCTCTTGAATATCATATTTCAAATCTTCATGAAGATGTTCAGAAAGCTCTAATTGAAATATATGGAACTGAATATGAGAAAGAGAATAAACTCAAAACGATTAGCCGGTTAAAGGATTCAGGTAATGAATATAGGTCGTTTGAGTATACCAAGCCTAGTTTATTTGATTCTTTTCCAGAAAAACTCAAATCGAATGCATCAATACATGACGTAAAGTCAGTTAGTGAAGGCACAATTAATATTCCTGAATTCAATGTTCAAGCAGCAGCAGGAGCGGGGTGTCTGACTAATACAGAATTCCAAACGGGAGTTTTTACCGTCTCCATAGAATTGGTTAAAAGTCTTGGTTTGATTCCATCATATACAGCAATTGTCTTTTGTAGTGGTGAAAGTATGGTTCCGACCATGAATGATGGAGACAGAATTATTGTTGATACACGAGAACTGACAGAACCGGTTAAAGATGGTGTTTACGTTATTCGAATTGATGAAATGGTTTATGTAAAACGTCTTAAGTGGAACATTCTGGAACAGAGTTACAGCATTATTTCTGATAACCCAGACTATGACAGTTTTGAGGTGAAAGGTGATGACCTTAAACGTCTAAAGATCATTGGCCGTGCAGCTATGGTGATGAGGTCGCTATGAGTGTAAAAAAGGTTGGAGACAAGTGGAAAGTAGATGTCCGACCCGCAGGCACTAATGGTAAACGGGTCAGAAAAAGTTTTGACCGCAAGGCAGAAGCATTATCTTTTGAAAAACATATTTTAGCTACTTCTCACAATAAGGAGTGGTTAGGGTTACCGGAGGATAAACGGCAGCTCTCTGAGCTAATAGAGATATGGTGGAAAAAGTCAGGGCAGTTTAAGCGAACGGCTGAAAATTATATGACTAAATTACAGCTAATTTGTCGTGAACTTGATGATCCTCAGGCCAACAAAATAACCTCTAACATGCTTTCTGAGTGGGTTCAATGTCGCTTAGAAAAAGGACAAAAGCCAGCGACTATCAGACGGCTCGCAAAGTCACTAAGTAATGTCTTTACTGTCTTGCTAGAAACAGGGGATTACAAAGGGGAAAACCCTATTAGAAAATTAAAACTCCCTACTGTTAAACAACCAGAAATGACCTTTCTGAATGATCGGCAGATATCTGACTTATTAGAGGCCATAAAGCATAGAGAAGAACTCTGTCGAATTGTGGAAATATGCCTAGCGACAGGTTCTCGCTGGAGAGAGACTGTTACTCTTAAAGCAAGCAATCTATCCCCTTATCGAATTCGATTCACCAATACCAAAACCGATAAACCACGAACAGTACCAATAAGTAAAGAACTGTACGAAAGAATCTATCCAGATAGCGGAACAAACCTGTTTAGCTATGATCCTCAATCAGAGCTTTACGATATTTTAGATAAGTTAGAGTTAGACTTGCCTAAAGGTCAAAAAGTCCATGTATTAAGACATACCTTTGCTAGCCACTTTGTCATGAATGGAGGGGACATTCTTACTCTTAGAGACATATTAGGGCATGGGGATATCAAACAAACGATGACATATGCACATCTTGCCCCTGACCATTTGAATGATGCGGTTAGGCTAAATCCTTTAAGCCGAATTAGGCAATAATAGTGTCCATATTGTGTCCATTTTCATGGCCGTTGGTGGGCTTTTTAAATCCTTTACTTATTGGTATCTATTTGTATTAGATAAATAATTATCTTTGGTTGCCATTAATGGACTTATAAAAAAAGCACCGAAAGGTGCCTTTTTTGTGTCTATAGCGTTTTGTATTGCATAGCAAACAGAGTCCAAGTTGTTCTGCTGTCAGGAAAATGACTTATGCCCCTGGTGGTACAGCCAGACTATCGGCGATCAGCTGGATTAACTGATCTTCTACTGCAAACCGGGTTTCCAGAATCTCACCCATCAGAGAAAGATCACTGTCAAAAGTATCCAGCGTATCTTCCGGATCAACTTCCGCATATTTATCAGTAAAATTGAGTAGCGGATCGGTTGTCAGAACAATATGCCCATAGGTATGGTTAATTTCATCCGTCGGAGAGAAACCTGTGGCTTTCCATCTGTCCATCACCATTTCATAGATCTTAAAGTGGCCCTCAGAGATGTAGTCCACCAGATGCTGACAGAAATTCTGCAGCTCTTCCGGGGTCGGAAGCTTATCCACGGCTTTCTTATGTGGTTGCAGAGAGGCTAGTCTGCAATATTCCACAATCAGTGTCTGTCGGGTATCCAGCCAGTGGTCAATAACTTCACTGGAGCCGCCCCATTGCTCTTGCGTCTTCTTTAGTCTATTTAACATGACCACGCCCTCATGATCAGACTACTAACAATTTAGTAATCATTTCTCTGAAATCAGAGATCCATAACAGAAATGTTTTTGTATTTATACCGGCGCTAAGGCTTTATTATTTAAAGCTGTATTCGTGCTGGATTGAAAATAGATTGCCAGTAAAATGAAGTAACTTCAAGTGATGGGATCAAAGGATGTTAACTAAAAGTAACAATAATGAGAGCTCTATCGCTTACTGGTGTGTAGTGAATGGCAGTGAGCTTTGGTGTGTCGATGGTAACCTACCTAAAGGAACCGCAAAAGAATTTAGTTTGCCGTCGGATAAAGCGGTATGCATCGGTCATTACAATCAGTACCCGGTTATGTGGCTGAATGAAAGTGATATCGACCAGGTTTTGCCTATGCTCTCGTTGCGGGAACTGCTGGAGCTTCCGGAACCGGTGTTCCTGCTGGCTAGTCGGGCGGTTCAGTTTGGTCATATGACCCAGACACAGCGTTTTTGTTCTCAGTGTGGCGGGCGAAATCATTTTAACCATAACCAGATAGCGATGCAGTGCTCTGAATGCCGGACGATGCATTATCCGCGTATTTTTCCTTGCGTGATTGTGGCGGTACGCAAAGGCGATAAGATCTTGCTGGCACAGCACCCAAGACATCGCGGTGGTATGTATACCGTGATTGCCGGTTTTGTCGAGGCGGGGGAAACGCTGGAGCAGTGTGTTGCCCGGGAAGTTCAGGAGGAAACCGGGGTTAAAGTTAATAATATCCGCTATTTTGGCAGTCAGCCATGGGCATTTCCTTCCAGCATGATGATGGCTTTTCTGGCCGATTATGAGTCCGGAGAGGTGAAGCCTGATTACACAGAACTAACCGATGCCGGCTGGTATGGTGTGGATGAGACTCCTCTTGTGGCACCGGAAGGTACCATTGCCAGAGCCCTGATCGAACATACGCTGAGTAACATTCGTAATGATATGAATTAAAAGCTAAAAAAAACCCTCCGGTTAGGGAGGGGGTAAGTAAGATGTCGTTATGAGATGTTGGGTAATGATTACCCATTGTTATTGTTTTCGCTAGCGAAACTGGTTGTAACATGCTCATTATTAAGACGCAATTTATCAATTAATTTAAAGGGTAAGAACATGATCTGGCTTGCAAAGCGTACAGATTAACCAGCAGAAAGGGTGTTATACTGCCAGAACCAGAGAAAGTAAAAATCAGGAAATAATAATGGCAGAATTAAAAAATGATAACTATCTGCGCGCCTTGCTCAAACAATCTGTTGACTATACACCCGTATGGATGATGCGTCAGGCCGGACGGTATCTTCCGGAATATCGGGAAACCCGAGCTAAGGCGGGAGATTTTATGGGGTTATGCCGCAGTGCTGAGCTGGCATCCGAAGTGACGCTTCAGCCGCTGCGCCGCTTTCCTCTGGATGCCGCAATCCTGTTTTCAGATATCTTAACTATTCCGGATGCTATGGGGCTCGGTCTGTATTTTGTGACTGGAGAAGGGCCTAAATTTGAGCGTCCTGTTACCTGTAGAGCGGATGTCGACAGCATAGGTATACCGGATCCGGAAGGGGAGTTGCAGTACGTAATGAATGCTGTGCGCCAGATCAGGAAGGATCTTGAAGGTGAAGTGCCTTTGATCGGTTTTTCCGGCAGCCCGTGGACGCTGGCGACCTATATGGTGGAAGGCGGAAGCTCAAAAGCGTTCACTAAGATCAAGCAAATGATGTATGCGGACCCTCAGACCCTGCATCTGTTGCTGGATAAACTGGCAGAGAGTGTGATTGCTTACCTGAACGGGCAGATCAAAGCGGGGGCTCAGTCAGTGATGCTGTTTGATACCTGGGGTGGTGTGCTGACCCCTCGAGACTATAACGATTTTTCTTTGCAGTATATGCACAAAATTGTGGATGGATTACTCCGGGAAAATGAAGGCCGCCGGGTGCCGGTAACGCTGTTTACCAAAAATGGCGGCATGTGGCTGGAGCAGATTGCTGCGACAGGCTGTGATGGTGTTGGTCTGGACTGGACCATTGATATCGCTGATGCGAAGCGTCGAATTGGTGATAAAGTTGCTTTGCAGGGGAACATGGATCCGTCAATGTTGTATGCCCGCCCAGAACGTATTCGGCAGGAAGTGGCCAATATACTGGAAGGCTTTGGTGACGGAAGTGGCCACGTATTTAACCTTGGGCACGGCATTCATCCGGATGTTCCGCCTGAGAATGCCGGTGTATTCGTTGACGCAGTACATGAATTGTCGAAGCCGTATCACTAGTAAAAGAGACTGGATTTACCTCCAGAAACAAACACTCAAACCTTTCTTCATTCCCGTTTAGGCGGGAATCTAATAAATGCAACCGGCCATGGGCTGGCAGATCCCTGCTTTCGCAGGGATGACGAGTGTCTAGTCTCTGCTTATACCCAGACATCCATGCACATATTCCCGTATATACGCCACAACCTCTTCTTCAAACCAAGGGTTGTTCTTCAGCCATAAGGTATTTCTGGGTGAAGGATGGGGTAGCGGGATAAACTCAGGAGCCCACTGTTCCCAGTTGTGTACGGTTTCCGTCAGCGTCTTAGGCTTGTCTTTAAGATAATAGTTCTGGGCGTATTGACCGATTAGCAGAGTCATACCTATATTCGGCAGTTCATCCCAGACTTTCTGGTGCCATTGTGGGGCACATTCTTTACGGGGAGGAAGGTCACCGTTTTTTCCTCTCCCTGGGTAACAGAGTCCCATCGGCATAATGGCTATCTGAGCTGGATCATAAAACGTATCACGATCCAGCTTCAGCCAGTTTCTTAGACGGTCGCCGCTGGGGTCATTCCAAGGCAGCGATGTATGATGTACCCGGGTTCCCGGAGCTTGCCCGATGATCATCAGCCGAGCCATCGGACTGGCCTGAATCACGGGATTGGCCCCCAAAGGCAGAGCCGGCTCACAGAGGGTACAGGCTCTTATTTGTGTCAGTAACGCATCAAGCATCAGTAACCCTTACTGAAATCCACCTGATATTGCAGTTGAAAACCATCGTGCCAGCGCAGGTAATTGTCTTTAAATATTTCAAATACCTGTTCCGGAAAGCTATAGGCAGCAATATGCGGGGTGACGGTAACTTTAGGATGATGCCAGTAAGGACACTGCTGAGAGATAGGCTCATTGATAAAGACATCCAGAAAGGCATGCTCTACTTGATCTTGATCCAGCGCATCAAGCAGAGCCGAGGTATCAACGGAATTGCCTCTGCCGACATTAAAAAACAGAACCTGCTGACAGGCAGAAAAGAAATCAGCATTAAACATATTTTCAGTTTCTGGTGTCGCCGGCAGAGTGGAAACTACAATGTCAGCTTCCGGTAAGTACGTATGTACCTGTTCGCTGTGTACCACTTCATTAAAAGCACTGTCTTTAGGCGGAATACCGGTTCTGTTGATACCGATAGTCTGCAGATGAAACGCTGCCGCAGTTCTGGCCATATAGTTTCCCAGTGCACCAGTACCGAGTATCAACAGTTTTTTTCCTGCTAGTGTCTGATAGAAATGGGGCTTCCACAGTTTATCTTGCTGCTGATCCCGGTAAATGTTCAGATGACGAAAGTGCTGGATGATATAACCCAGTACATACTCAGAAATCTGCTGTCCGAAAATGCCTTTTACATTTGTGAGCTGGTAATCCTGTCGTAAGTCCGGAGCCATGAGTGAATCAACCCCGGCATAGATGGACTGAACCCAGTCCAGATGTGGAAACTCATTCAGACATGCTGCTAATACCGGAGGAGCCGCAAGGATGATGTTCGCTTCTGCGTGGTTATCGGTGAGTTCCAGGCCTGGTAAAGAGGCGTCTTCAAATAGCTTAGAATAAAGTTTATCGGTCTGAGCCAGTTGAGTCAGTATTTTCAGTTTATTCGTAGAATTATTCATATGCTTGCTTTTTTCCCTCCTGAGGATCAAGTACACTTCCGCTGTTAATTCCATTCCGCAACCATTGAGTATCTATGTTACAGAATCCGCTGCAAGTTCGCCTGGAGAAATTTGAGCCGTGGCAACAAATTACGTTTATGGCATGCCTGTGTGAGCGCATGTATCCCAATTATGCTCTGTTTTGTCAGAATACTGAATTTGCCGAATCAAGAGTGTTCAGAGATATTCTCGATAGTGTATGGGAACTGCTGACGGTAAAAAATGCCAAAGTGAATTTTGAACGCCAACTGGAGAAGCTGGAAGAGCTTATTCCGTCCGCAGACGATTTTGAATTCTATGCGGTATATCCGGCTATTGATGCCTGTGTCGGGCTATCCACGTTGCTGCATGGTTTGCTGGACAGAGATTACTTGTTTGACAATATGCTTAAGCTTAGCCAGCAGTCTGTTGAAACCGTGGTACAGTTGGAAGAAGCTCAAGGAGCCGATTCGATCACCAACGATAATCAGAAAGAAAACGAAGCTGTCTGTGAAGAATGGGATGTGCAATGGGCTATCTTCCGTCCACTGCGGGAAGCAACAGAGCGTGATATCGAGTTGATTAAAGATCTGCGTAATGAATTACGGGAAGAAGGGGTCAGTAATATTGGTATCAGTCTCTGATTCTGAGTAGGCTTTCTTCTATTCTTAGGAAAGCCTATTCTTCATCCCGGCTTTCCCGGACATCGTGGGTCTGTTTCCATAGTTCCCAGCGCTCAAAGGCCAACTGCTGCATATCTGTGGTATTGTCTGCTTCATCGACAATTTCCTCGCCCAGCAGATGCTCAAAGATATCTTCCAGTGTCACAATGCCCAAAACAGTTCCGTATTCATCCACGATCATCACCAGCTGCTGGCGGTTTTTTAACATATGTTCAAAGGCTCTGGGCAGCGTCAGGCTGTTCATCAATACATGGATTGGTCGCATTACTGCTCCCAGTTGTTTTTCTCCCAGCCCATTCTGTTGTAGCTTGAACAGTTCCAGACGGTGAACAAAGCCGAGGATATTATCTTTTTGCTGGCTGTAAACCAGTGGCCGGGAAAAAGGAATGTCTTTATAGGTTGCCAGAAAATGATTAATAGTCATTTCTGCTTCTATACGGAATACAACGGGGCGGGGCGTCATCACTTGTGTCACCGGGACATTGTCTATGGCCAGCAGATTATTCAGAATTTTCGATTCTCCTTCAGCAATTTCACCTTTTTCCCAGGCCAGAATCGCCATGGCAGACAGTTCGTCACGGATAGTCACCGGATGAATATTGTGAGCCAGTCGTTTGGTGATCTGCTCTGATATCCAGACGAAAGGCTTGAGCGCCCACACCATAATACTCAGGATCTGTGCCGTTATCGGTGCTAACTGACGCCAATAGGTCGCTCCGATGGTTTTTGGGACGATTTCTGACAGCAGCAAAATAGCGAGTGTCAGCAGTGCGGAAAACAGCCCTAGCCATTGGTTGCCGAATACATTGGCGGCCTGAGCCCCTGCACCGGCCGCACCTATGGTATGAGCGATAGTATTTAACGTCAGGATAGAGGCAAGTGGCCGGTCAATATTGGCTTTAAATCGGGATAACCGTTTGGCTGACGGATGCTGCTCCTGACGTATCTGAGCCAGATAGCTTGGGGTCAGGCTGAGTAAAACGGCTTCCAGAACTGAGCAAATAAAGGATACTCCGATGGCCAGTAAGATAAAAAGAATAAGAAGTCCCATAGATACGTCGGTGCCTTTTTTTGAGTAAAAACTGAATATTATTGATAGCTTAATCTCTTATGGTCATGCATTCTGCCGTTATCGGATGACGATTTACTATGATTCTGGTGGATAAATCTGAATCAAATTGTGAGTTATTGCTCAGAATCCGTCTAATTCTGCGTCGTTAAAGGAAAAGTTCACAGACAAACCTTTGCCATACGGGGGGGTTATGCATTACAGTGGCTTAGATTTCGATAACAGATAAGAAGGGAAACCTAATGAACAAGACCCAATTAATCGACTTTATCGCTGAGAAAGCGGATCTTTCCAAGGCTCAGGCTAAAGCCGCTCTTGAAGCTACTCTGGATAGTGTGACAGACACACTGAAAGAGGGTGACCAGGTTCAACTAATTGGTTTTGGCACATTCAAAGTAAACCACCGTGCTGCACGTACCGGTCGTAATCCTAAGACTGGTGAAGAAATTCAGATTGCTGCAGCAAATGTACCTGCGTTTGTGGCAGGTAAAGCACTGAAAGATTCAGTGAAGTAATCTAAACTATACCGGGTGTACTATCCTTCACCCGGTGTAATTTTATGCAATGGATCATTTCTTTTCTGTTTACCCTGTTGTTGCTGGGATGTTCATCCGGAGCTCGGGTAGAACAGTCTGAACAATTTCAAACCATGACCGGTGGCCAGTCAGTTGGTGAGACAACCAGCTTTTACTGGTACACAGAATACATGGAACATCCTTATTCATCAGCCGATTATGTACTTTCTGGACGTTATGGCTGGTATCAGTCTGATTACCGCTGGCAAGAGAATACCCTGCGTGAAATGGTGCGAGAGGGGAAAACACTGAACAGCGAGCAAAAGCTGGCTGATTTTCGGTTACACCTGCGTTTCAGTCAGTCTGGTGAAGCGGTTTATCAGCAATATCAGATTGATGGAAAGATCCTTCCGCTTACTTCTGAGCAGATTGTGGCATACCAGAACGAAGCCACGTCCGTGATTAGGATTGCAGAAGACCAGCACAAACAGGGATTACGCCTGTTTCAGGGAGAGTGGGATGGCGAAATGTTTGAAACCTGCTCTGGTCAGGAATATTCACAGTTTGAGTTCAACCAGATCCTGCCGTCTTTTGTGATTAAACGTCTTGCTTCTGTAGACAGCTATGTAGCTATCCTGGGTTATATCCGTAGTGGCAAACTGTCGGTTGAGGATCTGTTGCTACTGGAAGAAGACAGTTTTGACTGTATTGAACGTCCGTTATTAATAGAAGAGTAATGCCGCATCCTCATCGTTAAGCAAAGAGGTTGTCAGAATCACGGCATAGCGGTGATACCGGAAACGAAAAAATGCCGGTACAAAGTACCGGCACTGAACTGCCACACTGAGGTTGTTTTTTTATTACTTGGTTTGTTCGCGGGCGATCGCACGGTAGCCGATATCGTTGCGGTAGAACATGCCGTTCCAGCTGATTTGTTTCGCCAGCTTATAAGCGCGTTCCTGTGCTTCTGATACGGTATTTCCCAGAGCTGTTGCACACAGTACCCGTCCACCATTGGTCACTACATTACCGTTTTTTTCCGCAGTTCCGGCGTGGAAGACTTTTTCACCTTCCGTTTCTTCTGTTGGCAGGCCAGAAATCACGTCACCTTTTGCATAATCAGCCGGGTAACCACCTGCAGCCAGAACGATGCCGATGGAAGCGCGAGGATCCCACTTAGATTCACATTGATCCAGCTTCTCATCGATAGCCGCTAAGCATAGTTCAACCAGATCAGATTCCATACGCATCATGATAGGTTGAGTTTCCGGATCACCGAAACGGCAGTTGTATTCGATAACTTTTGGTGTGCCGTCAGTATCGATCATCAGACCAGCATACAGGAACCCTGTATACGGGTGACCTTCTGCTTCCATACCACGTACCGTCGGGTAGATCACTTCATCCATAATACGCTTATGGATATCTGCAGTGACAACCGGTGCGGGAGAGTATGCTCCCATACCGCCGGTATTCGGGCCGGTATCTTTGTCGCCAACACGCTTATGATCCTGACTGGTAGCCATAGGCAAAACGTTTTCACCATCAACCATAACAATAAAGCTGGCCTCTTCACCCTGCAGAAATTCTTCAACCACCACTCGGCTTCCGGCTGCGCCAAAAGCGTTTCCTGCCAGCATATCTTTGATAGCGTCTTCGGCTTCTTCCAGTGTCATTGCAACGATAACACCTTTACCTGCTGCGAGACCATCTGCTTTAACTACGATAGGTGCACCCTGTTGGCGAACGTATGCCAGTGCGGGCTCAATCTCTGTAAAGTTGGCATAAGCGGCTGTCGGGATGTTGTGGCGAGCCAGAAAATCTTTGGTAAACGCTTTTGAACCTTCCAGTTGTGCAGCGGCTTTGCTTGGACCGAAAATCGGCAGGCCAGCTTCACGGAAGGCGTCAACCACTCCGATGACCAGAGGGGCTTCCGGGCCGACAATAGTCAGCTCAATGTGCTTTTCTTTGGCAAAAGCGACCAGTGCATCGATATTTTCAACACCGATAGCCACGTTTTCCAGTTTAGGTTCCAGAGCGGTACCCGCGTTGCCCGGAGCCACATAAACCGTCCCTACATTCGGGTTTTGTGCAACTTTCCAGCCCAGCGCATGTTCACGACCGCCTGCACCGATAATTAATACATTCATGTGTTTAAATCCTTATGGCCTGCTCTAACGCGATAAAAAGCCTTTTTATAAAGGGATTAAAATAATGGCTCCTGGCAGTAGAAGCCATTCAATAACCATTAATGACGGAAGTGACGCATGCCGGTGAAGATCATTGCCATACCGTGTTCATCGGCTGCGTCGATCACTTCCTGATCACGCATTGAACCGCCAGGCTGGATAACGCATTTAATACCGGCTTCTGCTGCTGCATCAATACCATCGCGGAACGGGAAGAAGGCATCAGATGCCATCACGCTGCCTGCAACTTCCAGACCTTCATCTGCTGCTTTAATACCAGCAATTTTAGCGGAATAAACACGGCTCATCTGGCCAGCACCCACACCGATAGTCATATCGCCTTTTGCGTATACGATAGCGTTGGATTTCACGAACTTAGCAACTTTCCAGCAGAACAGGGCATCTTTCAGCTCTTCTTCTGTTGGCTGACGTTTGGTCACCACTTTCAGGTCGTCCAGAGTTACCATACCCTGATCGCGATCCTGAACCAGAAGACCTCCGTTAACCCGCTTCATATCAAAGCCAGTGGTTTTGGTTGCCCATTCACCGCATTCCAGCAGGCGAACGTTTTTCTTCGCAGCAACAACTTCAACGGCTTCAGCAGAAACTGCAGGAGCGATGATCACTTCAACAAACTGACGGTCAACGATAGCTTGCGCTGTAGCTGCATCCAGTTCACGGTTGAATGCGATAATGCCGCCGAATGCTGAGGTTGGATCAGTTTTGTGAGCGCGGTTATACGCTTCAAGGATATCGCTGCCCAGTGCGACGCCACATGGGTTGGCGTGCTTAACGATCACACATGCAGGCTCTGCAAACTCTTTCACACACTCAAGTGCTGCATCGGTATCTGCGATGTTGTTGTAAGAGAGTGCTTTGCCCTGAATCTGTTTGGCTGTTGAAACAGAAGCTTCCTGCGGATTTGCTTCAACATAGAAAGCGGCAGCTTGGTGGCTGTTTTCACCGTAGCGCATATCTTGTTTCTTTTCGAATTGCTGGTTGAAGGTACGCGGAAATTTGCTTTCTTCATCCCCTTCTTTGTTTTCGCCGTAGCTGGGAACCATCTTACCGAAGTAGTTCGCGATCATGCCGTCGTAAGCTGCAGTGTGTTCGAATGCTGCGATAGCCAGGTCAAAACGAGTTTCCAGTGTCAGAGACTTGTCGTTAGCGTCCATTTCAGCAATAACACGGTCATAATCAGAAGCATTGACCACAATTGTCACATCTTTATGGTTTTTCGCGGCAGAACGAACCATTGTCGGGCCACCGATATCGATGTTTTCAACCGCGTCTTCCAGAGAGCAGTCTGCTTTTGCAACCGTTGCTGCGAATGGGTACAGGTTGACCACTACCATATCGATAGGACTGATACCGTGCTGTTCCATGACAGCATCATCCTGACCTCGACGACCCAGTACACCGCCGTGAACTTTGGGATGCAGGGTTTTAACGCGGCCATCCATCATTTCAGGGAATCCGGTGTAATCAGAAACTTCAGTTACGGAAATACCTTTTTCAGCCAGCAGGCGGGCCGTACCGCCAGTGGATAGAATATCAACCCCACGGGCTGAAAGAGCTTGTGCAAACTCAACGATTCCGGTTTTGTCTGATACGCTGATTAGAGCGCGGCGAATTGGGCGAGCGTTAGTCATGCTTCCATTTTCCTCAAATTCACAGAGAGTTAGTAGTAACACCGGCTGGCAGAATACCTTTTCACCTGCCGGTGGCAGAAGATTTGATGGCGCGTATTCTAACTAATTTACAGGGAAAATGCTCGCGCAATCGTTTGGCATCACAAAAATACCTTAATTGGAAAGATTTTTTCCTGTATCGCTAAGCTGTTAGCTGTGTGTGGGGAGAGAGGTCATTTCACGACGGTATACTATAAGACATCCAACTAAAAAAAATAAAACGTTTTTTTAAAAAATAATCCATTATGAGTGTTGGTTTATTTTAAAAGTAAGACTATCGTCAATAATTATCGATAATCTTTTAAAAAATATTTGAAACGTCTTTTCATTTGATTAATCATAAATCAACCAAAATGAAACGCGAGTTCATTTTGATGCTTAACCGGATTCTTCAAAGGAAAAGATTATGATTCTTGATGCATTTAAACTGGACGGCAAAGTTGCAATCGTCACTGGTTGTGATACCGGCCTGGGACAGGGGATGGCGCTGGGACTGGCGAAAGCCGGTTGCGATATTGTCGGCGTTAATATTGTTGAACCAACGGACACTATGGCAAAGATTGCTGAGACAGGACGTAAGTTTGTGGATGTTCGAGCCAACCTGATGAAACTGGATGATATCCCTTCCATCGTCGAGCGTGCAGTGGCTGAGTTTGGCCGGATTGATATTCTGGTGAACAATGCCGGTATTATTCGCCGTGCCGATGCTATCGAGTTTTCTGAGCAGGATTGGGACGACGTGATGAACATCAATATTAAGTCTCTGTTCTTTATGTCTCAGGCCGTTGCAAAACAGTTTATTGCACAGGGTGAAGGCGGTAAGATTATTAACGTAGCATCTATGCTGTCTTTCCAGGGAGGGATCCGAGTTCCTTCCTATACGGCGTCCAAAAGTGGTGTAATGGGTGTTACCCGCCTGATGGCTAACGAGTGGGCGAAGCATAACGTGAATGTGAACGCGATTGCCCCGGGCTATATGGCGACGAACAACACTGCGGCATTGCGTGCGGATGAGTCCCGTAATAAAGAAATTCTGGAGCGTATTCCTGCTGGTCGCTGGGGGGATCCGGAAGACCTTGCCGGGCCTTGTGTGTTCCTGTCATCTTCTGCTTCGGATTATATTAATGGTTATACCATTGCTGTTGATGGGGGCTGGCTTGCCCGCTAGTTCCTGAAAAGGATAATGAAAAGATGGTTGCAGATTTGTCTCTGGCGCAGTTATTAGGTTTTGTCAGTCTGGGGCTTGGTATATCCACGTTTTACCAGAAAGATGATCGGCGGCTTAAAGTGATCATGTTGATCTTTAATCTGAACCATCTGCTTCACTATGTCTTACTGGGTTCAATGGTCTCGGCCTGTACGGCCGGGTTGTCCGCGGCAAGGACAGCGACTTCCATCTACACCTCATCAAAGTATGCCGCAGCAATCTTTATCAGCCTTGGTTTTGTGGCTGGTATTTATCTGGCTGATCATTGGTGGGATATGTGGCCGATTCTGGGCACCATGATAGGCACTTATGCCATGTTTATGCTGCAGGGGATCGCGATGCGAATTGCTTTTCTTGCCGGAGCAGCCTGCTGGCTGACAAATAATATTCTGGTGGGCTCGATTG
This sequence comes from Vibrio sp. HA2012, assembly GCF_002812955.1. Classification (GTDB taxonomy): domain Bacteria; phylum Pseudomonadota; class Gammaproteobacteria; order Enterobacterales; family Vibrionaceae; genus Vibrio. Next base: position 199,308 of record NZ_PFXK01000007.1, on the reverse strand, counting down.
GCGGAACATTACTGGAGATGACAGTGATGAGTATGAATACCTTCACAATTTTTCGTTTGCTGCGGGATAAGAAGGTGTGTACGCCGGAACAGGTCTAGCCGATATTCAGAGACCATTATCGTACATAATTGAACGTATTGCGGCTTGTGCCGCAGGAGAACTGAACTATGAAAATTGCACTTATGATGGAAAATAGCCAGGCAGCTAAAAACGCTATGGTGCTGAATGAACTGAACGTTGTAGCCGGGCCTCTGGGACACGATGTTTTTAATGTAGGAATGAGTGATGAGAATGATCATCATCTTACCTATATCCATCTGGGGATTATGGCCAGCATTTTACTGAACTCAAAAGCGGTTGATTTTGTCGTGGCTGGTTGTGGTACAGGACAGGGGGCAATGATGTCTCTGAACCTGCATCCGGGCGTTGTGTGTGGTTACTGTCTGGAACCATCGGATGCTTTCCTGTTTAATCAGATCAACAATGGTAATGCACTGGCGCTGGCGTTTGCTAAAGGTTTTGGCTGGGCAGGAGAGTTGAACGTGCGCTATATGTTTGAGAAAGCCTTTACCGGAGAACGCGGTCAGGGCTACCCGATTGAAAGGGCGGAACCTCAGCAGCGTAATGCTGCAATCCTGAATACGGTTAAAGCGGCTGTCGCAAAAGATAATTATCTGGATACCCTGAAAGCGCTGGACCCTGATTTGGTAAAAACGGCTGTCGGAGGCGCCCGTTTTCAGGAATGTTTCTTCAGCAACTGTCAGGTTCCCGAGATTGCTGAGTACGTTCGGACATTACTGGATTAAGTTGCGTTCGCTTATATTGATCGGTTCAGAACCAGCCTCTTCGGCTGGTTTTTTTGTATCTGAGATTCCGTGTTTGCTTGTTAGTTCGGTGAAATTTTCTTTTTAAAACCACTTTTCAAAACTGTGAGTCTCTGCGGTATTGGCATAAAAAAACAGACGTACTTCTCCGCGAAATGGCGAAATTGCAAAGGTATCTGTTTGCTGCTCGTGTCAGTATAACCCTGTCGAAAAATTCAAGATTACAAACATGACCACTGACATTATTGTCAGTATTCAATAACAGAAACATTGCAAATATATGGTTGGAGGATTTATGTCTAAACCCCTTAGCTCAGTAAAGTGGTTAGTTGCTTCCGCTCTGCTGTTACCTTTAGCAAATACGGCTTATGCGGAAACCATTCTGAAATTAGCTTATGCCGAAAACAGTCAGCCAGTTAAAGACGCACTGCAGTATATCGGTCAGGCGGTTGAGAAAAAGACCAATGGTGACGTGAAAATTCAGTACTTCCCGGACAGTCAGTTGGGCGGTGAACGTGAGCTGGTGGAAATGGCTCAGGTCGGAGCGATTGATATTACGAAAGTGTCTTCCGGTCTGCTGGAAAGTTTTTCTCCTCTTTATGGTGTGTTCTCCCTGCCTTACCTGTTTGATAGTGAGCAAACCTTCTACAAGGTGATGGATAACCCGGAAGTGATGAAAACCGTCTATAGTTCGACAGCGGCGCAGGGATTCTCCGGCGTGGCGTGGTATGACTCTGGCGCACGTAATTTCTATATGTCCGAAGGACCGGTGAAATCTCTGGCGGATCTAAAAGGCAAGAAAATCCGGGTAATGCAAAGTGATACCTCTATTCAGACAATGAAACTGCTGGGTGCATCACCCATTGCGATGAGTCAGGCCGAGGTCTACACCTCTTTGCAACAGGGCATTCTGGATGGTGCAGAAAATAATGAATTCGCTCTGACAATAGCGCGTCATGGTGAGGTGGCTAAATATTATACCTACGATATGCATACCCGTATTCCGGATATAGTGGTGATGAGTAACCTGACCAAACAGAAACTGACTCCGGATCAGATGAAAGCGCTGCAGGAAGCGATCGATGAATCGGTTCAGGTTGAAAAACAGGCATGGAAAGCGGAAATGGATAAGACCCGCGAAATGGCCCGCTCTCAGTTTGGTGTGGAGTTCTATGAGATCGATAAAGCACCGTTCAAAGCAGCAGTACAACCTATCTATGACAATCTGAAAAGTAAACCACAGGTTTATCAGCTGTATCAGAAAATCAGTCAGGTTAGTCAATAAATTTTGTTGTCCGGGAGGGGGGAACCTCTCCCATTTCTATGTGATATCGAGGATATTATGAACACGATTCGCAAGTGGCTGAATACCGTCATTGAAGTCTTTTGCTGTGGGTTAATCGGCATTATGGTTTTAGTGGCTTGCTGGCAGGTGATCAGCCGCTATGTCTTCAATGCTCCCAGCACCTTTTCTGAAGAATTTCTTCGTTTCTCTCTGGTTTGGCTGTCCGTTATCGGGCTGGCTTATGTGGCCGGTAAACGTGAACATATCAGCCTGACCCTGTTCCTGAATAAGTGTCCGCCACAGTTGGTTGAATACTGGAATATTACCATTCAGGTCGTGTTCATTTTCTTTTCTGTTTACATTCTTATTATCGGTGGATGGAAGGTTTCTTCCAATGCCATGATGCAGATCTCCCCGGTGCTACACCTCTCTATGGGTAAGGTTTACTACGCACTGCCGTTGTCCGGTGTGATTACTATTATCTATTCCCTGTTGAATATCACCGATATGGTGAAAGAAATATGTGCCATGAAACATAAAGACGTCAATATGGTAGGAGGTCAGTATGATTGATCCCATTTTCGCTGCCAGCATGCTGGTCGGCATTTTTATCCTGCTATTGGTAGCCGGAACATCTATCGGGCTGTGTATTGTTATCGCTTCCGGTGCGACCATTATGCTGGTGCTGCCGTTTGATATCGCTATGTTTACCACAGCGCAAAAAATGTTTTCCAGTCTGGACAGCTTTGCTCTGTTGGCCGTGCCTTTCTTTATTCTGTCCGGAGTGATCATGAATAACGGCGGTATTGCCACACGCTTGGTGAATTTTGCCAAACTGTTTACCGGCCGGATCCCTGGCTCTCTGTCTTATACCAATATTGCCGGTAATATGATGTTTGGTGCCGTTTCCGGTTCAGCGATTGCGGCCTCAACGTCTATTGGTGGGGTAATGATCCCGATGAGTGCCAAAGAAGGGTATAACCGTAACTTCGCTTCTGCAGTAAATATTGCTTCTGCACCTACCGGGATGCTGATTCCGCCGACAACCGCATTTATTTTGTATGCGTTGGCCAGCGGAGGTACTTCAATTGCCGCTCTGTTCGCCGGAGGACTGATTGCCGGCAGCTTGTGGGGTTTTGGTTGTATGCTGGTTACTTACGTAGTGGCGAAACGCAATAACTACACCAACTTCTTCTCTCTGCAAAAAGGGATGGCTCTGCAGGTAACCCGTGATGCTATTCCGAGCCTGCTGCTGGTGGTAATTATTGTCGGTGGTATTGTTCAGGGGATTTTTACGGCGGTTGAAGCTTCTGCGGTTGCTGTAGTTTATACTGTGTATCTTACCCTGTTTTTATATAAGACGCTGAAATGGTCTGATATCCCACGTATTCTTATCCAGACCTTTGTGATGACAGGTGTGATCATGTTCCTGCTGGCAACCTCATCGGCAATGTCTTTTGCGATGTCGATGACAGGTATTCCAGCCGCACTGAGTAAGATGATTCTGGGCATCTCCGAAAGCCCGCAAATGATCATGCTGGTGATCACCATCTTCTTACTGGTGGTGGGAGCCTTTATGGATATCGGCCCTGCGATCCTGATTTTCACCCCGATTCTGCTGCCTATCGTACAGAAGGTCGGTGTGGATCCAGTGCATTTCGGCATCCTGATGGTCTATAACCTGGCTATAGGTACCATTACTCCACCGGTCGGAAGCGGGCTGTATGTGGGAGCCAGTGTCGGGCAGGTACAGGTTGAGCATCTGGTGAAACCGCTAATGCCTTTCTATCTGGCTATTATCTCTGTATTGCTGCTTATTACTTATATTCCTGATTTAACCCTATTTTTGCCAAGACTGCTTGGCGTGATGTAATCGAATTCCGAGGATGTTATGAAAGTATTTCCTGTAAAACACAGTCCGTTACTGCGCCGGGTTGAGCGTGCTCACCCACGCCGTGTTGTCGTGGATAAAATAACCCAACTGATCGATAACCTGATTAATATTCAGGATACGACGGGTGAATTCCTGCTGCATCTGGATGACGGACGTACCATTGACACTAAAGGCTGGGCTGGCTGGGAGTGGACCCACGGTATTGGTCTGTATGGCATGTACAAATATTATCAGCAGACCAATGATCATAATGTACTCAACATTATTGATGAGTGGTTTGAAGACCGTTTTGCGGAAGAGCAGGCGACAAAGAACGTGAATACCGTCTGTCCGTTCCTGACACTGGCGTATCGATATGAGGAGACAAAAGATCAGTCTCTGATCCCGTATCTGGAAACCTGGGCTGATTATGTTATGTATCAGATGCCTAAAACCCAGAGTGGTGGTATTCAGCACATCGTATATAACAGTGAAAATACAGAACAGATGTGGGATGACACCCTGATGATGAGTGTGATGCCACTAACTAAAATTGGTCTGTTGCTGAACCGTCCTGAGTATGTGGAAGAAGCTAAATACCAGTTTCTGACCCATATTCAGTACCTGATGGACAGAGAAACCGGAGTCTGGTTCCATGGCTGGACATTTGATGGCAAGCATAACTTTGCTGATGCCCGCTGGGCCCGCGGTAATAGCTGGGTGACGATTGTTCTCCCGGATTTTCTTGAGCTTTTGGATCTGCCGGAGCACGATGCTTATCGCCGTCATCTGGTACATATTTTAAACCGCCAGGTGGAAGCACTGGCTAAATATCAGCAGCCAAGCGGTTTATGGTGCACTTTGCTGGATGACGAAAGTTCTTATGTTGAGGCATCTGCAACGGCTGGTTTTGCCTACGGTATTCTTAAAGCGGTACGTAAACGTTATATCAGTGAAGAGTATGCAGAGATGGCTTATAAGGCTGTCGATGCTTTGATTGGTGATTTCATTAATGAATCGGGTGAGCTGATCAATGTGTCTTTCGGAACGGCAATGGGGAGTGATCTGGATTACTATCGGCAGATCCCATTAACATCAATGCCGTATGGACAGGCAATGGCTATTCTGTGTTTGTCTGAGTATCTCAGAACTTATCTGTAAGTGAGTATTTACATTCAATTCTGAACAGTAAAAAAGAGGGATGATTCCCTCTTTTTTTATCCTGAAATTTTTATCTAGAAGAATGTTTAAGCAGGATCACGTTTGCTGGTTTTCACTGTTTGTATCGCTATATTTGCGGATTTCATCACGGTTTTTATCTGTTTGTTTCAATAATCTCTCCTTGAAGATAAAAGGAATAAAACCATGTTTCATTTAACCTGTGATGAGTTTTTCAAAAGTTCTGACGCTACGGTCTGTTCTGAGATTCGTGCTCCGCAACAGGATTATCCGGAACACACCCATGATTTTCATGAGTTGATCATTGTGACCAAAGGTGCCGGGCAGCATATCGTTAATGACATTCCGACTAATCTGGCTCAGAACTATATTTGTTATATTTCTCCGAAAGATAGGCATCTTTATGAGCAGGCTGATAATCTGCACCTGACTAACATTCTGTTTAAGAAAAACCGGATGACGTATTCTCCTTTATTGAAGCAGGTACTGCCAACGGAGCAGGAAGATCCCTGCAGTTGGTATATTTCCACCGATTCAATGAAGCGGGTGGATAGTATACTGGCACAGATAGAGCAGGAATCCGGTATACAAAGCATGGAATCGTATCTGATGACTGAAGCTCTGTTTCAGCAGTTGGTTATTGAGTTGTCACGCGGGCGCTTATCTGCTGCTTCAGGGCACGATGTGGATAACTGTATGCTGCGGATCATTGACTGGATCCAGACCCACTATGCGGAAGAATTATGCTCCAGCACCATTGCGGAGCAGTTTGATGTCTCCTCCCGAACCTTGAGTCGACGAATCAAGCAAATGACTAACCTGTCATTTAACAACTACGTGCACCGGGTTCGTATCAATAATGCAATGAATCTGCTGCTTTATTCCGATCTTTCTATCACTGACATCGCTTTTCAGATTGGTTATAAAGACAGCAACTATTTCAGTACCAAGTTCAAACGTTTTACCAGCAAATCCCCTTCTGAATATCGGTAATTATTTGCTCTGTTTAAATCTTGTGGTTATATTGGTTATTGAACTGACAAAACAGTCAACATGCGTTCTTTTGGGGGACTGACGGGGAAAAACGATACCGATTTCTCTGTAGAACGTGAGTTGTCCGAGTGATATGCATGTACATCCTTCCGGTGTGTCATGTGGCCAGGGGACTAAAGCCACACCGTGACCGCGTCTGACCAAATCCACCATACTTTGAATGTCATCGATTTCGATGACTTCCTGAACCGGAATATCGTGTTTATTTAAAAAGGTATCCACAATTCTTCCGCCAAAAGATCCTTTGTAATATCGGATAAAAGGGAAGGTCTGCAGATAGCTTTTCCATGCTTCTGAGTCTGTTTCTCCGGGAACGATAAGGCAGAAGGGTTCTTCGGATATCGATTTCCAGATCAGATGTTCTGGTAGGGCAAAGCTGGGTTTGATTAAGATAGCGGCATCCAGCTCACCCGCTTCTATTTTTGACAGTAAGCTAATGGATATATCCGGAATGACCTGTATTTTCCACTGCGGAAACTGGTGAATAAACCGGGTGATAGCCGGTGTAACAAAAGACGTCTGAACGGAGTGTATGGAGCCGATCCTCAATGTGCCGGTGTCTTTCACCGATTCATCTCTTATTTTAGACCACTGCCGAATGATGGATTCTGCCTCAGGGATCAGCAGCCATCCTGCATCGTTTAGCCAAATAGACTTTGGTCCTCTATCAAACAATGTTCTGCTAAGAGCCTGCTCCAGCCTCTGCATCTGAGCACTCACCGCTGACTGGCTCAATCCGATATGTTCACCGGCTTTAGCAAAGCTTTTGTATTTGGCAACAGCGAGAAAAGTCTTTAATTCGGTGATCATTTTAGCCTCAATTATATGGGACCTAAGTGGCGATATTTATCGTTTTACCGATAAATAATCAGGTTGTAAAGTCGCAGGGATATTAACAATGAGTAGGGATTCTCATCATGGATATTTCTATAGAAATTCTGGGGTTACTCTTTTTCGCTGCTGGAATAGCCGGATTTATTGATGCGATTGCGGGTGGTGGTGGTCTGTTAACCGTACCTGCGTTATTAGCAGCGGGTATACCACCGGCTCAGGCATTGGCTACCAATAAATTACAGGGAGCATTTGGTAGTTTTTCTGCGAGTCTTTATTTTGTTCGTGCTGGCATGGTGTCACTAAGGCAACTCCGGCTCGCCATCATATTTACGTTCAGTGATGCAGCTGCAGGAGCAGAATTGGTTCAGCGGATTGATGCTACAGTATTAACCAGTTTAATTCCGCTGCTTCTGATTGGTATTTCTTTGTATTTCTTATGCTGTCCATCGACTACTTCAGGTGAAGCCAAGGTGTCTGAGATGATATTCTCAGTAACCGTTGGATTTTGTATCGGTTTTTATGATGGTTTTTTTGGTCCGGGAACCGGCTCCCTGTTCACGTTATGTTTTATTGCACTTGGCGGACTTTCTATTGTTGAAGCAACCGCCAGAACTAAGGTGCTGAATTTTACTTCAAATATTTCAGCATTAACCTTTTTTATCATTGCAGGTCTCCCTGTCTGGAAGGTAGGTCTGATCATGGCTGCTGGACAATTTCTGGGGGCGAGAATGGGCGCGAAAGTGGTGATTACGAAAGGGCAAAAGTGGATTCGTCCGCTCGTCATTGTCATGTCGATGGCAATGGCGATTAAACTCTTATGGCAACAGCATCAGGACTGGTTTGTTGGGTGGTTGTAAGTTGTACTTAGCTCTATAATAAACAGGTATGTTACACATCCGGAGATCCTTATAGAGTGCTAAGACAAAGGTATTTCACTATTAATTCAGTGATATCTGCTGTCACGTGGTTGATTATCACGATGATCGTGTTGATTGCTGGTTTAATTGTCTATTTTCTGACTGTGTTGGATGATAAATCCATTGATGATGTGCACAGTCGTATAGATATTGCTTTTGCGATTGAGAAAGACCAGTTACAGAAGCTCAACGTGGAGTACTCATTCTGGAACGATGCTTATGATTATACTTTGGTAAGGCATGATCAATCCTGGATAAAAGATACCTATCAAGATTATTTATTACCTACTTATAATCTAAGCTATGTCGCTGTGATTAAAAGTGATATGCGGGTTGAGGTATTGGCAAAGCGTCATGATAACGATATTTTTCCTCAAGCAGTTTTATCCTCTTCTGTGCTTGAAATGCTTACCGTGATTCAGCAAGGAGATCTGACCGAACAGAAGCAACCGTTTTTTTCTGAATTTGAGGGAAACATATTTCTTGTGTCTGCAGAACCATTCAGGGATGAAGAAACCGGTGATATTGTAGATGGTTCTTATCTGATTCTGGCAAAGGAGCTCAACGGGTATTATCTCTCTACTTTGTCTGAGCGATACCGATTGCCGGATTTATCTTTAGATTCCGGGGGAAAATATGATGACTCAATGGCATTGTACGGCGTTACGTCAGCAGGGAAATCTGTCGGTTATCTTTATTGGTATACTCCTCGTATAACAAGTCAGATCGCTCCTTATATGATCATCATTATGTTTGCTTTTCTGGTGATCACGGTTGTATTAGCCCGGCTGTTACTGAATAAAGATTTTCGTGATATTGCCCTGTATCAGGAAAAGCTATTCACTGCAGCAACGACTGATTCATTAACGAATTCAGCCAATCGGCGGTATTTCATGGAACTGGGAAAGAAAGAGTTTCAGATACAGGTACTGCAAAAACAGCCGATGTCAGTACTGGTCTTCGATTTGGATCACTTTAAGTCTGTGAACGATACTTATGGTCATGCAGTGGGTGATGCTGCATTAAAACACTTTACACAGATTTGTCAGAAAAATGTTCGGGGAACGGATGTCTTTGGGCGCATTGGTGGTGAAGAATTTGCTGTTGTTCTGTCGGGAGTCTCTCAGGAAAAAGGCATGGAATTAGGAGAGCGTATACGGAACGCTCTTAGTTCAACACCACTGGATATAGACAGGAAAAGTGTGCTGTTAACGGTGAGTGTCGGACTTGCCACATTAACCGAACAAACGTCCTTTGGGGAACTTTTGGATAATGCTGATAAGGCATTATATCTGGCGAAGAATTCAGGACGGAATGTCGTTAAATCCTATGAGTAAAGTAAGCGTTCTGCTATATCATTTCTGTCAGTGATTTTTGCACGGACACGTTTTCCTACGGAAATGAATTCGAACCGATGCTCAGGTGGCAAATTTTTCCGGGTAAATCAGGGTATTTTGTCATGTTGTCTTAGAGCTACAGTAATAATACCGGTGTTCAATAGCGCCGACAAACGTTAGAATTTGCGCAATTTTATATTGGTACAACTCAGTAAGAGGCTTCTGATGGCAATACCAACCCAGTTTGAACTTTATGACATTCTCAAAACCTATGAGGATAATTACCAAAACGGTCCATTCTTTGATGCCGAGATCCCATCCCGACCTGCGATCAAGCCGACTCACAAGGTGTTTGGCTTTGAAGTTAACTCTCGCCTTGGCGTACCGGCTGGGCCTTTGTTGAATAGTCATTGGTGTGATATTTATGCGCAGCTTGGCTTTGATCTTCCGGTATACAAAACCGTAAGAAGTGTTGAGCGTGCTTGTCACCCGGCACCAAACTGTATTTTCCTGGATACGAACAAGCAGTTTAGTCACAGTGATATTAATACTGAAATCCATCCAGGCACGCGACCGTCACAGGATGAGCGGATCACTATCACCAATTCTTTTGGTGTTCCCTCGCTGGCTCCATCTGTATGGATGAAAGATATCGAAGCGGGCAACCGTAAGATGGGGAAGGGTCAGTTGATGATAGTCTCCGTCAATGGTACGCCGGGTCTGACAGAGCGTAATCTGATTGAGGATTATGGTTATGTTGCGGCAATGGCCAAAGAGGCCGGAGCAAAAGTGATTGAAGTGAACTACTCCTGCCCTAATCTGGGAGGAAGTAAAGAAGGGGCTCTGTTCTCCGATCCGGAAAACTCCGCGCTGGTCTCTAAAAAGATCCGGGAATCCATTGGTGATACTCCGCTAATGATCAAGCTTGGCTGGATGCCTGCAGAACAACTGGAAAAGGTTATCGAGGCGAACCGACCGTTTGTTGATGGTTTTGCTGCCATCAATACTATTCCACGTAAGGTGATGACTCCTGATGGCAAAGCAGCCCTGCCAGGAGAGGGGCGACTTTCGAGCGGTACTTGTGGGTTTGCCATTGGTGATCTGGCTGAAGAAGTCACAAACAATCTTATTGCTCTGCGCACGAAGTGGAAAGACGAATTTGTGATTTGCTCAGTAGGCGGCATGATGAACGCCGGAGATCTGCACCGCAGGCTTGCTATGGGCGCAGATTTGGTCATGAGTGCTACCGCTGCCATGTGGGATCCATATCTGGCACAGAAATTTCACCAGTACAAATAAGCAGAACAGACCATCTCAAACAAGGGCGCTGAATGCGCCCTTAGCTTTATAAGGATAATAGAACCAATCGCTATTTATTAACGCCTCAATTCGTTTTAGGTTTAGAGGTGATTTTTCATGCGTGGGTTTTATTGTGGGTTCAAAAATAAAAAAGACCTAACCATCTAAGGTTTGGTCTTTTAAAATCAATAGGTTATAAACTTTGTTTTAGTTCATGCCGTATTTCTTCAGCTTCTTACGCAGAGTACCACGGTTGATACCCATCATAGTGGCTGCGCGTGTTTGGTTACCGCGGGTGTATTGCATGATGGTGTCTAGTAGTGGTTGCTCAACTTCAGCCAATACTAGTTCGTACAGGTCATTGACGTCCTGACCGTTTAACTGAGCAAGATAGTTTTTCAGAGAAGCTTTTACGGAGTCACGTAGTGGCTTCTGGGTGATTTGATCTTGAGACGTTACCGTAGTTACTGTTAGTGGTTCGGAAGTCAGGTTTTGTTCGAACATATTCTGTCTAGCTCTTCTCGTAATTATGAAACATTTTCAAAATAACCCTGCAGCGCATCGAGTTGGTCGTTAGCCGCATCGATAGCGTTGAAGGTACGGCTGAATTCTTTTGCCTGCCCATGCTCTTTCAGATACCAGCCCACATGCTTACGGGCTATGCGGGGGCCCAGATACTCTCCATAAAACTGGTGAAGTTCCTGAACATGGCCAAGCAAAATACCTTTTACTTCCCCGGAGGAAAGCTCGGGCATTTTGGTGCCGTTTTCCAAATAGTGACGGATTTCCTGGAAAATCCATGGTCGCCCCTGAGCAGGGCGTCCAATCATTAAAGCATCCGCACCGGTATAATCCAGTACATAGCGCGCTTTTTCCGGGCTGTCGATATCGCCGTTGGCAATGACAGGGATGGAAATTGCGGCTTTGACGGCTTTAATGCTGTCGTATTCTGCCTCGCCTTTGTACATACAGGTTCTGGTGCGACCGTGCAGAGCCAGTGCCTGTATGCCGCAGTCTTCGGCCATTTGTGCAATGGAAACACAGTTCTTATTGTCTGTGTTCCAGCCGGTACGGGTTTTCAGAGTAACAGGAACCTCCACTGCCTCAACTACCGCGGTCAGAATCTGTTTGATGATTTCTGGGTATTGAAGCAGGGCTGAGCCTGCCAGTTTCTTATTCACCTTTTTGGCTGGGCACCCCATGTTGATATCAATGATTTGCGCACCGTTCTCAACACTGTGCCGTGCAGCTTCAGCCATAAGCTGAGGATCTGCGCCTGCAATCTGTACCGAGCGAATACCGGATTCGCCCTCGTGTACCATGCGCTGTTTCGATTTTGATGTTTTCCACAGACGCGGGTTGGAGGACATCATTTCACTGACAGCCATACCTGCGCCATACCGGAGACACAACTCACGAAAAGGTCGATCGGTGACACCTGCCATAGGGGCAACAATCAGATTGTTCTTAAGTTGATAGTTTCCGATTTTCAAAACAGCATCATCGTTCTGTACCAGTAAGGGCGCGCATTTTACGCATTTTTTCGGTGCGTGAAAAGACTAATTTTTGAGCATTTTACAATTTGTTTTTTAAATTGCATGTTTTTCAGTCAATTAGCCTTTTAATTTATAAAAGCAAGCTTGTTATGCTCGTTTTTGTCCTGCAATCCGGCACCACTCCTGCATCTCAACAATCGGTTCGATGTTCAGCTCGTCACGGTAGTAACCGGCAACATCTTCTGCCTGAGTATCCAGTACGCCGGACATAGCAAGTAGGCCTTCTGGTTTAATCAGCCCCTTGATCACAGGAGAAAGATCGCGTAGCGGGCCCGCCAGAATATTAGCAACCACGACATCAGCCTGCAGATCGGCCGGCTGGTCTTTAGGTAGGTACAGTTCCAGTTGTTCAGCGACACCATTACGTTCTGCATTCGCTGTAGAAGCAAGAATTGCCTGTGGATCGATATCGATACCGATAACTTTTTCGGCACCCAGTTTGATGGCTGCGATAGCAAGAATGCCAGAGCCACAGCCGAAATCGACCACAGTTTTACCCTGCAGATCCAGGCCTTCCAGCCATTCCAGACACAGAGAGGTTGTCGGGTGAGTCCCTGTACCAAAGGCCAGACCCGGGTCCAGCATTACGTTTACTGCGTCAGGCTCGGGGATTTCACGCCAGCTAGGGCAGATCCACAAGCGTTTGCCAAACTGCATCGGGTGGAAGTTTTCCATCCACTCGCGTTCCCAGTCTTTATCTTCCAGCTGTTCGATCTTGAAGGCAAAACCTTCTTCCAGCAGACGGGAGGCTTTAATCTGTTCCAGAACCAATGCGGTATCGACTTCAGCGTCGTATAAAGCAACGACATCCGTTTCTCCCCACAGACGGGTTTCACCCGGCAGGGGCTCAAATACAGGGGTATCTTTTGCATCCAGAAAGGTTACAGACAGTGCACCGGTCTCTTCCATCAGCATATCGCCGATTGACTCTGCATTTGTATCGGTGGCATTGAGTTTGATTTGAATCCAGGGCATGGGAACACTCTCGGTTTGAACGGTTAAATGTGTGGGGGAGTTTAGCAGATGTCCGGCAAGAAAAAATAAAAAAGGGCGGAGATAATGTGCCTCGCCGCCCTTGTATTCAATACTGAAACGGATGACTTACTGCAATCCCAGCTTTTTCTCCAGATAATGGATATTGGCACCACCATGCTGGAAGTTTTCGTCATTCATGATGTCCTGTTGAAGAGGCACATTGGTTTTGATGCCTTCAACAATCATTTCGGCCAGCGCATTTCTCATCCGCGCAATGGCGACATCCCGGTTTTCACCGAAGGTGATCAGTTTGCCGATCATGGAATCATAATGCGGTGGAACGGTATAGCCGGTGTAAATATGTGATTCCCAGCGTACGCCCATGCCACCCGGAGAATGGAAACGTTCGATTTTGCCCGGACAAGGCAGGAAGCGTTCAGGATCTTCGGCGTTGATACGACATTCGATAGCATGACCGTGGATCTTGATATCGTTCTGAGTGAACGACAGTGGCTGACCGGCGGCAACACGTAGCTGCTCTTTGATCAAATCCACACCGGTGACCATTTCAGTTACCGGATGCTCTACCTGAATACGGGTGTTCATCTCGATAAAGTAGAATTCACCGTTTTCATACAGGAATTCAAATGTACCGGCACCACGGTAGCCGATTTCGATACAAGCACGGGTACAGCGTTCACCGATATATTTACGCATCTCTTCAGTAATGCCCGGAGCCGGAGCTTCTTCCACCACTTTTTGGTGGCGACGCTGCATAGAACAGTCACGTTCGCCCAGATGGATAGCTCCGCCTTGACCGTCCGCGATAATCTGAACTTCTACATGACGAGGGTTTTCCAGGAATTTTTCCATATAAACCATGTCGTTGTTGAAAGCCGCTTTCGCTTCCGCACGGGTCATTGCAATGGCTTCGACCAGATCTTTCTCATTACGGACAACACGCATACCCCGGCCGCCACCGCCACCAGAGGCTTTGATAATAACCGGATAGCCGATACGTTTTGCATGGGCCTTGTTGACTTCAGAATCGTCATTCAGCGGGCCGTCAGAACCCGGTACACAAGGCACACCAGCTTTTTTCATCGCGGTAATGGCAGACACTTTGTCACCCATCATACGAATCGTTTCTGCTTTCGGACCGACAAAAATAAAGCCGCTGCGCTCAACCTGTTCAGCAAAGTCGGCATTCTCAGACAGGAAACCGTATCCCGGGTGGATGGCTACTGCGCCAGTCACTTCTGCTGCAGAGATAATACGGGGAATATTCAGGTAGCTGTCGATACCACGGGCAGGACCGATACAGATAGATTCATCTGCCAGCAGTACGTGTTTCAGATCCCGGTCTGCAGTCGAGTGCACGGCAACGGTTTTGATGCCTAACTCTTTACATGCGCGAAGAATACGCAGGGCAATTTCACCCCGGTTCGCGATGACTAATTTATCTAACATATGACCAATACCTATTATTCGATGATAACAAGAGGCTGATCGAATTCAACCGGATGACCATCTTCAACAAGGATAGCAGTGACGATACCTGCTTTATCTGCTTCAATCTGATTCATCATCTTCATTGCTTCAACGATACACAGAGTGTCGCCAACGTTAACTGTCTGACCTATTTCGATGAATGATTTCGCTTCCGGGCTTGGTGAGCGGTAGAAAGTGCCGACCATTGGAGAAAGGACTTTGTGACCCGTTGGTTCGGCTGGAGCCGCAGGTGCAGCTGGAGCGGATTCTACTGGAGCGGCAGGAGCAGCCACTGGAGCCGGAGCCGCTGCATATTGCATTGGTGCCATCATTTGAGGGGCAATATTACCAGCACGGCTGATGCGTACCGACTCTTCACCTTCAGAGATTTCAAGCTCGGCGATACCAGATTCTTCAACTAATTCGATAAGCTTTTTAATTTTACGGATATCCATAGTGTCTTTCTCTTTATTTCGTGAGTCATTCCCGTTCAGACAGAAGGGAGTGAAATTAGTTCGTTCTTACTCGTTCGTTATGTATGACCGTATTAATCAGGCATTGGTTAAATACTTAATTGCTGCAGTCAGTGCAAATTGGTACCCTTGTGCTCCTAAGCCACAAATCACGCCTACAGCCTTATCGGACAGATAGGAATGATGACGGAACGGTTCGCGTGCATGCACATTGGACAGGTGTACTTCGATAAAAGGAATCGAGACACCCAGCAGTGCATCACGAATCGCAACGCTGGTATGGGTAAAAGCGGCCGGGTTGATAATGATGAAATCCACATGGTTATGTGCCTGATGAATGGCTTCTATCAGCTCATATTCCCGGTTTGACTGTAAATGTGTCAGCTCCACGCCGGATTCAGTTGCCAGAGTTTCCAGCTCGTCAACAATCTGACTCAGGGTTTGAGCTCCGTAATGTCCCGGCTCACGAACACCCAACAGATTCAGATTTGGACCATTTAAGAGCAGAATGCGTAATTTTGCAGGCATCTTGAAGTCATCT
Organism: Vibrio sp. HA2012; assembly: GCF_002812955.1. Taxonomy (GTDB): domain Bacteria; phylum Pseudomonadota; class Gammaproteobacteria; order Enterobacterales; family Vibrionaceae; genus Vibrio. The sequence continues at coordinate 183,671 of NZ_PFXK01000007.1, read as the reverse complement.
CCGTTTAACGTGGTTATAAAAATATATAACAGTTATTATCTGAAGCTTTAAGACAAAATTCCAGTAAGAATCTCATCAATTATCAAATTAACTGACGATTATAGATAAATCACAGCAAATAGCAGCAATTTACTGGTCTAATCACCATGATTAACTGTTTTGATTGTAACAGGGTTAACACTTTTTCCTGTGTGCGTAAAAAGTAAGTAAGCAAAAATGTGCAGATCGGCTGTATCGGCCCGGTTTGCTATAACGGGGAAAAATCATTCTCGACTTATTCCCTTTTTTCAGCATTCAAACAGGGGCATAATAATGCCGTTTTCTGTCTGTTCTACCATTAGGACCTGTTTATGCTGTCACCATCCCCTTATGCATGGATTTCTCAGTATTTCCTCGGCTTTTTCTTCTCTTATGGGGTTTATATCCCGTTCTGGGGATTATGGTTTGAGGGGCAGGGGGTATCGGCTGCCAATATCGGGTTGTTAATCGGGGTCAGTTTTGCAACCCGCTGTGTGTCCAACCTACTTCTTACGCCACGTCTGCACCGGGTTGAACATCTGATCCCGGCATTGCGCTGGCTGAGTCTGGGGTCGGTACTGTTTATCGCCTTCCACTTTGCTACCGGCGGGAATTTCTGGCTGATGCTGTTGGCGACGGTGCTGTTTAATCTCTGTTGTGGTCCGGCTATTCCGCTTTCTGATGCAATGACCAACTATTACTCTAAACTGAAAATGCTGGATTACGGAAGAACCCGCTTGTGGGGGTCGATTGCCTTTATCTGTGGTTCCAGTGTGGTTGGCTTTCTGATTGCTCAGTTCGGTAGTCAGGCTATTGTCTGGACAGCACTGGCGGGCACAATCGTTTCTCTGCTGTTGACGATGCGTAACCCTGTTCCCGTGCCTGTATCCGATAGCGGAGAGTCGGCAGTCAGACCCAAATTATTCTCACTGCTGAGTGATAAAGAGGTCGTTCGTTTTTTGCTTCTTATTTCGCTGATCCAGGGTAGTCATGCCGCTTATTACAGTTTCAGTTCTATTTACTGGAAAGGGGCCGGACATTCGGAAGACATTATCGGTTATCTGTGGAGTCTGGGAGTGATCTCGGAAATCGCTGTTTTCGCGGTCAGTAAAAGGCTGTTTACCGGATGGGGAATGCGGGCCATGTTTACGGCTTCGGCTGTTGGGGTCATGCTGCGCTGGACACTGACTGCAGCAACCACGGAACTGTGGGGGCTTGCATTGATTCAGATGATGCACGGGATGACATTTGCCATCGCTCATATTGCGGCTATTCGCTATATTCAGAGTGCACCGCAGAGCCGGATGGTACCACTGCAGGCGTTGTATAATGCTATCCCGCTGGGGGCCTTTATGGCACTGATGACCACGATCAGTGGCTGGGGGTTCGAGCGCTGGGGAGCCAATATCTTCTGGGGTATGGCCGTGATGGGGTTGCTGGCTCTGTTTATCCGGGTCGAGCCTAAATGTTCTGTGATAGAAAGCAAACCTGCTGAGCAGGTTCGCTGAGCAAATTTAATCTACGCTGACAGGGATGGTCGGCAGGGCGAATGCAGCAAAACCGGCAGTGATGTCTTCTGTCAGGATCCGGTCTTCGGAAAGTTCCGGTAGTTGATCTGGCAGGAAAAAATCCAGTTCGGTAATTTCTGTATTTTCTTCAAAATGCCCTTCATCCGCTTCGGCGACAAAAAACAGTTTGTAAACTGTGGCAGGAAATTTGGGTGTATAAGGATGGCTGTCACGATCCCGAACGGCATACAAACGGCAGTTTTTAATCTGATATCCTGCTTCTTCCTGTACCTCCCGGATGATCCCCTGCAGCGGAGTTTCGTTCTGATCGGCCCATCCGCCAGGCATGGTCCATTTTCCGTCTGATTTTTCTTTCACCAGCAGGATCTTCCCATCTTTGATGATACAACAGCGCAGATCCACTTTCGGGGTGGCGTATCCCCGTTCAGGAAAGAAAAAATGTTCGATGGTTTTCAGATCCGCTTTACTGTACATGGCGTACAGCTCATGGCTGATAGCTGCCAGACGTTCATAACGTTCTTTATCGAAAGGATCCTGCACATAGTGCAGGCCCGTCTGGGCAATTGCGCGGATTTCTTTGATAAGAGAGTGCATAGATTTCCTTATGGTGCAGGGAATAGGGTTAGCCGGAAACTTATGTATGATAAAGGCTCTCAATCGGGTTGATGTGAGTAATATCACATATTCGGCTGTATCATATTGCTGTTATTGAGATCCAAGATATGTCAAATGAGAACTGAATTCTTCTGCTTCCATATATCCGGTAATCCTTGCTTCCGGATAGTATTGTCCGTGACGATCCCAGAAATCGATGGTTGGCAGGCCCATTACGCGGAGGCGCTCAAACAGTTCTGTATCCTCGGCTGTATTGCCGGTAACATCGGCCTGAAGCAGCACATAATTATTTAGGGCAGTTCTGACTGCAGGTGCCGGGAACGTATATTTTTCAAACTCCAGACAGGCGACACACCAGTCAGCATAGAAATCCAGCATCACTGGCTTTCCGGCAGCTTTTGCCAACAGCAACTGCTGTTCAAGCTCTTCAACGTTACGGATCGGCTGAAAACGGAGACTGTGTTCTGTTGTCGTTTCTGTTGAACCGAACCAGCTTTGATACAGGGGCATGCCAGAGCCCAGCAGACCCAGAACCGCAATAATACCGAGCAGGCTTTGCTTCCAGCCGCCGAATTCGAGAGTGTTTTTGATATGATAAAGCCAGCCAAACAGGGTGATTCCCAGCAGAGACCAGAGCGTGGTTGATACTATTTCCGGAAGCAGGCGTTCCAGCAGATAGATTGGTGCTGCCAGCAGAATAAAACCAAACAGTATCTTGATTCTGTCCATCCACTCCCCGGCTTTGGGCAGTAGCTGGTTACCGAATACGGCCACCATAATCAGCGGAATCCCCATACCCAGTCCCAGAGCATACAGAGCGAGGCCTCCCGTTAACAGATCTCCGCTCTGAGCAACGTATAATAGTGCACCGGATAGTGGTGCTGTGGTGCAGGGGGAGCAGACCAGTCCGGAAATAACCCCCATCAGAAATACGCCGGAGAGCTGACCGCCATGCTGACGATTACTGAGTGCATTGAGCCGGGTCTGAACCGCTGCGGGTAACTGGAGGGTGAACAGACCAAACATTGACAGGGCGAGTAAAATAAACATCAGGCTTAGCCCGGTCAGAACATAGGGATGCTGCAATGTTGCCTGAAACTGCAGGCCGGCTGAAGCGACGACTAGTCCAAGCAGGGTATAAGTCAGTGCCATGCCCTGCACATAGGCAAAAGACAAACTGAATGCCCGGCCGGTACTGCGTTTACCTCCACCCAGTACGATACCGGTCAGGATTGGGTACATGGGAAACACACATGGTGTAAAGGCCAGACCAGCACCAAGAAGCAGGAACAGCATGGGGGTCCAGGCACTCTGTTGTAGTTTCTCTGCCAGAGATAACTGTTCTGCAGGGATATTTCTCCGGCTCTCCGCGGTTGTTCCGCTGATGTTTTGTGCTTCCTGTGTTGTGGCTGAAACTTGTGTCAGCGGGAAGGTGCGGGTTTCCGGCGGATAACAGAACCCGGCTTTGGCACAACCCTGATACTGAATAATCAGCTGTGCGCCGGTATCGGCTGACAGCAGGGGGATCCGAAGATGAAGCGGTTCGGTATAGATGGTTACTTCACCAAAAAAATCATCCAGATAGGGAGTACCATTTTGCATATCGATTATACCCAGATGAGCGTTTTCAGCCGAAATGGTAATTTTATCCTGATACAGATAGTAGCCGGGCCGGACATCCCAACTGATATACACCTGATGATCTATCTGTTCGACAATCAAAGGAAAAGCTTGTTCGACAGTGACAAATTCAGAATTGTTATTGCCGAATGCCTGACTTTTATTGTCGAACAAGGCGTGAGCCGGAAGCGAGACCGAAAGCAGTGTGAGCAGCAGTATGTAGATGAAACGGCGCATAGTTTAAATTTTACCCGGAACAGAGAGTTCAGCCTGAATGAGAAACAGGCTTTAGCATAGCGTAAATGGCGTGCGTTGACACAAATTTACACCAAAGCGGATTTAACAAATCCGGGATTACACGTACACTGGGAAAACAACAAAGGAGGATGCGTGTTTCCGATTTTACTGATTTTGTTTATCTGTGTGCCTGTGATTGAGATTGGGCTGTTTATTCAGGTTGGCGATATGCTTGGTTTGTGGCCAACGATAGGACTGGTACTGTTAACGGCCTTTGTCGGAGCATCTCTGGTCAGAAGTCAGGGGATCCAGACCCTGCTTTCAGTGCAGAATCGTCTGCGCCATGGAGAGATGCCGGCTCAGCAGATTTTAGAAGGCGTTATGTTGGCGGTATCCGGTGTGTTACTGCTTACCCCGGGGTTTATGACTGATGCCATGGGTATGATTGTATTGTTACCGGCTCCGAGAGCGATGCTTGCCCGTTATCTGATGAGTAAAGTTGTCGTGCAAACCATGGGGAATGGTTTTCATGCACAAGGCGGGTTTGGCTCTCAGTCGCATTCTTCTCAGGATTCATCGCGGAATAATCCTTTTTCTTCCGGAGAAGGGAATACTTTTGAAGGCGAGTTCGAGCGTAAGGATGAGGATAAAAATAATAAGCTGAACTAATGTCCGCTGAGGACGGATGATAAAACATCTTTTCACCATTGGCGGGGGTATCTTGTATACTCTCGCCATTGTTGTTTCTTGTTACCTGTACTTATGCTTGATATCGCCTTGTTTGAACCGGAAATTGCGCCCAATACCGGTAATATTATCCGTCTGTGTGCGAACTGTGGTGCAAATTTGCATCTGATTGAACCACTGGGATTTGATCTGGAAGAAAAAAAGGTCAGAAGAGCCGGCCTGGATTATCATGATATGGCTCGCGTGCACCGTCACCGGAGTCTGGATGCGTTTATGCAGTATCTGCAGCATGAGCGAGGTGGTGAATTTCGTATTTTTGCCTGTACGACAAAAACCACCGGACATCATGTGAACGCCCGGTTCCGGAACGGTGATGTGCTGATGTTCGGGCCGGAAACCCGGGGGCTTCCGGCTGAGTTTATCGAAAGTCTGCCGATGGAACAGAGGATCCGAATCCCTATGGTGCCGGACAGCCGCAGTCTTAATCTATCCAATGCCGTCGCCATTATTGCTTTTGAGGCCTGGCGTCAGCTTGGTTTTGCCGGGGCAGTGTGATCTGAACCTGTAGGCCGCCTAACGGACTTCGGGACGCTTTTATTGTACCGCTGTGCTGACGGACAGCACTTTCGGTGATCGCCAGTCCCAGTCCCGCCCCCCCGGAATGCCGGTCTCTGGCCGCAGAAACCCGGTAAAAAGGGCGGAAGATATCTTCCAGCTCAGCGTCCGGAACTCCGTCACCATCATCTTCGACACAAATCAGCAATTCCTGACCATGCAGGCCAAAGGTAATATTAATCCGGCTGTGGCTGTAATGAATGGCATTGCGGATGATATTTTCCACGGCACTCATCAGCAGGCTTGGATTACCGCTCAGCAGGCAGTCGGGAAAGGCTGAATTTGTCAGCTGTTTGTGCACCTGTTCTGCTTCAAAACGCGCATCTTCGACGATATCTTCCCAGAGCTCCCGTGCTGTCATCACTTCCCTTACGTGGTGGCTGTTGATCTGCATTCTGGACAGTTCCAGCAGTTCGCTGATCATCTTTTCCAGTCTTTCTGCTTCGGTATCAATGCGGCTCAGTTCTGCACTTTCACCTTGTTTACGGGTTGCCAGTGCATTGGCCATTCTCAGGCGGGTCAGCGGTGATCGCAATTCATGAGAAATATCCGACAGCAGACGCTGCTGTCCGGAAATCATCTGATTGACGGCCATAACCATCTGGTTAAATGCGGTTCCCGCCTCTCGAAATTCTGAGCTGCCTTTTTCCAGACTGGGATCTTCCACAAACTCCCCTTTGGCGACTCTGCATGCCGCTCGCTCCAGACGCCGGGCGGGCAAACTGAGAGCCCATGCCAGCCAGAGCAGCAGGGGCGTACTGATCAGCATGACAATAAGCAACAGCAGGAATGGCCGGTCCAGTACCAGCAACAACAGTGGAGGCGGCTGATGCCATTTATGAGCGATATACAGATAGACGGGCTGCTGGGCGAGCGTCAGAGGAATGGGGCCCGCTACCATTAACTGGCCGTACAGTTTCTGTTTCGGGTGGCTGGTATCATCAACCAGAGTGATAAAGTTCTGGATGGCTTTGTGTTTACCGCGAAGCATACTTTCTCCCAGAAGATTACCGTTCTGGTCGGTAAAATAGAGTTGAGGCCGGTCATCGTTCCTGCCTCGTCCTTGTTGCCAGCGGTCGATTTCTTCCAGAACTTGAGTGATTGACGGGTAGTCGGCAAAGCGTTTCTCTGTGAACTCTGCCAGCCGATACAGATCTTCCATACGCGGACGATCAATCGTATGGGTTTCTCTGGGATCAAAGTTGGAAACAGATAATGCTGCCAGTAAGATCAGCAGCATGGTTAACCAGAAAATCGCAAAAATACGACCATACAGATTCGAGATTTTCGGCAGACGCATTTATTGTTCCTCAACCAGCAGGTAGCCCCGTCCCCGGAGCGTTTTAATGCGTGGCTTGCCGTCTGTCCGTTCCGGCAGTTTTTTACGCAGGTTGGAAACATGCATATCGATGGCGCGGTCAAAGGGAGCCAGCCGTTTCCCTAATACGTCTAGACTGAGATTCTCTTTACTTATGTTTTCTCCGGGGTGCTGTACAAAATGTGCCAAAAGAGCAAATTCTGTGGTAGTCAGATCCAGTAGAGAATTCCCGCAGTAGGCTTCCTGTTTTCCCGGATAAACCTGAATATCCATATAACGCAGGTGATCCCCGTTTTTACTGCTGTTGCCATTACTGGTTCGGCGCAAAATAGCCCGGATCCGGGCCAGCAATTCCCGGTCACTGAACGGCTTGGGCAGATAATCGTCTGCACCCAGCTCCAGTCCGATAACCCGGTCAATTTCCTCCCCTTTTGCCGTCAGCATCAGTACGGGGGTTTCCCAGTCTTCCCGCAGTTTTTTCAGCATTTCCATACCGTTCATTTTCGGCATCATCACATCCAGCAGGATTAGATCAATGTCTCCGGTTAGAGCCAACAGACCTTCTTCTCCAGTATTTGCTTCGGTGACGGTAAAACCTTCAAAACTTAAGATATCTTTTAGCAGACCAGTCAGCTCTGTATCATCATCGACCAGCAGTATATTTGCCATATCATGTGCCTTTTATCCGGGGCGGAAAGAAAAATAAACCGTTATCAAGTATGTGTGATCTTACTGATAAAATGCTTCACAGTTTTGCTCTTTACACATTTTTACGCTTGGCTTACGTTGCTTTACCTGCCGGGTTCTATTCTATCCTCAACGGCTGTGAAGACAGCTTACTCCAATCAACGTGTAAGTAGGGAATTTGTTATGAAATCTGTGAAAAAACTGGTGTTAGCCGTTGCTGTTCTTCCTATCGCTTTAAGTACCGCTAGTGCTTATGCTTTTGGCGGACCTGGTGGTGGCGCTATGGGTGGTCCTGGTGATTATTGTGGTGTTTCATTTGGTCCGCGCCTGCTTGATGATCTGGATTTGACTAATGAGCAGCTGGGACAGTTACGTGATTTGCGCACCACGCAGCGCAAAGATATGCAGGCTAACCGTGATGCCCGCCGTGAAGACCGTCAGGAATTCAGAGCCGAACATCAGAAAGCGATGCAGGAACTGATGCTATCTGCGGATTTTGATGAAACGAAAGCGATGAAGCTGGCAAAAGCAATGGGCGAGCAGATGGCTGCTCAGCGTGCCGAACAGCAGGTAAAAATGCTGAAACAGCAGCATGCTATGTTGAGTATTCTGACTGATGCCCAGAAAGAGAAACTTCTGACACTGCAGGCTGAGCATATGCAGCAGTGTGCTGCCGATATGGGGCCTGGAGGCCGTGGCGGAAAAGGCGGTAAACACTGGTAACAGGGTATGCATTTCTGAATGAATCAAAAGCAGCTTTCGGGCTGCTTTTTTTGTATAATCGTCGGTAAACTGTACGGATTCAGACGGGATTTATGAAAGATTACGCACGTTTAGTGTCACTGGCCGCATGGCTTGCGACGGGACTTGCAACCTTATTGTTAATCGTTAAGGTCAGTGTCTGGTGGGTGACCGGTTCGGTCAGTCTGCTGGCTTCTTTGATCGATTCTATGCTGGATATTGCTGCATCTCTGGTGAATCTGGTGGTGGTAAAATACGCTCTGCAACCGGCGGATAAGGAACATACTTTTGGGCATGGAAAAGCCGAATCACTCGCTGCTCTGGCTCAGACTATGTTTATTTCCGGATCTGCCTGTTTTTTGATCCTTAACGGCGTTGATCGGTATTTCAGACCCCATGAGCTGACTTCTCCGGAGTACGGTGTATACGTGAGCTTATTTGCCTTTGTAGTGACCTTTGCTCTGGTGCTTTTTCAGCGTTACGTGGTGCGCAAAACCGGTAGTCAGGCGATTGCCGCAGACTCTCTGCATTATCAGACGGATCTGTATATGAACGTGGCGATTATGGTTGCACTGGGGTTATCGACGTTTGGTTTTAAACAAGCTGACGCCATTTTTGCTATCGGTATTGGTGTGTTTATTCTGTACAACGCCTTTAAGATGGTGCGAGAGGCGATACAATCACTGCTTGACCGGCAGTTACCGGAAGAAGAGCTGGAGCAGATCCGGAAGATTTGTCATTCGATGAAAGAAGTATTGGGTATCCATCAGCTACGGACCCGTATGTCCGGGCCAACCCGATTTATTCAGTTGCATCTGGAACTGGACGATCATATGCCCCTCTTGGACGCTCACCGGATTTCAGACCTGGTTGAGGAAAGGCTGCTGGACGCTTTTCCTGAAGCGGATATCCTCATCCATCAGGATCCCTACACTGTTGCAAATAAGGTTGAGAAACCACAAAAAGAGATGGGTTGGTAAGCATTCTTATGCTATAAAGCGACAGATAAATTGATGGGCTATTATACAGATATAAAGCAAACGAGCATGAGTCTGATATGAATCAACTTAGCTCTGCTGTAAAATTGTAATACTCTTTCAAAAGAAAAAAAATTTCAGCGCCGCACTGGAAAAAGACCCGATGAGGTCTACTGACAGCCGGGACTGGGGGATGTCCAGACCCGAAACCAGTGTGTCGCGTTAATGATTTTGCCAACTACGGCAGTTAGAATTTGTAATTGAAATTCCCAAAAAATCGAGGGTGAGCATGATTAAAAAGATCGGTATCCTGACCAGTGGTGGTGACGCACCTGGCATGAACGCTGCAATTCGTGGCGTAGTTCGTACGGCACTTTCTGAAGGCATGGAAGTGTACGGCGTGTATGACGGTTACCAGGGTTTGTACGAAGATCGTATCGTACAGCTTGACCGTTCAAGCGTTTCTGATGTGATCAACCGGGGGGGGACTTTCCTGGGTTCTGCCCGTTTTCCTGAGTTTAAGGAAGTCGCTGTTCGTGAAAAAGCGATTGAGAATCTGAATAAACACGGTATCGAAGCTCTGGTCGTGATCGGTGGTGACGGCTCCTATATGGGTGCGAAAAAGCTGACTGAAATGGGTTATCCGTGTATCGGTCTGCCAGGCACTATCGATAATGATATTGCTGGCACCGATTATACTATCGGTTATCTGACCGCTCTGAATACGGTTATTGATGCGATTGACCGTCTGCGTGATACTTCTTCTTCCCACCAGCGTATTTCTATTGTTGAGATTATGGGTCGTCACTGTGGTGATCTGACTCTGATGTCATCCATTGCGGGGGGGTGTGAGTACATCATCACTCCGGAGCAGGAGTGGAGCAAAGAAGACCTGATCAATAACCTGAAAGAAGGTCTGGCTAAGGGTAAAAAACACGCCATTATTGCTCTGACTGAGCTGATGATGGATGCTAATGAACTGGCAAAAGAAATCGAAGCAGAGACTGGTCGTGAGACTCGTGCAACGGTTCTTGGCCATATTCAGCGTGGTGGTCGTCCGACAGCATTTGACCGTGTATTGGCTTCCCGTATGGGTAACTATGCTGTTCACCTGCTACAGGAAGGTTTCGGTGGTCGTTGTGTAGGTATTCAGAAAGAACAACTAGTACATCATGACATTATCGATGCTATCGAAAACATGAAGCGCCCAGTACGTGAAGACCTGTACAAGGTAGCAAAAGAACTGTTCTAAGTTTTTTTCCGATTTGAATCGAAATAAAGGCCGCTGAGAAATCAGCGGCTTTTTTGTATAGAGTCTCCCGTCCGGAAATCGGTTGATATAAAAGGACATCTTTATGACCACACTTTTCTGATAACAAAAAGGCCAGCTTGCGCTGACCTTTCAGAATATTCAGAACCTTCGGTTCAGATAAGCAATTAAGCTTTTGCTTTTGCAGCTGCTTTAGCGATAGCGGCAAAGCTTTTCGCATCCAGAGAAGCACCGCCAACAAGAGCGCCATCGATATCTGGTTGTGAGAAGTAAGCTTCTGCGTTCTCGGGTTTAACCGAACCGCCGTACTGGATGATCACTTGTTCTGCTACTGCTGCGTCTTTTGCTGCGATAAGAGCACGGATAGAAGCGTGAATGCGTTGTGCATCTTCAGCTGTTGCTGCTTTACCTGTACCGATAGCCCAGATTGGTTCGTATGCGATGATTGCACCGTTAAGCGCTTCAACACCGTAAGCATCGATAACAGCATTGATTTGGCGAGCACATACGGCTTCAGTTTCACCTGCTTCGTTCTGAGCTTCAGTTTCACCAATGCAGAAAACTGGCTTCAGGCCGTTCTCTTTCAGGAACGCAAATTTCTTAGCAACGAACTCATCAGATTCGTTGTGGTAGTCACGACGCTCAGAATGGCCGATGATGATGTGAGTCGCACCGAAATCTTTCAGCATCTCTGGAGACATATCGCCAGTGAAAGCGCCAGAGTTGTTTACGTCAGTATTCTGAGCACCAAGGATGATCTTGTTGCCGCCTTCTTTGATCAGACGCTCTGCAAGGTCGATGTAAAGTGCTGGTGGAGCAATAGCCACGTCAACGCCGGAAACACCTTCCAGCTCAGCGTTAAGTCCATTTAGCAGCTCTGTAACCATAGTTTTGCTGCCGTTCAGTTTCCAGTTACCCATAACAACAGGTTGACGCATAGGGATATCTCCAAAAAAGTAATGAATGTAAAAAATAATCTCGATTGCGAAAGAATATAACAGATTAATAACCACAGATCATGACAGTAATCATGTCTTTCGCTGATCTTTTTGGCCTTCCGGTGCATCGTAAATTCATTTTGTGGCTGTCCTAAGTGATCTATCAGGCAAAACGGCGGCTTATCTTTTTGCTTTTGCTATGGTTAAGGTATTTTTATGTCTGCATTTTCGCTGATTAAGGTAACAGAGATGTCGATAAAAGAACTGCTATTCTCCTTTCAGGGGCGGGTTAACCGTCGCACTTTCTGGATTTGGAACGCTTTTTACTATCTGGCCATTATGCTGGTGGCTACGTTGCTCCGGAAATTTTACCCGGCTGGTATCGGTGTAATATTACCTGCTTGCCTGTTGCTGATGGTTCTTCCGGATCTGGCGATTACCGCTAAGCGCTGGCATGACAGAAACAAATCAAACCGATTTTTGCTGTTGAATATTCCGGTGATTTTAGGCCGTTTTACGGTTCCTGTAGGAGGGACGATAGCGCAGCACCAGCCAACAACTGTCGAAACGATCATTTCCTTACTGGCACTGGTATGTGGTGGCTGGATTCTGCTGGAGTGTGGTTTCCTGAAAGGGGATACTGCGGAAAACCGCTATGGGCGACCGCAGATTTGATTCTGGTTCAGTGGGGACGGGTGAACGGGAGCACTTCTGCCGGAGTGAAATCTTCAATATCCCCTTCCAGTACTGACTGAAATTTTCCGACCTGAACACTCAGTTCCCGCATCAGGATAACATTGGTCTGATGCGGATTTTTACAGCGGCTGATAATGCGATCAATATGGGTCTGCTGGGCACGTAAACGGGGACGCATCCCTTCCGTTGCGTAGGTGATGGCCTCTTCGCATAATTCCTTTTTCAGCTCATCGAAGGCCTGTGGGTTATTTTCTGCCAGTTCTTTCAGTTCATCGAAAGACGGCAGAATTTGTTCATGCAGAGGAAAATCCATAATACCCCCTCATTATTTTTTAACTCGCTACGACTCAGTGTGAGCTGGATGCGGATCCCTGACCAGTACACTGGCCGCCGGGACAAGAGAAGACAATGTCCACTATTGTAATTGTAGTCAATAACGGTATAAAAAGCAGACACAGAGACCAGTATGCCGTATGGCTGGGGGGAGGACTGTCACCTTTTTAAGATTAGCGACTTTTTAAGAAGACCATTACCCTAAAAAGGTTATTTCTCCGTGATCAGATAGACACAGCGGCGTTCGCTGTTGATGATATGTTCTGAGCGTTCGATATGGCAGCTATCGCCCAGAAGCCGCTGAAAGACATTCAGTTCGGATTGGCAGAAAGAGGGACAGCGTTCGGCTGCTTTACAGATAGGGCAGTGGTTTTCGATCAGTGTAAAACCGGTTTCGCTCTGGTGCAGTTCAGCCATATAGCCTTCTTGCTCGCGCAATTGGGTCAGGCATTCCAGTTTCTGTTGCAGGGTCGTCTTTTTGGTTAACTGAGCCTGATAGCGATGAAACGTTTTATTTTCCCGCTCCTGCGCAACCTTATGGATGCCTTCCGTACCAAAAAGTGTTTCAACCGCTTCGATAACCTGAACACTGAGGTCATCGTGCCGGTCAGAAAAATAGGCATGGCCTTTTTCCGTCAGTGACCAGTTGCGGTTCGGACGGCCAACCTTAACCCTGACATCAAAAGATTCGATCATACCGTCATCTTCCAGTGCCTGAAGATGCTGACGGGCTCCCATAGTTGTCATGCCCAGATCCCCGGCCAGCTTTTTGGCTGTAATCGAGCCTTCGCGCTTGAGTTTATGCAGAATTTTTTCCGGGGTTTTCATAGGCACCATTTATCATTCGGGAAAAGTGAACAACCTTTATTATGAATGATGTTATTAATAAAGCAATTAATTGATAAAGTAAAGGCTCCGTGAAGGAGCCTTATTAATAGTAAGATGGTGAGAGATTAAAGAATAATATCTCTGACTTCCGGATCTTTACGTTCCAGATAGTGGGTCGATTTGATCCGGCGAATCGTACGGCAGCGCCCACGGATCAGCAGTGTTTCTGTTGTCGCAATATTGCCCTGACGGCTAATACCTTCCAGCAGATCACCTTTGGTAATGCCAGTGGCTGAGAACACGACATTATCGCTGCGAGCCATATCCGAGATCGGCAGGACAACACCGGCTTCCACTCCCATCTCTTTACAGCGAGACAGCTCCTGTTCACCAAAGGCCCGGTTTTCTTCCGTATCACCTTTGACTTCGTGACGCGGTAGAAGACGGCCATTCATATCACCATCCAGAGCCCGGATAACGGCTGCGGAAACGACACCTTCCGGTGCGCCACCGATACAGTACATCATGTCAACTTCACTGTCTGGCATACAGGTCAGGATAGATGCGGCTACGTCACCGTCCGGTACGGCAAAGACGCGAACGCCCATTTCCTGCATCTCTTTTATGACTTGTTCATGGCGTGGCTTGGCCAGAGTGATAACAACCAGAGTTTCCAGTGTCTTATTCAAAGCCTTAGCGACATTGTGCAGGTTTTCTTTCAACGGCTTATTCAGATCGATACAGCCTTTTGCCCCGGGTCCGACAACCAGCTTTTCCATATACATATCCGGAGCTTTCAGGAAGCTGCCTTTTTCACCCGCTGCCAGAACAGCCAGAGCATTCGCCTGACCCATGGCAGTCATGCGCGTCCCTTCAATCGGATCAACAGCAATATCAACGGCATCACCGCCAACACCGACCTGTTCTCCGATATAGAGCATTGGTGCATCGTCGATTTCACCTTCACCAATGACAATCTCACCGCTGATTTCAGTTTTGTTTAACAGGCAGCGCATCACTTCAACTGCGGCACCATCTGCAGCATTCTTATCGCCACGTCCAAGCCATTTATAACCTGCTAATGCGGCACCTTCGGTTACTCGTGAAAATGCCATCGCCAAATCGCGTTTCATCTCGACTCCAAATTAAAGGGGGGTATGTGAATATTTCGGCGCGATCTTACCATAGCCCGGTAGGAAACGTTTGCTTTTTTGCCTGTGCAGAATTTGCTGGTCCAGACTGGGGAAAAACAGGCATGGATGTTTTATTTTTAAGCATACGGCTGGAAAGGGCTGTATTGTTGTTGGTCATCGGCGGTACTCTGAGTAGAATAATGCGATAACAGAACGTTTTTATATAGGTAGGAAAATGTCATTAGAAATTCTGGAACAGCTGGAAGCGAAAGTTCAGACTGCTGTCGATACGATTACTCTGCTGCAGATGGAGCTGGAAGAACTGAAAGAGCAAAATCAGCAACTGATTTCTGAAGCGGAAAGTCTGAAAGGTGAGCGTACCGGGCTGGAAGAAAAAGCCAGTAAGATGGAAGCAGAACATAATGCATGGCAGGAACGTATCCGTACTCTGCTGGGTAAGATGGAAGACGTAGAATAAGTGATGGCCGGTGTGTTATCCGGGATCCTGAAAACAGAAGAGGCGCTGATTCAGCGCCTCTTTGTCAGATCCTTTGCATTATGAATCCATACGGTTACTGTCTTCGTCATCCGCATCTTCGATAAGATCGTAGTCGTCATCTTCGTCGATATTCAGCTCAGCATCCAGGGGCTCCTGAGACAGGATAATGCCGGTGTTATCGGCGTATAGGTAATCTTCCGGTAGAAAAGTCACCCCGCCAAAATTGACCGGTACGTCAATCTCTCCGATATCCTGTTGTGCTGCCCCGACAGGAATGGAAGCCAAAGCCTGAATGCCCACGCTCATATCTTCAAGTTCGTCGACTTCACGTACACAACCATAAACGACAATACCTTCCCATTCATTGTCTTCTGCCAGTGTTGCCAGTTCGGCATCGATCAACGCTTTTCTCAGTGAGCCGCCGCCATCGACCAGCAGAACCCGGCCATTACCGTCCTGCTCCAGAATGGAGCGGATCAGTCCGTTATCTTCAAAGCATTTTACCGTGGTAATTTGACCGGCGAACGATGCACTGCCGCCAAAGTTGCTGAACATCGGTTCTACAACGTCTACCTGATCCAAGTAAATATCGCAAAGTGCAGAGGTATTGTATTCCATATGCATCATCTCAGTAGCTGGTGATGTATTGAGTATATCGGCTCAGATAGCCAATGCAACGATAAGCATGAATTATCTTGTGAGAGTTTGCGAAATAACAATTAGTGAAAACAGAATGTTAGTAATAACAGCACACTTTACGATAACCGGCAGCATGGGGGCTATCTGCACTGGAGCCGTAGTATGCAGTACGGCATGCCCGTGACGGGCGATAACAGCGGCGGCCGGAATAAAAGGCAATAGCAGCCAGAAACCGGCCATATACAGCAGATAAGCAGCGAAAATAGTAAATGCTGTCCAGATAAGGATTAGATGATAGTGTTTTGCCCGTAATTCACCCAGCCGGACGGCAAAGGTATGTTTACCGCAGGCTCGGTCATTGTCTATATCCCGCATATTATTGATATTCAGTACGCCGGCTGCCAGCAATCCACTGGCGGTTGCCGGGATAAAAACACTGATATCAAGGTAACCGGTATGCAGGAAGAATGTACCGGCGACCCCCAGCAGACCAAAAAAAATAAAGACAGAAAGATCACCCAGACCGAGATAACCATAAGGTTTCTGACCAACGGTATAGGCGATAGCTGCAATAACAGCCAGTGCGCCTAAGCTGAGAAAAGTCAGGATATTGGTCAGGCTGTCCAGTGAATATAATACCAGTGCTAGTCCTGAGACCAGCGTCACCGTAATGTTGATAATAATGGCGGTTCTCATCTCCTGAGAGGTGACCCCTTGCTGCATGGCCCGAACCGGTCCCAGTCTGTGTTCATTATCGGTGCCTTTCTGGGCATCACCATAATCGTTCGCCAGATTGGAGAGGATTTGCAGCAGTGTGGCGGTGATCAGTGCCAGTAACATAATAATGAGTGAAAAATGCCCGTTTGCATGTGCCAGTGCGCTTCCGGTAATGATGGAGACCAGAGCCAGAGGGAGGGTTTTAGGCCGGAAGGCTTCCAACCAGATAGAAACGGACTTATTCATCGGACATATACCACAACATTAGATACCTGCAGTATACCAAGAGTCGATGGAATAAAAAGCCCACCTAAAGTGGTAGGAGGGCTTTTTGTTGTATTGGGAAAGGCGATTTGGCTACAGAATAAACCGGCTCAGATCTTCATCATCAACAAATTCACCCAGACGGTCTTTTACATAAGCGGCATCAATAGTCAGTGCTGAACCAGCCTGCTCGGTTGCATCGAACGAAATCTCATCCATCAGTCGCTCCATTACCGTATACAGGCGGCGGGCTCCGATATTTTCAGTGGTTTCATTCACTTGCCATGCGGCTTCAGCGATTTTTTCGATGCCGTCTTCGGTAAAGCTGACGGAGACATTTTCGGTCTGCATCAGGGCGATATACTGTTCGGTCAGAGACGCTTTCGGTTCGGTCAAAATACGCTTAAAGTCATTACTGGATAGGGCTTCCAGTTCTACACGGATAGGCAGACGACCCTGAAGTTCCGGGATAAGATCGGAAGGCTTGGCTACCTGAAATGCCCCGGAGGTAATGAACAGAATGTGATCGGTTTTGACCATACCGTGTTTGGTGGTAACGGTGCTGCCTTCAATCAGTGGCAGCAGGTCACGCTGAACGCCTTCCCGGGAGACATCCGGACCGGATACATCACCACGTTTACAGATCTTATCGATCTCATCGATAAATACGATACCGTGGTTTTCTACATTATCGATGGCCTGCGCTTTTAGATCTTCTGGATTGACCAGCTTTGCGGCTTCTTCTTCTATCAGGGCTTTCAGCGCATCTTTGATTTTCATCTTACGGCTTTTGGTGGTATTACCGCCCAGATTCTGAAACATACTCTGCAGCTGATTGGTCATCTCTTCCATACCTGGAGGAGCCATGATCTCAACCCCCATTTGTGGAGCGGCGACATCGATATCGATCTCTTTATCATCCAGTTGACCTTCACGCAGTTTTTTACGGAAGATCTGGCGGGTGTTAGAGTTATCTTCACCTTGAGTGTCAGATTGTCCCCAGGCGTCACGCGCCGGTGGCAGCAGGGTATTCAGAATGCGTTCTTCAGCATGTTCTTCAGCCCGGAATTTTACCTTTTCCATGGCCTGATGACGGGTCATCTTGATAGCGACATCCGTCAAGTCACGGATAATACTTTCAACTTCTTTACCGACATAACCAACTTCAGTAAATTTTGTTGCTTCGACCTTGATAAAAGGGGCATTAGCCAGTTTTGCCAGACGACGGGCGATCTCGGTTTTACCTACTCCGGTCGGGCCGATCATCAGAATGTTCTTTGGCGTAACTTCGGCTCTCAGGCTTTCTTCCAACTGCATACGACGCCAGCGGTTACGCAGTGCAATAGCCACCGAGCGTTTGGCTTTATCCTGACCGATAATATGGCGATTCAGTTCGTGTACAATCTCACGCGGAGTCATTTCAGACATACGTTGTTCCTTTATTCGGTTTTCGCTGCCATTATTCGGCCGCGATGTCTAATTCTTCAATGGTCTGGTAGTGGTTGGTAAAGACGCAGATATCACCGGCAATTGTCAGGGCTTTTTCTGCAATTTCCCGCGCATCAAGATCGGTATTTTCCAGCAGAGCTGTTGCTGCTGCCTGAGCATAGTTACCACCGGATCCGATAGCAATCAGGTCATTTTCCGGTTGTACTACGTCGCCATTCCCTGTGATGATCAATGAGGCTGTTTCGTCAGCAACAGCCAGAATGGCTTCCAGACGACGCAGAGCTCGATCACTGCGCCAGTCTTTTGCCAGTTCTACTGCGGCTTTAGTCAGGTGTCCCTGATGCATTTGCAGCTTGTCTTCAAAACGTTCAAATAGGGTAAAAGCATCGGCCGTGCCGCCGGCAAAACCAGCCAGAACCTTATTGTTATATAAACGGCGTACCTTGCGGGCATTTCCTTTCATGACGGTATTGCCCAGAGAAACTTGTCCGTCACCTGCGATGACAACTTTATTGTTACGACGTACGGATACGATGGTAGTCACGGGATAAACCTCTTCATACTTAATTTCACCAGTGGGATAACTGGGCTATAGAGGTTATATAAGGATGTTGGATCCGGAATTCAAGGGAAAGAAGTGGATGAAGATCATCCGCTTCTTTTCGTAAGGCATAATGCGGGGGGAAAGAAGGTATTACTGGGCATCTTTCCATATTTCACAGGGTTCGATTTTGGCTCTCTGCAGTTTATGTTTGTCGCGTTCGGCATCACGTTTGAATTTGTAAGGCCCTAACACAATCCGGTACCAGCTGCTATTTTCTTTCTTGCGGATCTTGCTGACCAATCCCTGAAAGGCAATATTAGCTTTACGTTCTTCTGCCTGTTGCAGTGTCTTAAACGCTCCGCACTGCATAATATAAGGGATTTCCGATACTTCCTGTTTTCTGGGTTGTACCTGGATCTCTTTATTTGGCAGATCGTTCTTGTACTGCCATTCTTCCTTCGGAAGAGGGGGGATTGGTGTGTGTTCTTTTTTAGCCGGTGCTGGCGTTGATTCTATGGTAGTGACCGGTGGTTCAGGATCCTGACTCAGAGTATACAGGCCATAGACAAATGCCCCTACAGCAACGATTGCCAGCAATCCGGCTTTCCACGGCAGTGTTTTTTTCTGTCTGGTTGGTTGTTTCCGGCTGGTCTTTTTCGACCCCTGGCCTCGTCTCACATAATCTTTAGCCACGGCTGCATTTCATTCAATATTTAAAGAAAAACTGGCCACATGGTAATCCAGATCAGAGACGGAAAACAATGGCTAATCGGTATGAAGGCGAAAATCAAACCGGAAACAACGCGGAAAGACGTCGCTGCCGGTGTATGGCAAATGGTTAAGTGAGAGGTGGTGCAGCGCTGTTGCGAACTACCAGTTTGGTTTCCAGCAGACGTGAAGCCGCACCGATTTCCCGGCCTTTCAACAGTTCCAGCATCATCAGCATTGCCTGACGGCCGATTTCGTAGCGAGGTTGAGATATGGTGGTTAGTGGCGGATCACAATACTGAGAAAACTGAATATCATCAAAACCGACAACCGACAGATCCTGAGGCACGCGCAGACCGAGCCTTTTGGCTTCCTGAATGGCACCAATCGCCATAATATCACAGTGACAGAAGATGGCTGTCGGAGGTTCCGGTTGAGCCAGTAGTTTTTTTACCGCTTTTGCTCCTCCGGCAAAAGTAAAGTCACTGTGTGCGGTATAGTCTGGATTCATCGGTATGCCTGCCCGGCGGAGAGCCTGCAGGTAACCCTGATTACGGAAATGACACAATGTGGCACTTTCTGGTCCGGAGATCTGTGCGACACGTTTGTGACCTAACTGTGTCAGATAGTTAACGGCTTCAAAAGAGGAAGTCAGGTTGTCGATATGCACAGTAGGGAGCTCCAGCTCCGGCGCATATTCACAGGCCATCACTAGTGGTGGCAGGTGCTTTTGTTCCGGTTTGCTGATGTCAAAAGGCAGAGCTGTGCCCAGCAGCAGCATACCGTCAGCCTGTTTGGTAAAGACCAGATTGACAAAAGAGCTTTCTCTTTTCTGCTGCTGACCGCTGTCGCCCAGAAGGATCAGATAGCCGTGTTCCATTGCCGCATCTTCTATGCCGCGAATAATTTCGCTGAAATAGGGGTCACAAATATCCGGAACGATGGCCACGATGGTTTTTGATTCATTTCTGCGCAGATTTCTGGCCAGAGAGTTAGGTGAATAGCCAGCTTCCAGTACGGCTTCTTCCACCCTTTTTCGTGTAGCAGAAGATACTTTTTCCGGGTTCATTAATGCACGGGAGACCGTAGCAGTAGAAACCCCTGCAAGCTGGGCAACATCCTTCATTGTCGCCATATAAGTTGACCTCTTTTGTCTTTTTCTGTTATCGAGCGAGGTTTAGGAACTGCAGCGCCCTCAAAAGGAGCATACCTAATGTTTAGCATTAAGTGTATGTATTTAATCCGTAATAAGTTACGGCGAGATTAACAGATTTTGCACCACTTGTGTGACCGTCTGCACATAAAACCGATAGAAACGACGTATTTTTCCTTATATGGCTGGATATATGCCTCACTTTAACTGAGATCCTGAGGTTCTATATCCATAGACCAGCGAACCTTTTTGCTTAATGGCAGCAGGTTGATTGCCGGTTTGGCGCTGTGCAGTAGTTGCTGCATGATCTTACGTGAGCTGGTCTGTAGCAGCAGTTGCCAGCGTACTTTTCCGGCACGCTTTGCCATCGGAGCCGGGATAGGGCCGAGCAGTAGACAAGAATCATCAAAAGCCGGATGGGCTTCTAGCGTATGCTTCAACTGGCGTAAAAATTCTTCAACCGTTTCGCCCTGATTGCTTTCGGCCCGGAACAGGGTCAGGAAAGTGAAGGGAGGTAATCCGGCCATTTTTCTTTCCTGAAGAGCCGTACGGGCAAAGTGATGATAATCCTTATACAGTAATGCCTGTAGCAGAGCGTGCTCCGGGTGGTGTGTCTGCAGAATGACTTCTCCGGGTTTACTGGCTCGTCCGGCACGGCCTGCAACCTGAATAAACAGCTGAGCCAGCCGCTCTGCTGCACGAAAATCGCTGCTGTAGAGTGAGCCGTCAACATCCAGCAGGCCGACCAGAGTTACATCTGGAAAATGATGCCCTTTTGCCAGCATCTGTGTACCGATTAGGATCTGATACTGTTTATTCTGAATCGCACTCAGAGCCTTTTCCAGGCTGCCTTTGCGCCGGGTACTGTCTCTGTCAATCCGGATGGCTTTGTATTCTGGAAACAGTTGAGCCAGATGCGCTTCCAGTTGTTCGGTTCCGACGCCGACCGTTACCAGATGGGTTGAGCCGCATGCCTGACACTGGTGGATCACCGGGCGCTGCGAACCGCAATGATGGCAACGTATTTCACCACTGTTCTGGTGGTAGGTATAATACGCATCGCAACGCTGACATCCTGCTATCCAGCCACATTCATGGCACATCAGTGCCGGCGAAAATCCACGCCGGTTAAGGAACAGCATAACCTGATTACCGGCATTCAGGTGTTTTCGCATCTGGGCAATCAGGGGGGCAGAAAGACCACTTTCCAGATACAGACCTTTGATATCCAGAACGCTGTGCCGGGCTGGAACGGCAGAACCCGCTCTCTGAGTCAGAGTCAGATGATGGTATTTTCCGTTCAGGGCATTGTGCAGTGTTTCCAAAGCCGGAGTGGCAGAGCCGAGTATGATAGGAATATCTTCCATATGGGCACGCATAATAGCCACATCCCGGGCATGATAACGTAGGCTGTCCTGCTGTTTGTATGAGGCGTCATGCTCTTCATCGACAATAATGATGCCGAGATGCCGGAACGGAGTAAACAGTGCCGAACGGGTACCAATGACGATACCGGCGTGTTTATCCCGGGCGGCAAGCCAGGCGTTGAGTCGTTCTGTATCATTCAGCCCGGAGTGGATCACGTCGACCGGAACATTGAAACGGCGTCTGAAGCGGTTGATGGTCTGCGGTGTCAGGCCTATCTCCGGTACCAGTACTAGAGCCTGCTTACCCTGCTCCAGTACAGGTTTAATCAAATTGAGGTAGACCTCTGTTTTGCCTGATCCGGTGACCCCTTCCAGCAGGTAACAGCCGAAGTGACTATTGCTGTTGACGGTGGCAATGGCTACGGCTTGTTCTGCGTTAAGGCGTGGTTTGCTGATATCCGCTTCGACGACATCCGGCCATGGTGTTGCCTGAGGTTTTATCTCTTTAGATTCAATCCAGCCTTTTTCCCGCAGTGTTTTAAGCACGGTTGAGGCGATTTCTTCATCCAGAATTGACTGGTGGGATACGGCACCTTTCTCCAGCATATGCATGACTCTGGCCTGTTGGATGGCCCGGCCAAATCCGCTCATCAACTGGTTTTTTCCTGATTCAGTCAACTGCCATTCTACCTGTGTAGCAAAATCAGCGGTTTTTCCTTTCCTCAGAGCAGACGGCATAGCATTGGCCAGAGTGTCTCCCAGAGGGTAAAGGTAAAACTGGCTGCACCAGAGCAGTAGCTGGTAGAGCGTTTCCGGCCAGACCGGTTCGCAGTCCAGTACCTGACGGATATTTTTCAGTTGTTCTAACGGAAAATCCGACTGATGACTGAGTGCCACGACGATACCGGTTAAGGTTTTTGGCCCAAAAGGAACCGATACCCGTCCGCCGATCACCGGAAACTGGTGTGGTGGTATCCGGTAATCGAATGTTTTGTCCAGAGGGACAGGAAGTGCTACACGGGCAATAGTCGGGCGCATGGTTTGTCGTATGGTTGTCTGCTGTGTTGTCGTACCGGGTGGTGCGTACTCAGGGTGAATAATCGGATGATCTTAAAGGAAGAAATCGAAAAGGAGAATAAAAACGCTGAAAAAAGTATCAAATCTGTTGATCCTGACCGGTGGATTCATTACTATACTGCGCCTTGACGGTTCAGTGTTAATGAACGCTGACTTTACTTTTTGACTCTACGTGTGGTGTCCGGCTCTGAATCGGATAGCGACGCGGCCTATTAATGAGGTTTTCCCATGAAAACAGGTATCCATCCTGAATACAAAGCTGTAAAAGCAACTTGTTCTTGCGGCAACTCTTTTGAGTTCAACTCTACTCTTGGTAAAGACACTATCCACCTGGACGTATGTGACAAATGTCACCCGTTCTATACTGGTAAGCAGCGTATCGTTGATACCGGCGGCCGTGTAGATCGCTTCAACAAACGTTTCGGTGCGCTTTCAAGCAAGAAATAAGACTGTTCATCAGTTTTATACCGAATCTGAAAAGGACGCTGCGGCGTCCTTTTTTCGTTCATTTAATTTATCTGTTTTCCGCTTGGTATTCGTAAAATTTCAATGGCACGCTCTAGGAAGTTTGAAGCAGATCGCCTAAAATTAACGCCACTTAATCGTTTTCGTTACCCCTAACTTCTCAGGAACCAAGCATAATGTCTTCAAAAACATCGTCCTCCGCCACGCCATCCGGTGATAACCGCAAAGAAGAACTTCGTCAGCAGGCGCTGCATTACCATGCTTATCCGACTGCCGGTAAAATCGCTGTCACTCTGACCAAACCTGCGGATTCTGTTGAGGATCTGGCTCTGGCTTACAGTCCGGGTGTGGCAGAACCGGTACGTGAAATCGCTCAGGACATTGATAATGTCTATAAATATACGGCCAAAGGTAACATGGTGGCGGTGATTTCTAATGGTACGGCGATTCTGGGACTGGGGAATCTGGGGCCAATGGCCTCTAAGCCGGTGATGGAAGGTAAGGCTCTGTTGTTTAAACGTTTTGCCGGACTGGATTCGATTGACATTGAAGTCAAACACCGCACTATCGATGAGTTTGTCGATACAGTGGCCAATATTGCCGATACCTTTGGTGGTATCAATCTGGAAGATATTAAGGCTCCTGACTGTTTCGAAATTGAACGTCGTCTGATTGAACGTTGTGATGTTCCGGTATTTCATGATGACCAGCACGGTACGGCCATTGTAACGGCTGCGGGTATGCTGAATGCGATTGAACTACAAGGTAAGGTGTTGTCGGAATCTACGATTGTCTGTTTGGGAGCCGGTGCGGCAGCTGTGGCTTGTATGGAACTGCTGATTAAGTGCGGTGCCCAGCGTGAGAAGATTTATATGCTGGATCGCAAAGGGGTAATTCATACCCGCCGGGACGATCTGAACGAATATAAGCAGTTGTTTGCCAACAATACCGATAAACGTACCCTGGAAGATGTGATTGAAGGTGCTGATCTGTTCCTGGGCGTTTCTGGTCCGGATTTGTTGCCACCGGAGGCTCTGAAGCTAATGGCTGACAATCCGGTCGTCTTCGCCTGTTCGAATCCGGATCCGGAAATCCAGCCGGAACTGGCTCACGGTGCGCGTCAGGATCTGATCATGGGAACCGGTCGTTCTGATTATCCGAATCAGGTGAATAATGTGATCTGTTTCCCGTTCCTTTTCCGTGGTGCTCTGGATGTCCGAGCCAGTGAAATCAACACTGAGATGAAGCTGGCTGCGGTAGAAGCCATTCGTCAGTTGGCGAAAGAGCCGGTTCCTGATGAAGTGAAGAAAGCCGCTGGTGTGACTGAACTGGAATTTGGTTCGGAGTATATTCTTCCGAAACCGATGGATCCGCGTCTGTTACCTCGGGTCGCTAAAGCGGTTGCTCAGGCTGCCGTGGATTCCGGTGTTGCCAGAATTGGTATGCCGAAAAACTACATGGCATAAGATACGCTTAAGAAGAGTATGTTCGATAGAAATACAGAGTGGGTGTGCAAGGCATCATACTCTGTATTTCTTTCTCGGGAACACTATTTTTCTTTCTCGGGAGCTCTAGTCATCAAACGATTCGAATTCGATACCCATTTCTGTCATCAGCGCTTTGGCTTCTGTCGGGATATCATCCGGACGATCTTTTCTTAAATCTTCATCTGTTGGCAGGGGCTGGCCTGTGTAGGCATGCAGAAAAGCTTCACACAGCAGTTCACTGTTTGTGGCATGGCGCAGGTTGTTGATCTGACGGCGTGTACGTTCATCCGTCAAAATCTTCAGTACTTTCAACGGGATTGATACCGTAATCTTTTTTACCTGCTCATTTTTCTTCCCATGCTCCGCATAGGGACTTAAATATTCGCCGTTCCAGTCAGCCATTACGCACCTTCGATCTAAAATAATAAGGATCCCGTGATTATGAATCGATTCGGGAAGCAAAACTAATAGTCACGAATTTTATCCGGATTTACTGCCATAAGCAAAGACATATAGACGTCTAGAGCTATTGACGTCTTAAAAAACTCCAAGTAAAGTGACTGAGTGCTCAACATACATAATGACCTGCAACCATCAGGAAAGGAATTCCCTATGTCCGATTCAACCCCTAAAGCCAGCCCAATTTTTCAGCAGAATACCATTGCGGTTCGTACCGGTATTGAGTCCGACACTCAGCACCATGCCGTGGTTCCGCCCATTTATCTTTCAACGAATTATGCGTTTCCGGCATTGGGTGATGTGCCTGAATATGATTACACCCGATCCGGTAACCCTACCCGTACGCTGCTGGAGCAGGCTCTGACCGATCTGGAATCTGGTGAAGGTGCCGTTGTCACCAACTGTGGCACGGCAGCACTGAATCTGCTGGTATCGGCTTATTTGTCACCGGATGATCTGATTGTGGCACCGAATGACTGCTATGGTGGTACATACCGTTTATTTAACAGCAGAGGGAATAAGGGTGATTTTAAGGTGCTGTTTGTTGACCCGTCGGATGAGCAGGCGATGCAGGCTGCACTGGCTCGCCGGCCAAAGCTGATCCTGCTGGAAACGCCGTCCAACCCTCTGGTTCGGGTAACGGATATCGAAAAAATCTGCGTACAAGCCAGACAGGCTGGAGCATTAGTTGCGGTGGACAATACCTTTCTGACGCCGATATATCAAAAACCTCTGGCGTTGGGGGCCGATTTTGTTATTCACTCTACGACAAAATATATCAACGGACATTCCGATGTGATTGGTGGTGTGATTGTGGCTGCCCGGAGAGAACACGCTGAAGAACTGGCCTGGTGGGGGAACTGTCTGGGGTCGACAGGAACGCCGTTTGACAGCTATATGACGCTGCGGGGGATCCGCACTCTGGGAGCCCGAATGCGTACCCATGAAGAAAATGCTAACGCAGTTCTGGCTTATCTGCAGCAGTCAGAGCAGGTCGCTACGATCTATCATCCGAGTCTGCCGGAGCATAAAGGTCATGACATAGCCAAAAAACAGCAAAAAGGATTCGGCTGCATGCTTAGCTTTGAATTTAACGGCTCGCAGGCTCAATTGGAAACATTTATCGGTCAACTGAAGTTGTTTTCTCTGGCTGAGTCTCTGGGGGGCGTGGAGAGTCTTATCTGTCATCCGGCATCAATGACACACAGAGCGATGGACGATAAAGCTCAGCAACAAGCCGGAATTAAACCGACACTTCTGCGTTTATCGATTGGCCTTGAGGATCATCGGGATCTGATCGCCGATTTGGAACAAGCATTCAATACGGTTCAGGAGGACAAAAAATAATGACCGTTTCTCGTCAGTTGCATAAATTTGGTGGCAGTAGCCTGGCCAACCCAGAGTGTTATAAAAGGGTGGTAACGATTCTGTCTAAGTATTCGGAAGATAATGATTTAGTTGTTGTTTCTGCTGCCGGAGATACCACTAACCGTCTGATTGAATGGACGCATGCCCTGTATAAAGACGGGCGACTGGCTCATGAATTACTGATGGGTATCCGTGATTTTCAGTCAGCGCTGATCGAGGCGCTGCTGGCTAACCCTGAGCCTTATCTGCAAACACTGCATCAGGAAATTTCGGCACTGGGAGAATTGGCTGCACCTTTAACTGAAGCGGAAAGTGCAGCAGCACTTGCGCACGGTGAATTGTGGTCATCGCGTCTGTTGGCACAACTGCTGGTGGACAGTCAGTTACCAGCTGTTGCTCTGGATGCGCGGGCATTTTTACGTGCGGAACGGGCGACTCAGCCAGAGGTTGATCGTGCTCGTTCCTGGCCACTGCTCCGAGAAGCTCTGGCACAGCATTCCGGTCACCGGGCCATCATTACCGGTTTTATGGCCAGAAATGATCAGGGAGAGACAGTATTGCTGGGTCGTAATGGTTCTGATTATTCTGCAACCGTTATTGGCGCATTGGCAGAAGCGCATAAAGTGACCATATGGAGTGATGTTGCTGGTGTATACAGCGCCGATCCGCGTAAGGTCAGCGATGCCTGCCTTCTGCCTCTTCTGCGTCTGGATGAAGCCAGTGAACTTGCCCGTCTTGCGGCTCCTGTGTTGCACAGCCGGACATTGCAGCCGGTTTCCCAGAGTGCGGTTAATCTGGAGCTGCGTTGCAGCTATCAGCCGGAAACAGGTTCAACCCGTATTGAGAGAGTTCTGGCGTCCGGACGGGGAGCCAAGATCATTACGTCTCTGGACGATGTGATGCTGATAGACATTAATTTTGGTCATCAGCATGATTTTGAGCGTGCCGCAGAGGAAGCGTTGCAGGCACTGATCCGGGCACAGCTGCAGCCTCTGGCATGGGACAGTCAGCCGGATCAAACTTGTATCCGGCTTGCCTATACTCAGGAAGTCGCTTCCGGAGCTTTGCGTTATCTGCAAGAGCTGGCACTGGCTGCTGAAATCCGGCTGAAAGAGGGCTATGTTATGGTTGCGGTTGTCGGGGCCGGTGTTGCTAATAATCCGATCCACAGTCACGGTTTTTATCAGCAATTGAAAAATGCACCGGTGGAATTTATCCGGGAATCAGAGTCTCAACTCAGTATGGTTGCGGTATTGCGCCAGACTGATACGGCTCTGTTGGTACAGAATATCCACACCCATTTATTTCAGGCTCAGAAGCGTGTGGCGCTGGTGTTGTGTGGTAAAGGTAATATCGGTTCCAGCTGGGTTGAGTTGTTTAGCAAACAGAAGGCTGAGCTGGAAAGACGCCGGGGTATGAGCTTTGATCTGATTGGTATGCTGGATCAACAGCGGTACTGGCTGGATTTTCAGGGCCTGGATCCGGAAACTGCACTAAGCTGTTTTAATGACGAAGCCGTTGCTAACGACGGAAAAGAATGGCTGGAAAAGCTGAGTCATCAAACGATTTTTGATGAAGTGATTGTTCTGGATGTGACGGCAAGTGAAGTACTTGCCCGGCAGTACCCGGATATTGCTGAGCGTGGTTTGCACCTGATTTCAGCCAATAAGGTAGCCGGTTCGGCATCAGGTCATTTTTATCATAAGGTGCAGGATGCGTTTGCTAAGACAGGTCGTTACTGGTTGTATAATGCGACGGTCGGAGCTGGACTGCCGGTGAATCATACCGTGCAGGATCTGAAGCAGAGCGGAGATGATATTCATGGCCTCTCGGGGATTTTTTCCGGCACGCTGTCATGGCTGTTTCAGCAGTTCGACGGCAGCATTCCTTTTATCGATCTGGTGGATCTGGCTTGGCAACAGGGGCTGACAGAGCCGGATCCCCGTTCGGATCTGGACGGTTCGGATGTGATGCGTAAATTGGTGATTCTGGCACGAGAATCGGGACTGGCGCTGGAGCCAGAGCAGGTTAAAGTCGAATCTCTGGTACCTGAAGCGCTGCGGGCTCTGCCTCTGGACGATTTTTTTGAACAGGGGCATATACTGAGTGATGCTCTGGCTGAGCGTCTGAATAAGGCGCAGCGGGAAGACAAAGTGCTGCGTTATGTCGCCCGTCTGGAAAAAAACGGTCAGGCAACTGTTGGTATTGAAGCATTACCCAAAGAACATGCGCTGGCGAATTTGTTACCCTGCGATAATATTTTTGCGATTGAAAGTGCCTGGTATAAAGATAATCCGTTGGTGATCCGGGGGCCGGGAGCGGGTAAGGCAGTGACGGCAGGAGCCATTCAGTCGGATATCAACCGGCTGTCGGGGATGCTTTAACAGGCGCTCAGTATGCAGGAGAGATACTCCGAATCCCTGAGATAAGAAAACGGTTGTTCCTGAGCTAAGCTCATTATCAATATGAATAAAATTCATGGTTATACGATTGACATTAATCTTTATTCATTACATTCTATAGCCATATAGACGTCTAAACGTAAAATAACAACAGATACAACATCGTGACAGTTCCACAGGGAGAAAGGTATGGGCTACACACACGCAAGCCATATAGATGCACTGAACCAGAATATTGCTGAGCTGAGCAATATCAATGTCTCTTTTGAGTTCTTTCCGCCAAGCAGTGAGAAGATGGAAGAAACGTTGTGGAATTCGGTTCACCGCCTGAAAACGCTGCAGCCAAAATTTGTTTCTGTGACTTACGGTGCGAATTCCGGAGAGCGTGATCGTACCCATTCGATTATCAAAGAAATTAAACAGCAGACCGGCCTGATTGCTGCACCGCATCTGACCTGTATTGATGCGACTCGTGATGAACTGAAAGTGATAGCAGAAGATTACTGGCAGAACGGTATCCGCAATATTGTGGCACTGCGTGGTGATATTCCTTCGGGTGGTGGTGCTCCGGAAATGTATGCCTCTGATCTGGTTGAGTTGCTGAAATCACTGCACGATTTTGATCTTTCTGTGGCCGCGTTTCCAGAGGTACACCCGGAAGCAAAAAGTGCTCAGGCAGATCTGCTGAATCTGAAGCGTAAAGTCGATGCCGGTGCAAACCGGGCGATTACTCAGTTCTTCTTTGATGTGGAAAGCTATCTGCGTTTTCGTGACCGCTGTGTGGCAACAGGGATTGATGTAGAGATTGTTCCGGGTATTCTGCCGGTGTCCAACTTTAAGCAGGCTTCCCGCTTTGCAGCGGTAAATAATGTAAAAGTACCGGGATGGATGGCTCGTCAGTTTGATGGTCTGGATGATGATCCTGTCACCCGTCAGATGGTTGGGGCAAGTCAGGCTATTGATATGGTGCGGGTACTGAGTCGGGAAGGGGTGAAAGATTTCCACTTCTATACACTGAATCGCGCTGAAATGACTTATGCACTGTGTCATACGCTGGGTGTTCGCCCGCAGAAGTAATCGGGAAAACTGAAAAGGATGAAAGCGTGAGCCTTCATCCTTTTTTTATACCCTGACGGCAGACGCAGGATCGGTCAGGGAAGGGTGGATGCAATCAATCAGGCGATTTCATCCAGTTCGGCCAGCACTTCTTCTGCCCAGTTAATCCATGCTTCACGCATAAACAGATTACGACGTAGAGTCAGACGCTCCAGACGAGCCTGTTTACTTAGTGTGGCCGGATTCGGATAGAAGTTTGCTTCCAGCTCGGTATAGGTGGCAACTAACTGTTTCGATTCTTCGATCAGGTTGGTTACCTGGCTCTTAAATTCAGCCGGATTCTCAATAGCACAGGCCATCAGTTTTGCCGAGAACTCATCACGCACAGTCGTTTGTGCTGTTGGCCGTGCAAACCATTCAGACAGGGCCTTACGTCCCTTATCAGTGATGGAATACACCTTACGATCGGGTTTACCTTCCTGTGGTTGCAGCTCACAGGTTACCATATCGTGCTGAGCCATTTTGTTCAGTTCCCGGTAGACTTGCTGATGGCTGGCTTTCCAGAAATAGCCAATGCTGTAAGAGAACTCTTTGGTTATATCGTAGCCAGTAGCATCTCGTGTGCTCAGAACTGTCAGTATTACGTGTGGTAATGACATGTCTTCAATCCAAATATAAGAAATTATTAAGTAAAATGTTCAGGCGGTATGAGTGATTCTTCTGTCACTTTGACAACGGTTTCACCCACCCAAACATGACCAGTCCGAATGATCCCGGATGGTAATGTCACCTTACTAATAACCGTTTAATCACCTAGCAGGTTTTCTTTCTGTCAGTAATCGTTTCTGTTTCCGCTGACAAAATTAACGGGTGCAGCAAATCGGATAACAGAAAAGATACTTATTGTGTCTGTTTTTAAGTATAGCTGATGCACAGCGGGGCGTAGCATATCTTAAAATATAAGCATAAAGTAGAATAGGTTCCCATATTGTCCATAAAATAAACGCATTGACTATAAAGATGATAAAAACAAAAAAAAAGACCACAAATGGTGGTCTTTTTGTCTGCTATTTGGTGTTTTGTCTGGTTTAACCTGTGTTTCTCATACCGGCTGCAATACCGGCAATCGTCACCATCAGAGCTTCTTCCAGCTCTTGAGACGGTGCTTGTATCTGACGGGTTCTGTACAGAAGCTCGGCCTGCAGAATATTCATCGGCAGGATATAGACGTTGCGCAGACGGATAGACTCCAGTCCCCACGGATCTCTTTGCATCAGGTTCTCATTGTTTTCAACATTCAGCACGGCTTTGATGTCTTTTTTTAGCTGTTCGCGCAGGTTGTCACCCAGACGCCACAATGACTTATCCGTCAGCCTCTGATCGTAATAACGGGACATTTCCGGGTTACATTTGGAGTATACCATCTCCAGCATACCCAGGCGGGTAGAAAAGAAAGGCCATTCCCGGCACATCTCTTCCAGTAGTGCCTGATGTCCGTGGTCGATGGAATACTGAATGGATGCTCCTGCTCCCAACCATGCCGGAAGAACCAGACGGTTCTGACTCCAGGAGAAGATCCACGGAATGGCCCGCAGGCTTTCTACCCCACCTTTCGGGTTGCGTTTGGCTGGACGGGAGCCTAAAGGCAGTTTGCCCAGTTCCTGTTCCGGTGTGGCTGCACGGAAGTAAGGGACAAAATCCGGTTCACCACGTACAACATCGCGATAGGCTTCACAGGAAACCTGTGACAACACTTCCATCAGATCGCGCCATTCCTGTTTGGGTTCCGGTGGTGGAAGCAGGTTTGCTTCCAGAATCGCACTGG
Organism: Vibrio sp. HA2012; assembly: GCF_002812955.1. Classification (GTDB taxonomy): domain Bacteria; phylum Pseudomonadota; class Gammaproteobacteria; order Enterobacterales; family Vibrionaceae; genus Vibrio. Next base: position 151,950 of record NZ_PFXK01000007.1, on the reverse strand, counting down.
CATACATGTTGAAACTGTTTACAGCCACTTCCGGCAGACCCAGTTTAAAGCGGATCATTTCACCCTGCTCCGTTACCCGTAGCCCGCCTTTCAGGCTTTTCGGTGGCTGAGATAAAAGTGCCGCATGAGCCGGAGCCCCTCCCCGGCCGATTGTTCCGCCCCGGCCATGGAACAGAGTCAGTTCAATGCCGGTATCTTCTGCTACTCTGACCAGTTTTTCCATCGCGCTGTATTGCGCCCATCCGGCAGCCATAGCTCCGGCGTCTTTGGCTGAATCAGAATAGCCGATCATGACCATCTGATGATTCTGGATAAACCCACGATACCAGTCGATATCCAGCAGTTGCTTAATCACGGCTTCAGAATTATTCAGGTCGTCCAGAGTTTCAAACAGCGGGCAGACATCCATACGGAAACGGCATCCGGATTCCTGCAGCAACAGATGTACTGCCAGTACATCTGACGCCGTACGTGCCATAGAGATAACATAAGCCCCAAAGGCTTCACGGGACTGAGCAGCAACAATCTTACAGGTATCCAGAACCTCCTGAACGTCGGAAGAAGGCTGCCAGTCGCGAGGAAACAGAGGGCGTTTGGAACTCAGCTCTTTTACCAGAAAGGCAATTTTGTCCTGCTCGCTCCACTGATCGTAGTCACCCAGTCCCAGATAACGGGTCAGTTCGGACAGGACGTCTGAGTGGCGGGTACTTTCCTGACGGATATCCAGACGCACCAGATGGATGCCGAAGGCCTTGATTCGGCGTAATGTATCCAGAAGGGCACCATCGGCAATCACGCCCAGCCCGCATTCGTGCATGGATTCGTAACAGGCATGCAGTGGCTGCCACAGTTGTTCGACGTTTTCCAGTATCGGTTTATCCGCTGCATTCTCACCTTTCAGTACCGCATTCAGTACTTCCAGTGTATTTCTCAGCAGCACCCGAATGCCTTTCAGCACGACCCGGTAAGGTTCGTGTGCATCGTCACCGGCCATTGCACGCACTGTGGCATTACAACTGGTCATCGACAGTTCACTGACCAGTTCCTGAATATCGCCCAGATAAAGGTCGGCGGCTTTCCAGCGGGACAGCAGCAGTACTTCACGGGTGACTTTGTGGGTGACAAACGGATTACCGTCCCGATCGCCGCCCATCCAGGAAGAAAAATGCACCGGACGAGCGTCAATGGGCAGGCCTTCTTCCAGATACTCTTGCAGGCGTTCATCCAGGTCACGCAGAAATTCCGGTACGGCTTTCCACAGCGAGTTTTCTACCACGGCATATCCCCACCGGGCTTCATCCAGTGGTGACGGACGGTTTTTGCGCATATCGTCAGAATGCCATGCCTGAGCAATCAGTTGTTCCAGGCGCTGTTCATTTTTCTGGCGTTCTTTGGGGGACAGATCGGTCAGTTCAAGCTGAGACAGGCACTTATTGATTTTGACCAGCTTGTTGATCATGGTGCGACGGGCAATTTCCGTCGGATGAGCGGTCAGAACCAGCTCAATATTCAGATTACGTACCGATTCAGCGGTTTCCTGTTTGCTGATGTTATTGCTGCTGAGTTTAGAAAAAAGAGTGTTGATGGCATCCGGTTCACACACGTGGGATTCGCAGTGACGGGAAATAGTGTGGTACTGCTCAGCAATATTGGTCAGATTCAGAAACTGGTTAAATGCCCGGGCAACGGGAAGCAGTTGATCGTCAGGAAGTGTTGAAATTTCCCGGATCAGCGCATTACGGGCTTCCTGATCATTGTTGCGTTCGGCAGACTTGGACAGCGTACGGATAAGCTCTACTTTTTCTAAGATCGCTTCTCCGTGCGCACTTTTTATGGTGTTGCCAAGTAGATGGCCCAGCATGCGCACATTGCCTTTGAGCGCCGCATATTTCTCGTTCATGGTCGTCCTGCCTCGAAAATAAATTACATCGATGAATCCTTGTTAGTGAGTGTAATCTAGCTAAATTCTGTGGCGCTAGTCAAATAATCGGTAGGAGTTAATGAATTTAATGGCTCTTATTTGACTTTGGTCATTTATCCAGTTTTCGGATGTATGGTTGCGTGAAATTAAATTTCATTTTTGCAGGGATAGGGACTGAAATACACAGGCCTCCCGTTGCGAGAGGCTGTGACAGTAAGCACAGGTGTATCAGAGAAAACAGCTGCGCTGAATGGTTTGGGTAAGAATGTCGATTGTTGGCCGGATAAAGTCGAATGACAGGTATTCGTCCGGTTGGTGAGCCTGAGCGATAGAACCCGGTCCCATCACCAGTGTCGGACATACCTGATTCAGGAACGGCGCTTCGGTACAGTAGTTAACCGTTTCTGACGGCGTTGCACAAATCTCTTCCATCTCGCGGATAAATGGATGTCCGTGGGCACATTCATAACCGGGGATAGCGTCGTGCAGAGGCGTAATCGCTATTCTGCCCGGCCATCTGGCTTCTACTTCGGCCAGTGCGCCGCGCAGCATATTGTTCAGCCCATCCAGACTGATCCCCGGAAGAGGACGCACATCATAGTGCAGCTCACAGCAACCACAGATCCGGTTGGCGCTGTCACCACCATGAATATGACCCAGATTCAGTGTCGGGTTGGGAATCGCAAATCCCGGGTGATGGTATTCTTTAATCAGCTTGTCCCGGAGCTGCAGCATAGCAAACAGTACTTCATGCATAATCTCGATGGCATTTACACCCAGTGACGGATCGGATGAATGTCCGGATTTTCCTGTCACCCGGATAGCATTTGCTACATGTCCCTTATGAGCCCGAACCGGTATCAGTTCTGTCGGTTCGCCAATCAGGCAGTAGTCCGGCTGGATTTGATGGTGTTCGGTAAAATGCCGGGCACCGGCCATGGTAGTTTCTTCATCACAGGTCGCCAGTATATAGAGGGGTTTGGTTTGCCTGCTCCAGTCAATATGCCGGACGGTTTCGACAATAAAGGCAAAGAATCCTTTCATATCTGCTGTGCCCAGCCCGTAAAAACGGTTATTGCTCTCTGTCAGGTTATGGGGATCAAAACTCCAGCGCCCCTCATCAAAAGGTACGGTGTCGGTATGTCCGGCCAGCAAGAGCCCGCCGCTGCCGCTGCCTTTTGTGGCCAGCATGTTCATTTTTCCCGGTTCAACTTCGGTGACTTCAACGGAGAAATCCAGATCCCGGAACCAGGTTGCCAGAAGTTCGATTACTTTTGCATTTCCCTCATCCCACTTAGGATCACTGGAGCTGATGGATGAGGTAGAAATCAGGCCTCTGTAGACCCCTGTAAAATCAGGTAATTGCATAATATCTTCGCTTCCACTATTGACATATAATCCCTAAGAGGATAAAAAGCATATTAAATCATTATTTGTGAATAAAAAACCAAATAATGACGAATTTAAAGTATGAATAGTCACTTTAATCAATCAGTGAAAAATCACAAAAACTGGATGCATTGAGATGTTAAAAACCACAATTATCGGTGCCAGCGGTTATACAGGCGCGGAACTCGCCTTACTGGTAACGAAACACCCGGAGCTTACGCTAACAGGTTTATATGTTTCCGCCAATAGCCTTGATGCCGGAAAGTCTATCGGTGAACTGCACGGTAAACTGGCCGGTGTGGTGGATATGCCGGTGCAGCCATTGACGGATCCGGAAGCGGTGGCCAAAGCGTGTGATGTGGTTTTTCTGGCGACCGCTCATGAAGTCAGCCACGATCTGGCTCCACTTTTTATTGAGCAGGGCTGTCAGGTATTTGACCTTTCCGGAGCTTACCGCGTACAAGCGGATGATTTCTATACGACCTACTATGGTTTCGGGCATAAGTATTCAGATCTGCTGAGTGAGGCTGTGTACGGTCTGGCTGAGTGGAATGAAGCTGAGATCAAAAAGACCAATATGGTCGCTGTTGCCGGTTGTTATCCGACAGCATCACAGCTGGCTATCAAGCCATTGGTTGAGCTGAATTTTCTGGATCTGACGCACTGGCCGGTGATCAATGCCGTAAGTGGCGTATCCGGCGCGGGACGCAAGGCTTCTATGACCAATAGCTTCTGTGAAGTGAGCCTGCAGCCTTATGGTGTGTTTACGCACCGTCATCAGCCAGAGATTGCTTCACATCTGGGATGTGATGTGATTTTTACTCCGCATCTGGGGAATTTCAAACGTGGCATTCTGGCCACAGTCACCATGAAACTGGCACAGGGAATTAGCGCAGAACAGGTCGAGCAGGCATTTGTAAAAGCATACAAAGATAAGCCGGCTGTTCGTCTTAAATATCAGCAAATGCCGCGGGTTCAGGATGTGCAACTGACACCTTTCTGCGATATCGGCTGGAAGGTGCAGGGCGATCACGTCATTGTGGCATCGGCGATCGACAACTTGCTGAAAGGTGCTTCAACGCATGCGATGCAGTGCCTGAATATCCGTAACGGCTTTGCGCCGCTGACTTCACTCATTTAAGGGCAGGAAAAAATCATGAGTCAGATGTTAAAACCATTGGTGATTAAGCTGGGTGGTGCGGCTTTATCCAGTACAGAAACTCTGGGTAAGCTGTTCCACGCAATGAGTGCCTATCAGCAACAGGCACAACGTGAAATGGTTATCGTACACGGTGGCGGCTATCTGGTGGATGATCTGATGGCAAGTCTGCAACTGAAAACCGTAAAGAAAAACGGTCTGCGCGTGACGCCGTACGATCAGATTAATGTGATTGCCGGAGCACTGGCCGGTACGGCAAATAAGTTGCTGCAGGGAGAAGCGATCAAAAATGGGATCACAGCGGTAGGATTGAGTCTGGCAGACGGTGGACTGTGTCAGGTTGAGGAGTTGGATCCGGAGCTGGGCGCAGTGGGAAAAGCCTCTGCAGGTAACGCCAGTGTCGTCAAAGCCATTTTACAGGCGGGCGCTGTGCCGATCATCAGCTCTATCGGTATTACGGCTGAAGGCCAACTGATGAATGTCAATGCAGATCAGGCTGCGGTTGCTGTGGCATTAACTCTGGATGCGGAACTGGTTCTGCTGTCGGATGTTAGCGGTGTTCTGGACGGCAAAGGGCATCTGATCCCTAACCTGAATAAGCAGAAAGCAGATGAACTGATTGCCGCTAAAGTTATTACAGACGGCATGATTGTTAAGGTACTGGCTGCACTGGATGCGGCTAATGAGCTGGGACGTGCCATTGAAGTGGCGACCTGGCGTTATCCGGAAAAACTGACAGAACTGTTTGCCGGTCACAGTATCGGAACTCAGTTCCTGCCGCAGTCGGCATAATAACTTAATAACAATAGTAGACAGACAGAATTTTATACCCCGGTTTACTGACCGCCGCCAACTCAGATTGGAAATCAGCCCGGGACACAGGAGAAAGAAAATGAGCAAGGTTAAAGTAAATAAAGTCGTAGTAGCCTATTCCGGCGGTCTTGATACATCGGTAATCATTCCGTGGTTGAAAGAAAACTATGCGTGTGAAGTCGTCGCATTTGTGGCCGATGTCGGTCAGGGTGAAGATGAGTTGGTCGGCATTGAAGATAAAGCAAAAGCATCTGGTGCATCAGAAGTGTATGTGGCGGATCTGAAAGAAGAGATGGTTGCCGATTATATCTATCCGACACTGAAAACCGGTGCATTGTATGAAGGAAAGTACCTGCTGGGTACGTCTATGGCTCGTCCTATTATCGCTAAGGCTCAGGTTGAATGTGCCCGTAAAGTCGGTGCGGATGCACTGGCTCACGGTTGTACCGGTAAAGGTAACGATCAGGTTCGTTTTGAAAGTGCATTTGCTGCACTGGCACCGGATCTACACGTGATTGCACCATGGCGTGAGTGGGATCTGGTCAGCCGTGAACAGTGCCTGGATTATCTGGCTGAACGTAATATCCCGTGTACGGCTTCTCTGACCAAGATTTACTCCCGTGATGCGAATGCATGGCACATTTCTACAGAAGGTGGTGTTCTGGAAGATACCTGGAATGCGCCAAACGATGACTGCTGGGCGTGGACGAACAGCCCTGAGTCGGCCCCGGATGAGGCAGAGTACGTCACACTGAAAGTTCAGAAAGGTGAAATCATCTCCGTTGACGGTGAAGCTCTGAGTCCGTATCAGGTACTGATGAATCTGAATGAGAAAGGGGTTAAGCATGGTGTCGGTCGTATCGATATCGTAGAAAACCGCTTAGTCGGTATGAAGTCTCGTGGCTGTTATGAAACTCCGGGGGGCACCATTATGATGGAAGCACTGCGTGCTGTTGAGCAGCTGGTTCTGGATAAAACCTCTTTCGAATTCCGTGAAGAACTGGGTGTAAAAGCATCTCACCTCGTGTATGACGGCCGTTGGTTTACTCCGCTGTGTAAGTCTATTCTTGCAGCAACAGAAGAATTGGCGCAGGATGTGAACGGCGAAGTGGTTGTTAAGCTATACAAAGGTATGGTGACGGCCACTCAGAAGCGTTCTGACAACAGCCTGTACAGTGAAGAATTTGCAACTTTCGGTGCCGATGAAGTGTATAACCAGAGTCATGCTGAAGGCTTTATCCGTCTTTACTCTCTGGCCAGCAGAATCCGTACACTGAACGCACAAAAAAAATAATAAAAAAAAGCACTGCCCCTCTTCTGATGTAAAGGAGAGGGGAGTATAAGAAGCAGAATAAGCAATATCTGGAAGCAGGAGATAAGACAATGGCACTATGGGGTGGAAGATTTACCCAGGCAGCGGATACACGGTTCAAAGATTTTAATGATTCATTACGCTTTGATTACCGATTGGCTGAGCAGGACATTGTCGGCTCAATTGCCTGGTCTAAGGCTCTGCTTTCTGTGGGGGTGCTGACTGAACAGGAACAGCAGAAGCTGGAACTGGCTCTGAATGAACTGAAGCTCGAAGTGATGGAGGATCCGGAACAGATCCTGAAATCCAATGCAGAAGATATTCACAGTTGGGTCGAACAGCAACTGATCAATAAAGTCGGTGATCTGGGTAAAAAGCTGCATACCGGACGGTCAAGGAATGATCAGGTTGCAACGGATCTTAAATTATGGTGCCGCCAGCAGGGACATCAGTTGCTGATCGCGCTGGATCGTCTGCAGTCAAAAATGATCGATGTAGCGAGAGAACATCAGGATACGGTATTACCGGGCTATACTCACCTGCAGCGGGCTCAGCCGGTCACCTTTGCTCACTGGTGCCTTGCTTATGTTGAGATGTTCGATCGCGACTATTCTCGTCTGAGTGACGCGATCAACCGTCTGGATACCTGCCCGCTAGGGTCTGGTGCACTTGCCGGTACGGCCTATCCGATGGATCGGGAAGATCTGGCTCACAACCTTGGCTTCCGCAGAGCGACCCGTAATAGCCTTGATTCTGTTTCTGATCGGGACCATGTGATGGAACTGATGTCTATCGCATCCATCTCTATGATTCACCTTTCCCGTCTGTCGGAAGATATGATCTTCTACAACTCAGGCGAATCCAACTTTATCGAACTGGCCGATACAGTAACATCTGGCTCTTCCCTGATGCCACAAAAGAAAAATCCTGATGCACTGGAGTTGATCCGGGGCAAATGTGGCCGGGTTTACGGCTCTCTTGCCGGAATGATGATGACAGTGAAAGCCTTGCCTCTGGCATACAATAAAGATATGCAGGAAGACAAAGAAGGTCTGTTTGACGCTTTGGATACCTGGAATGATTGTATGGAGATGGCTGCACTCTGTTTCGATGGCATTAAAGTGAATAGTGAGCGTACGCTGGAAGCGGCCAAGCAAGGCTATGCCAATGCAACAGAACTGGCGGATTATCTGGTTGCTAAGGGCATTCCGTTCCGGGAAGCTCATCATATTGTGGGAGTTGCTGTCGTTGGAGCCATTGCTAAAGGGTGTGCACTGGAAGAGCTTTCTCTGCCGGAGCTGAAAGAGTTCTCTGCCGTGATCGAGAACGATGTTTACGCCATCCTGACGATCGAATCCTGTCTGGAAAAACGCTCGGCACTGGGGGGAGTATCTCCGAAACAAGTGGCTTATGCAGTGGAACAGGCGCAGAAGCGTATCGATAAACGGGATTTGTCGGCCGTAAAAGTACGTGCTGCACGTCTGACTGATATTGATACGTTGGAAAGTATGGTGGCCTACTGGTCAGCCATGGGAGAAAACCTGCCGCGTTCGCGTAATGAAATTATCCGCGATATTGGATCTTTTGCCGTTGTTGAGCATCAGGGCGATGTGACTGGTTGTGCATCTTTGTATGTGTACGATTCAGGGCTGGCGGAGATCCGTTCTTTAGGAATTGATCCGGGCTGGCAGCGTCAGGGACAGGGTAGCGCGATTGTACAGCATCTAGTGAACCGGGCGAGAAAGATGGCGATCAAGAAAGTCTTTGTTCTGACCAGAACACCGGAATTCTTTATGAAACACAGCTTCCTGCCAACATCGAAGAGTCAGTTACCGGAAAAAGTGCTGAAAGATTGTGAACAGTGTCCGCGTATTCATGCTTGTGATGAAGTTGCTCTGGAGATCGATCTGTGTGAACAGGTGATCCTGAGAACCAGCGTAGCATAATGTCTCTAACGGCAGACGAGTTATTGAATTGTCAGAAAAAAGATCTTTTTATTAAAAAAATCGGGAAAAAAAGATCTTTTTACGGAACCAACTAAGGAAAGGCCGGTCATACAAGTACCACTGCTTTTTCTTAGATGAATCTAAGAAAGCCCCTGGACAATATTGGTTCAGGGGCTTTTTCTTTTTTGAGCCGGAGTTATTCTTATTTTCTGCGTTTGTTTTGCAGAGGAAGCAGAATGAAGCGGAACCACAGGTGTAACAGCAGCAGTCCGTTAAATGCGAAAGCTGCAAAGAGCAGGGCAACGGATTCAATACTTTTCGGCTGTTCTCTGAATCCGAGCCACCATACTATCCAACTGATCAGGGAAAGTACGGTTAGTTGTTTCATGCAGCGGGTACAGCGGCCAATCTTTTTCCAGAACCAGTGTGCTTCGCAGTTTTTGCAGGCCATGGGAAAATAGAATCCTTAAGAGCATTCAGTGTGCAGGAACAGAAACCCAAGAATACCGAAATTCGCCAGTCAAATCACAAAAAAAATCGCAGATCCCCTTGTGATCATTTCTCTAGCCCCCACATAAGTTTCACAAGCCAATAAATGGCATTTGTTACAACTGTCTATTTATAAACTATCTAATGGAAATTTAATCAGGAGAGACGACCGATGAATATTCGTCCTTTACATGACCGTGTTATCGTTGAACGCCAGGAAGTTGAATCTAAATCTGCCGGCGGCATTGTTTTAACAGGTTCTGCGGCTGAGAAATCAACTCGCGGCACTGTTCTGGCCGTGGGCAAAGGCCGCGTTCTGGATAATGGCACCGTACAGCCTCTGGACGTTAAAGTTGGTGATACTGTTATCTTTGCAGAAGGATACGGTACTAAATCAGAGAAAATCGACGGTAAAGAAGTGCTTATCATGTCTGAAAACGACATCATGGCTATCGTTGAATAATAAGCAATCGTTGAGTAATTCACTTTTCAACCGAAACAGAATCAAAACTTAAAGGAAATAAAGATGGCTGCTAAAGACGTTAAATTTGGTAATGACGCACGTATTAAAATGCTGGAAGGTGTCAACGTTCTGGCTGACGCAGTAAAAGTTACTCTGGGCCCTAAAGGCCGTAATGTCGTTCTGGACAAATCGTTCGGTGCACCGACAATTACTAAAGACGGTGTATCCGTTGCGCGTGAAATTGAACTGGAAGACAAGTTCCAGAACATGGGCGCACAAATGGTAAAAGAAGTGGCATCTCAGGCAAATGATGCTGCAGGTGACGGTACAACAACAGCGACTGTGCTGGCTCAGTCTATCGTAAACGAAGGTCTGAAAGCGGTTGCGGCGGGTATGAACCCGATGGATCTTAAGCGTGGCATCGATAAAGCGGTTGCAGCTGCAGTCGAAGAGCTGAAAGCACTTTCGGCACCATGTGCTGACACTAAAGCGATTGCTCAGGTGGGTACAATCTCTGCAAACTCTGATGAAACTGTTGGTAACATTATTGCAGAAGCAATGGAAAAAGTAGGCCGCGACGGTGTTATCACTGTAGAAGAAGGCCAGGCTCTGCAGGACGAGCTGGATGTGGTTGAAGGCATGCAGTTTGACCGCGGTTACCTGTCTCCTTACTTCATCAACAATCAGGAAGCAGGCAGCGTTGATCTGGAAAATCCATTTATTCTGCTGATCGACAAGAAAGTATCGAATATCCGTGAACTACTGACTACGCTGGAAGCCGTAGCAAAAGCATCTCGTCCTCTGCTTATTATTGCTGAAGATGTAGAAGGTGAAGCATTGGCAACTCTGGTTGTGAATAACATGCGCGGTATTGTAAAAGCAGCGGCGGTTAAGGCTCCTGGTTTTGGTGACCGTCGTAAAGCTATGCTACAGGATATTGCTGTTCTGACGGCTGGTACGGTTATCTCTGAAGAAGTCGGTCTGGAGCTTGAAAAAGTCACTCTGGCAGATCTGGGCCAGGCGAAACGTGTGACTATCACCAAAGAAAACACGACCATCATTGATGGTGTGGGTGAAGAAGTGGCCATCAAAGCCCGTGTCACTCAGATTCGTCAGCAGATCGAAGAAGCGACTTCTGATTACGATAAAGAAAAACTTCAGGAACGCGTGGCTAAACTGGCTGGCGGTGTTGCGGTAATCAAAGTTGGCGCAGCTACTGAAGTTGAAATGAAAGAGAAGAAAGACCGCGTAGAGGATGCTCTGCATGCTACTCGCGCAGCCGTTGAAGAAGGTGTGGTTGCTGGTGGTGGTGTTGCACTTATCCGTGCAGCGTCTAAAGTTGTCGGTCTTGAAGGCATTAACGAAGAGCAAAATGTGGGTATCCGTGTTGCACTGCGTGCGATGGAAGCTCCTCTGCGTCAGATCGTTGCCAACGCAGGTGATGAAGAGTCAGTGGTGGCTAACAACGTAAAAGCGGGTGAAGGCAGCTACGGCTACAACGCTGCAACTGGCGAGTACGGCGATATGCTGGAAATGGGTATTCTGGATCCAACCAAAGTAACCCGTTCTGCGCTGCAGTTTGCTGCATCGGTTGCCGGTCTGATGATCACGACGGAAGCAATGGTTTCTGACCTGCCAGCGAAAGACTCAGGAATGCCAGATATGGGCGGCATGGGTGGTATGGGCGGAATGCCTGGTATGATGTAAATCTAACCACTTGATAAATAAAAGAAAGGGTGACTATTGTCACCCTTTCCTTTTTATGATTATCCGCTTTAACCTGAACGATTGTATATCCACTGATAACTGAGCCAGGCACAGACAAAAGAGAAGTATCCGGCCCAGATGACATCCGAAAAATGATGTCCTCCGGCGGCAATTCGGGCGAAGCTGACCATCACGTACCAGAAAATCAGTGTGCGGGTAAGATTAACTGCCAGATGCCGGTTTCCTCTTCGGCGGGCAGCCAGAGCCAGAACCAAAAATGACAGAGGCATAGCGGCATGACCGGAAGGGAAAGAAGGGCCTTTATTCCCCCAGTTGGCTTCCAGTACCGCCCGGTGAGGCTCAGTTCCGCCAAACTCAATACTCTGAGAAGGTCTCGGACGTCCGAAGTTATCTTTAAAGATGGAGTTAACGATAATTCCCGGTCCGAGCAGCATGGAAATAAACAGTGCCATAACCAGACGGTTATGCCTGCGCAGTGGTTTTTTGAAATACGCCACCAGCGGGTAGGTAAGAAAAAACAGCAGGCTGCCGGTGACTGCCCACGGAATCGAATTGTAGAAAAAGACAACCAGAAGGTGGTCTTTTAAAGGAAATGTTTTGTCTGCGGCATCGTAAAAATAACCGCTGATCAGCAGATCCAGATCTGCCAGCCGGATCACAACGGTAAGCAGCAGAATGATAGCCGTTGCAAGGACTAAGGGCGTATATTTGCCCTGGAACAGACTAGTCATAACCCCGGAACCCGCTTACCTTATAGATTTTGTACTGGTATTTTCTGTCGATAGATACCTGTCTGGTCAGAATCGTCAGTACTTCAACGTCACTGAAATAGCGGCGCCAGTAGTTATCATCCAGTTCTCCGGTCAGAACCAGAGCCTCCTGCTCTTCGCCAGTATAAGGACGGGTTAGCTGGAAGTGGCTGGTTATATGGCGGCTCGGACTCCATGCTTTAAGGTGCTTATCGTTCCCCTCTAATGCATAGAACATGGCTTCAGTAATTTCTTCCCTGCCTTCTGCAATTAAAAGTCGATCCGGGTATTGATTCAGATACGTCTTAACCTGTTCTCCCCAGGTTTTCCAGCCACGCACTCGCTTGAAAGGATCATGTTTTGCCTGAAGAGTCGTTCCTGTGGCCTGTATCACAGGATCAGCAAGACCAACAACCAATCCCAATAACAGATTGGTCACCAGCATTGTCAGCAGCCATTTTTTCCGGTTTTGCAGAAAATGTGCTACACCGATGATAATACCGACATAGGCCGGAGCAGCCCAGTTCGAGTTGTATTTTCCCTGAAGAGCCACCAGACTGATAATAATGAGCATCGGCAGGCTGAACGTCAGTAGCAGGTTGCGGGGGTGTTCACCTCTGATGATCCACCACCACATCACAATAAATCCGACCGGCCCGATAATACCTGCTTGTTCAAAGAGAAAGCTAATCATCTTATCCGGACGTAATCCGCTGTGTTCCACATAACCGGCGGTATGCGAAAAGGTCGGAAAATCGTGCTGATAGTTCCAGTAGAAGTTCGGAGCCAGAATCGTTAATGCAATAACCGCCATGACCCAGAGTTTGGGATTCAGTAACTGCTTCTGGTGACCGAAAAACAGCATATATCCCAGAGCAGATAAAGAGAAAACAGCCATGTTGTACTTGGTCAGCAGTCCTAAACCGCAGATAACGGCACAGATCAGCCAGTCACTCCATGCGTTGGAATCAATACTGCGGATAAAAAATAGCATGCCACTGCTCCAGAACAGGAACAGTAAAACATCTGTGGAGGTAATGGTAGAAGAAAAGGCCACTCCGGGAAGGGTGATAAACAGAACGGCTGCCCAGAATCCGACCTGTTCGCTAATCAGGCGTCGCCCCAGCAGGTAGATCATATAACTGGTCAGCGGATAGACCAGAATTCCGCCTAATTTTATGGTATAGACGGAATCGCCGAAGAGTCCGGTGACCAGCGAAATCAATACGGCAATCATTGGGGGTTTGGAATAATATCCCCAGTCGAGATCTTTCGACCACCACCAGTACTGGATTTCATCGACGTACAGATCAACACTGCTCATTGACAGGAGGTAAGCCCGTACAACAGAAACCGCCAGTATGATGAGAAGTAAAGGCATCAGCATGGAAGCCTTGCTATCGTTAAAGGTCATAATTTCTCTCAAGAGTTGTTGAGCTGTCAGGCAACATAAATACGATAATTGCGCCAAAAATAGAGTTAAACAAAATAAAGAAATGTGAATTGACAGCCGCAGCAATCAGTTCTGTCTTACTGATAAGTTCGCTATTGATTCCGTTGCTCATCAGGCCAAAAGAGACCGCCGCTTCGTAGCTGCCAAAGCCCCCCGGCAAACCGGGCAGCATACCGGAAACTTCACCGAACAGGGCACCAAAGGTGGTCTGATCCAGTGTAAAAGGCGTCATACTGGCTAACAGAGCCGCAAATAAAAGAATCTTGACGGCCCAGTTGAGCCAGGAAAGCACACTCATCTTCAGTAATTTTGCATAGGTACTGGGAATATTAGTTAGGATTTGCCAGACAAAACGGGCTTTCTTGTACTTCCGGTAGCGATAGGTTAGCCAGATAAAGTGTTTTCTCAGGAAGGTTCCGGACAGAGGAATAAAGACCGCCAGAACCAGCCAGAGCCAGGTTAAATAAGCAAACTGTGTATAACAGATTAATGCCACTGCAATGCAGGCCAGCACATAAGCGTCAAACAGACGCAGAACCAGCAGCGCAGGAACCGAGTGAGAATAGGGCGTTGCAAAGGCTCTTTTCATCAGTATGGGAAATGAAATTTCTCCGGCTTTGGCGGGAAGCAGGTTAGCCCAGAAGGTCTGTTTGATCACTAACGGCAGAACAATTTTTGTCGGCAGTTTAATGGTTGAGCTTTCAAAATAGGTAGAAATCCGGTAGCTGCGTACCAGATAACTGAACCAGTACAACAGGGTAAAGGCCAGTAGATATGGCAGAGGAATCGCCTGCCAGAAAGAAAGCAGCGTCTTCCAGCCCCAGATAAAATGAACCGCAAGGATAACAGTGATAAACGTCAGTACAGAAAGTAGTAATGAACGGTGTTTTATTGCTCGGGACATGAGAAATGCGGTATAATTAAAAACTTGATTAGTATACCACAATTTCATAATGAGAGTACCTAATATGTCGGGGAACAGTATTTCCGCGGGTGATGCAAGCTACAAGGTTAGCGTTGTTGTCCCTGTCTATAATGAAGAAGAAAGCATCAGACCACTGGTAAAAGCGATTGATGAATCGTTGCAGGATGTCGATTTTGAGTGGGAATTACTGTTAGTTAATGACGGAAGTACTGACAGGACTCTGCGTGTGGCAATGGAAGTTCAGCAGCAGTACGGCGAGCAGGTCAGAATCATTGCTCTGCAGAGAAACTTCGGTCAGACGGCTGCAATGCAGGCCGGTATTGAACAATCTGTGGGTGATTATATTGTTACGCTGGATGGTGATTTGCAGAATGACCCGGCAGATATTTCCCGTATGGTACAACGTCTGATTGACCGGGATCTGGATCTGCTGGTGGGCTGGCGTAAAGACCGCAAAGACAATATGTTGATCCGCAAAGTGCCTTCACGCGTTGCTAACTGGCTGATCGGTAAAGCGACAGGCGTTAAGCTGAATGATTATGGGTGTAGTCTGAAAGTATACCGTGGCAGCATTATCCGTAACATTAAACTGTATGGAGAAATGCACCGCTTTATCCCTGCATGGGTGGCCATTCATGTACCGGTAAACCGGATTGAAGAAGTGGAAGTTAACCATCATGCAAGACAGTTCGGTGAATCCAAATATACGATCTCACGTGTATACCGGGTAATTCTTGATTTGATCTCTGTGATCTTCTTTATGCGTTTCCGTACCCGTCCTTCACATTTCTTTGGCCCGATTGGAATGGCATGCGGTGGGATTGGTTCGCTGATGATGTTGGTGCTGGCGTTCCAGAAATTCCTGCTGGGTGAAGAAATTGGTGGTCGTCCTATGTTGATTATCAGTGTTCTGCTGATTGTGATGGCGATACAGTTTATTACTACAGGTATCATGGCCGAGCTGATGAGCCGGACCTATTACGAATCGTCGAATCGTTCTACATACGAATTTAAAGAGATCGTTTATCAGAAGCCGGAGCAGAGTGATTCCTCAGCAGAGGTTTAATCTGAAAGGCCATTGCTGAAACAGAAAACCGAAAAAAAACGCAGCCATGAGCTGCGTTTTTTTAATAATAACTATTAATAAATTGTTAACGGCTTGTTGTTATCGAGTGCCGTAAACGACAATAGTTTTCCCGTGTGCGGAGATCAGGTTTTGCTCTTCCAGCATCTTCAAAATGCGGCCAACGGTTTCGCGGGAACAGCCTACGATCTGACCGATTTCCTGACGGGTGATCTTAATCTGCATACCATCCGGGTGAGTCATTGCATCCGGTTGCTTAGCAAGGTTCAGAAGTGTTTGAGCAATACGTCCTGTCACATCCAGGAACGCAAGGTCACCGACTTTCTGGCTGGTCACCTGCAGGCGACGGGCCATCTGAGCAGAAAGACGCATCAGAATATCCGGGTTTACCTGAATAAGCTGGCGGAACTTTTTGAAAGAAATTTCGGCTACTTCACAAGGTGTTTTGGCACGAACCCATGCCGTACGCTCTTGATCATCTTCGAAAAGACCCAATTCACCAATAAAGTCACCCTGATTCAGGTAAGAAAGGATCATTTCTTTACCTTCTTCATCCTTGATCAGTACAGCGACAGAACCTTTTACGATGTAGTATAAAGTTTCTGCTTTTTCACCGGCGTGAATCAGCGTACTTTTGGACGGGTACTTGTGAATGTGACAGTGTGAAAGGAACCACTCTAATGTTGGATCGGTTTGAGGTTTACCTAGAACCATAATTATCTCACTTTATCTGCAGGGCACGCACAGCAGCCTTCCCCTGGCTACTACCTTTTAAGGGTATCTAGCATAGGAGTTCTTGCCTCAGGCTGCAAGCTACTTATTTTCAGTTAAAAAGTTTACCTATTTTTGTAAACGATTTCTTGATTTTGATCGCCTGATTTCTGCGATTCTTTAGGCAAAAATGTGCACATGATCACGCTGCCTAAAATCATTTTGAGCTAATGGATAAAACCAGCTTATTTTTTGTGCTTAAAGCCGGGGCTCAGCTCTGACGATTTTCCTGCAAGTCTCTCTTCAGACGGATATCAACACTCTCATGCAGTTCTGAAAAAAGAATAACGGCTTCGCCGGATTCCAGCTGAATTCTGACCTGTGTGATTTTCTCTTCGAGAGACATTTCTTCAGTACCGTAGTCGGTACCTTCTCTGAGGACAAATTCACGGATCAGATTGGTTAGGGTCTCTGGACTGATTTGCTGCCATGGGATGATCATAGTAGGCCCTCTTTGTTAACGAACAAAAGAGTCTGGTGGATCGCAAAAATTAAAGCAAGTTTTACAATACGGCAGCTTTAATATTTGGGGCGGAAATGATGATTCCTTTCAGAAGAAAAAATATCGAGAAAAAGGTATCAGAAAAAAGGGATATGCCTTACGACAGACAGAAAGGCATATCCCAGTGGAGATGTAAACAATGACTACAGTGTTACGCCATTTTTCCAGATGGCCAGTTCCCGGATATTATTACTTTCATTACGGGTCGGTTCTCCGCTGACGACAGCCGCCAGCTTGTCCAGAAATTGTTGCAGTAGCGCCTGCATGGAAATATCGGTTGAAACCAGTTGTCCGGCATCAAAATCAATCCAGCGCGGTTTGCGTTGTGCCAGTTCTGAGTTGGTCGCAATCTTCATGGTCGGAACAAAACCGCCATAAGGTGTTCCCCGTCCGGTACTGAACAGCACCATATGACACCCGGCTGCTGCCAGTGCGCTGGTGGCGACGGCATCATTACCCGGTGCGTTCAACAGGTTTAGCCCCGGTTTGGTCAGTTTTTCGGTGTAGTCGATCACATCAATCACCTGGCTGGAACCCGCTTTCTGAGTACAGCCCAAAGACTTATCTTCCAGTGTCGTGATGCCACCGGCCTTATTGCCCGGTGACGGGTTCTCATACACAGGAAGACCGTGTTTCAGGTAGTATTCTTTGAAGTCGTTCACCATGGTGACCAGCTTATGAAAGACAACTTCATCGGTAGCACGATTCATCAAAATCGTTTCTGCGCCGAACATTTCCGGTACTTCTGTCAGGACGGTTGTGCCGCCGTGCGATACCATAAAGTCAGAGAACAGTCCCAGCATCGGGTTGGCGGTAATACCGGATAAGCCGTCACTACCACCGCACTCCAGACCGAATTTCACTTCCGATAGCTTTCCCGGAACGCGCTGATCCTGCTGCATTTCTGCAAACAGCTCTTCGAGCAGCGTCACCCCTTCTTCTATCTCATCTTCCGCTTTCTGGGCAATCAGAAAACGCATACGTGATGCATCATGCGCGGCCAGTCCGGCTTTGAATGGTTCGATCTGGTTGTTCTCACAGCCCAGGCCGATCACCAGAACACCGCCGGCATTCGGATGGGTAGCCATACTCTGCAGCAGCTTTTTCGTGGTTTCATGGTCATCACCCAGTTGGGAGCAACCGAACTGATGCGGAAACACATGAACCCCGTCAATGGAGCTGATGTCATGCGTAGCCAGAAATTCATTGGCAATCTGTTGAGCAATACCATTTACACACCCAACCGTAGGGATAATCCACAGTTCGTTACGTACCGCGATATCACCGGTACTGCGGCGATAGAGACTGACATCGTAATCGTCGAGTTTGATCAGCTCATTCATCGGTGTCGGCTGGTACTGGTATTCAATCTTATCGTTCAGATTGGTTCTGGCATTATGGCTGTGTATCCATTCTCCGGCCTGAATAGGCTGGGTCGCATGGCCGAAATATTCACCGTATTTGGTGAGCATCCCGCCCAGTTCCACGACATGAATCGCGATTTTATGGCCTTTTTCCACATCCTGCAGCAGGGTGACAGTGGTATCTGCAACCGTGATTTCAGTGCCTTTGCTGATCGGCTTTAAGGCAATAATAACGTTGTCGTTAGTGTGAATTTGAATCCAGGATTTCATGTTACTTACCCAGCGCCTCATTCAGCACGGAACGGACGCCACTGCTCAGCATCTGTTCCAGATAGCCGGTCACTTTAGCGTGCAGTTCAGGTACTGTATTCAGATCCATCCCCCAGTGTTTACTGTTTTGCAGGGCTGCGGTGACCAGTTCTGCGGTGGTGCATTTCTGGCTGCCGTGCTTTTCCCATTGGGTCGCGAAGAAATCCAGCCATTCCTGTTCATCACTCAGTGTGATGAGCTCTCCGTCACGGATACCACTGTAGAGCAGGAACTGGGCAGCCAGTGCCAGAGACATCAGATTCGGTGCAGCGCTGTTTCTTTCGGCGTTCACCAGCAATTGTGGCAGCAGACGAGTGCACCATTTGGTCATACTGTTCAGAGCGATGGACAGCAATTGGTGTTTGATATACGGGTTTTTGAAACGCTTAACGACACTTTCTGCGAATTCAGTCAGTTCCTCTTCCGGAAGGGATAAGGCAGGAATGACTTCCTCCCGCAACAGTTGATCGACAAACTGGCTGAGCTGAGCATCATCCATGGCTTCGCCAACGGTATCAATACCGGCCATAAAGGCGACCGGAACCATGGCGGTATGAGCACCGTTAAGAATAGCGACCTTACGTTCTTTATACGGTTTGATGTCATCAACGATCCTGATGTTCAGATCCTGCCCTTCCAGATGCAGAGCTTCGGCCAGCTGTTTCGGACCCTGAATCACAAACAGATAGAAGTATTCTGCGGTGACCATAAACTGGTCGCGGTAGCCGGCTTTTTCTTCCAGGCTGGACAACTCATCTCGCGGATGGCCGGTTACGATACGATCCACCAGCGTGGAGCAGAAGATGTTCGCATCGTTTACCCAGTGTTTAAAGGCATCACCCAGCATCCACAGATCAATATACTGATTGATGATTTCTTTCAGTTTGTCGCCGTTATAGTCGATCAGTTCGCACGGGATAATAAACAGCCCTTTAGACGGATCGGCATCAAATTCAGTGAAGCGGGCGTGCAGCCACTGGGTGAGTTTAGCTGGAAACGTTCCTGCCGGGCGAGCCGTGAATGTATCTTCCGCATTAAAGGCAATACCGGCTTCTGTGGTATTGGAAAAGATAAACTGAATATTCGGATCTTTCGCCAGTTGCAGGTAGGCATCCATATCTTTGTAGACTGGAATTTCCTGATTAACGGAGGCGATCACTCGCAGTTCTTCAACAGCCTGATTCTGTTCATTGATTCCCCGGATCACGGATGTGTACAGTCCGTCCTGTTCGTTCAGCAGGGGAGGGAAATCGGTATCAATAGGACGTACGATAGCGATACCGGCATCCAGATCGGTATGTTGGTTCAGCAGGTCGATCTGCCAGTCCACGAAAGCACGCAGAAAGTTTCCTTCACCAAACTGAAGAATCCGGGTGGTGTATTGTGGCTGATTAAAATCAGTACGGTTTAACGTTTTCATTATTTCTCCAGATTCAGATCAAAGTACTTGTTGGCATTGTTAAAGCAGATGTCTTCTACCATCTGCGACAGCAGAGCCATATCGTGCGGTGCTTCACCATCAGCAACCCACTGACCCAGAAGACGGCATACCAGACGGCGGAAATACTCATGACGGGTGTAGGAGAGGAAACTACGGCTATCGGTTAACATACCGACAAAACGACTCAGCAGACCCAGTTGTGACAGTTGTTCCAACTGACGCAGCATGCCGTCCTTCTGATCGTTGAACCACCAGCCTGAACCGAACTGGATTTTGCCTTCGATACCGCCACCCTGGAAGTTACCGCACATCGTTGCCAATACTTCGTTATCACGCGGGTTCAGACAGTAAAGAATGGTTTTTGGCAGGGCATCTTCACGGTCAAGTGCATTCATCAGTTTTGCCAGTGGTGCAGCCACCAAGCCATCATTGATGGAATCAAAACCGGTATCCGGGCCGAGCAGTTTCAGCATACGTTCGTTGTTATTACGCAGTGCGCCGATATGGTATTGTTGAACCCAGCCACGGCGGGCATATTCTTTACCCAGATAGATAAGTACCGCTGTTTTAATCTGTGCAGCCTGCTTGTCTGATACTTCGCCACCGCTCAGACGGGTGGTCAGAATGTTGTTCAGTTCCTGTTCGGTGGCTTCTTCATAAACGACGGTATCCAGAGCATGGTCGGTGACCTTACAGCCGTGTGCGGCAAAGTGTTCCAGACGCTGATACAGCGCATCACACAGGGAGCTGAAGCTGTTGATCTCCACATCCGCAGCGGCACTCAGTTTTGCGATGTAATCAGCATATTCAGGTGCTGCAATATTGAATGCCTTATCCGGACGCCAGCTTGGCAGCATTTGCACATCAAAGCTGCTGTCTTCTGCAACGGCTTTATGCGCAGCCAGATCATCAATCGGATCATCCGTGGTTCCGACCATACGCACATTCATCTTTTGCATAATGCTGCGGGCAGAGAACTCTGGCGTTTCCAGCATGGCATTACAGTCATTCCAGATGCTTTCTGCGCTCTGTGGGTTCAGTACGCGATCAGTAATACCAAACGGACGACGCAGTTCCAGATGAGTCCAGTGGAACAGAGGGTTACCGATTGTCTGAGGCACGGTTTTTGCCCATGCCATAAATTTTTCTTTATCACTGGCGTTACCGGTACAGAAACGCTCATCAATGCCATTGGTGCGCATTCCGCGCCACTTATAGTGATCTCCGCGTAACCAGATATCGGTCAGGTTTTTGAAGCGATAGTCAGTAGATACCTGCTCCGGTGGCAGATGGCAGTGGTAGTCAATAATTGGCTGATGAGCGGCTACACTATGATATAGCTCTTTTGCAATTTCAGTCGTAAGCAAAAAGTCTTCTGTTAGAAATGTTGACATCACTTCTTCCTATTATTCGGTAGGGGTTGGTTTATGCCCATATATTACAACTCTTAATATTGGTATAACAAGTTGGTCTGTGTGAGTTGGATCATAGGTTATCAATGATAAGTCATGTAATTCATAGTGATATCAATAAATAGTTAAATTAAAACAATAAGTTGGCTGATTTCTTGAGAAAAGTGATAATTTTCCTTTAAGTTCTTTTTTGTGATTAACCTCACTTTTACTGGGTTTTTGTTATACCAATCGGGTTTACCGTGATCTTGATCTCATGTGTTTTGTGTGGTTTTGGTATAACATCTCTCCCGAATTAATCTGAAGGATACGTAGCAATGAAAACAACCCTTAAATCTATTACTAAAGCTCTTATCTTATCTTCCCCCCTACTGCTGAGCTCTTTGTCTGTTAATGCAATGGATAAAGTGACGCTTAAGCTGGCTCATAACCTGGAATCTTCTCACGTGGTGAGTCAGGCGATTGAAAAGCTGGCAGAGGAAGTGAAGAAAGAATCCAACGGAAAAATGCGCATCCGTATTTATCCGGGGGGCCAGATGGGCGGACCTCGTGAAACACTGGAACTGCTTCAGGCGAATGCTCTGGATATGACCAAGGCTTCTGCCAGTGAAATGGAACCATTTGCGAAAGCTTATTCTGTATTCAGCCTGCCTTATCTGTTTACCAGTCAGGAAGACCTGGAGAAAGTGATCTTCGGTCCGGTAGGTAAAGAGATGATGAACAGCACGGCAGACCGTGGCTTTATCGGTCTGGGGGCTTATGTTGCGGGTAACCGTAGCTTCTACGCTAAGAAGCCGATCCGTACTCCTGCTGATCTGGAAGGGATGAAGATTCGTGTTGTTGCAACCCCAACCACACTGAAGCTGATCGAACTGCTGGGCGGTTCTCCAACGCCAATTCCGTTCGGTGAAGTGTACACCGCTCTGCAACAGGGTGTGATCGATGGTGCTGAGAACAACGAACCTTCTTATGTGCAGACTAAACATGTTGAAGTTGCACCATACTACACCGAAGATCAGCACACTTCAGTACCGGATTATTTTGTTATCTCCACAACAACCTGGAACAAGCTGGATCAGGAACAGAAAGATATCCTGTCTAAGGCTGTGCAGCACTCTGAAGTTTATGAGAAAGAGCTGTGGGGCAAGGCTGTCGAAGAATCACGTAAGATTGCCTTGGAAAGTGGTGCGGAATTTATCAAAGTAGACAATACCGCTTTCAAAGAAAAACTGACTCCTCTTTACGAAGACTTCAGAAAAGATCCAGAACAAGCTAAATGGCTGGACAAGATCGAAGCTGCAGTTAAATAAGAAATCAATAACACTAAGCAAAGGGCTTCGGCCCTTTTTAGGTAGAGCAAGATGAATAAATTAAAAGGGCTTATCGATAAATTAGTAAGCCGCCTTTGTATCGTAACTATGCTGATGCTGGTTGTCTGTGTTGTCTGGCAGGTATTCAGCCGTTTCGTTCTGAACTCACCAAGTACTGCAACCGATGAGATCGCCCGCTTCAGTATGATATGGGTGGGGCTACTGGGCGCTGCTTACACAGTCGGCTTACAAAAGCATTTATCCATAGATCTTTTTACCATGAATCTGAGTGAAAAAAAGAAAAAGATGAATGTCATCTTTACCAATGTGATGGTCGCTGTTTTCGCATCGGGTGCTATGATCTTTGGCGGCATTAATCTGGTCAATAAAGTATATACCACTGGACAGGTTGCTCCGGCTCTGCAGATCCCTATGGCTTATATCTATGCCATTTTGCCGCTATCCGGTGCATTAATCGTGTTCTATAACCTGGTATTTATCCGTCAGGCAGTGGTTGAGCTTAAAGCGACTTCTGCGTGTAAATCACATCAACAAGAGGCCCATTAATTATGGATTGGCAGATTTCAGCAGTCATGTTCGGAAGCTTTTTTGCTTTGGTTTTTCTGGGCGTGCCGATTTCGTTTGCGATTGGTCTTGCAACGCTGGCTTCCGGTGCAATGATGCTGCCGGTAGAAACCGTTTTTGTGGTCGTGGGACAGAAACTGGCAGTGGGCCTGGATAGCTTCTCTCTTTTGGCGATCCCATTCTTTATCCTGGCCGGTATCCTGATGAATAACGGTGGTATTGCACACCGTCTGATCAATCTTTCTCAGGTACTGGTAGGTCGCATGCCGGGTTCACTTGGTCACGTGAACGTGATGGCCAATATGATGTTCGGTTCTATCTCCGGTTCTGCTGTTGCGGCCGCGGCGGCTGTCGGTGGCACCATGACACCGTTACAGAAAAAAGCGGGTTATGATCCGGCTTATTCAGCGGCGGTTAACGTGACTTCCTGTATCACCGGCCTGTTGATCCCACCGTCAAACGTACTGATTATCTATGCCCTGAGTGCCGGTGGCCTTTCGGTCGCCACATTATTTATGGCCGGATATCTGCCGGGCATTATGATGGGGCTGTCTCTGGTGGCGGTTGGTACGGTGATCTCCATGAAAAAAGGCTACCCGGTTTCCGAGCGTCCGACGTTGGCGATTGCTTTCAAAGCCCTGATGGATGCGATTCCCAGCCTGCTGCTGGTGGTTGTCGTGATGGGTGGTATTCTGGGTGGTATCTTTACAGCAACAGAAGCTTCGGCGGTGGCTGTGGTATATACATTTATTTTGTCCGTAGTGATTTACCGGGAAATTAAACTGAAGGATCTGCCGAAGATTGTGCTGGAATCCATTGTGACCACCTCTATCGTGCTGCTGCTGATTGGTATCTCGGTGGGCATGTCATGGGCGATGACGTTTGCTGATATTCCATTCCTGATCAGTGATACTTTGCTGACATTATCAGAAGATCCGGTAATCATTCTGCTGATCATCAACGTCATTCTGCTGATTGTGGGTATTTTTATGGATATGACTCCGGCGGTACTGATCTTCACCCCAATCTTCTTGCCGATTGTAAAAGACTTAGGTGTGGATCCGGTACACTTCGGCATCATGATGGTGATGAACCTGTGTATCGGCCTGTGTACTCCGCCTGTGGGAAGTGCTCTGTTTGTCGGCTGCTCGGTTGCAAATGTTCAGTTACAACGTTTGATTAAACCTATGTTGCCGTTCTTTGTATCGCTGCTGATCAGTCTGGGGCTTATCACTTATATTCCCGAAATAACACTGTTCCTGCCGCGGTTCTTTGGCCTGTATCAGTAATCAATCAGGTCGTGTGGAGGGATAGCCGTTTGGTTTCCGGCAAAATGGTCTGACAACATAAAGTTATATGACAAATTGCTATCCCGATCATCAGACATCGCTGGGTTCTTCCAATGGCAGTGGTATAATAACTTTTTTATTAGATAGATAGCTTTGTGGAGATACGATGAGTAGTAAGAGATTATATCAGTCTCTGGGGGAGCAGATTCGGGAACTGATTATCTCGGAAAAGTATCCGGTAGGTCAGAAACTTCCTCCGGAAAGGCTGATTGCGGAAGAATTTAACGTCAGCCGTACTGTTGTCCGCGAAGCGATCATCATGCTGGAACTGGAAGGGTATGTCGAAGTCCGTAAAGGTTCAGGGATACTGGTTGTCAGTAATAATCCGGAATCCAGCAGTCAGCCGAACGATGAGTTTGAACAATTTGTTCGTCATGCCGTGGAAGAGATCAGGACCGCCGGTCCGTTTGAAATGTTGCAGGCCCGGCAACTGATCGAATGTGCGATTGCCGGGTTCGCGGCTTCACAGGTGACCAAAGGGGATCTGGATGAACTGAACCGTATCTGGCAGGCGGGCGTGGAAGATGAAGACCGGCGTGATTCTCAGTGGGATCGGGAATTTCATTACAAGCTGGCCAGTATTACCAATAATTCGGTGCTGGCGGTTATTGTTCAGTTGATGTGGCTGGG
Source organism: Vibrio sp. HA2012 (assembly GCF_002812955.1). GTDB lineage: Bacteria > Pseudomonadota > Gammaproteobacteria > Enterobacterales > Vibrionaceae > Vibrio. Next base: position 126,846 of record NZ_PFXK01000007.1, on the reverse strand, counting down.
GCGTGAACGCAATCCGTTATGGCTGAAACTGCATGAGCATATCGATTCATCCAACCTGAATGCCTGGGATGATGAACACAGTCAGATCATGAACGCCTTGCTGATGAAATCACCGGAAGCGACCCAAAAAGCGATGTGGAGTCATCTGGAAAGTACCAAACAGGCATTGTATGAAGCGTCTTCCAGTGAAGACAACCCTTACGATAAATACCTGTTTCAGGATGATCCGACCAAATATATCTGACCGTTAACCGGCGAGTCTGATCACGCTGCCTGAGAAGCAGCCATTCATTTTAATAAGTAGTTCCACCGTGCTTTATATGTGCGGAGGGGCTCTGCTGCGTCAATTTTTGCAGCCCGAGCGAGAGGATAGTATGAAAATAGCCCTGATTGGCGAATGTATGATAGAGCTGAATGGTGAACCGTTTGGTGCAATGACTCAGACATTCGGAGGCGATACGTTAAACGCTGCCGTTTATCTTTCCCGTTCAGCCGGCAGTGAACTTGAACTCTTTTATGTCACGGCGATGGGGTGTGATCCTATCAGTGCGGGAATGATTTCCCGCTGGCAGGAAGAAGGGATCCGTACCGATCTGGTATTGAGCGATCCTGCCCGTTCTCCGGGGCTGTATATGATTCAGGTTGATGAGCATGGTGAACGCAGTTTTCTGTACTGGCGTAGCCAGTCAGCTGCTCGTTACTTACTGCAACACTCGGATTTTAATCGGGTCAAAGAGGCTTTGCTGACGATGGATATTGTGTTTATCAGCGGCATTAGTCTGGCTATTCTGCCGGATGAGGATCGGAAAGCTCTGCTGCTACTGTTGCAGGAACTTTCCGGGCAGGGGATTGAGATTGCATTTGACAGTAATTTCCGTCCGACATTATGGCCTGATGACAACAATGAAACGGTAAAATGCCTCTATCAGCAGCAATTTGCCACTACCAGTCTGGCTCTGGTGACCTTTGATGACGAGCAACTGATCTGGGGAGATGAAAGCCCTGAAGTGACGCTGACCAGATTGAAAGAGAGCGGTGTAAAACAAGCCATCATTAAACTGGGCGCGGAAGGCTGTGTGGTTCAGGATTTTGCTGCATCGGAAGAGGCTGTTTATGTGCCGACAGTTCCGGTAGATAACGTCGTGGATACCACCTCTGCGGGTGATTCTTTCAACGGTGGTTTTCTGGCTGCTTATGCCAGAGGAGCCACTCTGGTGCAGGCATGTCAGTGTGGTAACCAGATGGCAGGGCTGGTGATCCAGCATAAAGGTGCCATCATACCGAAAGCGATTACCGCACAGCTAACCCAATAAGATTAAAGTGAGGAATAACTATGATTAGCACAACCGAACAGCTGAAAAAGATTAAGATCATTCCGGTGATCGCCATTGATAAAGCGGAAGATATTATCCCGCTGGGTAAGGTATTGGCTGAAAACGGTCTGCCTGCAGCTGAAATCACTTTTCGTACAGAAGCTGCAGTAGAAGCGATCCGTCTGCTGCGTGCAGCTCAACCGGATATGCTGATTGGCGCGGGTACGGTTCTGAATAAAGAGCAGGTACTGGCGGCGAAAGAAGCCGGAGCGTCATTTGTCGTTTCTCCCGGTTTCAACCCGAACACGGTAAAAGCTTGTCAGGAAGCCGGTATTGATATCGTTCCGGGCGTTAACAATCCGAGCACTATCGAAGCGGCACTGGAAATGGGGCTGACGACCCTGAAGTTTTTCCCGGCAGAGGCTTCCGGTGGTATCAATATGCTGAAATCGCTGCTGGCACCTTATGGTGATATTCAGATCATGCCGACCGGTGGGGTGAATCCGGCAAATGTGAATGATTACCTGGCTATTCCGCGTGTGATTGCCTGTGGTGGTACCTGGATGGTGGATAAAAAACTGATTGAAGCTGGTGATTGGGATGAACTTGCCCGTTTGACCCGCGAAGCGGCTGCTTTAGTGGCTTAATGGTTTTATTGCTCTGCTATGGCGTTTTATGTCATAGCAAGGACCTGTTTTTTTGTAGCTCTTTCCTTCGGTTTATATCGTTGAAGGCCTTCGGGCCCGGGGTTTTCCCGGGTCTGTTTTTTTATTCGGAGCCGCTATTAGTTTCATCTTTGAATGCATCTCTGACACGAATAAATTCATCCAGATGCTCAAAAAACAGATCGATTAACCGGGGGTCAAAATGGACACCGCGCTGATCTTTCAGATAGGTGAAGATCTCATCATCCGGCCAGGCTTTTTTGTAGCAACGATCATTACTCAGTGCATCGAATACATCCGCAAGAGCTGTAATCCGGCCATAAATATGAATATCTTCACCAGCAGCACCACGGGGGTAGCCACTTCCATCCCATTTTTCATGGTGTTCATAAGCAACTATTGCGGCACAAGTCAGTAACACGCGTTTTGAGTGACACAGTAATTCATGCCCCAATGCGGCATGGTTTTTTATGACCTCAAATTCGTCGTCGGTCAGCCTGCCCGGTTTGTTTAAAATTGAATCAGGAATCGCTACTTTACCGATATCGTGCATGGGGGAGGCTTGCTTTAGCATTTCCGCTTCTCGTTCAGGCAAACCATAGTAGAGAGCCAGCATTTTAGAGTATTCGGCAACTCGCTTTACGTGATTGCCCGTTTCCTTCGAGCGGCTTTCACCGATAGCACCCATAGTAAAAATGACCTCTTTCTGGGTCTCTTCTATCTCTTTTTGCAGGCGTTCTACTTCTTCCAGACGGCGTTGCAGCTCGTCATATTCCTGACGCTGACGTTTATCACTCCGCTCCATGATTTTATGTTGTCGATGGAGATCCCGAATGATTTTATTGGTTGTTTGGGCAAAACTGTCCTGTAATTCTTCAAGCTCTTCAATCAGCTTTTTATCGCTGCTGTACATCGTTTATGGCCTTTTATTTTCTTTGGCTATCAACTGAAAGTCGAGTGACTCGAAATCATCACGAAAATCTTCCCCTGCTTCCTCTGCCGATTCGTTTTCACGGTCAAAAAACCAGGCGACTTTGATCTCACTATTTCCCTTGTTTTCATCAAGAACATCAAAGAAATCAAAAAATAATTTAGATGAACTGGAGTTAAAATAAATGATTTCCATATTAACGGTTGTTTGCGGGGCTGAATTCCCGTCAAAGTAGGTCTCTAACCATTGCATTACAGGGGTATAGAATTCGAATGTATTTTCAGGGTAAGACTTACCCTTCAGCGAAATGACTCCGACAGGATCCATACTAATCTCCGGAGTATATTGTGTCGCGGCAATATATAGCTTTTCCACGGTGAACGCACTCCTCTGCTATTTATTGATAGTTACTTTAACGGTGAAATTGTATTTTTTCCCTTCTAGCGGAGAAAAGTAGTGTTCAATCTGATCACAACGACGGGCAACCTCGATAAAACCGATACCGGCACCGTTGCCTTCCGTATCCCTGTTTTGTTTGCGTTTTTCCCGGTATAGGACTCGCAGTTCATCTTTACTTAACCCTTCTACCTCAGCAAGACGTGTTTCAATTTTATGTTTGTCAGATTCATCGATTTGATTGCGGCTGATAATATAGTAGCCATTTGTTTTCGGATTTTGCCCGACCACCATCAGGCTTTTATTACAAAAATGATTGCCGTTTACTTCTGGATGGGTTTTGGCGTAATTCATAATGTTCTGGGAGAGTTCGATAAAGATCGTAAAGATATTATTCGATACTTTCTGGCTTAAGTCGGTACTGGCGGCTTCTTTTTCCAGTGCTTCTGTCATTCCGGAAATGAGCGTCTGAGTCAGAAATCCTCCGTAGGACAGAAAAACGATTCCGTCTTCATCTAACATCTGTTCCAGATTTGCGTAACGCATGGTTGTTTTTCTCCTCAGTCTGATAGCTCTTTTCCGGTGTCATCTGTCGTCGGATGGACGCTGAACGCAACCAGAGTAATATCATCATTGATAACCTCATCACCCTGATAATCTCTGAGAGCCTGAGCAAACAGACTATACTGTTGCTCCATCGGTTTATTACTGTATTGCTTAATCAACTTAACAAAGTTTGTTTTCCCGAACGGGAAACCTTTTTCACCACCGTTTTGATCAATATAACCATCGGTAGGCAGATAAAAGTTCATCGGCCGGTTAATCGGTATTTCATGGTCAGTGAACTCATACTCTATATCTGACGATTTGTAGCCGATGGAATGACGGTTGCCTTTAATGATTTCTACGGTTGTGTCATCGCTCTGATAAAGTGAACAGTTTGCTCCTGCAAAGCGGATCAGACTGTTGCGGCGGTCATAGAAAAGGATCCCTCCATCAAAACCTACATTCGATGCTGCTTCCGGTCCGTGTTGTTTCAGCAGGTTTTTAATCGAACGGTTAAATACCGAGAGCATTCTGGCTGGGCTCACTTTTTCATGATTCTTCTGCATCATGCTGACCGTATGCCGTTCAATAGCTTTAACCAACATGGTAACAAATGCCCCGGCTACGCCATGCCCGGTGCAATCAATGACCATCAGCAGTACTTCATCTTCATTGCTCATTTCTTCCAGCAGGAAAATATCGCCGCCAACGACATCTTTGGGCTGCCACAGGGTAAAAGTTTCATCGAAATACCGCTCAAATGTGTCGGTTGTTGGTATTAATACATTCTGGATCAGGGCTGCGTATTCTATGGACTCCCGTGTGCGGGAAAACATCTCTTCAAGTTGCTGATTTGCTGCTTGAATGGTCTGCTGCATAGTAAAGTATTGTTCAATCATCAGACCGACTTCATCCCGGTAAAAATGTTTCTCTTCAATCCCTTTATGATTTAATCGAAAATGGCGGATGACATCCGTCAGATAGGCAACCGGCTGATTGATTTTTTTACGCAATAACCAGTACGCCAGAAGGTTACCGAGAATAAAAATCAGGCTGAGCCCCAGCAGGTAATTGAACTGGCGGTGTACTTGTCTGGATATAGTGTCAATTTCAGCCTGGGTACGGACTTCCAGTATCGACATCATCTGATCGATAGGCAGCATAATCTCATGCTTGGCCGCATAATACTCATCGGAAAAGAGAAGGGATGTCGCTTGCTCGTTATTTCCCTTCTCTACAGCAGAAAAGGCACGTTTTTCCAGATTAACCAGGTTGTTCGAGTATTGCTCTGATTGCAGTAACCTGCGTTGCTCACTTTCGCTAAAAGGTAGGGCGTGAATGAGTGCTTTCAGAGAGCGAGTTTCTCCATCCGGGTGCCGTTTCTTTCTGGATTCTGCATTCAGATCCCAATAGATGTCCTGATAATTAACGGGTCTGGGGGCAATTCCGTTCCTGATATCCAAAATGTGTTCATATCTGCGTTTAAATTCACGGTTACTTGTTACTGCATAGGCGCGGGCATAGTGAGTCAGATCATCAGAACTCTGACGGAGTTCATCTGCAGTTGTCACCATATTAAATCGTTGTTGGCTTGCTTCTGAGAGCGTATTTTCCAGACGGTCGAGGATTAGGATTTCAACGATCAGGAACAGAATAACGGTCAGTTCAAAGGCTATCAGTAAGATATTAAACGTAGACAATTTGATATCCAGTAATCTGGTTCGCCGGTAATAACGGTACATTAATGCCCCGAACGATATCAGCAGTACCAGTGCCAGCAGGATTTCTTCTGTATTCCAGATATCTGTAAACGTAATGTCCCGTTCTTTTACCACGATCTCTTCAACCATACCGGAGTATGGCCCAAGTCCGAACTCCTGAAGCAACATGTCCACTTTGGAATAATCAAGTGGAGATGACCACCCTGCAATTCTGGCATCCAGAGCGGCTTTACTAGTTGAGGGCATGTTAAGTAAGGCCAGTAATACCTGCTGAGCGATGTCGGCACTGACCGATGGCAGGCTGGCAAACGGCCATTCAGGATAGAGGTCGGTGGAAACCAGATAAGGAAAGTCCGGATGATGTTTCGGTTCCAGAACCCGGATTTGCTCCAGACTGAGCAGATTTTCCTGTGCCATACGCTCCAGAGTGTCAGTCCGGACGGTTCCAGCATCAATACGGCCGTCCAATACGGCGTAGACGACCTGATCATGTGTTTTTAAAAATTCAAGTTGTGAGAAATCTTCCTGTTCTAATCCGTTATTGCGTAGTTCTTTACGCGCCATTACCCAACCACCAAAGGAGTTTTGTTCAACGGCACCAAATTTTTTGCCCCGTAACTGGCTTAATGATTCGATAGCGCTTTCTTTACGGACAAAAATCACCCCGCCAAAGTTGGTCAGCACTTCGTTTTTCAGGCCAAGATTTTTCAGGGTCGCAATACGGGTGACCCCAAGACTATGCTCCAGCTCGGCAAAGTAAAGCGTATTGGTTATCACAAAATCGACTTCCTGATTTTCGACGGCATCATCCAGTGCGTCAAAATCCAGCGGCACAATGGTAAACCGGTAGCCGGGAAGTTGTTCTGTCAGGTAATCAGCCGTACTTGTCCACCGTTCCAGCACTATGCTATCTCCGCGTTTACTTAACACGCCGATCCGCAATAAATCATCGGCATGGCTTGGCATGCTAATGTTTAAGCAAAGAAAAAGAGCCAGACAGAGTCGCCAGAGCATATTTTATCCTGAATTCTGATCATCGTTCTTTACAGTATAGGAAGTGGATCTCTGATGATGCCAGATCCGAATAAAGTTATTTTAGACAAACACATAGCGTGTCAGTGTTTGTTTCTTGTCTTTAATGGCTGTAAAGGACAGAGAATCTGTCATTTCGGAAGATAATTCTTTAGTACCATATCTGGAAAGAGAAATGCGATGCAGATAAGTAGGTGCGGAATGTATGGGGGGTGTATTGCAACATACCTATCCATTCCAGATAATCGCATATTCCGGTACTTTAGCCGGAATATGCGAAACAGTGTCATTAGTATTAGTCAAAGATAAAACGATTGACTATGTTTTCTAAATACTCTTGACGGCCAGATTGTTTTACTGGCTGGATATTAGCCTCAGTTGCATGCTTTGCTAAAGACTCAAGTGAAAAATCACCATTAAGGATGGCCTTACCTAAATCGTTATTCCAATCGGCATAGCGTTTGGCTACGTGCATAGATAATACATCGTCTTCAATCATTTTCGCTGCTCTGAGAAGAGATAGTGCCATTGTATCCATACCACCAATATGACCATGGAATAGGTCTTCATTATCGATAGAAGGACGACGAAGGCGAGCATCAAAATTTAGACCTCCAGTCGTAAAGCCCCCAGATTTCAGAATTTCGTACATTACTAATGTGTTTTCCTCAACACTGTTAGGAAATTGGTCTGTATCCCAACCCAGTTGAGCATCACCGCGGTTGGCATCAATAGAGCCGAATAAACCTAGTGATGTTGCTGTTGCAATTTCATGATGGAAGCTATGTCCCGCAAGAGTTGCATGGTTTGCTTCAATGTTCACTTTAACTTCATTTTCTAAGCCAAATTGTTTCAAGAAACCATAAACAGTCGCTGTATCGTAATCGTATTGATGCTTGGTTGGTTCTTGAGGCTTCGGTTCAATCAAAATTGTCCCTTTAAAACCGATCTTATGCTTATGCTCTACGACCATTTGCATTAAACGTCCAAGTTGGGTTCGTTCTTGCCTTAGATCTGTGTTGAGTAAAGTTTCATAGCCTTCTCGTCCACCCCATAAAACGTAGTTTTCACCACTTAAACGTTTTGTGGCAGCCATAGCATGGAATATTTGTGTAGCGGCATAAGAAAAAACTTTAGGATCAGGATTCGTTCCTGCACCGGCCATATAGCGTGGATGAGAAAACGCATTTGCGGTTCCCCATAGCAGTTTCATACCTGTTTCTTCTTGTTTACGCTCTAACACATCAACCATTTGTGCAAAATTTTGTGTGTATTCGGTTAAATTCTGACCTTCTGGAGCAACATCGACATCGTGGAAGCAGTAGTAAGGTACACCTAATTTTGTGAAGAATTCAAAAGCAGCATCTGCTTTCATTTTTGCTGCTTCCATGGGATTGTTTGAGTGAGCCCATGACCGGTCAAATGAAGAAGTACCAAAAATATCATGACCTTGCCAACAGAAACTATGCCAATAGCAGGCCGCGAAGCGAAGATGATCCTTCATTGGTTTGCCTAAAATAATACGTTCAGGATCATAGTATCTGAATGCTAACGGATTTCTTGTTTCCGTTCCCTCGAATCTAATTTTGTCTATATTCTTAAAGTATTTGACCATTCCATATTCCTCAATAATGTCATTTTTATATTGTTTGTATATTTCAGAATATTTATCAATTATTCAATTGCGTTTTTTTATATTTGAGTTATTCAAATTGTTTATTCTGATGCAACTTAAAGAACATAATTATTGCATTGGATTTCTTATTGTTAAGGTGTTTATTATCATTGTTGAAAATGAAAAAAGTTATTGGTGATTCAGGTCACATTTGAAAAATATCGTAAATCAATTGTTGATTTGAGCAATTTAACTTTGAATTAGAAACTATAAGAATTTTATTAAAAATAAGACTAAATCTATTGAATAAGGGATCATGTATGAAAATCAGTGATGGTAACTGGTTAATCCAAGAAAACTTAAACCTCATATCACCAGTGCATACCTTTGAGTATCAAATTGCTTCAAGTAATGAGATTGTGATTTATGTTTCTCCTATCGATGGAAAAATCAGAGAAAACCAGATTGGTTCTCCGCTCTTTACCATCACATTAACGGCTCCTATTGCTAACGTAATTGGTGTTCGTTACGAACATTTTAAGGGTAAGCGAAATAAAAAACCTCATTTTGAATTAGCAAAATATGATATCGAATTTGAAGTAACTGATTCTGAGGATGTCCTCATTGTCAAGAATGGTAATTTAGAAGCTCATATTGCAAAGAACATTTGGGGAATAACTTTCTACCGAGATGGTGTAGAAGTGACTAAATCAACCGCTAAATCATCCGGTTATGCAGTAGATAAGCAAGCCGGGAAAAATTATTTTTTTGAGCGGTTGGATCTTGGCGTCGGTGAGTTAGTGTATGGACTTGGTGAGCGTTTTACGGCTTTGGTGAAAAATGGCCAGCAAGTAGAAACCTGGAATAAAGATGGTGGTACAAGTACAGAACAAGCTTATAAAAATATTCCTTTCTATATAACAAACAAAGGATATGGTGTATTTGTTGATCACCCTGAAAATGTTTCTTTTGAAATAGCCTCAGAAAAAGTGTCCAAGGTTCAGTTCAGTGTTGAAGGTGAATACCTTTCCTACTATGTCATCGATGGTCCTACAGGAAAAGATGTACTCAATAATTATACTCAGATTTCTGGCCGGCCAGGGTTACCACCAGCTTGGACATTTGGTCTTTGGTTAACAACATCATTTACTACTAATTATGATGAAGCTACGGTTAATTCATTTATTGATGGAATGATTGAACGTGATTTACCCCTTCATGTATTTCATTTTGATTGTTTTTGGATGAAACCATATCAATGGTGCGATTTTCAATGGGACGATAAGACATTCCCTGATCCTGAAGCCATGCTAACGCGTTTGAAAGCAAAAGGACTGAAGATATGTGTCTGGATAAATTCTTACCTAGGTCAAAAGTCACCATTATTTGAAGAAGCAGCACAAAAAGGATATTTGCTTAAAAATCTTACAGGTGATGTGTGGCAGTGGGATCATTGGCAAGCAGGTATGGGGATTGTTGATTTTACCAATCCTGAGGCTTGTCAGTGGTATGAGTCTCATCTAGAACGACTTATTGACATGGGGGTTGATAGTTTTAAAACCGATTTTGGTGAACGTATTCCGACGGACGTTCAGTGGTTTAATGGGGCATGTCCTCAGAAAATGCATAACTATTACACCTTCTTATATAACGAATTGGTGTACCGGGTTTTAGAACGTAAATTAGGGCAGTATCAGGCCGCTTTATTTGCTCGTTCAGCCACGGCAGGTAGTCAACAATTTCCGGTTCACTGGGGAGGGGATTGTTATGCAACTTATGAATCCATGGCTGAAAGTTTACGTGGCGGACTCTCTTTAGGTCTGTCTGGTTTTGGCTTCTGGAGTCATGACATCGGCGGTTTTGAAAATACGGCACCAGCTCATTTGTATAAACGTTGGTGTGCTTTTGGTTTACTTTCAAGTCATAGTCGTTTGCATGGCAGTAAATCTTACCGTGTGCCATGGGCTTATGATGAAGAATCTTGTGATGTAGTGCGAAGCTTCACTAAATTGAAGGCAAATCTGATGCCTTATTTGTACTCCATGGCTCATCAAGCCAAAGAGACTGGCATACCGATGATGCGTGCAATGTGGCTTGAGTTTGAAAATGATCTCACAACACACACCTTGGATCTTCAATATATGCTTGGTGATAGTTTATTAGTTGCTCCAGTTTTCAGTGAAAAAGGCGATGTTAGTTATTATTTGCCTGAAGGGGAATGGACTCATTTACTCACAGGAAAAGTAGTTAAGGGTGGAAAATGGCATAAAGAAACTTATGATTTTATGAGTTTACCTTTGTATGTTCGACCTAATACTTTATTGGCTTCTAGCATTAATCAGACTGAAGTTGACTATGATTTTATTGCAAATGCACAATTTCATTTATATCAATTATCTGAAGGATGTACAGCACACAGCAAAATTATCAATTCTGATAATAAAAAAGAAGTTAATGTTTGTGTGACACGTAATTTAACAGAGTTAGAAGTAACTATTGAAGGCGAAATAAAAAATTTAACTTTATATTTACATGGACTAAAACCATCGTCTTTAAGTATACCTGGTATTATTCAAGGCGACAGGGTTTCATTGGAATCAATAACAAAAGCTGAGATATGTCGCTTCCAAATTAATTTAGAAGCATAAAAGGAATAATTTGATGAATAGTTTAATCCAACCTACACAAATAACAGAAAAAATTTCGGCTAAAGAAAAAATTGGCTACGGTATGGGGGATGCTGCTAGCCATATAGTATTCGATTCTTGTGTCGCAATATTAGCCTATTTTTATACGGATATTTATGGTCTATCTCCGGCTATTATGGGAACGATGTTTTTAGCAGTGCGTTTACTTGATGCATTTACTGACCCGATTATGGGAGCAATTGCTGATAATACGGTCACTCGTTGGGGACGTTTCAGACCATATTTGCTAATTATAAGTATACCATTCGCTATTAGTACTATATTGGTATATACGGTTCCGGATTACGATGAAACGGGAAAAATTATTTTTGCTGTCACAACTTATGTATTTATGACATTAATGTATACAGCTATTAATATTCCTTATTGTTCTTTAGGTGCAGCAATTACTGGTGCGCCCAAAGAAAATATGTCACTTCAATCGTATCGCTTTGCTATTGCACCGATTGGTGGAGCATTGGGGACAGCTGCTATCCTACCGTTGGCTGATTATTTATCGCCGGGTGACCGTGCTGCTGGTATTCAATTGGCGATGACAATTTTTGGTGGGATTGGTTGTTTAATGTTTCTGTTCTGCTTTGCATTTACTAAAGAACGAGTTCAGCCTATAAAAGAAGAAAATATGGACATCATTCGAGATCTGAAAATATTGGTTAAAAATGATCAATGGCGTATTCTCGCGGTGTACAACTTCACTATGCTGGTATCTTTAGTTATTCGAGCGGGTATGATTATTTATTATGTTACTTATATTTTAAATAAAGGTGCAGATATTGCATCATACTTCTTACTTGGAACAACGATATTTAGTATGTTTGGAAGTATTATTGTTAAACCATTTAGTGATCGTTTTTGTAAGATTCAACTATCTATATGGAATAATATTTTACTTGGTTTAGCTGGGTTGTTGTTCTTTGTTATACCTGGGGATTACTGGATTGTGGCGCTTTGTCTATATTTATTCCTACAGGCACTGCAAGGTGCAAATGGTCCTTTACAGTGGTCAATGATTACAGATGCTAATAACTATGGAGAGTGGAAGACTGGTCGTCGTATCACCGGTATGAATGTGGCTGCAAATATTTTTACTATAAAACTAGGTGTGGCTGTAGGTGGAGCATTGATAGGCTGGGGATTGGCGTGGTTCGGTTTCCAAAGTGCGGTGGATGGTGAGCCTGTGAAACAAACACAAGAAACGCTGGATGGTATTTTGATTATATTTACTGTATTCCCAGCAATTCTTTATATAATTACAGGTATATACCTGAAAATAAAACAATATAATCTAACTGAAGGTAAAGTGAAAAATATCATATATGACTTGGAACATGGTCGTTTCTGCGATGAAATTGGTGAGCCAGTGGCACAGACAGTAAAAGAAAACGTTACAGCATAGTTTTTAAATATAGGGTTCCAAATTTATATTCTTTGGAACTTTTTAATTATAAAATGGTGTAATTTTTCGAATAATAAAATTAATTTTTTAGATAATAAAGCCATCGTAAAAAAGATGGCTTTATATTTATTCTGTATTATTGACTGATAGATTTTAGTTGTTGATAAATACGTCGATATTTGACATATTTTTGCTGATATTTTTCATTCTCCAGAGGGTCGGGTGTATGAGACTGGATAAGATCAGGAACTGTACATATCTCATGGATTGGTAGGGAATTATCAATCGCAAGCCTGGCTAAACGAGCTGCGCCAAGAGCCGGTCCTACTTCTCCTCCTTCTCTGAACATGAGTTTTATGCCGGTGATATCTGCCAGCATTTGTCGCCAGTAAGGGCTCCTGGCACCACCACCAATTAACGAAATTTCATTGGGTATTATCCCAACGTCATGAACAGCAGCAAAACCGTCAGCAAAAGCAAATCCTACACCTTGTAATACCGCTACCGCTAAATCAGAACCGGAAGTTTCATGCGTCATTCCCCAAAAAATTCCCTTTGCATTTGGATCGTTATGAGGGGTTCGTTCTCCTGATAAATAAGGTAAAAAGATAACCTCTGAATCAGGGTTACTGTTTTTCTCTGCGTCTTCTAATAATTCGGCAACATTCTGTTTTCCTGTTAGTTTCACTACCCAGTCAAGACAGGATGCGGCACTGAGTATTACAGACATACCATGCCACGTTTTTGGTAGTGCGTGACAGAAGCTGTGAAGTGCTGACTCAGTATTAACCACCATTCCATCACTAACAGCAAAATAGACACCCGAAGTACCCAATGAAAGCATTGCTTCTCCTGGTTTAGTGACACCCACACCAATAGCTCCTGCTGCGTTATCACCGGCTCCTGCCACGATAGGGACTTGTTTCATTCCCCAGCGAGATGCTAAGTTTTCGTAAAGATAACCGGTAACTTCACTGCCTTCATAAAGCTTAGGCATATTGTCTTGAGTCAATCCGGATGCCTGAAGTAACTCATCATTCCAGGTGCGGGACTCAATATCCAGCCACATAGTACCGGCAGAATCTGACATGTCTGAAGCGAAATCTCCACTAAGCTTAAAACGTAGATAATCTTTAGGTAACAGAACCTTAGCAATATTAGCGTGGTTATTCGGTTCATGTCGTTCCAGCCATTTTATTTTGGGAGCCGTAAATCCGGGCATCATAATATTACCGGTAATGGTTCGGCTATTTGGCACTATCGTTTCAAGTAAGTCACATTCGTGGCTGCACCGTCCATCATTCCATAAAATTGCTGGACGGATAATATTGCCGCTTGGGTCTAATGTGACAGCTCCATGCATTTGCCCAGATAAACCGATAGATTCAATTAGTGATAAATCTGTTATTTTAGCTAGCTCATCCATAGCATTACAAGTCGCCTTCCACCAGTCATTTGGGTTTTGTTCTGACCATAAAGGTTTTGGACGAGATATAGTTAGTGGTTTTGTTACATTTTCTAGAATTTTCCCCTGTCTGTTTAGTACAATAACTTTGACTCCGGATGTGCCTAAATCGATTCCAATAAACATACTAATACCTCATTTGATAGTGGGTTATATGATCAAGGGGTGAATGGATAGTCTCAATTACGTTTTTTGATTACTGTATTTATAGATTTTATCTGTTTGAGTTTTATCACAAACACATGGTACAGATTGCTATAACTTGCCAGAGGAGGGGTAGTTATGAACACAAAATATAGGATTTCCCTACTCTTTAATGCTAATAAAGTTTATGACCGACAAGTTATTGAAGGTATTGGAGAATATTTGCAAGCCAGTCAATGTAACTGGGATATTTTTCTGGAAGATGATTTTACTACAAACTTAGACAGTTTTTCTAACTGGAGCGGTGATGGAATAATTGCGGATTTTGATAACCCTGAAGTCATAAAACGGCTGTCTCATACCGGTATTCCAGTCGTTGGTGTGGGCGGATCTTATCAGAATGAGGTGGATTATCCGGATGTTCCTTACATTGCTACGGATAATGTAGCAATTGTAGAAATGGCTTTTGAGCATCTGAAATCTAAGGGAATTCAAAATTTTGCTTTTTACGGATTGCCGGATAAAAATTATCAGCGATGGGCTACGGAAAGAAAAAAGGCATTTGAAACAATTGTAGCTCGAGAGGGATACAATGGAGCTGTTTATCTGGGTAATGAAACTTCACATCAGAGTTGGCAGTACGATATGAATCGGTTAGCCGATTGGATTCAGCGTCTACCTACTCCAACTGGTATTATTGCTGTAACTGATGCACGAGCGAGACATTTGTTGCAAGCATGCGAGCATCTTAATCTAATGGTTCCCGATAAAATAGCCGTTATCGGTATTGATAATGAAGAGTTAGCTCGCTATCTAACTCGGGTTTCTCTGAGTTCGGTTGGACAAGGTTGTAAGTCAATGGGGCATCAGGCTGCGAAATTATTGCATCAGCTGTTAACAAAAGATGAACCGGATACTGTGACTCGGCATGTACGGAAATTAGTTCCTCCCACGAAAGTATATCAACGACAGAGCAGTGACTTTCAGGCGCTTAACGATCCATATGTAATACAGGCTATGCACTATATTCGCCAAAATGCTTTTAGGGGAATAAAAGTGGAACAAGTATTAGATTATGTTGGAATTTCGCGTTCGAATATGGAGACGCGATTTAAAGAAGAAAGAGGACATACAATTCATCAAGAAATACATAATGCTAAACTACATAAAGCCAAAAGCTTACTTGCTGCTACTGAACTTCCCATTCAGGAAATCGCTGATATCTGTGGGTATCCGTCATTACAGTATATGTATAGTGTATTTAAAAAAACCTTCAATCAGACACCAAAGGATTTTCGACTAAGTAATGTAAATTAGTAATCTTTAAAAGAAAAATGCTCACGTTAATAACAATTACTACTCGTAACGATTAATATATTTTTCTTTCCATACCTTGAAACTTGCGTAATTATGCGTTCGAACCCAGTATGGTGCTGGTATCGTTTGGATAGCAAGCTATGAAAAATTTACTCAAAGGACTGATCTTAAGCACATTTTGCTTTACCGCTCTCGCGCATGCCAAGAATGAAGTGTTAAATGTTTATGCCTGGGGTAGTTATTTGCCTGAAGCATCACTAAAAGCGTTTGAGAAGCAGGAAAATGTGACCGTTAATTACTTAACTTTTGAGAATAACGAGTCGATGTATACCAAGCTCAAATTACTCAAAGGGTCGGGGTACGATGTTGTCTTTGCATCGGCTTACTTTATCGACAAGATGGGACGTGAAGGTCTGCTGACTAAACTCGATCATAGTAAAATTCCAAATATGCAGGACACCATGGATGGACTGCTGGGGCAAGCTCATGATCCGAATAATGATTATTCTCTTCCATATATATGGGGTGCTACCGGTATTAGTTATAACGAAACTATGATTAATGCACCGGTTACCCGCTGGGCCGATTTGTGGGATGAGCAGTACGCACAACAAGTGATGTTGATTGATGATATTCGTGACGTATTTGGTATGGCACTTAAGCTCAATGGCTATAGTATTAACACCAGAAACGAAGAGGAAATCAAGAAAGCCTATGAATCTCTGGTTGCGTTGAAAGACAATATATTACTTTACAATTCAGATGCACCTCAGATGCCTTATGTCTCAGGTGAAGCCACCATTGGCATGCAATGGAATGGTAATGCTTATCAGGGGCAGGCCGAGATGCCGGAATTGAAGTTTGTTATGCCGGAAGAAGGGGCGGGATTGTGGATGGATAATTTTACGATTCCTTCAGGCAGTGAGCATAAAGAACTGGCGCATAAATTTATTAACTTTATGTATGAACCGGCACAGCAGGCGGAAATTGTGACCAGTATGGGGTACGCATCGGCAACGAAAGCGGGCCGGGCTCTGTTACCGGATGAACTGAAAAATAATCCGACTATTTTTCCTGCGGATGAAGATATTAAAAAAGGCGAGTTTCTTAATGATGTTGGTCCGGAAGCACTGGCCATTTATGAAAAATACTGGCAGCGCTTAAGAACACAA
The DNA here is from genome assembly GCF_002812955.1 of Vibrio sp. HA2012. Classification (GTDB taxonomy): domain Bacteria; phylum Pseudomonadota; class Gammaproteobacteria; order Enterobacterales; family Vibrionaceae; genus Vibrio. The sequence goes on along the minus strand of NZ_PFXK01000007.1, from coordinate 110,425 downwards.
TAATCTGATGGTTGAATGGAGCGCAAAGCGCTCCATTTTGTTTTATGCGTTTTATCGATGAATTACGCTATAACATGACGTTAAACGGAGAATCCGTAGTGGCTTCCATCCGGGAGTTCAACATCAAGGCGCAATTTACCACCGGAGGCTTCAATTATTGATAGCTGAATAAAATACAGATGGGATGCAGTTAAGGAATTTTCATTCCGGTTATAACTAATTTTGCTTTGTAGAGGGAAAAACTGACAGTTAGCTTATAGGCGCTGCCAGTGAGGCATCTCCAATTGAGAAGCCGTCTTCACCAAAACGTTTTAGTGTGGTGCCGCTCTGGATTACCGTGATTTCCCTGACATCGGAGAACTGCCAGTTGCGCCACTGGTAATAGAGCTTATTGTCCTTGATCCACCAATAGCCTTCATCAGTGTCGTTGGGCCTTTCGGATACCCCGGTCAGTTTTCCGTCTGGCTGGAAAGTGATCTGGTAGGGAATATTAAAGCAGTCTTTGGTATACAGGGTGCAGCCGGACAGCAGATCCCGCAGCCTCTGACTGTTCAGCCGGATGCCATCGGTCTCCTCCAGCCTCAGAGTCGGCATAATACGTTTAGCCAGTTTAGATAACTGTTTTATGCCTTCTCGGATATGTTCGGTACGGATTGACTGAAAACTTAATCGGAAACTGTGCGTATTTGCTGTGGACATATAGTAGCGGGTACCGCTGTTGATCAGAATGCCGTGAGCTTCCGCCACCTTTTGTAGGGTTTGTGCATCGAAGCCTTCAGTGTAATTAATCCAGAAAGCCGTACCGGCCAGCGAAGGGATCACTCCGGATTGCGGGAAATAGTAGTTGAGGGCTTTTTCCATCGTCAGCCATTTTTCCCGGTAACGTTTCAGCATCTTCTGCACCAGAGCATCGTAGTAGCCGAGGCTGAGAAACAGAGCCATAGTCTGGCAGTTATTCTTCGGTGGCAGGCTGTGGGTACGCATCTGCAGTGATTTAATCTGTTTGATCAGCGGCTCTGAAGCCACAATGTAGCCAAGGCGTAATCCGGGGGCGATAGTGGATGAAAAGCTGGAGATATAGATAATGCGTTCACTGTTATATTCCCCCCTGAGAGCAGGGCAGTGATCTTCTATATAGCTGATATCGTGTTCAAAATCGTCTTCGATGATCAACATGTCCTGTTGTTCGGCTTTTTCCATCAGCTGTTTTCTGCGCTCGGCAGATAACCTGACGGTCGTTGGGAATTGGTTGCTGGGCGTTGTGTATACCAGTTGGCACGGATCCAGCCGTTCATTGATCTGCATACCATGAGCGTCCACATCAATAGGCACTATGGTGGCCCGGCGGGTCTGAAATTGTTGCAGAGCTTCCGGATAACCGGGGTTTTCCATACCGATAGTGCTGTAACGGGAGACCAGCAGCTTGGAGATAAGGTACAGGCTGTTCTGACAGCCAAAGGTAATCGCAATTTGTTCCGGCTGAACAAAGATCCCCCGTTTAGGCAGTACGCGGGTTCTTATCTGTTCAATCAGATCATTGTAATTGCAGTCGTTAGACGTCCAGGCTTTGTTATTTACCCGGTTCAGTGACTGGATGCTGCACTTACGCCATTCTGATGCGGGGAAAAGCTTTTCATCGACCATACCGTTAATAAACTGGTAGCTGGCGTTACTCAGGTTGTTGTGCTGTTCATGACTAAGCTGTCGGGGTTCGGTCAGCAGATATTTATTCCAGTTCAGATTATCCGGAGAGACATCGGAGCGAGGCGATTCCGTTTTCGGTGACAGTTCCAGATCCGGATTTACAAAGTATCCTTTGCGTTCTACCGGGATCAGCAACCCGTCTTCTGTCAGTTGTTCGTAAACTCTTAGAACGGTATTACGGGAGACTTTCAGGCTTTGTGCCAGCTTGCGTGAAGAGAGCAGACAGGTATCTTTAGGAATAAATCCTTCGGATATCGCCTGAGAAATACTACCGCGGATTTGATCCTGCAGCGTTCTGTTATCACTCGGGTCTAGTTGTATATAACGTTGAAGCATAGGGTCTGATCTCATCTACCGGTTACCGGAGCGCTGAATGTGACTTCGAACACTGCACCAAGCTGGTGAATATCACCGATATAGGGCGCTTTTTTTGTACAACAATCAGAAACTCGAGAGTAAAAGTGCTTTGCTGCCATACTTGGGGGTAATACGTATACGCACTAAAGCAAACATCTTGCCAGTATGAGTGAAATCACCTGGCTGATATTTGTTCTACTGAATGCTAAGGATGGTTTGAGAATGGGAAAGACTGGATCAGGAAGAGTGCTGCTCGCATTTTACGAGGTTATTTTTCCCGGCTCCGTTTAACAAAACCGGAGCCGGAAGATGGTTTCACTTAGTACGGTTTATTGATTGGTGAATGCTTCTATGGCGGCTTCCATAATGGTAAGGCCAGCCTCCAATTGCTCGTCGGTAATAACAAGAGGAGCAAGGAAGCGAACGACATTGCCGAACGTACCGGCATTTTCAATAAGAAGTCCTTTCGAAACGCATTCCTGAACCAGATAGTTAACCATTTCAGGGTAGGGTTCTTTGGTGGTTTTGTCTTTAACCAATTCAAGCCCGATCATTGCGCCCAGTCCGCGGATATCACCGATGTATGGGTTGGTTTTCATCCATCTGGAATACCGTTCGGTCACGATTGAGCCAATTTCCTGAGCACGCTCGGCCAGATTATCCCGCTCCATGATTTCGATAACCTTTAAAGCCGCAGCACACGCAAGGGCATTACCACCGTAAGTACCACCGATAGTACCTGCCGGAGCGGATTCCATAATATCTTTGCTGGCAGTCACGGCACTTAACGGGACGCCACCGGCAATAGATTTTGCGGTGGATACGATATCTGGATAAACCCCGGCTTCAGCCCAATAATCAGTTGCAAACATTCTTCCTGTTCTGCAGAAACCGGTCTGAACTTCATCGGCGATAAGCAGGATGCCTTCTTTATCACAGATTTCTCGCAGCATTTTTACCCATTCAACCGGTGCCGGAATAAAACCGCCTTCACCCTGAAGCGGTTCTAAAACAATGGCCGCCACTTCACTGGCCGGAGAGGCTTCTTCAAATACTTTTTCAATTTTTTGTCTGTAGAAGGCCAGCATTTCTGCCGAATTCATCTCTTTTTCAGCACGATACAGGTAAGGATATTCAGCCCGGAAGATACCGCCGGGTAATGGTCCCATGCCTTTGGCATAAGCCTTTTTGGCTGTCATGGACATGGTGAGAAGCGTTCGGCCATGGAAGGCACCAGAGAAAACAATAATGTTAGAGCGCTTGGTATAGGCTCTGGCCAGTTTTACCGCGTTTTCATCCGCTTCCGCACCACTGTTGGCAAAGAAGGTTTTTTTCTCACTGCCTTTTACAGGAACAATGGCATTTAATTTCTCAGCAAGAGCAACGTAGCCTTCATGAGTGACAATGTTGAACATGCCGTGGAAATATTTTTCAGACTGTTCTTTCACAGCGGCAACGACTTCTGGGTGACAATGACCGATATTCAGAACACCAACACCACCGATCCAATCAAGAATATAGTTACCATCCAGATCTTCAATCATGGCGCCTTCCGCTCTTTTCATCGCGACCGGATAAACACAACGGACAGCACTCGGATTTGCCTGGTTTCTTCTTTCCTGAAGAGCCTGAGTGTTAGGGCCAGGAAGGGCAACGTTTATTTGCGGTAATTGATCTTTTAACATTCCGTTTTCTCCTATGATTTTCATCATATATTCCTTTGCAATCTTTGGTTTTAACGCTTTGATATTTAAATGAATCAAAGGCCACCAAAGCAGAGATACTTGATATTCATGTATTCGTCGATGCCCTGTTTGGCACCCTCCCGGCCAAAGCCGGACTGCTTGACTCCACCGAACGGAGCAACTTCGTTGGAGATAATGCCTTCATTAATTCCTACCATGCCGAATTCCAATTGTTCGGCGATATGGAAAGCCCGGTTCAGTGTACGAGTGTAGAAGTAGCTGGCCAGCCCGTAGATGGTGTCATTGGCTTTAGCGACCAACTCTTCATCGCTGCTGAAACGGATGACTGGTGCGATAGGGCCGAAGATTTCTGTCTGTACGATATCCATATCCTGAGTAATATTGGTCAGAATTGTTGGCTGGACAAAGAGGCCACCCAGATCTTCACCGCCAAAGGCGACTTCTGCGCCCTGTTCTTTTGCCTGATGGATATAACCCAGCACATTTTCTTTGGCTTTTGCGTCAACCAGCGGGCCGATTTGCACGCCGGGGTCAATACCATTTCCGACCTTCAGGCTGGCAACGGCAGTAATAAATTTATCGACAAACTGATCGTAAACCGCATCCTGCACATAGAAACGGTTTGCACAGACGCAGGTTTGTCCGGCATTACGGAATTTGGAGGCAATCGCTCCTTTTACCGCTTCGTCGATATCGGCGTCGTCGAACACGATAAAAGGGGCGTTGCCACCCAGTTCCATGGAGGTTCGTTTGACACTGTCGGCACACTGTTTGATTAACTGGCTGCCAACCTGAGTTGAGCCGGTAAAGGACAGTTTCTTGATGTCCGGATGGGAGCAGAAGATATCCCCTACAGCGACAGAAGAATGATTATTAACCATGACCAGCAGATCCTGTGGGATCCCGGCCTGATAAGCCAGTTCAGTAATCGCGTAGGCAGACAGAGGGGTCTGATTGGCCGGTTTTACGATAAAACTGCATCCTGCCGCCAGAGCGGGGGCGGCTTTACGGGTGATCATCGCGGTAGGAAAATTCCACGGTGTAATGGCTGAAGCCACGCCGACTGGTTGCTTGATAGTCATGATGCGTTTGTCACCGGTCGGGGCGGGAATGCTATCGCCATACGTGCGTTTGGCTTCTTCGGCAAACCATTGAATAAACGAGGCTCCGTAGATAATTTCGCCTTTGGCTTCGGCCAGCGGTTTTCCCTGTTCCAGCGTCATAATACGAGCCAGATCATCGCTGTTTTCAATCACCAGATCGTACCATTTTTTCAGCAGCGCAGACCGCTCCGCAGCCGGTCTTGCCGCCCACAATGTCTGAGCGATCTTAGATTTTTCGATCAGGGTATGAATTTCTGCAGGCTGCAGTGAGGGGATATATCCGATCACCGCATCGGTAGCCGGGTTGATTACGGCGATAGCATCATCATTGGCATCGCAGGTGGCATTTAGCAGGGTTCTATTCGTAATACTGTCCATATCTGACTCTCTGAAACGTAAGTAATCTGGGTGCTGTGATGGTGCAAATTCCTTTTTGCTGTCACGGGCACCTTGTCAGAAGTGATGTTATCGACAAAAAAATACCAGCCTTAGTACCAGTTAAATTAAACCCATGGTACCAGAACCAGTCGGATTGAAACTGGTACCATCTGAATCTTCCGACTGGTTCTGTTGCTGTCTTTTTTCGTTGTTCATATTGAAAGGCAGAACAAAAAACAGGAAGAGGACGTTCTATGTTTGGTTTAAAAGGAAAGAAATTACTGAAAAGTGTGTTGGCGGTATCTCTGGGTGTGAGTGCTCTGACTGCTTCTGTCGCGACTTATGCGGCTGACTATAACTGGCGCTTTGCCAACCTGTACGGTCGTGGTACTGCGTTTGGTGAAGTGTATGAAAATCTGGCAGAGAACATTGAGACAATGTCAGGCGGACGCATTGCAGTACAGGTTCTGTATTCCGGTGAAGGTGTTGGTACTACCGGTATTCTGAATGCCGTGAAATCCGGCCTGATTACTATGGGGGCACCATTCCAGTCGATGCATGCTGGTGAATTGCCTGCGGGTGTGGTAGAGATTGGTCTGCCGGGCGGAACTGATGATGTCGGTGAACTGTCTACGCTGTTCCATGAGAGAGGCTGGTCAGATGTACTGAAAAAAGCCTATGGTGATCAGGGACTGGTCTGGTTGGATCCTTACATTCAGCCACCGGTATATATCATCACCAAAAAAGAAATCACTTCTATCGATGACTTCAAGGGTATGAAAATCCGTGCGCCGGGCGCTTATGGTAAATTCCTGCGTAATCTTGGTGCGTCACCAGTGTCTCTGGCATGGAGTGAAATTTACACCTCTCTGGCTACCGGAATTATCGATGGCTCTATCGGTTCCAACATGATTGACCACCGGGATGGTAACCATGTTGAAGTGGCTAAGTACATGTATCCGCTACCGCTGGCTGGTGCTCAGGTACTGCCAATTATTGTAAACAACAGTGCATGGAATAAGTTGCCTGAGGATCTGCAAGCGATCGTAAAAGCAGCAACAACCATCCATGCACAAGAGCAGATGACCAAATCCATCTTGTGGGAATCCGAAGCGATTGCTGATATGGAAGCGAAGGGTCTGAAATGGAGTCCAGCTCCTTCTGAAGCGGACAAACTGGCATGGAAGCAGGCGGGTAAATCTCTGGCAGCAGAGTATGCCGCTGAAGACAAATACTCCAAGCAGTTGGTGGATATTCTGGAAGGTAAATAACGGATAACACAGGGTGAGCTTCGGCTCACCTTGTCTGGTTTGAGGTGCTTATGTTGGAAAGAATATTATTGCTGTACTGCCGCGGTGTGCGTTATATCGTGAAGCGTATCGGGGAATCGGTTTCCTATCTGATGCCTGTGCTGGCCGGTATTGTTGCTTTTGAAGTGTTTGCCCGTTATATCCTGGATGCCCCTACTATCTGGGCTTACGATGTATCCCTGTTTCTGTTTGGCTATATTTCTGCACTTGGCGGGGCTTATGCGCAACAGAAAGGATCGCATATCAATGTGGATATTTTCTATGCAACCGTGCCGGAGAAGGTACAGCGGCTGTTTAATCTGGTGACTGGTATCTTAGCGATCGGTTTTCTGCTCATTATGGTTAAAACCTGTGGTGAACATTTTCTGGAAAGCCTGAAGCTGAACTATCGTACCCAGAGTGAATGGGCACCGGCAGTGCATCACTTCTGGCTGATGATTACGGTTTCTGCCGCTATTTTCGTTGCGGAGTATTCCGTCCAATTTATCGATAATCTGTTTTATCTGCTGACCGGCAGGATGCTGGTTTTGGATGACTCAGAGTTCGAATCCGCCATGGCTGAACAGCCTTTCAAGGTCGATTCGACAAAAGTAGTAATGAAGGCCAAGGAGAGTGCCAATGAGTATTGAGTGGTTAACCCTGATTTTGTTGGCGTGTATTCTCGCTTCCTTTGCCTTAGGGGCTCAGGTTGGTCTGGCATTAGGCGCAATAGCCATGGGTGTGGGTTATGTTGTCTGGGGAGAGGCTCTGTTTAATATTATCCCGACTACGGTTGAGTCTACTTTCTTTAACTTTATTCTTCTGGCTATTCCGCTTTACATCTATATGGGACAAATCCTGACCCGTTCCGGGATTGGTGATGCCATGTTCAATGCCAGCCAGTTGGCTATCGGCCGTGTCCGTGGCTCTCTGGCAATCAGTGTTATCGGCGTGTGTTCGATGATCGGAGCCATGGTTGGTATTATCGGTGCCGGAATCATGACCTCCAGCAGTATCGCTTTGAAGCCGATGCTTGAGCGTGGTTATGACAAGCGGCTGGCACTGGGTGTGATTATGGCCGGTGGATCGCTGGGGATCCTTATTCCGCCTAGTATTCCTATGATTATGTTTGCTTCGGCAACGCAAAACTCTGTCGGTAAGATGTTTCTGGGCGCGATGGTTCCGGCTCTGATTACTATTACTTTGCTGATCAGCTACGTGGTGATTTCTTGCAAAATCAGACCGGAAAGAGCCCCGCTGGATGCCGATAACGAGATTGAAGTGCCGAAAGGATATGAACTGTTCCGAACCATTCGTGACGGTGCTTCTTCTCTGCTGCTGATTGTTGCTGTGCTGGGCAGTATTATTGCCGGCATTGCAACGCCGACAGAATCCGGTGCGATCGGTGTCGTCGGAGCGATTATTCTTTCTATTCTGTTCAAACGCTTTAAGCCTGCCATCATTATGAAATCCGGGTTGCAGACTGCGACTCTGGTCAGTGTGGCAATGTGGATTATTCTGGGGGCTTCGGTTTTCAGTAACTTCCATCTGCTGATGGGGGTACAGAGTATGGTGGCCGGATTTGCGCAGGATATCGATCTGCCGCCGATTATGATCATCATTATGTTCCAGATCATTATGTTGTTGCTGGGTTTTGTGATCGATGAGTTTATTATCGTACTGATGTGTGCACCGATCTTTACGCCGGTTGCTGTGGCGTTGGGCTATGATCCGATCTGGTTCGGGGTACTGATGATCCTGAATATTGTTATCGCGGTACAAACTCCGCCATACGGTTTTGCTCTCTTCTATCTGAAAGGGATAGCGCCGAAAGGCATCACCATGATGGATATTTATAAATCGGTCACGCCATTTATTCTGGTACAGCTGGTGGTTCTGATTATCTGTATGCTATTCCCGGATATTGTGACCTGGCTACCGAACAAAGTGATGGGTTAAACCTGTTTGTCCATTGGGGAGAAGAGCAACCCCTCTGTCTCTGCTCTTCTCCTCATTTTTTTTGCAATAGTGGGGGGAACGATTTATATACGATTTTGTATTTCTCTTGCTGTTAACGGTACCAACCATCCGCCAGCACCTCAGCCTGTTCAAGAACAAGCTTAATCGCCTCTTCCGCCGCATCGGGTGGATACTTCCATTTGCGCAGCAAGCGACGCACGAGATTACGCATTCGAGCGCGAACGCTCTCACGCTTTTGCCAATCAACCGTAGCGGATTGTCGCAGTTGATGAGTCAGTTCAATCGCAAGCTTTCGCAGATTGTCATCACCCAATTCACGCACAGAAGATTCATTTTCAACTAAGGCGCGGTAGAAGGCGATTTCATCAATAGACAGGTTGAGCTTATCTAGCATCTCTGCATCTTCTTGCATCTCTTTTGCCCATTGGATCAACTCTTCAATCACCTGAGCGGTTTCGATACTGCGGTTATGGTATTTGTTGAGCGTCGAAAGGATACGGTCAGAGTATTTCTTCTCTTGCACCACATCATTCTTCATCCGTGCTTTCACTTCATCACGCAGTAGCTTTTCAAGTAATTCAACCGCGAGGTTTTTCTCTTTCATGTTCTTAACATCTTCTAAGAACTCTTCGGAGAGCAGGCCAATGTTTGGCCTATCTAAACCAACCATCGAAAAGATGTCATCCACACCATCGGCAATAATCGCATTATTGAGGATCTGCTTCAGTGCGGTATTTCGCTCCTCATCCGTGCGCTTTTTATCGACGCTAGAGTGCTTCATAAACGCCGCTTTTATGGCTGAATAGAAGGCAATTTCATTCTTATAACCACTGGTTTCGTCCATGGTGTTAGATAGCGAATACGCTTTGCTCAGAGCGGCCATCACATCCAAGAAACGACGTTTACCATCACGGATGACTTTGCCATTGCTATCGGTATGAGATAAGCCGGATAGATGGTTAAAGGCACCGGGCAACAGACGCAGTGCGTCGGTTTCGAAATCCGGTCGATAGTGAAAAACGTGACCATCCACAGGCGTTGCAAACATGCCACGGATAATATCGATTTTTTCCATTAACACGGCAAAGGCTTCCGCTGTGTCCACAGTGGGTTGGCCTTTACCTTGGCTGTTGGTATAGGTTTTTAAAGCATTCTTTAATTCATTGGCAATACCAAGATAATCCACCACCAAACCACCGGGTTTATCTTTGAAAACACGGTTAACGCGGGCAATTGCCTGCATCAAGTTATGGTCTTTCATTGGCTTATCGATATACATGGTATGACAACAAGGCGCATCAAAGCCTGTTAGCCACATATCGCGAACAATCACGAGTTGCAGCTCATCTTGGGTATCTTTGTAGCGTTTCTCGAATAGCTTTTTGGTTTTCTTGTCATGAATATGTGGCTGCATCTTGGTTTTATCCGACGCGCTGCCCGTCATCACGATTTTAATCGCCCCTTTGTTAGGGTCATCGTTATGCCATTCTGGCTTGAGAGCAATAATCGCGTCATAGAGGTCAACACAGATTTCACGACTCATGGCGACTATCATCGCCTTGCCAGGAAACGTTTCTGTGCGAGTAATAAAGTGATTAACCAGATCTTGCGCGACTTGTCTGATGCGAGGCTCTGCGCCAACCAGCTTTTCTAGCGCGGCCCATTGCGATTTAATTTTTTCACGGCTTTCGGTTTCTTCATCTTCACCGATTTCGTCTTCGACTTCGTCGTTAAGCTGTTCAATCTTGTCTTGGTTAATATCGAGCTTAGCAAGACGAGATTCATAGTAAATGGGTACAGTAGCACCGTCATCGACGGCATCTTGAATATCATAGATAGAGACATATTCGCCAAATACGCCGCGAGTGTCTTTGTCATCCATTGCGATAGGAGTGCCGGTAAAACCGATAAACGACGCATTGGGCAATGCGTCACGCATGTATTTAGAGTAACCGTAGACATATTTATGCGACATCACTGCGCCATTGTCGCCTTTCACTTCAACCAGCTTCGATTTATTACCATATTGGCTGCGGTGTGCTTCGTCCGATACAACAACAATATTGGCTCGGGTCGAGAGAACGGGGTGTTCCGTCTCTTCTGCCAGCAAGGCAAACTTCTGGATGGTAGTAAAGATAATTCCACCAGACTGTCGATTAAGTAATAGATCTCGCAGTTCATCTCTGCCATCCGCCTGTTGCGGCACTTGTTTTAGTGTCTCTTGCGCCATACCAAAGGTGTTATAAAGCTGCCCATCGAGATCGTTGCGGTCAGTCACAACCACAATCGTTGGGTTATTCATCGAGGGTTGCTGTAGTAACTTGCTCGCATAGCAGACCATAGAGATGCTTTTGCCACTGCCTTGCGTATGCCAAACCACGCCAGCTTTACCACTGCCTGCTGTGATTTTGTCCAAGCCTTTTGTTGTTTGAACTTGGTATTGCCCCATGCTGTCTGCAACCATCGATAATTCGCATTCAGCTTGTTTGGCTTTGACGGTTGCCGCAACCGCAGCTCGCACCGCATGGAACTGGTGATAACCAGCAATTTTCTTGATGATGGTATCGTTGTCGGTTTCAAACAGGACAAAGTATCGAATGTAATCGAGTAATAAATCAGGCTTAAAAAAGCCTCGAACCATAGTTTCTAATTGAAATTCGAATAGTGGTTTATCGTCTTCGTTAGCAACGGTTTTCCACGGAAGGAAACGCTCTTTATTCGCCGTGAGAGAGCCAACACGGGCGGTCACGCCATCACTGACAACCAGCGATTCATTGAAAACAAACAGATCTTGGATTTCATCTTTATAGGTTTGGATCTGATTATAGGCATGCCAAATATCGGCATGTTCATCAGCCGGGTTTTTCAGCTCGATAACCGAGATTGGTAGGCCGTTGATAAACACCACGACATCAGGACGGCGATTGCCTTTGGTTCCTGTAATGGTGAATTGATTCACCACCAAAAACTCGTTGTTCGCTGTGTTTTCAAAATCGATTAAGCGAGCGTGTGTATGCTTGGTGACCCACTGCCCCTCTTCAATGACCGAATACTCAATCGGCACACCTTCAATAAGATATTTGTGAAAGGCTCGGTTATTTTTAATCAGAATGGGCGTTTGAGGTGTGGCAACGGTTTTCGCTATTTCGACACAAGTATCGTTAGGAAGATCAGGATTGAGCGCGGAGATTTTATCAATTAAACGCTGACGTAACGTGACCTGATGATAATCGTCTCGCTCAGGTGCGTCGCCATCAGGAGCAATCTCATAGCCATTTTTGTATTGGTAACCTAGCTCTTGAAACCAATTAAGGCACTGCTGTTCTAGTTGGTCTTCAGTGATCTGCACATGGGATCCTTTTTATTATGGGCTAACGAAGACTTCTTAGTCGCTCATAAAAGTCTTACACTTTACCGTCTTTGGCAGTTGTTGCATTTTTTGCAACAACTGCTTCTTCAACCAATTCACCTTTTTTAAAGATATTACGAATATGCTCGGAAATGGTTCATCATCAACTTACCTCTACCATTTCTTCGGTTTCCCCTAACTCGATTTCGCCGGAAAGCAATTTAGGAAGCAGTGTGTCACGTAGAGCTGAAAGCTCGATATTTTGACGAACGTTAGCCTCTATCTTTTGCAAGAGAGGCGCTATCAAAGCATCAAACTGATTAGCTAGCTCAACACCACCAAAAGCTAACGAGTAAGTATCAAAAGTCTTTGTTGTAATCGTATCGAATACAGCTCCGTGAGTGTTCTGCTGGAGTGTACTTACAGCTTGCTTCAGGTTGAAGTAGTTGTAGTAATCTCCAACCTCTTTACCTCGAATGCCATAACAAGACTGATTCATACACATGTCAGTACCGACAAGGGCTAACTTACCAACCGTACCGCGAGCTGTGATAATTGTTGTTCCTTTCGGAAGCAACTTAGTCGAGGATTTATTTAAGCCAAGTTCGGTAATCTTCTCATCGGTATCAACAACAAATACATTGCTTCCTGGTGGCACGTCTCTAACTGAAAACCAAGGGATGTCACCATTCCAATATGTTTCTTCCGAACGCTTTGGAGTTCCGCCACCAGTAAGCTGAATCAAGCTTGATAGCGTGCTTACTTTCCACCCCTCAGGAATCAAACCCAATTCAGACTCAACGAGCTTTTCGGGGAAAAGCGAGGCAGTAGCTTCATCCATCCCCTCCGCTTGTTCACCATTCATTTTGGCTTTCACCGGATCAAAATCGACAAACCATGATTTAAAGATGGCTTGTGCCATTTCTTCTAGAGTTTGGTTGGTTTGTGTATTTAGTACGATTTTTCTATCTAACTTAGATAAATATTTAGCTAATTTTTCCTGCCAAAAAACATTCTGGGGAACCCGAACCTTTTCCATATGTAGATGATTTCTGTTCACTCCGGGAACAGCAGCCTTATCACTATACTTATGAAAATCAAAAGTTTTTAAGAGGTAATATACAAATTCGGGACAGTTCCCTTTAAAATCTGTGACGTATAAAGTTGTATTTAACGGCCAGAAATCTTCCTCAATATAAAATACTTCACCAATCGTTCCATATCGTCCAGTCACTACACCGGGGCCTTCAACTTTAGATTCAGAATGATAATCAGAGATACCTGCTGAAGAGACAATAGGAACTTGACCGACCAATCTCTTACTTTTGGGAAGGTCATATCCCCTTTTTAATTCAATAAAATCGCCAAGAGGAATCTCAATCCAATTACAACTCATAACCCAACCCCGCCAAATTCATTTTAATCTCAGCTTCTAACTTGGCTGATCCCACGGCAGCGCTTAGTTTATTCTTCATCATTATCACTCTTCTGCTGCTGGGTTAATGCTTGCTGTGCTTGTTGACGTTCTCGTTGCAATTCACGTTTTAGTTCTTCTTCGCTGGGCAGGTAAGGCAGATATTTAGCGGCAAACAGTTGTTTCTGTTCCGTGAGCACCGAATACTTCACCACAGCCTCACTTTTCTCACTGCATAACACCAAACCGATAGTCGGGTTATCATCAGCGCCTTTGTATTGGTCATCATAGAGACGTACGTAGGTATCCATCTGCCCAACATCCTGATGTTTGAGCTTACCGATTTTCAGATCGACCAGTAAAAAGCACTTGAGCTTAAAGTTGTAAAACACCAAATCGATATAGAAATCTTCATCATCAAAACGGATCCGTTGCTGACGTTCAACAAAAGCAAAGCCTTTTCCTAATTCCAATAAAAACTGCTGCAAGTTGGAAATAATGGCTTGTTCTAAATCGGATTCCTGATAGGTTTTGTCTTGTAGATTAAGGAAATCGAGAATATAAGGGTCACGCAAATACTCTTTCGCAGTGGTCGCCAAAGGTTGTGTCTTTTGCTTCGCTTCCTGTTCCACCAGTGATTTATCTTTGCTGGCTAACAGGCGCTCGTAATATAGCGTACCAATTTGGCGTTCCAGAGCACGAACACTCCAGTTTTGTGATACGGCCTCTTGTTGATACCACTCTCGCGCCGTTGGGTTTTCAATCCGAGAAAGCACATTATAGTGCGACCAACTTAATTCGAGAGACACTGTCTCTCGTTTTCCAAATGCCAGATAAAAACGGCGCATATTACGCAAGTTTGTTACGTCAAATCCCTTGCCGTAATCGTTAGTTAGCAGATCAGAGAGTTGCTTTAACTGCGCTTTGCCGTATTCAGCACGAGTTTGCCCTTGCTGTTCATCTTCCACAATCAGACGCCCAATCTGCCAATAGGCTTGCACCATAGCCGCATTGATCGTCTGCTTTACCTGATTTCTCGCCTGTTCAATAACCTGTTTGATATCAGAGAGTAAGTTGTGTTCTGTTGGCTCAAAGTTCATAGCCTAACCCCAGCAAGTTCTTCTTGATGTCCGCTTCTAACTTGGCTGACTCAGCAAATTGTTCACTCAGTTTTTCCGTTAACGTTGCCATCTTCTCGGCAAAAGGAATACCATCATCTTCTTCATCTGCCGCGCCAACATAACGTCCCGGAGTGAGCACAAAATCGTGTTTCTTAATCTCTTGCAAAGTTGCTGATTTACAGAAGCCTGCTTGGTCTTCGTATGCTACTCCATTAACTTCTTGTCCGGTTTTCCAAGCGTGGTATAGGTCAGCAACTTTCTGGATATCATCACGAGTGAAATCACGAAGTACACGGTCTTTCATATAACCAAGGTTACGTGCGTCAATAAAAAGCACTTCGCCTTTGCGATCACGCAACTTACGGCCAGCTTTATCAGTACGAGCTTTCTTGTTTTTGGTTAAGAACCAGATACAGGCTGGAATTTGTGTGTTGGTAAACAATTGCCCCGGCAGTGCCACCATACATTCAACTAAGTCGTTCTCAACCAGTGAGGCGCGAATTTCGCCTTCGTTGTTGGTACTTGAACTCATCGAACCGTTCGCCAATAGAAGCGCTTGTGACCCTTCAGGCGCAAGGTGATACAGCATATGCTGCATCCAAGCAAAGTTAGCATTACCTGATGGCGGAGTGCCGTATACCCAGCGCGGATCGTTATCATCAACGCCTGTATTCCACTCTTTCATGTTGAATGGAGGGTTAGCCATGATGAAATCGGCACGTAGATCAGGATGTTGGTCATTGGTATAGGTACTGGCAGGCTCTTTACCGAAATCGTAATCCAGACCACGGATCGCCATGTTCATTGCAGCAAGCTGCCATGTGGTGTAGTTGTATTCCTGACCGTAAATAGAGATCTTCTGCTTTTGCGTCAGTGGGTCGATATCGTTTTTACCCGCATAACGCTCGATAAACTTTTCGGACTGAACAAAGAAGCCACCGGAACCCATCGCAGGGTCATACACGCGGCCTTCGAATGGCTCAATCATCTCAACGATAAGAGTTACGATAGAAGCAGGCGTGTAGAACTGACCGCCTTTCTTGCCTTCAGCAAGGGCGAATTCACCAAGGAAATATTCGTAGATATGACCAAGAATATCTTTGCTGTTGAGCGATTTGTGAGTAAACGGGATGGTCGCAATCAGGTTAATCAGTTCATTCAGTTTAGCTTGATCGATCTTAAGAGACGCGTAGTGCTTATTCAGCACACCTTTCAGTTTCGGGTTATCACGCTCAATACCTTCCAGTGCATTATCAATCAGGTGACCTACAGAGGTGATTTTCTTGGGCTTACCATCAATAAGCAAGTCCGCACCACCAATCACCATCGGGCCATTATCTTGCAGGAACTTCCAGCGAGATTCGGTTGGTAGCCAGAATACGTTTTTCTCGGTGTAAAAATCACGTTGCTCAAGCTCTACAGCGATCTCTTCTGCTAATTCTTGTTCCGAATAATCCGCAGGGTCTAGGTAGTATTCGTGGTCTGGGTTAATCAGTTGTTGTTTAATCTCATCCTGACGCATCGAAAAAGCATCAGACACGTATTTTACGAAGATTAAACCCAATACAGCGTGTTTGTATTGCGAGGCGTCTAGCGTTGCTCTGAGCTTATCTGCGGCATTCCACAGCTTCTTTTCTAACTCTTTCAGGAATTGTTGTTCTAGTTCGTTCATTTCTGGCAACTTTTAAGACGTTTGAGTTAGAAAATCATACCGTGAAATTGGCACGTTTTCATTGGATAGTGCCTTACTTTAAATGTTTTCTATGAAAAAGAATGCAACCAATTTTACTTAATGATTAACCATACAATCTATCATATTCCTCTGGCTCTAAAATCTACGTCATGACTTTAAATCAAGATGAAGCTTCCCAGAAGCGAGGTTTTTGGATTTTTCCTCAACAATACATTGAATAAAATTATCTCTGGCAGGATTATCTATATTTTCATTCCAGATCAAGCCAATATCCCACACGGCGCCGGATCTGCTTAATGGGATAAAGCGAATATTATCATTGGTGATGTACTTAACGCTGGCGGGGACAATGGTAAAGCCTAAATTCGCAGACACTAATGCTAAAAGTGTTAAAATATCATCGGCTTCCTGTACTGGGTGCAGAACTTGGTTGCGTTCTATGAACAGGGTTTCTATCTGCTTGCTCAAACCCTGCCCACGTTCTGGGTTAAGTCTTAAATAATCCAAATGAAGTAACGAATCCCACACGTTGCTTTCATCAATGATCCGGCTCTGGTGAATAGCGACAACCAAATGATCTGAAGAAAGTTTTACACCTCTTAGTGGCGTAGCAACCGGAAGTCGGTTAAAACCAAGCTGGAGTTCGCCACGCAGTAGTGCTTTTGTCTGATAGTGTGATGGCATGTCGTTGAGTGTAATATGGATATTCGGAAAAATGTGCTTAAACTGAGCGATGTACCGGGGAGCGAGGTGATAAGACGATATTCCGAACCCTATGTTCAGGTAACCCGTTGTTCCTTCAATAACTAAATTCGTTAGAGCCTGAAAAGCTTCAAGACTTTTCAACATACGCCGGGCTTCGGGTAAGAGAGTCCGACCTGCCTGAGTCAGACAAGCTCCCTGTCTTCCTCTGTCAAATAGAGCAAGCCCTGTATGTGCCTCCAGACGCTGAATCTTTTTGGTTAAGGCCGATTGTGTGATGCACAGATGTTCAGAGGCTACCCGGTAGTTACCATCCTCGGCCAGCTGACAAAAAGTACGTAGTTGATCTAAATCCATTCCAAATACTCATTGAATAAGGACTATTACTCATTATACGGAATGTAACAGGCTTTTTATACTGATTGAATTAACTCATAACAGTAAAAGGACCGCTCTATGGAAGACGTACGTGTTGCATCCGTTCAGTTTAATCACCGGGCCAATGATAAGCGCTATAACCTATCAGTCATCAAACATTACGTAGAAAAAGCAGCACAGCAAGATGTTAAAATTATTGTGTTTCCTGAAATGTGCATCACAGGATACTGGCATGTTTCAACGCTAAGCGAGTCAGACATTCGTGCGCTTTCTGAATATGTTCCGCAGGGAGAGACCTGCCAGATTTTGTTAGATATGTCCGTTAAATACAACATCAGTATCGGAGCCGGTTTAATTGAAAAGGACGCCGCAGGAAACCTCTACAATTCCTACGTAATGGCGATGTCTGACGGTCAGTTGGCAAGGCATCGGAAACTGCATACTTTCGTCAGTAAATATATGACAAGTGGCAATGAATATACCGTCTTTGATATGCCACACGGATGCCGTGTGGGTATACTTATCTGCTGGGATAACAATCTGGTCGAAAACGCCAGAATTACAGCATTGAAAGGTGCAGATATCCTCATTGCACCACATCAAACCGGTGGCTGTCACTCTCGCAGTCCTAATGCAATGGGGCTCATTGATACACAGCTGTGGTATGACCGTAAACAAAACCCTGAAGCCATTCGTTCGGAGATGCAAGGGTCGAAAGGGCGTGAATGGCTAATGCGCTGGTTACCCTCACGGGCTCATGATAACGGCATGTTTCTGATATTCAGCAATGGTGTTGGTGTCGACATGGATGAAGTCAGAACCGGAAATGCAATGATCATTAGCCCATACGGACAAATTATGGCGGAAACAGATAGTGTTGATAATGATATGGTTATTGCAGACCTGAAGGCTGAAGAACTGAATATGTGTACGGGAAGGCGTTGGATTCGTGGTCGCAGACCGGAACTCTATCAGGCGCTCACGATTCAGGGGGAGGAATTGTCGCCTTTTGATGCCAGATTTTCGAAAGAATAATCAGTTAGGTTGGTTATTAAAAAGGCAGTGCCAGTCATGGCACTGTCCTCTAAATATGGCGAAAACAGGATGCTATTGTTCAAATTCTGCAGTCATCTGTTCCAGTGTTTCCTGTGCTTCCATCCACTCCATTTCCACCTCTTCCAGCTCTGATTTTGCGCTGGCCTGCAGTGCCATGACATCATTCAGTCTGGCTTTATTTTCAGCCTGATACAGTGCCGTATCCGCTAGCTGTTCTTCCGCTTGCGCCAGTGTTTCACCCAGTTTATCTATCTGTTTTTCCAGCTTTTCCAGCGTTTTGCGCAGGGGGGCAGTCTGCTTGCGGAACTCAGCTTCGCGGCGTTTCTGATCTTTGCGGGCTGCGGCGCTGTTGGCGGAGTCTTTTTCTGCACCAGCAGGCTGGGCTTCTTTTTTCTCAGCCTTGCTCTGTTCGGTCAGCCATTTGTAGTAGTCGTTCAGGTCGCCATTAAAAGGCGCAACCTGACGGTTATGAACCAGATACAGGTCATCCGTCGTAGCGCGCAGCAGATACCGGTCGTGGCTGACAATAACCATGGCGCCTTCAAAGGTCTGCAGGGCAAGGGTCAGCGCCTGACGCATATCCAGATCCAGGTGGTTGGTCGGTTCATCGAGCAGCAGCAGGTTCGGTTTTTGCCAGACAATCAGAGCCAGTACCAGACGGGCTTTTTCACCGCCGGAGAAAGGGGCGACTTTGTCCAGAGCCTTATCGCCCTGAAAACCGAAACTGCCCAGATAGTTTCTCAGTTCCAGTTCGGTTTTTTCCGGTGCAATCTGCATCATGTGTTGCAGTGGTGTCTCTTCCGGATGCAGGGTTTCCAACTGATGCTGGGCAAAGTAACCGATCTTGACCCCCTGGGAATATGTCAGTTCGCCACCCGCTGGAAGCAACTCTCCGGACAGGAGTTTGATCAGAGTTGATTTACCGGCACCGTTGCGGCCCAGCAGGCCGATCCGGCTGCCCGGAACCAGATTCAGCCGGATCTGTTCCAGGATCATGTTATCGCCGTATCCGGCAGCCACTTCATCCATCATCAAAATAGGATTCGGCAGTGCTGCCGGTTCCCTGAATTCAAAACTGAACGGATTATCGAACTGAGCCGGAAGTACTTTTTCCAGCCGTTCCAGAGCCTTGATCCGGCTTTGAGCCTGTCTGGCTTTGGAGGCTTTATAGCGAAAACGATCGATATAGCTCTGCATATGCGCCATCTGTTTCTGCTGTTTCTGATACATTGCCTGTTGCAGGATCAGTTTTTGAGCCCGTTGTTCTTCAAATGATGAGTAGTTACCCGTGTATTCATTCAGTTGCTGGTTTTCGATATGGATAATACGGTTGACTACAGGGTCAAGAAAATCCCGGTCGTGAGAAATCAGTACCAGTGTGCCCGGATAACTCTGCAACCAGCGTTCCAGCCACATCACAGCATCCAGATCCAGGTGGTTGGTCGGTTCATCGAGCAGCAGTAGATCAGAACGGCACAGCAGAGCCTGAGCCAGATTCAGACGCATACGCCAGCCACCGGAGAACTGTGTCAGGTTCCAGGTCATCTGTTGTTGGGTAAAACCGAGTCCATCCAGCAGTTCAGCAGCCCGGGAACGAATTGTATAGCCACCGATCATCTCTATTTTTCCGTGCAGTTCAGCGGCTAGTGTACCGTTATCTTCCTGCTCGGCTTGCATCAGTTCGGATTCCAGCATCCGGTATTCGCGGTCTCCATCGATAACATATTCCAGAGCGGCACGTTCCAGAGCCGGTGTTTCCTGAGCAACCCAGGCCATTTCCCACTGTGCAGGCAGAGAAAAAGAGCCGGCATCGACCGAGAGTTCATCTTTGATCAGGGCAAACAGGGTGGATTTACCACAGCCGTTTTTGCCCACCAGACCGATTTTATCCCCGGGATGAATCGTTGCTGATGCCTGATCAAGCAGCGGTGTACCGCCGCGCAGTAATTGGATGTCGGAAAACGTAATCATAAAAATCTTTGTCTGGCCGGATGAATTGAGCGATAAAGCGGGCATAGTAGGGGGAATAGCAACAAATGTCGATGCTGAGAGAGAAAGATCTGTCGCTTTTCCGCGCTGATTTTGTATATGATGAACAACAAAACAATAACAACGACTGCCATTGACAGACAGTAAAGCCAGACAGGGAGTGGACTATGCAAGAAAACAAACCGTCTTTTACCGGAAGCGCTCAGCCCGGTATCCTGCTGATTTATGTCCATCCTGATCCGGATGCTTCGGTAGCCAATAAAGCGTTACTGAAGCAGGTCAGGGATCTCCCTAATGTGACCTTTCATGATCTGTACGCGCATTACCCCGATTTTTTTATCAACGTAAAGCGGGAGCATGAGCTGCTGCTGGCTCACGATATCATTGTCTTTCAGCATCCTCTGTATATGTATTCTTGTCCGGCCTTGCTGAAAGAGTGGCTGGACAGAGTATTAGGTAAAGGGTTTGCCTTTGGTAAAGGCCATGCACTGCGGGGAAAATACTGGCGCAGCGTGATTACCGCCGGAGGGGCAGAAAAAGCATTTGGCGCGTCTGGTTATAACCGGTATCCGCTGCAGGAAATACTCCAGCCTTTTGAATTAACCGCGGCTCTGTGTCAGATGCACTGGCTGGATCCTCTGGTGCTGTACTGGGCAAGACATGTTTCTGCTGAGGAACGCAGAAAGCACGCGATTCAGTACCGGCAATGGCTGCAGAACCCATTCGCAGAAGAGGAGGTGCATGATGGCAGCGGGCAGTGATCTGTTACACAACGGCGTGGTTTTTCTTTCTGCTGCGGTTATTGCCGTACCGATTGCTCAGAAACTGGGACTGGGATCGGTACTGGGATATTTATTGGCCGGTGTGGTGATAGGGCCATGGGGAATTGGCCTGATTGATGATGTCGAGGCAGTACTGCATTTTGCTGAATTTGGTGTAGTGCTACTGCTGTTTCTTATCGGACTGGAGCTGAATCCGGCCAAGTTGTGGCAGATGCGCCGGCCGATCCTGGGGCTGGGTGGTGCTCAGGTTGTGATTACCACTCTGGTTCTGGCGGGGTTGTGTAATCTCAGCGGGATTAGCTGGCAGAGCAGTCTGACCGTGGGTATGGGGCTGGCTCTGTCATCAACAGCGATAGCTCTGCGGGTTATTGAAGAGCAGCGTCTGGAAAGAACGGAGGCTGGTCAGTCGGGGTTTGCCGTACTGCTGTTTCAGGATATTGCTGTGATCCCTATGCTGGCATTGTTACCCCTGCTGGCCGGAAATGGTGGTGGTGACTGGCAGAGCGCATTATGGACGCTGGCCTCTATGGTGGGTTTTCTGGTTGGCGGCCATTTCCTGTTGCGGCCGCTGTTTCGCTATGTGGTACTGAGTGGGGTTCGGGAGCTGTTTACCATCGCCTCTCTGCTGTTGGTGATCGGTATTGCTGTCATCATGCAGAAGATCGGGCTTTCTATGGCATTGGGGACATTTCTGGCTGGTGTGTTGCTGGCGGAAAGTGAGTTTCAGCATGAACTGGAGATCGCCATCGAGCCTTTTAAAGGGCTACTGCTGGGATTGTTCTTTATTGCTGTCGGCATGGAGGTTGATCTGGGGCTTTTGATTCTGGAACCGGTAAGCATTCTGCTGGCTGTGGCCGGACTGGTGCTGGTTAAAGGACTACTGCTGTATCTGTTGGCGCGTCTGTTCGGCACTAAAGCAAAAGCCCGCAGTAAAATGGCGGCTATCCTGAGTCAGGGGGGAGAATTTGCTTTTGTGTTGTTTACGGCAGCACAGGGAGAAAATCTTCTGCAACCTGAGCTGAGTTCGTTTCTTCTGGTGGTGGTCAGTTTATCTATGGTCACCACACCGTTGATCCTGCTGGTTCAGAACCGCTGGTTTAGCAGTACGATTAATGCGTCTGCACAGGAAGAGGTCGCCTCTGATATCGAAGATCATAACCCACGGGTGATCATTGCCGGGTTTGGTCGTTTCGGTCAGGTTGTCGGGCGGCTGATGTACGCCAATAAAGTGAATATCACTGTACTGGAGAGTGATCCCAGTCAGATACAGCTGTTGAGAAAATACGGCTATCAGGTGTTTTACGGCAATGCGACACAACTGGATTTGTTGCGGGCAGCCGGTGCGGATAAAGCCGAAGCGATTGTCATCTGCACCAATAATCCGGATGCGGTGATGGAGATTGTGGCTTTGTGTCAGCAACATTTTCCGCATATCCGTATATTGGCTCGTGCACGAAGCCGGGTTGAAGCGTATCAGTTGCTGAATTCCGGTGTCAGAAACTATTCGCGGGAGACTTTCTCCGGTGCGCTGGATCTCGGACGTCAGTTACTGGTGGAACTCGGGATGCATCCTTATCAGGCACAAAGGGCGGCTGATTATTTTGCTCATCTGGATAACAGTATGCTGGCTGAACTGTTATCGCAGCACAGCAGTAGCAATGAGCCGGTTCTGCGGGCAAAAGAAGCGCGTAAAGAGTTGGAAGAGATATTCAATCTGGAGATGGAGAGCGATCATCACTCTCCGGGTTACTGGGAGTAATCCGGTTGCGAAAAGGCATTTTTAACAATCAATGATTGTGTTTGATAAAATCACCCCCATAATGGGAGGTGTATACAGATCAAACGATCTTAGAGCCCATGTTTCTCTGGAGAAAGTATGAAAATTGAAAAGAATTTAGTAGCCAGTCTTGCCTATAAGGTACAACTGGAAGATGGCGTAGTAGTGGACGAATCAACAGCGGAAGCTCCTATTGATTATCTTCACGGTTATGACAACCTGATCCCGGGTCTGGAAAAAGTGCTGGAAGGCAAAGGCGTGGGCGATAAATTCTCCGTCACTATTGCTGCGGAAGAAGCATATGGTGAATACAATGACGCACTGGTACAGCGTGTACCTGCTGATGTCTTTCAGGGTGTAGACAGTATTGAAGTCGGTATGCGCTTTATGGCGGATACGGATCAGGGACCGATTGCGGTTGAAATCACCGAAGTGGATGGTGATGAAGTGGTGGTTGACGGTAACCATATGCTGGCTGGTCAGGCTCTTTCTTTTGATGTTGAAGTGGTTGGCATCCGCGCAGCCACTGAAGAAGAGATCGAACACGGTCATATCCATCAGGAAGGCGGCTGTGGCTGCAGTCACGATGATGATGACTGTGATGGTCACGGTGAAGAGAGTGGCTGCTGCGGTGGCGGTCACGGCGGCTGTGGCTGCTCACACTAAGCGCCGGTAAGTATTCAGTGTCGGTAAAGCCTTACGGACCTGTAAACGACAGCATATAACTCTGTATTATAACAATAATAAAGCCCGCCTATTACCCGGCGGGCTTTATTTTTTGTGTTGCCAGGAGATGTCTGCTTTAGCCTTCAAACAGCTCTGCGTGCAGTTTCTGGACGGCTTCTGTGGCAACGGACTCATGCAGCAGGAAGCACAGGTTGTGCTGGCTGGCACCGTAGCAGATCATACGCAGGTTGAAGTTCTCCAGTGTGCTGAATACTTTTTTGGCGTAACCTTTACTGCCGCTCATCTTGTTTCCGATCAGGGCAATCACGCTCTGGTTGTATTCCACATCCACCTTACACAGTTCTTCCAGCTCGGCTCTGGCTTCTGCCGGAAGTTCCGGAGCCCCGCCTGCGGTATTGGTTTTGTCCAGTGTCAGAGCGACACTGACCTCTGATGTGGTGATCAGATCAACGGAGATCTGATGTTTTGCCAGAATCTGAAAGACTTCCGCGAGGAAGCCGTAAGCGTGGAACATGTTCGGGCTGTGCAGGGTAACCATCGTCTGATTGCGGCGCAGGGCAATGGCACGGAACAGAGGCTTGCTTTCAACCTGCTGGCGAATCCAGGTACCGCCTTTTTCCGGCTCTTTGGAGGAACCGACAAACACAGGGATACGGTGACGCAGTGCCGGAACCAGAGTAGACGGATGCAGGATCTTCGCACCAAAGTTAGCCATTTCAGACGCTTCGCTAAAGCTGATTTCCGGAATCGGCGCTGCGTGATCGGCAATCCGCGGATCCGTCGTATAGATGCCCGGTACGTCAGTCCAGATCTCCAGTCCCGAGGCTTTCACCGCTTCTGCAATCAGGGCTGCACTGTAATCGCTGCCGCCACGGCCAAAGGTGGTGATGTTGCCTTCTGCATCGGCTCCGATAAAGCCCTGAGTCACTACAACGTGCTTCTGGCAAAGAGGAATCAGTTTTTCCTGTGCCAGCGCAGCAATCTCTTCCAATTGAGCTTCTGCTTTACCATAGTTACTGTCGGTACGCATAATCTGGCGGATATTGAAACGCACAACATTCATGCCCCGCTCATGCATAATCTGGGTCAGCAGATGGGTAGACATACGTTCGCCGTAAGCAACAATATGGTCGGTTAGCTTATCACTGCTCTGGAAAGAGGCCGCTTCAGCCGCAGATGCTACGCTTTTCAGCAGTGATTCAACAGCGGCTCTGGTGGCTTCCTGTTCGTTCAATTGATCGATAACCGAAAAGTGAATTGCTTTCAGCTGTTCCATCAGTTCGATTCTGCGGGCTTCTTCCTGCACGCCGTTAGCCAGCTCAACCAGAATATTGGTTACGCCGGAGCAGGCACTGCTGACAACAAGCTTAGTGTCCGGATTGTTTTCGATAATGGCGGCACAACGGCTCATGGCTTCGAAGTTGGCGACGCTGGTACCACCAAATTTTGCTACATTGAATGCGCTCACGGCATTTTCTCCCCATGGTGTCCTGACAGACAGGATATTCCAAATAAATAGTGTAGTAGAAACAGATTGTTTCGTATGGAAGAGATATTTCTCAGAGCAGAGGGGATGCACTTAGACAGGATGCGGACCTCAGAAGCTCTTCATCAGGAAAGACCTGATGACAGTCGACAGGATTCAGCCTGTACGACCGATACATATTCACCATCACTGAATATATATCTCGGCATTGCTCCCCCTGAGTGTCATGTACCGGAGTTGTGGCTCCACAAAACACCTGCCTGGGCAATGCTCCTCTTCTGCTAAAAAAAGCCCGTATATTGAACGGATTTGGAGCAAAAAAGTCAATCAGGAATTTGAATTTTTTCACGGATTTTTATGCAGGGAAAGGCGGGGGGCAAGTCAGGTAGATATCCCCGCACTGCGGCGCGGGGATATCGGGGGGGAGTATTACGCCATAAACGAAGGAATACTGGCTTCGTATTCAGCGATTTTATCTTCGTGCTGCAGGGTCAGGCCGATATTATCCAGGCCGTTCAGCAGGCAGTGACGGCGGAAGGTATCGATCTCAAATGAGTACGTTTTACCGTTCGCGGTGACTAGCATGGCTTCCAGATCAACCGTGACTTCTGCGCCTTCGTTCGCCTGTACAAACCGGAAAATTTCATCCACTTCCGCTTCTGTCAGACGTACCGGTACCATCTGGTTGTTGATGGAATTACCGTAGAAGATATCAGCGAAGCTTGGTGCAATCATTACCCGGATACCATAATCCGCCAGCGCCCATGGGGCATGCTCACGAGAAGAACCGCAACCGAAGTTTTCCCGAGCCAGCAGGATGCTTGCGCCCTGATAGCGTGGTGCATTCATGACGAAATCTGGATTGGGCTGCTCACCGGCATCGTCCAGAAAACGCCAGTCATGGAACAGGTGTTTACCGAAGCCAATGCGGTTCACCTTTTGCAGAAACTGCTTTGGAATAATGGCATCTGTATCGACGTTTGCGGCATCCAGAGGCACGACCAGACCTGTGTGTTGTTTAAAACCTGACATGCTACGCTCCTTATACGTCTTGTGTTTCAACAGTGCGGATATCAACAAAGTGACCGGCGACAGCCGCCGCTGCGGCCATGGCCGGGCTGACCAGATGTGTCCGTCCGTCACGACCCTGACGGCCTTCAAAGTTACGGTTACTGGTTGAAGCGCAACGCTCCTGAGGCCCCAGACGGTCATTGTTCATCGCCAGACACATAGAGCAGCCCGGCAGACGCCATTCAAAACCGGCAGCGATAAAGATCTTATCCAGACCTTCGGCTTCCGCCTGTGCTTTTACCTGCTCAGAACCCGGAACCACAAGTGCCTGAACGTTAGCGGCAACCTGTTTGCCTTTGGCAACTGCTGCGGCAGCGCGCATATCTTCGATACGTGAGTTGGTGCAGGAACCGATAAATACTTTATCGACCGGATAGTCAGACAGGGCTTTACCCGCTTCCAGTCCCATATAGGCCAGTGCTTTTTCTGCCGAGGCTTTTTCTACCGGATCGGCGAAACTTTCCGGAGCCGGAATCGGTTCATCAACTGCGATAACCTGACCCGGATTGGTTCCCCAGGTAACCTGTGGTCGGATATCAGCCGCTTGCAGAGTGACCACGGCGTCAAATTCAGCATCCGCATCTGTTTTCAGCGTAGACCAGTAGGATACGGCGGCATCCCAGTCAGCGCCTTTAGGGGCAAACTCACGGCCTTTGATGTAATCGAACGTGGTCTGATCCGGAGCGATAAGACCGGCTTTTGCTCCCATCTCAATCGCCATATTACATACTGTCATCCGGCCTTCCATGCTCAGATCGGTGATCGCTTCACCACAGAATTCGACCACATAGCCGGTACCGCCAGCTGAGGTGGTTTTACCGATGATCGCCAGCACGATATCTTTGGCCGTAATGCCTTCGGCTACTTTGCCTTTTACTTCGATCTTCATGGTCTTGGCACGAGCCTGTTTCAGGGTCTGAGTCGCCAGTACGTGCTCAACTTCTGAAGTACCGATACCGAATGCCAGCGAACCGAATGCACCGTGAGTAGCGGTGTGGGAGTCGCCACATACAATGGTCATGCCCGGCAGGGTAATACCCAGCTCAGGCCCCATTACGTGTACGATACCCTGATATTTGTGGTTGATATCGTACAGGGTGACACCAAACTCTTCACAATTCTTCGACAGGGTTTCCATCTGGATACGCGCCATCTCGCCGGAAGCATTGATATCTTTAGTGGTGGTGGATACGTTGTGATCCATAGTAGCAAAGGTTTTACCTAACTGGCGTACCTTGCGGCCTTTTTCCCGCAGACCGTCAAACGCCTGTGGTGACGTGACTTCGTGCACCAGATGGCGGTCGATATACAAAATCGGGTTTTCGCCCTCTGCTGCAACGGCCACATGAGCGTCATATATCTTTTCGTATAATGTTTTAGACATTGCTTGTTGCTTCCTTTCTTTCTTATTCCAGAATATACGCTGCGATCTTATCGCCCATTTCCGAGGTGGAAAGAGCTGGTTTGTCACCGGAAAGATCGGCGGTCAGTTCACCGGCTGCCAGAGCTTTACTTACCGCAGTTTCGATATCCTGAGCCGCTTCTTCTTCACCCAGACTGTAGCGCAGCATCAGTGCAGCCGACAGGATCTGAGCCACAGGGTTGGCGATATTTTTACCGGCAATATCCGGAGCCGAGCCACCTGCCGGTTCATACAGACCGAATTTACTTTCGTTCAGACTGGCTGAAGGCAGCATACCCATTGAGCCGGTGATCATGGCACATTCGTCGGAAATGATATCGCCGAAAATATTGGAACACAGCATAATATCGAACTGAGCCGGATTTTTAACCAACTGCATGGTCGCGTTATCGATATACATATGTGACAGTTCCACATCCGGGTAATCTTTCGCGATCTCTTCCACGACTTCACGCCACAGGATAGAGCTTTGCAGCACGTTGGCTTTGTCGATAGAGCAGACTTTTTTACGGCGCAGGCGGGCTGATTCAAAGGCAATTTTAGCAATACGTTCGATTTCATAGCGGTAGTAGACTTCGGTGTCGTAGGCTTTTTCATTGGCGCCTTCACCTTCACGACCCTTTGGCTGGCCGAAGTAGATACCACCGGTCAGTTCACGTACAACCACAATATCAAAGCCTTTACCTGAGATATCGGCACGTAGCGGGGAGAAGGCTTCCAGACCTTTATGGATCTGACCCGGACGCAGGTTGCAGAACAGCTGGAAGTGTTTACGCAGTGGCAGCAGTGCTCCGCGCTCCGGCTGTTCATCGGCCGGCAGATGTTCCCACTTAGGGCCGCCGACAGAGCCGAATAATACCGCATCGGCAGCTTCACAGGCTTTTACTGTACTTTCCGGTAACGGACAGCCGTGGTTATCAATCGCGATCCCTCCAACATCATGTTCTTCGCGGGAGAAAGTGATAGCGTGTTTCTTTTCGATTGCATTCAGCACCTTCTGTGCCTGCTGCATGACTTCTGGTCCGATGCCATCACCCGGTAAAACGGCGATTTTATATGTCTTGCCTGCCATTGGTTTTATTCCTTAAAACGTGTTGTGTTTGCTGTTGTTAATTATGAACCTTATACGGTTTCAATCTTTTTCTGTTTGATCACTTCGATCTGATCGGCGCGATGGATGCTGTTGATAACATGCAGCAGAGCCTGACCAGATGCCTCGATAATATCGGTGGAAACACCAGTACCGTGATACTTACGACCTTTGTAGTTGGCGATGATATCCGCCTGACCCAGACCGTCTTCACCTTCGCCTTTTGCGGTCAGGTCAAACTTATCCAGCACAATATCGTAACCGGTTAAACGGTAAATACATTGATATAGCGCGTCTACCGGGCCATTACCCACAGCCGCTTCGCATTTTTCTTCTTCGCCGCACTGCAGGCGGATGCTGGTTGTTGCCATTACGCTGCCAGACTGAGAACTCATATAGTTCAGTTTGTAATAATCGTCTTCATCGCGCAGGTTGGCAAAGAACATCAGAGATTCCAGATCGTAATCGAATACCTGGCCTTTGCGGTCGGCCAGTTTTAAAAAGTCTTCGTACAGGGTATCCAGATCGTACTCATTTTCATTGTATCCCATGCGATCCATATGGCTTTTCACGGCGGCACGGCCAGAGCGGCTGGTCAGATTCAGCGCCTGATTCTGCAGGCCGATGGATTCCGGAGTCATGATTTCGTAAGTATTCTTATTCTTCAGCATACCGTCCTGATGGATACCGGAAGAGTGGCTGAAGGCATTGGCACCGACAATCGCCTTGTTGCTCTGAATCGGCATATTGCACAGTTGGCTGACCATCTTACTGGTACGGTGGATCTCATCATGTTTCAGACCAGTGTGCACTCCCATAAACTCTTCACGGGTTTTGATGATCATCGCCACTTCTTCCAGTGCACAGTTACCGGCACGTTCACCGATACCGTTAATCGTCCCTTCTACCTGACGAGCACCCGCCTGAACCGCAGCGATAGAGTTCGCGACGGACATCCCCAGATCATCATGACAGTGAACGGAGATAACAGCTTTGTCGATGTTCGGTACGCGGTTAAACAGCTGTTCGATAATAGCGCCGAACTCACTTGGTATGGTGTAGCCGACAGTATCCGGGATGTTTACCGTTGTGGCACCTGCATCAATCGCGGCTTCAACCATGCGGCACAGGTTATCGATAGGGGTGCGGCCTGCATCTTCACAGGAAAACTCAACGTCATCGGTATAGTTACGCGCCCGTTTGACGGCCTGAACGCCCATGTCAACCACATCATTGTAATCGCGGCGCAGCTTGTCCTGCACATGGATGGTAGAGGTAGAGATAAAGGTATGGATACGGAAGGCTTCAGCCACTTTCAGAGATTCGGCTGCGACATCAATATCTTTGGCCACGGCCCGGGAAAGGGCGCAGATACGGCTGTTTTTGATGTTTTTGGCGATGGTCTGTACCGATTCGAAATCACCCGGGGAAGAAACCGGGAAACCCGCTTCAATTACGTCAACACCCAGTCGTTCAAGCGCATAAGCGATCTGTAGCTTTTCTTTCACTGTCAGGCTGGCGGACAGTGCCTGCTCTCCGTCCCGCAAAGTCGTGTCAAATATTATCACTCGATCGTTCATGTCTGCTTCCTTTTCCTGTCTGTCGGTGTTGTGTCTGTTAATATTTTAGCTATAAAAAAACCCGCATCTGTGTGCGGGTTTGTATGAATTCTTTGTGGTGTTTTTCGTCCACAACCTACCCGCGCGACTGATTCACGATAAGGAGGAGGTTTAGGAGCACTGAAAAACGTAATGTCATTTTATTCATCCACAATTTGGTTACACAAATTAGTACCGCACTCATCGGTATGCGTCAAGCCTTATGTTGAGTTTTTAAACATTTTCTTTGTCGTGTTAAGTCGTCAGTTTTAGATTCCGGGCTATTAGGTAGCGATTGAGCACCGACTGGCATACCTCCATTTCTGGATCTGGAGCCTGGCTCAGTATGATTTAATTAATCATTTGATTAAATTGTGTTGAATTTAATCAGTATCATTTGCCGGAGATCTGTTTCTATAATTAATCATCTGATTAATTGTGAGTGAATAGTATGCCTGACAACCATAAACAGGATGAATCCCGCCGGGCAGGTCGCCCGTCTGAAAAGCTGCAGGCACGGGATAATCTGATTACCGCTGCAAGGGGGCTGTTTACTGCACTCCCATACGATAAGGTTTCCACCCGAATGCTGGCGGATCGGGCTGATGTCAATGTCGCTATGATCCGTTACTACTTTGGCAATAAAGCTGGGCTATTTGAGGCGATGGTGCGGGATACGATAGAGCCGGTCAAAAAACAGGTCAGTCAGTTTGTGGCGGAAGGTAACCAGAAAGAGCTGAAAGATATTATGCGGGCTTATTATCAGACCATGTCTTCTGCTCCGATGTTTCCCAGACTGATCTTTCAGACCATGCATATGGATCCTGCTGCTCCGCAGAGGCAACTGCTGGAAAAAGTGTTGCTGGATATGCTGACGCCTTTGCAGGACGCTCTGTTTAGTGGCCGGATCTGGGGCACAGTGATCCGGCCTGAAATGAATCCGCTTTTCTGCAAGATAAGTTTCCTGAGCCTGATGATCTTTCCTTTTCTAGCCCCTTTGGGGATGTACGAGTTTCATGGTATTGAACGCAGCAGCGATTTTCTTAATGCCTTACTGGAACATAACCTTGAAGTATTAACACACGGTTTTATCCGGCCAGAGCTTTCCGATGGAGCAGAATATGAAATTTAATCGCAAGTACCTGTTTTTTCCGATACTGGCGCTGGGAGTTCTGGTGCTGATTATTGCTGTAAAAATGCGCCCGGACTTACCGGTTAAACCAGCAGAAAACCGGGCTCGTCTGGTGGAAACCATACCGCTGACACTGAAAGCGGTGGCTCCCCGGGTGATAGGGTACGGTAAGGCAGTACCGAAAGTGGAATGGAAAGCGATAGCGGAAGTGTCCGGTAAGCTGGTTTACCGTCATCCGGAACTGGAAAAAGGCCGGGTACTGGAAGCCGGAACAGAGATCCTGCGCATTGATCCGCTCGATTATGAACTGAAACTGGCTCAGGTGGAATCAGAACTGAGCTCTAACCGGACTCAGCTTGCCCGGTTGAACCTTGAAGAGCAGAATCTGCGCGAGACCCTGAAGATCGAACAAAACCGTCTGGCTCTCAGCAAAAAGGAACTGGAACGTAAACAGAATCTCAGAACAAAAGGGCTGGCTTCTCAGTCGGAGCTGGATCAGCAGGAGCAGAGCTACCTCTCCCAGCAGAAAGTCGTGTTGGAACTGAACAACCAGCTGTCTCTTTATCCCAGCGAGCGTCAGGTGGCTCAGGCTCAGATCCATGTCAGTGAATCTCAGGTGGCCGAAGCCAGACGTTCTCTGGAGAAAACCTCTGTCCGTCTGCCGCAGACGATGCGTATTGCTCAGGTCGATATTGAAGATAATCAGGTTGTTAACCTGCAGCAGACTCTGGTTGTTGCACATGGCATCCGTACCATGGAAGTTGAAGCGCAGTTTTCCATTCATGATATGCAGACCATAGCGGCCAGTCTGCCGGAAATTCCGCGTAGTGCGGGGGGCATACCACAGCCGGATATGGCGGCCATCAGTGCGGTGATTGAGCTGAAAAGCGGCAGTCTGCATACCTTCTGGCCGGCGCGTGTTGCGCGTTTGAGTGAAACAGTGGATCCGAATCAGGCAACGGTCGGGGTGATACTGGAAGTGGATCAGGATTATGCCCGCTTTGTACCGGGTGAATCTCCGTTGCTGGTGAACGGTATGTTTGTTCAGGCTCGGATCGAAGGACAGGCGAACCCTTGCTGGGTAATCCCGGAGCGGGCTCTGCACGGAGATAAGGTCTATATCAAAGGGGCAGATAATCGTCTGCAGATCCGCCCGGTCAGTGTCGTCTTCCGCCGGGAGCATTCCGTGGTGGTTGAGGGTGATTTTACTCAGGGAGAAGCGTTGATCGTGAATGATCTGTTGCCGGCGATTGAAGGCATGCTGCTGAAAACGTCAACTGGATCCGCGGTGGCTGAAGGAGCTTCATTATGATTCGTTTCTTTTCCCGTCATCCAACGGCGGCCAATCTGCTGATGTTGTCGATGCTGATGATCGGTCTGACGGCTCTGCCGACGATTAAGCGGGAAACCTTTCCCGAGTTTGACCCGCCTTATATTCAGGCCAGCGTGATTTATCCGGGGGCTTCACCACAGGAAGTCGAAGAGAGTATCTGTATCCGGATGGAAGACGCGGTTGACGGTTTGTCGGATATTGAAGAGCTGCGCTGTCAGGCTGTGGAAGGCTCGGCCAGTCTGATCGTCAAGTTGACGGAGCAGGCGGATGTCAGCCGGATGCTGGTGGATATTCAGACCCAGATTAATGCGATTAACGATTTTCCCGACGAGATTGAATCTCCGGTGGTGAAAGAGCTGGACTGGAGTGAGCCGGTTGTGGATGTGGCGATTACTGCCGAAACCAGCTGGCCGGAGCTGAAAGCCTATGCGGAGCAACTGAAACGAACGCTGAAACTGGACTATAACGTTTCCCTCGTGGAAGTCAGCGGCTTTTCCGACCACCAGTACCGGGTAGAACTGGATACGCATGCGATACGGCAGCTCGGGTTGAGTGTCGGGGACATTGCAACTCAGATCGGCAGCCAGAACATCAAGTTGCCGAGCGGCAGCATTGAAACGGCAGAGAAAAACTTTCTTATCCGCTTTGATGAGAGAAAAATTACGCCTCAGGAACTGGCATCGATAGTGGTCGGTTCATCCTCCAGCGGTTCTCTGATCCGGCTGCGGGATATCGCCACGATTACCGACCGTTTTGAGCTGGATGAACAGAAGATCCTGTTTGACGGCAAACCCTCAGCACTGCTGAAGGTGAGTAAAAATAAAGAGGATGACGCGCTGCGTATCAAGGCTCAGGTTGAACAGTTTGTACAGGATCAGCGCCTTATAGCACCAGACGGCGTGACACTGGCTCTGACTAACGATATTTCTTCGGTGCTGTGGGATCGTCTGACCATGATGCTGCGTAACGGCTGGCAGGGGATCATTCTGGTGTTTGCCACCATGTGGCTGTTCTTCAGTCTGCGTTACTCTTTCTGGGTTGCTGCCGGTCTGCCGGTTGCTTTCCTTGGCGGCCTGTTTCTGATGGCCAATGTCGGGCTTTCCATCAATATCATGACGCTGGTGGCTCTGCTGATGGCCATCGGTATTATGATGGATGACGCCATTGTGATTGCTGAGTCGATCGGTTCGCACATCGATCGCGGATATACAGTGGATGAGGCTGTGCTGAAAGGTGTGCATAAAGTGCTGCCCGGTGTGATCTCCTCTTTTCTGACCACGGTGTGCATTTTCGGCAGCCTGATGTTTCTCAGCGGTCAGATGGGCGCAGTGCTGAAGGTGATACCTCAGGTGTTGATCCTGGTACTTTCCCTCAGTCTGGTTGAAGCATTTCTTATTCTGCCGAACCACCTGTCCCATTCGTTGCACAAAAGTGCACAGGATAAGCCACCGGTGCGTTTTAAACGCATTCTGCTGGAGAAGTTCGAATATTTCCGCAATACCACACTGGTGAACGCCGTCGAGAAAGTGGTGCAGTACCGCTACGCTTTTCTCGGCAGCATACTTTCTCTGCTGTTGTTTTCTGTATCCCTGATTGCCGGAGGT
This sequence comes from Vibrio sp. HA2012, assembly GCF_002812955.1. Classification (GTDB taxonomy): domain Bacteria; phylum Pseudomonadota; class Gammaproteobacteria; order Enterobacterales; family Vibrionaceae; genus Vibrio. The sequence continues at coordinate 76,223 of NZ_PFXK01000007.1, read as the reverse complement.
GCGGTGAGTTTTGTGCCATTTCCCGAGTTGGACGGTGATCTGGCTGAAGCGCGGATTATTCTGCCGCCGGGATCGTCTCTCAGTCAGACAGAAAAAGTGGTGCAGCAAGTTGTGGCTTCTGCTGAGCGTTTAAACCGGCAGTGGACAGAAGATGTGGAAGGGGGAGTGACTCTGGTTGAGCATATCACCACTCAGTTTAATACCAATAAAGATGCCAGTGAAACCGGTCCGCATCTGGCCACTGTCCGTCTTGATTTGTTGGGTGCTGAAGAAAGAAATACGGTTCTGGATGATTTTATCGATGCCTGGCGGAAGGATGTCGGTGAGCTGGCCGAACCAGTGTCTCTGGTGTATAAGCAGCCGACCATGACCCCCGGCGGCAGGGATATTGAGATCCGGGTGCAGCACGATGCACTGGAACCACTTAAGGCAGCCTCGGTCGATATTCAGCACTATCTGAATACCTTAGCCGGTGTGCATGGTGTTCTGGACGATATGCGCATGGGCAAAGAAGAAATATTGGTGAAGTTGCTGCCGGGCGCTGAGACATTCGGGGTTAATGGTCAGACGATTGCAGCGCAGTTACGTGCAGCTTTCTTTGGCACTACCGCAGATCAGATTCAGCTGGGTACGGAGAATATCGATATCGAAGTGCGGCTGGATAAGGCTCAGGCCGGAGATCTGCAGGCATTGGCTAATTTCCCGGTTATGCTTCCGGACGGGAGCCAGTTGCCGCTGGCGGCGGTGACCTCACTGAGTATGCAGCGTAATTATGTCCGTATTCAGCGTATTGATGGTCTGCGTACGGTCAGTGTTTATGCCGACGTCGATAACCGAGTTGCCAGTTCCTCTGAGATTATCGCCCGCTTCAAAAGCGAAGTTGCTCCGCAGCTGCAGAGCCATTATCCCGGACTGAGGTTTGATTTTGAAGGGCAAACCAAAGACACCGCTGATACGGGTTCCTCAATGATAAAAGGGTTTGCTCTGGGATTGTTTGGCGTGTTTGTGATCCTCAGTTTCCAGTTCCGCAGTTATCTGGAGCCTTTTGTGGTCATGTTGGCTATTCCGCTGGCATTTATCGGGGTAGTCTGGGGGCACTTTATACTCGCTCATCCACTCTGTATGCCTAGTCTTATGGGGTTTGTCTCTCTGGCCGGGGTGGTGGTGAACGATTCCATTCTGCTGGTGCAGTATATCCGTCATCATGTTGATGAAGGAGACAGCGTGCATGACTCGGTAGTGAAAGCGAGCCGTGAGCGTTTCCGGGCGGTATTTCTGACCTCGATGACAACTGCAATGGGGTTGTTGCCTCTGCTGGCAGAAACCAGCTTGCAGGCGCAGGTTATTCAGCCACTGGTGATTGCTATCGTGTTCGGTATCTTCGCATCCACACTGCTGGTGCTGTTTATGGTGCCGGCGGCCTATGCCATTCTGGCCGACTGGGGTGTCGTTCATAGGCATAAGGCGCTTTGATTTCTAAAGAAAAACGTTCAGTTGCTACAGAGTAAGGCCGTATCGATAAGCCGCTTCGTCGCGTCAGGGAAGACACGGCGGAGCTCCGGAGGTCTGTGTTCGATACCGTTTTACTCTTCACGCAGACACATCAAGATCTCTCCTTAACTGTCATCAATAATCCAAATAAGCGTCACCTTGCTGTCATTTGCGCTGGCTAAGTTATAGACAGTAAGTCTGGAAGTTTACCCACAGATGATGGTAAGGAGCCGATGATGCGTATTGAGCCTATTGCACGATTTGATCTCGCGTTTTCCCTGTTCTGCCTGCAGCATAAGTTTAACGTTCAGGTAGCCAATATAGCTAAAGCTGTATCCCATACTGGTGATGGTCACCTGTATATCGTTTTTGGCTTGCTGGCATGGTGGATAGATGGTGTTGCCGGCAGATTATTCTTCGCCGCAGGTCTGACGGCGTTTGCGATTGAGCTACCGATTTACTGGGTGGCAAAAAACAGTTTTCGCCGCCGCCGTCCGGAAGAGTTTTCCGGACAGCTGATTTCTTTTATTACCCCTTCTGACCGGTACAGTCTGCCATCCGGCCATACGGCAGCTGCTTTTATTATGGCAACGCTTATCGGTCATTTTTATCCGGATGCTTATACCGGTTCTCTTATCTGGGCAAGTTTGATTGGCGCTGCCCGTATTCTGTTAGGTGTACATTTTCTGACGGATGTCGTGATCGGTGCCTTGTTAGGAACCGGAGCCGCGACAGCGGCAATTTCTCTGCTGGGAGCATAACATTTGAAGATACTGTATGGAGTTCAGGGGACTGGGAATGGTCATACTGCCCGCGCCCGTGCGATGGCTTTAGCGCTGAAACAACGTAATGCCGATGTCGATTTTATTTTCTCTGGCCGGGAAAAATCCAAATTCTTTTCTATGGAAGCCTTCGGTGACTTTTCTGTCTGCCGGGGGCTGACCTTTATCACTGAACAAGGCCGAGTGAATTACTGGAAAACCATCAGAGATAACAGTCTGATTCATCTGTATAAAGAGATTAAGCAACTGGATCTCTCCGGCTACGATCTGGTGATCAACGACTTTGAACCTGTGACGGCATGGGCGGCAAAACTACAGAAGGTTCCCTGTATCGGCATCAGTCATCAGAATGCCTTTCGTTATCAGGTGCCGAAAAAAGGTGACGGCTGGATTGATAACCGTCTTATCCATCACTTTGCTCCGGCTGATATTTATCTGGGTCTGCACTGGTATCATTTTAATCAGCCTATTCTTCCGCCTATCGTACATACCCGTTATGTGGATAGTATGCCGGGAAAACTGGGTTTTCATCTTGTTTATCTGCCGTTTGAAAGTATGCAGGATATTACGGATCTGTTGCTGCGCTTTTCCAGCCATCAGTTTGTCTGTTATCACCCGAATATTATAAAAACGGAAATTGTGGAAAATATTCGTCTGGAGCCGTTGTCACATAGTGATTTTCAGCGTGATCTGCACTTGTGCCAGGGCGTGATTGCCAATGGTGGTTTTGAACTGCCTTCGGAATCTCTGGCTCTGGGAAAAAAGCTGCTTCTGAAGCCGCTGGCCGGACAGTTTGAACAAGAAAGCAATGTGGCCACACTGGAATATCTGGGACTGGCTCAGTCGATGGAACATCTTGATCCGACCGCTGTACGTACCTGGCTGGACGAAAAACAAGCCGAAAGCATCAATTATCCTGATGTCGCCAGTCATCTTGTTGAGTGGGTACTCAACGGCCAGTGGGATCCCAGTACCACGCAACCGCTTTGGGAGTCACTATGGGAAAAAGTCGATTTTCCCAGTTATGCATCCATTCATGACTAATATCATTGGTCCTCCTTTTCGGGAGGATTTCACTATTTTCTGCGCGATTTGATAAATTCTGTTAATGAATTAGACCTTGTTCTATAGGTACGATCAATTTATATTTTTTTATATTTTTCCTATCGAATTGAAAAATAAAATATTTATTTGCCAATTTGTAAAATATTCTAATTATTTGTCAAACTTATTGGTGCGGGCTGATGCATTGGTGGATAGTGCATTTCAGGCATGTTCTTGAATTCAGAACATATTCTGACACTACATATATGCTGACACTACCAGTAAACATAACCGGGTCACCACTGGCAGTGAGGTAAACAGTAACTGACACAAAGTGAGGCCACCTATGCTGGATAAAGCCGTAGCAGCTAAGCGTGAAGAAGAGAATCGTATGGAATCGACATTACGTGGCGTTGATTTAAATCTGCTGACGGTCTTTGATGCCGTCATGCAGGAGCAAAATATTACTCGTGCAGCTCTGCATCTGGGGATGTCGCAACCGGCTGTGAGCAATGCCGTTTCCCGGCTGAAAGGGATGTTTGATGATGAACTCTTTATGCGTCATGGCCGGGGCATTCAGCCGACCCCTCGTGCATATCAGTTATACGCTACGATTCATCAGGCATTACAACTTATCCGCAATGAACTACCGGGGCAGGTTTTTGTCCCTGAAGCATCTGACCGCCAGTTCAGCCTTGCGATCTGTAATCCGTGTGATGCCCGTTTCGCCCCGGAAATCCTGAGACGGGTTGCAGAAAGAGCACCGCACATTCAGATTACTATGGATGTTGAGTCCGCAACAGACATCAAGAGAAAACTGCATTATCGCGAGCTGGATTTCTCTGTCAGCTATACCAATATGACGGATACCGGATTTGCCAGCATCGAATTATTCGAAGATGAGCTGGTGGTGGTCGCATCAGCCAAACACCCGCGGATTGGCGATACGATCACGGCAGAAGAACTTGAGCTGGAACGGCATGCCGTTCTGTCTGAACAGAAAGGGGAACACAGCTTTTTTGATCAGGCTTACCGCAATGTTCACAGTAATATTGCTTACAAAGGCAGCAGTCTGGGAAATATTTTATACGTAACGGAACAGTCCGATCTGATCACACTGGCTCCCCGTTCTATGATTGAAACCATGTCCAACTTACCGGAATTAAAGGTACTGGATTTTCCGCTGCCTGAAAATACCATCAAGGTTTACCTGAGCTGGCATGAGTCCGGTGAAAGAGATAAAGGTCATATCTGGATGCGGGAACTGCTGATGGAAGTCTGTACACGACACTGATCCTGCCCGCGTCGAATCATTGGTCATTATTTTTCCGGCACCGGTCAGTTTATCAACTGATCGGTGCTTTTCTGTCTCTGAGGTCGCGTGACCATACCTAGCCATTTATCCAAAGTGATCCGGCAGTGTTTTTTACAATTCTCTCTGCTTACCCTCACAATCATTATTGCCTTTTTTAAAACCGACTGTACACTTGGATGCCCAATCAGCTTACAGGTGTAAGCCAAAGGTTAACAGAATGGCCAATTTAGATTTTCATATTGTTAAAAGAATTAGAGATCAGGTTGCAAAAGGTGGCGAACGTGCAGCGTTACGCTATAAAACAGCAGATAAATGGAAAGATATCAGCTGGATGCAATTTGGTCGCCAGCTGGATAATTTATCGCTGGCTCTGTTGGCTCAGGGACTGAAAATACAGGATAAAATCGGCATCTTTTCCCAGAATATGCCGCGCTGGACTATCGCTGATATCGCGGCATTGCAGATCCGCTGCGTGACGGTGCCGATCTACTCCACAAACACGGCTGAACAGTCGGCTTATATTATCCGTAATGCCGATGTCCGGATCCTGTTTACCGGTGAACAGGCGCAGTATGACGCGGCAATCAGTATCTTTAACCAGTGTGAACTGCTGGAATGCATCGTTGCGCTGTCCGATGATATTGATCTCAGGGGACATCCGGCGGGAATACACTGGGAAACATTTATCGCTCGGGGTTCTGACTCTCACCGGGCTGAGCTGGGTGCACGTCTGGCACAGATCAACCTCGATGATCTGTTTACGCTGATCTACACCTCCGGTACGACAGGTCAGCCAAAAGGCGTCATGCTGGATTACCGCAATCTTGGCGCCCAGATGCAGGGACACGATCAACGTCTGAGCCTGACAGAGCAGGATGTCTCTCTCTGTTTTCTGCCTCTTTCTCATGTCTTTGAGAGGGCGTGGAGCTTCTATATTCTCCATCGCGGAGCCGTAAACTGTTATCTGCAGGATACGCGACAGGTGAGAGAGGCTCTGAGTGATGTGCGTCCGACCGTGATGTGTGCGGTACCGCGTTTCTATGAAAAAATCTTCTCTGCTATCCATGAACGGGTCGCCAAAGCGCCTCTGCATAAGAAAATGATTTTTACCTGGGCGGTCAATATGGGGGCCAGAGTGGCTGCCTGCAGGCAGGCGGGGCGCAAGCCCTCGTTTATCCTGAGCAGAAGTTATCAACTGGCGGATAAGCTGGTACTGGCTAAGCTGCGTTCCCTGCTGGGCGGAAACATTAAGCTGATGCCGTGTGGTGGTGCCAAGCTGGATGCCACGATCGGACGTTTTTTCCATGCGCTTGGTGTGAATGTCAAGCTCGGCTATGGTATGACTGAGACCACGGCAACGATTTCCTGCTGGGATGATCACTGTTTTGCTCCGGACTCTATCGGCACCACAATGCCGGGAGCTGAAGTCAAAGTGGGTAACAACAGAGAAATTCTGGTACGCGGGCCTATGGTTATGCGCGGATACTATAAGATGCCACAGGAAACGGAGCAGGCCTTTGATGAGCACGGATTCCTGAAAACCGGCGATGCCGGTGAGTTTGATGAGCACGGTAATCTGTATATCACAGACCGGATCAAAGAGTTGATGAAAACCTCCTGCGGTAAATATATTGCCCCTCAGGTGGTAGAAGGTGCGATTGGTAAGGATCACTTTATTGAGCAGATAGCCGTGATTGCCGATACCCGTAAATTTGTATCGGCGTTGATCGTGCCCAGCTTTGAAGCATTGGAAGAATACGCTAAAGAGCTGAATATCAAATACCATGACCATCTGGATCTTATCCGGCACAGTCAGGTGGTGGAGATGTTTGAAAAGCGTGTGGCTGAACTGCAGCAGGAACTGGCCAAATTTGAGCAGGTGAAGAAGTTTACCCTGTTACCCAGAGCTTTTTCTATGGATCAGGGCGAGCTGACACCGACCCTGAAGCTGCGGCGCAAAGTCATCCATGATCGTTATCAGGACGAGATTGAAAGTATGTATGAGGAAAAACACTAATAATTGTCTGTTTTATAGTCATTCATACTGGTTAAAAAACATAAGCACAGCATATGCTGTGCTTTTGTTTTTCCCCTCTTGATTTACTTTCCGATACGTTTAAAAGTAGTCGTTGCAGATGTATGGGTATGCCATACGTTTGTTATTACGTGTCAGCCCTGTTTTCCCCCGATGTACCGGCATCCGGGCTGGCTTTTAGGCTACGAATAAGCCCTAACGTGACAATACCCGCCGCTGCGTTAATTCATGGCGCGAGCGTATCCGGGTATTAAGGAGACAAGATGGAAATGTTATCCGGCGCGGATATGGTTGTCCGCTCACTGATTGATCAGGGTGTTGATCATATCTTTGGTTACCCTGGTGGTTCCGTTCTGGACATCTACGATGCCCTGCATGAAAAAAGCGATATCGAACACGTACTGGTTCGTCATGAACAGGCTGCTGTGCATATGGCTGACGGTTATGCCCGTGCAACCGGTAAAACCGGCGTGGTACTGGTGACTTCCGGTCCCGGCGCAACCAATGCGATAACCGGTATTGCGACCGCATATATGGATTCTGTACCAATGGTGGTCTTGTCCGGACAGGTTCCGGGTACCCTTATTGGTAATGACGCTTTTCAGGAATGTGATATGGTCGGTATCTCCCGTCCTGTAGTAAAACACAGTTTTCTGGTCACCCGTACCGAAGACATTCCGACGATTCTGAAGAAAGCCTTCTACCTTGCATCGACCGGTCGCCCCGGCCCTGTGGTTGTTGATCTGCCGAAAGATATGCTGGACCCGACCAAAACATACCCGTATCAGTATCCCGAATCGATCAAGATGCGCTCTTATAACCCGACGACAACCGGGCATAAAGGTCAGATTAAAAAAGCGCTGAAAAACCTGCTGGCAGCGAAAAAGCCGGTGCTGTACGTTGGTGGCGGCGCGGTGATTTCCGGCTGTGACCAACAGGTGCTTAAACTGGCGGAAGCCCTTAATCTTCCGGTTGTCAGTTCTCTGATGGGGCTGGGGGCTTTTCCCGGTTCACATCACAATTTCCTCGGTATGCTGGGGATGCATGGCGTGTATGAAGCCAATATGGCGATGCACAATGCGGATCTGATTTTTGGTATCGGAGTCCGTTTTGATGACCGGACGACCAATAATTTAGAAAAATACTGCCCGAATGCGCAGGTGATGCACATCGACATCGACCCATCTTCTATTTCCAAAACCGTCCATGCGGATCTGCCGATTGTCGGTTCTGCAGATGTGGTGCTGGATGCAATGCTGAAGCTGTTGGAAGAGCAGAGCGGTACGAATGATCTGGAAGCCATGGCGGAATGGTGGAATGACATCAGCGCATGGCGTGAGCGTAACTGCCTGAGTTATGACACCAAGGCGGGGGAACGCATTAAGCCGCAGCAGGTCATCGAAACACTGCATAAACTGACTAACGGTGATGCGTATGTGGCTTCTGATGTCGGCCAGCACCAGATGTTTGCGGCACTGTATTATCCGTTTGATAAGCCGCGCCGCTGGATCAACTCCGGAGGTCTCGGCACGATGGGCTTCGGTCTTCCTGCCGGTATGGGCGTAAAATTTGCGATGCCGGAAGAAGAAGTGGTTATCGTGACCGGTGACGGCAGCATCCAGATGAATATTCAGGAGCTGTCGACAGCACTACAATATGATATTCCGGTTAAAATTATTAACCTGAACAACCACTTCCTTGGCATGGTAAAACAGTGGCAGGATATTATCTATCAGGGACGCCATTCTCACTCTTATATGGACTCCGTGCCGGACTTTGCCGCTATTGCTGAGGCGTATGGTCATGTCGGTATGCGTATCTCTTCGCCGGATGAGCTGGAATCCGGGCTGCAAAAAGCGTTGTCGATGAAGAACAAGCTGGTGTTTGTCGATATCCATGTCGATGAAACGGAACACGTGTATCCGATGCAGATCAAAGGTGAAGGGATGGACAAAATGTGGCTAAGCAAAACGGAGAGAACCTAAGATGAGACATATTATTTCACTATTGCTAGAAAACCAGCCGGGTTCTCTGTCACGCGTGGTTGGTCTGTTTTCCCAGCGTGGATATAACATTGAATCACTGACGGTATCTCCGACAGATGATGAAACCCTGTCGCGTCTGAATATCACGACAGCGACCGACGCCATGGTACTGGAGCAGATCGAGAAACAGCTGCATAAGCTGGTGGATGTGCTGAAAGTGCAGGAGGTTACGGAGTCGGCGCATATAGAGCGGGAACTGATGCTGGTGAAGGTTAAAGCCACCGGTTCTGATCGTGCCGAAGTAAAGCGCATGGCTGATATCTTCCGCGGCCAGATCGTCGATACCACACTGTCTCAGTACACCATTCAGCTAACTGGCGAAAGCGATAAGCTGGATGCATTCCTGACGGCAATCTCTGATCTGACCGATGTGATTGAGGTTGCCCGCAGCGGCGTCGTGGGTATTGCCCGGGGAGAGAGGGCTCTGAAAGCCTGAATCTGACCGGCCTGAGGTCAGGCATGTTGTCTGGCCTCAGCTTCATCTGCTCACCGCTCTGTTTTTTCCGCCGGATTGTTTTTCTCTGACACGGGCTCTTTTTCTTGCGAATACGTAAACTCAGGAAATAACAGCCGGGCTTCTGTTTCCACTTGGCGGGCTTTGCTCTGCTCTCCCATCCCCAGATAGGCAAGGATCAGGTCTGCGTACAGCTCTGCTCTGGGTTTCTCACGGATAATGTCTTGTGACCAGTCAATGTAAGGTTGGATCAACGCCGGGTTATGGTCTTGCAACCCCAGTAGCAGATCCGCACGTAGCGTATCCCGCTCATAGCGTTCTTTCCAGGCAAAAGGATTCGATACACCGGACAGCTGTGCCGGATGAGCACCGGACTGCTCGAAGCGGGTCAGCACATAGTTTGTATGCAGTGCAGTGAGCATATAAGCCGAGATACAGAGCGGCAGCAGCACCGCCGTCAGTTTCAGCACCACCCGGGCAACACGGCTGAACGGCTGGAAATAATAGGTAGCCGTGCGCTGATCAACCCAGAACAGCAGCACAATAAATATGACCCAGTGCATCACGGAGTGATAAAAGGGGGATGCCAGCTGGGTATGCAGAACCAGAGGAATAAAAAGCCCGAGCATGGCCAACCGGGTTCCTTTGCGTGCGGAATAGATCTTGAGCAGCACCAGACCGGCAGTCAGCATGATCCCCAGCACAGGTATCAGACCGCCTTCCACCCCCCAGAACAGCAGTTCATTATGCGGATGCTCCATTGCCTGCATGCCTGACGGGTAGGCAGGATTCAACTGATGCTGCCGGGCCGTGTACAGCATGTAGGCTGCCTCAAAACGGCCGTATCCATAACCGGTAAATGGCCGCTCTATCAACATATCCAGCGTCTGAGGAAGGGTTTGCAGGCGTTCGCTCTGTAGTCCGGCCTGCTCTGTGATCATCTTTGTCGTCTGTTCTGAGGTGGAACCCAGTATCAGTCCGGCACTGATACCAACCAAAACAGAAATACCCCAGCCCAGCAGACGTTTTCGGGTGGAAAAACGCAGCAGGTAAGGCAGTATGGTCAGTACACCCAGAACCGCACCAATCCAGCCGGTACGGGATGCCAGCACGACAATCAACGGCAACGTCAGAGAAGGCACCAGATAGAGCAGGGAAACATGAGTGACTTTACGGCCGTATTTACGTTGCTGACGGGCAAGCAGGTAACCGGACAGCAGCATGCCGGTTGCCAGAAAGCTGGCCATGACATCCGGTTGCTGGAAAATACCGTACGGGCGGTTGATGCTCACATCATAAGCAAAATGATTGTCTGCCGGTAACAGCAGAAACTGGATATAACCCAATACGGACTCAATCAGCGTAGCGAGTACGATCATCCACAGTAACTGCTGTTTGTATTTGTTGCTCAACTGAAACTGCTGCAGCAGCAGAAACAGCAGAAATCCGCTCCATAATCCGCTGAGTCTCGGCAGCGCTGCAAACGATGCGGCATTGGCATACAGTATTGGAAGAGAGATGATAAGGACACAGAGAAACAGACCGATGGTCAGCCTGGAAAAGCGCAGTTTCTGATTGTTGGCGGTCTGAAACAGACCGATAGCCAGAGCCAGACTGAGCCCGATCCAACTGGCTGCATTAAACGGAACGTCAATGCCCGTTCCTCCCGGATTGGGCATAAAAAAGTGCATGGCGATAATAAAGATAAAGCCAAAAGCAAACATAAATTTTCGGTTCAGCGGTGCACTGGCTTTGATTGGTTCCAGTTGCGTACCGCTAAAATGAATGATTGCCATAGTGTCGTCTTATCCTTTACCGCCGTTTTTATTATTCTAACATAGGCTTAAGGAATCTGGCGGTATGTGACCCCGGAATCTGTGCGACTTGTTCCGGAGTACCCTGTGCAATAATGTCACCGCCGCCATTGCCTCCTTCCGGGCCAAGGTCAACAATCCAGTCAGCCGTTTTGATGACATCCAGATTATGTTCGATGACCACAACGGTATTGCCGTGATCCCGCAGACGGTGCAGCACGCTCAGCAGTTGCTGAATATCATGGAAGTGCAGACCCGTAGTCGGTTCATCCAGAATATACAGGGTTTTGCCGGTATCCCGTTTGGACAGCTCCCGGGCCAGTTTTACCCGCTGTGCTTCACCACCGGAAAGTGTGGTTGCTGCTTGTCCGAGACGGATATAGGAGAGGCCGACATCCATCAGTGTTTGCAGCTTACGGGCGATCACCGGAACCGGATCAAAAAATGTCCGGGCATCTTCTACCGTCATCTCCAGTACTTCATCAATGGTCTTGCCCTTGTAGCGGACTTCCAGCGTCTCACGGTTATAGCGTTTGCCTTTACAGGCGTCACAGGGTACATACACATCCGGCAGGAAGTGCATCTCTACCTTGATAACCCCATCCCCCTGACAGGCTTCACAGCGTCCGCCACGGACGTTAAAACTGAAGCGCCCCGGCTTGTAACCTCTGGAACGGGATTCCTGTGTGCCCGCAAACAGTTCCCGGATCGGTGTAAAGATCCCCGTATAGGTTGCCGGATTGGAGCGCGGTGTTCTGCCTATCGGGCTCTGGTCGATATCGATAACCTTATCGAAGTGTTCCAGCCCTTTGATGGCTTTATACGGTGCCGGTTCTGCTGAAGTGGCTCCGTTCAGTCTTGTCTGTGCTATCTTGTAGAAGGTGTCATTGATCAGCGTCGATTTTCCTGAACCAGATACCCCGGTTACACAGGTGAACAAACCGACAGGAAGTGAAAGTGTGACCTCTTTCAGGTTGTTGCCGCTGGCACCGATCAGTTCGACGGTTTTCTCCGGATCCCTTGGTGTACGTTGCTGCGGAATCACGATAGCCTGTTTACCGCTCAGATATTGCCCGGTCAGCGACTCCGGTGTCGCGATGATCTCATCCACCGTACCTTCAGCAATGACTCTGCCGCCATGCACACCGGCTCCCGGACCGATATCAATGACATGGTCAGCCATGCGGATCGCATCTTCATCATGTTCGACAACCAGTACCGTGTTACCCAAATCACGCAGATGCGTCAGGGTCTGCAGCAGGCGCTCATTGTCCCGCTGATGCAGACCGATGGAAGGTTCATCCAGTACATACATGACACCGACCAGGCCAGCACCGATCTGGCTGGCAAGCCGGATACGCTGAGCTTCACCTCCGGAAAGGGTTTCGGCACTGCGTGAGAGATTCAGATAATTCAGACCGACGTTGACCAGAAACTTCAGCCGGTCATTGATTTCTTTCATGACCTTATCGGCTATCTGTGCTTTTTGCCCGGTCAGTTGCAGGTTGTGGAAAAATGCCATGGCATCACTGATGCTCATTTCTACGATATCCGGTAAAGGGGTATCCTGCACAAATACGTTGCGTGCTTCGGTTCGCAGGCGGGTTCCGTCGCAGGAAGCACAGGTTTTGGTAGAGATATATTTGGCCAGATCTTCACGTACCGAGTTAGAGTCCGTATCCCGGTATCGTCGTTCCAGAGTGTTCAGAATCCCTTCAAACGGATGGCGTTTAACCCGGGTATCGCCCCGGTCATTGATATAGCGGAATTCGATTTCACTGCGTCCCGAGCCGTGCAGAATAATGTCCCGTATTCTTTTCGACAGGGATTTATACGGGACGAACAGGTCGAAATCGTAATGTTCCGCCAGTGACGAGAGCATCTGGAAATAGTAGTAGTTTTTCTGATCCCAGCCTTTGATTGCACCTTCGGCAATACTCAGGTTTTCATCTACAATGACCCGTTCCGGGTCAAAATACTGCTGTACCCCCAGACCATCGCAGGTCGGGCAGGCTCCCGCCGGATTATTGAATGAAAACAGCCGGGGTTCCAGTTCCTGCATACTGTATCCGCAGTGAGGGCAGGCAAAATTAGCCGAGAAGATGATGTCTTCCTTATCACTGTCATCCATCCAGCCGACAGCCACAATACCACCGGACAGTTCCAGTGCCGTTTCAAAGGATTCTGCCAGGCGCTGTTGCAGATCATTGCGCACTTTGAAGCGATCCACCACGACCTCGATGGTGTGTTTTTTGTGCAGTTCCAGTGTCGGTGGATCGGTCAGATCGCAGGTTTCTCCATCGATACGTGCACGGATAAAGCCTTGCGCCGCCAGATTTTCCAGTGTCTTGACGTGTTCACCTTTACGCTCTTTCACAATTGGAGCCAGCATCATCATGCGCGACCCCTGAGGCAGTTCCAGCACCTTGTCGACCATCTGGCTGATGGTCTGGGCTGTCAGAGGTACCTTGTGGGTCGGGCAGCGGGGCTCGCCTACTCGGGCATACAACAGGCGCAGGTAATCGTAAACTTCGGTAATCGTGCCTACGGTTGAGCGGGGGTTGTGGGATGTTGACTTCTGTTCGATAGAGATGGCCGGGGAGAGGCCTTCAATATGGTCTACATCCGGTTTTTCCATCAGTGACAGAAACTGGCGGGCATAAGCAGAAAGCGATTCGACATAGCGGCGCTGCCCCTCAGCATATAAAGTATCAAAGGCCAGAGAAGATTTGCCCGAGCCGGACAACCCGGTAATGACAATCAATTTATCGCGCGGAATGGTCAGACTGATATTTTTGAGGTTGTGGGTGCGGGCTCCCCGCACTTCGATATTATCCATGATGAGCACTCACCTTACTTTCTGTACTTTTAAGTATCATTCGGGGCAAGTATTACATAGAGTTAAAAATGTGCAAAGAGAATACTGTATATAAAAACAGGCTTATGGGTTTTTCGGCAGAGATGATGTCCTGAAGCGGCACATTCCCACGCTTTGCGCAGGAATGCAGATCCGCTTTAAGGTACTGACTCAGGGTGTCTGTGCAGACGCCCGGAGAAACCGGATCAGGAAGCAGATTTATGCGTAGAATGCTTACCCAGTTCAGTTTTTTGTTGATCTTTCAGGTAGATGTTTTCATAGCAGTAATTGGTTGCTTCGATATAACCGTCGACGCTACCGCAGTCGAAACGCTTACCTTTAAACTTATAGGCCAGTACACAACCGGATTTTGCCTGCTTCAGCAGCGCATCCGTGATCTGAATTTCACCGCCTTTGCCCGGTTCCGTTTTTTCGATCAGTTCAAAGATATCCGGAGTCAGGATATAACGGCCGATAATCGCCAGATTGCTTGGTTCTGTTCCCGGTTCTGGTTTTTCCACCATATCATCGACGCGGAAGATATCGTCTTTAATCATCTCGCCGGAGATTACACCATACTTGTGGATTTCTTCCTTTGGCACTTCCTGAACGGCAACGATAGAACAACGGAACTGTTTGTATAGTGCCACCATTTGTGACAACACACCGGCACCGTCTTCATTGACACACAAGTCATCGGCCAGTACGACGGCAAAAGGATTGTCACCCACCAGTTCACGTCCGGTCAGAATTGCATGTCCCAGACCTTTCATTTCACGCTGACGAATATAGGTGAATGAAGCGGTGTCCATCAGGCGGCGGATATCAACTAACAGCTCTTCTTTGTTGGTGCCGTTGATCTGATGTTCCAGTTCGTAGTTTTTGTCGAAGTGGTCAATCAGGGTGTTTTTGCCTCGTCCGGTAACCAGACACATGCTGTCCAGACCGGCTTCAATCGCTTCTTCCACACCGTATTCGATCAGTGGTTTGTTAACCACCGGCATCATCTCCTTCGGCATGGACTTGGTTGCAGGAAGGAAGCGAGTACCATAGCCAGCCGCAGGAAAGAGGCATTTTTTAATCATAGTTATTACCTTTGTTGTTTATTTTTTGTCCCGGAATGCACGGATGCATAAAGTGACGGTATCATGGCAGTATGACAAAATAACGTCAACCATTCCGGCGGAGATAACTCCGTAGTGTAGCTACTTTCTGTTTTTAAGGTAAGAACTTGTGTGCCCATTCGATAGCCTGAGCCCGGTTTTTTATCCCGAGCTTTTTAAAAATTTTATACAGATGGGACTTTATCGTGAACTCACTGATAAACAGCTCATCAGCAAGATAACTGTTGGAAGCCCCGCTTTTCAACAGGCGCAGCACGTCCGTTTCTCTCGGGCTCAGGTTATGCAGATGGGGCTTTCCGTGACGGATAATGACGGACTGATAGTAACTCAGCAACTGGATGGCTATCGGTTCCGGCAGACAGAATTGTCCCTGTCCGGCCTGAGCGATACCGGCATAGAGCGTCTGTAAAGACTCATCCTCGTAGAACAGGGCTTTTAATCTGCCCAGATTCAGTAACTGAGAGGTGGGTACCTGTTCCGGAGCCTTAATGATGACGGACTGGCATCTGGGATAATGCATATAGACCGGCTCAAGTTGCCGGGCATACTGACTGGCAGTGGCAAAGTCCAGTAGCAGTAGTGTTTTATTCTCCGGAGAAAGGTATGACGGTATGCTGTCGATATGCTCCATATAGTGGATCTGGCCGGAGTAATATTGGCTGAGTGCCGGTACATAACCGGCAGTATCCGTGAGACAAAGTAAATTCGGGACGGGTATCGGCATCTAAGGATTCCTCAACGAGTGTGTTACCCGCTATTTAAGAAGCAAATGCCATCGTCTTGCTACTCCTTCTGTGAAGAAAGTCTGATAAATGCGTTATATGTCAGTCTGTTAGTGTATGTGCGTGATCTTGTTACAGGTATTTTTCTTCCGTGATCGCAAATAAGACGTTTAGCATGAGTGTTTTCTGATCTTGTCGGGAAAAGTCAAAAATAGTGCCAACTGGGAATGGAAACTATAGACAGGCATGGTATTCTTAGCAGCCATTATTACTGAAACAAAATCGAACGGAGCAAATCATGGCCAGCCGTGGTGTGAACAAAGTAATCCTTGTGGGCAATTTAGGACAGGATCCTGAAGTGCGCTACATGCCGAGTGGTGATGCAATGACGAATATCACCATTGCAACTTCTGAAACCTGGCGGGATAAAGCGACAGGTGAACAGCGTGAAAAAACAGAATGGCACCGTGTTTCTGTGTTTGGCAAAACGGCGGAATTTGTTGGTGAATATGCCCGTAAAGGTACTCAGGTTTATGTAGAAGGTCAGCTACAGACCCGTAAATGGCAGGATCAGAATACCGGTCAGGAACGTTTTACCACCGAAGTGGTTGTGCGTTGGCCGGGTGGTGAATTGCAACTGCTGGGCAACCGCGGACAAGGCCAGAGTGCCGGTCAGCCAGCTCAGCAGCAGGGCGGTTGGGGACAACCACAGCAACCTGCACAGCAGCAGTATCAGGCACCGGCGCAGCAACAGCAGCAACCGATGCAACAACAGCAACCGGCTCAGCCTCAGTACAATGAGCCGCCAATGGATTTCGATGACGACATTCCATTCTAAAAAAACCTTAATCGAATTAAGGTAAATAATATTCAGAAGCAGGTATTCTGCATAAATATTTGAACCCGACGTCATTGTCGGGTTTTTTTATTTCTCAATTACGAGACAAACTGTAAAAAATATTATTCGTTTGGAATTTATTGAGATAAATGTTGATAATAAGTTCCGCTTATTCATTCACAATGCTTTATGATATGCCGATAATAGATTTGATATAAATTAGCTGGTATAGATTATCTGGTATAACTAGTGGGTAGAAAAGGACTTCAGTATTCATGAGATATACCCCCACGCTCAAATTAAGCACACGCTTAACGGCATTTGTCACCATGATAGTGATCAGTGCCATGTTTATTTTATTTGTCGGTAGTACGTTTTCTTTTAACCGGATAGGAAAAGAACAGGTTGAGCGTTATCTGAGTAGTGTGGCCGGTATTATTGAGCAAGAGGTGGATCGCTCGGATTTTATTTCTGCTATCCAGCGCTGGTTACCAGCTCAGCTGGAAGCCAACAGCGTGGTTGAGATGACACTGAGCCGGTCGGATACGGTTATTTATCAGTTTAAGAATATACCGCGCCAGATGGACAAAGAGCGGCTGTATCAGCAGAAATATACGCTGAAAAAACCGGGTGACTATCAACTGACGTTTAAGGTTATTCCTGCATATCTTGGGTACGGTTATTCCTTTGGGGCACTGTCATCCATATCGGTTGCGGTTCTGCTGGTGGTCTTTTTTCTGTTGCGTGGCGTCCGGTGGCTGAAAATACAGCTGAAAGGGTCTGAACTTCTGGAAGAACGCGGCAGAATGTTGCTGGCCGGCAAGGTTGAGGAATACGCGACAGGGAAAGACGAAGAATGGCCGTATACCGCCAGTCAGGCACTAGATACGCTCATTGCAGAGCTGAAATATGCCCGTCAGGAGCGCAGCCGTTTTGATACCTTTATCCGGACGCATACCTTTCTGGATCAACTGACCGGAGCAGCTAACCGGGTACTGTTTGACAGCAAACTGGAGTCGGCGTTGCAGGAAAGCGGCGCGAATGGCGGTATGCTGCTGATGCGGATCCATGACTGGGAAGCCGTCTGTGATAGCAATGATAAATCTGCCTGTGATACATTTTTAGTGGCTGTCGGTAGGGTGATATCCAATAGTGTGCAGCGTTATCCGGATGTCACATTTGCCCGGTATTATGATTCTGATTTTGCAGTACTTATCCCGAATCAGACCGTGAAAGACATCACTACTTTGGCTGCTCACTGTTTACGTCAACTGGGGAAACTGGCACCTTTATCACCGCTGGAAAGTGATAACTGGTGTCATATCGGGCTGACCATGTATACGGAAGGCGAGCGGCGCGGACATATTCATGGTGAGGCAGAAACGGCACTGAAAAGTGCCCAGTGGCAGAATAGCAACAACTGGTGCCAGTTTAAAAAGCAGATGAAACGAACGGATTCCAGAGGAACCGTGCGCTGGCGAACGCTGTTTGATAAGTCGTTTAAGAAAGGGAATGTTCTGATATTTGAACAGCCCTGCTATCTGATGGATCACCCGAGCGGTACGACACATTTACTGCATAATGAGCTGTTTGCACGTATAGATGATGACGGAATCGGCATATTGAAAGCTTCCCGTTTTACAGTTGCTGTAGAACAGGTAGGCTATGAATCTCAGATGGACAGGGCTGTTTTGCATAAGGTGTTTGATTTTCTCCGCTCTTCCTGTCTGGGGGAAGATTACTCTGTCAATCTGCACACCTTGCCGTTTAAAGATAAATATTATCTGCGTTGGTTCCGGGATGAACTGCTGCAGATGCCAGTGGAGATGCGCCAGCGGCTGAGCTTTGACTTTGTGGAAGGTATGCTGGTCAGGCATCTGGATCATATGCGTCCGGTGGTTCGAATGATCACCGGGCTTGGCTGCAAAGTGGTGGTCGGACAGGCCGGCAGAACCATTACCAGCACACATTATATAAAAGATTTAAATATAGATTACCTGAAACTGCACCGCAGTCTGGTAAAAAAAATAGAACAACGTCAGGAAAACCAGCTGTTTATCCGTAGTTTGATCGGCGCCTGTGAAGGAACTCGTACACAGGTGATAGCAGTGGGTGTGGAAACAGGTAATGAGTGGTCCGCTCTTCTGGAGCTGGGCGTCGACGGAGGTCAGGGACGGATGTTCCAGGCTGAAATACAGATCATACCGAAACCGATAGCACCCGCAGTTCAGATCGGCAAGCGTAATCGCTGGCGAAAAAAATATTAAGAGGATAGAAATAGCCGTATGAGTTTATCTTCACTGCTGGGGCGCTTCAGGCATTCAGGGCATAAGGCTGCTCGTTTGACGATTGTCATTCAGTCCCATGTGATTTATCTGCTGACCGAAGCCATGGTGGCGGATCATCAGCAAGCCCTGATGTTTCCTATTACAGACGGCTGGGAATCGGCACTAAAATCGGCGCTGACAAGCGGAGACTACTCCGGAATGGCAGCAACCGTCGTGTGCTGTTCGAATTATTACCATATCTATCAGCTGGATAAGCCGGATATTCCGCAGCAGGAGTGGCCGGCGGCTTTGCCGTTTCTGCTCAAAGACATGAGCGGTGAACGGGTCACCGATATTATTGCGGATGCGGCTCTTTTACCTGACGGCAAAAAGATTCAGGCGTATGTGCTGAAAAGGGCGACGCTGAATCAGCTGCTGACTTGTCTGCATACCAGTAACATTCATTTGGAACGCATCATACCGGAAGATGCTGCATGGGGTAGTGTTAAGAAAGATCTGTCCGGGTTTATGCTGTTGCACCGGGGGCCGAAAGGCAGCTTTAAGATTGCGGCTTTTGTGGAACAGCAAAACCGTTTTCACCGTACATTGCGTAACATCATTGTTCCTGTTACCGGGCAGGCCGCCAGTGCGTTACAGCTGGACAGTCTGGCACTGGAACTGCAACGTTCTATCGATTATCTCTCTTCTCAATTACGTAACACGGATCTGCACCAGCTATTTCTCTGCTGTGATGAAGAAGAACAGGAAGAATTGCTGCATAGTCTGGATGAACGGCTGAACGTCAAAGTGCTGCCTCTGGTTGCCGATGCATCCCGAACCAGCGGTGAGATGCTGGCACAGGTGGTTCCTCTGTTGTCTGCGGAAGGCATTAATCTTTATCCTGCCTACCTTAAACCGAAAAAACAGACTTTTACCCTGAAAAATGTGGCGGCTGTCTGGGGCATTGTCGCGGTTCTGATGCTGGCGGGATATGGGTATTATGCGTATTCGCTGCACCGGATTGAATCGGATCTGACGTTAGCGGAACAGCGATCAGAGAGACAGCTTGCGGAACTAAAACATCTGCAGGAACAGGTGAAAAAGCATAAGCCGACCCCTTCTAAACTGCTGGCAGCAGAGCGGTTCGAAGCCGATATTCAGGCAAAAGAGGCTTCACTGGCAGCGATAAGCCATTATGACCAGTCGTTGCAGGCCGGTTACTCCGGGGTGATGTCGGCACTGGCGAAACTGAGTGACAAAAATATCTCCGTAGCAGCGATTGATGTGAACAACACCCGAATGAACCTGTCCGGCCTGGCCAGAACCCCAGGGGCAATTCCTGCGTGGGTAAAACGCTTTAACAGTGAAATGGAACTGACCGGACGAACATTTGAAAAACTGAATATCAGTCGCAATGAAGGGGATATGATCACCTTTGAGCTGACAACACAAGCAGAAGGAGAGCAGTAAGATGCGAGTGTGGAATCAGTTAAATGACAAGTTTCAGGCGCTCTCTGTCCGGGAAAAATGGCTGATCGCCGCGGGTATCACGGTCACTCTGATCGTGCTACTACACAGTATGCTGATTGAACCTGCAGTGGTTACGGCGCACAGCAAACAGCGTCAGCTCACTATGCAGCAGGATCAGATCCAGAATCAGGCAAAAGAGATCGAACTGCTTAAGCGCCGGTTACAGGTCAATCCGGACGAAGAGATAGACAACAAACTGCAGCAGCTCTCTGAGCGTAGTCTGGCGCTGTCTGAACAGCTGGCGGCCATTGTCGATAGTCTGATCACTCCGCAGCAGATGGCCGGGCTGCTGGAAACTGTACTGAGCAGCAGCAATAAACTCAAGCTGGAAGCGCTGGAATCCCTGCCTCCTGAAGCAGTACTGACCGGGAATAAACCGGTAGATGATGCGAACAATGCGGGATCTTCTGCGGTCGGTTATTATATTCATCCGGTCAGAATTGAACTGACCGGACGCTATTTTGATATTAAGAATTATCTGGAAACGCTGGAAACCATGCCGGTGAAATACTACTGGCGCAGCTTCAGTTATCAGGTAGAAACCTATCCTGAGGCCAGACTGATTTTAGAAGTTTATACCCTGGGAACCAGACAGGAGTTTATCGGTGGTTAGACAATGGATATGGGTGCTGTGTTTGATCAGCGTAACATCAGCGGTTAACGCTTCTCAGGATCCGACGGCACCACTGGGGTGGGTCAGTACCGGCAAGGCGGATTCAGTGGCAGCAAAGCCAGCAGCAAAGAAATATGCGCTGCCTGCTTTGCAAAGTATCATCTGTAGTACATCCGATGTCTGTTCTGCTGTGCTTGGTGGTCAACTGGTCTCTGAAGGCGAATCGGTACACGGATACAAAGTAAAAACAATAACAAAGGAAACTGTCACAGTGGTTAGGGGTGGCAAACGATGGGCTCTTGAGCTTTTTCCTGTGGATATTAAACATGAAAGGTTGCAGAAATAGCTATGCGTAAACCAGCAGTACGTCAATTCATAGTCGGGGTAGTTGCCACCTCATTGTTAGGTTGTTCGATGGGACACAGAAACCCTGTCGAAGCAAAAGCGGCACTGAATGAAGCCGTTAATCAGGTGAACAGCCGCAGATTGGAAGCTCTGCCCGAATCGGTTCAGGCTGATCTGATGCCGGAACTGGACAGCAGACCGGAGCAAGCGACTCCGCTGCTGAAACGTTTTCAGGTTCAGGCTAAGGATGTGGAAGCCAGCACCTTCTTTACCGGGCTGGTAAAAAACACCGAATTCAGTGTGGCAATCCACCCGTCCGTATCCGGAACCCTGACCATTAATCTGGCCGATGTGACGCTGGATGAAGTGCTGGATGTCGTGCGCGACATGTACGGCTACGATATTGTGAAAAACGGCAGGATTATTCAGATCTATCCGGCGGGCATGCGTACCGAAACCATTCCGGTCGATTACCTGTCCATGCAGCGCAGCGGGCGTTCTCTGACATCGATTACCACCAGTACGATCAGTACGGAAGACAACAGTTCAGATGATAGCTCGTCGTCAGACAGCAGTTCTGACGATAGTTCCAGCTCGTCATCGGACAGCTCGACAACAACCGCCGGGACGCAGATCAATACCAGCAGCAGCAGCGATTTCTGGACCGATTTGCAGACAGCCGTCGGTACTCTGATAGGCACCGAGGGCGGACGCAGCGTGGTGACGTCACCACAGGCCGGGGTGCTGACTATCCGCGCCTATCCGGATGAAATCCGCGAAGTCAAAGCATTCCTGAATGCATCGCAACAGCGATTGCAGCGGCAGGTCATTCTGGAAGCGAAGATCCTGGAAGTGACTCTGAACGACAGCTATCAGCAGGGCATCAACTGGTCGAATCTGACTGCAGCCATCGGCGGTACCGGGATTTCCGTATCGCAGGCGGCGGCTTCCAGTACTCTGCCGGGTATGGATACCATCGGGGAACTGCTGGGCGGCTCAACCAGTATCACCATCTCCGATGGTAATTTCAGCTCCGTGCTGGACTTTATGTCCACTCAGGGCGATCTGAATGTCCTCTCCAGTCCGAGAGTGACGGCGGCTAATAATCAGAAGGCGGTCATCAAGGTTGGTACTGACGAATACTTTGTCACCGATATGGACAGTGAAACGACCACCAACAGCAGCAGTGACGTAACCACCACCTCGTATGAACTGACGCCATTCTTCTCCGGTATCTCGCTGGATGTCACCCCGCAGATCGACGATGAAGGCAACGTACTGCTGCACGTCCACCCGGCAGTGATTGAAGTCGAAGAGCAGACCTACAGTTTTCTGGATGATGCGCCGATGGCGAAAAGTTCTATCCGCGAAACCGATTCGATTATCCGTGCCCGTGACGGCGATGTGGTGGTACTGGGCGGCCTGATGAAGTCCAATACAACAGAGCAAACCTCCAAAGTACCTCTGCTGGGCGATATTCCGGGGTTAGGGTATCTGTTCAGAAATGTTTCGAATGTCACGGAAAAAACCGAGCTGGTGATCCTGCTGAAACCGACCGTCGTCGGTGTGCACACTTGGCAGCAGGAGATCGAGCGCTCGCGCGATATCCTGCAGGAGTGGTTCCCCGACGACGTAAAATAAGCATGTATCAGGGATTCTATGGTTTTACGCAGGCACCGTTTGCGCTGACACCCAATACAGGGTTGTTCCACGGTCTGCCTCCCCACTATGAAGCGATTCAGACGGTGATCTCCGCCATCAGCATGAATGAGGGCGTGATAAAGGTGACCGGCGAAGTCGGTACGGGGAAAACCATGGTGTGCCGGATGCTGATCAATCAGCTTCCGGAATCTATCCAACTGATTTATCTGCCCAACCCGGTACTCAGCGGTGAAGAGCTGAAACTGGCCATCGCCAGGGAACTAAGCATTGAGAACGCGCAGCCCGGCACTGTGGTGGATCAGATCCAGCACACCCTGCTGGCACTGCACGCCGGAGGCAAGCAGGTGGTTGCTCTGCTGGATGAGGCTCAGGCCCTGAGTGACGACGCACTGGAGACACTGCGGCTGTTCGGCAATCTGGAAACGGAACAGCGTAAGCTGCTGCAACTGGTACTGCTGGGACAGCCGGAGCTGGATGAACGTCTGGCGCAGCATCATCTGCGTCAGTTCCGTCAGCGCATTACCTTCAGTGCCGGACTGCGGCCTCTGACGCAGGCAGAAGTGGCGGCGTATATCCAGCACCGGATCAGTGCCAGCGGCGGGAAGCGCATATTGTTTGCACCGGATAAGCTGAAAGCGGTCTGGAAAGCCAGCCGGGGCATACCGAGACTGATCAATCAGATCTGTCATAAAGCTCTGCTGGTAGCTTTTTATGCGCAGAGTCAGACCGTCACCAGTGAACATCTGTTTGCGGCCATTCACGATACCTGTGATGCCCGCAAACCCAAATTTAAGACCCCTGTGATATGGGGGTGGAGAGAAGTATGAGCGTGATCAATAACGCGCTGTCGGAATTGGCGAACAAGAATAAAACAGAAGCATCTCCGCTGACCAGAGCCGAGATCCCGCCGGTGCGTCGCTCCGGTAAACTGGCTTGGGCTTTGGGGGGCGGTGCACTGAGTCTTTGTCTCGGTGGCTGGGCCGTTTCTCAGCAGGCTGAACTGGTGGCATCATCCGTACCGGTGACGCAGATAACCCAGCCGGTTCAGGCCGAATCTCCGACCCAGAAAGTGGCGGAGCAGGCCGATATTACTATTTATGCAGAAAAAACCAAGGCCTATGCAGAAGAAGACACAGCCCCTGCGACAGTAAAACCGCGTAGGACAGTCAGTGAACCGGTTACGCTTGCCCGTGCCGCAGCGGCTGAATCCGGGCTGAACGGCTCTCAGACTGATGCTCAGATACGGACAGAAACTCAAGTACAGACAGAAGCCCAACTGCAGGCAGCCGAACCGGTACAGACCGAAACGGCGGTCAGTTCCGGCGAAATGGCGATCCGGCAGGTAAAACTGACCCCGGAACAGCTGGCTCAGAATGCCATTCAGCGGGCAGAAAAAGCGCTGGATGCCAATAAACTGAATGATGCCATGGATGCGTATAAAAGCGCCCTGCGCTATCAGCCGGACAATGATACGGTGAGGCAGAAACTGGCGGCGCTCTATTACGGAAAAAAAGATGCCCGCAATGCTGTCAGTCTGCTGCAGCAAGGGATCAAACGTAACAAAGACAGTCAGACATTGCGTCTGGCTCTGTCCCGTCTGCTGCTCAAAGAGAAACAGACAGAAGCCGCACTGACGCCGCTGGTGTACCTGCCACAGCAGCCAGAAGCGGATTATCTGGCCATGCGTGCGGCACTGGCTGAGCAGAATAAAAAGGGGGAACTGGCACTGGAAAGTTATCAGTTGCTGGTACAGATGGAAGAAGAAAATGCCCGCTGGTGGCTGGGTCTGGCAATTCAGCAGGAGCGCAGGCTGATGTATGCCGAAGCGAAACATGCTTATGAAAATGCCCTCAGCCGGGTCGGCGTATCAAACAAAACCCAAACTTTTATCCGGGATCGTCTGTCACTGCTGGAACAGCTAGGGGAGCCGCCACATGCAGATTAAGTTAAGAAAAAGGCTGGGCGACCTGCTGGTTGAAGAGGGTATTATTACCGACGCTCAGGTTGATCAGGCATTGCAGGCACAGAAACAGAGCGGAAGAAAGCTGGGGGACACCCTGATCCAACTGGGCTTTTTGACCGAAACCCAGATGCTGGAATTCCTTTCCCAGCAGTTGCGTCTGCCGCTGATTGATCTGAACCGCGCCAGTGTGGATGCGGATGCGGTACAACTGCTGTCGGAAGTGCATGCCCGTCGTCTGCGGGCGCTGGTACTCAGCCGGCAGGGCGATACTCTGCGGGTGGCGATGAGTGATCCGGCGGATCTGTATCTGCAGGAATTTCTGTTCAGTCAGTTGCCCCAGTTTGAGATTGAATTTGTGATTGCGCCGGAAAGGCAACTGGTGGACTGTTTCGACCGCTATTACCGTCGTACCAAAGATATCGCCACTTTTGCTGAACAGCTGCATGCCGAGCACCAGCACACCGACACCTTTCATTTTGGTCTGGATGATGCCGAAGACGGCGAAGACGTTACCGTCGTTAAACTGATCAACTCCCTGTTTGAGGACGCCGTACAGGTCGGAGCCTCGGATATCCATATCGAGCCGGATGCCAACGTACTGCGCCTGCGACAGCGGGTGGACGGGGTGCTGCATGAAACCCTGCTGAACGAAGTCAATATCGCTCAGGCGCTGGTACTGCGTCTGAAACTGATGGCAAATCTGGATATTTCTGAAAAGCGTCTGCCGCAGGATGGCCGGTTTAATATCCGCAGCCGTGGTCAGTCGGTGGATATCCGGATGTCGACCATGCCGGTACAGCACGGGGAATCTGTGGTGATGCGTCTGCTGAATCAGTCGGCAGGGGTACGTAAACTGGAAGCATCCGGCCTGCCGGAAGATCTGCTGCTGCGTCTGCGCCGTCAGTTGCGTCGTCCGCATGGCATGATTCTGGTCACCGGGCCGACTGGTTCCGGTAAAACCACAACACTGTACGGTGCTCTTTCAGAGCTGAACTCGCCGGGGAAAAAGATTATAACCGCCGAGGACCCGGTGGAATACCGCCTGCCTCGGGTGAATCAGGTACAGGTGAATCCGAAGATCGATCTGGATTTTTCCACAGTACTGAGAACCTTTTTGCGTCAGGATCCGGATATCATTCTGGTCGGGGAGATGCGGGATCAGGAAACAGTCGAAATCGGCCTGCGAGCCGCGCTGACCGGTCACCTGGTACTCAGCACCCTGCACACCAATGATGCGGTGGACAGTGCCCTGCGAATGATCGACATGGGGGCGCCCGGCTATCTGGTTGCCAGTGCCGTCCGGGCGGTATTGGCACAGCGTCTGGTGCGCCGGGTATGCCCCGACTGTGCTGAGCCCGACGAGCTGGACGATGCGCGTAAAAGCTGGCTGCAGAGCCGCTTCCCTAACCAGACCAACGCCTCTTTTATCCGGGGACGGGGCTGTCAGAACTGCAACCTGACCGGTTATAAAGGCCGGATTGGGGTGTTTGAGCTGCTGGAACTGAACCATGACATGATGGATGCGCTGCGTGCTAATGATGCGGTGGACTTTGCCCGCAAAGCACGCCGCTCTGCCGATTATAAACCTTTGCTGGTCTCTGCGATGGAGCTGGCGCTGCAGGGGGTTGTCAGTCTGGAAGAGGTGATGAGTCTCGGGGAAGGGGATATTTCCGGCTATACCGAACCCGTGTATCTGAATAATCCCGATGACAGGACGTAACGTATGACGCATTTTCGTTATCAGGGGCGCAGTGCAGAAGGCGGTTCAGTATCCGGAACCATCGAAGCCGCAACGGAAGAGCTGGCGGCTGATGCATTGATCAACCGGGGTATTATTCCCACGGCGATTGCCCGTACCGGAGCATCCGGCGGCGGGGCATCGTTTGATCTGAGCCACTGGCTGACACCGTCGATGCCTCTGGAAGTGCTGGTGATTTTCTGCCGGCAGATGTACAGCCTGACCAAGGCTGGCGTCCCTTTGCTGCGGGCGATTAAAGGCTTGTCCGTCAATACGGAAAACAAACAGCTGAAAAAGGCTCTGGATGATGTCACGGCAGAACTGACCAATGGCCGTAGCCTGTCGGCTTCGATGAAGATGCATTCCGATGTCTTCAGTCCGCTGTTTGTGTCTATGATCAATGTCGGGGAAAATACCGGTCGTCTGGATCAGGCTCTGCTGCAACTGGGGGAGTACTACGAGCAGGAAGTGGAAACCCGTAAGCGGATCAAAACCGCGATGCGCTATCCGGTATTTGTGATCATCTTTGTGGTGGCGGCGCTGTTTATTCTGAATATCAAGGTGATCCCTCAGTTCGCCTCTATGTTCAGCCGCTTTAATGTAGAGTTGCCGCTGCCGACCCGGATCCTGATCGCCACCTCCGATTTTTTCGTCAACTACTGGATGTGGATGTTGGCGTTGATCTTCTCGGCGCTGTTTGCTTTTCGCAGCTGGCTGGCAACGGCAAAAGGCCGTGAGACATGGGATAAGTTCCGGCTGAAGATGCCGGTCGTGGGCGGAATCGTCAACCGGGCACAACTGGCTCGTTTCTCCCGAACCTTTGCCCTGATGCTCAAAGCCGGTGTGCCGCTGAATCAGTCCATTGCACTGTCGGCAGAATCCATGGACAACAAGTTTCTGGAAAACCGTCTGCTGGAGATGAAAGCGGCGATTGAAGCCGGGAGTACGGTGTCATCAACGGCGGTGAACAGCGGGATCTTTACCTCGCTGGTTATCCAGATGATTTCTGTGGGGGAGGAAACTGGCCGGATTGACGAATTGTTGCTGGAAGTCGCGGATTTCTATGACCGGGAAGTGGATTATGATCTGAAAACCCTGACCGCACGTATCGAGCCGATCCTGCTGGTGTTTGTGGCAGGTATTGTCCTGATACTGGCGCTGGGTATCTTCCTGCCGATGTGGGGCATGCTGGATGCGATGAAAGGCTGATATGAAAGACTATCTGCTCAGTCCGCGTCTGGCCATCTGGTTGGTGGTTGTGCTGGCACTGATTGCCGTCTTACTGTCGGCCATCGATAAGGTACGCCCCAAAGCGGAACAGGTTGCGGCTGAGGTGGTGGTAAAACAGATACTGGAAAAGGCCAATCGCTATAAAGAATTCTGGTTGGTAAAAAAACGGCCGTCTTCAGCCAGTGTGTTCGGTTTTGATGTCCGGTTTGCTGAAACCGGCTGGCCGCTGCCGGTGAAAGTGGCACAAGACAGCGTGGAATGCGAATACTGGCTGGAACTGTTATATCCGGATAAACGCATTTTCACTGTCTATCCGCAGTATATGAATGAAAGTCGTTATAATGAGGATATCGACCCACAGTATCAGTGTCGGTATCGTTATCAGAAGCAGCAGTCTGTGGTGATCAGGCTGCAAAAAGGGCAATTTTCGGTCAGTCTGGAACAGGGCTGATGTAATGAATAAAAGCAGAGCAGGTAAAAGCATGAAAAAACAGTCGGGTTTCTCGCTGGTTGAACTGGTGGTGGTGATCGTTATTCTGGGCATTCTGGCCGCCGCGGCGTTGCCGAAGTTTCTGGAAGTGACGGATGAAGCGAAAAAAGCCAGTGTGGAAGGGGTAGCCGGGGGCTTTGCCACGGCGGTGTTGTCTGCCCGTGCTCAGTGGGAGGCCGAAGGGCGTCCGACCAATACCGGCGGGCAGAATGTGGTGACCTATGACGGTGTGGATTTTCTGCTGACCCAGTCCACCAGCGGCAGCACCAGTACCGGTTTCCGTGACGGCTATCCGATTGATATTGTGCGCACCGGTGCGGCAGCAACCTCGGTGACGGATACGTCCTGCCTGAACCTGATGGAAGAGCTGTTGCAGAATCCGCCGGTGGTGGTACTGGCATCCGCCGACAGCACTGACGCGAAATATACGGCAGAAGCAGGCGGCAGTAATACCTGCCTGTATTCACAGGTCGGCAGTGCGCATACATTTACCTATGATGTCACCACCGGCAGGGTGACGGTACAACTGAATTAATTTACTTTACAGGCTCACTTTTTATTAAAGAGTACTTGAGTTGTCTATCAGAACGGCGATAATAGATGCGTTTATAAGCACACAGAACGGTAATAACGATCAGTTATTATGGTTCGGTTGTCTATTTACCACATCAACATTTGGCTAGCTGAATAGTGTGAATTAAGGTCGTGAGACCACACAAACGCAGCCGCTGCGGCTGCAATAGTTTTAACTATATAAGAATAGAGAGTTTTATTTATGAAAAAACAAGGCGGTTTCACCCTGATTGAACTTGTAGTGGTGATTGTAATTCTGGGCATTCTGGCAGTAACAGCGGCTCCTAAGTTTTTAAATATGCAGGGTGATGCGCGTGCTGCTGCATTGGAAGGTGTACAGGGAGCAATGCAAGGTGCTGCTGGTATCGTATATGCTAAGTCTGCAATGGATGGTGAAGACAAGACAGCTTATGCTGCAACAAGTGGCCCAAGTGTAACTCTTGATTCATCAACTGAAATTCCAACTCACAACGGATATCCACTTGCAACAGCAGCAGGTATTGGTGCTGCAATGACTACAACTGGTGATATGGAAGCTGTAGTTGGTGATGATATTTACTACATCATTTTTGATGATGGGAAGACAACAACAGCTGCATCTGATGTAACTACTGGCGCTTGCTATGTTTCATATGCACTGGATAAAGATTCTAGCACAGTGACCGAACCAACTTATTCAGTTGTAAGTACAGGTTGTTAATCTACTCCTATTCCCACGCCCGGCGTGGGAATCTATAAAGAGCGGCACCCTAGCTAAGGTGTCGCTTAAAAATAAAAGCGGTACGCTCCGCCTGGGGCGTACCTCCTCCCTTTAAGAGGTTATTTATGACCCGACGATCACAACAGCAGACAGGCTTTACGCTGGTTGAACTGGTGGTCGTGATTATTCTTCTCGGTATCCTTTCCGTTTATGCTGCTCCCCGTCTGTTTGGTGTTTCCGGTGTCGCCGCCTACAGCGTACAGAACGAGCTGCTTAGTTCCCTGCGTCTTACTCAGATCCGGGCGATGAACCGCAGCGGGAAATGCAACCGCTGGCTGATGAGTACCAGCCGGGCACAGCAGATCAGCCTGGATGCCGATGCCGGCTCCTGTGACGCCGCATTTTCTTCAACGGAGGATGCTACTCTGGTTGACATCACCTCAGAGCAGGGAGTCACCCTGTCGCTGACCAGTGACGATGCCAGTCCGTATCTGGATTTCGACAGTCTGGGACGAGCCACGCAGTGCACCGGCGGCGGCTGTGAAATTACCATCCGTGGCGACGACCAGACCAAAATCTGTATTGAAACCGAGGGGTATATCCATGCGTGTAATTAAGTCATCCCGCGGATTTACCCTGATCGAACTGATCCTGGCTATGATTATTGCCGCCTTTGCCATCCTGACCCTGACCATGAGCCTCTATCCGCGCTCGAAGCAATCCGCTGAACAGATCTACGCCGTTAAAGCCGCTGAGCTTGGACGTGCCGTGATGGATGAAGTGCTGGGGCGTAATTATGATGAACACAGCGGCCCGAACGGCGGACTGCCGGAATGCGGCAGCAGCGAAGGGGAAGCCTGCTCGGCGACACTGGGCAAAGAGAGCGGTGAAAGCGGCCGGGAAACATTCAATGACGTCGATGATTTTAATGGCATGAGCGGTGATATTGCTGATGTATTGGGGACGGATTTAGGCGATCAGTATCCTAATTATCAGGCCAGTATCAGTGTCTTTTACGATGCGGATTGGGATGGCAGCCCAGACGGCAGTGTGGGGAACTACAAACGGGTGGAAGTCATCATTACCGATCCATCCGGGCAAGCGTATCCGTTTACTGCTTACCGGGGGAACTTCTGATGCGCAGAACCTCGGGTTTTACCCTGATAGAAATGGTATTGGTGATTGTGCTGCTGGGCATCGTTGGTCTTTCGTTCGGCAATATTGTCGGGCAGGGGATGAATATCTATGTGGATACCACCGCCCGGGAAGCGCTGGCGCAGAAAGGGCGCTTTATTACCGACCGCATGCTGAAAGAGCTGAGAAACGCCGTACCGGGCAGCGTACGCATTTCCGAGTCTAATACCTGTATTGAATGGCTGCCGATTAAAAATACCGCCATCTACGAGACAATTCCTGTTGCACCGGAAGCTGACACTGAGATCCGGATCCTGCCTGAAGCATCGCTGGAGGCGGATGATCGTCTGGTTATCTACCCTCTTGATACCTCAGAGCTGTACGCTGCAAGTATTAGCTCTGATTCCAGTGTGGTAACAGTAAAAGAAGCGGTTTCTTTTTCGGCGGGAAGCAGCACAAGCATGGTGGATGTAACACTTTCGGCTTCTCACTCATTTCCTGCGTCATCTCCCGCCAAACGATTGTATCTCTATGATAATCCGAAAGCTTACTGTAAGGTAGGGTCTCAGATACTACTGTATAAAGGCTATGGTCTGGGCAACGATAAATTTTCGGTAACCGGCATACCTATGGCGGACAGTATTAGTGACGTGAGTTTTACCGCCGCGACAGCAGGATTGCAGCGCAATGCTCAGGTAAAAATGGTACTGGAGTTTACGGATGATAATATCGGTGAAACACTGAGGTTTGATCATAATGTGCTTATTCACAACACGCCGTAGGCTGTCAATCCATCGAACCCAGCAGGGGGTTGCTCTGATAACCATCCTGTTTGCCATTATTGTCCTTGGCTTTCTGGGGCTGGCTGCCAACCGTAACCAGCAGAAGGCCAGTGCGCAACTGGTGGGGGAAGTACTGGGTACCCGAGCCGATATGGCGGCTCGTTCAGCACTGCAGATGGATATCAGTGATTTTTATCTGAGCAGTAGCGGCAGTTGTTATGATGGCAAAAGAAGTGTCAGTTTTTCCGGAACCGGATTAAACCAGTGCAGTGCAGAGGTCAATTGCTCTGCCCTCGGAGTGCTGGATGCCGGGACTCAGGTATACAAACTAACCGGCTCCGGCACCTGTTCTGCCGGAGGAACCAGCTACCAGCGGGTGATCGAAGTGGGGATTAGGCAATGACGATCTGTAAATGGTTATTTTTGATCTTATTGGTGTCTTTTAATGCCGCCGCGGGGTTGTATTCCGATAGTGCGACCACCGAGTTATTCTCCGGAGTTATTCAGGGACATCCCTACGGCAAATCAGACTGTTCGGTTCTACGGGTTGAAGGCGGGGAAGTGAACGGTACAGAAGGTGAAGATGTCGACTTCTGTAGTACGGAAAACAGCATCTGGTGGAACCCTTCTGCCTGTGATGACGGTAATGACGGGTATGCAGGCTGTGTTATTACCGGTGATCAGACCGTTTCAGCAGATTCTGATGATGACTATGTATCTATCGATATTGACGATAATAGCTTTTACTACAATAGTCATGGTGATGATATCCGGTGCGATTCCGGAAACTATACCCTTTCCAGTGGAGAAAGGGATTATGACGATATCCGGCTAAGTAACACCTGTAATATCACGTTCCCGCAGAGAGACGAATACTGGATCGGTTCATTGGAGTTGAGCAATGAAAGTGTTGTTACCTTCAATTCCGGAACCTACTGGATCGAATCACTCGACTTAACCAATACCTCAACGATTAATATCAGTGGTGATGTCGTCATCGTACTGAAAAATGATTCTGAGTTAGATTCGTACGCAAAAATGGTCACTCCGGAAGGCAGCTCATTAACGGTAAGGGCACTTTCTGACCTGAGCATGTCAAATGAGTCGGCCATTACCGGCGATATTTACGTTAAAGACGACTTCGGCATTTCCGGGTCGGCATCCGTCACTGGCGATATTTATGTCGGTGACAATATGAATATTTCTAACTCGGTCACCATTACCGGTTATGTCTATGTTGATGATGATCTGAAAATACAGGGCGGCACCATTAACGGTAATGTGAATGCCGGCTATCTGGTTATCGGTTCCGGCTCTGTCATTAACGGCAGTACCGCTGGTTCTGTCGACCCTGATCCCGGCTGTTCCTATTACGATTTTAATTCCCCCTTATCCTCTGATGACTGGATATTATCCTCGGCAGGAACAACCTATTTTAAACCTCAGGTCGTGAACGGTCGGTTAAGGCTAACCGAGAATAAAGACTATGAGGCGACTTCCGTGACTTATACGCGCCAGTTCCCGGCGGATAACTACCGGGTAGAAATCGAGTTTGATCAATTTGCCTATGACACAACGGATCAGACCGGTGCCGACGGTATTGCTGTGGTGCTATCGAATGCAGAAGTTACTCCTAAGGCTGGGGCATTCGGCGGGCCGTTAGGTTACGGTGCAAAAGATGAAAATGGAGATGGAACCGCCGATATCGACGGTTTCGCTGGTGGTTGGCTGGGTATCGGCCTCGACGAATTTGGTAATTTCTCTAGTCAAGGCAGCCCGGAAATCAGAGGGGATGATCCGGGGCAGACGCCACAGTCTATTGCGGTTCGGGGCTCCGGCAGCGGAACCGAAGGCTACCGCTATCTGATGGGCTACTCTTTTGCTGCGCATAATTCAGATTATCTGATTGATGAAACCACAGCGTTACAGGAAGTGGTAAAGTGCAATTGGTGGGGATGGAATTGCTGGACAGAAACACAAGAGGTTTCTGTTGATAACGATGGTTTTAATGATCACCCTGTACATCGATATAAGGTGATTATCGATTCCCGGGAAGCGGGATTATCTGATTTAAGTGTGTACCGGAAGATTGATGACGGTGACTGGGTAGAAATTATCGAACCGGTGGATATCCGGGATACCGATAAATTCCCGAATCAGGATGACGCGCCTGACAGCTTCTACTTTTCTGTCACCGGCTCTACCGGCCTGTACAACAATATCCATGAGATTGACAACTTTAAGATCTGTGCGACTAAATATAACACGACCGTTGATCATATTCGGATCAGTCACAGCGGCAGCGGGGTTGTGTGTAACCCCGAAGAACTGACCATTACTGCTTGTGCCGATGATGACTGTTCATCCGAATTTGAGCAGGAAATCACCGTAGCGCTGACCCCAAGTGCTGACGTTACCTGGAGCGGCACCAATGTCAGCGGCAATGAACTGACGATGACCGGAAAGGCTACGGTATCTCTGCGCAGTCATAGTGCCGGAACACTGACGCTGGGGACGCATACCGCAGAAACACGCTGCGACAGCAATGGTGACGGTACGTTCTCAACCAGCGAGTGTGACATTATTTTCTCCGACACCGGCTTTATTGTGACAGTAGCGGATATGGTGGCCAATAGCACGGGTACGAAAGGGACGATTCAGGCAGTTACCACAGCAGATGCTAACCCTGCACAGTGTGAAGCTCTCAGTGTTGATGGTGATGCAGATGTGCAGTTATGGAGCAGTTATATCACGCCGGATGCGGATTTAATATTGGGCGCTCCGGTTATCTCGGTCAGCCGTACGGAAAACGGCACTTATGACCCCGTCAGCAACGACGAAAATGCGCCGTCCACCCATGCACTGGTGTTTGATGAAGAAGAGAACAGTCAGGCCAGTTTTTATGTGACGTATCCGGATGCCGGTCAGTTAGAGCTTAATGCCCAATTTGTCGGCAGTGGTGACTATGACGGTTTAACCCTGAAAGGTTCGGACAGCTTTGTCAGTGTGCCTAAGTACCTGAAGATAGCCGCGGCATCTAATCCAAGAGATACCTCCAGAGGATATGCAAATTCAGCCCGAACCAGTGGCGTATTTACCGAAGCCGGAGCCGAGTTTGATCTTACGGTTACCGCATATGGAGAGGGGAATGTGGTGACCCCTAACTACTCACAGACGGATATGCAGATCACTTCGCGATTGGATCAGCCGTCGAGTGGCGTTCTGGGGGATTTTGCAGAAGGTGATTTAAGCAAGGATCCGGATACTGAGGGCGTGTACTTATACGACCATGTTCCGGCCACTGGTGCGGCAAACACGCTGACAACCAGCTACGATGAAGTGGGTTCGATAACGGTTGAGGTTGCTGCCGGTAAAAAGTATACGATTGAAGGCGCCGATTATCCGCAAGATTCCGAAACCGTCACCATCAGCCGCTTTACTCCGGATTATCTGTCGGTAACTGGTAACACGCTGGATATCAGTGATGCTTGTGGCGATTTCTCTTATCTTAGTCAGCCACTGAGTTTTATCAGCTCACCGGAATTAGCTGTAAGCGGTATGTCGGCAGGAGGAACAGAAACCCATAATTATCAGATGGATGGCTGGTGGAAATATGCGCCTGACGACTGGGATGGACGGAGTTATGCGTCATCGACATCGACACTTACCGTTGAAGAAGTCTCCAGTGATAGTGATGAGAGTGTCACGGTTAGTAATTACGATGCTACACAGGCAAGAACAGTGACGCTTGATGGCGTCCAAATGGGCTATGTCAAATTGGCAGATGCGCGTGAGCCTTTGGACGATAATATTGTATTAAGTCTGTCTGCCGCAGATCTCGATGACAGTGACGGTATCTGTTTCCGGGAAAATGCCAGCGACAGTAGTTGTGCCGGATTCTCTTTTGCTACGCCGGTTACCACCCATAACCACCGTTGGGGACGTCTGGTGCTGGAAGATACCTATGGCCCGGAAACCAACCCGCTGCAGGGAATGGCGCGTACCGAGTATTATCTGGATGGTAACTTTACCCTGAATACCGAGGATCAATGCACCAATCTCAGCTACAACACATTAGTGTTCAAAACGGACTCAGAGATACAAAGTTTTGATTCCATTACTGTCGGCAGCGGTACTACAGAGGCCTCGATCGGCCAGCAGCCGAACGGAAACGGGGGGGAAGGCTATCTTTCTTACTCTGCGCCGGGTAGCGGTAATCAGGGCATCTTTACGGTGACTGCCAATCTGGACACGATGCCGTGGCTGCTTCCTTATGACAGTGACGGCAGTGGTGAGATAGATGCCGCTGACGATGATCCGGATGCGACCGTTCAGTTTGGTATTTACCGGGGCAGTGACCGAATTATCTGGTGGACGGAGCAGTTGGAATAACGGCAGACCGTGAGTGCCAGTTTTGCCCGGTAAGCACCGGTTTTCCGGGTGAAAGTTAAGATTCTGCAATAAAAAGCGAGATTAACCCCATGTTTACGTCGCAATGCCTTGCTGTAATGGCAAGGCATTGGTACATTTAGTCCAATTTTGTCTTCCATTATTTTCTATGAGCCGAAGAGTATGTTTAAGAAACTTCGTGGCATGTTTTCAAACGACCTGTCGATTGACTTGGGTACAGCCAACACACTGATTTATGTAAAGGGACAGGGTATCGTTCTTGACGAACCGTCTGTAGTCGCCATCAGCCAGAAACGCGCAGGCAGCGCTAAAAGCGTTGCAGCCGTCGGGCATGAGGCAAAACAGATGCTGGGTCGTACTCCGGGCTCTATTTCTGCTATTCGTCCGATGAAAGACGGCGTGATTGCCGATTTCTATGTAACGGAAAAAATGCTGCAGCACTTTATCAAACAGGTGCACGATAACAGCATCCTGAAACCAAGCCCGCGCGTGCTGGTTTGTGTGCCTTGTGGCTCGACTCAGGTCGAACGGCGTGCGATTCGTGAATCGGCGCTGGGTGCCGGAGCGCGGGAAGTGTATTTGATCGACGAACCTATGGCTGCGGCTATCGGTGCCGGTCTGCGCGTATCCGAACCGACCGGTTCTATGGTGATCGATATCGGTGGTGGTACTACAGAAGTGGCGGTGATTTCACTGAATGATGTGGTGTACTCCTCTTCCGTCCGTATCGGTGGTGACCGTTTTGACGAAGCAATCATCAACTATGTGCGCCGTAACTACGGCAGCCTGATTGGTGAAGCGACAGCCGAGAAGATCAAACACGTGATCGGTTCTGCGTATCCGGGTGACGAAGTGCATGAAATCGAAGTACGTGGTCGTAACCTGGCTGAAGGTGTGCCGCGCAGCTTTACCCTGAACTCCAACGAAATTCTGGAAGCCCTGCAGGAGCCGCTGACCGGTATCGTTTCTGCCGTGATGGTTGCACTGGAACAGTGTCCGCCGGAACTGGCTGCTGATATCTCGGAAAACGGCATGGTACTGACTGGTGGTGGTGCGCTGCTGAGGGATCTGGATCGCCTGCTGATGGAAGAAACGGGTATTCCTGTGGTTATCGCTGATGACCCGCTGACTTGTGTCGCCCGTGGCGGCGGTAAAGCTCTTGAAATGATCGACATGCATGGTGGCGATCTTTTCAGTGAAGAGTAGCCTTTGTCTGAGAGATAAGACCGGGGGGTTGCGATGAAACCCATTTTTGGCAGCGGTCCGTCGCTGCAACTGCGTCTTACTCTTTCTATTCTGTTTTCAGCCAGCTTAATGCTGGCTGATAGTCGTTTAGATGCGTTCTCCGGTGTGCGTTATGTACTGAATACGGCCGTTGCGCCGATCCAGTATCTGGCCGATCTTCCCCGTACTATGTTCGACGGTATGTACGAACAGCTGAACTCCCGGGCTCAGTTGATGGAAAGCAATGCCGTGCTCAAGCGGGAGATCCTGCGTCTGAAAAGCGATGTCGGCCTGCTGGATCAGTACCGTGAAGAGAACCAGCGCCTGCGTAAGCTGCTTGACTCTCCTTTTGTCCGGGATGAGAAAAAGGTCGTAACCGAGGTGATGGCGGTCGATTCTTCCCCTTACCGGCATCAGGTGGTGATTGATAAAGGGCATACCGACGGTGTGTATCTCGGCCAGCCGGTGATCAACGAAAAAGGCATCGTCGGTCAGGTCACCTTTGTTGGTGCGCACAACTCCCGGGTACTGTTGCTGGTGGATTCCAACAACTCGATTCCGGTGCAGGTGATCCGTAATGATATTCGGGTGATTGCCTCCGGCAACGGCGATATCGACTCCATTTATCTGGAACATATTCCGCTGAGTACCGATGTACAGCAGGGTGATCTGTTGGTGACTTCCGGTCTGGGCGGGGTGTACCCGGAAGGCTATCCGGTGGCTTATGTATCCGATGTGGATAACGATAACCGCAGACAGTTCGCAACGATTACAGCCAAACCCGTTGTCGAGTTTGACCGGCTCCGTTATCTGCTGCTTATCTGGCCGAATGAAGATCGCCAGATGCAGGTGAAAGAAGCGGTAGAAGGATTTAAAGGCGAAAGTGAAATATTGCAGACTCCTGTCGAAGAGAGCGATGAAGGAGCAAGTAATGAGTAGCGTGATATTGCGCGGGAAGAGTGTTATCTGGTTGAGCTTTCTGGTGGCACTGGTTTTGCAGACTATTCCATGGCCGGGCGGGCTGGAGTTTTTCCGGCCGCTCTGGTTACTGCTGGTGATGTTTTACTGGGTTCTGGCACTACCGCACCGGATTAATGTCGGCACGGCACTGGTGCTGGGGTTGATCTGGGATTTGCTGCTTGGTTCCACGCTGGGTATCCGTGGCATTGTAATGTCTGTTTGCGTGTATATCGTTGCGGCCAACTTTCTGGTACTGCGCAATCTGGCCTTATGGCAGCAGGCGGTTATTGTCGGTGTGCTGACGATGATTGCAAAATGTCTGGAATTTGGCGGTGAGATGCTGGTACAGGATATCAGCTTTGACAGCAAATCCCTCTGGTCAGGAGTGATCAGCTGTATTTTATGGCCGTGGCTGTTCCTGCTGCTGAGAAGAGTTCGCCGTCACTGGCATATCAGGTAAGTTTTTATGCACACCAGACCATTATATCTGGCCTCTTCCTCGCCCCGGCGCAAAGAGCTGCTGGCGCAGTTGGGCTATGCTTTTACTATTATTACTCCGGATGTCGAAGAACTTCTCCAGCCGGAAGAAATGCCGAGAGACTATGTGCTGCGTCTGTCCCGGCAAAAAGCTCAGGCCGGAGCGACCATGCTTCAGGAGCATGAACCTGATGCCGTCGTGATCGGTGCCGATACCATTGTTGTCTGCGGAGAAACCGTGCTGGAAAAACCGTACAACAGGGAGCATGCCCGGCAGATGCTCAGAACCCTATCGGCGAACCGCCATCAGGTCATGACGGCCGTTACGGTAGCAGACCAGCGGCAGTATCAGTCTGAGCTGGTGGTGACCGATGTCTGGTTCCGGGCACTGAGCGAAGAAGAGATCAACCGCTACTGGGAAAGCGGAGAACCGTGTGATAAGGCCGGAGCCTACGGTATTCAGGGAACCGGCGGACGGTTCGTTTCCCGCATTGAAGGCAGCTATCACGCCGTGGTCGGTCTGCCACTGCTGGAAACCGAACAGCTTCTGCTGGCATTTTTAACATCTTATTAAGGGGCGCACATGAGTGCAGAACTGCTAATCAACGTCACACCGAGTGAGACACGGGTGGCCATGATTGAAAATGGTATTCTTCAGGAAGTTCATATTGAACGTGAAGCCCGCCGCGGGATTGTCGGTAATATCTATAAGGGTCGTGTTTCCCGTGTATTGCCGGGAATGCAGGCTGCATTTGTGGATATCGGGCTGGAGAAAGCCGCATTTCTGCACGCATCAGATATCGTACCGCATACAGAGTGTGTGTCGGAAAACGAGAAACAGCAGTTTCAGGTACGGGATATTTCCGAACTGGTCCGTCAGGGACAGGATATCGTCGTGCAGGTGGTCAAGGATCCGCTCGGCACCAAAGGTGCGCGCCTGACAACGGATATTACCCTGCCGTCCCGTTATCTGGTCTTTATGCCGGGGGCTAGCCATGTTGGGGTTTCCCAGCGTATCGACAGTGAAAAAGAGCGCGAACGCCTGAAAAATATCGTCGCCGAGTACTGTGATGAAGACGGTGGTTTTATTATCCGTACCGCTGCCGAAGGTGCCGACGATAAGGAAATGGCTCAGGACGCTATCTTCCTGAAACGCTTGTGGAAGAAAGTCATGGAGCGGCGGGCTAAGTACAAAACCCGTTCGACCCTGTATGGCGAGCTCGGACTGGCTCAGCGCATTCTGCGTGATTTTGTAGGAACGGAACTGAGCCGGATCCAGGTAGACTCACGTCTGGCGTTTGAAACCTTAAAAGAATTTACCTCCGAATTTGTTCCCGAGCTGACAGAAAAGCTGGTGCACTATGAGGGCGATAAGCCTATCTTCGATATGCACGATGCCGAGAATGAAATTCAGCGTTCTCTTGACCGTAAGGTTGAGCTGAAATCCGGTGGCTATCTGATCATTGATCAGACGGAAGCCATGACCACAATTGATATCAATACCGGTGCCTTTGTCGGGCGGAGAAATCTGGAAGAGACCATCTTCAATACCAATGTCGAGGCAACACAGGCCATTGCCCGTCAGCTGCGTCTGCGTAATCTGGGTGGGATCATCATTATCGACTTTATCGATATGTTATCGGATGATCACCGTAAGCGGGTACTTACTTCTCTGGAAGCTGCACTGGCAGCCGACCGGGTAAAAACCAATATTAACGGCTTTACCCATCTGGGGCTGGTGGAGATGACCCGGAAAAGAACCCGGGAAAGTATTGAACATGTGCTTTGTACCCAGTGTCCAACCTGTGAGGGACGGGGAACGGTGAAAACGGTTGAAACCGTCTGCTTTGAAGTGCTGCGTGAAATTACCCGGGTTAACCGCGCCTACGATGCGGATAATTTTGTGGTGTATGCGGCTCCGGCGGTTGCCGAAACGCTGGAAGGGGATGAATCCCACGCACTGGCAGAGTTGGAAGTCTTTATCGGCAAACAGGTTAAAATTCAGGCTGAACCGCTTTACGTTCAGGAACAGTTTGACGTTGTTATGATGTAAGTCTGAGGATTGTGTGACTTCATTTTCCACCCGCTTAGGGCGCATTGTGTTATGGAAGCTGGTCATCATTATGGTGCTGCTGGCGCTTGCCGTAACGACGTTGCGCATCGCTTTACCCCGTCTGGACAGGTTTCAGAGTGAGATTGAAACCTGGGCAACGGACGCGTCCGGTTTACCGCTGAAAGTAGGGCATGTCACCGGCTTCTGGCGTAATACCCATCCTTTTCTTTCGTTGCAGAACCTTGAGGTTGAAGTCGGGGATAAAGGCAAATCAACCTTTTCTGCGGCGGAAGTGAATATTCAGCTGGATCTGATGGCTTCGCTGCTGGCGCTGGAACCTAAGGTCGAGAACCTGAGTGTGAATGGCCTGGTGCTGGATATCAGCGGTATCTCTCTGATCCGTTCAGACAACGATGAAACCGGAAAGCCAGAGCCGGATGCTCCCCGGAGCAACCCTATTCTGAAACAGCTGGAACAACTGCTGCTGCGGCAGATGGAAGATTTTTCACTGACCGATTCCCGCATCACCTACCGCAGCTTTGCCGAAGATGTCAGACAGATTCAGATTGAAGAACTGAAATGGCATAACCGCGGCGAGAATCACAAGCTTGAAGGCGTGGTTGGGCTGGTCGGCAGTGAGATCAACAGTCTGGGATTGATTGGTAATTTTGATGATCACGGTTCGCTGCTGGATGTCTCCGGAGACTTCTACCTTCAGGCGCGTAATATCAAAGTCAAACCCTGGCTGACGCGTTATCTGCGCAAGGAAACTGGTATTGAAAGCGGCCAGATCAGCTTTAACAGCTGGCTGACGTTAAAACACAGCAAACCGGTTGATGCCTATGCTGAAATGCTGCCTTCCGAACTGGTGTGGAAAGACGGAAGTGAGCATGTACTTACGCTGGAGCAAGGTATTTTCAGTTTGCTTCCTTCTCTGGACGAAAACAGCTTTCTGGTCAGCGGCAATGCGTTGCGTGTCAGTACGGATGCACAGGATTGGCCGGAACTGGATCTCGCCTTTTCTTACGACCCGCAGCAATGGCGTCTGAATCTCTCTCAGCTGGATATCCGCACCTTATTACCTCTGGTGCATCTGTTGCCGGATTCGGATGCTTTTACCACGTGGATAAACCGGCTCAACCCCGGAGGACGGCTGGAAGATATTCGTCTGGCTCAGGGGAAGGATGTGGATTCGCTGCGCTACTCGGCTTCTTTGCATGACGGGGCGATGCAACAGTGGGATCTGTTACCGGAACTGCATGCATTATCCGCAGATATCGCCGGTACGCTGAAAAATGCCCATGCACATATTGAATTGCAGGATGACACGGTTCCTTATGGTGATGTCTTTCAGGCTCCGTTGAATATTAAGCAGGTCAGTGCGGATCTGATCTGGCAGTCGGATGATACCGGCTGGCGTTTATGGTCGGATAAAGTGACGGGTGAAACTCCCGACCTTCAGGTGCAGGGGGCATTCCGGCTGGATATGCCGGATAACGCGTCTCCATTTTTGTCCGTATACGCCGAAACGGATCTGTACCATGCCGGAGAGACCTGGCGTTATCTGCCGAAACGGGCGCTGGGCCAAACCCTGACGGATTTTCTTTCCGCAGCAATTCAGGGCGGACGTGCGGATACGGCTCAGATCCTCTGGTACGGTGCACTTGACCGTTTTCCGTATAACGATAACAGCGGTGTTTTTCAGGCCAGTGTCGGGTTGAAAGAAGCCCGGTTCTCTTTTGATACCGCGTGGCCGCCGATTACCGACTTGCAACTGGATCTGCTGTTTGAAAACGAATCCATGTATCTGGACTCGTATTCGGCCAGACTGATGGATGTGACGGCAAAACGCATCACCGGGCAGATCCCGCGCCTGCATCCTGACAGCCGGCTGGAGATCAAAGCTGTTGCGACGGGAAAAGGTGAAGCGGTACGCCATTATATGACGGCTTCGCCTCTGGTTGATTCGGTTGGCGCAGCACTGACAGCGGTACAGGTCAGTGGCAATGTATACTCGGAATTTCAGCTGGATATTCCATTGTCCGGAGAAGAGGTCCGGGCATGGG
Organism: Vibrio sp. HA2012; assembly: GCF_002812955.1. Taxonomy (GTDB): domain Bacteria; phylum Pseudomonadota; class Gammaproteobacteria; order Enterobacterales; family Vibrionaceae; genus Vibrio. Next base: position 33,485 of record NZ_PFXK01000007.1, on the reverse strand, counting down.
GGTATGCCCAGTTGCCGGGGAATCATATTGAGATTGATGCGCCGCCGATGGTGCTGGAAAAAGCCAAAGGCAAGATCACGTTTGATAACGATGTGGTCGGCACCTCCGGATTGTCGGCGTTGCTGTTGGATCAGCCGATCTCGGTGGATTTCAGCGGAGAACAGCGTAAAGCCGGTTATATGGTGGATATCGATGTGATCGGTGACTGGGAAGCTCAGCCTTTGATCCCGCATGTGGGGGAAAAGTGGCTGGGGGCGGTCAAAGGTCATGCGCCCTGGAGTACCGCCGTGGATCTGCAACTGAACGATGTCGGTTTTACCTATCAGATCGATACCCGGGTTAATCTGGAATTTGTGGCCAGTCAGTATCCGCAGCCATTGACCAAGGCGCTGGGAAAGCGCGGGGAAGCTCGCCTGCAGGCATCCGGAAATCAGGAAAGCATCTCCGGACGTATACAGCTGCCCGGAGTGAAGTATCAGGCAGAAATTGATATTACCGGTGCGCGGCCTGTGCTGACGGCGACCAATCTGCTGGTCGGGGAGGGTGGATTTAAGGTCAGTCCTGTGGTCGGAAATGACCTGACGATCCGCACTAAATCGTTCAATCTGGATGACTGGATCAGCTTTATTGCTGCTGCCGACAGTGTGCAGGACAATGCCCGCTTGAGTCAGATGAATACGCCGGACATCCCTTATCCGGATCGGATTATCATCGCCACGGACACCTTAACATTGGCGACGCTGGACTGGCATGATGTGAAGGTGAATGCCCGGAAGAAATCGCCGCAGTGGCAGATCCGGGTCAGCAGTGCTGAAGCGAACGGACAGGCCAGTTATCTGGAACCATATGATCTGTCAGTGGTGCTGGATAACCTGCATCTGAATGTTCCGGCACTGGCTCCGGCCGAGGATGAGGAAGAGCAGGTTCGCTTGTTTGAGGCGGATGAAGACTGGCCACTGGTCAGTGATTTTGACCGATCTTTCCGGAAACTGATGCCGAATCTGACCCTGAATATTAATGACTTCTGGTTGCAGGGCTACAAAGTGGGTTCGACTCGTGTTGAACTGTTGCGTAAGAATGACCGGCTGGAGTGGAAAAATATCGAATTCAGCAGCGGTAAAAGCCGGGTACAGGGCAGTGGCTGGTGGATACTGGATGGCGATCAGAGTCATTCACAGTTCTCTTTACATCTGGAGGGAGAAAATAATTCTGAGCTGATGGAGCGCTTCGGTATCAGTTCCGGGATTCAGAAAGCGCCATTTGATATCTCTTCCGAGCTAAGCTGGCAGGGCGCTCCGTGGTCGGTGCAGGTCGATACGCTGAACGGGGAAATCAACAGTGAGTTCGGCAAAGGGATCATTTCTGACGTTAGCGGTGCGGCTCGCCTGCTGGGACTGTTCAGTCTGGATTCTATCATCCGCAAGATGCAGCTGGATTTCAGTGATGTGTTTGACGATGGTCTGGCGTTTGATTCCATTACCGGCTCCGGCAAGATCAAAGACGGCGTGTTTGTTACCAACAATATAGAAATGGATGCTGTCGCCGGTGATATGACGATCCGGGGAATGGCTGACCTGAACCAGCGTCTGGTGGACGCTGAAGTGGAGTTTATTCCGGATCTGACGTCCGGACTGCCGGTACTGACAGCATTCGCTATTACTCCACAGACCGCCGTATTGGTGTATGCTGTATCAAAAGTGATTTCGCCTGTTGTGGATGTGTTTACCCAGATCCGCTATCAGGTTAAAGGCCCGTTAAGCAATCCGGAGGTCACCGAGCTGTCCCGCAGCCGCGGAGAATACACCCTTCCGGAAGAGCAGAGGCAAAAGATAAAAGGATTAAAATGATATTATCCCGAGTAGAAAATGATTTACTGGTTCCTTCCGAGCTGAGCCCTCAGCATGTGGCTGATACTCTGGCTGTGATTGCTTCGCGCGATATCGACTATGCGGATATCTATTTTCAGTCCAGCTGGCATGAGTCTCTGGTGCTGGAAGACGGTATCATCAAAGACGGTTCATTCAATATCGACCGGGGTGTCGGAGTGCGGGCCGTCTCCGGGGAAAAAACCGGGTTTGCCTATTCTGATCAGATCACGCCGGAGACGCTAAAACAGAGTGCTGTAGCTGCCCGTGGTATTGCCCGCAAGGGACAGAGTGCTCAGGTGAAAACGTTCGACCGGCATACGACTCAGGCGATCTATGCGCCGGTTAATCCGCTGGAAAGTCTGGAAAAGCAGCAGAAAATAGACCTGCTGAAAGAGCTGGATGCTTATATCCGTACGAAAGAACCGCTGATTCAGGAGGTGTCTGTCAGCCTGAGTGGGGTATACGAACAGGTGCTGGTGGCGGCGACCGACGGCACTTATGCGGCAGATGTCCGTCCGCTGGTCAGGCTGTCGGTCAGTGTGCTGGCACAGAAAGGTGACCGTCGAGAACGTGGCAGTGCCGGTGGCGGGCGTCGTTTTAACTACAGCTATTTTCTTGAGGAAGAAGCCGGACGCAAGCGAGCGTTTGAGTTTGCAGATGAAGCCATCCGTCAGGCGCTGGTGAATCTGGAAGCTGGTGCAGCTCCTGCGGGGAGCATGCCGGTGGTGCTGGGTTCCGGCTGGCCGGGTGTGCTGCTGCATGAAGCTGTGGGGCATGGTCTGGAAGGGGATTTCAACCGGAAAGGCTCGTCCGTTTTTTCCGGTAAAGTCGGTGAAAAAGTCAGCTCATCATTGTGTACCATTGTGGATGACGGAACATTAACGGATCGTCGCGGTTCACTGAGTATTGATGATGAAGGGGTTCCCGGTCAGTATAATGTACTGATAGAGAAAGGTGTGCTGAAAGGCTATATGCAGGATAAACTGAACGCTCGTCTGATGGGGGTCGCACCAACAGGTAACGGCCGCCGGGAATCGTATGCACATCTGCCGATGCCGAGAATGACCAATACCTATATGTTGCCGGGAGAACATACACCGGAGGAGATTATCTCTACGGTGAAAAAGGGCCTGTATGCGCCTAACTTCGGCGGGGGACAGGTGGACATTACTTCCGGGAAATTTGTCTTCTCGACCTCAGAGGCTTACTTGATTGAAGACGGTAAGATTACCCGTCCGGTTAAAGGCGCAACCCTGATAGGCTCCGGTATCGAAGCCATGCAGCAGGTGTCTATGGTCGGTAATGATCTGGCGCTGGACAAAGGGGTCGGTGTCTGTGGTAAAGCCGGTCAGAGCGTACCTGTCGGCGTCGGCCAGCCAACCCTGAAGCTGGACAGTCTGACAGTCGGTGGGACAGAGTAATCGGCTTTACAGACTCATTCCCGTGCGTCTGCGCGGGAATGCTTAATCGCTTCCACCCGGCGTCGGTCCAGCTCTTCCCGTATGCTTTTTCCTGTGAACCCGTCAGCAATGACACCCTGTACCTCAACCCCGGCGGCGGCATCAAAGGCAGCCTGTATGATTGCCTGCTGAGGATAGGCCTGTTGTTCGCAGCCTTTTCTTCCCTGATGATCCGCCACACAGCAGAGTAGTAACTGATGCAGCCGTTCCGGTTTACGCCACAGATCCAACTGATTAAAGATTTTCAGTATGGTGGATGGCTTTAACTCGGCAGCCCGGTGGATATTGGTATGCTGGGCGCAGACAGCCAGCGCCAGATCCCGGTATTCATTCGGTATCCGAACCCGTTCACACAGGGACTGAATTTCTGCCAGTCCTGTCTGTTCATGCATTTTATGGCTCGGCCATTCCGACGCCGGGGTGATCCCTTTACCCAGATCATGCAACTGGGCTGCAAAACGCACCTGTGGTGAATCGGTCAGTCGTGCTGCCTGCTGAGCAACCATAAGGGTATGGATACCGGTGTCGATTTCCGGGTGCCATTTTTCTGGTTGAGGAACACCAAACAGCCGATCCAGCTCCGGCAGTACCACCGCCAGTGCACCGCATTCTCTTAATACGGCAAGAAAGATATCCGGCCGCTGAGTGGTCAGCGATTTCTGCCACTCCTGCCATACCCGTTCTTGCGTCAGGTGTTCCAGTTCCCCGGATACCACGATGGTTTTCATCAGGGCAAGTGTTTCTGATGCGATGGTAAAGCCCAGATGCGCCAGTTTAGCGGCAAAGCGGGCAACCCTGAGTACCCGCAGCGGATCTTCGACAAAGGCGTCTGACACATGCCGCAGAAGGCGCTGTTGCAGATCCTTCCGGCCGTTACAGGGATCCAGCAGGTTCCCCTGCTGATCCTGTACCATTGCATTGATGGTCAGATCCCGGCGCAGCAGATCGTCTTCCAGTGTTACATCCGGGGCAAAGTAGCATTCAAAGCCTTTATACCCGGAGCCAGTTTTGCGCTCTGTTCTGGCAAGGGCATATTCTTCATGTGATTTTGGGTGGAGAAAAACAGGGAACTCTTTGCCGACAGCCTGAAACCCCTGCGCCAGCATTTCGTCCGGGGTTGAGCCGACAACCAGCCAGTCGTTATCATAATGCGGAATACCCAACAGTTTGTCTCGAACCGCGCCGCCAACAAGATAGATTTTCACCCAATACCTCACATTACCCGTATTACCGTCAATAACTGACACTTCGGTATATCAAAGACTTTACATTCTATCAGCCAATGGTACTTTTCTTTAGTCCTGATAAAGAGAATCAAACATGTATAAAGATTATTTTGGTTTTATTGAGCCGCCGTTCTCAATAGTACCAAGTGCCCGGTATCTGTATTTAAGCGCCCGGCACCGGGAGGCCATGGGGCATCTGCAGGCCGGTCTTGGTGATGGGGGCGGGTTTGCCATGCTGACCGGTGAGGTCGGCACCGGAAAAACCACGGTGTCGAAAGCCATGCTGGCATCGTTAGGAGAACATATCCGCGCTGGACTTATCCTTAATCCAACTTTTTCTGAGTCGGATCTTCTGGAAGCGATCTGTGACGAATTTTCAGTAGCTTATCCGCCGCAGGCGACACTCAAACAGCTGGCTCAGGCGATCCGTTACTATCTTGAGCAGAACCATGCCAGAGGGATACAAACACTGCTGCTGATTGATGAAGCACAACATCTTTCGGCTCAGGTACTGGAACAGTTGCGTCTGCTGACCAATCTGGAGACGGATACGCATAAGCTGCTGAAGGTATTGCTGATCGGCCAGCCTGAACTGCAGAAAAAATTGCAGACGCCGGAGCTGCGTCAGCTTGCGCAGCGGATCACTGGGCGCTATCACCTGCTGCCGTTGAGCAGCCATGAAGTCGGAGAGTATATCCGTTTCCGTCTGCAGGTATCCGGCTGTGATAAGGCACTGTTTTCTTCTAAAGCGGTACGAATTATTGCCCGCCAGACCCGAGGCATACCTCGTTTGATCAACCTGATCGGCGATAAGGCGCTGCAGTACACCTGTTATGCCGGTGAAACTACCGTATCTGCGGCACTGGCAGAAAAAGCCTGTCAGGATGTGCTGGCGTTTCAGGCTCCGGCGGCGGGTCTGGAAACGGCAGAGACAAAAACACCGGGTTATCGTTATGCAGTAACGGTACTGCTGGCATCTGTACTGCTTGGTAGCGGTTATTACTACTATCCTCAGTTGTCCGGTCTGATTGGTATGGATGCAGACAAGCCGCTGCCGGTGGTTGAGCATCGGGTTGAGGAAGAGGCCGTACCGCAGTCTGACCTGATGTCGGAACAGTTTCTGCGTCACAGTCAGAATGAGACCGAAGCCATGCAGACTTTATACCGGTTATGGGGTGTACAGGCTTCGGTACTGGAAGCAGACTGTCGTCTGGCGGAAAATTTCCCCTATTTTTGTGAATATCAGACCGGCTCGGCAGACACGCTGCGTAAACTGAACCGTCCTGTGGTATTAACGGTGAAAAACGGTTCTGCTGTGGTCTATCCGGTGTTGTATGCGCTGGGGAATACTCAGGCAGAGCTGATTAATAACAGGCAGCGTATTCGCTTGCCACTTAGCTGGCTGGAAAAACACTGGCAGGGGGAATACCGTCTGGTGTGGTTCAGCGATATCAGACCAACACTGAAAGCGGGGGATCAGGGTGACGCTGTTGCCACGCTGGATCAGCAACTGGCGGCTGTACTGGGGGAAAGGCCTCTGCTGACCCGGGAGTTCAGTCCGGATATCCAGCACCGGGTGGAAGCCTTTCAGCGCTGGCAGGGGCTGACGGTCGATGGTGTTGCCGGGCTGCATACCCTGCAGGTACTGAGCCTGATAGCCGATACACAGGCTCCACAACTGAAAGCCGTGGCGGAAGAATCATTGGATGCTGCGTCACAGGTGAGTGTACAGGATTATCCTGAAATCGGTGTACTGACCCGTCTTGCTTCTGTCATTGTGCAGGCAGCACCGACAGAGACGACTCCGGCTGTGACAGTGACCACACCGGTAGTGACCGATACTCCAACAGGTCGGCAAACCGATGAACCGCCACTTGAACTGGGGGAACTTGACCTGAGCGGACTGTCTCCGGAACTGGCTCAGCGGGTACAGAGTGCTCTGGATGAAGATCATGCTGCGGATGAAGATATTTTTCCGCTGCAGAGCGTTATCCGGCTGGAAGAGGAGCAGGCTCAATGGCATGGCCGCCTTCCTGCCATGAATCTGCAAACACATATGTACTCCAGCAGTGAGGAGGGGCGCTGGGTAAAGATTAACGGTCAGGAGCTGCATGAAGGCGAGTGGCTGGATGATCAGGTCAGGCTGCTGAGTATTTCACCCAGAAATATTGTGGTGGAGTTCTCCGGTCAGCAGATTGAGATCCCGGCACTGTATGAATGGAATGGTTAGTTTTTCCGGCCTTATCTGAAAATGGCCACAATAGTGGCCATTAGAGTAAAAACAGGGGCAGTGATTATGCCCAGCCGTTAGGTGATTTTCTGCGGCGGGGAATAATATGCGGCAGGATCAGACCCAGCAGCAGACCAATACCGGCTACACCACCGCCATACATAAAGTATTTCAGCAGCAGATCTTCTTTCTGTGTATCCAGACGGGCACGCAATTCACGGATCTCAGTCTGAGATGATGTCAGTTTTGTGCTGATATCTGCATAGTTTTTTTCCAGCTCTGCAATCTGTTTATTGCGTGAGTCCAGAGAGGCTATCAGTCCCGCCTGTTCCTGATCGGAATTCTCCTCGGCATGAGCCAGTTTTTCTTTGGCATCTTTCAGCTCTTTTTCCAGAATAGGCAGACGTACAGCCATGCTGATCTGGCGGGTAACAAAGCGGCTTTCTACCCAGCCCTTGCGGCCTTTAGTATCGACAACTTCACTGTAGCCGGTGTCTTTATCGACATTGGTCAGGGTGATTTTATCACCGGCATCAATGCTGCCGATAATACGGTATTGGTTACTTGGGCCTGAATGCATATAGGTGAACAGGTTATCAGCAATATAATATTGCGGAGCGGCAAAGGCCCCTGGTACAAGCAGGCAGATGAACAGAACCAAAGAGAACAGTTTTTTCACAGTACATCCCTTAACATTATTGTTGTGAAATCCGGTGGTTTTCAAACTCTCCGTCATGGCAGACGAAACAGCTTGGGTATCTATGGGGGAGAATAGTAAAAAGTTTCGGGGCTTGGTGCAACTAAAGAGGGGAGCAAAGCTCCCCCTTTCTGCAACATTGATTCAATAATGACATAAATTTTACATTGTCATTCAGAAAGAACCCTATTATACGAACAGACTTTCAAGCATGTAGAAGAAGATGACGGCCAGCAGTGCACCGGCTGGCAGGGTAACGACCCATGACGCCACAATGTTTCTGACAACACCCATGTTCAGAGCTGCGATACCACGGGCAAAACCAACACCGAGGACGGCACCGACCAGAGTCTGTGTTGTCGAAATCGGCAGGCCTGTACCCGATGCCAGAACCACGGTACTGGCGGTTGCCAGCTGTGCAGCAAAGCCACGGCTTGGTGTCAGTTCGGTAATACCTGTTCCCACGGTTGCCATTACTTTGTGTCCCATGGTTGCGAGACCGACGACGATACCTAAGCCGCCCAGAGGCAGGATCCACCATGCGATTTCACTTTTCGCGGTGATTTCGCCCATGTGCTGGACAGTCGAAACAACGGCGGAAAGCGGCCCAATAGCATTGGCCACATCGTTGGAACCATGCGCAAATGCCATGGCACAGGCAGTGATTACCATCAGGATACTGAAGATTTTTTCTACACCGGCAAAGCCGCGTTCTTCAGCATTTTTAGAGAATTTCATCTGAATGTAGATATAGCCGCCGATCATCACAATCGCCGATACGATGGCTGACCATATCCAGGCTTCCGTGGTTGAAAGGTGTAAGCCGACGTGTTTCAGACCTTTCTTAATCGTAACCAGAGCAATCACCAGTGTGGTGATAAACATATACACAGGGACGAAGCGTTTGGCATTCAGCAGCGGTGTTTCCGTATCAAAGATCAGACGCTGAGCACTGGCGAAAATAAGGTAAGCAAACAGACCGGAAATAATCGGTGTGATGATCCAACTGCCGACAATGCCCTGAACAGAGCTCCAGTCGACGGCTTCTGTGCCGACGGAAACACAGGCAAAACCTATGATGGCACCGATAATGGAGTGGGTGGTTGAAACCGGCCAGCCCATGTAGGAAGCCAGCAGCAGCCAGGTGCCTGCAGCAAGCAGGGCAGACATCATACCAAAAATCAGGATGTCAGGCTGGTCGATAAACAGAGAGGTTTCAATCACACCTTTACGTATGGTGTCTGTCACCTCACCACCGGCAAGATAGGCACCGGCGAATTCGAAGATCATCGCAATAACAATAGCTTGTTTAACGGTAAGAGCTTTGGAACCTACAGAGGTGCCCATTGCATTGGCAACGTCATTTGCACCAATACCGATGGCCATTAAAAAGCCAAATATCGCGGCAGCAAAAATAATTATGGTGCCGTAGTTTGCAAGGATATCCATGGTAATACCTAGTTGTTGGATAACAAAAACAGAGAATTAAAACACGCGAAAAAGCATGGAAGCCAGCTTAGTGTTAAGGCGGCTCCAGGCTTAAGCGAGAGTTTCATGTCCTCTCCGGATTAACTATGAACGGGCAAGCATCATTTCCAGACGCGAACCAACGCGCTGGGCCTGATCGGCAATACCACCGACCCACTCGAGAATTTTATATAAGAAAATGACGTCGATAGGATTGTATTCAGATTCGATTGCCATCAATTGCTGGCGAAGGCCGATCTGCATCAAATCAGTGTCGTCTTCTATTTCATCTAACTGGTGAATCATTTCTGCAACCAGAGTGACTTCTCGTCCCCGGAATCCGGTTTCCAGCAGTTCATCCAGCTCGCTGATCACAGTCTGAGCCTGAGCAGCGGCGTCAAGACAACGCTTCAGATAAGCGATAAAATTGTCCTGAAGAGGAGCCGGAATTTGCAGTTCACGTCCAACAACCCGGCCGGCAATATCTTTGGCAAGGTTAGCCAGTTTGTCCTGTTGAGTCAGCAGACTGAGCAGATCAGTACGGTTGACGGGCATAAACAGGCCACTAGGCAGCTTAAGACGGATCTCACGTTTCAGTACATCAGCATCTTTCTCCAACTGAGAAATTGTGCGGCGGATCTCTTCCGCTTTTTTCCAGTCATTCTGGTGACAGGCTTCAAAGAAGTCCACCAGATGGGAACAGCACTCATTGACGCACATAACGTGGCGTTGCAAAGGTTTGATTGGGGACTTTGCAAACAACCCCATAATGGTATTTACTGGCATGGTGTTTAAACCTAAAAATATAACCCTAAAAAGAACAGTCACTCTATGGTGAATTGTTGTACGATGGCTATAAAGGTGCGCATGGTAACCGAATAAATTCATCTTTAAAACTGTTTTAGATCATGTATGGGGTGTTTATTGGTGTAACCCTCTCAGCTTCGGGACAATTTTGTCGTGATAAAACGGGTTTCGGATCTTGCCGAGACAGTGATTAGGCAATATCCTGTTGCCATCGTCCCAAAAAGGTAGAACTAATGGAAACCGAGATAGAACTGAAGTTTTTTGTATCCCCCGATTTTTCAGAGCAGTTAAAGTTAAAAATCGCCGACGCTAAAATTCTTCAGCACAGTTGCAGAGATCTTGGAAATACTTATTTTGATACTCCTGACAACTGGTTGCGCCAGCATGATATCGGTTTGCGTATCCGACGTTTTGATGATGTGTTTGTTCAGACGGTAAAAACCTCGGGGCGGGTCGTTGCTGGCCTGCATCAGAGGCCGGAGTTTAATGCCGAACACACGAATAACTTCCCCGATTTATCCCTTCACCCAACAGATATCTGGCCCGACAGTAAATCTCCTGAAGCACTGCAAGCTGAACTTCTTCCTCTTTTTTCGACCAACTTTACCCGTGAACAGTGGCTTATCGGTATGCCGGACGGTAGCCAGATAGAGGTGGCTTTTGACCTTGGGCATGTCGTTGCCGGAGAAAAAGAAGAGCCGATGTCTGAAGTGGAACTGGAGCTGAAATCCGGTCAGACAGAATCGCTGTTTACACTGGCACGCATTATCAGTGAAGGGGGAGGCGTCCGTCTGGCGAATCTGAGTAAGGCTGCGCGTGGTTACCGTCTGGCTCAGGGATATGAAGGTGATCTGGTTAAAGAATTGCCTCTGGTCGACACACAAACGGACGATTCGGTTGAAACCTGCTTTATTAAGTCACTGGAACATGCATTGTCTCACTGGCATTACCATGAACAGATCTTTTTTGAGCGTGATTCGCTTGAAGCATTGCTTGAGATCAGCAAGGCCATCTCCTTTATTCGTCAGATCCTGACTGTTTTTGGCGGGATTGTTCCCCGACGGGCGAGTGCTATCCTGCGTCAGGAGCTGAAATGGCTGGATCAGGAACTGAGCTGGCTTAAAACCGCCGTACATATTGACAGTTTGTGTGAAGATAAAGGTCACATCCTGCGTAAACTGGATGCCCGTAAGTGGCTGTTGCAACGGCTGAAAGAACAGCGGGATCAGCTTCCATCCCGGGAGCAGACCATGACACTGCTACAGTCTGCCCGTTATGCCGGTTTGTTGCTGGATTTAAGCCGCTGGCTACTGTCCCGGGGCTGGCAGCCATTTTTAGATGAAAAGGCCCGTGAAAAAATGGCGAAGCGCATTCCCCGTTTTTCACAGAAACAACTCGACCGCACCTGGACTGATTTGCAGGACGCTTTTCCGCTGGCGGTTACCCTGAAATGTCAGGATTACATCGATCAGGAATACCGTCTGATGCGCAACATGTATACCGGTATCTGCTTTGCTTCTATTTATGATCTGGATCAGCGGGATGCCTTCCGCATGCCATGGGCTGATTTACAACAGGGGATCGATGATTTACTGACCCTGTCTCCGCTGCAATTGCTGGTGGAAGAGCTGGAAGATGAAGAGCGTACCCAACTGGAAAAATGGATTGCCCGTCAGGAAAACTCCATATTACATGCGATGGAACAAACCCGGCTGATCGGTCTGGAGGCGCTGCCATACTGGCTTCATTAACACTATTGGCTATATGATCATTGCAAAGGGAGAGGCCGGAAGGTTTCTCCCTTTCTGCTTTTTACGACTAGACTAATAGATATGCCGAAGTCGTCCCTGGATCCTGTTTTTAAGGTTAATTTGGCATGCGGCTCTTTCTTCATTGTGTGGCTCGGTTTTTTTGTGCGGGTCTTTCCTGTTTCGCTGTTATGGGAGTTACCTCTAATAGTGAATAAAAAGACTTCAGTAAACTGTAGTGATGCCGATAGGGGTATAGGCAGCTTACTGAGCAGAGCAGGCAGTCATGCAGAGATCACAAATCATAACAAGAATTAAGAGAATAGTAATATTCAGCTCAGTTAGCCGGAATTGTTTTGGTATGATGTTTTGATACGAGGCTCGAAATAAATGCATAGCAAAGCATAGTTTGACTCTTTATATGCATGATATAGCAGCTGCAGGCACTTCTGCATCCTGGAGTCTTTTGAGGTTGACAAAGTGGAGAAGAGATAATGGCAGGTATGAAAATAAAGCCATGGGAAAGAATCATTACCGATATTCGCCTGGTTCCGAAGCTGGTTATGCTGGTGGTGTTCAGTTGCCTGGTTCTGATAGGGAAGCAGTTATGGGATGCTCATACCTTCTATCAGTCGGTAATTTCGGTACAGAAGCATCAGGCTCAGGACGTTTCTCAGGCCGGTGCTAAATTTCTGGACCATATTCTGGCAACAAAGGCTGAACCGGCAATGGCCGAAAAAGCCTTTGCAGATATCGCCGGAGAAAATGATAACAAGCACTACTCTTATCTGGTGGAACTGGGGAGCGGGAAAATAATCGGCCTGCCTGGTGTCTCTTCCTTAAATAACCTTAAAACCCAGACCGATAACGGTCAGTCCGTTGCTCAGATCATCAAGAATGCCACATCCGGAACCGGATTTGTTCTGCAAGGCGGTAAGCGTTTTGAGCATGCAATAAAACTGAAAAACGCCGACTGGGTTGTGGTGGCTTCACAGAATGAAGAAGTGGCACAGTCTCACTATGATGGCTACATCGTACAAGTTGTCTGGCAAACGCTGATTATGCTGGTGGTATTTGTCGCCATTTTGCTGACCGCATCGAAAGTCATGCTGCGTCAGACTCAGTATGTCGGTTCCAGCATTAAGAGTATGGCAAACCGGGATCTGTCCAAACCAATCCTGATGGACTGTAAAGATGAATACGGTGATCTGGCGAGAGAGCTCGAAGTAACCCGTCGCCAGTTGCAGGAATTGATTAAAGCCCAGACGGACTCCTCTCAGGAACTGTCCGCACTGACCGAAGTGATGACATTGAGCATGTCGGAAACCAAAGAGTCGGCACAGGAAGAGTTTGCTGAAATCGACCAGCTGGCTACCGCCATGAGTGAAATGACGTCGACCGTACAGACAGTGGCAGAACATGCGCGCAATGCCTCTTCCGTCACGGAAAGTGCCTCAGAGCAGGCCCGAACCGGTCAGGAATTTGTGCAGAACAGCGTCGGTAAGATGAGTGAGTTGTCTACGGATATTGCTGAATCGGCCAATGCGGTGAATCAGGTAGAAGAGCGCGTTGAAGCGATCGGCAGTGTTGTCGGTACGATTCAGGGGATCTCAGAGCAGACCAACCTGCTGGCATTGAATGCCGCTATTGAAGCTGCCCGCGCCGGTGAGGCCGGACGTGGTTTTGCTGTGGTTGCCGATGAAGTACGTAATCTGGCTCAGCGTACCCAATCTGCCACTGTTGAGATTCAGGAAATGATCTCCCAGCTTCAGTCCAGCGCTAATTCTGCGGTAGAGTTGATGGAAAAAAGTGTGGTTGAAGCAGCGGAAGGGGTTGAGCTGGTGAATAATGCCGGACATGAACTGGATGGCATCGTGGCTCAGGTTGAGCAGATCAACGAGATGAATTTCCATATTGCCACGGCAGCCGGTGAACAGAGCAGCGTTGCGGAAGAAATGAACCAGAACCTGACTAATGTCCGCGAGCTGGTAGAAGCTTCGGTGACTGTGGTGAGTGAACTGCTGGAAACATCAGAAATCATGCAGCATAACGCCGAAGAGCTGGAGAAGAAGATCCAGTCATTTAAGGTCTGATTTAATAAAAACGTTAAGCAGAACGCCCGCTCTATTTTTAGCGGGCGTTTTTTATTGCTAAAGTAACCACATGACCCATCAGGCATTTAATCAGGAATGTGACATGGTACTACCAGAACAACTACAGACTGAGGCGGCAGCGGCTTTTGCCCGGCTTCGTCAGTCGGCACAGGATATTATCAGCCAGTGGCCGGAAAACCGGCAGATTCAGTTGCAGCGGGTACTGGCTCTCAGCACGTTTGTGCAGGACGCTTTTAATAGTGATGATGAGCTGTGCAGCCGTTTTCCTGTCATGCTGGAAAACGGCTGTCGTGCCGATGGATACCGGGATGCTTTGCAGACCGGGCTGCAAAACTGCGCCGATGAAGCCAGTGGTAACCGTGTGCTGCGTGAGTTCCGTCGTCGGGAGATGGCCTGTATTGCATGGCATGATTTTCTGAGTGACTGGTCTCTGGAGGAGAGCCTTACGCATATCTCCGCACTGGCCGAAGCGATGATCTTTGAAACCTACCGCTGGCAGTATCAGTGTTGTTGTCAGGAGTGGGGAACCCCCTGTAATGCCGATGGGGAAGCTCAGCCGATGCTGATTATCGGTATGGGAAAACTGGGGGGCGGTGAACTGAACTTTTCCTCCGATATCGATCTGATCTTTACCTATCCGGAAAATGGTGAAACCCAGGGAGCCCGGCGCAGCATTGCCAATGCACAGTTCTTTACCCGTCTCGGGCAGCGAATCATCAAGGCGCTGGATCAGCAGACACCAGACGGTTTCTGTTACCGGGTGGATATGCGTTTAAGACCTTTTGGTGACAGCGGGCCTCTGGTAATGAGTTACGCCGCGATTGAAGATTACTATCAGGAACAGGGGCGCGACTGGGAACGCTACGCCATGATTAAGGCCCGGGTGATGGGACGGGAAATGTATCCGCAATATCAGGAACTGCGTCAGATGCTGCGTCCGTTTGTATTCCGGCGTTATATCGATTTCAGTGCCATTCAGGCTTTGCGCCGGATGAAGTCGATGATCTCCAGCGAGGTTCGCCGCAGAGGCTTGCATAACAATATTAAACTGGGTCCCGGTGGGATCCGTGAAGTGGAATTTATCGCTCAGGTGTTTCAGCTTATCCGCGGTGGCCGGGAGCCGAGCCTGAGAAAGCGGGGACTGCTGGAAACCCTGACGGCGATCCGGGCGCTGGAACTGCTGAAGGCGGATGAAGTGACCCGGCTGGAAGACGGTTATCGTTTTTTACGAAAGCTGGAAAACCTGCTGCAGGCGATGGGGGATAAACAGACTCAGACGCTGCCCGATAGCGACAGTGAGCAGTATAAGCTTGCTTTTGCCATGGGCTATCCGACATGGAGTGAATTGCTGGAAGCGGTACAACTGCATATGCATCGTGTTCATACGGTATTTGAAGCCCTGATCGGTGAGGAGGATGAAGAATCGTCGCCGGTAGCGCAGCACTTTTCTGAACTGTGGGACATGGTGCATAAACCTGAAGTGATTGAACACGTTTTGCGTGAAGATCTGCACAGTGACAGTGCCCAAGCCGATCAGCAGACGATCACCCGCTTTAAAGATGATATCGCCAAGAAAACACTGGGACCACGAGGCCGGGAGGTGCTGAACCGTCTGATGCCTAAGGTCTTTCAGGCGGTATTTGCTCATCCGGATGCTTGCTATGGCCTGTCCCGGGTGCTGCACCTGCTGTACCGTATTGTTACCCGGACGGCCTATCTGGAACTGTTGGAAGAGAACCCGGCAGCCTTGACGCAATTGGTACACCTGTGTACTGCCAGTCCGATGATCTCAGAGCAGCTGAGTCGGTATCCGATCCTGCTGGATGAACTGCTGGATCCCAAGCAGCTTTATAATCCGGTGCCGCTGGAATCCTATAAATCCGAACTGCGGGACTATCTGGCGCGGATACCGGAAGACGATATGGAGCAGCAGATGGAGGCACTGCGGCAGTTTAAGCAGACCTGTATTCTGCGTATTGCCGCTGCCGATATCGCTGGTGTATTGCCGGTAATGAAAGTGAGTGATCACTTAACCTATCTGGCCGAAGCTATTGTGGAAGCCGTACTGAATCAGGCGTGGCTGCAGGTACGGGAGAAGTATGGCGAACCCCGTCATCTGAAGGATCGGGAAGGCCGGGGATTTGCCGTGATCGGCTATGGCAAAGTCGGTGGCTGGGAGCTGGGATATAACTCGGATCTCGATCTGGTCTTTCTGCATGACTGTCCTGCTGATGTGTATACCGACGGTAAAAAAGAGATCGATGGCCGTCAGTTCTATCTGCGGCTGGTACAGCGCATCATCCATATTTTTTCTGCCCGGACAGCATCCGGTATTTTGTATGAAGTGGATACCCGGCTGCGGCCATCCGGTGCATCGGGGCTACTGGTTGGCTCGGCAGAAACGTTTGATGACTATCAGCACAAAGAGGCCTGGACCTGGGAACATCAGGCACTGGTTCGGGCCAGAATGCTGTACGGGGACAGCATCATTGGTCAGGCATTTACGGATATTCGTCACCGGGTATTATGTCTCCCCCGTAATGAGGCAACGCTGAAGCAGGAAGTGGTCAGTATGCGGGAGAAGATGCGTGAACACCTTGGCGGCAAAAAATCCGGACGCTTTATGCTGAAACAGGATCTGGGGGGCATTACCGATGTGGAGTTTCTGGCTCAGTATCTGGTTCTGCGCTTCAGTCACGGGAACCCCGGCCTGACCCGGTGGTCTGATAACGTACGGATTTTTGAGTTGATGCAACAGCAGTCTATTTTAAGCGAAGATGAAGCCACAGCCCTGACACAAGCGTATACCTCGATTCGTAATGAGATTCATCACCGTAACCTGCTGAACCGGGATGCCGATGTGGATGAATCCCGTTTTACGGAGCAGAGAGCCTGTGTGACGAAAAACTGGGATAAATGGCTGAAGTAAGAGTAAGAGGCATACACTCAGGCTTCTTGATATATAGAGCTGTTTCAGTTGCTTATGAAGCTGTTTCAGACGCTTATGAAGCTATGCTAGACTTAGCTGCGTGATTATTTGGAGAAAATTATGAAACCGATTCTGCCTGACTACAGTACTTCCGGTGTGCTGATTATTGGTGATGTGATGCTGGACAGATACTGGTACGGTCCGACGGGACGTATTTCACCGGAAGCCCCCGTTCCTGTGGTAAAAGTTGAAGACAATGAAGAACGTCCGGGCGGAGCGGCAAACGTGGCGATGAACATTGCCGCGCTTGGCGGACACGCCAGCATTATCGGTCTGACAGGGGAAGACGAACCGGCTTCCGTACTGGCGGAAACACTGGATTCGTTGAAAGTAAACTGCAATTTTATTGCTTTGCCGGATTATCCGACCATTACCAAGTTACGAGTGATAAGCCGCGGACAGCAACTTATCCGTCTTGATTTTGAAGACAAATTTGAGAATGTGGATGCCGGGTTATTCCTGTCCCGGATGGAGCAGTCGCTGCCGCATGTTCAGGCAGTAGTGCTGTCTGACTATGCCAAAGGTGCTCTGGAACACGTGCAGCAGATGATCCGGAAAGCCAGAGCTGCCGGTGTACCGGTTTTTGTCGATCCCAAAGGTGCCGATTTTGAACGCTATCGCGGGGCAAGCCTGCTGACACCGAACATGTCAGAATTTGAGCAGGTGGTCGGTAAGGTCAAAAGCGACGAAGAGCTGGTGGCGAAGGGACTGGCGTTGATTGAAACCTATGACCTGGACGCGCTGCTGGTGACCCGCAGTGAGCACGGTATGACCCTGCTGCGCCGCGGACAGGTTCCATTCCATTTGCCGACGCAGGCAAAAGAGGTCTTTGACGTTACCGGCGCTGGCGATACTGTTATTTCGGTACTGTCTGCTTCCGTAGCGGCAGGAAAACCACTGGATGAGGCTTGCGCTCTGGCGAATGCCGCAGCCGGTGTTGTGGTCGGTAAGCTGGGAACCTCGACAGTTTCAACCATTGAGCTGGCTGAAGCTGTGCACGGCAGTAAAGATTCCGACTATGGCATCATTTCTGAACTGGCTCTGATTGAGGCAGTGAAAAAGGCCAGAGCGAAAGGCGAGAAGGTGGTGATGACCAATGGCTGCTTTGACATTCTGCATGCCGGCCATGTCTCTTATCTGAACCATGCGGCTGAGCTGGGCGACCGTCTTATTGTCGCGGTCAACACTGATGAGTCGGTACGTCGCCTGAAAGGTGCTGGTCGTCCTGTGAATCCGACTGACCGCCGGATGGCGGTACTGGCCGGACTGGGTGCGGTCGACTGGGTGGTACCATTCAGTGAAGATACACCGCAGCGCCTTATTTCTGAAGTACTGCCAAGTCTGCTGGTGAAAGGCGGTGACTATAAACCGGAAGAGATTGCCGGTGGTGAGGAAGTGATTGCGGCCGGTGGTGAAGTGAGAGTACTGAACTTTGAGGATGGCTGCTCCACCACGGAAATCATTGAAGCGATTAAGGGTGGAAGAGGCTAGAGTCCGAACACCATTCTTCCCGTACTGGGTACGGAGAGGCTGGCTGGATCTTACGTTGCCTGGAAATCTCAGAATAAAAAAAGCCCGCAGGTGCAAAAACCTGCGGGCTTTATACGTTACACCGGAGCTTACTGTGCTGCTTTTAGCCCGGTATTAATATCCAGAATATCCTGTTCATTCAGTGTTCCCACTGCCTGACGCAGGTTCAGGATATTAATGATGTAGTCATAACGGGCATCCGACAGGTTCCGGTTTGCATCGTACAGGCTCTGGGTTGAATCCAGAACATCGACAATGGTACGGGTTCCCACTTCAAAACCGGCTTCGGTTGCTTCCAGAGCCGAACGGGTAGAAATGACCGACTGCTCATACGCCTTAATCATACCGATGCTGGCGTTAACATTGTTACGGTAACTGCGCACGGTTTTCAGCACACTGCGGTAGCTGGCTTCCAGCTGTTCACTGATCGCCACAAAGTTATATTCAGCCTGCTTATCCAGAGACGTCAGATTACCACCGGTATAAAGCGGCATAGAGAAGTTCAGACCGATATTGGCCACTTCACCGTCATAGTCACTTGAACTGTTGTTCTTGTCCAGATGCGTATAGCTGCCGTCCAGAGTCAGGGTTGGCAGATGACCGGATTTCGCCAGATCGATATTGTCTTTGGCAATATCTTTGGCAATGCGGTTTGTCAGCAGCGTCAGGTTTTTCTCCTGTGCCTGACTGATCAACTGATTCAGTGACTCAGCAGGTGAACTGGCTGAGAAATGCTCCGTATCCAGGATCTTCAGATCCTTATGCTCCTGCCCGGTGATTTCGCGCAGTGACTCATAGCTGTTAATCAGATCGTTTTCACTGACCACTTCGCTTGCCAGTACGGTATCGTATTGCGCTTGAGCATCGTGCACGTCAGTAATCGCGGAAAGACCGACTTCAAAACGTTGTTTGGTTTGTTCCAACTGGCGACCGACAGCGGCTTTTTCGGCACGGACAAATTCCAGACTGTCCTGCGCACGCAGCACTTCAAAATAGGCGGTTGCTACACGCAGGATCAGATCCTGCTGGGTAGCGGCATAACTGGCATCTGCCTGACGGGCGGATTTTTCCGTTGTTGCCAGACTTATCCAGCTTGAACGCTGAAACAATTCCTGAGAAAAGCTAATACCCGCCTGAAACTGGTTGTAGTCACTGGACGCAATATCATCACTCTCATTGAGATCGTAGCTTGCTGTCAGGTTAATTTGCGGTAATAGTGCGCTTCTTGTGGAGGTCACAGCTTCAAATGCTGCCTCTTTCTCTGCTGCTGCCTGCAGCAGCGTTGGATCGTTTTCTTTTGCCAGGTTGTAGATTCCGGCTAAGTCATCAGCGGAAACAAAAGAAGAGGTTCCACCTAGTGCAACACCGATTAATAAGGGAAGCAGTTTTTTCATTTGGCTGGTCCTGCCTGTTGTTAGGATTACAATTATGAATGAGTGTACCTTAAACTGGTGCCAGTTTACTCAATTCTTTGCGATCTTTTACATTTAATTGCCCATTTGTGCAATATGTTTTGGATCTATTAAAAAAAACAGATAAATCTTATTAAAAAAGTTGAGCGTTATCATTGGTCGTTATTATCATTGGTCGTTAAGAGTGACAATGAGTAAAAAATTCGTCATTATTTTATGACGGACAACACGCGACTGGTACAGGAATGTCAGACAATATAAAACCACAATTTACTCCGGAAGACATTGAAATTATTTCTAAAGAGCCACTCTTTCAGGGCTTTTTCCGTATGCTGAAGTACCGCTTCCGGCATAAGTTATTTAATGGCGGCTGGAGTGAGGTTTACGACAGAGAGATGTTTGAGCGTGGTCATGCTGCGGCATTATTGCCATATGATCCGGGTCGGGATACGGTGGTACTGACCGAACAGATCCGGGTCGGTGCGCTGGAAGATGCAAGCCCGTGGCAGTTGGAAATCGTTGCCGGTATTATGGATAAAGATGAAGCACCGGAAGAACTGGTTCGCAGAGAGGCGGTCGAAGAGGCCGGGCTTGAAGTCGGACTGATTGAACCGATCACCCGCTATTATCCTTCTGCCGGAGGATGCAATGAGAAGCTCGACGTTTTTGTCGGTCAGGTCGACAGCTCCGAAGTCGGTGGTGTACACGGACTGGCGTGTGAAAATGAAGATATCCGGGTTCAGGTGGTCAGCCGTGAAAAGGCTTATCAACTGGTGAAATCAGGTAAAATTGAGAACGGTGCCTCAATAATTGCACTGCAATGGCTGGAACTTAACCATACAGAACTAAAATCGCGATGGCTGAAATCTTGACAGGAAAACCGTATCACGTTGATCTTGCCGCCTTAATGCGGGTTTATGAGACCAACTACGCAAAACTGAACGCTTTGCTGCCGGGGCAGCCGAGGGTTGGAGATATTCGTTCTTATCAGGTCGCCAGAATGGCCTACCAGTTGGAAGTCTGTGAAATTACTAGGTACACCACGGTTATTCACGTCAGTCAGTGCGATGAAATGCCGGTTTTTCCGCTGCCGAAGATGACGGTTCGTTTGTATCACGATGCCAGAGTCGCAGAAGTGTGTGCCAGCGAGCAGATTTCACGGGTCAAGGCTCGTTATGATTATCCCAATACAAAAATGATGCAGAAAGACGAAAAATTTCAGCTGAACCAGTTTCTCAGTGACTGGCTGACCTTCTGTCTGAAACATGGGATCAGTCGCGAGCCGGTATTCCGGTAAACACAAGAACAGACAGAAAAGAAAGAAGAATTCAGGTTTAACATGTTGAAATCGTCAACAGTCGATATAAGAGAGCCCGGGGTCTTGGAACAAAATACGAATACAGAAGACGAAAATAGTCAGAGCATAACCCTGCTGCAGATAACGGATACTCATCTTTTTTCCGCGTCGGATGGCTGCCTGCTTAGTGTGAATACGCTAGACAGTTTTCACGCTGTCGTTGAAGAGATCACACACAGACACACCGCCTTTGACGCGATTATCGCGACCGGTGATATTTCTCAGGATCACAGTAAGCAGTCCTATCAGCGTTTTGAGCAGGGTATCCGCCGTCTGGAGAAGCCCTGCTACTGGCTGCCGGGCAATCATGACTATAAGCCGGAGATGCATGGTATACTGCCTTCGGCACAAATTCGTACGGATACCCATATCCTGCTTGGCGATCACTGGCAGGTTATTCTGCTGGACAGTCAGGTTGAGGGGGTTCCGCATGGTAATTTGAGTGAGGAACAGCTGACTTACTTGGAACAGGTTCTGAGTGACTATCCTCAGCGGCATACGCTGGTTCTGTTGCACCACCATTCCGTATTGGTGGGAAGCTTATGGCTGGATCAGCATACCCTGTATGAGGCAGAAAAATTCTGGGAACGGATTGAAAAATATAACAATGTACGTGCCGTATTGTGTGGGCATGTACATCAGGAATATGACGCCATACACGCGGGTGTCAGGGTAATGGCTACGCCATCGACCTGCGTACAGTTTAAGCCGGATTCGACCGATTTTGCTCTGGATCCTATTTCTCCGGGGTGGCGGATCCTGAGGCTGTTTGCTGATGGACGTCTCGAAACACAGGTGCATCGTCTGGATGACGGGCGTTTTCATCCTGACTTTAGTGCCGGAGGGTACTGAATTATGAAAAAACCATCATTACTGATCTATATTCACGGTTTTAACAGCTCGGCTCAGTCGCATAAAGCCAGGGTGATTGCCGACTATATTGAGCACAATCATCCGGATATTCATGTGGTGATCCCACAGGTGCCTTCTTTGCCTGGCAACGCTGCTGCTGCGATGCAAAAGCTGGCAGAAAGGTATAAAGATACGCATAACGTCGGCCTGATAGGCAGCTCGCTGGGCGGCTATCTTTCTGTCTGGCTCAACAGTTTGTACGGTTTTAAAGCCGTACTGGTTAACCCGGCTATCCGTCCTTACGAACTGTTACAGCTTGGTGAGCATTTTAACCCTTATACCCATGAACAGTATGTACTGGAAGAGAAGCACATTGCTGAACTGAAAGCACTGGATGTGGATGATATTGCCGAACCGGGCGATGTGTGGGGGCTGCTGCAGAACGGTGATGAGGTGCTGGACTATCGCGAGGCGGTGGAAAAACTGGAAGGTTCTCCGCTGACTATCGAGAATGGCGGTAATCACAGCTTTGCCGGATTTGAGCGTTATCTGCCGGAAATCATCCGCTTTCTTGAACTCGGAACACAGCCGGAACCCGAAGCAGATAATGAACCGGAGGCCGACGATGGGGAGCCTTCTGCATCGATACAGACCGATGAGGCTGAAACACCGGAAGCGTCTGAAAACTTAGAAGTGTCTGAAAAACCAGAAGACCCCTCTGCCGGAGGAATAAATTAAGCTATCCTGCCGGGATAGCTTCATATTTTTGTCCTTTCCATTATTAACCAGCTTGACATAAGCGGACAGGTTCCAGAGTATGTTCGCTTATATTTACTATTTGCTCCCGCGGCTGGTGGTTTTCAGAGACATGGTTTTCAGCGAAACGCCTTTCCGTATGGATTTTGGGGAATTATCCCTGAAATGTCACATTTTCACGGCACAGTAGTTTTTAGGTACAGCCTAGTTTTTAAGTACATAGCTTTGAGTACAATTCCGTATTATGACTGAACAATATAATGCAGGAGCCATTGAGGTTCTTAACGGTCTGGAGCCGGTACGCCGCCGGCCCGGGATGTATACCGATACTGTACGGCCTAACCATTTGGGTCAGGAAGTTATCGATAACAGTGTGGATGAGGCTTTAGCCGGGCACGCTTCTAAGGTACAGGTAATATTGTATGCTGACCAGTCACTGGAAGTGATTGATAACGGGCGTGGTATGCCTGTGGATATTCACCCGGAAGAGAAGATCTCTGGGGTAGAACTGATCATGTGTAAGCTGCATGCCGGGGGTAAGTTTTCCAATAAAAACTACCAGTTTTCCGGTGGTTTGCACGGGGTGGGGATCTCTGTGGTCAACGCCTTGTCCAAACGTGTGGAAGTGACGGTTCGCCGGGATGGTGAAGTGTATGATATCGCTTTTGAGCACGGGGAAAAGGTTTCTGATCTGACGGTGACAGGAACCTGTGGTCGCCGCAATAAGGGTACCAGTGTGCATTTCTGGCCGGATGCGAAATATTTTGATTCGGCAAACTTCTCCGTATCCCGTTTGATTAATAACCTGCGGGCGAAGGCGGTACTTTGTCCCGGGCTGGAAATTACCTTTACCGATAAGGTCAACGACAAAGACTACCGCTGGTTTTATGAAGATGGTCTGAAAGACTATCTGGCTGAAGGGGTTAAAGGCTATACCTTACTTCCGGAAGAACCGTTTACCGGTGATTTTTCCGGAGAAACCGAAGCGGCAACCTGGGCGTTGATCTGGCAGCCGGAAGGTGGCGAGCAGATCACCGAAAGCTACGTCAACCTGATCCCTACCGCTTTGGGGGGGACGCATGTTAACGGTTTGCGTCAGGGGCTGCTGGATGCCATGCGGGAGTTCTGTGAATTCCGCAATCTGATCCCCCGCGGCGTAAAACTGACCGGTGATGACGTCTTTGACCGTTGTTCTTATGTGCTTTCCACCAAGATGCAGGATCCGCAGTTTGCGGGACAGACCAAAGAGCGTCTTTCTTCCCGTCAGAGTGCTGCTTTTGTTTCCGGTGTGGTCAAAGACGCGTTCAGTCTGTGGCTGAATGAGAAGCCGCAACTGGCAGAACTTCTGGCGGAGATGTGCATTGCTAATGCTCACCGTCGGATGCGTGCCAGCAAAAAAGTGGTACGTAAAAAGATCACTTCCGGACCGGCTCTGCCCGGTAAACTGACCGATTGTTCCCAGCAGGATCTCAGCCGTACGGAATTATTTCTGGTGGAAGGGGACTCGGCAGGCGGTAGTGCCAAACAGGCTCGTGACCGTGAATTTCAGGCCATTATGCCGCTGAGAGGTAAGATCCTGAATACCTGGGAAGTTGCTGCCGATCAGGTGCTGGCTTCACAGGAAGTACATAATATTTCCATTGCGCTGGGCATCGATCCGGATTGTGATGATCTGGAAGGCCTGCGTTACGGGAAAGTGTGTATCCTTGCCGATGCGGACTCTGATGGTCTGCATATCGCGACCCTGTTATGTGCGCTGTTTACCCGTCATTTTCCGGCGCTGGTTCGGGCTGGCCATGTGTATGTGGCGATGCCGCCGCTGTACCGTATCGACTGTGGTAAGGAAGTCTTTTATGCCCTGGACGATGACGAAAAAGAAGGGGTACTGGGGCGTCTGAGTAAGAAAAAAGCCAAGATCAACGTACAGCGCTTTAAAGGTCTGGGGGAGATGAACCCGATTCAGCTTCGCGAGACCACCATGGATCCGAATACCCGCCGTCTGGTTCAGTTGACGATTGACGACGATGAGCAGACGAACGAAATGATGGACATGCTGCTGGGCAAGAAACGTGCGGATGACCGCCGTAGCTGGTTGCAGGCCAATGGCGATTTAGCAGAGGTATAACGGATGTCTACTGAAATGTCTTTTGACGGCATTGAACAAATGCCACTGCGTAAGTTTACTGAAGATGCTTACCTGAACTATTCCATGTACGTCATTATGGATCGCGCCCTGCCTTATATCGGTGACGGGTTAAAGCCGGTTCAGCGACGTATTATCTATGCTATGTCGGAACTGGGTCTGTCGGCATCGGCAAAATACAAAAAATCGGCACGTACCGTCGGGGATGTGCTGGGTAAATACCACCCGCATGGCGATTCCGCCTGTTATGAAGCTATGGTGCTGATGGCTCAGCCGTTTTCTTACCGTTATCCACTGGTAGACGGTCAGGGGAACTGGGGGGCACCGGATGATCCTAAGTCTTTTGCGGCGATGCGTTATACCGAAGCCAAACTGTCTAAGTTTGCTGAAGTACTGCTCGGTGAGCTGGGACAGGGTACGGTCGAATGGCAGCCTAACTTTGACGGCACCATGCGTGAACCGCAGATGCTGCCTGCCCGTCTTCCACATATTCTGCTGAACGGAGTCACCGGTATTGCCGTGGGCATGGCAACAGATATTCCTCCGCATAACGTACGCGAAGTGACGGAAGCAGCGATGCATCTTATTGATCATCCACAGGCCGGTTTGCAGGACATTATGGCTTACATCCAGGGGCCTGATTATCCGACCGAAGCGGAAATTATTTCGCCGAAAGCCGAACTGGAGAAGATCTATACCACGGGGCGCGGAAGTGTCAAAGCCCGTGCTGTCTGGCATAAAGAGGGCAGTGACATTGTGATCACCGCTCTGCCGCATCAGGTCTCCGGGGCAAAATTGCTGGAACAGATTGCCGGACAGATGCGGGCAAAAAAATTGCCTATGGTGGAAGATCTGCGCGATGAATCGGATCATGAAAACCCGACCCGTATCGTTGTCGTACCGCGTTCTAACCGGGTGGATTGTGAGCAGTTGATGAACCACCTGTTTGCTTCCACTGAGCTGGAAAAGAACTTTCGGGTTAACCTGAATATGATCGGCCTGGATAACCGTCCTCAGGTGAAAGGGCTGGTTCAGATCCTTGTCGAGTGGCTGGAATTTCGTCGTGCAACGGTACGCCGTCGTCTGACCTATCGTCTGGATAAAGTGCTGGCACGCCTGCATATTCTGGAAGGTTTGCTGGTGGCTTACCTGAATCTGGACGAGGTGATCGAGATCATTCGCACCGAAGACGATCCCAAAGCAGTGCTGATGGCTCGCTTCGGTCTTTCCGATATTCAGGCGGATGCCATTCTGGATACCAAGCTGCGTCATCTGGCTAAACTGGAAGAAATGAAGATCCGGGGAGAGCAGGAAGAGCTGGAAAACGAGCGTAAAAAGCTGGAACAGTTGCTGGGTTCTGAAAAACGCATGAATACGTTGCTGAAAAAAGAACTCAAAGCGGACGCGGAAAAATATGGTGATGAACGCCGTTCTCCACTGGTTGAGCGGGCAGAAGCCAAGGCGCTGACCGAGCGGGATCTGCTTTCCAGTGAAGCGATTACCGTTGTGCTGTCTGAGAAAGGCTGGATCCGCCACGCCAAAGGGCATGATGTTGATGTTGAAGGACTCAGCTATAAGTCGGGTGACCAGTATCTGGCACACGCCTGTGGTAAGAGTAATCAGCAGGCGATCTTCCTTGGCTCTGACGGACGCAGCTATTCTCTCGAATCGCATACCCTGCCGTCTGCCCGTAGTCAGGGAGAGCCGATCACCGGACGCCTGAATATCAGCGAAGGCAGCTCTGTTCGTCAGGTGCTGATGGGAGAAGAGGATCAACTGTGGCTGGTTGGTTCGGATGCCGGCTATGGTTTTGTTTGTAAGGGCTCGGATCTGCTGTCGAAAAACCGCAGTGGTAAGGCGCTGGTGAATCTGCCGGAAGGGTCTGAGATCATGCAGCCGATGGTGATCTCCGATCTGGATCAGGATGAGATTCTGGCCATTACCAATCAGGGACGGATGCTACTGTTCCCGATTAAGGATCTGCCGCAACTGAGTAAGGGGAAAGGGAATAAGATCATCAATATTCCTTCTGCTAAGGCGAAATCCAGAGAAGAGTTTGTATCGCATCTGATGCCTCTGGCAAGCGGTGTTTCGGTCGTGTTGTATGCCGGTAAGCGCAAACTGGGCCTGAAACCAGCGGATCTGGAACACTTCAGGGGTGAGCGCGGACGTCGGGGCAGTTTGCTGCCAAGAGGTCTGCAACGGGTCACCCGGATTGATATTGAATCTGCTCAGGGCAATGAATCCACCCAGGGTGGTGAAGCGGAAACTGAAGCCGAATAACCCCGGCTTCTTCCTGTCATTTTTATCAGAATACGTTTTATCCGGTTATGTCCCCATACGGTGGGGACATATACCGGGTTATCCCTCCGGCAGTTCCGCCACAAGAACCGAAAGGGTCAGGGTCTCTCCCTGACGTAATACGGTAAATTCTGCCGTTGAACCCGGTCGAAGATCTGCAACAATATCCATCACACTGAGCCGGCCATTGACCTTCTGTTCATTGATACTCAGGATCACATCCTGCTTTTCAAATCCTGCCTGTGCTGCCGGGCCGTCCGGATCGATTCCCAGTACGATAATGGCACCGGTATAATCACCGCCCAACAGCCGCGACGTCATGGTACTGACGTCCTGACCATCAATACCCACATAGCCGCGGATAACCCGTCCGTCGGCAATAATCTTCTGCATAATGGTGTTAGCCAGCGGATAGGGGATAGCAAATGAGATGCCATAAGTTTCCAGATCGGTTGCCTGCTGGAATGATGCGGTATTGATACCGACCAGTTCCCCCTGACTGTTTACCAGAGCACCGCCGGAGTTGCCCTGATTAATGGCCGCATCGGTCTGAATAAAGGCTTGCCTGCCGTCGGCGCTGATAGAAGAGCGGCCTGTCGCAGAAATAATACCGAAAGTGGTGGTCTGGCCGAGGTTATAAGGGTTGCCGATAGCCAGAACAATGTCTCCGACCTGTGCTTCGTACTGCGGGTTTTGCGGAATGACCGGGAGCCCCGTCATCTCGATACGCAGGATAGCCAGATCGCTACGGCGATCTTTACCGACCAGCTGGGCTGCGGCAAAACGACCGTCCTGTAAGGCCACGACAATTTCATCCGCCTCAGCAATAACATGATAGTTGGTTATGATGTAGCCTTTTTCACTGACAATCACACCGGAGCCCAGTCCTTGTGTTTTCAGCTTGGAACGGTCTTCTGCAACATACTGGCGGCTGTAGATATTGACGACGGCCGGAGCCGCCCGGCGTACTGCATCTTTAAATGAAACCTGCAGGCCTTCAATATTGCTGTCGTTCTGATGACCGGTCAGTTGCGGAATAATATCGATATTGGAACGCAAAGAGGGAACCGCCAGCAGGACAAGTGCCGCTGTAGCCAGACCGAGTATGACTGAACGCAGAAAAAAATTAAGCATCTATCCCTCAAAGGCAAGTAATAAACCGAATGTATAACTGAGAGGATATCACCTTACAATAAGTAATTGAATGGTAAGATATGGGCATAATTCGCCCATATCTTACCTGTCCGACGAGGGATCAGCGAACCACCAGATAAATACTGCGGTTGCCGCGCTGAATATTGATAGCCAGAATACCGGGTTTCTGCTCCAGAACGGCACGCAGTTCAGCCAGATTGTGGATTCTGACTTTATTGATGCCGACGATAATATCGTCCGTCTGCAACTGATAGGACTCAGCTTTAGAACCCTGAGCAACACTGGTGACTTTAACTCCTTCAACCGGATCTGAGTCAGTGGTGTTGGTCAGTTCTGCGCCGCTCAGACCGTCATGCAGATTGTCGGCTTTGGTTTTCGTTTCCGTTGCCTCTCCGAGCACGACATCAAAGTCTTTTGCTTTACCGTCACGGATCACACCCAGAGTGACTTCTTTTCCAGCACCGAGAGTCGCAATTTTGGCCCTCAGTTCACCAAAGGTACTGATAGCTTTACCATTGATGGAGACAATAATATCCCCGGCTTTCAGACCGGCCTTATCTGCCGCGCTGTCCTGAACGACCTGACTGATAAATGCGCCTTTACTGGATTCATAGCCCAGTGCTTCGGCCAGTTCTGAGGTGACTTCTCCTCCCTGAACACCCAGCATACCGCGCTTCACTTCCCCGTATTCAAGGATCTGCTCGGTCAGGTTTTTCATCATATTAGAGGGAATGGCGAATCCGATACCGATATTGCCGCCGTTAGGCCCTAAAATAGCGGTATTGATCCCGATAAGCTCACCGTTAAGGTTAACCAGAGCACCACCAGAGTTACCGCTGTTGATCGCTGCATCCGTCTGGATAAAGTTTTCGAAATTTTCGATATTCAGGCCGCTGCGTCCGAGAGCGGAAACAATGCCGGATGTGACTGTTTGTCCCAGTCCGAACGGGTTACCGATCGCCACAGAAAAATCACCGACTCGGATTTTGTCGGAGTCCGCTACCTGGATCTGGGTCAGATTTTTAGCTTCTTCCAGTTTCAGCAGTGCGATGTCCGACATTTTGTCGCCGCCGATCAGTTCGGCATCGTATTCACGACCGTCGTGAAGCTTGACGCGTATAGAATCGGCACCGTTGATAACATGATAGTTGGTGACGACATGACCTTTTTTCGCATCGATGATGACGCCGGAACCCAGTCCGCGAAACGGACGTTCCTGCAATTGTTCGGCGGGGAATTCATCCCCGAAGAAGAAGCGGAATGCATCCGGTATCCGTTGTTTGGATACCTGCTTACCTTCAACGGCGATACTGACGACGGCCGGAGTTACTTTGTCCAGCATTGGAGCCAGACTGGGGAGCTGTTCTCCGTTAACGACCAGTGGTAGTGCGGCGGTTGCCGGTAATGGGGTGATAATGGAACTTAAGCTTAATGTCAGGGCTGTAAGAGCCAGCAAAGGTTTTTTCATCCTATACTCCTCGGTGTTTTTACGAGAATTATGACTGAAAAACCGTTTGCTAGTTCCGAAAAAAAACCTGCGTTATTGAAAATTCAGATTACTTTAATGAAAGTCTGATGCATGGGTTAACTAGGATGCACTGATCACCTTGTCAGCAGATAGTGTCTCTTTCGTTTCACCATTAAACAGCCCGGTGGCTCCTTTGGCATAGTCTTTCGGAGGTTGTTCGGTATCGGTATATTCTTCTGCTGCATCCGCTTCCGGATGCGCTTCAATGCAGGCAAAAGGCTTGTCCTGTTCTGGCAGATCCGGCAGCATCTCTGTCGCTGTTTTGGCCATATGCTGATACAGACGTTGATAGGTCTTATCCAGAGAATCCAGCATCTCTGATGTCTGGGCGAAATGATCAGCCAGTTCCTGTCTTTGTTGTTCCAGTGCAAATTTTGCTGTATCCAGATCTTTTTGCATCTGCTTGTGCTTTTTGTACTGCGGAGTTTTGATTCGGGCAATAATAATCCCGAAGATGGCTCCGACAAGTAAGCCAATTAATCCGTAAATCCAAGGCATAACTGCTCCTTTATAGTTATTGATTCGTATGCCGGTTTCAGAGGCGTTTAATTTGAGTAAACCGCTTCCAAAAATAGGTTGCATATGAACTGCTTAATGGGTCTATCTTGCGCTCATACTACTATGAGGCGTCAGGCAGATAAAGAAAATCTGTGTGGCTTAACTGCCTTATGTTCAGCAGAATAGCCGATTATCTGAGCATTATGTCGGAGAAAGGTTATTTCTGTGTTTTTTTGCGGATTGTGTTCAAAAAAAGGTGATTTTTTCCTCACTCTTCTCTATAATCCTGCGACCCACCGTTACTGCAGCCTCTTATGAGGCGAGAGTGCCATCCACTCGAAGGGGTGATGTCTGGGCTCTTAGACAGTGGGAGCATATGTGCTCCTTAAGTGTAAAATTCAAAATTAACGGGTTATTATTAGCATGAAAACTTTCGTTGCTAAACCAGAAACTGTAAAACGCGACTGGTACGTTGTAGACGCTGAAGGTAAAACTCTTGGCCGTCTAGCAAGTGAAATTGCATCTCGCCTACGTGGCAAGCATAAAGCTGAATACACTCCTCACGTTGACACTGGTGATTACATCATCGTTGTAAACGCTGAGAAAGTTGCTGTAACAGGTAACAAAGCTGCAGCTAAAACTTACTACCGTCACTCTGAATTCCCAGGTGGCTTGAAATCAATCACTTTTGACAAGCTGATTGATCACAAGCCAGAGATGGTAATCGAACTAGCTGTTAAAGGTATGCTACCACGTGGTCCTCTTGGCCGTGCTATGTACCGTAAGCTAAAAGTTTACGCGGGCGCTGAGCATAACCACGCTGCTCAACAACCAAAAGTACTGGACATCTAATTGGGGATTATGGAAATGGCAGAGAATCAATACTACGGCACTGGCCGTCGCAAAAGCTCAGCTGCTCGTGTTTTCATCAAACCAGGCAGCGGCAACATCGTAATCAACAAGCGTAGCCTTGATGAGTACTTCGGTCGTCCAACTTCTCGTATGGTTGTTAAACAACCTCTTGAGCTGGTTGAAATGACTGAGAAACTTGACCTGTACATCACTGTTAAAGGTGGTGGTATCTCTGGTCAGGCTGGTGCTATTCGTCACGGTATCACTCGTGCTCTGATGGAATACGATGAGTCTCTACGTCCTGCTCTACGTGCAGCTGGCTACGTTACTCGTGACGCACGTCGCGTTGAACGTAAGAAAGTCGGTCTGCGTAAAGCACGTCGTCGTCCACAATTCTCTAAGCGTTAATCTTTCTGCGGAAAGAACAATGCGCCGATGGTTATCGGAGATTGTGGTACAAAGGCCCGGTTTTTACCGGGCTTTTTTATTGCCTGAAATTTTGTGCTATAAATAATAATATACTCAAGTAAGCTTCCTCATGCCGGTCTTATGGGGGGAGCAACGCAACATTTTGAAATCGTTTAGTGACCGTGGATAATGATTTTGTCAGGTGGGTTAGCTACAATCAGTCACCAGACTTTTAACGCAGACGGGATTCTTTAATAAAAGTGGCCAGTATTAAAATCACGGTAGACAGACTCCGCCCAGGGCTTCATGTTCGCCTTCCTGTAAAATGGAATGAGCACCCGTTTTTATTTAATAGTTTCAAGCTTAAGACTCAGGAACAGATCAATATGATCAAACACCTGGGCATTCACTATGTGTACATCAATCCAGCCCAGAGTGATACCACCCCTTTACCTATAACGGAAATTTCTGATGCCGGCCTGCAGAATCAGACCGAGATCGACGCAGAAGCCAAAAAAATGTGGGAAGAGAAGCAGTCCCGTATTGATAAGCTGAACAAATATCGCCGCAGGGTGATCAATTGCGAGAAGGAGTTTGAACGCTCATTGTCACAATTGCGCTCTGTCATGAGTAAGATCCGCAACCGCCCGGAAACCGCTGTCGATGAAGCGCAGATGATGGTTGACGATATTGTCGATAAGCTGTTGTCGGAAGACAGTGTGACGCTGCATCTGATGAACGGGAAAAGTGAATTTGAAGACATCTACTTTCATTCGCTGAACGTGTCCATCCTTGCCATGATGATCGCCAAGTCAAAAGGCTACAATAGTCGGCAGATAAAAGAGGTTGCATTCGGTGCGCTATTTCACGATATCGGTAAGATTAAAGTTCCCACGGCTATCCTGAGAAAAACGACACAGCTGACGGAGCCGGAAAGTAACTACCTTAAGCTGCACACTAAATACGGACTGGATATCGCCGCCAATATTCCTGAGTTTCCCGAAAGTGGGAAAAAAATCATCGGTGAACATCATGAGTTTATGGACGGTTCCGGGTATCCGGACGGTCTGAAGCAGGGGGCGATTGATGAGTTTGCTCAAATTGTTTCTGTCGCCAACGCTTATGATAATTTGTGCCACACAAATATTGTGGCAGAACAAAAAATCCCTTATACCGCATTGTCACATCTTTATAAGAACTGTAAGCAGCAATACAACAATGACAACCTGAACATCCTGATTAAGTTTATGGGTGTCTATCCGCCCGGCACTGTTGTACAGCTATCCAATGAAATGATAGGGCTGGTTATTTCAGTGAATGCTAATCATATTCTGTTCCCTAATGTTCTGCTTTATGATCCGACAGTACCCAGGACTCAGGCTCCGATTCTCGATCTTGCTGATAAGGATATTAAAATCAGCGGAGCTGTTCTTCCGTCACGTCTCCCGGATAAAGTCAGAGAGTATCTGAATCCGAGATCCCGCATTTCTTACTTTTTCGATAACGACGAATAAACGCATGACAGTGAGTTATCCACAGGCTTTTGTGGGTAAGTTGTTTGTTTTTGGTGTGCTTTTTTGTATATCTATTTAATGTACAAAAAAATGAATTTTTATAAAAAAAAGGGTTGCCAAGCCGAAACTTCTCCCTATAATGCGCTCCTCGTTGGCACGGAGAAATAAACAAGTTACTCCAGTGCGAACAGGCCGGAAGGTAAAGATAACATTTGCTTTCACTGTTTAAGCGGTGAAAATAAAAAAGCAAAAAAAGTGGTTGACACGATAAGTTATCTAGATAAAATGGCCGCCCTCTTCGAGAGAAAGCCTGAAAGGCTTAAAAGTATAAGTTTACTGATTTCGAAGACGCTCTTTAACAATTTAAACCTATCAATCTGTGTGGGCACTCGTTGATGACAATCGAAGATGATTCTAAAGAATCAACTGGATTTCAATGAACTGAGTGACCAAGTTGAATGAGTAATCATTCGAGCACAGTCAATTCAACATTACTTAGCTTTTAATTAAGCAAAAGAATGTAATCAGTATTCATTGAGCCAAAAAAAACTTAAATTGAAGAGTTTGATCATG
>NZ_PFXK01000006.1 GCF_002812955.1 Vibrio sp. HA2012 | reverse complement strand
TATTCTTGATAAATTGATATTCCATTTTGGGTACCACTATTTATTTTAAATACCACAAAAACAAAACGCCTCACAAAGGAGGCGCTCAAAAAAGTTCAGGTAATAACACCAGTACTCAACGGCCAAAACGTCCGAAACCACCGGCACCACCCATGCCGCCCATCATACCCTGCATATTGCGCATCATGCCTTTCATTCCTCCCTTCTGCATTTTCTTCATCATCTTTTGCATCTGGGTAAACTGTTTGAGCAAACGGTTAACATCCTGTACCTGTGTACCGGAACCAGCTGCTATCCGTTTTTTACGGGAGCCTTTAATCAATTCAGGACGTAAACGTTCTTTCATCGTCATAGACGAAATAATCGCTTCCATCTGCTTAAACATCTTGTCATCAACTTTATCTTTAACGTCTGCCGGCAGATTATTCATTCCGGGAAGCTTATCCAACATACCCATCATGCCGCCCATATTCTGCATCTGCCCCAGCTGTTCACGAAAGTCTTCCAGATCAAAACCTTTCTTCTCTTTGAACTTTTTCGCCAGTTTTTCCGCTTTTGCTTTATCGACGTTACGTTCCAAATCTTCGATCAGAGAAAGTACATCGCCCATACCAAGAATACGGGAAGCAACACGATCTGGATGGAAAGGTTCTAAAGCATCGGTTTTCTCACCTACCCCCAGGAATTTAATTGGCTTTCCTGTAATATGGCGTACAGAAAGTGCCGCACCACCACGAGCATCACCGTCAACCTTAGTCAGGATTACCCCTGTCAGAGGCAGCGCATCACCAAAAGCCTTGGCGGTATTGGCCGCATCCTGACCGGTCATCGCATCAACCACAAACAGGGTTTCAACAGGATTAATCGCTGCGTGCAGTTGCTGAATTTCAGCCATCATGCCTTCATCGATGGCCAGACGACCAGCCGTATCGAGAATCACAACGTCATAAAACTTCTTCCTCGCATGATCAATTGCACCGTTAGCAATATCAATAGGCTTTTGATCCGGTGATGATGGGAAGAAATCCACTCCGACATCGGATGCCAGTGTTTCCAGCTGTTTGATCGCCGCGGGGCGATAAACGTCGGCAGACACAACCAGAACTTTCTTCTTGTCACGCTCACTCAGCAGCTTAGACAGTTTACCAACACTGGTCGTTTTACCGGCCCCTTGCAGACCGGCCATCAGAATAATGGCCGGAGGCTGAGCGGCCAGATTCAGCGCTTCGTTGGATTCCCCCATCACAGCTTCAAGCTCGGCCTGAACGATCTTGATAAATTCCTGCCCCGGGGTCAGAGACTTAGAAACTTCAACACCAACAGCGCGATCCTTAACCCGCTTAACAAAATCACGAACAACAGGAAGGGCAACATCCGCTTCCAAAAGCGCCATACGTACTTCACGTAACGTTTCTTTAATATTATCTTCGGTCAGACGGCCTTTACCGCTGATATTTTTTAGGGTTTTGGACAATCTGTCCGTCAAATTTTCAAACATTTTCTTCTCTTCGCTGTCGGATGCGATTAATTAGGTCGAGTATAACGTAGTGACTGTCAGCGTTTCAATTTTTAGCCACATCAAGCCCCTCAGATGATAGCCGTTATCAGCTTCACAAGGTATAATCCGGATACTGTTAACAAAATAATACTGTATGGAAAACATGGATAACCTCATCGCTATTGTTTCAGCTGTCTTTTATATAGCTGCAACCTGCATGATTGTACCGGGACTGATGCAGCAAACCAGCATCAGAATAAAGCCCGTGTTTACCTCTGCCTTGCTGGCTTTGTTTTTCCATATATGGCTGCTTGCCGATCTGATCCTTCACGGCACAGGGCAAAACCTGAGTATCCTGAATGTTGCTTCTTTAATCAGTTTTATGATTTCACTCAGTATGAGTCTGGCTATGCTAAAAACCCGTATCTGGTTTTTGCTCCCTCTTATATACTGCTTCTCAGCACTGAACATACTCGCAGCAACGCTTCTTCCCGGACACTTTATCACCCATCTTGAGGGGCGTGCTGGTCTGGTCACTCATATCTCTTTAGCTCTGATTGCTTATGCCACACTGACAATTGCTGCACTTTATGCACTACAGCTTACGTGGCTGGACTATAAACTGAAACGTAAAAAAACACTCACAATTAATACCAATCATCCACCATTAATGATGGTTGAACGACAACTTTTCAGCATTGTATTACTGGGGACGGGGTTTCTTACCCTGACTCTACTGTCCGGATTCATCTTTCTTGACGATATTTTTGCTCCCGGTAAAGCACATAAAACCATACTATCTTTTGTCGCCTGGGTAGTCTTCTCCATCCTGTTGTGGGGGCACTACCGGCATGGGTGGCGGGGACGTCTTGTTGCCTGGTTTACCGTATCCGGAGCAACCCTACTCACTATGGCTTATTTTGGTAACCGTTTACTGCAGGAAATTATTTTATCCTGACCCCGCATAAGTAAAGGCATTGACAGAGCGTTTACTTTCCGTCATTAATGAATCCAACAACAATTAAAGGAACCCAATACATTGGATGACATATCAACGGGCATGTTATTTGCCCTACTCGCGTGTCTGATTATTATCTCTGGTTATTTTTCCGGTTCTGAAACCGGAATGATGTCGGTGAACCGTTACCGGCTAAAGCACCTTTCAGGTACAGGCCATAAAGGTGCCAAACGGGTAGAAAAACTACTGACCCGCCCGGATCGTCTGATAGGACTGATCCTTATCGGCAACAATCTGGTCAATATTCTGGCGTCTGCTATTGCCACCATTCTGGGTATGCGCCTGTATGGTGATTATGGTGTTGCCATCGCTACAGGTATTCTGACTCTAGTGATACTCGTCTTCGCTGAAGTCACCCCAAAAACACTAGCTGCGTTGTATCCGGAAAGAGTTGCTTACACCAGCAGTATTTTTCTCAATATTCTGATGAAGCTTCTGGCACCACTGGTGCTGACCGTCAATTTTATCACCAACGGTTTTCTGCGCCTGCTTGGTATTAACGGCAAACATGGTACAGAAGATCCGCTAAGTTCAGATGAACTGAGAACAGTAGTGAATGAAGCCGGAGGGCTTATCCCACGTCGCCATCAGGACATGCTGCTCTCTATCCTTGATCTGGAAAATGTGACCGTTAATGACATTATGGTTCCCCGCAATGAGATCACAGGTATTGATATCAACGATGACTGGAAATCTATTGTACGTCAGCTAACCCACTCTCCGCATGGACGTATCGTTCTGTACCGGGATCAGATAGATGAAGTGGTTGGTATGTTGCGTCTTCGGGAAGCTTATCGTCTGATGCTGGAAAAAAATGAATTCAGTAAAGAAACGCTACTGCGCTCAGCCGATGAAATCTATTTCATTCCGGAAGCCACCCCTCTGAACGTACAGTTACTGAAATTTCAGCGTAATAAACAGCGTATTGGTCTAATTGTTAATGAATACGGCGATATTATTGGTCTGGTCACATTGGAAGATATTCTGGAAGAAATTGTCGGTGAATTTACAACATCAATAGCTCCCAGCCTGTCAGAAGAAATTACGCCACAGAATGATGGTAGCTTCCTGATTGAAGGAAGCGTCAATATTCGAGACATAAATAAAGGGCTGAACTGGAATCTGCCGACTGATGGACCAAGAACGCTAAATGGACTAATTCTGGAGCACCTGCAGGATATCCCTGAAAGTAAATTGAGTATCGAAGTCGCGAAACATCCTATGGAAATCATTGAATTTACTGAAAATAAAATCAATATGGTAAAAGTTTTCCCAAGAAAAAAATCGAAAAGCAAGGGTAAAAAATAGCGAATAACGTATCTAGCTGTTTTACACGCCTATAAATTTTGCATTCAGATTTGTTATACGCAGTCTGTTTGCTTCATCATATGAAGCCGCCTTCCCTCACACTTATCAGTCAGACATGGTTTTGGGTCATCGCTCATTGAGAGCACATAACACTCAACCATGTCCCATGTCAGACAAAGACCTCTCTCAAATAATTTAATATTAACCTATGAAAATATTGCCTGGAGCTAATGTTAACACCGAAGGATTGATATTTATTATTTACCCCCTCAAAGTGCCTACTTATCAGACGAGTCTTTTTTAGTTTTACATCTCTGTTTCTTTGTAAATTTAATTTATCTGTACAAATTTCTATGTTTTGATCAATGGCCTTATGAACAACATATAAAATCAATTTCCTATCATTCATGGTTGATAATATAGGATCTTGCTGTCTATATTGTTCTAGATAATTCAATAGTTCATCGCTAATAGCAACATTAAAATATTCAGTTTCAATTCGTGCAATTTCATTCATATGAAAGTAATGTTTAAGTTACATAAACTGAAAGAATCCTATCAGACTCATATCTCACGTCAATATTAATATAAAAACAACCATAAGACATAAACGACCAACCGTCAGTCGATGCTGTCCCTTATTCCAAATATGTTCCATTGGAGGGATTGAAATACATTGAATTATTTAAAGATAATGAGATTTCATTAACACATGAATGGAAATAAAAGATGAAAAAATTACTACTAGCATCAAGCATAATATCGTCTATTGCTTTAACAGGGTGTCAGCTGACTGGGGACAAAGGAACAGACATCGTAAATGCAGATTTTGCAAATATGTCTTGTGCTGAAATAGAGCAAACCTTTGAATCTTATAAAAATCAGATGGATAATTTAGATACAGGAACTTCTCTGCTATCAACTGTTGGTATCGATTCAGGAACCAGTGAAGCGAAACAAGTGATGCTAACTGGTTATGAAAAAGCTCGTAAAGTTGCAACTCCAATCATCAAAGCAAAAAACTGTTCTATAAACATTTAATATGTTTATCTAAAGGAGAGTATTTCATACTCTCCTTTGTTCTATAAATAAATTCATCTTGACATTAATAATTAAATAGTTTTCTTGAAAAGAAAACCTGAATAACTTTTATGTATTACCCAATTAATTACGATATAACATAACATGTCGACATATTAATTATTTCTGAAAATACAATATTTTTATGTGAATGTTTATTTTCTTAATTGCGATGTTATTTTACATTACTAGTTGTTAAAAAATAAAACGTTCCCCTAAAAAGAGGAACGTTGAATATCACCAATTTTTAACAGTCCGTAACAAAGAAAAGAATTATCTACCTTTTCTTTTACTTAAAGATAATTATCTCACTCAGACTTTCAGTTCTTCCAGCATTTCAGCAGGCAGAGCCAGTTCATCGTTTTTATTCACCCGAATCCCGGCATCAATGATATGCTTTGCAATCGCTTTAGCTTCCTGTAAAGAGTGCATAGTATAGGTTCCACACTGATATTCATTCAGTTCAGGGATCTTTTCCTGACTTTCTACTTTCAGTACATCATCCATTGCTGCCAACCAAGCATCTGCGACACGCTGCTCTTCCGGTGCACCAATTAAGCTCATGTAAAAACCAGTACGACATCCCATAGGAGATATATCGATGATTTCCACATCATTACCATTCAGATGCGACCGCATGAAACCGGCATAAAGATGCTCCAGAGTGTGGATACCTTTTTCCGAAAGAATATCCTTATTCGGTGCACAAAAACGCAGATCAAATACCGTAATAGTATCTCCTTTGGGTGTCTGCATGGTCTTAGCTACCCGAACTGCGGGTGCGTGCATTTTAGTATGGTCAACTGTAAAACTGTCTAATAATGGCATAAGCCCTTCTCCAAAAACTTAATCGTTCAGATACGAAAAATAATCCGCCAGAAATTCATCAAAACTCTGTGTATCTTCCTGTTCCATATTGTGCTGGGTTTTGCGTGAGTTTTCCACCTCATCCAACATCTGTTGATGTGTATAATATCGATACTCATGAGCCAGGTGCTGTTCCCTGAATGCTTCACCGATTTGACGCCCTGCCAGACCATTACCGCCACACTCCTGTATTTTATCCAGCAATTGTCCTGACAGCGTTAACTCTGGATGCTCAATCCATGTTTCTAACTCCTGACAAGTACTCAGATAATCATTACCGCCACAGGCTGAATCCATCACACCGGCAATAGCTTTCAGCTCGGAGAAAATCTCTCTGCCAAAATCGGCCAAAGCAATCTGCTCCCCACAACAACCGGCTTTAAGGATCAATCCCGGTTTTCGACCTTCAAGGATGACCTGATTCCAGTTATCTTTCCAGCACCCAAGCTCTTTATTATCCATACAGCGGGCATCCCGGATCAGACACCAGGTCAGAAACAGATCCAGAAAACGGATCTGCTGCTCGGTGATCCCGACAGGGCTGAAAGGGTTCACATCCAGAGCCCGGACTTCAATATATTCAACCCCACCACGCTGCAGTGCTTCTGACGGTTTTTCTCCGAATTTTGACACCCGCTTTGGCCGGATCGGAGCATACAGTTCATTTTCTATCTGCAGAATATTGGCATTAAGCTGACGATGCTCTCCCCCTGCTCTGACACCAATTCTGGCAAACTCTTCTGACGGAGTACGAATCGCACGATTCATCCCCTCCAGATAAAGTTCCAGTGTGTTATAGCTGATTTTCAATTCACTCTGAGAAGTATTTGTATAACCAAGGTCGCTCAGGCGCAGCGATGTTGCATACGGCAGATACAGTGTCTTACCCAACTTTTCAAAAGGCAAAGCAGATTGTTTACCGTCCAGAAAAGATTCACACAAAGCTGGTGATGCACCGAACAGATAAGGGATCAGCCAGCCAAAATGGTAATAGTTACGGATCAGGGTAAAGTAGCCTTCTGATTTACAGGCTTTCCGCTCAGCTTCACTCTGTTCACCATACAGGCTATCCCAGAACGATTCAGGGAAAGAAAAATTAAAATGCACACCTGAGATGATCTGCATCAAACTGCCATAACGATGTTTCAGCCCGTTGCGGTACAGGGTCTTCATTTTTCCGATATTCGAACGACCATACTGGGCCAGTTGAATGCTGTCTTCCCCTTCAACAAAACAGGGCATGGAAAGCGGCCAGAACTTCTCACCATTCATCTGTGTCTGGGTAAAATGGTGAATATCTGCAAGTTGGTCAAGGGTTTCGGATATATTTGCAGATACCGGGGTGATAAATTCCAGCAGCGATTCGGAAAAATCAGTGGTGATCCAACGGTTAGTTAATGCAGCCCCCAGCCCCTCCGGATGTGGTGTCGTTGCCAGACGCCCACCGAGAGAGTAGCGCAGGGTTTCCCTTTCAACTCCACGGCAAAACAACCTGAAGTTATCAGCATTTTTTGCAACTTTCTGCAAACGTTTAGAAAAATCAGTCAAAATGAAGGCCACTTATATCGTTATATTAATAAATTATTCTCTGTTATACCGCTATTCTGTAACCAGAAAATAGCGGCATATACAGATAAGATAATACTTTCTATGTGCGTCCTTACTTCTCAATTTCAAGCCTGACAACCGGAATATCCAATTTTTCCAGTTCCGGAGCCAGTGATTTAGCATCTCCGACCACGATAATCTGGTAATCATCCGGGTTAAACCATTTACGTGCTAGCTCATCCAACGTTGTTTTACTGACTGTCATCAGGATCCTGTCTCGCTGTTCCAGATAATCATCATCCAGAGAGTAGTGCAGGATATTACCCAATAGCTGTGCTTTTTTCCCCGGAGTTTCATATTTCAGAGCATCCTGCTGCCCCATCGCCAAACGCATAAATGCCAGTTCTTCTGCTGTTATGCCGCCTTCGGTGTAGGTTTTCATCTCATGCAGAAACTCACGGATGGATGCAACGGTTGTATCAGCCCGAACCTGAGCATCAAACATAATCATGCCCATTTCCCGGTTACTTATGTGGTAACCACCGGCACCATAAGTGAATCCCTTATCTTCCCGCAGATTTTGATTAATACGGCTATTAAAATTACCAGCCAGATTAAAGTTAGCCAGTTGTGTCAAATACTGCTCTCCAGTAGCTTCAAACGGCAACCCCTGTCGTACCAGACGCACAACGCTTTGTGGCGCATCAGGTTTATCCACCAGATAGATGTGCTGGGATGCCAAAGGCTTAAACAGCTGAGGATTCAGCAGCGGAGCATCCCCCCCTTTCCAGTGATGCAGGAAAGCCAGTGAATTAGCCAGTTGTTCCGCAGAAATATCACCAACGACCACCAGTTTGGTTCCCAGAGGAGTATAGTTTTGAGCATAGAAGTGTTTAACATCATCCAGTGTCAGTGACTGGACAGATGCAAGTGTACCATCACCTGAACGCTCAAAAGCCGTATGAGCAAACAGAATCTTTCTGGAAGCTTCAGATGCCATCCATGCTGGTTTCTGATGATCGTAAATAAGCCCCTCGATCATCTGCTTTTTCAGGCGCTCAAAATCTGCCGGATTAAATGCAGGCTTGAACAACATCTCCTGAACAATATCCAGAGTAGGCTTAAGATTTTTCTCCAGTGCAGATACAGTTATCGTTGTAGTGTAGTTACCAGAACCCAGGCTGATACTACTACCCAGAGTATCCAGTTTAGCCTGAAGATCTTCAATGCTATGTTCCTGAGTTCCCTCCTGCATCATAGCCGCTGTCAGAGCCGCCAGACCTTCTTTTCCCGGCTCGACATAGCGATCCCCAGCAGGCATACGAATTTCCAGAAGAACCGTTGGTGTCTCATCGGATACGGTTCCCAGCACTTCAATACCATTAGGCAGATGCTGTCGATATAAGGCTGGCATTTTACCTTTAACCGATGCTGCAACCGGAGGCATCGTTGCTCGATCAAAATTATCGTCAGCCTTTACATGCCGGATTTGATCATCCGTAATCTTCACATAGTCAGGCAATGTTCTTGCCGACGTGATGAAAGTAGCCGGACGCGCTGCCAACTCTTCTTTTCCTTTGGGAACTACGCTCAAAACAACCTTTGGCTGCTCTTCAACAAATTGGTGGTATACCGACATGACAGATTCAGGCGTCACCCTGCGTAACTGCTGCAAATCATGTTCAATACGGTCAGGCTGGTTATAGTAAGTCTGATTTAGCGCCAGCTGAGAAACTTTACCGCTGACACTTTGCAGTGCATACACAGCACTAGCTTCAGCACTACCGATAATCTGATCCAGCTTACTTTGGTCAACACCTTGTTTTTTCAGGTTATCCAGTACCGTCATGAGTGCCTTATAAATAGGTGTTAAGTCACTGTTTTGTTCCGAATCCCCCATGGCATACACATAAAAATTACACGCCAGTTCATAACAGGAGTGAAATGCACCGGCATCAATTGCTTTTTCAGTCTTC
The DNA here is from genome assembly GCF_002812955.1 of Vibrio sp. HA2012. Taxonomy (GTDB): domain Bacteria; phylum Pseudomonadota; class Gammaproteobacteria; order Enterobacterales; family Vibrionaceae; genus Vibrio. The sequence goes on along the minus strand of NZ_PFXK01000006.1, from coordinate 252,203 downwards.
ACCAGTTCCTGATACAACAGGCCATTTTTGCCATTGCTCAGGACTGAAGCCAGAGAATCCAGAGCCGCCTGATGTTCTTCACCCTGATATGTGGTCGGCCAGCCGATCATTACCATAGGCTGACGGATTTGATCTTCCAGTGTGACATACCTATCTTCACTGAGTTTTGCCGGTTGTTTGGGCGCATCCTTAACATCCGGTCCCTGAGGTATCATCGAAAAGTATTTCTTCACCCACCTCAGCGTCTGATCAGTGTCTATATCACCACCAATAGTCAGGGTTGCATTATTCGGTCCGTACCAGCGCAGGAAAAAAGCCTTAAGGTCATTCACATCGACTTTATCCAGATCGTCAACATAACCTATCGTCTGCCAGGAATATGGGTGCCCTTCCGCATACATAGCCTCCCCCATTTTCTCCCACAGCAGGCCATATGGACGATTATCATAATTCTGGGCACGCTCGTTTTTCACCGTGTCACGCTGAATTTCAAACTTACGCTGAGAAACCGCATCAATCAGAAATCCCATCCTATCCGATTCCAGCCACAACATTTTCTCCAGTTGATTAGCCGGTACAGTTTCGAAATAGTTAGTACGATCCTTACTGGTCGTACCGTTCAGAGTTCCCCCTGCCTCAGTAATAATACGGAAATGTTCCTGATCTCCGACATGTTCAGACCCCTGAAACATCATATGCTCAAAAAAATGGGCAAAGCCTGATTTTCCTATCTCTTCTCTTGCAGAACCGACATGATAAGTGACATCAACATGTACCAGAGGATCAGAATGATCCGGAGACAAAATCAGAGTCAGGCCATTATCCAACTGGTATTTAGAATACGGGATCCCGATTTCTCCCGGTAAAACAGCCTTCTGCTCTAAAAGAGTGATCCCCTCAGGCAAAAGCGACCGGTTTGAGAAAGTTTCCGGTGTAGTCTGGGAACAGCCATACAAGGCGATAAGAGGCACTACACCCAAGCATACTTTTCTCATAAATACTCCTTATAACGTGTTATAGAATAGCGCAGCCAGCAAACAATACCGGGCAGTTTTACCCAAAGCTATGCATAAGAAACAAGGCAGACAGCGCATCCTCAGCCAGCCTGCGGCCAGGCAGAGAGGATCACCAACCAGAGGTAACCAGCTAAAGAATAAAGCAAAATACCCGTGTTTATTCAGCCATACTAATGCTTTATGACCATATTTTTTCTTTTGGGTTCGATTTGGTAACCATAATCCGATCAGGTAATTAATCATGCCCCCCAGGGTATTCCCCAAAGCAGCCATACAAATGAGTAATGTAACCGGATGCTGTCCTGAGTCTAAAGCGGTTATCAACGTGACTTCCGAGCTGCCGGGCAGAAGAGTGGCACTCAGTGCTCCCGTAGAAAACAGGAGCCAGAGTACAGACTCAGAAAAGAAGGAAAAAACAGATTCTAACACTGCATATCCAGCAAAACCTTACCCCGAGTATGCCCAGTTTCGATCTGCCGGTGAGCATCAGCAACCTGAGTATAAGGAAATACCTGCTGAATCTCAGTTTTCAACAGGCCGACGCTGACCATGTACAACATAGTATTTAGCTGTTCAGGAGCAGGATCAACCAACATACCTTTCGCATTAAACCCGAGCAATGATGCTTTTTCACAAATCAGCTCAGCAGAAATGGTTGGGACAGTGACAATCCGGGCACCATCTTTCAGGCATTTCAGAGCATCCATTGCTGCATCACCGCCAACTAAGTCAATCAGAACATCAATATCCGTCAGCCTTTCAGAAACCGGGGCGAACTCATAGTTAACCGCATGAGCTCCCAGTGTTGCCAGATAATCCAGATTATTCCCGCAGCAAGTTGTGTAAACTTCGGCTTTAGCCGCTACTGCCAATTGAACCGCCAGATGCCCGACACCACCAGCACCACCAAGAATGAGCACTCTTTCATCGGCTTTTACTTCAGCCTTATTAATCGCTTGCGCTGCTGTCTGGCCAGCCAGAGGTAATACTGCAGCGGCTTCAAAAGTCACGGCATCAGGTATCAGACTTAAAGACTGCTCCGGTACACAAACATACTGACTATATCCCCCTCCCTGCAGAGGAAAACCGATAAAGCCAGCCACTGAATCCCCTTCAACTAACAGTGTAACGCCATCCCCCAGCCCAACAACCTTGCCGGAGATATCATACCCCGGAGTCCATGGTAACTTATCCCGATTTTGTTGTGCGGCCCAGCCAAGTCCCGCACGGGTTTTAACATCAATAGGATTAATTCCGGCAAAATAAACTTTAACCAGCACTTCTCCGGGTTGAGGCTGTGGTATTGCAGAACTCTGAATGGCAAGCACATCCGGTTCACCAAATTCTGTTATTACGATTTGTTTGTTATCCATGTTTACCATCCATTTGCTATAAAAAAGGGATGCGTTCAGCATCCCTTTGACTATAAAACAATTTATGAACTTTAACCAACCAATGCCAGCAGAATACCTGCCGCAACGGCTGAACCGAGAACTCCGGCAACGTTTGGCCCCATTGCATGCATCAGCAAAAAGTTATGCGGATTTGCCTCAAGCCCAACTTTATTCACCACCCTTGCAGCCATCGGCACCGCTGAAACTCCGGCAGCTCCAATCAACGGGTTAATATCTTCTTTTGACAACTTATTCATCAGCTTTGCCATCAGAACACCGGCAGCAGTACCAATACTGAAAGCAATCGCCCCCAGAGCAAGTATCCCCAGCGTTTCTACATGCAAGAATTTATCTGCCTGCAGTTTGGAACCAACCCCAAGACCAAGGAAGATGGTCACAATGTTAATCAACTCGTTCTGTGCTGTTTTCGACAAACGTTCCACTACGCCGGCTTCACGCATCAGGTTACCTAAGCAGAACATTCCGACCAGCGGTGTTGCCGGAGGCAGAAACAGAATAGTCATCAGCAAAACTGCCAGCGGGAAAAAGATCTTTTCCAATTTGCTGACATGGCGAAGCTGAGCCATCTGTATCTTACGCTCTTCCGGCGTTGTCAGTGCTTTCATAATCGGAGGCTGAATAATAGGCACCAATGCCATATAGCTATAAGCCGCAACCGCTATCGCTCCCAGCAAATCTGGTGACAACTGGCTGGAAAGAAAAATTGCCGTCGGTCCGTCAGCACCACCGATAATCGCAATAGATGATGCATCTGCCAGCGTAAATGCCATACCTGGAATAAAGTTAAGCAAAATAGCACCAAACAGAGTAACGAAGATACCGAACTGGGCAGCGGCTCCCAGCCACAGTGTTTTGGGGTTAGCAATCAGAGCACCGAAATCGGTCATTGCCCCAACCCCCATAAAGATCAGCAGCGGGAACACACCGGTTTCAATCCCGACATGGTATACGTAGTACAGTATTCCTCCCGGATCAGTAAATCCGGCATTAGGAATATTAGATAAAATAGCGCCAAAACCAATCGGCAACAGCAGCAATGGTTCAAAACCTCTGGCAATGGCCAGAAACAGCAACAGACACCCAACCAAAATCATACAAATCTGGCCGAACTCTATACTGGCTATCCCGGTTTCAGACCATAGGATCAATAAGCCTTCCATGATTCTCCCTTAAGCTAAGTTCAGCAATGGTGCACCAACAGCAACAGAGTCACCTTCTTTTACAAAGATCTCACTTACTGAGCCCGCCCGGGTCGCCCTGATCTCTGTCTCCATCTTCATAGCTTCCAGAATCAACAGCACATCCCCTTCCGCTACCTGAGAACCCGGTTGTACAATCACCTTGAAGATAGTTCCAGCCAGTGGTGCGTTAACCGCTTCAGTATTACCGGCCGGTGCTGGTGCCGCAACAGGCGCAGAAGCCGTTGCCGGAGTAACCGAAGTCAGTTGCCCCTGAGGACCGACTTCTACATCAAACACCTGTCCATCCACTTTCACACTGTAGGTTTCGATACCACCTGCAGCAGGTGTTGCTACAGTAGCAGGAGCCGCAGCTTCCGTGCCTGGAGCCGGTTCAAAAGCATCAGGATTATTCCTGTTTTTCAGAAACTTAAGTCCAACCTGAGGAAAAAGAGCATAAGTAAGAACATCATCCACCAGATTTTCAGACAGAGAAATGCCATCATCTTTAGCTTTTACTTTCAACTCATCCGTCAGAGTATCCATCTCATTATTCAGAAGATCAGCCGGACGACAGGTAATAGGTTCAGCACCGTCAAGCACACGAGCCTGCAGCTCTTTATTCAGTTCAGCCGGAGCTGCACCATATTCACCTTTCAACAAGCCAGCCGTTTCCTTGGTGATACTCTTATAACGTTCACCGGTCAGAACATTAATCACCGCCTGGGAACCTACGATCTGAGATGTAGGTGTAACCAGCGGGATATAACCCAGATCTTTACGTACGCGAGGGATCTCTTCCAACACCTCATCAATTCGATCTGCTGCACCCTGCTCTTTAAGCTGACCTTCCATATTTGTCAGCATACCGCCCGGCACTTGAGCGATTAAAATGCGGGAGTCTATCCCTTTTAACTGACCTTCCCACTTCGCATATTTCTTACGTACTTCACGGAAATAAGCCGCAATCGGTTCAATCTGATCCAGTTTCAGTCCGGTATCCCGTTCTGTACCTTCAAGCATGGCAACAACAGTTTCTGTTGGAGTGTGACCATAAGTCTGACTCATAGAGGAGATAGCCGTATCCAGCATATCCACTCCGGCTTCAATCGCTTTTATTGCCGTTGCTGTCGATAAACCAGTCGTTGCATGGCAATGCAACGCCAGCTCAACATCGCAAGACTCTTTAATTCGGCTGACCAGCTCTTCGGCTTCATAAGGTTTTAGCAGACCTGACATATCTTTAATACAGAGAGAATGACAACCCAAATCCTCCAGACGTTTCGCCAGATCAACCCAAGTATCAGAATTATGTACAGGGCTTGTCGTATACGACATAGTCCCCTGAGCATGAGCTCCAACATCAATCGCCGCTTTCACTGCTTTATGGAAATTGCGTACATCGTTCATCGCATCAAAGATACGAAACACATCCATACCGTTAGCGTGAGCACGCTCAACAAACTTCTCTACCACGTCATCAGCATAATGGCGATAGCCCAGAAGATTCTGTCCACGCAACAACATCTGCATACGGGTATTCGGCATCGCCTGTTTCAGCTTACGCAGACGTTCCCATGGATCTTCTCCCAAAAAACGAATACATGAATCAAACGTTGCGCCCCCCCAAGTCTCCAGAGACCAGTAGCCAACTTTATCTAATTCGGCTGCAATCGGCAGCATATCATCGATACGCATGCGGGTAGCAAACAGTGACTGATGAGCGTCACGAAGTACAACATCGGTAATAGCAAGTGGTTTAGACATGCTCATTAACTCCTTTTAATCTTTATCTAGCTGTTATTTAACCCTGGAAGAGCGGTGTTTATGCACTGCAGCAGAAATTGCTGCAACAATCTTAGGATTAACCGCAGAAGCGGATTGAGTGTTTGAATTCCGAGCCGGCGTTTGGATTTGTAACGGGACTTCTTCAGGTAAGATCCGCGACATAAGCCGTACAACATAAACGAGTATAGTGAGGAAGATAAAAACAAAGGCCATCCCGGTGACCATTAATGTTGCGGCATCCCCCAATAAACTACCAATATCTATCATTTTGCTTCCTTTCTTTTGTCATCCTGACAATTACCGATCGTAAATTTAATGAACTAAATTCGGTACGGCCTAGGATTATGGCGATAATACCTGAATTGTCAAATGCGTTTCACTATGCGAACAAACACAATGCAATTTTTACCGGTAGTCAAACAAGCACTAAAATTCAGAGCATTCTGAACAATGTAAGAGCAATCAGGTTAGTTAGAAGTTAAGATTAAGTTAAGGGAAAGCGTTAATAAATACTGAGATATAGGTAAAAAAAATTACTCTCCGCTGAAAAAACAACCAAATATAATTTTTATCACTGAATATACCCAGGCAATCTCAAACTGTCTGGGTATATATCTATATTGTTCGGGGATGACTATATTGCTCGGGATACGATGTTGTTCAGAGATACGATGTTGCTCAGGGGGACTATGTCGTTCAGGGATAGCTAACAGGGAATAAGAGGAAATGGCGCGCTCGGAAGGATTCGAACCTTCGACCGCCTGGTTCGTAGCCAGGTACTCTATCCAGCTGAGCTACGAGCGCGCAATAATCGGTACTTTGACTGCCGTCCGACAATCCAGTGTGTAAGAAGAATGGCGCGCTCGGAAGGATTCGAACCTTCGACCGCCTGGTTCGTAGCCAGGTACTCTATCCAGCTGAGCTACGAGCGCGCATAATCGGTGTTTTGACTGCCATCCGGCAATCCAGTGTGTAAGAAGAATGGCGCGCTCGGAAGGATTCGAACCTTCGACCGCCTGGTTCGTAGCCAGGTACTCTATCCAGCTGAGCTACGAGCGCGCAATAATGTTCTTCTTTAAGCTAAAGACAATCAGAGGATGAATATGGCGCGCTCGGAAGGATTCGAACCTTCGACCGCCTGGTTCGTAGCCAGGTACTCTATCCAGCTGAGCTACGAGCGCACTGTAAATCATCAACGCAATGACTGTATTTCTTTCAAAAATGGCGCGCTCGGAAGGATTCGAACCTTCGACCGCCTGGTTCGTAGCCAGGTACTCTATCCAGCTGAGCTACGAGCGCGCAGTGCGTGATATACATCACAATTATTTTATTGTAAAAACAACAAATGGCGGTGAGGGAGGGATTCGAACCCTCGATACGGCTACAAACCGTATACTCCCTTAGCAGGGGAGCGCCTTCAGCCTCTCGGCCACCTCACCACATCAGAATTCGTTTCATCTGAGTTTTAAGAAATGGCGCGCTCGGAAGGATTCGAACCTTCGACCGCCTGGTTCGTAGCCAGGTACTCTATCCAGCTGAGCTACGAGCGCGTAATTTCTTAAAAGCAAGAATGGCGGTGAGGGAGGGATTCGAACCCTCGATACGGCTACAAACCGTATACTCCCTTAGCAGGGGAGCGCCTTCAGCCTCTCGGCCACCTCACCGTCTTGCGGACGCACATATTACGTTTTACCAAAAATATGTCAAACATTTTCTGGGCAAAATGGGGTAAAAAAATATCAATAGAACAGGATTCAATCAACCCGGTCTGAAATACACCATTTTCTGTCAGCAGACAGATGCTTCCGTAATAAAAAGAGGCAGAATCAACAGCTAAGTGTCGACCCAGCCTCGATGTGCCGCTTTTACTATATGTGTACAGTTAGTAATTTGTAGCTGGATTGCCTGTCCCTTTCTCAGCCTGAATCCGCATATAGATCTCTTCACGATGCACGGAAACATCTTTTGGTGCATTAACACCGATACGAACCTGGTTTCCTTTAACCCCTAATACAGTTACAGTAACCTCATCACCAATCATTAATGTTTCGCCAACACGGCGAGTCAAAATCAGCATTCTTCTGCTCCTTGAGTAATCTCTGAACTATTTCTTTAAGGCTCTTCTCAGTATAAAGCAACTACCTGCTTTCCGTTATGCCTGATACACCGTAATGGAGGCATCCGCACCGTTCAGGAGACAGCTAACTTCTGCTGCTGTTCAAGCACTTCTTCTGAAACAATAAATCTGTTATGAATAATATTAGCTGCTTTTTCAACCAATTCAGGTTTAAGCAGCAACATCGAATACTTATTTCCGGAGAAAGAGGCAAAAACATCAATCTCCTCACTTGCGAGCAGTTCACATGAATGTTCAACAATCCCTTGGATCTGGCCACCACTCTGGATAAAACCGACAGCAGTCAGCGAACTCACCTTTTCACTATTACGGATTTTTTCCGCAAAAACCAGTGTTAAGCGATCATAAGCGTCCTCTTTAACCACTACACCGTTCCGATCTGTTTGCTCGATCACAGTCCAGACAGGAATACTCAGTAGCTGACACTGCTTCAGCAACGACTCGGTCTCTTCCGGCTCTGTTCCGATAAAGATCAGATCCTTCTGGATTGCAATACCACAGATCCCCGCCTGAGCTTCTGTTCCGCAGACCAGTGTTCCCTGATCCGCTGAAAAGGATGATCGAACCCGTAACGGAACCTGATTATTCCAGGCAGACTGAACACAGGGCAGATGCAATACCTTGGCACCTTTGCTCGCCATTTCTTCCATATTGGGAAAATCAATGACATCCAGTTTTTTAGCCGTTGATACAACCCGTGGGTCACAGGTATAGACACCATCGACATCAGTAAAGATCTGACATTCATCTGCCTTCAAGGCTCCCGCAAGTGCCACAGCAGAAGTATCGGAACCACCTCGACCCAGAGTCGTGATATCACCGTTTTCGTTTACGCCCTGAAAGCCCGCTACAATTACAATTTTTTCATCTTGTAAAAGCTGTTCAATATATAAGGTATCAATATGTCGAATCGTTGCATCATTATGAAGATTATCCGTCGTTATCTTAGCCTGACCACCGGTCAGTGATACCGCCGAATACCCCATACTATTTAATGTCATAGCGAGCAACGCCATCGATACCTGCTCACCGGCTGACAATAATACATCCAGCTCCCTTTCATTCGGCACTTTGTCTATCTGCTTCGCCAGTGCCATAAGACGGTTAGTTTCTCCTGCCATAGCAGATACCACCACAACCACCTGAATTCCAGAGTCCTTTACGGATGCAACGCGTTTTGCTACGTCTGCGATACGCTCAACCGAGCCAACAGAAGTACCACCAAATTTAAGAACATGTAACGGTCTTTCCACCGACGTTCACCTCCCCGAAGAGATTGTCTCTCATATACTCACAAGTTATTTATGTACAACAAAAACTCATATCGCCATTGTACAAAAAAGAAGAACCAACTAATGATTAGTTGGTTCATAATAAACGTTTCAGCCGTTCTCCCAGAGACCTGAGACAACGGCTAATTTACCAGCGAATTATATCGCCAAATTTCAGAATTACTACATAATTTACCGATCTTTGGCCGATATAGCAGTTACAAACGTTCGCTCAGCCACGCTTCAACAGATTTAAGAGCCCCCGGCAATGCTGCCGCATCTGAACCACCGGCCTGAGCCATATCCGGACGGCCACCGCCTTTACCACCAACCTGCAACGCGACCATATTCACCAGTTCACCGGCTTTGACTTTTCTCGTCAAATCCTTAGTCACACCGGCAATCAAACCGACCTTACCGCCTTCAGCTACATTGCCCAGCATAATAATACCGCTGCCAAGCTGATTTTTCAGCTCATCAACCATGCCTCGCAGTGCTTTATTATCTGCACCATTCAGTTGACTCACCAGAACCTTAACTCCGGCAATCTCCTGCACTTGTCCAGCCAGACTGGTGCTTTCCTGTGCCGCCAGTTTATCTTTCAGTTGCTGGATCTCTTTTTCCTGAGATTTGGCTTTTGCCGCTGCCTCTGACAATTTTTCTTCGTACTGCTTTGTCTGAGCTTCAAGAGCATCCAGTGCGGCTTCTCCCGTTACCGCTTCAATACGACGAATACCTGCTGCAATACCACCTTCAGACAGGATCTTAAACAAGCCGATATCACCCGTATGTGTCGCATGAATACCACCACACAGTTCCGTCGAAAAATCCCCCATGGAAAGCACACGAACAACATCATCGTACTTTTCACCAAACAGAGCCATTGCGCCTTTCGCTTTTGCCGATTCGATATCCATGATATTAGTTTCGATCACATGATTCACCCGGATCTGCTGATTAACGATACGTTCTACTTCACGCAGTTCTTCCGGACGCACAGCCTCAAGGTGAGAAAAATCGAAACGCAAGCCTTCAGCTTTCACCAGAGAGCCTTTCTGAGCAACATGCTCACCAAGAACCTGACGTAATGCAGCATGCATCAGGTGAGTCGCTGAGTGGTTAAGAGTGATGGCGGAACGGCGTGCCGCATCAACCAGTGCGGTGACTGAATCACCTTTAGCTAGAACACCTTCAACCAGAACACCATGGTGAGCAAAAGCCCCACCCAACTTCTGGGTATCTTCTACCTTAAACAGTCCGGATGCAGTTTTCAGTACACCGGTATCACCACACTGGCCACCAGATTCAGCATAGAACGGCGTTTCATTCAGAACCACAATCGCCTTATCACCAGCACTCAAAGACTCAGCTTCTTCGCCTTCGACAAACATAACCGCTACCGTTCCCTCACCTTCTGTTGCACTATAGCCACAGAATTCAGTTGCGGTATCAACTTTGATTACTTCATTGTAATCCGTACCAAAATGACCGGCTTCACGCGCACGCTGACGCTGTGCTTCCATCGCTTGTTCAAAGCCTTCTTCATCGATGGCAAAATCTTTTTCACGTGCAACATCGTTCGTCAGGTCAGCAGGGAAACCGTAGGTATCATACAGTTTGAATACCGTTTCACCATCCAGAACGTTACCTTCCAGATTGTCCAGCGCTTCCGTCAGAATAGCCATACCACGCTCAAGCGTACGGCCAAAGTTTTCTTCTTCAATACGCAGTACTTTTTCAACCAGCTCCTGCTGTTTTTTCAGCTCTTCACCGGCAGTCCCCATAACCTCTGCCAGTATGCCAACCAGCTTATAGAAGAAAGCACCCTGAGCCCCAAGCTTATTTCCATGACGCACAGCGCGGCGAATAATACGACGTAACACATAGCCGCGTCCTTCATTAGAAGGCATCACACCATCAACGATCAGGAAAGCACAAGAACGGATATGGTCGGCCACTACACGCAAAGACTGATTAGAAAGATCATCATGACCAATAATCTCAGCAGCCGCTTTGATCAACTTCTGGAATACATCGATCTCATAGTTCGAGTGTACACCCTGCATGATCGCTGAAATGCGTTCAATTCCCATTCCGGTATCGACCGAAGGCTTAGGCAGGGGTTCCATCGTGCCATCAGCATGACGGTTAAACTGCATAAATACGTTATTCCAGATCTCGATAAACCGATCGCCATCTTCTTCCGGAGTTCCCGGACGTCCACCCCAGATATGTTCACCGTGGTCATAAAAGATTTCAGAGCACGGACCACAAGGACCTGTATCCCCCATCTGCCAGAAGTTATCTGACTCGTAGGCCTTACCACCTTTTTTATCACCGATGCGGATAATGCGATCAGCAGGAATACCCACTGTCTTATTCCAGATGTCAAAAGCCTCATCATCTGTTTCATAGACAGTAACCAGCAGCTTTTCCTGGGGTAGTTTAAGAATCTCAGTCAGAAACTCCCAGGCATAACTGATAGCATCATCTTTGAAATAATCACCAAAGCTGAAGTTGCCCAGCATTTCAAAGAAAGTGTGGTGACGCGCAGTGAAGCCGACATTTTCCAGATCATTATGCTTACCTCCGGCACGCACACACCGCTGAGCGGTTGTTGCTCGGCTATAAGCGCGTTTTTCTATACCAAGGAAACAATCTTTAAACTGATTCATTCCTGCATTGGTAAACAGCAGCGTTGGGTCGTCTGCCGGGACCAGTGAAGAACTTTCTACAATTTGGTGTCCTTTATCTTCAAAGAACTTAAGAAACGCACGGCGAATCTCGTCGGTGCTCATGTACATGCGACTCTTCCTGAAACTTTCGAGATGGATTTAGGGCAAAGTGCCCGCTATTAAAATTAATGGCGGGTATTGTAAAGCAAGGTTAGCAAATAGCCTAATTTTCTTACCTAAAATACTCACTACCTCTGAGCTTTTAGCCTGTTGATAAAAGCAAAGAAAAAGGGCATGACCGGAATCAAAGTTTCCAATCATGCCCTTTTCACTTAAAGAGTATTAACTTAGCAGGTATCAGGAAGAAGTACTCTGAGCGGCTTCTGCTGCATCTCCTTTGATCTTATTCGGTTTCGTACGGAAAAGCTTCATTACGACAACGTAGAATACAGGAACAAAGAAAATCGACAAAACAGTGGCTGCAACCATACCGCCAACAACCCCCCAGCCTATCGCATTCCGGCTGGCTGCACCGGCACCGGTACTTAATGCCAGCGGTAACACACCCAGAATGAAGGCAAATGACGTCATCATAATCGGCCGCAGACGCATTCGGCAGGCTTCAATTGTAGCTTTAATCAAATCGACGCCTTCATCATACTGTGCCTTAGCAAATTCTACGATCAAAATAGCGTTTTTAGCTGACAGACCAATGGTTGTCAATAATGCTACCTGGAAGTAGATATCGTTGGACAGTGATTTCAGTGTCGCTGCCGCTACAGCACCAAATACCCCTAGCGGAACAACCAGCATAACAGCAAACGGAACGCTCCAGCTTTCATACAGGGCTGCCAGACACAGGAAAACAACCATCAGAGAAATACCGTACAGCAAACTGGCCTGAGACCCACTCTGACGCTCCTGATAGGAAATACCACTCCATTCCAGACCGACACCGGATGGCAATTTGTCCACAATATCCTGAACAGCCTGCATCGCATCCCCCGAACTCTTACCGGCAGCAGCCGAACCCTGAATATTCATCGCAGGAGAACCGTTGAAGCGAACCAAACGAGGGGAACCGTAACTCCAGCGAGTTGTTGCAAAGGCGCTAAAAGGTACCATTTCTCCATCCGAGTTACGTACATACCACAGACTCAGGTCTTCTGGGTTCATGCGGAAAGCCGCATCAGCCTGAACATAAACTTTCTTCACCCGGCCATTATCAATGAAGTCATTCACATAAGAAGAGCCCCAGGCAGTAGACAGTACCGAGTTGATATCACTGACAGAAACCCCCATCGCCATGGCTTTTTCATAGTCGATATCGATTTTAAACTGTGGCGCATCTTCCATACCATTAGGACGTACTGCATTCAGGTTGGGATCCTGAGCGGCCATTCCCAATAGCTGATTACGAGCCTGAAGCAATTTCTCATGCCCGATATTTCCCCGGTCAGTCAGGTAAGCATCAAAACCACTTGCTGTGCCCAGAGCCGGGATCACAGGAATATTAAAGGCAAAAATCTGTGCTTCTTTAATCTGCGACAGAGCACCCCAGGCACGGCCGATAATCGCATTCACTGATTGAGCAGGACTTGTACGTTCCCCCCAGTCTTTCAGTTTAACAAATGCCATCCCCATATTCTGACCACTACCTGCAAAACTGAAGCCGGCAATAGTAAATACAGATGCAACATTTTCTTGTTCATTCTCTGCAAAATGCTGATTCAGTTTATCCAGTACTTCCAGTGTTCTTTCCTGCGTAGCACCAACAGGAAGCTGAACCATAGCCATCAGAACCCCCTGATCTTCTTCAGGCAGGAATGACGTTGGCAGACGAGTCCATAGCGTACCTAGTCCAGCAACGATCAGAGCATAGATGACCAGATAACGAACCTTCTGATTGACCCCTTTCGTTACCATGCCTTTATAACCGTTAGTTCCGTTATTAAAGGCCTTATTAAACCAGGCAAGCGGACCGCGTTTAGCCAGATGAGCACCTTCGTTCAACGGTCGGAGCATGGTTGCACAGAGTGCAGGCGTCAATACCATAGCCACAATAACCGACAACACCATCGCTGATACAATAGTGATGGAAAACTGACGATAGATCGCACCGGCTGCACCACCGAAGAAAGCCATTGGAATAAATACCGCACTCAGTACCAGAGCAATACCCACCAGTGCACCGGTGATCTGTCCCATCGATTTACGGGTTGCTTCCAAAGGCTGCAAACCATCTTCTGCCATCACCCGTTCTACGTTCTCAACCACAACGATAGCGTCATCCACCAGCAGACCGATAGCCAGTACCATACCGAACATGGTCAGGGTGTTAATAGAAAAGCCAAATGCAGCCATAATACCGAACGTACCGAGCAGTACCACAGGTACAGCAATCGTCGGGATCAGGGTCGCCCTGAAGTTCTGCAGGAACAGGTACATCACACAGAACACCAGAATAACAGCTTCGATTAATGTATGTACTACTTCTTCAATCGATATTTTAACGAATGGTGTGGTGTCATACGGATACACAACTTCCACTGAGTCTGGGAAAAATTCAGACAGTTCATCCACTTTAGCCTGAACCAGCTCTGATGTATCCAGCGCATTCGCTCCGGTTGCAAGCTGAATCGCAATACCAGTTGCGTAATTGCCATTAAACCGGGACACAGCAGAATAGCTTTCACCACCGATTTCAACCCGTGCAATATCCTTCAACCGGATCTGAGATCCGTCTTCGTGCACTTCCAGTAGGATATTTTCAAACTCTTCAACCGTTGTCATACGACTCTGTGCTGTAATCGTTGCCGTCAGTTGCTGACCCGGGATCGCAGGAGCAGCCCCCAGTTCACCAACAGAAACCTGAGAGTTCTGTGCTCTAATTTCTGCCAAGACTTCGTCCGTGGTCATCTTGTATTTATTCAGCTTATGCGGATCCAGCCAGACGCGCATAGCATGCTGGGCACCAAATACCTGCACACCACCAACACCTTCCAGACGGCTAAGCGGATCTTTTACGTTAGACACCACATAGTCAGACAGTTCTGTGTTATTCATGCTGCCATCATCGGAAATAAAACCGACCACCATCAAAAAACTGCTGGTTGACTTAGCAACAGTCACACCGTTATCCAGTACGTTATCCGGCAGAGAAGATTCAACCAGTGCCAATTTATTCTGCACCTGAACCTGAGCAATATCACCATCAGTACCAGAGGCAAACGTCAGAGAGATTTCAAATCGGCCGGACGAGTCACTGCTGGATGACATGTACAGCAGATTATCAACCCCATTCATATTCTGTTCGATAACCTGAGTAACACTGTTTTCTACAGTCGTCGCTGATGCACCACTGTAAGTACCGGTAATCCGTACCGATGGCGGTGCGATCTCAGGATACTGGGATATAGGCAATGTCGTTATAGACAACACCCCCGCAAGCATGATAATGATGGCTATCACCCATGCAAATATTGGTCTATCAATGAAAAAACGTGCCATAATAAATTATTCTTCCGCACCAGTTAGATGAGCAACAACAGAACTGCCAACACCAACTTTTTGCAGCCCGCTTACAATCACTTTTTCCCCGGCATTCAGTCCGGATTCAACAAGCCATTGAGATTTCACTACCTGACTGGTTTCGATAACTCTGTCTTCTACTTTATTTTCCGCATTTACGATCATGACATGTGCACGACCAGTTACATCACGGGTTACCGCAAGCTGAGGAACCAGTATTGCATCGGCACGATAATCTACCGGAACATCAGCCCGAATATACATACCCGGCAACAGGGTACGGTTCGGGTTGGGTACAATCGCTCGCAGGTTAACCGTTCCGGTTCCTTCATCAACAGTGACATCAGCAAACTGCAATGTTGCTTCCTGTTCGATCTTTGTTCCGTCATCCAGAGATAAAGCAATACCGGCCAGCTTATCACTCTGCTCACCGGTCTTCTGCCGTAAACGAACCAAATCATTACCGGACTGAGAAAGGTCTACATACAGAGGATCCAATTGCTGAATTCTGGCCAGATAATCGGTCTGACTGGCAGTAACCAAAGCACCTTCAGTGACAAAAGAACGTCCGATCCGACCGCTAATCGGTGCGGTAATCTGGGTATAATCCAGATTAATACGTGCTGATTTTACCTGAGCTTCTGCAGACAATACTGACGCCCGGGCTTCTTTATAGGTAGCTTCTACATCAACATAGTCCTGCTGGCTGACTGCTTTCTTTTTCAGCAGATTCTTATACCGCTCTAGCTGCAGTTCATATCTTTCCAGGGTTGCTTCAGCTGAGGCAAGACTTGCTTCTGCACTTTCCAGAGCAACTTCATAAGTAGCAGGATCAATTTGATAAAGTACGTCACCTTTTTGTACCAGGCTGCCTTCAACAAAAAGACGTTTGATAATAATCCCCTGAACCTGAGGGCGGACTTCTGCGATACGGTAGGCGCTGGTTCGCCCCGGCAGGGTTGTAGTTAGTCGTAAAGATTGCTGTGTTACACTGACAACATCAACCGCAACAGCCTGTGGCTGATGAGCAGCGGCAGCACTTGCTTTTTCCGTTTCATCAGGCTGACATCCGGTTAGTGCCACAGATAAACCCACTGCAATAACAGTGTGGCGAAAGAAAGGGTAGACCTTCAACATAAATTAATACTCCTAGCCCAGGTTTTGTTCGTCTTTTCGGGCGTGTACAAGATTGCATTATTACACGCAAAAACTCTAAAATTTTTACAATGTTTTACATCTTATCAGAATTTTTCTATTTAGATATCCTCATCTGAATTGTTCAAAGCATATCCAATCTGGTCAAAACTGAAGCCACGATACTGCAGAAACCTTACCTGTCGTGCATATTCTTTCTGATCCATCGCTTTTATTCCCCTGAATTTTTTTCTGGCTACCACCCGAGCCAGCTCAAACCAGTCAGGACTTTCATCAGTTAATACCTGTTCAATAATATCGTCATCGACTCTTTTCTGCTGTAACTCCTGCCGGATACGCCTTTCCCCATGCCCTTTTGATATATGCTGCCGCACCTGGCTGTGTGCGTAACGCAAGTCATCCTGATAGTGATTTTCCCGGCAATAACTTACAGCATGATGAACATCATCTTCTGTATAGCCTTTTATGAGCAGCTTTTGTGTCAGTTCAAACTGTCCGTGGTCACGACGGGCAAGAAGATATATGGCAGTTTCTAAGGCGGTATAAGAGGACATAATGATATTGAAATATATACGTTCCCACACAAAGCATGGGAACGGAATTACCAGAGACAGCAGGCTTGTGTATAAAATTACTCGGCTTCAGTTCCGGTATCAACCGCTGATGCCGCTTCTGCCGTCTCTTCTACTTTTACTGGTGCCAGCAACAGTTCACGTAATTTTGTGTCAATCTCTGTGGCAGCGTCAGGATGTTCTTTCAGGAACTTACAAGCATTGGCCTTACCCTGACCAATTTTATCGCCTTTATAGCTGTACCATGCCCCGGCTTTTTCTACCAACTTATTCTTGACACCAAGGTCAATAAGTTCACCTTCCCGGTTAAAACCCTGACCATACAAAATCTGTGTCTCCGCCTGCTTAAATGGTGCTGCAATTTTATTCTTCACGACCTTAATGCGGGTTTCGTTGCCCACAACTTCATCACCATCCTTGATAGAACCGGTACGACGGATATCCAGACGAACAGAAGCATAAAATTTAAGGGCATTACCACCCGTTGTAGTTTCAGGATTGCCGAACATCACACCAATTTTCATTCGAATCTGGTTAATGAAGATACACATACAGTTGGACTGCTTAAGGTTACCAGTCAGTTTGCGCATCGCCTGAGAAAGCATACGAGCCTGTAACCCCATATGACTATCTCCCATCTCACCTTCGATTTCTGCTTTTGGCGTCAGTGCTGCAACCGAGTCGACGACCAATACATCAACTGCACCGGAACGGGCAAGTGCATCACAGATTTCCAGAGCCTGTTCGCCGGTATCTGGCTGGGAAACCAGCAATTCATCAATATTAACGCCCAGTTTGGCCGCGTAAATTGGATCCAGTGCATGTTCCGCATCAACAAAGGCACAGGTTTTACCAACACGCTGTGCTGCTGCAATCAGCTCCAGCGTCAGCGTCGTTTTACCTGAACTTTCCGGGCCATAGATTTCGACGATACGTCCCATCGGCAGACCACCTGCACCCAGAGCGATATCCAGAGCAAGAGAACCGGTTGAAATGGTTTCAACATCCATGGTGCGGTTATCACCAAGACGCATGATAGAGCCTTTACCGAATTGCTTTTCAATCTGACCCAGTGCTGCTGCGAGAGCCTTCTGTTTGTTCTCGTCCATTACTTTCTCCAACATTTATTCATTTCCGGTCATCTTCTGCTTCGACAACCGGGTATCTGTTCTTAATCTTGAATCATTATACTGTTGATTCATACAGTGTCCACACCTGTATAATAATTTTATTTCTTCACTCCGGTTCTTGTGGCGCATTTGGGGTTAGGTCAACAATTTATCCTGTAGTAAGGTAAAAGAAACAGGGAAACGTTAACGAATATGAACATACAATTTAAGCAATTTAAAGCCTCAGGTACCACCTTTGATCTTGATATAAGCGACTGGATTATCAAAGATAAACAATCCTGGGGGATATTCAGTACCGTTGGTGATATTGGCTCATTACTTGGGGACTTGGTTTGTGGAAAACCTCTAGAGGTTTCAGGGGGATTTCATTCAGGCGCTACCGGTGTAGCTCAGGTCTCTCTGGCAGAACAACAACGCTTGCTGGAGACTGAACTGGCAAACGATGATACTGATTTTATGGATCAACCGGATACCGGCACAACTGTCTATGAGCTGATTTACCAGCAGTGTAAGGATAGATCACTGACTCGGAACCTGATCAAGGACCTCGACCTGATACACTTACAGGAGAGCGGCTTCCGGCTACTGTCTACCGGTGAAACCCGCCGCCTGATGCTCGCCAGAGCACTGGCAGAAAAACCAGAGCTTTTAGTATTAGATGAGCCTTATGCCGGTTTAGATATTGTACACAGACGCACACTGGCAAATTACCTGAGGGAATTATCCAGCACTGTTCAGATGCTGGTGATCGTTTCCCGAGAAGAAGAGATGCCTGACTGGATAGATCAGGTCGCGATCTTCAATCAGGGCAAGCTAGAAGACACCATGCCCAAGCAAGACTGGGATAACCACCCTATTATCTCACAGCTCAAAGCGTTATCGCAGCAACGCAGTCAGGAGATGCTGGCTCTTATCCAGAGGCACAAGCACAGCTCTGACTTATCAGATCCGGTATTTCAGCTTACCGATGGAAAAGTCGCGTATACCGACAAAACAATTTTTACCGACATAAACTGGCGAATAAATAAAGGCGAACACTGGCAAGTTCGCGGACCAAATGGATGCGGTAAAAGCACCCTTCTAGGGCTGATCTTTGGCGACCATCCGCAATGTTACAGCAACGATATTCAGATCTTTGGCAAACAAAGAGGATCCGGAGAAACTATCTGGGAAATCAAAAAGCACATTGGTCTCGTCTCTTCAGCCCTGCATCTTCAATATCGGGTAAGTTGCAGTGCTCTGGATGTGATCCTGTCCGGCTTCTATGATTCTATCGGCCTGTATCAAAACCCCTCTAAACGAGAAATCAGTATTGCGAGAGAATGGCTGAAAATTCTGCATATGGCAGAACTAGGCAATACCTCGTTCAGAGCGCTGGAATACGGACAGCAACGACTGCTCCTTATCGCACGGGCTATCGTTAAGCAGCCCGCTTTCCTTATTCTGGATGAACCTTATCAGGGGCTGGATTTCCTTGGCAGGAAGCTGGTAATGAATACACTGGAATTAATTGCCGAAGAAAACCTTTGTCAGCTTCTGTATGTGTCTCATTATCAGGATGATGCGCTAAAGAGCATTAAAAATTATCTGGACTTTATTCCGTCCAAAGAGCATGAGGGCTATCAGGTTATAGTTTCCCAACTGTCATAAAAAAGGGAGGCATACAACGCCTCCCTTTTCCTTTATGCACTCTGCAAAGTTAAGCTTGAGCTTTTATCTTTGCATGCAGTTCCTGCACTGAAGTAACTTCATTGCGGGCATCAGCCGTATGCGCCATACAGGTCGCAAATGCAGCATTCAGCGTTGTCGTGTAATTCACTTTCTCGGCCAGAGCCCCCCGGCGCAGAACTTTTGAATCCTCAATCGCCTGACGGCCTGCAGCCGTATTCACGATATAGGTGTATTCATTGTTCTTAATACGGTCAAGAATATGCGGGCGGCCTTCATGTACTTTGTTAACCAAACGAGGGTTAATACCAGCTTCACCAAGAATCACTGCTGTACCATGAGTCGCATCCAGCTTATAGCCCAGCTTGGTCAGTTTAGACGCCAGATCAACCACACGCTGCTTGTCGTCATTTCTCACAGAAAGCAATGCCCTTCCGCCTTCAGGATAAATACTTCCGCACCCTAGTTCTGCTTTAGCGTAAGCTTCAGCAAACGTCGGGCCTACACCCATGACTTCTCCAGTAGAACGCATTTCAGGACCAAGCAACGGGTCAACACCCGGGAACTTGTTAAATGGCAGTACAACTTCTTTCACGGAGTAATATGGCGGAATGATCTCTTTCGTGAAGCCTTGTTGCTCAAGAGACTGACCAGCCATTACCCGAGCTGCAATTTTCGCCAGCGGAGCACCCGTTGCTTTCGATACGAAAGGAACCGTACGCGCAGCTCGCGGATTCACTTCAATCAGATAAACTTCGTTATCTTTAACAGCAAACTGCGTATTCATCAGGCCGCGAACACCCAACTCAAATGCCAGTTTTTCAACCTGCTCACGCATCACATCCTGAATTTCTTTGCTCAGAGTATAAGCTGGCAGTGAACATGCTGAGTCACCGGAATGAACACCCGCCTGTTCGATGTGCTCCATAATACCACCGATAACGACGCGTTCACCGTCACAAATCGCATCGATATCCACTTCTGTCGCATCATCCAGGAAACGATCCAGCAGTACCGGAGATTCGTTTGATACGCTAACAGCTTCGTTAAAGTAACGACGCAGATCCTGCTCGTCATAAACGATTTCCATCGCACGACCACCCAGAACATATGAAGGGCGAACGACCAGAGGAAAACCTATATCTTTAGACTTCTCAATCGCCTGTTCCATTGTCGTTACAGTCGCATTCTCCGGCTGTAGCAGGCCTAAACGGTTAACCGCAGACTGGAAACGTTCACGGTCTTCAGCACGGTCAATCGCATCAGGACTGGTACCGATAATCGGTACACCGGCAGCTTCCAGAGCACGAGCCAGTTTCAGCGGAGTCTGACCACCATACTGCACAATGACCCCTTTCGGTTTTTCAACACGGACGATAGACAATACATCTTCCAGTGTTACCGGCTCAAAATACAGACGGTCTGATGTATCGTAGTCAGTAGAAACCGTCTCAGGGTTACAGTTAACCATGATCGTTTCGTAACCGTCTTCACGCAGAGCAAGAGATGCGTGTACACAGCAGTAATCAAACTCGATACCCTGACCGATACGGTTCGGGCCACCGCCCAATACCATGATTTTGTCTTTGTCTGTCGGATTCGCTTCACACTCTTCATCATAAGAAGAGTACATATAAGCAGTATCGGACGAGAATTCAGCCGCACAGGTGTCCACGCGCTTGTAGACCGGATGAATGTTGAACTGCTCACGCAGACGACGAATTTCACTTTCCGCAACGCCCAGCAAATCAGACAAACGGGCATCAGAGAAGCCTTTACGCTTCATCTTACGCAAAACTTCGTCAGTCAGGCCAGCAAAACCGCCCGCTTTAACGGTCTGTTCCATCTGAACCAGTTCTTCAATCTGAACCAGGAACCAACGATCAATCTGCGTCAGATTAAAGATACCGTCTACAGACATACCGGCACGGAATGCATCCGCAATGTACCAGATACGCTCAGCACCGGCTTCTTTCAGCTCATGGCGGATTTTAGTCAGAGCATCCGGCTGATCCAGATCAACCATTTCATCAAAACCGTTTACCCCTACTTCCAGACCACGCAGAGCTTTATGTAGTGATTCCTGCTGGTTACGGCCGATAGCCATTACCTCACCCACAGACTTCATCTGAGTCGTCAGGCGATCATTGGCACCGGCAAATTTTTCGAAGTTAAAGCGAGGAATTTTAGTGACTACGTAGTCGATCGTTGGTTCGAATGATGCCGGTGTTGCGCCACCAGTAATATCGTTCATCAGTTCATCCAGCGTGAAACCAACGGCCAGTTTAGCCGCAACTTTCGCAATCGGGAAACCCGTTGCTTTTGATGCCAGAGCAGAAGAGCGGGATACACGCGGGTTCATCTCAATGATAACCATACGGCCATCTTTCGGGTTGATACCAAACTGTACGTTTGAGCCACCGGTTTCAACACCAATCTCACGCAGTACTGCCAGAGAGGCATTACGCATCAACTGATATTCTTTGTCTGTTAGCGTTTGTGCTGGAGCCACTGTAATAGAGTCACCGGTATGGATACCCATTGGGTCGAAGTTTTCGATAGAACAGACAATGATACAGTTATCCGCTTTATCGCGGACCACTTCCATCTCGTACTCTTTCCAGCCGATCAGAGATTCATCGATCAGCAGTTCGTTGGTTGGAGACAGATCCAAACCACGACGGCAGATCTCTTCAAACTCTTCTTTGTTATAAGCGATACCGCCACCGGTCCCCCCCATCGTAAAAGAAGGACGGATGATACATGGGAAGCCGACCATATCCAGAACCTTGTAGGCTTCGTCCATCGTCTTAGCTGTATCTGCACGCGGGCACTCAAGGCCAATTGACTTCATGGCGGCATCGAAACGAGAACGATCTTCCGCTTTATCAATTGCATCTGCCGTTGCACCGATCATCTCAACACCGAACTCTTTCAGCACACCTTCACGTTCCAGATCCAAGGCACAGTTCAGAGCAGTCTGTCCCCCCATCGTCGGTAGAACAGCATCCGGACGCTCTTTCTCGATGATCTTACGGACAACTTCCCAGTTGATTGGCTCAATGTAGGTCGCATCGGCCATATCCGGGTCTGTCATGATTGTCGCCGGGTTAGAGTTTACCAGAATAACGCGGTAACCCTCTTCACGCAGCGCTTTACACGCTTGAGCACCAGAGTAGTCAAACTCACAAGCCTGGCCGATAACAATAGGACCAGCACCGAGAATCAGAATGCTTTTTATATCAGTACGTTTTGGCATTTTTACTACTCCAGTTACGCTTTGTGCTGCTGAATTAATTCAATAAAGTGGTCAAATAGCGGTGCTGCATCATGTGGACCCGGACTCGCCTCCGGATGTCCCTGAAAACTGAACGCCGGTTTGTCCGTACGATGAATACCCTGCAAAGAACCATCGAACAGAGATTTATGCGTAGCACGCAGATTGGCCGGTAATGTGGCTTCATCGGCTGCAAAACCATGATTCTGAGAAGTAATCATCACCACATCCCGATCCAGATCTTTTACCGGATGGTTAGCTCCATGGTGGCCAAATTTCATTTTTACAGTCTGGGCACCGGAAGCCAGAGCCAGGATCTGGTGTCCAAGACAGATACCGAAAACCGGTACCCCCTTCTCCAGAAATGTTTTCGTTGCTTCTATGGCATAGGTACAAGGAGCCGGGTCACCCGGACCATTAGACAGGAATACACCATCCGGACTCAGTGCCAGAACATCTTCCGCCGGAGTTTGCGCCGGTACGACTGTCAGACGACAGCCACGATCCACCAGCATACGCAGAATATTACGTTTCGCACCGAAATCGTAGGCGACGACATGGTATGGCAGTTCACTATCATCTTTAGCCTCAGGAAGTCCCTGTTCCAGGGTCCATGAACCTTGTTTCCACTGATAGGCTTCCTGCGTGGTAACTTCTTTCGCCAGATCCATACCTTTCAGCCCCGGAAACTCTTTCGCTTTAGCCAGAGCCAGAGCTTCATCCAGATTAGTACCGGCCAGAATACAGCCATTCTGAGCACCTTTTTCACGTAGAATACGTGTCAGCTTACGAGTATCGATATCTGCGATACCCACAATATTCTGTGATTTCAGATAATCAGAAAGAGATTGTTCATTACGGAAGTTGGAAGCTATAAGAGGAAGATCGCGGATCACAAGGCCTTGAGCATGAATAGAAGAGGATTCTTCATCTTCAGTATTAGTACCGGTATTGCCTATATGAGGATAAGTAAGAGTAACAATTTGTTGTGAATAAGAAGGATCGGTGAGTATTTCCTGATACCCCGTCATCGAGGTGTTAAAAACGACTTCTCCAACGGATGAACCATCTGCTCCAATGGATGTTCCGTGGAATACCGTCCCGTCTTCCAGGACTAGCAATGCTGACTTACTCAAGACAACCTCCAGAATAAAAATGCATAAATTTTAATTTAAATTGCAAATTACCTTACTTTAAACCAAAAAGAAACCATTCCTTGGAATTCAGGTAAATTGGCGGCATTTTAGTGATCGATGTGATGTATGTCAATATTTAACCCGGAAGAATATATGCACTTTCTTCACCAATAAGACAAATCAGACCACAAACCTCTAAAAAAACAACTTAATTATAGTTATCACCGGCTTTTTTTGTGAGAATTCTTTCAACCAAATGGAAAATCATACCCTTTTTTATCTTTTCACTAACAACACCCACGCAAACGTTACCTAACCAGAAATAACCTAGACTTTTGGATATCTCCACCAAAAAAAGACCTATCGACACGATAACAAACAGAAAATCAGCCACAAACAGAAATAATTCACTCAGTTAACTGTAAAGTTGTTTGCTACGAGCAAAAGAAACGCCAGATAAATCTGGCGCATAATTATGTGTTTTCAGTTTGAAGATAAGAAACCGGGTTATATCTCATTTAATCCCAGAACATCTGTCATGGAATAAAGACCAGCCGGTTTATCATTTAGCCAAATAGCGGCTTTAACCGCACCATTAGCAAACGTCATCCTGTCAGTGGCCTTATGAGTGATCTCCACGCGTTCACCGATATCTGCAAACATAGCGGTATGCTCACCAACAATATCACCGGCACGGATAGTAGCAAAACCAATCTCATTGTTTGAACGTTCACCGGTTATCCCTTCCCGGGCATACACGGCAACATCGCTAAGCTTGTTCCCCATAGCCCCGGCAATAGCCTCACCCATACCAAGAGCCGTTCCGGAAGGAGCATCCACTTTATACCGGTGATGTGCCTCTATAATTTCGATATCACAGTAATCACCCATCACCCTGGCAGCTTTTTCCAGCAACTTAAACACCAGATTAACACCTACGCTATAGTTAGGCGCCATAATCAAGGGTACCTGCTCTGCGGCTTTATCAATCAGTTGCTTTTCCTGCTCAGAAAAACCGGTAGTACCTATAACCATCTTCTTGCCATGTTTTTTACACAGTTCAAGATTGGCTATCGTGCTTTTCGGAGCGGTAAAATCAATAATAACATCAAAATTGGCAATCGTTTTTTCCAGATCATCGACAAGAGAAATATCGAAGTGTCCTTCTCCGCACAGCTCGCCAACATCCACACCAATTAAAGAAGACTCCGATCGCTCAGACGCTGCACCCACTGAAGCCTGATGATTATGGTAGGTAGCTTTGACTAAATTGCGGCCCATACGGCCTGCTGCTCCTGCAATCGCAATTCGAACCATTGCGTAAATCTCCGTTTGTTAGGGGTTGCACCAATCTAACGCAAAAGCGCCGGGTTATCAAAGGGAAAGGGAAAATTAAGAAAACTCCGCAATCACCCGCTCCAGCACAGGGATATTGGCTTCAGGAAAATCATAATGCATCAAATCTGTTATCGGCACCCACTCACCTCTCTGACCTTCTTTTCCATACGGTTGCTCGTTAAAGTTCGTAACAGCAAAAAAATCAAAAGCTAACGACTTTTCCGGATAATCATATTCTAGTGACTGGAAATGATATAACTCGGTTACATGGATCCCGACTTCTTCAAACAGCTCCCGGACAGTCGCCTGCTCTGCCGTTTCACCCGCCTCAACTTTCCCTCCGGGAAATTCCCAGCAACCGCCTTTATGCACCTTATCCGGACGTTTGGTAATAAATACCTGCTCTTTTTCTGCATTGAGAATAATTGCAGCAGCAATATGAAGACGTTGCATCTTTCTCTCCATGTTTCATAAAAAAGCCTGTCAACAATCAAGTTAACAGGCTTCTGTCTCGTACTTCAGAGCTGTATTTAACTCAGTTTACCGCAGCACTGCTTATATTTTTTCCCGGAGCCACAAGGACACGGGTCATTGCGACCAATTTTCTGGCCTTCCCGCACGACAGGCTGCGCCGGAGCTTCTGCATCTTCTTCCGCATTACTACCCATCTGACCAGCATCCTGATGCTGGAACTGCTGACGACGAGCGGCTTCTTCTGCCTGAGCACGACGCTGCGCTTCCATACGTTCGACTTCTTCCTGCTGCTGTACGCGAACTTTACTCAGGATGGTAATCACATCCATCTTCAGCGCGTCCAGTAAACCTTCAAACAATTCAAACGACTCACGTTTATATTCCTGTTTCGGGTTCTTTTGTGCATAACCACGCAGATGAATACCCTGACGAAGATGATCCATTGCCGCCAGATGTTCTTTCCACAGATTATCCAGAGTCTGCAACATAACTGATTTTTCGAAGTTACGCAGCACGTCAGCACCGACCGCTTCTTCTTTACTGTTATAGATATCAACAGCTGCTGTCAGGATTTTTTCACGCAAGGCTTCTTCATACAGTTTATCATCTTCATCCAGCCAGGACTGAATAGCCAGATCCAGATCAAAATCATTTTTCAGGCGTTCGCTCAGCCCCGGAATATCCCACATATCTTCCAGAGACTGTGGCGGAATATACTCATCGATTACCGCCATAAAGACATCTTCCCGATTCTGCTGCAGCATATCACTGATATCATCCGTCTCCATCAGCTCATCACGCAGCTCGTACACGACCTTACGCTGATCGTTAGCCACATCATCGTAATCCAGCAGTTGCTTACGAATATCAAAGTTACGGCCTTCAACTTTGCGCTGTGCTTTTTCAATCGAACGCGACAACATGCGACTTTCAATCGCTTCACCTTCACTCATGCCACTCTGAATAAGACCGGCCATACGATCAGAAGTAAAAATACGCAACAAGGTATCTTCCATAGACAGATAGAAACGGGAAGAGCCCGGATCTCCCTGACGACCGGAACGACCACGCAACTGGTTATCTATACGACGGGATTCATGTCTCTCAGTACCAATAATATGCAGGCCACCCGCTGCCAGCACTTTTTCATGTTCAACTTTCCAGTCAGCCTTAAGCTGAGCTATTTGAGCATCCGTTGGATTATCCAGTTTAGCCACTTCAGACTGCCAGCTACCGCCCAGAACGATATCGGTACCACGACCGGCCATATTAGTCGCGATCGTTACTGCACCAGCAGAACCGGCAAAGGCAACAATATCCGCTTCCTGTTCATGAAATTTAGCGTTCAGTACGTTATGTTTTATCTTGGCTTTTTTCAGTGCATTAGAAAGCAGTTCCGATTTTTCGATAGAAACCGTCCCCACCAGTACCGGCTGACCTTTTTCCACTCGCAGCTTAATATCTTCAATAATGGCACTGAATTTTTCAGCTTCAGTACGATAAACCATATCCGCCATATCATCACGGATCATCGGCTTATTGGTTGGAATAACCACTGTTTCCAGGCCATAGATTTGTTGGAATTCAAAAGCTTCCGTATCTGCCGTACCAGTCATACCGGACAGTTTTTCATACAGACGGAAATAGTTCTGGAATGTGATCGAAGCTAGTGTCTGGTTTTCATTCTGGATCCGGACTCCTTCTTTTGCTTCCACAGCCTGATGCAAACCTTCTGACCAGCGACGTCCCGGCATAGTACGTCCGGTATGCTCATCAACGATGATAACTTCACCGTCTTTTACAATATAATCGACATCTTTTTCAAACAAGACATGTGCACGCAGTGCTGCATTCACGTGATGAAGCAGGCTGATATTCGCCGGAGAATACAAGGTATCGCCTTCAGCCATCAGACCGTTGCTCACCATCAGTTCTTCGACAAACTCTTGACCGGTTTCTGTCAGATAAACCTGTTTGGATTTTTCATCTACAGTATAGTGACCATCCCCGCGATACTCTTCCGTATCTTCCTTATCCTGCTTTTGCAAAGAAGGGATCAAGGTGTTAATGCGGGTATACAATTCGGAACTGTCTTCTGCAGGACCGGAGATAATCAGTGGTGTTCGCGCTTCGTCGATCAGAATCGAGTCAACTTCATCGACGACGGCGAAGAAACGTGCGCGCTGAACACGATCTTCCTTGCGGAAAGCCATATTGTCACGCAGATAGTCGAAACCAAATTCATTGTTAGTACCGTAGAGGATATCAGCCTTATAAGCAGCCTGTTTCTCTGGCGGAGCCATATTAGGTACGTTAACGCCAACCGTCATACCAAGAAACTCAAATAAGGCACGGTTGGTTTCCGCATCCCGCTTAGCCAGATAATCGTTCACGGTAACGATATGAACACCTTTACCAGGCAATGCATTCAGATAAGCCGGTAAGGTGGCGGTCAGTGTTTTACCTTCACCTGTACGCATCTCTGCGATCTGACCGGAATTCAGTACCATACCGCCGATAAGCTGAACATCAAAATGCCGCATGCCGAAAACACGCTTAGACGCTTCACGTACGGTGGCAAATGCTTCAGGAAGAAGCTGATCCAACGTTTCGCCCTGCTCTAAACGTTCACGGAATTCTACCGTTTTTGCTTTAAGCTGCTCATCAGATAGAGCTTCAAAATCCGGCTCATAGTTATTAATTTCTTTTACAATTTTTCTTAAACGCCGCAAAGTTCGGTCATTACGGCTGCCAATTACTTTGGTCAGTAGCTTAGTTATCATCTGCTATGGATCTCTTGTTACTTTCCTGAACGGTCTCTATTTTGAAGATAACCACTCACTGATACTACTTAAATACGGTCAGTCTCTAAACTAAGAATACTGATATGAATCCTATGGTTCCGATATGGCGACCAGAGAGACTGTTTTCAAGC
Organism: Vibrio sp. HA2012; assembly: GCF_002812955.1. Lineage (GTDB taxonomy): Bacteria > Pseudomonadota > Gammaproteobacteria > Enterobacterales > Vibrionaceae > Vibrio. The sequence continues at coordinate 223,507 of NZ_PFXK01000006.1, read as the reverse complement.
CTGATGGCTGTGTATCTTTCAAATTGAAACAAAACGGCACCTATAATAAGGGATTATCCAGCTAACAACCATCAGGAATACCATTAGTTTGAGCAAGTTAGTGTTTTCTGCATAAATTCGCTTGATGTATCCCTTCAATGGCCGCCTGCCCCTGTAGACTGAGTCTTCACACTTCATTACACTGGAAGTACATTTATACTACGAGTCATTTATGCGCGATCATCGACCCACGTCAACAGAAGCGATTATTTCCGACAGTAAGCTGCAGTTATTACAGGAACATGCAAGCCAGATCAATCGACTGAACCGGTTACTGATGCCTTTGCTGCCGAAAGGAACAACAGAACAGTGCCGGGCGGCCAATATTCGTGAAGGGATTCTGATCATTGAAACTGCGAGTGCCGCAATAAAAATGAAGCTCGACTACGAAAGACTCTCTATTCTTAACCATCTGAGGGCCAACGGTTTTGCCAGACTGAGTGGTATAGAGATAAAAATCAACCCTGCACTATACCGTCAGCAGGAAGAAAAGCATAAGCAACTGAAAAAAAGGCCCCCCTTGTCTGATTCTGCAGCCCTCTCTATTCTGACGACAGCCAGTATGGCTTCGTCACCAAAAGTAAAATCTCGTCTGGAAAGTATTGCCCGGCTGGCAAAAAAAGGGGACGAATGAGTTACTGTTTTACCCCGACCACTACAGACATTCATGCTATTGAAAACCAGCTCAGCCACTGCTTGCATCTGGCTGAAACCTTTTTCCAGCGTCACTTTTCTCGACCGGAAGTATCGTTTAGATTACGAGGTAAAACAGCCGGCAAAGCTTACCTGCAGTTGAATGAGATCCGATTGAATCCGGTTCTGTTTCAGGAAAATAAACTGGCATTTCTGAGTGAAGTTATTCCGCATGAAATAGCCCATTTACTCACCTATCAGCTTTACGGGCGGGTTCGCCCGCACGGCAGGGAATGGCAGGAGATCATGCAACAGGTTTTTACCCTGCAGCCGGAAACCACCCATCGCTTTGCTATTGATTCTGTTCAGGGAAAAACGTTTGAATATCAGTGTGAATGTACCTGCCATGCCCTGACCATCCGCCGTCATAATAAAGTACTGCGACAGGAGAACCGCTACCTGTGCCGTCAGTGTGGTCAGGAACTGGTATTTACCGGTCGCAGGCTTTCCTGAGTTCATCGGCTATTTCCCCTTGTTTTTTGGTCTCTCTGCATCCATGTTAAGAGAACTAACAATAACCTGCGGAATCAGCAGCAATGAGAATCCCCCGAATTTATCACCCGGAACCTATTACCACGCTGGGTCCTGTCATGCTCAGTGAAGATGCGACTGGCCATATAGGGCGAGTACTGCGCATGCAACCGGGACAGGACGTACAGCTGTTTGATGGCAGTGGTGCTGAGTTTCCGGCGACGATTACCGAAGTGAGTAAAAAACACGTTCAGGTCACACTCTCAGAGCGCACAGAACACAGCACTGAATCCCCGCTGAATATCCATCTCGGACAAGTCGTTTCCCGGGGGGAAAAAATGGAATTCACCATCCAGAAATCCGTCGAACTGGGGGTAAATACCATTACGCCGCTAATATCAGAACGCTGTGGCGTAAAATTGGATCCCAAACGTTTCGAGAAAAAACTGGCACAATGGCAGAAAATTGCTATTGCCGCCTGTGAACAATGCGGACGCAATATAGTGCCTCAGGTTCGCCCGCTTATGACACTGGAAGACTGGTGCGCTGAAGAAGATGATGCCCTGAAGCTCAACCTGCATCCCCGCGCTCAGTATTCTATCAATACTCTTCCTGAACCGGTCTCCAGAGTCCGTCTGCTTATCGGTCCGGAAGGTGGTCTCTCTGCGGAAGAGATCACCATGACAGAAAAATATCACTTTGCAGAAACACTGCTGGGCCCGAGAGTACTGCGTACTGAAACAGCGGCACTGACAGCCGTCACTGCACTTCAGGTTCGCTTCGGCGATCTGGGCTGATTAGGAGAAAATAATGATCAAACTAGGCGTAGTGATGGATCCTATTTCATCCATCAAAATCAAAAAAGATTCAACCTTTGCTATGATGCTGGAAGCTCAAAAACGTGGCTATGAAATCCACTACATGGAAATGGCCGATCTGCATCTGGATCAGGGTACAGCTTTCGCGGATACGAAGATCGTCGAAATTAAAGAAGATCCGGACAACTGGTACCAGTTTAAATCAGAACAGACCATTGAGCTGTCTGAGCTGGATGCAGTGCTGATGCGTAAGGATCCGCCTTTCGATACCGAATATATCTACGCGACTTATATCCTTGAGCGGGCAGAAGAGAAAGGGACTCTGATTGTCAATAAACCTCAGAGTCTGCGCGACTGTAACGAAAAATTATTTACCGCATGGTTCCCTGAACTGACACCGACAACCATAGTAACCCGTAAGGATAAGCAGATTCGTGCCTTCTATGAAAAACACGGTGATATCATTCTGAAGCCGTTGGATGGTATGGGAGGAGCCTCTATCTTCCGGGTAAAAGCTGGTGATCCGAACCTATCGGTGATTATTGAAGCTTTGACCAACCATGGCCAATACTACGCGATGGCTCAGGCTTTTATTCCGGATATCAGTAACGGCGATAAGCGTATTCTGGTTGTTGATGGTGAACCCATGCCATACTGCCTGGCCAGAATTCCGGCTCAGGGAGAAACCCGCGGTAATCTGGCAGCTGGTGGCCGGGGTGAACCAAGACCATTAAGTGACACAGACAGGAAGATCGCAGAAGCAGTTGCGCCTACACTTAAAGAAAAAGGACTGATCTTTGTCGGACTTGACGTCATTGGCGATAAGTTGACTGAAATAAACGTAACCAGCCCGACCTGTATCCGTGAGATAGAAGCAGAATTCGATATTTCAATTACCGGTAAACTGATGGATGCTATTGAGCGCCGTCTGAATCTATAATCTGAGATTCTGTTGGAGATGAGGTACAGAGAACGATGGGAGGAGAAATTATGAATCTGGCGAATCACTTTCTAGTCGCAATGCCCGGAATGACGGATCCATTCTTCTATCGTTCTGTGATCTATATCTGTGAGCATAATGAAGAAGGTGCAATGGGGCTAATCATCAATGCCCCGATCGACATCACCGTTGCCGGGATGCTGAAGCAGGTAGAAGTCGAATCGATCCATCCGAAGATCTATAAAGAACATTTGAATATGCCGGTACTGAATGGCGGCCCTGTCTCTGAAGATCGCGGTTTTATCCTGCACGAGCCCAAAGATGATTATCATTCCAGCATCCGTATGACGGATAATCTGTCGGTGACGACATCTAAAGATATCCTCGGAGTTCTGGGGACAGAAGCCGAGCCGAAAAATTATATAGTCGCTCTGGGATATTCAGGCTGGACAGCAGGACAACTGGAGAAAGAGCTGGCCGAAAATGCATGGCTGACGGTACAAGCAGATCCGGACGTTATGTTTAATACTCCGGTGCATGAACGCTGGCATAAGGCTTTAGAAATGCTCGGGGTTGACCCCGCACAATTGTCCTCAGAAGCCGGACATGCATAAATAAAAACAGATAGATAACTTAAATAAAAAAACAGACAGACAATTATGACATCAAAAACCATCATGGCTTTTGACTATGGCACAAAAAGTATTGGTAGTGCCATCGGTCAGGCAATCACCGGCACAGCTACACCGCTGAAAGCCTTTAAAGCCAAAGACGGGATCCCAAACTGGGATGAAATTGAAAAACAGATCAGAGAATGGCAGCCGGATCTACTGATTGTCGGACTACCCACCGATCTGCAAGGCAAAGATCTGGAAACCATCACACCCCGAGCCCGGAAATTTGCCAACCGCCTGCACGGACGTTTTGGTCTGCCAGTCGAACTGCACGATGAAAGACTTTCAACAGCAGAAGCCCGCGCAGACTTGTTTTCCATGGGTGGATACAAGGCATTAAGCAAAGGCAATATCGACTGCCAATCTGCGGTCGTCATCCTCGAAAGCTGGTTTGAGAACCTTTATGGTTAATCCATGTCAATCTGCACACCATCCAGCATGCTGCGATTCTGGCTGTCTCCACGCTTTGTTTTCAGCATCATCCTTAAGTCATTAGCCGAATCAGCACAGTGCATGGCATCCTGTTCAGCGACCTTCTCCTCAACAATCAATTCATACAGCGACTGATCAAACGTTTTCATGCCAGTCTCATTCGAGTTCGCCATGGTGCTTTTCAGTTCATGCAATTCACCCCGGCGGATCAAATCCGATACCCTTGGGGTGTTAAGCAAGATTTCAAACACACCATGACGCCCATTGCCCTGTTTGTCCCGTACTAGCTGCTGCCCGATGATCCCTCGTAAATTCATAGAAAGATCAAACAGAAACTGTTCTTTCTGCTCTTTAGGCACCAGATGAAGAATACGCTCTAGTGCCTGATTAGCATTATTGGCATGCAGAGTTGCCATACAGAGATGGCCTGTTTCAGCGAACATCATTGCGTACTGCATGGTTTCCCGGGTACGGATTTCACCAATCAGAATCATATCCGGAGCCTGACGCAGTGAATTTTTCAGTGCAATTTCATAACTGTCTGTATCCAGCCCGACTTCTCTCTGAGTAATAATGCAGCGGTTATGTTCATGCACAAACTCTATCGGATCTTCTACCGTTAAAATATGCCCGGGAAGGTTCGCATTCCGGTATCCAGTCATTGCAGCCATAGTCGTAGACTTACCGGATCCGGTAGCACCGACTACCAGTACCAGCCCCCGTTTAGACGTAGACAGTTCCTTTAACACCGGAGGCAGTTTCAATGCATCAAACGTCGGAATCTCCGTTTCGATACGACGTAAAACTGCTCCCGGCAATTCACGCTGATAAAACGCACTGACCCGAAACCGACCCGTTTCTTTTACCATAGCAAAATTGGCTTCTTTGCTTTGATGAAACTCCTGCTGCCGCTCTTTATCCATCATGGCATACAGAAGTTGCGTTACCTGCGTTTCATTCAACGCTACTCCCAGCGGCTTTAGCTCACCATCAACCCTTAACAGGCAAGGTGCTCCCACCGTTATATACACATCCGATGCCCGGGAAGAAATCATCGCATCCAGTATCTGACTCAGTTCCATTTATACCTCTTTCGTCACCGATTAAAACGGTGAGCTTTCTATCTCAACCTTCTTCTGTACTTCTTCAAAGTCCACAATACCCTGAGCAATAAGCTGTTTAGCACTTTGTTCCATGGTGCGCATACCGACGGACGACCCCGTCTGAATCATAGAAAACATCTGTGCCACCTTGTCTTCACGGATCAGATTACGGATAGCGGGGGTTGCCAGCATAATTTCATGGCAGGCAACCCGGCCACCACCAATACGCTTCAATAATTTTTGGGCAATAACTGCCCGCAGCGATTCAGAAAGCATAGAGCGCACCATCCCTTTATCACTACCGGGAAACACATCGATAATCCGGTCTATCGTCTTGGCGGCTGAACTGGTGTGCAGGGTACCGAATACCAGATGCCCGGTTTCAGCCGCTGTGAGCGCCAGACTGATCGTTTCCTGATCACGCAGTTCCCCAACCAGTATAACATCCGGATCCTCACGCAGAGCAGAACGCAGTGCTGCTTTAAAACTATGAGTATCTCTGTGTACCTCTCGCTGGTTTACCAGACATTTGTTATTCAGATGTACAAATTCGATCGGATCTTCAATAGTCAGAATATGCTTATTGAAATTACGGTTAATGTAGTCCACCATCGCCGCCAGTGTCGTTGATTTACCGGAACCCGTCGGCCCGGTCACCAGTACCAGCCCTTTTTCATAGTTAGCAATATCCGTGAAGATCTGCGGTGTATCCAGTTGCTCCAGCGTAGGGATGTCTGTAGGAATGGAACGAAATACGGCTGAACAACCACGACGCTGATGAAATGCATTGACACGGAAGCGACCGATTTTAGGTAGCTCGAATGAGAAATCGACTTCCAGTTTCTCTTCAAACTCACTTCTTTGCATATCGTTCATAATTTCAAACACCAGACGATGTACCTCTGAGTGTTCAAATGCAGGGAGTCCAAGCTTTCTGACGTCGCCATCAATCCTTACCATAGGAGGAACTCCTGCAGAAAGATGTAGATCTGACGCATTATGTTTTACACTAAACTCCAGTAACTCGGCGATATCCATTTACAATCCTTAATAAAGTCAACTAACTATGTGTAGTATTCAACAAAATATTGAGCAGGTCACCACACAGATCCGTAATACTGAACATAAGTGTGGTCGAGAACCAAATTCTGTACAACTTTTGGCTGTCAGTAAGACCAAACCCAACGCTGCCATTGTCGCCGCCCTTGCGGCAGGACAAAAAGCCTTCGGTGAAAACTATGTTCAGGAAGGTGTAGATAAAATCCATTATTTTTCAGAACACTATAGGGATGCAAAAATAGAATGGCATTTTATAGGACCACTTCAATCCAATAAAACCCGACTGGTTGCAGAAAATTTTGACTGGGTTCACTCTGTTGACAGAGCAAAAGTAGCCCAGAGACTTAATGATCAACGCCCTAAGGGGTTACCCCCGTTGCAGGTTCTTATTCAGGTCAATACTAGTGGGGAAACCAGCAAATCCGGCATTGATGAGTCAGAAGTTTTTGCTCTGGCCGAGTTGATTTCCGGCCTTCCCAACCTCACGTTAAGAGGATTGATGTCGATCCCTGCCAATGTTTCCGACTATGACTCTCAGTTCAGAGCGTTTAAACAGCTGGCAGAACTGAAAATAAAACTAGCCGAACAATACACTGAACTGGATACTTTATCGATGGGTATGAGCGGTGATATGGAGGCTGCCGTTGCCGCAGGAAGTACCATGGTTCGTATTGGAACCGCAATTTTTGGTACCAGAGACTACACAAGCAGAGATTAAAAGCAGGCTGACCATTTAAGGAAAAAATCATGCAACAGAAAAAAATCGCCTTTATCGGCGCTGGGAATATGGCTCGCTCTATTATCGCCGGACTGGTTGCCAGCGGTTATCCCGCAGAACTGATAACAGCCACTGACCCGAATCAGGAACAGAGAGACCTGCTGACAAATCTGTACACTATCAACACCAGTGCAGATAACTCAGCGGCAGCAACGCAGGCTGATGTTGTGGTTCTGGCGGTAAAACCTCAGTTAATGCAGGTCGTCTGTGAAGGTTTTACAGAAGTGGACTTTGCCGATAAGCTGGTGATATCCATTGCAGCCGGAGTATCCGTTTCCAGGCTGAATGCGCTGCTGAAAACAGACCTGAAACTGGTACGGGTAATGCCAAACACCCCGGCACTAGTCAGTAAAGGGATGAGCGGACTCTTTGCAGCAGAAACGGTTTCAGCGGCAGATAAACGCTTCGCCGCTGAGCTGATGCAGGCTGTTGGTGAAATTTGCTGGGTTAATCAGGAATCAGGCATAAATAATGTTATTGCTGCTGCAGGCAGTGCTCCGGCTTACTTCTTCCTGTTTATGGAAGCAATGCAGAAAGAAGCGATTGCACAAGGTTTCGATCAGAATACCGCCCGCTTGCTGGTGCAGCAGTCTGCGCTGGGGGCAGCGGCAATGGTTGTAGCCAACCCGGATACCGAACTGTCCGTGTTAAGAGAGCAGGTAACATCTAAAGGTGGCACAACAGCCGAAGCGCTGCGTACCTTTAACGAACATCAACTTTCCGATATTGTGGCAAAAGCCATGCAGGCCGCAGTTAACCGTGCCGAAGAGATGGAAAAGCTATTTTAAGCGAGCTGAACAAAGGGTAACCCATGAACTCGATACATTTTTTATTATCCACCGTACTTGATCTGTATATTATGGTGGTTCTGCTGCGAATCTGGTTGCAGGCGGTGCGAGCCGATTTCTATAACCCGTTTTCCCAATTTATCGTTAAAGCTACCCAGCCGGTTGTCGGTCCGTTAAGACGTATTATTCCGTCCCTCGGCCCTATCGATATGGCAACACTATTATTCGCTTATTTCCTGAGCGTAATGAAGTTTGTTCTGATGGTCATGCTGCTGTCCGGAGGCTCTGCTGTACTGAGTGTACAATTCCTGCTTCTTGGTCTGTTATCCCTGATAAAAGCTGCAGGCGGATTACTGTTCTGGATCCTGCTGCTGCAGGCAATTATGAGCTGGGTCAGTCAGGGGCGCAGCCCTATGGAATATGTGTTCCATCAACTGACGGCTCCTATGCTGGCCCCTATTCGCCGCATTATTCCACCCATGGGGGGACTGGATCTGAGTGTTCTGGTGCTGTTTATCGCACTTCAGTTTGCTAATTATCTGATGGGGGATATCGTCGGCCCCGTCTGGCATCAGCTCTAATGTCTCAAACAGAGAACCCGGCGGTACGGCGCGATGACGATGATCTGATCCTGAGGCTGTATATCCAGCCCAAAGCCAGCCGGGATCAAATCGTAGGACTGCACGGTGAAGAACTCAAAATAGCCATTACTGCCCCTCCGGTTGACGGCAAAGCCAACAGTCATCTAACGAAATATTTGTCTAAGCAGTTTAAGGTTGCCAAGGGACAGATTGATATCGAGAAAGGAGAACTGGGCAGGCACAAACAGGTGCGAATTCACTCTCCGGAGCTGATTCCCAAAGAAGTGGAAGTATTACTTTAATTCCGGTCATCCCTACGCGGGCAGAAGCGGATAAGCAGGGGATACGAGTTAAGTTACTCCCTGCCTTGCAAGGGATGCCCGTTATTGACCCCAAATATAAGACACCTATTTCCAACAGTTATATATTCAGAGAAAACATCATGACAAAAATCGTTCTGGCTACCGGTAATCAGGGTAAAGTTCGTGAGATGGCAGATTTGCTGTCTGATTTCGGTTTCGAGGTACTGGCACAAAATGAACTTAATGTGTCAGATGTTGCCGAAACAGGTACAACCTTTATTGAAAATGCCATCATTAAGGCTCGTCATGCAGCAAAAGAAACCGGCTTACCGGCTATTGCTGATGATTCAGGATTAGAAGTCGATGCGCTGAAAGGGGCTCCGGGAATTTATTCGGCTCGTTATGCAGGAAATGACTCTAATGATCGGAATAACCTGAATAAATTACTTGATGATATGCGTAATGTACCGGAAGCCGAAAGAACAGCACGCTTTCACTGTGTTCTGGTCATGATGCGTCACGCCGATGACCCTACCCCTATCGTTTGCCACGGTATCTGGGAAGGACGGATTCTGACCGAAGCTCACGGCAGCAACGGTTTTGGTTATGATCCTGTATTTTTTGTTCCGGAAAAAGGCTGTGCTTCTGCTGAGCTGGAAGCGGCAGTGAAAAAACAACTTTCCCATCGGGGCAAGGCTCTTCAACAGTTATTTACCACATTAAGACAATCTTAATACTGTTATGTTAATCCTTCCTCCGCTCAGCCTGTATATTCATATTCCCTGGTGTGTACAGAAATGTCCGTATTGCGACTTCAACTCGCATGCCATGAAATCTGAGATCCCGGAAGATCAGTATATCGATGCTCTTCTGGAAGATCTGAGTCTCGACCGTCAACGCTACCACTTAGAACAGGATAACAGGAAGCTGCACTCGATCTTTATCGGTGGTGGTACACCCAGTCTGGTATCCCCCGAAGGGATCGGCAGGTTACTCCGGGGAGTTGCAGAGCAGATCCCGTTTGCGACTGAGATTGAAATCACCATGGAAGCCAACCCCGGTACTATTGAGGCTCAGCGTTTTGCCGACTACAGGAAACAAGGGGTGACCCGTATTTCTATCGGTGTTCAAAGCTTTGAGCAGGATAAACTACAGAAGTTGGGGCGGATCCACGGACAGAATGAAGCCGTCAATGCCGCTAAACTGGCACACAGTATTGGCCTGAAAAGTTTTAATCTGGATCTGATGCACGGCTTACCGGATCAGACTCCAGAACAGGCACTCAAGGATCTGGATAAAGCCATTGAACTGAATCCACCACACCTTTCCTGGTACCAGCTGACTATAGAACCGAATACCCTGTTCTACTCTAAGCCACCACAACTACCAAACGATGATGCACTGTGGGATATCTTCGAGCAAGGGCATCAAAAACTGACTGATGCTGGCTATGTTCAGTATGAGATTTCCGGCTACAGCAAGCCGAGATATCAGTGCCGGCATAACCTGAACTACTGGCGTTTCGGTGATTATCTGGGTATCGGATGTGGTGCACACGGCAAGCTCAGCTTTGCTGACGGGCGCATTATCCGCACCACAAAGGTAAAACACCCCCGGGGTTATCTGAATCTGCTCAAGCCTTATCTGGAAACAGAAAGCAACGTTGCAGAAGAAGATCGCCCGTTTGAGTTTTTTATGAATCGTTTCCGTCTGTTAGAGGCTTGTCCGAAAAAGGATTTTCCTGACCGCACTGGTCTGTCGCTGGAGACAATCCAGTCAACAATCCGTCACGCTCTCAACTCTGATTATCTCATAGAGACAGAAACCCACTGGCAGGTAACAGAAAAAGGTAAGCTGTTTTTGAATGATTTGCTGGAGATGTTTGTTGGGGATTAAAGACCAGATGATATAGATTTGTCGCCCCGATGACTATCGTCATTCCCAAAATCACCGTCATCCTTGTGTAGGCAGCAAAGCATTTCGCTGAGTTAAACCAGATTCCTGCCTTCGCAGGAATGACGATATCATTGTTTCCGGAAGCAGAGCAGACTAAGGCTAGTATCTTATAAAGAGATCGGCGTCCGCTCTGTAATCTCGTCTTAACTTACGCGCTTAAACTTAATATCCCATACACCATGCCCTAAACGATGACCTCGTGCTTCAAACTTAGTCAGCGGACGTTCTTCCGGACGTGGCACATAATCCCCATCTTCTGCCGTATTTTCGTAACAGGGAGCAGCTTTCATCACTTCAATCATATGCTCAGCATAGTTTTCCCAATCTGTCGCCATATGGAAGATACCAGCACCCGGGATCAGCTTCTGGCGAACCATTTCCGCAAATTCTGCCTGAACGATACGACGCTTATGATGGCGTTTTTTATGCCATGGATCAGGGAAAAACAGTTGTAATGTAGACAGGCTACCATCCGGAATCATATGCGCAAAGACTTCCACTGCATCATGGCACATCACTCGCAGGTTAGTCAGCCCGGCTTCCTGAGCCGCAGCAAGACAAGCACCAACACCAGGGCTATGCACTTCGATACCGATAAAGTTTTTCTCCGGTGCATTTTTAGCCATTTCAACCAGAGAAGCCCCCATACCAAAACCAATTTCGAGTACCACAGGATTATCGTTACCGAACACTTCCTGCCAGTTCAGCAGCTGTTTCTGATAATCAACTCCCATCGCAGGCCAACACTCTTTCAGTGCGTGTTCCTGGCCTTTGGTTAAGCGTCCTTCACGACGCACAAAGCTGCGCACTTTACGTAATAGTTTGCCGTCTTCAGTGTATTCGTTAGTGGTCACTTCACTCATTGGTTCTGCCTGTTTATACCTGTTCATTGTTCAATCAAAGCGGGGATTATCCAAAGAAACCGTCGCTATGCAAGTGGAATTTACTTATCCCGGTAAGTGTGGTGCAATTTGCTGCCGGACAGAATAACAAAAGAGAAAATTGTGACACCATTTGCAAATGCCATTCTTGATTGGTACGAAACATACGGGCGGAAAAATCTGCCGTGGCAACAGAATAAAAATGCCTACAGAGTATGGCTGTCGGAAATTATGCTGCAACAGACACAAGTAGCAACGGTGATCCCTTACTTTGAACGTTTTCTGCAGAGATTCCCGACTGTACAGGCACTGGCAGAAGCCCCTCAGGATGAAGTACTGCACCAGTGGACAGGGCTTGGCTACTATGCCCGGGCTCGCAATCTGCATAAAGCAGCTAAAATTATCGTGGAACAATATCAGGGAGAATTTCCGCTCACACTTGATGAAATGCATGCTTTACCCGGTGTCGGACGTTCTACTGCTGCCGCCGTTCTCTCATCGGTCTACCGACAGCCTCTTGCTATTTTAGATGGTAATGTCAAGCGAACCCTCGCCCGCTGTTTTGCCGTAGAAGGGTGGCCAGGGAAAAAGCCAGTGGAAAACCGACTATGGGAACTGTCAGAAGAACATACCCCGGCAGAAAATACAGACAAATACAATCAGGCAATGATGGATATGGGAGCAATGGTTTGTACCAGAAGCCGCCCAAAATGTACTCTCTGTCCCGTAGAAACGCTCTGTGAAGCAAAGAAACAGCAACGTCAGGATGAGTTCCCAGGCAAAAAGACGAAACAGGAAAAACCGGTAAAAGCGACCTGGTTCGTGATCCTGTATTGTGATCATCAGATCTGGCTGGAACAAAGACCGGAAACAGGGGTCTGGGGAGGCCTGTTCAGTTTTCCAGAACATCACTGTGCAGAGATTATTCCTCAACTGGATCGTCTGTCTGTGGAAGAATCCGATATCGAAACAATCCGGCCACTGATCGCCTTCCGCCATACCTTCAGCCACTACCATCTGGACATAACTCCCATACTGGTAAAACTGAAACAAACACCAAATTTGGTGATGGATGGTGGTACAGGTCTCTGGTATAACTTAATCTGTCCGGAAAAAATCGGGCTGGCAGCGCCTGTTAAACAACTTATAGACAGCCTGCCTTCGGAGCTGAATGAACAACATTAAACAAGGAGAAGATATGAGTCGCATAGTATTCTGTACCCGTCTGCAAAAAGAAGCCGAAGGTCTGGATTTTCAGCTTTATCCCGGAGAACTGGGTAAACGAATTTTCGACAATATCTCCAAAGAAGCCTGGGCCGAATGGCAGGGAAAGCAGACGATGCTAATTAATGAAAAGAAACTGAACATGATGGAACCGGAACATCGCAAATTACTGGAGCAGGAGATGGAAAAGTTTCTGTTTGAAGGTAAAGATGTACAAATTGATGGCTACACACCGCCAAAACCATAATAAGTTACTCTCATCCCGGCAGAGAGCCGGTTCAACCGGATATATATTCCCACGCAGATGCGTGGGGATTTCTGGGAAAAACAAAACAAACCGGATATCCGGTTTAGCATTTGAACATCTGATATGAAGAAGCTTTACTGTCTACTGATCCCTTTTCTCCTCACTGGCTGCAGTCGAGAATTTATTGAGTCCGTCTATGAGGTAGATTACGAACCGACTAACCGTTTCGCCAAAAATCTGGCTCGGTTGCCGGGGCAATTTCAGAAAGACACCGCAGCAATGGATGCACTGATGAACAGCTTTTCCGGCAACATTGAGAAACGCTGGGGTCACAAGGAATTTCGTATCGCAGGTAAGAGTAACTACGTAAAGTACATAGACAACTATCTGAGCCGTTCTGACGTTAATTTTACCGAGGGCAAAATTACCATTGAGACCGTCTCTCCGACAGAACCGAAAAAACACCTGAAAAATGCCATCGTCACAACCCTGCTTACCCCGGATGATCCAGCCAATGTAGATCTGTTCTCCTCATCCAGTATTGAACTCAAAGGTCAGCCATTCCTTTATCAGCAGGTTATTGATCAGGATAAACAACCGATCCAGTGGAGCTGGCGTGCTAATCGCTTTGCTGATTACCTGATTGCTCATCATTTAAAAACCAAAACTGTGGATTACAAAAAAGCCTATTATGTTGAAATCCCGATGGTTGAAGAACACTTTGAATTACGCAGCTATAAATACGCCGAGATTGTACAAAGAGCAGCACGCCGATATGGTATTGCAGAAGATTTAATCTACGCCATTATAAAAACAGAAAGCAGCTTCAATCCTTATGCCGTAAGCTGGGCCAATGCTTATGGTCTGATGCAGGTAGTCCCGAAAACCGCCGGTGCCGATGTCTTTAAGCTGGTTAAGAAACGTTCCGGACAACCTTCTCCGGAATATCTGTTTGATCCGGCCAACAATATAGACACAGGAACAGCCTATTTTTATCTATTAAAAAACCGCTACCTAAAAGAAGTCAGAGATCCAATTTCTCTGGAATACAGTATGATTTCGGCCTACAACGGCGGTACAGGTGGTGTACTGAATACATTCGACCGCAATCGTTCACGGGCAATGCGGGATCTGAATGCCCTGCAACCAAATCAGGTTTACTGGGCACTAACCAAAAAACATCCGAACAACGAATCCCGTCGCTATCTGGAAAAGGTCACTGGATACAAAAGAGAGTTTAATCTGGTGAAATAACATAAGCTCCGTGCTTTTGCTTAAAATCACAGCACTCGGTCACTTTTTTGCGTTTTTTTTGCAAAAACAGGTTGACGCTGACAGCGAAAATCCGTTTAATAGCGCTCCGTCGCCCGGATAGCTCAGTCGGTAGAGCAGAGGATTGAAAATCCTCGTGTCGGTGGTTCGATTCCGCCTCCGGGCACCATAATTTAATGATTGGTGTCTAAGACATCAGTCTTTGTAAAAGATTATAGTGTGCCGACTTAGCTCAGTAGGTAGAGCAACTGACTTGTAATCAGTAGGTCACCAGTTCGATTCCGGTAGTCGGCACCATTCTTTTGCCTCGATAGCTCAGTCGGTAGAGCAGAGGATTGAAAATCCTCGTGTCGGTGGTTCGATTCCGCCTCGAGGCACCATTATTGTTCCCCCTTAGTTCAGTCGGTAGAACGGCGGACTGTTAATCCGTATGTCGCAAGTTCAAGTCTTGCAGGGGGAGCCACTTTTAAAGCCTGATCGCAAGATCAGGCTTTTTTATTTACCTAAGAAAAGTATGTTTTCGAAAAAGGAAGATCACCGCTTACTTCACAGCTACAAATAAGCTTTTCTGCAAAATAAGCGGCGTAACGTATTAATGAGACTGAAACTGCTTTATCAGACGCTGCAGAGCTTCCAGACTGTCTACCAGCTTACTGGTTCTCTCCACCGAACGGTTAGACATCTGCAATGTCTCGTCGGCCAGAGATTTAATGTTCACCACATTGCCGTTCACTTCCTGAGTCACACCGGCCTGCTGCTCAACCGCAACAGCAATCTGATGACTGTTATCAGTTATCTGTGACAACATACCGGAAATATTACTCAGTACTCCGCCTGTATCATTCGCTCTCTGAGTACACTCCCTGGACAGCTCTCCGCCTTTTTCCATAATGCTCACTGCATTTTGAGCGGTTTCCTGAAGCTCTGAAATCATCGCGTGGATCTGATCTGTTGAAGCACGGCTTTTTGTTGCCAGTGAACGGACTTCATCTGCAACCACAGCAAAACCTCTTCCGGCCTCTCCCGCACGGGCAGCTTCTATAGCAGCGTTAAGAGCCAACAGATTGGTCTGCTCGGAGATACCACCTATAACATCCAGAATACTTTCGATCTGAACACTATTCTGGGAAAGATGGTCAATAACCTCCCGGGAATTTTCCAGTTCAGCAGCTAATTGCTCAATCACATCAATGGTCACAGAGATACTTTCCATCCCCTTCTGTGACTCCTGATTCGCCTCACGGGTAGCCTGAGATGTAGCGGCAGCACTATCGGCAACTTCCTGAATAGAATGGCTCAGTTCTTCTACTGCTGTTGCAACCATTTCCGTTTCTGCTGACTGCTGCGTCAGGTTTTGTTCAATAGACTGAATAGTACCGAATTCATTTTCGGCTTCTTCCAGAATCTGTCCCGCTGTTTCAGCCGTCCTTCCGGATACCGCTCTCAGCTCAGCTTTTCGCATCATTAGGGCAAGCTCAATCTGTGAGTAATCATCAAAATAACCGGTATAAGGTTTTTCCATCAGAGGGTTATGATAAGAATCGTTAGCCAGTTTCCTGATATGGCTGAAACGCTTATTCTGATGCAAGGATATTCCCAGCATTCCACTACCACATATTAGTCCGGCAACAGCCATATATATGACCGGCACTCCGGTAAATAACAAAAAAGACTGGAGCAGAAAGCATACTGAAAAGAATATATTAAATGAAGTATATGCGATTCTGTTCTGCCGGATTTTTTCACCATTATTTAATTTCTTATATAAAAGTGATGCACGCTTTGTTTGTGCTTCATCGGGTCTGGAACGAACAGATTGATATTCAGTGATATCACCTTTATGATTTTTTATCGGAGTCACAAATGCAGAAACCCAATAATAACCATCACCTTTACGCTGGTTTTTTACCAATCCCATCCAGCTTTTTCCGGATTGCACATATTCCCATAACTGAGCAAACGCAGCTTTAGGCATCTCTTTATGCCGAACTTTATTATGCGGTTGCCCAAGTAACTCTTCTGTCTGATATTCCGCAACATCACAGAAAACACTATTGGCATATGTTATATAACTGGAGGGATCTGTAGTTGATATTAAATTCACATCCTTGGAATATTCCTTATTCTTAGGATCTTTCCATGTATCAACAGGCATATATTTCTTTGACCTCATACTTACACAGTCGCAACAGCGACCAACTAACTGGGATAAATGTTCACTAAACGTACTGATAACATACCCGGAACAATTTCTCTATCTTTATTGATAAAAATGTTTTTCCGGTTTAGAAACTCAACAGAACCTTTAAAGCCAGAGCGATCAGAACACATCCGGAAAGGCGATCAATCAGTAGAGCCTTTGCTCTCAGCTTTTCCAGAAGCAGAGAAGAAGACAAAACAAAAGTGATTAACGTATACCAGAGTCCGTCAACCAGCCACGGCGTTACGACAATTAATGCCTTACCACTAGTTTCACCATTACTGGCAGCGACAAACTGACTAAACAACGCAATGAAGAACAACATGATCTTAGGACTGGTCAGAGAAATAAAAAAGCCTTCCCGGGCAGATTGCCATACACTCATGCTTTCTCCAGCCTGTAACTTAGCTGCAATCCCCCCCTTAGAACGGATAGCATTCAAGCCTAAATACGCGAGGTAAAGCGCCCCGGCATAACTGAGTAAACGGAAGACTAACGGAGACTGCTGTAAAAGTGCCGCCAGCCCAATTAACGTAATCAAAGCATACAGTGCAATACCGGATGCATGTGCCCAGGCCGTTGCCAATCCATTTGCCCGGCCACCAGCCAGACTGTGTTTTGCTACCATAGCCAGACTCGGTCCCGGAGACATAGCTCCGAGTAAACAGACAGTAAACAGTGATAGCCAGATAGTCAGTGTCATTACGTACTCCTTGTATATGTTAATGCCACTTTATATCAAACCCGGCCAGGGCGATACCCGAATTCAGATCTGGAAGACATAAAAAAACCTCAGCCGAAGCTGAGGTTTCACACTATCTACATAAATTAAACATCAAACTATATAAACTGAACATCAAACTACACAAATTAATCATCAAACAGAACAGTAAAAGGAACGTAGTAATTTGTTTTATTTATCTTTTTTATTCCAGCCATCTTTAGCCAGATATTTACGAGCTTCACAACACGGACAATATGGCAGAGTTTCATGATCACTATTCAGTATCACAGCAATTCTGCACTTCTCACATACGTAAGATCCTTTCCCTGGTTTATCTCCTGTTGAAAACATCTCCAACCTCCTGTATCAACCTAGCCCGAATACGACTATACGTTCACACCCACAAACAAATCAATAAAGAATTTAAAAATTATTTAACAACTCTTAACATTTCAACGTATTCATTGATTAAGATCAACCCGTACATACCCATGGTTTTCTACCAAAAATCAACTCTAAAGTTATAAAAACAGAGTCCATAAATGAGTTGTTTTTTTAACAAATTTAGCAAAAAGGCGTTCTATTTTTAAAAGAGTACTTCTTCTCCACCAACTGTCTTGTTTCTCTCAACCATATAAGGCATCGCAAAACACCCAAATTGGTGCACAGATCGGGCAATTTGCACCATATTGGCAATTCACACCAGAAAAATAACCTGCAACGCCCCAAATTACGGCATTTATTATTGGCGCAAAGATTGCTTTCTCAGCAACATAAGAATAAAAAATCACACAAAGTTAACAGATGCAAATTCAGCAATATAAATCACCAATAATTAACCATTAATAAGCATAAATGGTTTCACCACAATGGTGCTGTATTGCCTTTCAGATCAATGGATGGAGACGAGACATGCAACTGACACAAGCAGAACGACACTGGTTACCCTGGTTCGGAAAAACAGGAAAACTAATGATGCGTAAGGCCTGCTTTCATAACCGGACAAGAAAAAGTGAACTGGAGGACACCTTTGAAAGTATTGCCCAGACTCGGGTCAAACTACTTACTACATGGACCAATAATCAGTGGTCTTTTCTTGAGAATGCAGCATTATATCTGGCTAGTAAGTCAGAAGAATCCAGAATCGATACACTGCAACAACTTCTGCTACGAGGTACAGACTTTTCTGAACTTTTTATCGTCAATACTGCTGGTACTGTCTGCCATTCTTCTGAAGATTCACATGCAGGAAGTAACCAGACTGACAGCAAGGCTCTGAATGCAGGTTTATCTGCTCAATATCTCCATGGCCCTTACATCGATAAACGTACAGAACAACTCGGAGCCTCAAGTTCCCGATTTCATGATGCCGTTACCCTAATGTTCTATCAGCCGTTTACCGATGAAAGCGGGCAGCCACTCTGCCTCTGTGGCCGGATACCTAATGATGTTATCGGCGATATTATTCAGCGGGAAGCCGGACATATCTACAGTGAGTCCGGAGATAACTACCTATTTATGGTAGAAGCAGTCCACGACCCGGATATTCGTCAGGGAACAGCGCTTTCCCGTTCCCGTTTTGAAGACAATACCTTTTCCCATGGTGAAAACCTGAAACAGGGGGTGAACACAAAATTCGGTACGGTAAAAGTTCAGGAACATACCGAATTTGAAATTATTTTTACCGACCCGGCAACCAGGCAGCTACATCCGGGTGTCAGAGAAACAATAAAGAACGGAGAAAACCTGTATATCGATTACCCCGGCTATTCTGACTACCGACATATTCCGGTGATCGGAAAAGGCGTAACCTTCCGACTTCCGGGATCACCAGACCTATGGGGAATGATGTGTGAATCCGATTTAGAAGAAGTATACCGTCACCGGAGTTTATCTCACACTCTGACCAATCACTTTATACTGCACCTGCTTTTCTGTCTGCTGCTCCCCGTTGCATCATCCGGTCTGCTACAGCTTACATCTGCAGCACAGGGAATACTGACTCTGCTGTGCGTGCTGATCAGTATCTTTACCTTCAGAAAATTAACCATTTCACCATTTAGTCAGAAGCTCTCTCAAATGACTCAGGTTATACAGACCCTTGCGGAAGGCGACGGCAATCTGACTCAAAGACTGGATGCTTCCCGCTTCAGTGCAGATGAAATCGGAGGGCTGGGACGCTGGATAAACAGTTTTGTCGATAGTCTGGAAGGCATCATTACAGAACTGATCTTTGCCAGTAATGAAGTCAAGCAGGTCTCAGAATCGATGTTCCGTCGTTGCCAGATCCTGTCCAGTACCAGTGATGATACCTCTGCAGCAGTAGAAAATATGCTGACACTGGCCAGACTGCAGCAGAGTGAAATTGCCGGAGCTCATCAATCGGCCCGGGATGTCGATCAGGTCATGCGGGAAGTTGTCAGAAATACAGAATCTGAATATCAACTGGCGGTAGAAAATGCCAACACCATCCGTTCTATCGTTGAAGCATCAGCACAGAGTGTCAATGAGGTGAATGACGAGATGCAAAAAATCTCCGGTATTGTTTCTATCATTACAGAGATCACCGAACAGACCAACCTGCTGGCTCTGAATGCAGCAATCGAAGCCGCACGAGCCGGTGAACATGGCCGGGGATTTTCAGTCGTTGCGGATGAGGTAAGGGTTCTGGCAAACCGGACAACAAAAGCAGCCAATAATATTGGTGATATGATGCGTCAGTTGCATGAGCGTTCAGCCACCGCAGTAGGTTATATGCAGCAAGGTATAGATAATGTTGAAAATAATTCGGTTGTGGTTGATTCGGCACAGCGTAATGAACAGATGCATCAGTCGGTTACCGAGTTATTCAAAATCATTCAGGAAGCGGCTGCCAATAGTGAAGAACACAGCAAAACAGCCGACCACACCAGACAGCATACTGAACAATTACAAATGTCATCACAGCAGCTTTCCCGCAGGATCACTTTGATGGAAAATGCCTTATCCCGTCTGGATCAACTTATTGGCCAGTTTGATGTAAAGCAAAACGCCTGATCATTACTGATAATCAGAAGGCTCAGCCGATTGGACTGAGCCTTTCTTAATTGCCCCTGTCTCTGATGATAGGCAGGGACAGTTTCATGTTCAGACCTATCCCTGACGACCTCTGTTTTTGTCCTGATCCAGCATCACTCTATACAGAGTCTGATTTGTTTGTGTCTCTTTCACAATTGGCACTACCGAAGTCTGATGACCTCTTGTCCCGGCAAATAACTGCATAAATCTAATCAGAAAATAAACGGGTGCAGTCAGAACATCTATACATAGAGAAGCCGCTTTCCCGCCTATCCGCCAGAACATTTTTAACACACCAAGAACAACCTGATATAAGAAAGGCAGCATGCAAAAAAACACACCAGCAATGATAAGAAGCACAATAACAACCCCCACCTTTCCGTTAGTACTCAGTCCGGAAAACATCCACATCCACTTATACATTATCTTCCTCCCCATCACTGCCACGATGAAACAGGCTTAAAAAATAAATGTGATAATAAAAACATAAGACACGGAGACATAAAGCTCAATGCGGAGATAATAATCACTCTCAACTATAGATAAAAATATCAGTTAAAACAAAATAAGAGATGAAAAATCATAAACCTATCTATATGTCTCAATTTTAATATAAACATATAATTATTCTTGGATATCCCATTAATATAAAACAGATTTAATAAAGATTGCGAATGTAAACCATCAGATAAACATAACCTTATGTATTTTGCCACTGAACATGAAAATCATTCTTTCTTGTATCAGATCTCTTTTTTCTGTCATCCTGGACGGTTATAGTTACTTTATAACTAAAGTAAAAAAGCGTAACTAAATATGCCATTACCCAATTTATATTATCTTGAACGGTATCGAAATAAGGGTACCAGAACCTACAGCCAGCATTCATCCTATACCGAAGCTGCCAGTGCCTATCAGCCGGATTCTGATAATCAGGAATTTGCTTTGTGCACCATCGATCTCCCCAGAGAGTGCGTCAATATTTATCAGGCTAACCCGTCAGAAAGTATCGCTGCTCGCTATATCCACGCTCAAAGTGTCAGCTTCTGTATTCACCCGCAGGTTATGGATGAAGCATCGTCAGATCCTTATCTGAATAATCAACTTAAAAATACAATAAAAAATAGCTCAATAAATGTGATTCCCAGCGCTTCCACCCGTACTTTATTTGTACAGGAAGAAGGAGAACTACACGCGGTAAAAGTCCACTTTCCATTCAAAGTTTCTCGCTATACACGTAAAATGCGAGATGAAGTTGTGGAGCAGGCCATTAATGTTTCTGCCGAACTGGAACAAGGCATTAACAAAATGAGGGATGATTTTGCCTTTCTGCGAGAAGTCATCGGGATCACCTTTAAAGAAAATACAACAACCCAGAGTGAAAGAGGGGAAAACTGGGGATTTGTTGTCCGAGATATGACCCCTTTTCCCGCAGCAGCAGAACCGCGCTCGCTTGTACCGGGTTTTGCACTCTACGGCGAAGATTTTTATCAGTCGGATATTCAGCCTCTGCTGTACGAGCTGATCGGTAACAGAGAGCCACTGGAATTTATATTAAGTAACATCATGCTGCCAATCATACGACACTGGATAGACTGTTTCCGGCACTTTGGCTATATGATTGAGCCACACGGGCAGAACATATTGCTGGAACTGGACAGTAGTAAAAATATAAAACGAATCGTTCACAGGGATCTCAGTGTCGGTATTGACATGCGTCGCAGAAGAGACCTTGGTCTTTCCAGCAATAACCTGAATAACTACAACAGAATGGAACACAGCGCTTTCCACAGTATTACTTATGACCGATTTATGGGGAATCATTTCTTCAACCGGCTGGCAGAATGCTGTATTGCCCGGTATCCATATCTGAAGAGAGAAGATTTCACCGTGCCCTGCCAGCGTACATTTGCGAAATACTTCCCTGAATATAGGAACTATTTCCCTGACAATGTCTGGTACTTCAGTGAAGAACGGGATCAATATAATAAACCCTTATATGAAGATACCGGCATTGCACCTGAATGGCGTCCGGCTGAATAACCTATTGCAATGGTGATTTAACCAGCAACCGACTAGCACATAAGACTTTTCTGCTTGCACGCTTTCAATTCATCCGTATAATGCATCGAACAATTTGGCGGTATGGTGAAATTGGTATACACGCCTGATTCAAAATCAGGTGCCTTCGGGCGTGGCGGTTCAAGTCCGCCTACCGCTACCATATTGAACAACAAAGCCCTCATCAGAGGGCTTTGTTGTTTTTATCTCATCTCAATCTCACTTTACTACAAGATATCCATCAGAGGCATTTCCCAGTTACGGCTGAAATGGATAAACGTTTCCATCAGAGGGCTACGATACTTTTCTTTATGGTAGATCAGCCAATACTGACGTTTTCTCTCCACTGGCAGCTTCAGAGCAGCAACCCGGCCATCCTTAACCGCATGAGCAATGGCGTAATTTGAAATACAGGTGATCCCCATCCCGGCAGCAACACAATTCAGAATCGCTTCTGTTTTATTCAGCTCCAGAACCAGATGCCATTGAGCCAGGTGAGACGCGACATGATTGATAAAAAAATCCCGCGTTCCAGAGCCCTGCTCCCTAAGGATCCATTCCGATTGCTCCAGAGCAGAAAAACTAAGCACGCCCATCTGAGTCAGTGGATGATCAGGAGGACAGGCGATAACCATTTCATCTTCCAGCCAGGGATGAATAGACAGATCTGGCTGACGGACATGTCCCTCCACCAAGCCGATATCCAGCTCAAATTCACTGAGCTTATGGCAGATTTCAGCTGTATTAGAGATAAACAGCGATTGGTCCTTATGCCCGGTATGCTGGCGGAAGTCACGTAAAAGAAATGGGGTTACCTGAATGCCAACCGTATCACTGGAACCAATCCTTAGTTTTCCGGATACTGCACCTTTCTGGTTAAACATGTGCTCAATGTCATGAGAACGGGATAACAGTTCATCCGCTGCGGGAAGTAAACGCTTACCCTGCTCATTAATTAACAACCGGTTGTTGTTCCGGTCAAATAACTGATGATCGAGTTGTTTTTCCAGTTCAGCCAACGCCATACTGACTGCCGCTTTAGACAAAAACAGCTTTGCTGCCGCACCGGTTATCGTCTTTTCCTGTGCAACGGAAACAAACACCCGCAATTGTTTCAGTGAAGTCGCCAATCGCCCTCCATTAACATATTAAGAAAAAATGAACGTTATTTTCAAAAAATTCAGATATCCTAAATATAACAACTTTTGTAAGGTTAGTCCGCTTACATAACAAGGTTCAGACATAATGAATATGATCAAACAAAAAACAGCCAATGCCCCAACCCCCATGGCAGGACTAGCTCTGGGCATTGCAAGTCTTAGCTGGTGCTGGGAAAGTATTGTACCTGCACATGGTTATATTCAACTGTCCGGTACTGTTGTGGCTTGCGCATTGCTGCTAATTCTGTGTCTAAAATTTATCAGCTTCCCTCAATCTCTGTGGCAGGATCTGATGCACCCTGTAGCGGGCAGTATTGTTCCAACCTTTGCAATGTCGCTGATGGTGATCTCTAAAACTACCGGTCAGTATTTTCCGTCAGCAGGTTCGATATTATGGCTGTTTGCTGTACTGCTGCATATCGTATTTTTCAGCCTGTTCACCTGCCACCGAATCAAAGCTTTTCATCTTGAACAGATGCTGCCAAGCTGGTTCGTTCCCCCGATAGGCATTATCGTTGCAGACGTTGCTTTTCCCGGAAACCCTACATTACAACCTTTGGCCGAATCACTGATGATGTTTGGTATGACTGCCTATGCCGTTATGCTGCCGGTAATGCTTTACCGTCTGATATTCATTACTGAAATCCCGGATCCGGCAAAACCAACCATTGCCATCATGGCTGCACCGGCAAGTCTGAGTCTGGCTGGATACCTTACGCTGCTCCCTGAGCCTTCACCATTTATCGTCGCTCTACTGGGTAGTATTGCCGTGCTGATGACAGTCACCATCTATGTCGCTTTATTCCGTCTGCTTCGCCTGCCATTCAGTCCAGGCTACGCGGCATTTACTTTTCCACTGGTTATCGGCGCAACTGCACTATTTAAAACGGCACAGTGGCTATCTGAAATAGAGGGAAGCGGAGAATATGCTCTGCTGATCCATACTCTGGCAACTATTGAACTCTATATCGCGACTCTGGTTGTAGGCTATGTGTGTATGCGTTATCTGAATTTCTACTGCTCGGCAAGCAATGTTGTCCCGTCAGAACAGACACTGCCCGGTAATGATTTGGCGTGATACATCGCCATATCTGCTTTCTGAATAAGAAGACTTCTGTCTTCAGTGTGATCCGGAAAATAACTGACACCGATACTGGCTCCGACAAACAGATTTTCTCCGCCAAAAGCAACCGGTTTACCAATTAATTCAATGATTTCTCGGGCTTTCTGACAGACAATCGTGAAATCATCCATCAGATCCAGACAAAGTAAGAATTCATCACCACCCAGCCGCCCAAGCAGATCCGTTTCCCGTATTGATTCTTTTAAACGGTTTGCAACTGTCGTCAGGATCAGATCTCCGGCATCGTGACCTTTCTGATCATTAATGGCTTTAAAATGGTCTAAATCAATAAACAGCAGCGCCAGCTTCTTCCCTGTACGCCCAGCCCTGATCATTGCCTCATCAATGGCCTTTTCCAAAGCCCGCCGGTTCATCAGATTTGTCAGCGGATCATGTTCAGACAAAAATTCCAGCCGCTGTTTCTGTTTTTCCAGTTCAGCCGTCTGCCTGCAGACTTCTTCCTCCAGCTCTTTTTTTGTCACCAGAGAAAGCCTTAACGAACTACTCATACGGTTAAACACTTTCGCCAGTTCAACAAACTCATTATCCAGCTTCTGATAATTGATTTTCGTACCTAGCATTCCCTGGCTTAGATCAAAAATTGCCGTCTGGAAAGCAATCCGATCTTTCCTGAAACGGCGTAGTATGGATAAGGCAATGAGACTGAGCATAATAGAACTGAGGATCAGGATTGCAGACGAATAATACATCATGACTCTGGTTTCCTGCTCATTACTGTCGAGCAATATTTTATGCACGTAGGCAATCTCTTCTGTCATATTCTGAATCAGCATATTGTAGCGGGCATGCAACAGACTGACGGGGTTGATTGACTGCTCGCTCTCACGGCTCCGGGCTGAAAGTCGTTTTTTCAGGAGCATTTCCTGCCTGAGTAAATGCGCCAAACTGTTATTCATCTTAATCAGACCAGCAAATGGCAAATTGTATGAATCCTTTTCCTGCAGATAATCAGACAGTTCCTGCTGAGCAATATCAACTTGTCTGAAGGTCTGTTCATCTCCCCTCTGAGAAAAAAACCACAGCTGACTTCTCAGCATATCTATACTTAACTGCACTCTGGCAAGGTATCTCAGCTCATCACCAGTATGTTGCTGCTCCCGGTAAATTCTGGCCATCGAGGTTATGATCAACACAGTCAGCAGAAAACTGATGATAAACAGAATAATCAGCTTTCTGTACATGGAGTTAATCATTGATTACCCCCACCTTCCGCGACCTCAAAAGGCTGACTGTAGATAACCGAACGATAATCAGGAGCCGTTCCCTGAACCAGCCCCCGTTCCATTGCCCAGCGGGATTGCAGTTGCAGACTGGTCAGCAGTGAACTGCCTATAGATAAGCGAAAAACATAATCATCCCAGGACCAGTCAATTTCATTTAACGGAATATCCAGTTTTTGCGAGACAATCTCTTTAGCCTGCTCTGGATGGGTATGGATCCACTCGATCGCATTGCCAAGCCCACGGAGAATGTCCGCCGCCTGCACATTGTTGCCATGCAAGTACGATTTACGGGATAACAGATTAAACGAAAGCTGGTAAACACCGGGGAGCCCCAGATTGACGACCGAATCGCCAGACTGAAGGTGTGTTCTGTAACCATAAGGCTCCCATATTGATACCGCATCCAGTTGATAAGAAATAAGCTGATTCACCATTTCTTCCGGAGAAAGATACACTTTGGTTACCGGCATATCTTTAAGGTTATTAACAATTAACAGAGTGTCGAAGTAAAACTCACTGGCACTGGCCTGAATAATACCTACTTTTTTCCCCGCCAGAGCATGAACAGAACTGAGATCCGAAGATTTCAGCGCCAATAGTTTCAAATCATTCATCGATTCAACAAAACTGACAACCAGAGCCAGATCATCGTCAGTAAAGCTATTAAACATGGCAACTGACTCTGATGCCGTTGCATACTCTACCGCCCCTTGATTCAGTAAATCGGCACATTTTACTCCCCCTTTGCAGGGAACATAACTGATATTTATATTGCGTTTTTTAAACAATTTCAGGTGCTCAGCAATAATAAAAGGGGCGCTGAGAGGCGTCTGAGACACGCCGATCCGGATTGGGGAATGGTTATTAATGACAGAATTGCCAGTATCCTTTATCTGCCAACAAATAATTAGCCCTCCAACCAAGAGCAATAAGAACATCCACTGTTTAAAGACTTTTCTGTTTATTACCATGTTATTTGTCTGAAAAACCGGCTGACCACCTTTAACTCTAGTACTTTTTCCAATCACCACCAATAAAACCGCATCACTTCCGGATAATAACTCTGTGCGCCGAACCTCTTTTCAGCAGCAAAACATAACGCTATGCTGCTATTAACTGAAATAACTGATGTATTAACATGGTAAAAACAATCATCTATCCCAAAGCCGGACTCGGTTCACGCCTTTATGCCCTGTTTTATGACGGGTTAATTATTCTTGCTCTAGAGATATTCGCCGCAGGTATCGTTGTCGCAGTGCTCAAGGCTCTGGTTGCCGACGGGCTAATGAACTATACCCCCTACTCCGGAGCCAGCGATCTGTTAGGCAATCACCCCGTCTGGCGGAGCGTATATACCTTCTATCTTGGAGGGATCTGGGTCGGATATTTTGTTTACTACTGGACAAACAGAGGACAGACTCCAGGCATGCGAGCCGGAAAATTAAAAGTGCAGAATAGTGACGGCAGCCTGATCACGATTACCCAATCATTGATACGCATCGGCACATCGGCTTTTGGCTTGTCTAACCTTTCCGTCCCCTTTGATATAAAGAAACGTGGCTTTCATGATATCTGGGCTAAAACAGATGTCGTCGTACTGCCTTATCAGAATAAGTACTGAATAAACAAAAACCGGGAACGCTGTTCCCGGTAATATCTGTCTATAATTTTCTTCGCAGCAAAAGAATCGCTATCAGCATAAAGACTATACTGGGAGCAATAGCACCCAATACCGGCGGAACCCGATAGACCAGACTGACCGGACCGAAAAACTCACTGGAAATATAAAACGCGAAGCCAGCAATAACCCCGGACAGGATCCGGGCCCCCATAGTAACGCTGCGCAAGGGTCCGAAAACAAACGACAGCGCCAGCAACATCATCACTGCAATAGATACCGGCTGGAATACTTTACGCCAAAATGCCAGCTCAAATCGGGACGCGTCCTGCTCAGACTCTTTCAGATAACGAACATAGCCATACAGGCCACTGAGTGCCAGCTCTTCCGGTTTCACTGATACGACAGATAATTTGTCTGGTTCCAGTGATGTTGTCCATGTGTATTCATCATAGCGGGCTTCGGCCAGTTCAATGCCATCCTGCATCAGCGTCACCACAACATCTTCCAGTTGCCACTGATTACCCGCTATATATTCAGCACGTTGCGCAGAAATCACTTCCGACAACTGTTTGTCAGCATCAAATTTCCAGACATTAACGACGTTCAGCTTGTCATCTTCTGCCCGGCCAATAAAAATAAAATCATTGCCATCTTTTGCCCATACCCCACGCAGCAGGGAAACGATTTTACCGCCAGAGATGGAAAACGATCTCAGTTCCAGAGCCATTTTCTGTGCCTGTGGAGCCCCCCACTGTCCCAAAGCCACAATAAACAGCATCAGAGGAACCGCTGTTTTCAATACCGATAACCCAATATCCAGTTTTGAATAACCAGAAGCCTGCATAACCGTCAGCTCCGAACTGGCCGCCAGAACCCCCAGACCGATGAGAGCCCCGAGTAAAGCTGCCATAGGAAAAAACATCTCTATATCACGGGGAATCGTCAGCATGACATACAATAAAGCCTGAATAAGGTCATAACTCCCCTCACCAACCTTACGCAACTGATCGACATATTTAATAATACTGGACAGCCCAATCAGGGTAGCCAAGCACAAAGAGCTGGTCGTAATAATGGTCCGGCCAATGTAGATATCAATAATCTTAAACACGGGTTATGCAGCCTTCTTTATTTTTCTCTGTTTGAAGTTATCCCTAATGCGTCTTACCGTTACGCTATCCATAAAATTCATCAGCACTCCGGCCATCAGCAATGCGATATGTACCGGCCACATACCAATACTGGTCGGGATACTGCCATCTTCAATACCAGCTCTCGTTGCACTAAGAACCAGGAAATACACCATATAAAAGACAATCGCAGGTCCCATTTTAGCGAAGCGTCCCTGACGAGGATTCACCGATGACAAAGGAATAACCAATAGTGTCAGCAGAGGAATACACACAACCAGAGCAATACGCCAGTGCAGTTCAGCCTGAGCATAGGGATCCGGATTATCCAGCAATGCTATCGTCGGAAATGCTTCCCACTCCCGGTTTTTTTTATGAATTTTCCTCTGCCCAATCAGCGCATCATACCGTTTAAAATGCGTCACCATATAGTCCAGACGAGAAGGAACCCCCTCATAGCGGGCTCCATCCTGCAAACTCAGGATCTGACGCCCGTCCTTCTGCTCTCTGACGACGCCTGATTTTGCCAGCGCAACACTCGGGCGAAAAGAATCCCTGGGTACCAGTTGTGCCACAAACACGCTATTCAGTGTTTTATTTTCCACATCATCAATAAAAACAACGGCGGAACCATCAGGTGTGCGCTGAAATTGCCCTTTTTGCAGTAATTCAACACTGTTATCTGCAGCCACCTCTTCCATCAGTCCGGCAACTCTGTCTTGTGACCAGGGTGACAAAAACAGGGTATTGTAGGCGGCAATAGCCGATGTAATAAGTGCAAGGTAAAGAGCCGCATGAATCAGAAACTTATTCCCGATTCCTGTCGCATTCATTACCGTAATTTCACTTTCAGCATAAAGGCGACCAAAAGTAATAAGAATGCCGACGTACAGACTCAGTGGCAGCATAAGCAACCCCATTGACGGCATATTCAGGCCGACAATAGAAAAAATCAGACTAGCAGGAATATCTCCGTCAGAGGCATCCGCCAGTACACTGATAAATTTCTGGCTGACAAACACCATAAACAGTATAAAAAAGATGGCAAACTGACTTTTGATTGTCTCGCGGATCAAATATCTAACAATAATCACGCTAAAAGTACCTATACAAAACTTGTTTTTTTGGTCGAATCACTATAATTTTCCGTTGAAGTTTATATTTTTTTAAATTTTTGACTAGCTGTTAGCCTAAACGTTCACAACAGATTCCGGGTTATGTATCCGGGCATTAATTCTGATTATCTAACATTTAGTTCTGTTTGTCTTTAAGATGTAGGAGTACGCATGGAGTTCAGTGTAAAAAGTGGTAGCCCTGAGAAACAGCGCAGCGCATGTATCGTTGTTGGTGTATTTGAGCCTCGCCGTCTTTCTCCTGTGGCTGAACAGCTGGATAAAATCAGCGACGGTTATATAAGTTCACTGCTGCGCCGTGGTGATCTGGAAGGTAAACCGGGTCAGATGCTGCTTCTGCATCAGGTTCCCGGAGTACTGTCTGAACGGGTACTGCTGGTAGGTTGTGGTAAAGAGCGAGAGCTGGACGAGCGCCAGTATAAAGAGATCTTCCAGAAAACCATCAGTACACTTAATGAAACCGGCTCTATGGAAGCCGTCTGCTTTCTGACCGAATTACACGTGAAAGGCAGAGATACCTACTGGAAAGTCCGTCAGGCCGTAGAATCAACAAAAGATGGCCTGTACACCTTTGACCAGTTCAAAAGCAATAAACCGGAAACCCGCCGCCCTCTGCGCAAACTGGTATTCAATGTGCCTACCCGACGCGAACTGAATTTGGGTGAAAAGGCCATTAGCCACGGTCTGGCCATCGCTTCCGGAGTTAGAGCCTCAAAAGATCTGGGCAATATGCCGCCTAACATCGCCAACCCAGCGTATCTGGCATCACAGGCTCGCCGCCTTGCCGACGATTTTACCAGCGTCACTACCCGCATCATTGGTGAAGAAGAGATGGAAAAACTCGGTATGACAGCCTATCTGGCTGTCGGCAGAGGATCCCGTAACGAATCCATGATGTCTGTCATTGAATACAAAGGTAACCCAGATTCAGATGCTAAGCCGATTGTTCTGGTCGGCAAAGGGCTGACCTTCGACTCCGGCGGTATTTCACTGAAACCGGGTGAAGCTATGGACGAAATGAAATACGACATGTGTGGTGCTGCATCCGTTTTTGGCACAATGAAAGCCGTAGCACAACTGAACTTGCCAATAAATATAGTGGCCATTCTGGCCGGTTGTGAAAATATGCCGGGAGGCAACGCCTACCGTCCAGGTGATATTCTGACCACTATGTCAGGCCAGACGGTAGAAGTAATGAATACTGATGCGGAAGGCCGTCTGGTACTTTGTGATGCCCTGACTTACGCAGAACGCTTTGAGCCGGATTGTGTGGTTGATGTCGCAACCCTGACCGGTGCCTGCATTATTGCGCTGGGACACCATATCAGTGGCCTGCTGTCTAATCATAATCCACTGGCACATGAACTGGTCAACGCCTCTGAACAGGCTGGTGACCGGGCATGGCGTCTGCCTATCAGCAACGAGTATCAGGAACAGCTGAACAGTCCGTTTGCAGATATGCAGAATATCGGTGGCCGCCCTGCCGGTACAATTACCGCTGGCTGCTTCCTGTCCCGTTTTGCCAAAAAGTATAACTGGGCGCATATCGATATTGCAGGAACTGCATGGAAATCAGGCCAGGCCAAAGGCTCGACGGGACGTCCGGTATCGATGCTGGTCCAGTTCCTGCTTAATCGCAGCGGACTGAATATTGAAGAATAAGTATTAAGAAAAGAAGGTGAATACAGCCACTTTCTACATCGTTGCTCCCGACACCCATCAGGCATCTTGTGAAGGGTTCCGGGAGTATGTGCTGTTTCTGATCCGGCACTTTGTTCAGCAAGGTGCCCGGATATATCTCAACGCACACGACAAACAAGAAGCAGAAGAATGGGATGAGCTCATCTGGCAACAGTCACCGGAGCGGTTTCTTCCTCATCACCTGGTTGGTGAAGGCCCCCGTTCAGGCACTGCAGTAGAAATCGGTTACTCCAAACTCAAACCAGGCTGGAATCGCCAACTGGTAATAAATCTTGCGAAAGATACGACAAATTTTGCGGGAACCTTTGCACAAGTGGTAGACTTCGTTCCTTGCGATGAAAAAGCGAAGCAAATTGCGCGAGAAAGATATAAAATCTATCGCCAGTCGGGCTATCAGCTACAGACCATCGACATACAATATCCATAGCCAATCCTTATAAGTAAAAATGCTTCAGATAAAGCTATTTACTTATAAGGTTTGGCATTTTCACCACAAGAATTAACGAAAAACATCCATTAAGAGCGCTATGGAAAAGACATACAACCCACAATCTATCGAACAGTCTCTTTACCAGAACTGGGAAAAGAACGGCTACTTCAAACCACATGGTGACACATCAAAAGATGCATACAGCATCATGATCCCGCCGCCAAACGTCACAGGTAGCCTGCACATGGGGCATGCTTTCCAGGATACCATTATGGATACCTTAATCCGCTGCCAGCGTATGAAAGGGAAAAATACCCTGTGGCAGGTGGGTACCGATCACGCAGGTATCGCGACGCAAATGGTTGTTGAGCGCAAGATCGCCGCAGAAGAAGGCAAAACCAAAAACGATTACGGCCGTGATGCTTTCATCGATAAGATCTGGGAATGGAAAGGCGAATCCGGTGGTACTATCACCAAGCAGCTGCGCCGATTAGGTGCTTCTGTTGACTGGGAACGCGAACGTTTCACAATGGACGACGGCCTGTCTAACGCAGTAAAAGAAGTCTTTGTTCGCCTGTATGAAGACGATCTGATCTACCGTGGTAAGCGTCTGGTTAACTGGGATCCGAAACTGCATACCGCGATCTCCGATCTGGAAGTAGAAAACAAAGACAAAAAAGGCCATATGTGGCACTTCCGCTACCCACTGGCTGACGGCGTAAAAACTGCGGACGGCAAAGACTATATCGTTGTGGCTACCACTCGTCCGGAAACCATGCTGGGTGATACCGGCGTAGCGGTAAACCCGGAGGATCCGCGTTATAAGGATCTGATCGGCAAAGATATTATTCTGCCTGTCGTTGAACGTCGTATTCCTATCGTTGGCGATGAGCATGCAGATATGGAAAAAGGCACCGGCTGTGTAAAAATCACACCGGCTCACGACTTTAACGACTACGAAGTCGGTAAGCGCCACAAGCTGCCGATGATCAACATTCTGACCTTCGATGCGAATATCCGTACAGAGGCAGAAGTATTCAACAGTAATGGTGAAGCCTGCGATGTCTACAGTTCCGGGCTACCAGAAAAATATCAGGGTATGGAACGTTTCGCAGCCCGTAAAGCCATTGTTGCTGAATTTGAAGAACTGGGACTGCTGGAAGCAATTAAAGATCATGAACTGACCGTACCATACGGTGACCGTGGCGGTGTTGTTATTGAGCCTATGCTGACTGACCAGTGGTATGTGCGTGCTGCCCCACTGGCAGAAGTTGCAACTCAAGCCGTTGAAGACGGTGACATTCAGTTTGTGCCTAAACAGTACGAAAACATGTATTTCTCCTGGATGCGTGATATTCAGGATTGGTGTATTTCCCGTCAGCTATGGTGGGGCCACCGTATTCCTGCCTGGTACGACAACGACGGTAACGTCTACGTAGGCCGTACAGAAGAAGAAGTCCGTGAACAGAATAACTTGGCTCCGGTCGTTGTATTACGTCAGGATGATGATGTACTGGATACCTGGTTCTCATCTGCACTGTGGACATTCAGTACTCTGGGCTGGCCAGAGCAGACAAACGAGCTGAAAGTGTTCCATCCGTCTGATGTTCTGGTTACCGGTTTCGATATCATCTTCTTCTGGGTTGCCCGCATGATCATGATGACCATGCACTTCATCAAAGACGAAAACGGCAAACCACAGGTACCGTTCAAAACCGTTTATGTTACCGGCCTTATCCGGGATGAAAACGGCGATAAGATGTCCAAGTCAAAAGGTAACGTACTGGATCCGATTGATATGATCGATGGTATCGATCTGGAATCTCTGGTTGAAAAACGTACCGGAAATATGATGCAGCCACAACTGGCTGAAAAAATTGAAAAGAACACCCGTAAGACCTTCGAAAACGGTATCGAAGCCTATGGTACGGATGCATTACGCTTTACACTGGCCGCAATGGCATCAACGGGTCGTGATATCAACTGGGATATGAAGCGCTTGGAAGGTTACCGTAACTTCTGTAACAAGTTGTGGAACGCCAGCCGTTACGTGCTGATGAATACCGAAGAACAGGATTGTGGTTTTGCAGCCGACGCGGAGCTGGAATACTCACTGGCAGATAAGTGGATCGAATCCCAGTTTGAACAGGCTGCGAAAGCGTTCAACGAACATATCGACAACTACCGTCTGGATATGGCGGCTAACACCCTGTACGAATTTATCTGGAACCAGTTCTGTGACTGGTATCTGGAACTGACCAAGCCAGTTCTGTGGAAAGGCAGCGAGGCACAACAGCGTGCAACCCGCCGCACCCTGATCACGGTACTGGAGAAAACCCTGCGTCTGGCACATCCGGTGATCCCGTATATCACTGAAACCATCTGGCAGAGCATCAAGCCTCTGGTTGACGGAGTGGAAGGTGACACTATCATGCTTCAGAGCTTGCCTCAGTACGATGCAGACAACTTTCATCAGGAAGCACTGGATGATATCGAATGGGTGAAAACCTTTATCACCAGCATCCGTAACCTGCGTGCTGAATACGATATCAACCCGGGTAAACCACTGGAAGTAATGTTGAAAGCCGCTACAGAAACCGATGCAGTACGCATGGAAGCCAACAAACAAGTTCTGCTGTCTCTGGCGAAACTGGAAAGCGTACGTGTTCTGACAACGGATGAAGAAACACCGGCTTGTGCAACGGCACTGGTTGGTAAATCTGAACTGATGATCCCTATGGCTGGTCTGATCGATAAAGATGCTGAGCTGGCTCGTCTGGCTGGCGAAGTTAAAAAGACTCAAGGCGAAATCAAACGTCTGGAAGGCAAATTGGGCAATGAAGGTTTTGTTGCTAAAGCACCGGAAGCGGTTGTAGCGAAAGAACGTGAAAAACTGGCCGGTTACAAAGAGACTCTGGTGAAACTGGAAGAACAGCAAGCAGCTATTGCCGTTCTGTAATCAGCAAGTTACACAGATAATCATTCTAAAAGCAGGTACTTATGTACCTGCTTTTTCTTTTTAATAGAAAATACCTATGGCGCTAATAGAAATATTTGCCTTTACCTATTGATAATAATTATCAATACTATCTTCACACCAACGATATTCCTTGAGTGAGGATAACCATCATGATTAAGACAGTCACCTTTGCAGCCATTCATTTTTCTATCGCAACTACTGTTGCTTATGTATTGACAGGTGACATCCTGATCGGCAGCCTTATCGCTATGATTGAGCCATCAATTAATACCGTGGCTTTCTACTTCCATGAAAAAGCGTGGCAACAGATACCGTTTTTAAACAAGCGTCAGGAAAGCACCCAGGTGAAAACCATCAGCTTCGCAGTGATCCACTTTAGTGTTGCGTTTACCGTGACCTATGTACTGACAGGAGATGCCTTTATCGGTGGTATGATGGCACTGATTGAGCCAAGTATTAATTCTGTTGCCTACTATTTTCATGAGAAAGTATGGTTACGCAGAAACATCACCTCTCAGCATTCTGCTGGTTTTATAGCAGCTCATTAAATCACAGAATTCTACTCACAAAAAAAGCAGAGATAAGAATATCTCTGCCTTCGATGTTTTTCTCTTTAAGAGAAAGATCTGGATTAGATTTTGAATTGTGAAACCAACTCACTCTGCTCACTGGAAAGCTGGTTCAGAGACTCACTGTTTCGAGCCAGAGCCTGTGCATCCTGAGCAATATTGGTTGCCATATCAGAAATACCAACCACATTTTCTGCCACATCTTTAGCGACGACACTTTGTTCTTCACAGGCTGTAGCAATGGAACGACTCATATCATTAATCGTACCTAAACGCTCGACCATGGCTTGTAATGACTGGCTGGTTTCCGTTGTCTGTGACACAGACTGATCCGCATAAGACTGATTATCCTCGACAATAGAAACCGCCTCCCGGGATTTCTCCTGCAAACTGAGTATCATCTGACTAATTTCATCCGCGGATTCACGGGAACGGTTGGCCAGAGAACGAACCTCATCCGCCACAACAGCAAATCCTCGCCCCTGCTCACCAGCTCGTGCCGCTTCAATAGCAGCATTCAGCGCCAGCAGGTTGGTCTGCTCAGATATCCCCTGAATGACCGTCAAAACCTCACCAATCTGCTGTGTTTCTCCGGACAGATTCTGGATAATACCCGATGCCTTATCCAGAGAATCCTTCAGACGACCGATAAATTCAAGATTACTCTGCATATTATCCATATTGGCATGCGCCAGAGATGTCACCTGTTCCACTTCTGAACTGGTTTCCACAGCATGGCTGGCCACTTCATGTACCGCCGATTCCATCTCTGTAACCGCCGTCGCTATCGAATCAGTCTGTCTTCTCTGCTGCTCAACATCCCGGTTAGTTTTCTGACTCATAGCGTGGCTTTGGTCAGCCACATTACTGACCGTTTGAGCCGACTGTTGGATCTTACTTATCAGACTGTTGAGCTGACCACCCAGCTCATTAATATTGCGTACCACAATCCCCATTTCAGAACGAAACTCAGTATCAATACGATAGGTCAGATTACCACGGGCAAGCTCGCTCAGGGCTTCGGTTATCGCTGCAAGAGGTTTCCGAATCGAAATAACCACAGTGACAGCAACAACAACCGCCACTGCCATCGACACCACAGTCAGAACAATATTCAGCACAACAGAACGGGAGGAAGCAACCTGTGCTGTAATGAGGGCATCCTCTGACATTGCACGGATTTGAGTCGTAATAGTTCCGGCATCGGCAATAATCATATCCACTTTATGCGCAATGCTCTGCAGTTGTTCTGTACTGCTATTCTGCAAAGCCAGATATTTCAGATGCTGTTGCAACAACCCTTGTTCTCCGGAAACTGAACGGGTTAACAACTCAAGATAAACCTTCAGAGTCTCCTCACTGGAAGGCATCGCCTGCATCACTCGGTTGGTTTTCTCTGTAAAAGCATTAAGATGCTGCTCAACCTCAGCCGTCAGTGTCTGGATTTCGTCTGATGAATCAACTGCCAGAACCTTCTGTAAATACCCCTTAGCACCAATACCCTGAGCCTGAATAACATCCAGATCCCAGACAGCCTGCTGGATGTCGTCAAACTCAGCATCAGATTTTAAGTCAGCGATATCCTGATCAAAAAAGATCCATTCGGAATCGTAACGCTTAAGCTCAGAAGAAGAAGCCTCTCTTGCGGCAATACGCTGATCCTGAATATCCAGGTGTTCAGATGCCATGCGTATGAATGATTGACTATCCTCCCCGACAGAAGTCAGCTTCTCAGCCAGTTCAGGATAAGTTTTCAGTGCATTATTCACTTGCGTGAAAGTATCATTGAATGCTGCGGTTGCAGCTGTAAACTGATGCCTCAGTTGATCCCGTTTATCCGCATCAGTACTGTTTGCATGTACCAGCATCAGACGGTTTGCATTCTGAATATGCAATACCATGGTATTGGAACGGTCCAGAAGCCCGGTCAGAGTGGATGCAGTCAGTTCAAGTTGTTCTGCCATTCTTACCTGAGAAAAATAAGCAGAACCACTAATAGTCAGAACAAATAAAATAACAACAGCAAAACCAGCGATAACCCGCTGGATCAGAGACAGATACATAACTAACCCCAGTGCATTTAGTCGGTGTGTCAACGTTACCGTCATATTATCGGCCACCATGCCGGTAACTTAAAGACCCCAAAGAAAGCAAATCTTTCTGAAAGGCTCATTATACCTCTGTCAAATGACAAAAAAGCGATGATTTTACCTGCTCAAACTTTTATTCTTCTTCGCTGTCCAGCTCATCTTCATCATCATACAAGGCATCTTCACCCTCGTAGAAAGTCCCCCAACCGTCATAGATAATGTCATATTTCTCGGCCAGATTAACCAGTTTTTCTACCTGTTCGTCGATCAGTTCTGCATTCAGTGCAGATTCCATTGTCGCGTCACAACACAGCAGGCGATGACCATCTTCATCTTCAGTTTCTTCTGCTTCCAAAACTTCAAATCCCATCTTAAAGGCTTCTACTGCCGCCTTTTCCAACGCTTCAAAACTCTCAGCAAACAGATGATGCTCAATCTCATACAGAGCGTCCGGCTCACTGCCGTCTTCAAGCAGTGCCGCAATAATTTCACGCGTCTCTTCCTGCTGAATAGCGATTAATTCTTCAACGGACATATATTCATCTTCATGAGACATAATGGAACTCCAGATAGTCAAGGTGGTTACAGATGGGTAATTTTGCCGGAAATATGGCACGGTTTACGATCAAATACCAGAAATTCTCAGTGAATAATTATATACCTCCACTTCATATTATCCCGACCAGAACGCCATGTTTCCCTCTTGCATCTTTTTCTCAAGCTTGTCATAACTAACTTAATCATACGCTGTAAGGAAACAAAATGAGTAAGTTATATGTTGGCTCAGAAGTGGGTCAGTTGCGTCGGGTACTGGTTCATCGTCCCGAACGCTCTCTAACCCATCTGACTCCGTCAAATTGCCAGGATTTGTTATTTGACGATGTACTGTCTGTCGAAGAAGCAGGAAAAGAACACGACAGATTTGTCCAGACCCTGATCTCTCAGAATGTAGAAGTATTACAGCTACATGATCTTCTGGCTGAAACGCTGGCGGAGCAGGAAGCAAAAGAGTGGCTTTTGCATCATCAGATATCCGATTTCCGTTATGGTCCGGTATTCGCGCAGGATCTAAGAGCCCATCTGGCTGATATGGATAATGAATATCTGGCCAATATACTTTTGGGAGGACTGGCCTATTCCGAAGTACCGGTACGCTCAGCGTCCATACTGCCCAAACTGCACCAGCCGGAAGACTTCGTCATTGAACCACTGCCCAATCATCTGTTTACCCGAGATACTTCCTGCTGGATCTATGGCGGTGTATCCCTGAACCCAATGACAAAGGCTGCTCGACAACGGGAAACCAACCATCTGCGAGCCATTTACCGCTGGCATAACACCTTCGCCAGCAATGACTTTATCCGTTACTTCGATGACGATAACCAATGCTACGATAATGCCAATATTGAAGGTGGTGATGTACTGGTGATCGGAAAAGGTGCCGTGCTGATCGGGATGTCAGAACGCACAACAGCACAGGGAGTGGAAAACCTTGCAGCCCGCTTGTTTGATTCTCAACAGGCAACTCAGGTCATTGCCATGAACCTGCCGAAACACCGCTCCTGTATGCATCTGGATACTGTCATGACTCATATCGATACAGATACCTTTTCTGTCTATCCCGCTGTTATTAACCATGAGCTGGAAACCTGGCGTCTGACGCCCAAAGGCCATGGGGAAATGGATGTCAAAGCAATGCCAAACTATATGCAGGCTATAGAGCTGGCTCTGGGACTGGATCAACTGAAAATTATTACGACCGGCGGAGACAGCTACGAAGCAGAGCGGGAGCAGTGGAACGATGCCAATAATGTGCTAACAGTAAAACCTGGTACCGTCATTGGCTATGAACGTAATGTCTATACCAATGAAAAATATGATAAAGCAGGAATAAAAGTACTGACAATTACAGGTAACGAACTGGGGCGAGGACGTGGAGGAGCCCGTTGTATGAGCTGTCCTGTGGAAAGAGACGGCATATAAATGTGATACAAATCACATTTACAACTATTTCTTAACGAAAACTATTTTTCTCCAAAGCCGGGTGAATATGCATAATATTCCCGGCTTTTTGCTTTTATTCATTCACTCATTGCGGATTTTTCGCAAAAAACAGAATAAATAACAGTTCAGGTACCATTTCAGCTTCCAGATCCCCTGTCATAACAGCGTTTAAGGCTTATGAGCCTGCATATTTCTGTAATTTATGCAGAAAATACCCACCACATATTTTGCTGTTTATTCATGAATAATCCATCACATCCATTTTCTGCCTATATTTCAGCCTTTGTTTATACAAAAAAAAGTGTGATAAATACCAAAGTTCACAGGAATTTATAGCGCTAAGATCTTCCTATAAATTAATCCAACAAAATATTAAAAGAATAAAGGAAAAGAATTACTCAATACTGAAACACACTTATACACATTAAATTATTCTGCCCGAATTCACGTTAAATAAATTTAGCGTGGCTTCATACACCCTGAATTTATTATTTAATTCAGGGAAGGAGAAAAAATATGACAACCCAAACAGTAAATAACGAAGGAAAAAGCAGTTTATTCGCTAACTTTAAGTTTCCTTCAGCCTATACCATTTTATTCGTCCTAATCGCCCTTGTTGCACTCATGACCTGGTTAATACCTGCCGGACAGTACGACAGAGTAATGAATGAAGAACTGGGACGCGAAGTCCCCGTGACCGGCACCTATCAATCAGTAGAAAGTAATCCTCAGGGAGTGATTGATGTGCTGTTGGCACCGATTGACGGTTTTTACGACCATAGCTCTTATGAAGCCGCTGCCATTGATGTTTCCCTGTTTATTCTGGTCATCGGCGGATTTCTTGGACTGGTAACCAAGACAGGAGCCATCGATGCAGGAATCGAGAGGGTTACCCACAAGCTGGAAGGACGGGAAGAACTGATGATCCCGATACTGATGGCTCTGTTTGCTGCCGGAGGAACAATTTACGGTATGGCAGAAGAATCCCTTCCCTTCTATACCCTACTGGTGCCGGTAATGATGGCTGCCCGCTTTGACCCTGTCGTTGCCGCAGCAACAGTACTGCTTGGCGCAGGCATCGGTACTCTGGGCTCAACCATCAACCCGTTTGCAACGGTAATTGCAGCCAACGCCGCCAGTATCCCTTTTACTGACGGAATGCTGCTACGTGTCGCAATGCTGGCTCTCGGCTGGGGTATTTGTGTCGCCTATGTGATGCGCTATGCCAAAAAGGTACGAGCGGATCAGAGCTGCTCTATCGTATACGATAAATATGAAGAGAATAAACATCATTTTCTGGGAGACAAAAGTGGAGAACAACTGACTTTTACTGGTACGCATAAACTTATTCTGCTGGTCTTCGGAGCCTCTTTCGCTACCATGATTTATGGCGTAGCCGTTGCAGGATGGTGGATGGCAGAAATTTCAGCCATGTTCCTTGCATCCACTATTATTATCGGTCTTATCGCCCGTCTGAGCGAAGAAGAATTCACCACCAGTTTTATCGATGGTGCCAGAGATTTGCTTGGCGTTGCACTCATAATCGGTATCGCCCGTGGTATCGTGGTGATTATGGACAGAGGAATGATCACAGATACGATTCTGTATTCTGCGGAGCAGGCTGTCACCGGACTTTCCTCCATCATTTTTATCAATGTGATGTACTGGCTGGAAATCCTGCTGTCCTTCCTCGTACCTTCATCCTCAGGACTAGCCGTACTGACCATGCCCATTATGGCTCCTCTGGCTGATTTTGCCGGTGTAGGACGGGAACTGGTTGTTACAGCCTATCAGTCAGCATCCGGCATTGTGAACTTAATGACACCGACATCGGCTGTTGTTA
This sequence comes from Vibrio sp. HA2012, assembly GCF_002812955.1. Lineage (GTDB taxonomy): Bacteria > Pseudomonadota > Gammaproteobacteria > Enterobacterales > Vibrionaceae > Vibrio. The sequence goes on along the minus strand of NZ_PFXK01000006.1, from coordinate 182,179 downwards.
TGGGTGGTCTGGCTATTGCACGGGTTCCCTATGTACGCTGGGTAAAATGGGTGGCACCGCTACTGGGTATACTCACCCTGTTAATTATGGCAATGCTAAGTATTGGAGCCATGATTTAAATAAATATTCTGAAATAATAAATAATATTTCCACTTACACAACTAAATTAGTTTTATACATAACTCAAGGGTTAAATAAATATCTTCATTGATATTTATTTAACCACCAATGACCGGAAAATATCTGGTTAATAATCGATTTAGATATAGAGAGAAAAATTATGAGTGATCTTTACGTTGGTTCCGAAATAGGCCAGTTACGCCGTGTTTTACTGCACCGTCCTGAACGGGCACTCAGTCATTTAACACCATCAAACTGCCAGGACTTATTATTTGATGATGTACTGTCTGTAGAATCTGCCGGAAAAGAACACGATGCCTTTGCCAATACACTGAGCCGTGAAGGTATCGAAGTTCTTCTGTTGCAGAATCTTCTTGCAGAAACTCTGGCTATTCCGGAAGCAAAAGACTGGCTGTTATCCAGCCAGGTCTCCCCTTATCGCTTTGGCCCCCGTTTTGCCGGTGATGTTCGCTGCTACCTTGGCGATCTAAGCAATAACGAACTGGCCTCTGTATTGCTGGGAGGATTGAGTTACGGAGAACTGCCTATTCCTTCCGGTTCAATGATGCGCGGTATCCATGACAAAGATGATTTTATTATCAAACCGCTGCCTAACCACCTGTTCACCCGGGATACCTCATGCTGGGTATACGGTGGAGTGTCCATCAACCCAATGGCAAAACGAGCCCGTCAGCGGGAAACCAACCATCTGCGCGCTATCTACCGCTGGCATCCGACATTCGCCGGACAGAGTTTCATCAAATACTTCGGTGATGAAGAGAAAAACTATGACCTGTCCACCATAGAAGGCGGTGATGTATTGGTTATCGGTAAAGGTTCTGTACTAATCGGTATGTCAGAAAGAACGACTCCTCAAGGTGTAGAACAACTGGCTTCCGGTCTGTTCAAGCACGGACAGGCAACACAGGTGATTGCTATAGAGCTGCCGAAACACCGCTCCTGTATGCATCTGGATACCGTAATGACCCACATGCGTGAAGATACATTCTCCATCTACCCGGAAGTGGTACGTAAGGATGTGAAATGCTGGAGCCTGACCGGTGATGAATCCGGCTCAGTAAACGTAAAAGAAGAAGGCTATTTCGTCACAGCAATCGAAAAAGCACTCGGTGTCGGTCAGCTTAACCTGATCACCACCGGCGGTGACAGTTTCGAAGCAGAACGTGAACAGTGGAACGATGCCAACAATGTACTGACCATCAGACCCGGAGTGGTTGTTGGCTATGAACGTAACACTTATACCAATGAAAAATATGATAAAGCCGGTATTACCGTACTACCGATTCCTGGCGATGAACTGGGACGAGGCCGCGGCGGAGCCCGTTGTATGAGCTGTCCGATCGAACGAGATGGCATCTGAGCCAAACATCCTCTTTCAGATGGTAATAAAAAACAATAACAAGTGAGACAGATTATGACAAAACCAACTGTTGTCGTAGCCCTCGGCGGAAATGCTCTGCTGCGCCGGGGAGAACCGCTGGAAGCAGAAACCCAGCGGCACAATATCGCGATTGCCGCACAAACTATAGCAGCCATTGCCAAAGAATATAACGTAGTTCTGGTGCACGGAAATGGCCCACAGGTCGGCTTACTGGCTCTGCAAGGACTGGAATATAAAAAAGTGAATCCCTATCCGCTGGACGTTCTGGGATCTGAAACACAGGGCATGATCGGCTATATGCTAATGCAGGAACTAAAAAATATCCTTCCGGAGAAAGAAGTTACCTGTATGCTGACACAGATGACGGTTAATCCTGCTGACCCAGCCTTTGCCAATCCGACTAAACCGATCGGACCGGTTTACGAAGAAGCAGAAGCCCGGGTACTGGCTGAAAAATACTGCTGGACAGTAAAACCGGATGGTAAGCATTTCCGCCGTGTCGTTCCGAGTCCTAAGCCTACGGGTATTATCGAGCGGGATGCGATCACAACGCTGATAAAAGAAAATCACCTTGTGATCTGTACTGGTGGCGGTGGCATACCAGTGAAACATGAACATGGTAAGCTGCTGGGAGTTGAAGCTGTCATTGATAAAGATATGTCAGCCGCTTTCCTTGCCAGACAACTGAATGCCGATGCATTACTGATATTGACCGATGCCGATGCCGTATATATCGACTGGGGAAAACCTACTCAGGAAGCTCTGCATAAAACCACACCAGCTCAATTGGCAGAATACTCGTTTGATGCAGGTTCGATGGGCCCTAAAATTGATGCTTCATGCGAGTTTATAAAAGCAGGTGGAAAACTGGTTGGAATTGGTTCACTGGAGGATGGCCTGCGTATCCTTCGCGGCGAAGCTGGAACAAATATTATTGCAAAAATATAGAATATTTATTCACTTTTTAATCTAAATAAGATACACATAGTAATAACGAATTCGGTTACCGCTGCAGCCACATTAAGCAGCCTGCCGCGGTAACCGTCGAAAAAGTTTTAATAAGAGGAATACAACATGGCTTTCAATCTTCGCAACCGTAATTTTCTGAAGCTTCTGGACTTCACTCCTCGTGAAATTCAGCATCTTCTGGATCTGTCTGCCGAACTAAAAAAAGCAAAATACGCAGGTTATGAACAGCCTCACCTGAAGGGAAAAAATATTGCCCTGATCTTTGAAAAAACCTCCACCCGCACCCGTTGTGCTTTTGAAGTCGCCGCATTTGATCAGGGAGCCCAAGTTTCCTACTTAGGCCCTTCCGGTTCACAGATCGGTCATAAAGAATCCATGAAAGATACCGCCCGGGTACTTGGCCGTATGTATGATGGTATTGAGTATCGTGGCTTTGGTCAGTCTATTGTCGAAGAACTGGGTGAATATGCAGGTGTACCAGTATGGAATGGACTGACTGATGAATTCCATCCAACCCAGATTCTGGCAGATTTTCTGACCATGCAGGAATTTGCCCGTGGAAAAAAATTGCATGAAATAACTTTTGCCTATCTCGGCGATGCCCGTAACAATATGGGGAACTCCCTGATGGTCGGTGCAGCCAAAATGGGGATGGATATCCGCCTTGTTGCCCCTAAACAATTCTGGCCAGAAGAAGAACTGCTGGCAACCTGTCGCAACATTGCTGCAGAGACAGGAGCTAAAATTACTCTAACCGAAGATGTCGCTGAAGGCGTAAAAGGCTGTGATTTTCTATACACCGACGTATGGGTTTCCATGGGTGAATCTAAAGACGCATGGGATGAGCGCGTGAAGCTGATGACACCATATCAGGTCAATATGGATATGATCAAAGCAACGGGTAATCCTCACGTGAAGTTTATGCACTGTCTACCTGCTTTCCACAACGATGAAACAACCGTAGGTAAAGAAGTCGCTGAAAAATATGGTATGAAAGGACTGGAAGTCACCGAAGAAGTCTTTGAATCGGACTACTCTATCGTCTTTGACGAAGCAGAAAACCGTATGCATACCATTAAGGCAGTTATGGTTGCCACATTAGGCGATTAACTTAAAATCATTCCATTTTTATCTGTAATACCGACAAAATGTCAGCTTCCCAAGCTGGCATTTTTTTCATTCAAACATCAATAAAAACCAACTAACAAACTGATAATAAAGGGAAAACAGAGTAAAAGCACTCTAACTTTCAGTGCATAATTTTTCATCTTATGAATAGGTTACGCAATCGCTTGCCTTCACAAAAGATAGAGGTATAATCCTCTGCAATTTGTCTGGGGAGAGATAGAAAATGAGCCTTGTGTGTCAACACAATATCGCCGGTTACCGACCAGAATCTGTGGTTACCCGTTTCTATTTTTCTTTTCCGGAAAAATTAAGCCTCCTTGTTTAAGGGGGCTTTTTTTTGTTCTGTATTCAGGACGTTTCCAGACACAAAACATCTTTTAACAGATAACAAGAGGGAAGAGAACCATGGCGCATTCGCTATATAAAAAACATATCATTTCCATCCCGGAGTTAAACAGAAGCGAACTTGAACTCATCGTCAATACGGCCGGAAAATTAAAAGCAAAGCCGAATCCGGAATTACTGAAAAATAAGGTTGTTGCCAGTTGTTTTTTTGAGCCATCCACCCGAACCCGCCTCTCTTTTGAAACCTCTATTCAACGTCTGGGAGGGACAGTGATCGGTTTTGACAGCGGTGGTAACACATCTCTGGCTAAAAAAGGCGAAACACTAGCTGACTCTGTACAAGTCATTTCCTCTTATGTTGATGCTTTTGTCATGCGCCATCCACAGGAAGGAGCAGCCCGACTGGCTTCTGAGTTTTCCAACGGCGTTCCTGTCGTTAATGGCGGCGACGGAGCTAACCAGCACCCGACCCAGACTCTGCTTGATCTCTTCTCCATCTATGAAACACAAGGCCGTCTGGACAACCTGAATGTCGCTCTGGTAGGTGACCTGAAATACGGTCGCACCGTTCACTCACTGACTCAAGCACTGGCTAAGTTTGATAATAACCGTTTCTTCTTTATCGCACCGGAAGCACTGGCAATGCCGGACTACATCTATGAAGAACTGGATGAAGCAGGGATCCCATACAGTCTTCACAAAGATATGGAGAGCGTCATTCCTGAACTGGATATCCTATACATGACCCGGGTGCAGAAAGAACGTTTTGATGAATCAGAATATGCTCATATTAAATCCGCTTTTATTCTGGATGCCGATATGCTGGAACAGGCCAAGAATAATCTGAAAGTACTGCATCCGCTTCCTCGTGTAGATGAAATCACAATAGCGGTGGATAAAACCCCGTATGCCTATTATTTCCAGCAAGCAGAAAATGGCGTGTATGCCCGCCAGGCGCTACTTGCACTGGTACTGAACGAAGAACTGTAAGGAGAGGATGCATCATGTCGAATAAAACAAAGCTACAGGTTGAAGCTATCAAAAATGGTTCTGTTATCGATCATATTCCAGCACATATCGGTATCAAAGTATTAAAGCTATTTGGTATGGATAACAGCAATCAGCGCATTACCATGGGTCTGAACCTCCCGTCTTCCGCTCTGGGAGCCAAGGATCTGATCAAAGTAGAAAATACTTATATTACGGAAGAACAGGCTAACCAACTGGCTCTGTATGCACCACATGCAACCGTAAATCAGATAGAAAATTATGAAGTCACCAGAAAGCTGGTACTCTCGCTGCCGGAACAGATTCTGGGGGTATTTAAATGCCCGAACAGCAACTGCATTACCCACGGCGAGCCAGTAGAAAGCAGCTTTAAAGTGGTTGAAAAAGCAAACAATATACAGCTGAAATGTAAGTACTGTGAAAAAGTATTCTCCCGGGAAATTATGACCGAAAGCTAATATAACTGTAATACAGAGCACTCCTGAAGTGCTCTGTATTAAACGTCTCCGAAAACAGGAATAAAACCCGCTTATCTCCGCATAAGAATTCAGTCAATAACACTATAAAAACGCAATATTTCAGTGTTTTTTTTGGTGAGCCATATCAATAAACCCACCAGAGCACGCTGATATACTTAACAAATCATTAAAAACAGAGCTACTCAGAAATCACATCTGATTCGTTTATACCTATGGTTCATTTATACCAGGCCCGATAACGAAAACTCGAGTAACACTGGTCTCTTATTTGCTATAAGGAATCGAGTATGTCTTATACAGATATATCGGCTCAGCCCCATGACTGCGCACATGAAGAAAATATCACAGCAGCCTGTAAACGCTTACTGCAACAACAGAGCTTTACCACACAGGACGATATCCGCACCGCACTGATCACTCAGGGATTTCTGGATGTCAGCCAATCCACAGTTTCCCGGTTATTATCCCGTTTGAATGTAGCGAAAATACCGAATGCGTACGGCAAAAAAGTGTACTGTCTGACAGTAGAAAGTGAAGATGTACGGGTAAATTCCTCTATCGCGTCTCAGATAGAGTTTATTACTCACAATCAACTGGTGGTGGTTGTCCGGACACACCCCGGTTGTGCCCAACTGGTTGCACGCCTTATTGATGTACAGCCACATAAAGAAATCTTAGGTACAGTCGGAGGTAACGATACCGTAATGGTTGCTCCCCGCGATATCAACCATATCGATGCCTGTGAGGAAGTGGTACGCAGCCGACTGGGAGTGCCTGCATAATCAGGCAGAAAAAACTTTTGACCTGACAGGCATGTCGCTGCAAACTGTCCTGCACAACAAAGCTCATTAAAAAGGATACATAATGACTAAAGTTTTACACACAGAACAGGCTCCAGCGGCTATCGGCCCATATGTTCAGGGCGTTGACCTTGGCAATATGGTAATGACGTCAGGTCAGATCCCGGTTGTTCCGGCAACCGGTGAGATTGTCGCTGAAGATGTTGCCAAGCAGGCTCGTCAGTCTCTGGACAATGTAAAGGCCGTTGTTGAATCATCAGGCCTGTCTGTCAGCGATATCGTAAAAATGACTGTATTTGTAAAGGATCTGGCTGATTTCGGAACCGTTAACCAAGTATACGGAAACTTTTTCGATGAACACGGTGTAGCAAACTACCCGGCACGTTCCTGTGTAGAAGTAGCCCGACTGCCTAAAGATGTAAAGATTGAAATTGAGGCAATTGCGGTACGCAAATAGAGCAAAAAAATTCCCACGCAACTGCGTGGGAATCCATATCAAAATTCAAACAGTTCATCCGTATTCTTATTTACCACCAACATTCAGGCGATCGACTTCAGCATCCAGCTCCGCCAGCTTCTGTTCCATTTGCTCCCGGCATTGATCCGCCAGCTTACGTACATCCGACTTTGTGCAGCCTTCTGTACTGATCGGTGGCAGCATCTCAATGATCACATGTCCGTTATTCCATTGATTCAGATTCAGTTTTCCCTGTGTTGTACTGCATACAATAGGAATAATAGGGACACCGGCACCGATAGCGGTATGAAAAGCACCGGTTTTAAACGGAAGCAGGCCTCGCCCGCGGGATCGGGTTCCTTCCGGAAACATCCACACAGAAAGATCACTGCCTTTCATCTTCTGAATAACCTGCTCTATAGTTCCTACGGCCTTGGTCCGGTTAAAACGATCAATAAGAATATTACCGGTCAGCCAGTAGATCTGACCAAACAAAGGGATCCACAGCAGACTTTTTTTACCAACAGTCACCACCTTAGGGGTCACTGCTGCAGAAACCGTAAACAGATCCCAGGTATTCTGATGATTAGCGATATAAACATGCTGCCCGCGATCATAGGCATTTTCCGGTAAACGAACCGATAACTTATAACCTAAAATGCCAGAAATCCGGCTGAACAGACGGCCGATAACAAACACATTCTTCGGGTTACGCGGACTCATCAGGCAATACCCACAGCCAAATACAAACATCAGCACAGCAAAAATTGCGACCACAATAATACGCAACAAAGCAATCATCTTTTATCTCCAGCAGAATCCCTGCCGCTCTCCAAGTTAAAAATAAAAAAGCCGAAACCTTAAGATTTCGGCTTTAATAGCTGAACCAATCTTAACCAGCTCCGTGAATACGCTGAATATCAGCGCCTAAAGCAGATAACTTGTCTTCAATTTTATCGTAGCCACGATCAATATGATAGATACGATCCACGATGGTTTCGCCTTCAGCGATACATCCCGCAATCACCAGACTGGCAGAAGCGCGCAAATCCGTGGCCATTACCTGAGCCCCACTCAGCGTTTCCACGTCACCGCAAATAACGGTATTGCCTTCAATTTCAGCTTTTGCACCCATTCTCTGTAATTCAGGCACATGCATAAAACGGTTTTCAAATATAGTTTCGGTGATCACACCTCCACCTTGGGCAACCATATTCAGTAAGGTAAACTGCGCCTGCATATCAGTAGGGAATCCTGGATGCGGTGCGGTACGGATATTAACAGCTTTCAGTTTCCGGCCAGTCATATCAAGGCTAATCCAGTCATCACCGGTCGTTACTTCGGCTCCGGCTTCTTCCAGCTTCGCCAGTACCGCTTCCAGCAGGCCGGAGCGGGTATTGCGACAGGTAATCTTACCTCCGGAAACAGCCGCCGCAACAAGGAAGGTTCCGGTTTCAATGCGATCCGGCACAACAGCATGTTTGCCACCACCAAGACGTTCTACCCCTTCAATAGTAATGGTATCGCTACCGGCACCGGATATTTTTGCTCCGATGGTATTCAGGAAGTTAGCTGTATCGACAATCTCCGGCTCACGAGCAGCATTATCCAGTACCGTTTTACCTTCAGCTAGAACAGCAGCACACATAATGGTAATCGTGGCTCCTACACTGACCTTATCCATGACGATATGCGCCCCTTTAAGGCGTCCGTCTACCTCAGCTTTTACATAGCCTTCATCCAAAGTAATGGTCGCACCAAGCTGTTCCAGACCATGAATATGCAGATCAACCGGCCGGGCACCAATGGCACAACCACCAGGCAGAGAAACCTGTCCTTTACCAAAACGAGCAACCAGCGGCCCTAATGCCCAGATGGATGCCCGCATCGTTTTAACCAGATCATACGGAGCACAATACTCGTTGATATTGCTGCCGTCGACATGTACTGAACCATTACGTTCTACTGTTGCCCCCAACCGCTTCAACAGTTCCATGGTGGTATCGATATCTCGCAATTTAGGGACATTAGCGACTTCAACCGGCTCTTCAGCAAGAATAGAAGCGAATAAAATAGGCAGAGCAGCATTCTTTGCTCCGGAAATAAGAACCTCACCCGTCAGAGGACGACGTGAGCCTTTAATTTGAAACTTATCCATTAAAAAACCTTAAAAAGACATCAGCTTTTTATCACGTTCCCACTCTTCAGGTGTGAACGTTTTTATAGAAAGGGCATGTATATCATTATTTTGAATGTGTTCCATCAAAGGAGCGTAAATTAGTTGTTGTTTTTTGACACGGCTCATTGCTTCAAAACAAGCATCTACAGCAATTATCTCAAACTGGCTACCGTCCCCTTTAACATGAATTTCCTGCAATACTAATGCAGTATCCAGAATTTGCTTTACTTCAGCAGCTTCCATTGATTAACCTTTTTTTATTTTAATATGTTCGAGCATGACTGCCTCGATATTACTCAGCCGGAACAGAGTGTGAAGCTGTTCCGGTACAAAGCTGAGTATTATATGACAACCGGAACATTTCGCATGTTCAATCAAATGGATCAACATCACCATTCCGGCAGAATCTATACGTTTCACCTGTTCCAGAGAGACTTCTACCTCATTCACTTCAGGCTGCCAGCTTTGCAGGCGTCCCCATAGTTCCGGAACCGTATCTCTGCTGAGATCACCATTCAAACAATACAACTGCGGTGTTTTCTGCTGCCACTGACTCATTACTGACTACCCTTCTCGCCTTCAAAACGAATTGGCTGAGCGGCAAGCCGTTCCAGTTCCTTACTGACAGCAGAAATTCCATCTTTACGGATCATTCCGTTCCATTCTGACTGTTTGCTGGAAAGCATACTAATGCCCTCCACAACCATATCGAAAGCTTCCCACTCACTGGTTTTCTTATCTTTACGCAGTTTAAATTCCAGCAGGATATTCGGACGGGGAGCATCGATGACATCCATCTTAACAGACAGGATCCGACGATCATCAGGCACCGTCTGTTTAGGTTCAAATTCAATGACCTGATCCTGATACAGGGTCAGTGCCTGAGCATATGTAGTCACCAGATAACTCTGAAAAGCATCCACAAATTGTTTTACATGCTCTTTGTTTGCACCTTTCAGATTCGGCCCCAGCAGTTTTAATGCTGCATAGCGGTAATTAACATAAGGCATCAGCTCTTCCTGAACAACCACCTTGAGAATATCCGGATCCGTCTGGATCTGTGGCTGCTCAGCTTTCAGACGCTGAAAAGTATTTTCCGCCACCACTTTAATCATGTCATAAGGCTGGGTTTTATCGACCACAGACTGCGCCTGAACACCAAACGAAATAAGCATGATACAAACCAGAAACTTAACGGTCCGTCTGCAGAAATGGATCATTCTGACTCCTCCCCGGAATCACCGATACTATAAAGAACCTGACCGATCAGATCCTCAAGAACCAGAGCCGATTTCGTATCTTCGATCACGTCCCCGTTACCCAGCATATCAATATCTTCATCCACAAAACCGGGAACCAGACTGACATATTGCTCACCAATCAGACCGGAAGTCAGAATATGAGCACTGGAAGTTTCAGGAAAATATCCGAACTTCTGCTCGACATCAAACGTTACCACAGGAACATAGTTCTCCGTATCCAGAGTGATCTCACTGACACGCCCAATGACCACACCACCGATTTTAACCGGAGAACGAACCTTAAGGCTGCCGATATTGTCAAAATAGGCTTTTAGCTGGTAGGTATCATTGGAACCTAGCCCGGTGACATTAGCAACTTTGAACATCATGACCAGTATTGCAATAACACCGGCCAGTACAAACCCGCCAACCATCAATTCTAATTTTCTTGTCTGTTGCATGTTTAATTCCCGAACATCAATGCGGTCAGCACAAAGTCTAACCCGAGTACAGCTAACGAAGAGTGAACCACAGTCCGCGTGGTTGCCTTACTGATACCTTCTGACGTTGGTACCGCATCGTAACCGTTAAATAGTGCAATCCAGGTGACGGTAATTGCAAATACAATACATTTCACCAGGCTATTACCAATATCATATCCCAGCTCGACCGAAGCCTGCATGGATGACCAGAAGCTACCCTGATCAATACCTTTCCAGTCAACGCCAACCAGTTGTCCGCCCCAGATACCGACAGCCATAAAAATCATGGCCAGCAGAGGCATAGAAATCAACCCAGCCCACAAACGGGGAGCGATGACCCTTTTCAGCGGATCCACCGCCATCATTTCCAGGCTGGAAAGCTGCTCTGTGGCTTTCATCAGACCGATTTCTGCCGTCAGTGCCGATCCGGCTCGTCCGGCAAACAGCAGTGCCGTTACCACAGGCCCCAACTCTCTTAGCAAAGAGAGTGCGACCATCTGGCCAAGGCTACCTTCGGCTCCGTAATCAATCAGAACGACAAACCCCTGCAGACTCAGAACCATACCAATAAACAGACCAGATACCATAATAATGGCCATGGACTGAACACCAACACTGTATAATTGCTGGACAAGCAGAGGAAAATTCTTTACTGGCTGCGGCTTATTAACGGTTGCACCAAACAACATCAGAGAGGCCCGACCCCATGTATGGCAGATTCTGAGCATTCTGCTGCCCAGTTGTTCCAGATAATTTAACAATGCATTATTCATAGTTAAACAGATCCTCACTAATACCGGCAGCAGGAAAACGGAATGGCACCGGGCCATCCGCATGCCCCTGTAAAAACTGTTGCACCATAGGATCCGGGTCATCTCTTAAAGCCTGAGGAGAACCGCTCGCAATAATCTTACCATTTGCCAGCAGATAGACATGGTCAGCAATACTCATAACTTCCGGTACATCATGTGAAACCACAACAGAAGTTACGCCAAGAGCATGATTAAGATTACGAATCAACTCCACCAGCACGCCCATCGTAATGGGATCCTGTCCGACAAAAGGCTCATCGTACATGATCATATCCGGATCGAGAGCAATGGCTCTTGCCAGTGCGGCACGCCTGGCCATACCGCCAGACAGTTCGCTGGGCATCAGCTCATCCGCCCCACGCAGGCCGACAGCTTCCAGCTTCAGTTTGACCAGTGTTCGGATCAAGGTTTCTGGTAATTGGGTATGTTCCCGAAGCGGAAAAGCAACATTATCAAATACCGTGAGGTCGGTGAACAGGGCTCCGGACTGAAACAGCATACTCATTTTTTTCCGTGCCTGATAAAGTTGTTTGCGTCCGAGTGCCGGAATATTCTCGCCATCAAACCAGATCTCACCCTGTTCAGGGTAAAGCTGGCCGCCGATCAGGCGCAACAGAGTCGTCTTTCCAATACCGGACGGCCCCATAATGGCAGTGACTTTACCTTTGGGAACCTGCAGACTGACATTGTCAAAGATGGCTCTTTCTCCCCGGGAGAAAGTCAGATCTTTTATTGTGACTAAGTTGGTTGTCATGGTTTCGCTTCATTTCGTTCAGCCCTGTCTGTTCAGGAGACAAAGCGTTGGCGTTTTTTATTCAACAAGTAAAAATCTTCTGCTTACCGCTCTTTTACTTATTTACATGAAATAGATACAAAAGCAAACATCATCATATGTGCTATGACAAAAGAGTAAAGTAAAGGTTTCGATTCTACCCATAATTCGGGTAGAATGCGCCCACTTTATAAGATTATAATGACTGATGCCTGTTGATTTTTTCAAAGTTATCTTCCTTTTTATAACGCTATACCTCAAAATTAGCGGTCACATGTTTAACTCGGTAAATTTGTAGGAATCGTCATGCTTCAAGCCGTTGCTTTACTTATTATTGGCTTAATATTCTTGGTCTGGAGTGCAGACAAGCTCGTTTACGGTGCTGCTGCACTGGCGCGCAATGTTGGTATTTCTCCGCTGGTGATCGGTATGACGATTCTGGCGATGGGATCCTCCGCGCCAGAAATGATGGTTTCAGCAACCGCAGCTCTGAACGATAAAGCCGATACAGCTGTCGGTAATGTTCTGGGCTCAAACATCGCCAATATTGCCTTAATTTTAGGCATTACTGCCATAATCAAACCTCTTTCTATCAGTTCTGCGGTAATTCGGCGTGAACTCCCGCTGATGATTATTGTCACTTTAACGGCAGGGGCACTGCTTTGGGACGACTATCTGGGATTCTATGAAGGCGTACTGCTGCTTATCCTGTTTGCCATTTTTATCCTGATGATGCTGCATATCAGCCGTAGTGAAAAAAATAAGGGTGATGCCTTTATTGAAGAACAGGAATCAGAAATACCGGAAGGTGTAAGTAACCCGATTGCTACCATGTGGGTAGTTATTGGCCTGATTATTCTGCCTGTTGCTGCTGATACGCTGGTCGACAGTGCCGTTGTCATTGCTAAATATTTTGGTATGAGCGATCTGGTGATCGGACTAACTATTATTGCTATCGGTACCAGCCTTCCTGAACTGGCCGCTTCTCTGGCCGGAGTACTGAAAGGCGAAGATGATATGGCTGTCGGCAATATCATTGGTTCCAATGTATTTAATATTCTGGCCGTGATGGGCTTACCCGGTATTCTCAACCCATCGCTGTTGAGCGAATTTGCTATGGGACGGGATTTCTGGGTAATGCTGGCTGTATCCATGCTGCTGGTTGTTTTTGCTCTGGGTAAATCCCGTAGCATTAACCGAATTGAAGGTAGCCTGTTTTTTGTCTGCTTTGCAGCCTATCAGGCTTATCTGTTTTTAAATATGACCGTATAAAAGGAGTGTCATTGCATGTCTGGCTGTGATCTTACCCCCTCTTTTGACTATGTCAGAGCCGCCAATCAGGTTCTGGAAACCGAAATCGAGGCTCTTCAGCAACTGTCTCAATATATCAATGATGATTTCAGTCAGGCGTGTGAACTTATCCTGAATAATCAGGGTAAGGTTGTCGTAATGGGAATGGGGAAATCCGGCCATATCGGCAATAAACTGGCTGCTACTCTGGCCAGCACCGGTACTTCTGCTTTTTTTGTTCATCCAGGTGAAGCTGCACATGGCGATCTGGGGATGATTGAAGCCGGAGATATTGTCATTGCTATCTCCAATTCCGGAGAATCCCATGAAATTTTATCCCTGTTTCCGGTACTGAAAAGGCTCAATATCCGTATCATCAGTATGACCGGAAACCCACAATCGAATATGGCAAAACTGGCTGATATGCATTTGCAGATCACCGTTCCAAAAGAAGCTTGCCCGCTTGGACTGGCTCCGACCAGCAGTACAACCGCAACATTGGTGATGGGCGATGCTCTGGCAGTCGCTCTGCTTCAGGCTCGTGGTTTTACCGCAGAAGACTTTGCCCTGTCTCATCCCGGCGGAGCTCTGGGAAGAAAACTGCTGATGAAGCTGGAAGACATCATGCATACAGGTGAAGCCCTGCCGAAAGTGTCTCCTGATGCTCTGATTAAGCATGCTTTGATGGAAATATCGCAAAAAGGTCTGGGGATGACTGCTATTGTTGATGATAAAGATGCTGTTATCGGTATTTTTACCGACGGGGATTTACGCCGGATGCTCGATAAACAGGTCGATATTCACACCACAATCATAGGCGACGTAATGACCAAAAATCCAAGAGTCGCATCACCTTCTCTGCTGGCAGTTGAAGGCGTCAATATTATGCAGGAAAAGAGTATTACCTCTCTGCTGTTGTGTGAAAATAATAAGCTGATTGGTGTTGTCCATATGCATGACTTGCTGAAAGCCGGTGTTATGTAACTTCGGTTCTAACTGAATAAAAAGAGAAAATAAACATGTCTGAAATCGTTTCTACACTGTATGGCACTGTTGATCAAAAGATCCTGACTCTTGCCGGAGAGATCAAATTGCTGATCTGCGATGTAGATGGCGTATTTTCCGATGGATTAATCTATATGGGCAATCAGGGGGAAGAACTGAAAACCTTCCATACCCGTGATGGCTATGGGGTAAAATCCCTGATGCAGGCCGGGATAGAGGTTGCCATTATTACCGGTCGTCACTCACAGATTGTTGAGAATCGGATGCAGGCTCTGGGAATTTCACTGATCTATCAGGGACAGGACGATAAAGTCAAAGCCTATCAGGACATCTGTTCCCGTCTGGCGATCTCAGCAGACAAAACCGCCTATATCGGTGATGATCTAATCGACTGGCCGGTTATGGAAAAGGTCGCTCTGAGAGTCTGTGTCGCTGACGGTCATCCACTATTGGCACAAAGAGCCAATTATGTCACCCGCATTAAAGGGGGACACGGAGCAGTACGAGAAGTGTGCGATCTGATCCTGCAGGCTCGGGGAGAACTGGATGTGCATAAGGGCTTAAGTATATGAGTTTGTCTCGTATCATTTATGCGTTACTGTTACTGATTGCAGCTTATTCGACTTACTACCTGTATAACGGGCGGGATCAGGATACACAACAAGTAGCCCCCAGTTCCGAGCTGCCGACACTGAGCGGACAAGATGTCGATAATATTACCTACGACGAAGACGGGGTTCGCAATTACAGGATAGCATCAGCCTTCCTTGACCATTACGCGAGCAGCGGCAATACCGTTTTTACCTCTCCGGTGCTCTCAGTATATCGGGAAGGACATACGGAAGAATGGCGAATTATAGCCGAGCAAGGGATCCTGACTCAGGAACAAATTCTCACATTGCAGGGCAATATATTAGCGAAAAATCTTTTACCGGAGGCCAGCTTCGATACAATGGCAACTGATAAACTTGTTATTCATTTAAAAAACAGAGATTTTTGGGCTGACAACCAGGTTTTACTCGCAGGTCCCGACTTTGAAACTCAGGGGCAAAAGATGAAAGGAAACTTTGGCGACAATACTGCAACCCTTTATGACAGAGTACACGTTAGATATGAAACTCTCACACCTTAGCCTTATAGCCTGTCTGTGCGCGACATCCGCTGCACAGGCACTGACAAGCGATACAGAACAACCTATCTATATCGATTCTGATACACAGAATCTGGATATGAAAAGCCGCCGTGTTACTTTTACCGGTGATGTAAAACTCAAACAGGGCAGCATCAGCATAAATGCAGACAAAGTCATCGTCACCCGTGACGTACAGACCGATGCGCTGAAACAGATAGAAGCCTTCGGAGAACCGGCTACCTTTTCCCAGTTAACCGATGAAGGGAAAACCCTGAAGGGTCAGGCAAAAGAGCTGCATTACATCGTGGAAGAAGATCAGCTCACTATGATTAACGAAGCTCAGCTTGCTCAGGACGAAAGTCTTATCCGGGGCAAAACCATCACATATAAGATTTCTTCACAGAAATTGATGGCTGATGGTGGTACAAATGAGCGCGTAACTACTGTGCTTCAACCAGCACAGCTCAACTCACCGGAACAATAATCAGACCTATGGCCGTTTTAAAAGCAGAACACCTGGCAAAAAGCTATAAGAACCGGAAAGTCGTGGCAGATGTCAGCCTGAAAGTCGAATCAGGCCAGATAGTCGGGCTACTGGGGCCTAACGGTGCCGGGAAAACGACCTCATTTTATATGATTGTCGGTCTGGTTGCTCGTGATGAAGGACGGATACTGATCGACGATAATGATATCAGTATCTTACCTATGCACAGCCGTTCAAAAATGGGGATTGGCTACCTACCGCAGGAAGCTTCTATTTTCCGTAAGCTTTCGGTTGAAGACAATATCATGGCAGTACTGCAGACTCGCAGTGAACTCAGCCGGGAAGACAAGCAGGATAAAATGGAAGACCTGCTGGATGAGTTTAACATTCAGCACATCCGAAAAAGCACAGGTATGGCACTTTCTGGTGGTGAACGCCGCCGGGTCGAAATTGCCCGTGCACTGGCTGCCAATCCTAAATTTATTCTGCTGGACGAACCTTTTGCCGGTGTGGATCCGATCTCCGTTATTGATATCAAGAAGATCATTGAACACCTGAGAGATCGGGGGCTGGGGGTGCTGATCACAGACCACAATGTCCGGGAAACACTGGATGTTTGTGAGCGGGCTTATATCGTCAGCCAGGGGCATTTAATTGCAGAAGGTTCGCCAGAACACGTTTTAAATAATGAGCAGGTAAAACAAGTTTATCTCGGCGAACAATTCCGTCTATGATTAGATAGAGGACAAGGCAACAAAAAGGATTTTGTTGGCAAATCATCAATACGGTAATAACGTACTTAGTGGTGCTGACACAATATTATTGAAAACAAGGCAGTAAATACTGAATGAAACCCTCATTACAACTCAAGCTAGGCCAACAATTAGCAATGACACCACAATTGCAGCAGGCAATCCGTCTGTTGCAGCTGTCTACACTGGATCTTCAGCAGGAAATCCAGGAAGCATTGGAATCTAACCCGCTGCTGGACGTTGATGATGGTCAGGATGAGAGTATCGGTGCGCAGGATGCGGAAACCGAACGAGATACCCCGAGGGCAGAAACCGCTTCTGCCGATAATGAAAACCTGAACTCTGATCTCGAAGCCGGTAGTGAACCGGAAGCTCCGGACAGTTCAGATATCATCGAAAAATCAGAAATCAGTAACGATCTTGAAATCGACGCTTCCTGGGATGACGTATACAGTGCTAATACCGGCAGCACCGGACTTGCATTGGATGACGATCTGCCTATTTATCAGGGTGAAACGACCCAAAGTCTGCAGGATTATCTGCTATGGCAGCTAGACCTGACCCCATTTTCTGATACGGATCGAACTATTGCTACTGCAATTATTGATGCTGTGGACGACTACGGCTATCTGACCCTGTCTGCCGACGAGATCCTCGACAGCGTCGATAATGAAGAAGTGGAACTGGATGAGGTTGAAGCTGTTTTAAAACGAATTCAACAGTTTGATCCACTCGGCGTAGCGTCACGCAATCTACAGGAATGCCTGTTATTGCAACTGGCCACTTTTCCTGACAGTACCCCATGGCTGAATGAAGCGAAGATGGTGCTGGAACAGCATATTGACCATCTGGGTAACCGCGATTACAAACAAATCACCAAAGAGAGCAAACTGAAAGAAGCGGATCTGCGCGAAGTCATGCTCCTGATCCAACAGTTAGACCCTCGCCCCGGCAGTTCTATTACTCCGGATGAAACCGAATATGTCATCCCCGATGTCTCCGTATTCAAAGATCGGGGAAAATGGGTGGTTGCGATCAACCCAGACAGTGTCCCTCGCCTGAAAGTCAATCAACATTATGCTTCTCTGGGACGGGGAAACAGTGCTGACAGCCAGTTTATCCGAACCAATCTTCAGGAAGCCAAATGGCTGATCAAGAGTCTGGAAAGCCGAAACGAGACACTGCTCAAAGTTGCGCGTTGTATTGTTGAACACCAGCAGGATTTCTTCGAGTATGGAGAAGAAGCGATGAAACCTATGGTACTGAACGACATTGCGCTGGCAGTCGATATGCATGAATCTACAATTTCCAGAGTGACAACTCAGAAATTTATGCACACACCAAGAGGTATTTTCGAGCTTAAATATTTCTTCTCCAGTCACGTCAGTACTGACAACGGCGGAGAGTGTTCATCTACGGCAATCCGCGCTCTGATAAAGAAACTGGTTGCAGCGGAAAACACCGCTAAGCCATTGAGTGACAGTAAAATTGCCGCGTTATTAGCTGATCAGGGAATTCAGGTCGCAAGACGGACGATAGCCAAATACAGGGAATCTCTGGGAATTGCGCCTTCCAGTCAGCGTAAACGCCTGCTCTAGGCCACAACAAGAAGGAAAGTCTATGCAAATCAATATCCAAGGCCATCACGTTGATCTTACCGATTCAATGCAAGACTACGTACATTCGAAGTTTCAGAAGCTAGAGAGATTTTTTGAACATATCACTAATGTTCATGTGGTATTACGCGTCGAAAAAGTGCACCATATCGCCGAAGCGACGTTACGAGTCAGCCAGGGGGAAATTCATGCGACAGCAGAAGAAGATACTATGTACGCCTCCATCGATTCACTGGTCGATAAGCTCGTTCGTCAATTAAATAAACACAAAGAAAAACTTACCAGTCATTAATCATGCAAATTAGCGAAGTACTTTCACTGGACTGCACCAAAAGTGCAGTCCAGTGCACGAGCAAAAAACGAGCCCTTGAAATGATCAGCCAGATCGCTGCCGATCACACAGGGCAAAATGCCACAGAACTGTTTGAGTCAATGCTCAACAGAGAAAAAATGGGCAGTACCGGAATCGGTAATGGCATCGCCATTCCTCATGCCCGGATGACATCCACAGATGAAGCGGTTGCGGTTCTGCTCCAATGCAAAGACCCTATCGAATTTGATGCTATCGACAACCGCCCGGTCGACCTTCTTTTTGCTCTTCTCGTCCCCGATGCCCAATGCAAAGAACATCTGAAAACACTCTCAAGTATGGCAGAACGTATGAATGATAAAAAAATTCTCAAGCTACTCCGTCATGCCGAAAGTGATCAGGAACTGTTCGACATAATGATCAATGGAAATGAATCCTGACAACCCAATCCATACCCAACAGGTAAACGGCCACTCACGTTTGATAGTGATCAGCGGCCAGTCCGGAGCCGGAAAAAGTGTCGCGCTCCGGGTATTGGAAGATCTCGGCTATTACTGTGTCGATAATCTCCCTGTCAGTCTGCTCAGCCAGTTCGTCGACTCAGTAAAGGACAGCCGGCAGAATGTCGCTGTCAGCATTGATATCCGTAATCTGCCCCATGATCCGGATATCGTGACTCAAACGCTGAACCAGTTAAAAACTAGCCTGGAAGTCACCATTTTTTTCCTTGATGCCAGCAAGGACACCCTACTGAAACGCTACAGTGAAACTCGGCGAATTCACCCACTTTCTATCGGTAAAGATAAGCTCTCTCTGGCTCAGGCTATCGAACAGGAAATCCGGCAACTTTCCGCCCTGAAAGAACAGGCCGATCTGGTTATCGATAGCAGTAACCGTTCCCTGCACGAACTGAGTGAAACGGTTCGTATGCGGGTTTTGGGACGGGAAAGTCAGGAATTGGTCATCGTCTTCGAATCCTTCGGATTTAAATTCGGTCTGCCCAGTGATGCCGATTATATTTTTGACGTACGTTTTCTGCCGAATCCACACTGGGAACCGAATCTGCGCCCTCTCACCGGACTGGATACCCCTATCCATGAATTTCTGGAGAGCTACCCGGAAGTTACAGAGCTAAAACAGGATATCCAGAATTTTATTGATAAGTGGCTACCTATGTTAGAAAAAAATAACCGCAGTTATCTGACCGTTGCCATCGGTTGTACTGGCGGAAAACACCGCTCTGTCTACCTTACCCAGAAACTGGGTGAACATTTTAAAGGACAGGGAAAACAGGTACATATCCGGCACAATTCGCTGAACGAGCAGCTTCCTTAACGAGGGATAGAACATGGATTGCAGTCGCAAAGTTTTAATCCGCAACCGTTTGGGCCTGCATGCCAGAGCAGCCGTAAAGCTGGTTGAACTGGCACAGAGTTACGATGCCATCCTGACGGTCAGTAATGAAGAAAACAGAGCCATGACCGCAGACAGTGTTATGGGGCTGCTTATGCTGGAATCTGCGCAGGGACAATATGTCACTGTAACAGCTGAAGGTCCGGAAGCAGGTCCCGCCCTGAATGCCGTATGTGAGCTTATCGAAGCAAGATTCGAAGAAGACGAATAATTCCTCCCCAATCTGCGGATTATTTTACCTTTCGTCATAAGAAGTTATTAAATAAGGTATAAAATTAAGTTAGTATTCAGCTCAGCAATAACAACTTATTTCAGCTCAGGAGGATAGAGGATGGCAGAGCCACAGGAACTCGAGCAAGCTCAACAATCTCATGAAACCCTCCAGGAGATCAGCGAAGCCCTTGATAACGGCCGCTTTGTCCATGCCCGACGTCAGCTTCAGGACATGGAGCCGGAAGATATTGCCCACCTGCTCGAATCTTCACCCCGTAAAGTCCGGAGTGTGCTCTGGCAGCTGACTGACCCGGAAGATTATGGTGAAATCCTTGATGAACTGAATGAAGACGTCAAAGATGCCATTGTCTCCACAATGGCTCCGGAAAAACTGGCAGAAGCCACCGAAGGCATGGACACCGATGACCTTGCTTATGTACTGCGGAGCCTGCCTGATGATCTGTCCCGTGGTGTACTGGAGCAGATGGATGCCGCCGACAGGGCACGTATCGAAGCTGCCCTTTCTTATCCGGAGGATACTGCCGGCGGTATAATGAATACCGACGTAACAACTATCCGCGGAGATGTGGATATTGACGTTGTACTGCGCTACCTGAGAATGAAAGGTGACCTTCCTGAAGCCACTGATGCCCTGTACGTCATTGATGAAAACAGCTGCCTAATCGGTCACCTTTCCCTAACAACGCTACTCACCACTCAGCCTGATGTGCAGGTCAGTGAAGTGATGGATGATGCTGATGAAGCTATTCTAGTAGATACCAGCGATACCGATGTGGCCAGCCTGTTCGAACGACGAGACTGGATATCTGCTCCTGTGGTGGATGAAAATCAGCAACTGGTCGGCCGTATCACCATCGATGACGTCGTGGACATTATCCGGGAAAATGCCAGCCATTCGATGATGAGCCTGGCTGGTATGGATGATGATGAAGATACATTCGCGCCTGTCTTTAAATCCGCCCGTCGCCGTAGTGTCTGGCTGGGAGCTAATGTTCTGGCCGCTCTGGCAGCAGCATCCGTCTCTAATATGTTTGAAGCAACACTGGATAAAATGGCGGCGATTGCAGTACTGATGACTATCGTTCCTTCCATGGGCGGGGTTGCTGGTAACCAGACCGTTGCTCTGGTGATCCGGGGGCTGGCTTTGGGTCATATCGGTGACAGTAACAAGCGTGAACTGCTGCTGAAAGAAGCGGCTGTCGGTCTGCTGAACGGTATACTCTGGGCACTGTTGATCGGTGGTATTGTCATTATCTGGAAAGGAAACTGGATGCTGGGAGGGATCATATCTGCCGCAATGATGACAAACTTGATCGTCGCAGGTATTGCTGGTGTGTTTATTCCGGTTATGCTGAAAAAAATGAAGATCGACCCGGCTCTGGCCGGTGGAATGGCCTTAACTACAGTCACTGATGTGATAGGGCTTTCAGTATTTTTGGGTCTGGCTACGCTGTTAATGACCTAACCAAAACAGAATTTCCATTCCCACGCTTTCTGCGTGGGAATGTCTATATGATAAAAACCATCCGGTATGCAGCTATTCCTTATTCCCCGGCCACCTTCATTGACTCAATCAAAATCGAACCTGTCTGAATCTGCGAACGGGTTTCCGTATCTGTCCCGACAGCCACAATCTTCCGGAACATATCCGCAAGATTACCAGCAATGGTGATTTCTGACACCGGATACTGGATCTGACCATTTTCGACCCAGAAGCCTGCAGCACCGCGAGAATAATCACCCGTCACAATATTGACTCCCTGCCCCATCAGTTCAGTAACCAGAAGACCTGTGCCCAGTTCTTTCAGCATCTGTTCAAAATCCTGTCCGGTAGAACCTACATACCAGTTATGGATACCACCAGCATGACCGGTCGGAGTCATGTTCATCTTACGTGCTGCATAACTGGTCAACAGATAAGTAGACAGAACACCATCCGTAATAATTCTGCGATCCCGCGTCTCCAGCCCTTCACTGTCAAACGGACTGGATGCTAAGCCACGCAACACATGTGGCTTTTCATCAAGATTAAACCAGGCAGGTAAAATCGGTTCACCCAGCTTATCCAGCAAAAAAGACGATTTACGGTAAAGATTGCCACCACTGATCCCCTGCACCAAATGCCCGAGCAATCCGGTTGCAACATCAGCCAGAAACATTACCGGAAACTGACCCGTCTGAATCTTACGCGCATCCAACCGGTTCACCGTCTTCTCCGCGGCTTTCAAGCCAACACTTTCCGGTGTCCACAAATCATCACGACAACGGGCAACACTATAGCTGTAATCCCTTTCCATAACCCCGTTACTGCCTTCACCAATCACAACACAACTGATGCTGTGACGGCTGGAAGGATAACTGGCTATCAAACCGTGGCTGTTACCATAAACCTTCAGACCGTAATGACTGTCGTAGCTGGCTCCATCGCTGTGTTTGATCTTATCACTGTATTCAAGAGCAACTCTTTCAGCCCGGATTGCCATTTCAGCGGCCCGATCCGGTTCCGGCTCATCCGGATAAAACAGATCCAAATCAGGAACCTCTTTCACCATCAGTTCTTTCGGCGCTGGGCCAGCACATGGATCTTCCGACGTATATCTGGCAATATCCAGCGCAGCTTCTACCGCCAGCCGGATCGCTTTTTCACTCAAATCGGATGTTGATGCGCTGCCCTTACGCTGTCCGCGATAAACCGTGATACCCAACGCCCCATCACTGTTGAATTCCACATTTTCCACCTCGCACATGCGGGTAGAAACACTGATACCTGTCGTCTTGGTAATCGCCACTTCTGCGGCATCCGCAGTACCGATTGCCAGCTCCAGAGCCTTACTGACTGCATCTTCAAGCTCAGTTCTCTGCTGAGCGATCTGCTGTTTTACTTTCATAGCGGTTCTAATCTTTTCAATTCGATAGCTCTAGGATAACAAGGATTTCGCTTTCTCCCCATAAATCTTGCTAAAATAGTGCTATAAACTGGATTCGCTGAGGCAAATCCCGTACACCCGATCACTATGAGACATAATTAATGGCAAGAAAAAATCAGAAAGCCCCGTGGGAAGAGGAAGAAGAGATCATCTGGGTTAGTAAAACCGAGATGAAGCATGATATGGACGATCTGCAAAAAATTGGCGAAGAGCTGGTTGAGCTGAAACCAGCTGTACTGGAAAAATTCTCTCTTCCGGAAGAACTGTTCGATGCTGTCAGGGATGCCCAACGCTTTAAGAATGAAGCCAGACGCCGCCAATTGCAGTATATCGGCCGTCTGATGCGTAATATCGACCCAGAACCGATTCAGGCAGCGCTGGACAAGCTGAGAAATAAACACTCTCAGGCTACAGCGGTACTGCACAAACTTGAGCAGTTAAGGGAACGGATCATTGAAGAAGGTGATAGTGCCATTAACGATGTCATGGCAACCTATCCACAAGCTGATCGCCAGCGCCTGCGTCAGCTCTATCTGCAGGCCAACCGGGAGAAAAAAGGCAGTAAACCGCCTAAAGCCTCACGGGAAATTTTTCAGTTACTGAAAGAGCTGGAAACAGAAGAATTCTAAAGGAAGAAAACTTGAAGATTAACCATTCCCACTCTCTGCGTGGGAATGGTTTTGTTTTTATAAAATCAATTAATTACCCATCAACAGATACCCAAACAACCCAAATCCCAGAATCAGCCGGTAGATCACAAACGGCATCATCCCCATCCGGGAGATCAGTTTCAGAAACAGGTAAATACACAAATAGGCACTGATAAACGAAGTAATAATACCTGTCAGCAGAAATCCTATATGTACCGGCTCTGTACCGGTAACCAGTTTTAAACCAAGATAACTCCCCGCCAGTGCAATGATTGGAATTGACATCAGAAACGAAAATCGGGCAGCGGCTTCTCGGGTAAAGCCCAGATAAAGAGCCGCTGTGATTGTCGCACCAGAACGGGAGGTTCCAGGGATCACAGCCAGTGCCTGCGCAATACCGATAAACAACGATTTTTTCCAGTCTGTACTATATTCCGAATCATTCAGGTTAGATGTTTTATCCACCCACCAGAGCAGAAGAGCAAATACAACCGTGGTGGTTGCAATTACCCAGGCGCTGCGCAGATACAGTTCCACGATATCTTTCATCAGGAAACCGAATACACAGGCAGGAATCGTTGCCAGAACAATCATCCAGGCCAGTTTAGATTCTTTGCTGCACTCACCTTTAAATATCGAGCCTAGCAAAGCAGAGAAAAGGGTTACTACTTCTTTGCGGAAATAGATCACCACGGCAGCCAGTGTACCAACATGCACAGCAACATCAAATGCCAGCCCCTGATCTTCCCAGCCAAGAATTGCTGAAGGAAGAATAAGGTGTGCCGAACTGGAAATCGGCAGGAATTCAGTTAATCCCTGAATCAAAGCCAATACAAACGCTTCAAAGTAATTCATTATTATTTTTCCGTTGTTAAAGAAATGTCCACTGGGGACAAAGTGTCATAACGACCCACTTGTTGCCATATCTGTTTTATTGTCCGGCCATCTCCGGGAACAATACGCTCCGGACACAGCTCATATAATGGCTGAATCACAAATGGAAATTTAAAAATATCACTTCTTGGTAACTGAGGGTGAGCATCAGAAACCAGCTCACCAAACAGAACAATATCCAGATCCAGAGTACGATCCTGATATTTCTGTGCTTGTTCCTCCCGCCCCCATTTTATTTCCGTTCTGCGTAAGAAATGTGAAAATGCCGGTAACGACAAATCCGTTTCCAGCTCAAGCACCAAATTGTAGAAAGGATGGCTGTCAAATCCGACCGGGTCACATTCGTAGACAGTAGATGCTCGTAGTCTTGTTGCAACCGAAGCCAATGCGTTAAAAGCCGCTTTAATATGCTTCTCCCGCTCTATATTGCTGCCGACCCCAACGTATACGGTTGTCATGAACGTTGTCTTTCGATAACCACACCCACACCCCGAGCCTGGGGAACTGCCCCCGGCTTTGTCAGGCGAATCCAGACCTGAGGCACAGAAAAGCGTGACATAAGTAGTTCCGCCACTTCTTCTGCTACACGTTCTACCAACAAAAATCGGCCATGCTCAATATGCTCTAATACAGCCTGACAGACCTGAGCATAATCCAGTGCATCAGCTACATCGTCACTTTTACCTGCAGGACGATTATCATGTGCCATTTCGATATCCAGAATCAGCTTCTGTTTTATTTCCTGCTCCCAGTCATAAACACCAATAGTGGTAATTACTTCCAGTTGTTCTATAAATACTTTATCCATAATATCCCTAAAGCAGAGGTCGGATCCCCATCTCTCTGAAAAACACGTAGTATTGAAAATACAGCAATTCCCGGCTGTAGAAGTGCGCTATCATAACAAAGAAATATTCTTATTCTGTATCACTTTTGCGCATACACTAAAAACGTATCGGATTTCCAGACCGTCTAACCTGACAGAACATAGGAGATATATGACTCCAGTTGTACTTGTTATGCTTATTACCGCTTACCTTCTGGGCTCGGTATCGAGTGCCGTTCTGGTCTGCCGTCTCTGCAAACTGCCGGATCCAAGATCCCAAGGATCCAATAACCCCGGAGCCACGAACGTTCTTCGCATTGGCGGCAAAGGAGCCGCTATTACCGTATTGTTGTGCGATATGCTGAAAGGCGCCGTCCCTGTCTGGATGAGTTATTATCTGGGTATTGATGCTCTGGTACTCGGTCTGATTGCTATCGCCGCCTGTCTCGGACACATGTTTCCGGTGTTTTTCCGTTTCAAAGGAGGAAAAGGCGTGGCAACCGCAATCGGAGCCATTGCCCCAATTGGCTGGGATCTTACCGGTATGCTGGCACTTACCTGGCTGACTACTGCTATTCTCTCTCGCTATTCTTCGCTCTCAGCGCTGATCACAGCTCTGCTCGCCCCATTTTATACCTGGCTGGTCAGACCGCAGTTTACCTTACCTGTCGCCATGCTATGCTGCCTGATTATTCTCAGGCACCATAAAAATATCCGCCGTTTGTATGATGGAAGCGAACCCAAGATAGGCCATAAAAAACTGGAGAGTGGGGATTAACTCACTTTACTGGCTTTAATTGATCAATCGGCCATCTTGGCTGTGCCAGCACGGACAAATCTGACGTTTCACCATTTTTCAGCCGCTGCATTCCGGCATACGCGATCATCGCCCCATTATCAGTACAAAATTCGGTACGCGGATAATACACTTCACCACCGATTTTCTTCGCCAGTCCTTCCAGTTCCGCACGCAACTGCTTATTTGCACTAACACCACCAGCAATCACAATGCGTTTCATCCCTGTCTGCTGCAAGGCCCTCTTACACTTTATCGCCAGTGTCGCACAGACAGCCTCCTGAAACGCATACGCGATATCAGCACGGGTCTGCTCATCGTTCTCATTTGCCGCAATGGTATTGGCTGCAAAAGTCTTTAATCCGGAAAAACTCATATCCAGACCGGGACGATCCGTCATCGGACGCGGGAACGTAAAGCGCCCCGGAGTCCCTTTTTCCGCCAGACGCGACAGCAAAGGTCCGCCCGGATAATCCAGCCCCATCAGTTTTGCCGTTTTATCGAAAGCTTCTCCCGCCGCATCATCGATCGACTCTCCGAGGATCTGATACTCACCAATGCCTTTCACTTCCACAATCATGGTATGGCCACCGGAAACGAGTAGGGCAATAAATGGAAACGGTGGCGGTGTGTCTTCAAGCATAGGTGCCAACAGATGTCCTTCCATATGGTGGACAGGTACAGCCGGTACATTCCAGGCATAAGCAATACTACGACCAATAGTTGCCCCAACCATCAAAGCCCCCACCAAACCTGGTCCGGCTGTATAGGCAATTCCATCGATGTCTTCCCTGGTTAAGCCCGCGTCCTTCAGTGCGGCTTTAATCAGCGGAATCGTCTTTTTCACATGGTCGCGGGAAGCCAGCTCCGGCACCACACCACCATAATCTGCATGCAGCTTAATCTGGCTATATAACTGATGTGCAAGCAATCCTTTCTCATCATCGTAAATAGCAACCCCGGTTTCATCACAGGATGTCTCAATACCTAATATGCGCATATCTTTCTCTGCACGCCTTCTGCTTAATAAATTTGGCGCAATATTACCTAATTCCAGAAAATTTGACCACGATAATGCTTTACAAAAGGGATGGGATCGGATTAAAATTCGGCACCATTTTTGATCAAGCTGGTTAAAGACCGTTCGACATCGAATCGGTATGAATGATACCAGCATTAACGAATAACCCCTGAGGTGAAAGGCATATGCCAGTAGTTAAAGTACGTGAAAACGAACCGTTCGACGTTGCACTACGTCGTTTCAAACGCTCTTGCGAAAAAGCAGGTATCCTTTCTGAAGTTCGCCGTCGCGAGCACTATGAAAAACCTACTACAGTTCGCAAACGCGCTAAAGCAGCAGCTCAGAAGCGTCACGCTAAGAAGCTTGCTCGTGAAAACGCTCGTCGCGTTCGCCTGTACTAATAACTGAATCCATAAAGGTATTTAGTTATGGCTCTTATTGAACAACTCAAAGAAGAGCAAAAATCTGCGATGAAAGCCAAGGACAAACCGCGCCTTGGCACTATTCGTTTGGCTCTTTCAGCAATTAAGCAACGTGAAGTTGACGAAAAGATCACTCTGACCGACGACGATATCATTGCTGTGCTGACTAAAATGGTCAAACAACGTCGCGATTCTGTCGCTCAATATGAATCTGCTGGCCGTCAGGATTTAGCTGATGCAGAGCAGGCCGAAATTACCGTACTTGGGGAATTTATGCCTCAACCGCTGACAGACGAAGAAGTGGCTGCGCTGATTGATACAGCAATTGCCGATTCCGGAGCCGCGGGCATGCAGGACATGGGTAAAGTAATGGCTGTGCTTAAACCACAAATTCAGGGACGCGCAGATATGGGTAAAGTCAGCGGATTAGTGAAAGCTAAACTGGCTTAATACCCGCCCAAGTTTCAGCAAGCCGTGCTATCTCAAGGTATGCACGGCTTGTTTGTACCTGCTGATTGTAAATTAATACAAGAAGAAGCGAGCCTATGGCTGGTCGTATTCCCCGCAATTTTATTGATGATCTCCTTGCACGGGTCGATATTGTCGACATCGTGGACGCACGGGTGAAACTGAAAAAACAAGGGAAAAACTACGGCGCCTGCTGCCCTTTTCACAACGAAAAGACCCCTTCCTTTTCTGTCAGTCAGGAAAAACAGTTCTATCACTGCTTTGGTTGCGGCGCACACGGTAATGCCATCGACTTCCTTATGGAATTTGACCGGCTTGAATTTGTAGAAGCAATTGAAGAGCTGGCTTCCGGAGTCGGTCTTCAGGTGCCAAGAGAACAAAGCAGCAGCGGTACATTTAATAACGCCCCACAAGCCAGCAGTCAGGAAAAACGCAGCCTGTATGATCTGCTGGGTAGTATCGCCCAATATTACCGTTCTCAGTTAAAAGTAAGCACTAACACTCATGCAATTGATTATCTGAAAGGGCGCGGCCTTTCCGGTGAAATAGTCCAGAAATTCGGTATCGGTTATGTCCCTGACGAATGGGACTGTGTGCGCAAAAATTTCGGCCAGCAGAAAGACATTCAAGATATGCTGGTCAGCGGCGGTATGCTGATCGAAAACGATAAAGGTAACCGCTATGACCGTTTCCGCGGACGTATTATGTTTCCCATCCGGGATCGACGCGGACGAGTTATCGGTTTTGGTGGACGGGTTCTTGGCGAAGGGACGCCCAAATATCTTAACTCACCGGAAACCCCCGTATTCCACAAAGGTAAAGAACTGTATGGTCTGTTCGAAGTGCTGCAGACCTACCGCGAACCAAAACAGGTACTGGTTGTTGAAGGCTATATGGATGTGGTCGCACTGGCACAATATGGTGTTGATTACTCTGTTGCTTCACTGGGCACCTCAACAACAGGTGATCATCTGCAGTTGCTGTTCCGTCAGACCAATACTGTCGTCTGCTGTTATGATGGGGACAATGCAGGCCGGGAAGCCGCATGGCGCGCAATGGAAAACGCCCTCGGTTACCTGAACGGCAATAAAACGCTCAAATTTATGTTCCTGCCCGATGGGGAGGATCCTGATTCCTATATCAGAAATTTCGGAAAAGATGCTTTTGAAGAGCAAGTCGCCTCAGCCATTCCACTGACTGATTTCCTGTTTAACGGGCTGATGGCACGGGTGGTTGACAACAGCAGCCGGGAAGGCCGTTTCAGGGTTATCCATCTGGCAGAACCACTCATTAATTCCGTACGGGATGAGTCATTAAAACTATACTTATGGCAGGAGCTTAGCCTGAGAACTGGTCTGAGTTCCGATCAGGTTCAGGGAGCACTGAGTAAAAACACGAAAACTGAAACAGCTGCGCCCCCAAAACCTCACAGGGAAATAAAACGGACTCCGATGCGGGAAGTCATCGCCCTGCTAATACAAAACCCGGCTTATGTGGAACAGGTGCCAGATTTAAATAGTGTTAGCGAAATCGCACTTCCGGGACTAAGTTTATTACTTGATGTGGTTGATAAGTGCCGAATTAGCCCCCATATCACCACAGGCCAACTGCTGGAGCACTGGCGAAACAGTAACAATGAAAAGTTACTTTCCCGTCTTGCTGCATGGGAAATCCCACTGCAGGACGAAGCTAACGAACAAGATATTTTTCTTGATGCACTGGATAATGTAATTGCTCAGTGTATTGAAAAACAAATTGAAGCACTGCAAGCGAAAGAGAGAAGCATCGGTTTATCAGCCGACGAGAAAAGGGAGCTGCTAGCGTTAATGCTAGACTTAAAAGCGTAACCCTGATTCGTAGTCAAGCGTTATTTGATTTGTTATAATTGGTGGTTTGCATTTCGCATTCCTACACATCACTCAGACCTGAAGTTGGATATCGTCTATGGATCAAAATCCGCAGTCACAGCTAAAGTTGCTTGTTATCAAAGGCAAGGAACAAGGCTATCTGACCTACGCCGAAGTAAACGACCACCTGCCGGCAGAAATCGTAGATTCTGAACAGGTAGAAGACATCATTCAAATGATCAACGACATGGGTATCAAAGTCGTTGAAACTGCACCTGATGCAGATGAGATGTCACTTAACGATGATAACGTCATCACCGATGAAGATGCTGCTGAAGCAGCCGCTGCCGCCCTTTCCAGCGTTGAAAGTGAAATTGGCCGTACAACCGACCCGGTTCGCATGTACATGCGTGAAATGGGTACCGTTGAACTGCTGACTCGGGAAGGCGAAATTGATATCGCAAAACGCATTGAAGATGGTATTAACCAAGTTCAATGTTCCGTTGCAGAGTATCCGGGAACTATCCCTTACATCCTTGAACAGTTTGACAAAGTTCAGGCTGAAGAATTGCGTCTGACCGATCTTATTTCCGGTTTTGTTGATCCGAACGATGAAGATACATCCGCTCCGACAGCAACCCATATCGGTTCTGAGCTTTCAGAGACAGATCTTGACGATGAAGACGATGATCTGGACGACGACGATGATGACGAAGATAACGATAATGATAACGAAGTAGAAGAAGAAACAGGTATCGATCCGGAAGTCGCACTGGAGAAATTTACTGTACTTCGCTCAACTTATCAGGATCTGCAACTGGTTATCAATGAACATGGCCGGGAAAGTAAGCAGGCTCAGCAGGCAATTGAAGGCGTCACAGAAGTCTTTAAAGAGTTCCGCCTGCTGCCGAAACAGTTTGACTATCTGGTTAACGAACTGCGCACATCCATGGATCGTGTTCGTACTCAGGAACGTCTGATCATGCGTCAGTGCGTAGAGTATAGCAAGATGCCGAAGAAATCTTTTGTATCGCTGTTTACGGGCAATGAATCTTCTGAAGCCTGGCTGGATGAAATTCTGGCTTCTGACAAACCATACGCAGAAAAAATCAAGCGTAATGAAGAAGAAATCCGTCGCAGCATTCAGAAACTGAAAGTGATTGAAGATGAAACCTCGCTTCCAGTTCAGGATATTAAAGATATCAGCCGCCGTATGTCCATCGGGGAAGCAAAAGCCCGCCGGGCGAAAAAAGAGATGGTTGAAGCTAACCTGCGTCTTGTTATCTCTATTGCGAAAAAATACACCAACCGTGGTCTGCAGTTCCTGGATCTGATTCAGGAAGGTAACATCGGCCTGATGAAAGCAGTAGATAAGTTTGAATACCGTCGTGGTTATAAGTTCTCCACTTATGCTACCTGGTGGATCCGTCAGGCGATCACCCGCTCTATCGCCGATCAGGCACGTACTATCCGTATTCCGGTACACATGATCGAAACCATCAATAAACTGAACCGTATCTCCCGCCAGATGCTTCAGGAGATGGGTCGTGAACCACTTCCAGAAGAACTGGCAGAACGTATGCAGATGCCGGAAGACAAGATACGTAAGGTGCTGAAAATCGCGAAAGAGCCAATCTCGATGGAAACCCCTATTGGTGACGATGAAGATTCGCATCTGGGTGATTTTATCGAGGATACCACTCTGGAACTGCCTCTGGACTCAGCTACAGCCACCAGCCTGAAACTGGCAACCAAAGATGTACTGGCCGGCCTGACTCCACGTGAAGCGAAAGTACTGCGTATGCGTTTCGGTATCGACATGAACACAGATCACACTCTGGAAGAGGTCGGAAAACAATTCGATGTAACCCGGGAACGTATCCGTCAGATCGAAGCCAAAGCACTACGTAAGTTGCGTCATCCAAGCCGCTCAGAAACCCTGCGCAGCTTCCTTGACGAGTAAACGACAAGGTTATCAGGTTAAAAGGTGAGCACTTGCTCACCTTTTTTAATCAAAATGATTTAAGTGGATAAAAACTAAGCGCAATTGCCCTACCCCACATCTGGACAGTCCGCCAAGCATCACCTATAATCATCGACCTATCCGGCCCCTTAGCTCAGTGGTTAGAGCAGTCGACTCATAATCGATTGGTCCCCAGTTCAAGTCTGGGAGGGGCCACCAGATATACCAAGGCCTGAGAGCATTTTCGCTTCTCAGGCCTTTTTGTTAGAAATCTATTTATAGCATATTTATAGCAACTTTCTGCTACACAGTATTTATAGCAATCCTACCATTCCCACCTATAAAATCACTTTCATACTGATAAGCTAAGTGGTTAAATAACCTAAAAACAAAATGGTTAAGTTATGGCTAGAAGAAATCCATCCTTGTTAAGAGCTCTCCTCGATTATCCGTGGTGGGTCAGTGTACTACTCTCCGCATTCACCTATTTTGCATTGAGCACTCTTATCCCTGCACTAATCCCACACAACGACAATGCTATTGCCCAAATGTTCAACGATGGAATATCTCAAGGGCTGGAAACATTTGCTCCTATTGCTTCAATGGTTTTATTACTCCCTGCCCCATTTTCGTTTTTAAAAAGCTTCAGGCTTCGACACAACTATGATGTAACCTCGACTAGAGAAGATATTGCTTCCTTGAGCTGGATACAGTTTGAGGGGCTTGTAGGGGAGTATTACCGGCAACAGGGATACAAGGTAAAGCAAAATTTAGATCATTCTCCCGATGGTGGTGTCGATATTGAGTTAATCAAAGATGACAAGGTTAGTCTGGTTCAGTGTAAGCACTGGAAAGCCCGAAAAGTGGGCGTGAAAGTCCTCAGAGAACTTTACGGTGTACTACTGGACAGGCAAGCAGAAAAAATGATTGTGGTCACTTCTGGCGAGTTTACGCTAGACGCTCAAAGGTTTGCTCAAGATAAAAAATTTGAGCTTATTCAAGGGGATTTGCTGTTACAACTTCTGCATCAAGCCAAGCAAACAGATACCCCGGACAATTCCAACCCCATACAGAAGAAGCCCAGTACCGCACAGACGCAAGAACAAGAGCGACTAACCTGCCCTCACTGCAATTCACCAATGGTTCTACGCACAGCCCGAAAAGGCACCAATGCAGGAAAACAGTTTTATGGATGCTCTGGATTTCCGAAATGCCGATATACGATTTCTAAATAGTTTTTACCCTCGTTCCCACGCTCCTGCGTGGTAATGCATACCTTTGATCAGAAGTGTCACACAAAGTATATGTTTTTCGATTTTTTCTCCCAGTTAAAAATGCATAATCAAGTCTAAATACCGCTTAATCAACAGGGAGAAAATATGGGAAGAAGCCGCTACAGAATTACGCAACAGAATGTGCCTCACTTTGTTACCCTGACAGTTTTACACTGGATACCTGTTTTTACTCGTCCACAGACAGTGGGTATTCTTCTGGATTCACTGACATTTTTAATGGGAGAGGGCTTAAAGGTCTACGCCTACGTGATTTTAGAAAATCATATGCACATGATTATTCAAAGTGAGCATCTAGGCAAAGATATTACCCCCTTCAAGTCCTATACGGCCAGGAGGTTAATCTTGTACTTAACCGAGCATAATGCCAGGACCGTTTTAGATCAGTTACTGTTTTATAAAAAGGTTCATAAGAGTGATCGCGCGTATCAATTCTGGCAGGAAGGCGTACACCCGCAACTGATTCAGAGCCAAGAAATGATGTATCAGAAGGTTGATTATATTCACCAAAATCCGTTACACGAGGCTATATTGATCAAGCTTGGCATTGGCAATATTCCAGTGCTCGTGATTATGAAGGTGAAGCCGGGCTCATTGATATTTGCCGGGCGTGGTAGGTTTTAGTCAGGTATGCATCACCACGCGGAGCGTGGGAACGAAACAAACTTAGCATGATTGACTGTTGGATTACTGATGATGCTCGCCCTGATAGAGATGAAAAATGGCTTAATTTGATTCATTCAACATAGGCTACCAACTAATTAAAACTTTCACCATATTATAGAGCCCTATCAATAATTTTTGTTCGGGCTCTTTCTTTACTTTAGCAAAAGATAGCTATACACCAGATTTCTTATGAACAATAATCCTGTAGAGCTTGACGACGACGACGTCTTTGAGACTTGCCTCTAGTCGAGTTTTGCATGCTTTTCTTATACTCTGATTGACAACTATTATCATTAAAATTTTTATTTTTATATATTTTATAAAAATCATGCACTTTAGATTTTACCTGGTCATAGGTTTTATCTTTTAAAAGACAATGATAAGAAAATGAAAACAAACCATATAAATGACTTACTCCTGAAATTCTTAAAAGGTCAAGGTCTAAGTCTAGAGAAACTAAGAATTCCGTTATTTCATTAAATTTATTTTCCACATTAGACCACTGAACATCTTTCGTGTTTCTTGCGTATTTTTTATATAAAATATCAAGTTCTTTATCTGTAGAGTTTAATTCTTTACCTTCAATTATAAGGAAAATAAACTCAGAAATAAGTTCAATATCTTCCATTCTTTGCTTATCTGTTGAACATAACACTCTAGACCAATATTTATGCTTAGATAGTTTATATGCTAACTGTATTAGCTTAGAGTTATAATAACTTGCTTGACGTAATTCCTGACCACTTAATTTCTCTCCACTTCTATTTAATCTATCAAAAATTCGGTCAACTACTGAATCATCTTTTGTTTTAATATACTCAATAGGAATTGGGTAACTCCAAAAATCATCAAGATAGTCCTCAAAGAACTCATCAGATTTTAATGTTAAAAAATTAACCCCAGCGATATTTTCATCATATAATGGATCATCAAGGTCATCAGATGTATCAACCTCACCATTAATAAAATCAATAATGGCAGTAAGTCTTTGCTTACCATCAATAACCTCATATTGTGTTTTACCATCTTTATCGATAAATTCCCTTAGGAAAACAGGAGGAATTGGTATATTTTTCAAAATACTATCAATTAATAGTGATTGCTGTTCTGCACTCCATATACTCTTTCTTTGGTACTCTGGATCCATGTTAAATTTATTGAGTAAGAATCCTTCATGGAATGAAGATATTGTCATTGTATTCGACTTTCTAGTTAATTTTATACTCATAAAACAACATCCTTTAGTGTTTTACTAGAATTGAAGTGCACATAGTTCTTAAATAAACTATTCATAACGGACTCAAGCTCTTGATTTACACATGGGTTTATATTAATTAAGTTAGTGTCGTTATTAGGCCCAATTAATAAACTGTCGATTTCAGTTCTATCAACATGCCAATATGATAGACCACAAACGATAACCAAGTCATTTTTTCCATAGTTTTTTAATTTTTCTTCATATAAATTTCTTACGCAAACATTTAGATTATTAGTAGACCTATTTGAATCTCCTGCCGGTGGAATAAGAAAAACAGCGGTATTATTTGTCCATAACTCATCATATTCTATTTGTATATCATCGGCCGCACAATCAGAATGAAGATCATTATAGTTTACTTCAAATGCACTTATATCTCGATCTGTTTCATGCTTAAAACTAATAGATCCATGAGGTTTGAAAATTTTAAATTTTGTTTTTTCCTGACCATTAATCATTGGAGGTAAATTAAAAGAAATCCCAATTTTATTTAATACTCTTTCTAACCATATATCATAGTTATAAGTAATGATAGATACTTCATTAATATCATCATTGTTATTAAGATTTAATAAGAATTTTGACCACTCCCAATCAAAAATATTATCTGGAATTTCTGATATCTGGTTATTATAATGAACAAACAAATATTTCAAGTAATAAACTAATTCTTTATATGCTAGCAAGTATCTCTGTTCATCAGAAATCTCACTCACCCCCTTTAAAGAGAAAACATTTGCACTCGTTACGATCTGTTCAATAATTTCCATTGATTTATTAGAATCAAGATAAGGTCTAGCGCCTAGAGACCATAAATATGGTGTATTTTTTAAAGACAGAAACCCTGGATGAGAGTTTCTAGGCCACTTCAAATCAGAGCCAAATGAAAATAAATTGGAAGTGTCAATTTTCTCCCATATAGACGAATTATCCTTTGCGATGTAGCTCAAAAAATCTATAGTAAAACCGTTACCGATTACTATACATACCTTTTTTTTTGTCATTATTATGCCCTTAATGAACTACTAATTTTACTTGTATTTTTACTTACTGCTATATAGGTATTAGCTTCGCCCTCACTACTAGCCAATAATACATTACCAAAAATAGATCCATATATGAACCGAAATGGGAAAAAGTTTGATCCGCACCAGCAGTTTTGGACACTGAGTTAAGTGAGTACAATCACTAATGAGGTGAACAATGACAACTAAGAAAACTAGAATTAAACATTCCCCTGAATTTAAAGCAGAAACTCTGAAGCTAGCAGAGAAAGTCGGAGTAGCTGCCGCAGCAAGACAGCTTTCTTTACATGAATCTCAAATCTATGGGTGGCGGAAGAACTCGAAGAAAGACACCAATACGAGTCAGCGAGAGCAAGAGCTAGCCGCAGAGGTTGCCAAACTCAAAAGGCAGTTGGCTGAGTAAGCAGAAGAGCTAGAAATTGTAAAAAAGGCTGCTGTAGATTCAAGAGATCATCGCAACATCTTTTTCAATCATGTGTAACGGTAGACTTATCTTGGAGACCTAGTTAGAGGTATTATTCGATACAACTAATGAGGTCAAAATGCCAAAACCTATTTCTTCAGAATTTAAGCGTGAATGTGTCGAACTTGTTGTCGTTCACGGTCACAAACATAAAGACGCAGCTCAAGCTATGGGGGTGGGATTATCTTCGATTCAACGCTGGGTTACACAATATCGCAAAGAGCAGCGAGGAGAAACGCCGAAACCTGCTGCACTCACTCCGGAACAACAACGAATTCAAGAGCTGGAAAAACAGGTTAAGCAGCTTCAGAGTGATAACCAGCTATTAAAAAAAGCCTTCTTCGCTATGGAAATGAACAACGGCAACAAATCGCGCTAAACCTGAAGAAGGCTGGGTATCATGTTCAGCAAATATGCCGTTGTTTATCGATAGCTGCCAGTACATTTTACCATCGCCTCAGACCGAAAACGATTGATGCTGAGCGCGTTCGACTGGAAGCTGCAATGAAGCAAATCCATCATGACATGGACGCAACATATGGTAAACGCAGGATGTTGTCAGAGCTTTTGGACATGGGATTTACTCTGGGGATTGAAAAGGTTCGCCGTTGGATGAAACGTTTGAATCTTGTTGCCAAGCGCCCTAAACAGCATCGTTATCCAATAGGTGGAAAACCTTCAGTTATTGCACCAAACCGACTGAATCGTCAGTTTAATCCGGAGGCCATCAACCACTATTGGTCTGGTGATATTACGTTCATCAGAACAGGGCAAGGTTGGCTATATTTAGCCGTTGTAATGGATTTATGTTCTCGTCGGGTGCTTAGTTGGGCATTTTCAGATAAGCCTAATAGCGAATTAACAATGAGAATATTACGGCTTGCAGTACAGAAAAGACGAATTCAGGACAAAGTGGTATTTCATTCTGATCAGGGATGCCAATATACCAGTGATTCTTTTCAACGGACGCTGAAAGAATACGGCATTGAATCCAGTATGAGCCGTGCAGGAAATTGCCTGGACAATGCGGTAACAGAACGTTTTTTCAGGAGCCTAAAATCAGAACGAGTCAATTATCGACGGTACGAAACACGTCACCAAGCGATTGCTGATATCATTGACTACATAGAACCATTCTACAATCAAAAACGAAAACATTATCGGTTGGGGAATATATCGCCTGTGCAATATGAGATAAATTTACAAAAAACTGCCTAAAACAGTCTCCAATTTTAGTTGACCGTTACAATCTACTATCTGTTCTACAGTGGTTCGCAAATAAGTATTACGCTCAAATTTGGTTGGTTTCGACAGGTATTCACGTAATAGCAATGACTGGATTTCTACCGGAAAGCAAGAAAGCCTTTGCTGAACAAAGGCCTGATCATCACGTTCTACTTGAGAGAGGTCTATGCAACTTTGCATGCAACCTCCTTTCCTTTTGGAGTCAGTGAAAACTCATCCCACCGCTGACCATAGCAATTCTTGGGTTCATATGTGATTAACCCTGCCTGATACAGTTTCTCAATGCTACTTTGAAATAACCGGATAGGTAGCCGCGTTTTGGGTAATGTTGAGCCTTTCATTGGCCCGTAATCAGAACAAACCTTAAACGTTTGTCCTATACCCATCCACACTAGCAAACGCTTTTGCTCTTCAGTTAAATTAGGCATAGCAATCACCTCCCATAGCAAGGTGATCCCGTTTCGTATGGCTATCCAGCCATCGATCTAAATCTTCTTTCAGATAACGAACAGCCCGACCAATTTTAATAAAAGGAGGGGCAATAGTGCGGTTTTTACGTGGCCCTTCCATTCTGGCTTGGCGGAGGAAGGAGCGGCTCATACCAATATAAACCGCGGTTTCTTGTTCTGTGTATGCGCGTTTTTCTACAGTTGTATCTGACACTTTAATGTCTCCTATTGTTTCTGGAGACTTCAAGTTATCGACCCGAAACGTCATATGACGCTACGGATGACGCTGACAATGACGTTAACTTTCAGAACTTGCTTTTAAGTACTTCCGAACCTTATAAACCGTATTTTTTCTAAACGCCTCATAACCCATTTCATTTTCACTCTGGATACCTTTGCCAAACCACACGATATCGTCAGCAGTGACCGAGATCACAGCCGAATCAATATCATAAATACGGTTACTCTCTCGTTTTACATCTTCCCTTATTAGGTTCCATATCTGATCTGCTCGTGCATCAGGAAAAGCTTGGAGTATTCTCAGTACAATTTGTTCAATAGGATGGGTTAACACCTGTTGAGTAGCTGAATTTGTTTCGGTTGAAGCGGTAACTTCAACCGTTGATGCAACCGTTACGTCAGCACTTTTAACCGTAGGGTTACCATTGTCTTTAACCGAATCATTACCAAACAGCTCCGTTATATCCTGTAAATCCAACCGTAACCGTCCCGGCTCAATTGTAATCGGGTTGGTTTGTAAGCGTGTTGAATCAACCTTTGGAAACTGCTTCTTAAATTCATTAGCCTTATCGCCAGGAAAAAAACTAGAAAGAGTATCTGCAAAGGTTCCAACCATTTGTGTTGCGGTTGGAACCGCTGTTATACCAGCGTAAGCCATAATGGTTCGATTCGGTTGAGTAGGCGCTTGTTTCAAGTAGTGGAAGTCAGATTCTGCAATGCTTGGAAATGCTTCAGGTACTGAACGCCAATTCCTCATGCTCTCTGGTTGAACAATCAACAGTCGGCTAGCTGATTGCGCTTCAAATGCTACAGCAAACTATTTGGATACATCGTCAACCAGTTTAACCATACCGTTATAATTAAATGCAGCTGCAACTTGCCAACGGTCATTCAGCTTAATCAAAGCACTTAAATTACAAGCATCAATTAATGCTGAAAAGGTTAACTGACCTGAATCAACCGCATCCAGAATATCACCTATGGTTAAATGTGTTTTCTCTGGTATTTCATCCAGCCTTATAAACCGACGTCTATTTATTGTCATTTTTAGAATCCGTTCAGAATCATTTTGAATTTATTGTAAAAGCATGCAGAAAAAGTGCGCTATCTCTTTGAGAATAATGCCCTTCCAGATTCAGAAAGTAAGTACTTCTGTTTTGGGCTTTTAGGTGAATCAGGATACAACATTTCGACATAACCCGCTTCTAGTGCCGGAAGTAGGTATTTTTTTCTGAATGTAGGCCGATGTTTCAGCCTTACTTTCCCCATTAGTTCAGAATGTGATGCCTGACCTAGTTCATTAAGCGCATTCAAAAGCGCAACATATTCATAATCTTCAGCACTAATGCTGCGGCTATCAGTACTCGGACTTGATTCATTACCGACTTCTTTCAGAGCAATTAGCAATGCATTCAGAATAAAGCTAATAAATGGTGTAGCCTCACTCTGCTTATCTGAATCAGATAATGCCTGATAATAGGCTTCTTGCTGCTCTTTAATTACGCTTTCTACCGGAAGATAGGCAAACAATGGCTGCCACCGACTCAGTAATAACGTTTGCCACAGCCGCCCCATTCTGCCATTACCATCAGAGAATGGATGGATAAATTCAAACTCATAGTGAAACACACCGCTGGTAATCAACGAGTGAGTATCCGTTCTTTCTACCCAGTCTAATAGTTCAGCAACCAATACAGGAACACGATCAGCAGGTGGAGCCATATGAATAAGAGTTTCCCCCCGGTAAATACCTACACCACCATTTCTGAATTGCCCGGACTGTTCCACTAAACCATACATAAGCTGACCATGAGCCTCTAACAGGTCTTTAACCGAACACGCCGACCAGTCAGACAGGTGCTCATATGCCTTAAATGCATTAGTTACTTCCTGTATTTCATGCGGTAACCCCAACACTCTTTTGCCATCAATAACCGATGTTACCTGTTCAAGGGTTAGGGTATTGTTCTCAATAGCCAAGGAAGCCTGAATCGTTTTGATTCTGTTCCCTCTACGTAACTGTGGAGACATTAACTCAGGATTGGATATTTCTAAACGCCCAAGCAGGCCACTGATTTCAGCGACCATATTAAGAATATCGTTGGTGATACTAAAGGGTGGTGTATACGCCATTCTGTTTATCTCTGTTCTTGCTCTTGACCAGTCTAACTTGATCGGTTACTTGATCGCTAGCTTGATCGGTACATAGTCTATGTAGTGCGCGATCATGCTCACTTATTCTGTTCACCCTATAAGGTGCAGTTCTATGTTCCGGGGAAACAGGTATTAAGGTCAGCGGCTTACTTCAAATCCTTAGCATGTTTATCAATCAGAATTTGTGCTGCGTCCAAGCTCAACTTTAGTTCAAGAGCAATCTGTTCTACTTCAAATGCTCGAAGCGCTTTGCACTCCAAAGCATCCCGTGAGATATCCTCTAATGCATAATACGCAGATTGTGGAGTATGATCATACGGGTCACGTATTTGATCGGGATCCTTCGTCCTCTTCGCAAGCGCGCTCACGAGCTGTGTAGTTAGTTGATTTGTTTCGTAGGCAGCTAGCTCTTCAATGGTTCGGTCTGAATTTTTACAGTAAGAGGCCTCTTTGTTTTGGCTACAGATCTTTTCCTGAGAGAGAGCTTTAAATTGAGCATATAGCTGCACTCGATCAGAAAGATTGATTGCATCAGCGATAGGCTGCCAGTCAATATTAGGATTATCATTTATAAACTGGTTGAGAACCAGTTTATCCTGCTTACTTAATTTCGACAGCTCCGTGTGAAGAACTGTATATTCGAATAATTTGAGTTCTTGATAGCTAGGAGTATCTAAAAATGGCATGAGGCAGTTAGATGTATCTGCAGCAAGTAGATCATCTTGAAGATTTAGCAGTGGCTTGGATACTCTTCTTATCAGATTTTTCCTGACCTCATCCGACAATGATTCTTTAGTGTTAGTACTCAATTGATAGATTTTTTCTGCTCTGTGGACAGCATCCTTTGCCCGTGCGATGACTACTGCTCCGTGAATTGATGCCGAAGCCACGGTACTAAAAACGCTCGTAACAAGAAGCATGCTGATTGCTTTACTGAAGATTCTGCGATAGGTACCCATCATGAATTCTACCTTTGATTAAACGTATCTACTGTAGCAGATGTCCTCACTGTTGGCATAAGTTTTGTACCAACGCTCTCTTCTCTATACCCTGTTACCTATATCTGCATCAGCTTCAAGTTACGGGGCTAACTGTGCATATCTCAGCATCATTTTCAGATCTATTTCGACGAAGATGGTTTTAAATCACTCTCCTAAGGTATCTATTCCGTCAGAATATACCATATAATAGTAGTGGAAATATCAAGGCGATCTTTATCAAAAGTATCTTATACTCTATACTAAGGAAAATGACGGATTTTTTAGAACATTGAAAAACATATATAATAAACTAGAATTAAAAGATCAGCTTTATGCAATATTTTTTGCAGTGAGTGCATTGTTATCAGCAATCGGGTTTATCTTAGGCCTTATTTTCCAATCCTCTTTCTGGATGAATCTTCCTCATATTATCATCATATTGATGTGTTTAATTTTACCCATAATCGTAAGAAAATCATTAACAGAAACTGCAAAAATTGTTATGTGGATTGTTTCTGTTTTTTACCTACCTTTTGTATTTTTTACCAACGCCGGATATAAAGGTGCAACACCGATTTATCTTGTCATGATTATCGTTTATTTCGCTTTTCATTTTAGCGGAAAACATCTTTTTTATTCATTAATATCTCTTAATTTATATTACGCTATACTTATTATATGGAGCTTTTATCATCCGTCCATAATCGTACCCTATCCTGATGAAATTGCCCATTTAATCGATCTATGTGTGGCCGTATTTGCAGTTTCCTCGGTTTTAGTCACGATTTCTTATTCTACATTCAGAGGATATAAAAAAGAACGTCGGAATGTCTATAATTTAATGGAAGAATTAAAGGCACAGAATAAGGCACTGAAAGAACTATCGATTAGAGATCAGCTAACCGGAGTATTTACGAAAAAATATTTTCTAGATAAACTATCAGAAGAGTTCAAAATAGAAAAAAATCCTTATTACTTCTATGTTCTTATGGTAGATGTCGACTTTTTCAAAAATATAAATGATACCTATGGACACCTCTTTGGTGATGAAGTTTTAAGGTGTGTCGCCAAATCCATAGAAAATAGTATCCGTAGTTTTGATGTTGTAGCTCGTTACGGGGGAGAAGAATTCATTATCCTTCTGAGTCATTCAGATATAAAAAATGGATGGGAAGCTGCTGAACGTATTCGTGAAAATATTGAAGATTTAGTATTCAGAAATACAGTAAAGGTTACAGCCAGTATTGGTATTTCGGTAAACTGCGCAGAAGATACTGTGGAAGATATTATTGAAAGAACCGATAAAGAGCTTTATAAAGCAAAAAACAGCGGACGAAACAAAGTTTGTGAATGGAAAGAAAGCATAGTGCAATCTGGCCAGAATGCTAAAAACAGGGCGTATTGACGCCGCGATTATTCTCGACATGCCATCCCTGCTGGCTCAATTATATGTTACTGATTTCTTTGATTTTAAGAAAGCAGGCTATTTTTAGCCTAGCAAAATAGGCAATGACTATGGTATGCCT
Organism: Vibrio sp. HA2012; assembly: GCF_002812955.1. Lineage (GTDB taxonomy): Bacteria > Pseudomonadota > Gammaproteobacteria > Enterobacterales > Vibrionaceae > Vibrio. Next base: position 138,637 of record NZ_PFXK01000006.1, on the reverse strand, counting down.
TTATCCCCCCCACTAGCAGACAGACTGAATCAAATACTGCAGGAAATGATAACAGACAGATGTATAGGCACGATTTATCGTGCATGCGACCTTTCAAAATTTATCCACTAACCTCCAGCTCATCCTTCCCGTCACCACTCCCCTTTATGTCAAAAACAGATGAAACAATGTTCTAACTTCCCGAAAAAATCAAAAAACCACAGAAAAAGCCCTAAAACATACCAATTAAAAACGAAATCGTTCCCACAAAATAAAATCAAATAAATTTATAAAAATCAGTATAAACCAAATAAAAACACCAAAATAATCATGAAAAACCAATAAAACATAGATTTGATCTCATTTTTATATAGATCGCATTCACATAACAAATGGTTTTTATGAACCAAATCAAAACAAACCACATCACCTTTCGGAACATTCCCGAAAAGTGATCCAATCGAAAGTTTAATCTGCCTCGCAAATGTATTCTCACATCCCATCATTGATACGAATTAAATCAGTTCAATGAATATGTAGCCTGAGGGAAAAATAACGCACGGATGTGCCTCTCAGCACAAAAAACAGACATTCTAAAATGGAGCTAAATAATGAAAGCTAGTGGTATCCTGAAACTATCTACACTTACTCTACTGACTTCTGCCGCATTAAGCGCTCATGCCGGAACCAGCGTAACCAACGATATGGGCACCTTTGCCATCAGTGGTGACGTGGAATTTAATACTGATTACCGCAATCAGGACAATGGAACAACGGATGAAAAAACCTATGATCAGAATGGCCGTCTTCTGATTGGCATTTCAGGTATGCGTGATGTAGGCACAAATGGTTATATTGCAACCAATGCTCAGATCTTACTGAACATGAACAACTCTGACGATGGTGTAACAACCGATGATGCATGGATTGCTATGGGTGAAAAAAATGACTGGGAAATCAAACTGGGTCGTTTTGAAGCTTACAACCTGTTCCCGGCAGGTCAGGATACTTATCTGAACCACGCTCAGGACGTTTATACCGCCAGCTATGCTCGTGGCCGTAGCGACCACGGTCAGATCAATCTGGCAAAGACCATGGACAAGGTTTATTTTGAAGTTAGCGCTAACTTCAGAGGAGAAGGTACTGGTAGTACCGCAGATAAAGATGCCGTCTTCCTGCGTCCAGTTGTTGCCGTATCTCTGACCGATTCACTGAAACTATCTGCTGGTGCAGAATTTAATATGACCGCTGATGAAGATGATGCTGCGAACGACTTTACCGGTTATGGTGCCACTCTGAACTATGCTGCCGGTGATGTGAATATCAACATCAGCTATGCTGCCCGTGAGTTTGATACGACCGATCAGGATGACACAACATACGGTGTAAACGCCCAGTATAAAAATGCCTTTATCGGTTATGTCCATGGTGAAACAGACACAGCAACCACAACTGAAGTTGACACTGTCTATGCTTCTTATAAGTTTGCAAACATTATGGATGTAGAAGACTTGGCTCTGTATTTGGGTGTGTATAACTCCGATCAAAAAGATACCGATGTATCTGACAGCGGTGCTCGTCTGCGGGTTAAGTACCTGTTCTAAGAAGCACTCAACACTGCCTTTTTCTTTTTCCCACCCTGTCAGGGTGGGTTTTTTCATTATATATAGAGGGAAGTATTTCAAAGATGACAGAAAGTCACCAGCAGGAGTAGAATCTGAATTCTTTCAAAACGCTGACCGAGGTACCGATGCTGCGTCCCAATTGCAATGACTATCGTAGTCTGTTTGTTAATGATATACCACTGATGGATACCCGGGCTCCGATTGAGTTTATTCAGGGAGCTTTTCCTCACTCAGTAAACCTTCCGCTGATGACCAATGACGAACGTACCGCTGTGGGTACCTGCTATAAAAGGCATGGGCAGGAAGCCGCCATCAAACTCGGTCATCAACTGGTCAACGGAGAAATAAAAGCCGAACGCATAACGCACTGGAAAGCCTTTTGTGAAGCTAATCCGAATGGCTATCTTTACTGTTTCCGGGGTGGTATGCGCTCACAAATCACCCAACAGTGGCTAAAAGAAGCCGGTATTGATTATCCGTTTATCACCGGTGGTTATAAAGCGCTACGCCGGTTTCTGATCGATACTATTGATGAAGTCGCCAACCAGCCAATGTTGATCGTCGGTGGTAACACAGGCTGTGGTAAAACCATACTTATCAATGAATTAGAAAATGGGATTGATCTGGAAGGCGCAGCCCATCACAGAGGGTCGTCCTTTGGCCGCTTTGTCACCCAGCAGCGCACTCAGATCAACTTTGAAAACGAACTGGCGATCCAGATGATCAAAAAACAGGCTCGAAACATCAATGGGTTTGTGTTTGAAGATGAAAGCAACTTTATCGGCTCAGCTAAGCTGCCGCTCTCATTAAGCCGCAGTATGCAGACAGCTAAGCTTGCCGTGATCGATGATCCTTTCGAGATCAGAATTGCACGCCTGCTGGAAGAGTACGTAGTGAATATGCAACGGGATTTTGTTCAGCATTATGGCGAAGAACAGGGCTGGATCCTGTTTGCAGAATATCTGGAAAAAGGTATGTTTAACATTCGTAAACGCCTTGGGCTGGAACGTCATCAGGATCTGATTAAAGCACAAAAATATGCCGTACATATTATGCAAAGTACGGGAACACTAGATCATCACCATGACTGGCTGGTTCCTTTACTGGAACAGTATTACGACCCTATGTATACCTATCAGCTCAGCAAAAAAGCAGAACGAATTATCTTTAAGGGAGACTACCTGCAAGTAAAAGAGTGGCTGAAAAATCAATAAAACATCCGCAACTCCTACTTCCGATCTCCCCTTAGCAATCCGATCTCCCCTTAACAAAAAGGGGAGAACCCGACATTTACACCTTGGGCCATAACCAGGCCGCTCCCCGAACACCACTAGAATCACCATGTACTGCCGGTAATATCGGTGTAAAACACTCCTGCCCAAAGACATATTCCACCAGCAGTTTCGGCACATTCTCATACAAGCGGGCAATATTGCAAACCCCGCCGGCAAACACGACAGCATCAGGGTCCAGCACATTGATATAACCGGCCAATGACTTAGCCAACCGTCTTTCGTAAGCTTCCAGAGAACGATTGGCTATCTCATCACCAGCCTCGGCCAGTTCAGCAATCTCTTTACCTGTCAGCGTCTGTCCGCTACGACGCTCATAATCGGCGCACAAACCGGTTCCAGAGACAAACTGCTCGATACAACCATGCTTACCGCAGTAACAAGGGGTAGCATCGGCAAATTCCCGTTCTTCCTTATCCATCCAGGGTAATGCGTTATGTCCCCACTCACCACCAATGCCATTTCCGCCGATATGTGGTTTACCGTCAATCACGATACCAGAACCACAACCGGTTCCCAGAATCAGTGCCACTACAACCTTTTTACCGGCTCCAGCTCCATCTGTTGCTTCAGAAACTGCCATACAGTTAGCGTCGTTGGCAATCCTCACCTCGCGTCCCAGCAGATCGGACAGATCTTTATCCAGCGGCTGTCCATTCAGCCACACAGAATTGGCATTTTTTACCACCCCGGTATACGGTGAAATGGTGCCAGGGATCCCAATCCCCACCGTACCCGTTTGCCCTGTCACTTGTTCAGCATCATCCACCAGCCCTTTAATTGCAGCCAGAGTTTGCTCATAAGAGCCTCTTGGTGTCGACACCCGCTTCCGGAATCGCTCTTCTCCGCAATCAGATAACGCGATGACCTCAATTTTGGTGCCACCTAAATCAATCCCTATGCGCATTTTTTCTCCGCTTTTCTGTCCGTAAGGTGAATATCACTATTCTGGGTAACTTTAGCAGGAAAAACTGTGCGATTTATCATAGTGACCGGATTAAACCAGCAGGTTCAGACTCTCAATTTTGCAAGAATTTGATCAAGGTATTCAAATCGATAACTACAAATAAAACATTCGCGAAATATTAAATTTGCGTTAAGCTGATATTAGTTTTCTTGTATTGTCTACTGGACTTTGTACCAGACTGAATTAACAACAGAAGTTGTAACTATCGCTAAATGACTCGGTTTACTCTCACGGATAAGGCCAGTTTTCTGCTCTCATCCGGTATTTTACTCATCGTACTGGTCTGCCTGCTGCTGACCCGATTTTTCTACACCCAACAGATAGAAGATATTGAACAGATACAATTAATTAAAAATTCTGAACAGGCTCAAATTGCCATCAACAGACTGACTACAGAGCAGGAAGAATATTCCTATGACTGGGCTCACTGGGATGAAACCTATTTGCTGCTGAAAGAAAACGATATGACTTATGCAGAACGTAACCTGCATTATTCCGGACTCGACGCACTGAAGCTGTCTCTAATTATGTATATAAATAAAGATGGAAAAGTCATCGAAAGTGCTTATATTCCTGAAGATCAGAGAGAAAACGAAGTCGTGACCAAAGCACCGGAATCTACACAGTATGCCGTACTTCACTCACCACTTCTGCAGCAGATTTTTAATTTCACCTACCCAGATATAGAGAGTAAATCCGGCCTGCTCACTATAGATAAGACTCTGTGGATCATCAGTGTTACCGGAGTAAGTGACAGCCTGATGGAACATCGGGCACAGGGCTGGATGGTCTGGGGTACGCCGCTTTCCAGTAAATTTCCGGTAAAGTTTAAAGCCTTGCTTCCCGATCAATATGATATCAGTCTGTTGGAAGACGCTGGACAAACGAAGGGATCAGATATTGTCAGAACCCAGCAATCTATCGTCCACACCAGCCTGTTACGGGATATCGACGGTCAGCCGGTTGCCCGCTTAAAAACCACAGAACGCAGAATACTGTATGAACAGGCGAATCAGTTGATCAATACCATTTCCCTGATCCTCGGAGTAGCATCTTTCATTATTATTGCTGCAACCTTATATCTGTTCAGAACCAGAATCGGTGCCAGCTTCTCCAGAATGGAAAAAGAAAACCAGACCCAGTCCGGACTTATCGATATTCTGGAAAATAAGGATCTGGTATCCGGGCTGCACAACCGGCACTCTGTACTTCTGTATATCCACGAACACCTTATTGCTCAGGATCCACAACTGTCTCTGCTTTATATCAGTGTTGAACGGCTGAAATCGTTATCACGCATTTTCGGCTACCAGACTGTAGAAGTGATCATCCGCCATCTGGCACAATTTTTTACCTTATACGCCCCAAAACCGGCTCTGATTGGACGGGTTGCAGAAAATGATTTTGTCATCCTGTGCAACAGTTCCGAGCCAGTTCTGCTAAAATGTGCTGAAAAAATAAACCATTTGTATGGTAAACCCACTATCATTGATGATCTGGATATTCATCTGGACATTTGTCTTGGTTATTTAGATAGTTGCAGCGGTTTCAGAGATGCTGAAGAAGTCCTGACCTGTGCCAAATATACGGCACAGCTTGCCAGCACAGGCCCGGACAAACTGATCCATTTCTCAGATGCCGTTACCCGGCAATTTAACCAGCACAAACAATTACAGCGGGATCTTTCCTCTGCGATCAAAAATGAAGATATTACCCCTTACTACCAACCGATTGTTCATGCAGTAAGCGGTGAAGCCATAGGCTTTGAAGCTCTTGCCCGCTGGAAGCACGCGGAACTTGGTATGATCTCTCCGGCTATTTTTATTCCAATGGCAGAGGAACGAAATTTCATTATTGCACTGGGCGAACAGATCCTGGATCAATCCTGTCGCTTTATCTCCGACTTAAATAAAAAAAGACAGCAACACGCTCTGCCGCCAATGACTGTACATGTCAATTTATCAGCTCCTCACCTGCAGCATCATAATCTGCTGCCTTATATTGAACATTTGCTGCAGAAATATAATCTTCCTCCGCATCTGCTGACTCTGGAATTAACTGAAAGTATTCTTATCGACTCCGTCAGTGACGTTATTGCACAATTAACCTTACTCAGAAGTAAGGGGATGCGTATTGCTATTGATGACTTTGGAACCGGCTATTCATCACTCAGCACTCTGAGCTCTTTTCCTGTCGATATCATAAAGCTGGATCGCAACTTTGTGCTGCAGTTAGAACAGAATAAAAAAGGCTATGCCCTGATAAAAAATATCGTGCAATTAGCAAAGGATATGCAATTAAATACTGTAGTAGAAGGTATTGAAACCTCCCGGCAGAGAGAGGTTTTTGTAGAATTAAATGTCGACAAAATTCAGGGGTTCTATTTTTACAAACCCATGCCTATGCAATCTGCATTATATGAATTTTCTGAGCCGGAATATTAAATGTGTTTGCATACATTTGGTACTGCTCTTTTTTAATGGCTATACTGTATAAAAAACAGCCAGCACAATCCTGATCATTTGACGGAGATGCTTCTATGGCACAACAAGATTACCATGATAGACGGCAATGTATCCGGCTACGTTATCCTCATACCGAACGTCCTACCATTGAATTAATGGGGCATGAATATCCGGTATGTGAAATTTCCGAAAAGGGTATGCGCCTGTTATTTCGCAGTTCCGACCCGGTTTCTCTTGGTGTAACCCTATCTGGAGTAGTGCATTTTATGAACAAAGAAGATGTACCGATTGAAGGTATGGCACTGCGTCAGCATGCCAGTGAAGTTGCCATGAAACTGACGAAAGGCATTTCATCGGAACGCATTGACGAAGAGCAAAAATATCTGAATCAGTAAATCCTTTCATTTCAGCCCGGCAGTCCTCTTCATTCCGGAACCTCCGGCTGAAGGATCTTTTCATGTGATTTATACTCATTTCTCTGTTGCATTCTATCCTAAACCTTAATAACATTAACAAAAGCTAATAAACCATATCCTAAACAAGATATCAGAATGAAAGCAGGAACCCTTTTTCCTTTCTACACTTTATTCGTTTGTTCTCATTCAGTTAGATAACTTCAGTTATAAGGTTTAATCTATGAGTAAAAAAATCTTAATCGTTGGTGGCGTGGCCGGTGGGGCTTCTGCGGCAGCACGTCTGCGCCGACACAGTGAAGACGACCAAATCATCATGTTCGAGAAAGGACCTCATGTTTCTTTCTCCAACTGCTGTCTGCCCTATCACCTGAGCGGCACCATTCCGAATGCGGAAGATCTGGTACTGATGAGCCCGGAAAAATTTGCCACTATGTATGCCATTGATGCACGTACCGGTAGCGAAGTTCTTTCCATTGACCGGGCAGAAAAAACCGTTGCTGTAAAAAACCACGTCACCGGAGAAACCTATACTGAGAGCTATGATAAGCTGATCCTGTCTCCGGGTGCTAAACCGATTGTTCCGCCAATTCCGGGACTGGATAAAATCCCGAACTTTTCTATCCGTAACGTTGTCGACATCGAGCGTCTTAACCAGCATCTGCAAGGAACCAAGCCGAACAACGTTACCGTTGTCGGCGGTGGCTTTATCGGTGTAGAAGCCGCTGAAAACCTGATCGAAGCAGGCTATAACGTCACGCTTATTGAAGCAATGCCGCAGATCATGAAACCATTCGACTACAGCATGGTACAGATTCTGCACAAAGAGATGCATGATCATGGCATTCATCTTCTGGTCAACAGCAGAGTCAATGCTTTTGAAGAAGGTAAAATTCTGCTGGAAGACGGCCGTTCAGTTGACTCAGATGTTGTGGTATTTGCTATTGGTGTGAAACCGGAAACGGATCTGGCCGTCAAAGCAGGTCTGGAACTGGGTAAAACCGGTGCGATGAAGGTAAATCAGAACTATATGACCAACGACCCGGATATCTATGCCGTCGGAGACGTGATTGAAGTTTACAGCTACCTGTATAACGACTACTACCAGTTACCACTGGCTGGTCCGGCACAGAAACAGGCCCGCAGCGTAGCAGACCATATCAATGGCATGACTATTGATAATCGTGGCTATATTGGCTCTTCCGTAGTAAAGGTTTTCGACTACAACGCCGCTTCTACCGGCCTGAATGAAGGCATGATTAAGGCTCTTGGCCTGAACCTTTCCTATGATACCGTAAAGATCATCCCGAACGATAAAGTCGGTTTGATGCCTGCCGGAGGGCTGGTACACTTTAAACTGCTGTTTGAAGTTCCGACCGGTCGTATTCTTGGGGCTCAGGCTATCGGTAAAGGTAATATCGATAAACGTGTGGATGTGATTGCTACAGTGATCAAATTTGGCGGAACCATCTATGATCTGAAAGATCTGGAACTCTGTTATGCACCACCGTTTGGCACAGCTAAAGATGTCGTAAACTATGCCGGTTATGTTGCAACCAACCTGATGAACGGCGACTTTAAGCAGGTACATGCCTCGAATATCCGTTCTCTGGTAGAAAAAGGGGCTTGCATTGTGGATGTGCGTGAAGTCACTGAATATGAAACCAGCCATATTAAAGGTGCAATAAATATTCCTTTGAGCGAGTTGCGCCAGCGTACCGGTGAACTGCCAAAAGACAAACCCGTTTACCTGCACTGCCGCAGCGGCCAGCGCAGCTACAATGCCGCACTGGTACTGAATAACCTTGGCTTTAAGGAAACCTATAATGTTTCCGGCGGTTATATGGGGCTGAGTTTCTACGAATACTTCAATGACCAGACCACCGGACGTGAATCTATTCTGACCGATTACAACTTCGATTAAGTATTTCGGTTAACCGTTTTCAACCCAAAGGCCTGAAGCATTCTTCAGGCCTTTCTTTTTTGTTTGGGCAAGGACATTACTGTACCGAACGGAAAGCTCCCGAGCAGAAAGATACTAACCGGAAAAAGACTTTTCAGACACTAAAACGTCACACACTTGTCATTTCTCTCTCATGTTTCTGACGCGAATCTGCAATGTTTCCTTCATAGGATAAGCAGAGCTGAATATGAAATTCTGAGGTTACTATGCATTGTCCAAGTCCATTCCGTCTGCCAAGAAAAACACCATTTGGTATTGGAGAAAATGTTGCCGAATGGGCAACCGGATTAAACAAACTGGATAAATTCTACGCCCAGCGTCCTGCCGGATGTGATACACAGGCATTTCTTCGTTTTACTCTGGAAATACTGGGTATCGACTATCAGGTTGTCCGAGGTTCGCTCAGAAGCGTTCCGGAAACAGGAGCTACCGTTATCGTAGCCAACCACCCTCTTGGCTGTGTTGAAGGAGTAATTCTGGCAGAAATGCTGCTCTCTGTACGTCAGGATATCCAGATCCTGGCAAACCAGTACCTGAAAACTGTACCCGAACTGGATGAACTGTTTATCGGTGTCGATGTTTTTGACGGTCAGCATGCTCACAAAGCGAATATAAAAGCCCTGCGTGCTGCCAATAAACATCTGGCTGATGGCGGGCTACTGCTGATGTTCCCGGCTGGCGAAGTCTCTCGGCTGGTTGACAGAAGAGAAAAAAAACTTGAGGACAGAGAATGGAGCCGCTCCGTCAGTTCCCTGATACGCAAAAACAAGGCTGTCACCATTCCCATGTTTATCAACGGGCATAACTCACAGCGTTTCTATATGGCCGGGAAGATCCATCCCCTGCTGCGAACCCTGATGCTGGGCAGAGAACTGTTGAATAAGAAACAAGAGACCATTGCTATCGCTATCGGAGATGCCATCAAATACAAAGAGGTCAATACCCTGTGTGATCAGCAGTTGGTCAATTATCTGCGGCTGAATACCTACCTTCTTAACCATACTCCAGAAGCATCTGCTCCGGCACAACAGCATAATATCAATGCCATACCGGTTGCACCGGCTCTTCCGGTTACAGAGGTGGAAGCGGAGCTGCATGCCCTTCCCGCTGAACACCATATGCTTTCCAGCGGTGAATTTGATGTTTATTGCACCGAAGCCAGCTATATTCCATCGGTTATGTATGAAATCGGCCGCCTGCGTGAGATCAACTTCCGGCAGGTCGGAGAAGGAACCGGACGGGCTCTGGATCTGGACAGATTCGATCAGATGTACCGGCATCTGTTTATCTGGGATAAAGATAAGCAACAACTGGTTGGCGCTTATCGGCTGGGGGTTGTCGACCAGATTACCGGTCAGCAGGGACTCAGTAATCTCTATTCACGCACGCTATTCAACTACGACCAACGCTTTCTCGATCGGATGAATCAGGGGATGGCGATTGAAATGGGGCGTTCCGTGATTGCACAGGAATACCAGCGCAGCATGAGCGCCCTGCTTCTGCTGTGGAAAGGTATCGCAGCCTATATTCAGCGCAATCCGCAATATACCCATCTGTTTGGCCCTGTCAGTATCAGTAACGACTACAGTCATGAAGCAAGACAACTACTGGCAGAAACCATGGCCCTGCATCACTACGATATTGAAAGTGCCAAATGTGTTACTGCGTCAAACCCTCTGAAAAGCCAGTCATCGTCATGGAATACCGGCCTGCTGACTGCTCTGGGTGATGTTCAGCTTCTGTCTCGGGTGATTGCCCGTCTGGATGAAGGCAAAAGCGTTCCAGTTCTGCTGCGGCAGTATCTGGGACTAAACGGTAAGCTGGTCTGTTTTAACGTTGATCCCGCTTTTAACAATGCTCTGGATGGTCTGATCGTTGTGGATTTAAGAAGTGTGCCGAAAAAAACACTGGGACGGTATATGGGGTTTGATCAGGCAGAAGCCTACCTCCGGCATCACAACATCAGCTAATCCGTTATCAGTGCACCACGTTATCAGTATACCGGCAGGAAGCCATAGGCTTCCTGTTGTCCTCATTGCTTCCCGATTTCCCGTTTAGCTCAATATTTCTTATAACCATCGGCTATCTCGTCAACCGGCAGGGTTTATATTTTTTCTAAAAAATTTGCTGGATCTAAAAATCATCGACTAAGTTTAAATAAGTCAGCAAAGAGAGCATGACCAGAACAGATAAAACTGTCAGGGAAAGATAGCATCGCTTTCATTATAAATAATTAGATAACACAACAACGTCAGTAGGTAACTTTATGGGTAAGGGCTATTCGGCTTATATTCAGTTTGGCATTACGCTTGCCATTTTATGTAATCTCACCCTGATGTCAGATTTTTCTGCCATCATGTGGAGCGTCACAGCTTTATTACTAGCCACCAGCCTGGGACTGGCTATCAAACAGACCCGGGACATTAACACGCTGATCACCAAAGAAAAAGAAGAAGATAATCTTAACCAGCGTCTCTGCGCCTGTACACAATCACTAAACCAGCAACTGGATGATACCTATACCATATTCACCCAAATAGCCCCTATCTGGCAGCGTCAACTGAATACTTGTTCCGGCCAGATGGAAGATAATATTGCCACCCTGACAGAAAAATTTGCACTCCTCGCCAGTGAGATGAATCAGGTCACTCAGGCCTCCCACCTGAGTGATGAAGGACACGTTCTGCATGAGGATGAGCATGACCGAAAGCGTCTGCAAAATGTCGAAACCAAGTTTGTTGAAATTGAACACTCAAATAATCAACTGGCCGCCCGTATCAACAACCTGATGCAGTACACAACGGAACTGGAATCAATGGCCAGCGATGTCGGAGCCATAGCTGATCAAACCAGCCTGCTGGCGCTGAATGCCGCTATCGAAGCGGCACGGGCGGGAGAATCTGGTCGTGGTTTTGCCGTCGTAGCCGATGAAGTCCGTAAGCTGTCAGCTCAGTCTGGTGAAACCGGCTCCCATATTATTGAAAAAATGGATGAAGTTGCCGGTATTGTAGAAGAGCTGGGCAACGTTTCTGAACAGACTAATCAGTCTATCACTGATGCGATAGCGGCCAGTCAGGAAGTCATTGAAGGCGTTATAACTAACCTGACCTCCCGTGGCGACAAACTCAAAGAAGAAGGCAATAAGTTGCTGGAACTCAGCCTTCAGGCTCACAGTGAAATTGAGCAAATGCTGGTGGCATTTCAGTTTCAGGATCGCATCAGCCAGATTATCGCTCAGGTTATTCGCAGCATGAGTCAAATGTCAGAGCTGGCAGAAGAACGCTACCATGCCAGAAAAGCACAACAGACTTTGGAACCTCTGGATGTGAATGCTCTGATCGAAGCGATGAAAAAAGACTATGTTACCTCAGAACAGTTTATCAACCACAGTCACACAGGTTCAGGACGTGCAGGCGGTGAAGCCGAACCGTCTTCAATCTCATTCTTTTAGTTTCTCAATCAGGTAAGGAGAGCCGTGAAATGTCGAAGAATATCCTTGTCGTTGATGATTCCGCTTCTATCCGTCACGTTGTTGGTATCGCTTTGCGTGGTGCCGGCTATAACGTTCTGGAAGGAGTAGACGGAAAAGATGCGTTAACCAAACTGGATGGCCAGAAAATACATCTGATCATCAGTGACGTGAATATGCCGAATATGGACGGAATTTCTTTTCTGAAAGCCGTTCGGGCTAACCCCAAATATAAGTTTACGCCAGTCATCATGCTGACGACGGAATCCGGACAGTCCAAGATGGCAGAAGGCAAAGCTGCCGGAGCCAAAGCATGGGTCGTAAAACCCTTCCAGCCTAAACAGATGCTGGATGCGGTAGCAAAACTGGTTATGGCATAACGGGATCCGTAATTCTCAGCACATCACTTCAATCATCCGGAGAACAGAATGGGAATGACTGCGACACAACAGGAAGGCATTGTTCGACTTTCACCCGGTAGCGAGATGACTATCTACACCGCCGCGGAGTTAAAAGACTCGCTGTACAAAGACTGGGACAAGGCCAGAGAGATAGACATTGATCTGTCACAAGTCGATGAACTGGACAGTGCTGGTATCCAGTTACTTTTACAGCTGAAATCCGACAGTAAACACGGGCATAAACCTGTGCGTTTTATTGACCACAGTCCGGTCGTTCTTGAAGCACTGGAAATGCTGAACCTGATCAGTCGTTTTTCTGAGCCTAGAGTTCTGACCACAGAGAATCCGGAGGCCTGAGCATGAGCGAAGAAGCCAAACAAATATTCGTACAGGAGTCGGAAGAACTGCTTCAGGAGATGGAAGATGCTCTGCTGATGATGGAAGAAGATCCGAATGACTCTGAACACCTGAACAGCGTCTTCCGGGCAATGCACACGATTAAAGGATCTGGCGGGATCTTCGGCTTTAATTTTATCGTCAGCTTTACACATCCACTGGAAAGCGAACTGGACAGAGCCCGCAGCGGAGAACGGCCGGTGGATCAAGAACTGGTCGCCCTGCTGCTCAAATGCAAAGATCATACGGCCGCATTGGTGGAGTTTGCGGCAAGCTCCAGTGATAGCAATATCCTGCCACTGGAACTGCAAAAAGCCGGGGATCACCTGCTGGCACAACTTAACGGCTCAGAGAAGCAACATGCCGTGGCCACAGCAGAAACATCCGCTCCGATAGAAACCCTGTTTGAAGAACAGACCGAAACCGACGGCCTGTGGTTGATCTCACTGGATTTCAAACCCGATACATTCAGAAACGGCTTTGATCCGCTCTCTTTCCTCCGCTATCTAAATAATCTGGGTGAGATCATCAAGGTGATCACCATCTACCGGCTGGACGACAGTGATGAAGAAATGGATCCGGAAAGCTGTTACCTGTCCTTCCGGATCGCGTTCAGCAGCACAGCCAGCAAAAGCGAAATTAACGAAGTCTTTGAGTTCGTACAGGAAGACTGCGATATCCATATTCTGCCTCCGCAGACCCGACAATCCGAATACCTGGATCTGCTGCAAAACGTTCCGGAGAATAGTTGTCAGCCATTAGGCGAACTTCTGCTGAGCATCGGTGCCATTACCCATGCAGAACTGGATCAGGCTCTGGATACCCAGAATAACACTCAGCCCGATGCGGAAAGAAAACCGCTTGGAAAGATACTGGTTGAGCAACAGGCCATTAATCAGACCATTGTAAAAGAAGTGCTGAAAAAGCAGGAATCGATCAAAGACAAAGTCAGTAAAGAAGCCCGTTCCATCCGGGTAGATGCCCAAAAACTGGGGCAATTGATCAATCTGGTCGGTGAGCTGGTGATCTCCAGTGCATCCATACAGACCCAGATAGGCAGACTGAATCAGCCTAACCTGAACGACGCAGCCTCCAGCATGGAACTGCTGGTTGAAGAGATCCGCGATACGGCACTTCAGCTTCGCATGGTTCAGATTGGAGAAACCTTCTCCCGTTTTAAACGAGTTGTCCGGGATGTCAGTAAAGAACTGGGAAAAGAAATTGAACTGGTGATCAGCGGTGGTGAAAGTGAACTGGATAAATCCGTAGTCGAAAAACTGAATGATCCGTTAACCCATCTGGTACGCAACTCACTTGACCATGGCATCGAAATGCCGGAAGAACGCTTGGCAGCGGGCAAACCAGCTAAAGGAACGCTGACCCTGAACGCCTATCATGACTCAGGACATATTGTTGTCGAGGTAGTGGATGATGGAGCCGGTCTTGATGTTGAAAAGATCCGCGCCAAAGCGGAAGCCATCGGGTTGATCGCACAGGATCAGGTACTGAGCCACAGAGAAGAACTGCAATTGATCTTCGAGCCAGGTCTGAGTACCAAAAAAGAAGCATCCAACCTTTCCGGCCGGGGCGTTGGTATGGATGTGGTTAAACGAAATATCGAATCGCTGCGCGGAGCCATCGAACTGGAAAGCGAAAGAGGCAAAGGAACCCGCATCACCATACGTCTGCCGCTGACATTGGCTATCATCGACGGCTTTCTGGTTGGTATTGAAAGGGAATCCTACATTATTCCACTCAGCATGGTTCAGGAATGTATCGAGTTTGGTGCAGAGCAACTGCAACACCACGGTAACTACGTGAACTTCAGGGGAGAGGTCATGCCGTTTATCCATCTGCGGCACTTTTTCGGACTACCTCCTGCCGGTAAACAGCAGCGAGAATCCCTTGTCGTGGTGCGCTTTGGGCGAACCCGGGCAGCATTAGTCGTCGATGCGCTGTTGGGTGAACAACAAACTGTCATCAAACCTCTGGGAGCCGTATTTCAGAACCTGTCCGGTATCAGTGGTGCAACAGTTCTCGGCAGTGGCGATATCGCTCTGATTCTGAGTGTTCAGGAGTTGATCGAACAAGCAGAACAACTGGCAGAACAGCTCAATCGTTCGGCTATATCCGGAGCTCCGGAACTGGCTCAGTATCAACATTAACCATAAGGACTCTGTATCGTGAACCAAGAAATAACCGATTCTCGTCAACCCGGCACAGTGTCTGCGGTTGCGGGTGTAACACAGTACCTGACTTTTCTCTGCTCAGGAGAGCGACTTGCGGTTGAAATTCTGGACGTCAAAGAACTGCTGGAAATGACCAATATGACCCGGGTGCCCATGACTCCAGATTTCATCCGTGGAGTGATCAACCTGCGGGGAAGCGTTGTTCCCGTCGTGGATCTCTCTGCCCGTCTGGCAAGATCGCCCTGCTCCTTAACCAAACGCAGTTCCATTGTTCTGGTTGAAGTTACACAGGGAGAAATCACTCAGACGCTGGGGATGCTGGTCGATGAAGTCAGTGAAATACTGGAAATTGATGCCAACCATATTCAGCCGCCCCCCAGTTTCGGAGCCAACATCCGTACCGACTTTATCCGGGCTATGGGTAACGTCAATGGTGAATTTATTATCCTGCTGGCCATCGACAAAGTGCTGTCTGTAGAAGAACTTTCATCCCTGAAAGAGATCGCCTCCCAGACAGGACGTTCACCGGAATACCGACAGGAACAGCACCCGGCTATGACCCTGCAGGAACAGTGTTAAGCGGTGACATATTTTAAGGTTGTAAAAATAGAAACAGTAACTCTCTTGGAGTGATAACTATGTTAAACAAACTCAGACTTGGCACTCAAATCGGTTCAGGATATGCGCTTCTGATCATCCTGCTGATTGTGGTATCCTCTTCCGCCTACCTTGGCCTGACTAACGCTGTAAAAGGCTTCAGTGACTTCCAGCATCTGGCTGGTCAGACCGATCAGGCTTCTGCAATGCAATCCGGTATGCTGGAAGCACGCCTGTATGCCGTGGACTACCTGAGAACCCACTCAGACAATAGTAAAAAAGCCTTTGAAGGCCATCTGCAAGGTCTGGAAGCTTTAATACATAAAGCAAAAGATGAAACGCTAAATCCAGAGAGAGCCAAAAATATTGCTGAGGTCGACCAGTTATTTGATGCCTACAGAGATGCCTTTACCACAATCAGCCAGTTAAATACCCGCCATGACGAACTGCTGTACGATATTCTAACCCCTATCGGCTGGGAAATGACCAATGCACTAGCCAGTATTGCGGATTCTTCATATCTTGACGGAGAAACCAATATTACGGTTCAGGCACTGCAAGGTAACGCATCCCTTCTGAGAGCCCGCCTGCAGATCATGAAATATCTGGATGCCAATGTTCAGGCCGATCTGAACAAGGCCTCAGATGAACTGAACGGGGCACTGGCTGACAAAGTACGTACTCTGGATACCCTGATCCGTGACCCGGAAAGACGTGAACAGTTGAACATCTTTAGCCGGGCGCGGGAAGAATATATTGCCGGGATTCAGGAACTGAATCAGGTCGTGGTCAAGCGTAATGAACTGGTTAAGAATGAACTGGAAAGAATCGGTCCTATCGTCGCGAAAGACACTGAGCAGGTTAAAAGCTCTATACTGAACGAACAAAATGAACTGGGTAATCAGGTTTCTATGGTTAACAGCCGTACCATAAACACCGTAATCTGGGTCAGTGGTGCTGCAATTCTGACCGGTATTCTTCTGGGGTATATTCTGACCCGAATTATCCGTCGGCCTCTGGGTGGAGAACCACGGGAAATGCAGGATATTGCCCGCCGTATTGCAGACGGAGATCTGACCATTCGATTTAACAATCCAGAAAAAGCCATGGGTGTATACGGTGCTATGATGGACATGACCAATGGTCTGAATGAGATAATTCAGCAGGTTCGCTCCGGCTCAAATAACCTCAGTACAGCATCCCAACAGGTGAATGCCACGGCTCAGGGGATCAGTCAGGCTGCAACTGAACAGGCTTCCGGTGTAGAAGAAACCACAGCGGCGGTTGAACAGCTGAATGCTTCCGTGCAGCAGAATACCGAAAATGCACGAGTAACCAATAATATGGCCACCACTGCCGCTCAACAGGCTGAAGACGGTGGTAAAGCCGTTATACAGACGGTTGAAGCAATGAAACAAATTGCACAAAAAATCAGTTTAATTGAAGATATCGCATATAAAACCAATCTATTATCACTGAATGCTGCTATTGAAGCGGCTCGTGCCGGTGAGCATGGTAAAGGCTTTACAGTCGTCGCTTCTGAGGTACGTAAGCTGGCTGAAAACAGTTCAACCACCGCTCAGGAGATCAACGAGTTAGCCACCCACAGTGTAGGTATCGCAGAAAATGCCGGCCGCCTGATAGCTGAAATAGTACCAAGTATTAAGAAAACGGCTGATCTAGTGGAAGAAATTACTGCATCCTCTGAAGAGCAGGCATCCGGAATCGCTCAGATTAATGAATCTATGGTTCAGCTTGATAAAGCGACTCAACAGAATGCTTCCGCCTCAGAAGAGCTGGCTGCAACAGCTGAAGAACTGAGCGGCCAGGCAACACAGTTGATTCAGGCCGTCGCTTTTTTCAAGGTGCAGGATCTGATAAAAGGTGCAACAAACGCTCATATAATGACTCAGAAAGCAGCACAGCCCGTCTCTCGCAGAAACGACAGTAGTATGGAGCTGGATAATGCTGAGTTTGTGAATTTCTGATACTGCGTACGGAATAAATACACGGACGGAATGTGAACAATCCCTTATCACTTAAACTGGCCGGGCTGGAAAACCCGGCTACACTAAATAATAAGGGAAACTTCCGAGTAATAATAAACATTGAAAAAGTCGGTACTGGATTTGTTCTCAAGCATTAGTTTTACTAACAACAATAGTTGGGCTCAGGAACTGGCAGGCAGCCGCCTCGCCGAAGTAAATTCGATAACACGCTACGAATTTTTGCTGTTTAAGGATCTGCTTTATCGTCAGGTTGGTATCAACCTGACTCCGGCCAAGTCAACGCTATTGGAATCCCGCTTAGGTAACCGTGTGGTTCGCCTGGGACTAAACACGTATTTTGATTATTACCAGTATATTCTCAGCAGTAAGGGTGAAGATGAACTGCAAGTACTGATCGACCTGCTGACAACGAACGAAACCTTCTTCTTCCGCGAATCGGCTCACTTCGACTATCTGCGGGATGAGGTTCTGCCTCAATACCGGCATATGCCCGTCCGGATCTGGAGTGCGGCCTGCTCTTCCGGAGAAGAAACCTACAGTCTGGGAATGTTACTGGCTGATCAGCGGGAAGGAGCCGGGAGCTGGGAGCTGATTGGATCGGATGTCAGCCAGAGAGTTCTGGAAAAAGCCAAAGCTGGCCATTATCAGATGATGCGCCATGAAGGTATTCCTCTGCCCTACCTGAAAAAATACTGCCTGAGAGGGACGGGATCACAAGAAGGTACTCTGCTGATCAATAAGGCTCTGCGTGAACGGATCAAATTCAGTCAGGTTAACCTGAATGCTCAATTGGCGACCATGGGGCAGTTCGACATTATTTTTCTGCGGAATGTGCTTATCTATTTTAATCCGGAGAAAAAAAGCGACATTGTCAAACGGGTAGCACAACAGCTAAAAGCCGGAGGCTATCTGTTTATCAGCCATACTGAAAACCTTCAGGGGATTGATGCCAACTTACGTTTAATCCGCCCTTCGATTTTCCGCAAGCTGGGATAAACCGTCAAAAGAATAACAATCAAACCATAACAAAATATTGGGAACCGCTATGATCAATGTTCAGTTAGTTGATGATTCATCTCTAGTCAGAAAACTGCTTCAGGAGCAGTTGGAACAGACACAGGGGATTCGAATTTCCGGCTCAGCACGTGATCCTATTTTCGCTATGCGCAATATGGAGAAACTGTGGCCGGACGTTATTATTCTGGACATTGAGATGCCGAGAATGGACGGTATTACCTTTCTGAAAAAAATCATGGCTGAAAGGCCAACCCCTATCATTATCTGTTCAACCCTGACAGAAAAAGGAGCCGATACAACCATGCAGGCCATGTCAGCCGGTGCGGTAGATATTATTACCAAACCGCAGACAGAACTGCGAGCCTTTATGGAAGGCTCCAGAGAGCGGCTTATTCAGTCAGTCAAAGCTGCCGCACTGGCCAGAGTTTCGCCGTCTTCCCGTCCAAAAGCTAAAATACAGAGCCCGACAGAAAAGCTGACAGCCGATGCCGTGTTACCGTCGAATCCGGAACGTCGCCCGTTTGCAACCACAGATAAAGTCGTCGCTATAGGCACATCGACCGGCGGCACTCAGGCACTGGAGAAAGTATTGACCCGACTGCCAAGAACTGCTCCCGGAATTGTTGTGGTTCAACATATGCCAGAACATTTTACTGCCGCTTTTGCCACCCGGCTGGATCAGCTCTGCGAAGTAACGGTAAAAGAAGCCCAGCACGGCGACCGGGTGATCTCCGGAACGGTTCTTATCGCCAATGGCGGCAAACATATGTTGCTGTCCCGGAACGGAGCCCAGTACACAGTGGCGATCAAGGACGGACCGCTGGTCAGCCGTCACCGGCCTTCCGTCGATGTACTGTTCCGCTCGGTTGCCAATGCTGCCGGACAAAATGCCATGGGGATTATTATGACCGGCATGGGAGATGATGGCGTTAAGGGCATGCTGGAGATGAGAAAAACCGGCGCCAGTACTTATGCTCAGGATGAGGCTTCCTGTGTGGTCTACGGAATGCCGAAAGAAGCCATCCGTCAGGGAGCGGCCATGTACGAAATATCACTGGAACAGATCCCTCAACTGATCAGCCGGTTCTGAAACAAACCATCTATCCGAGGGCAGGCAGAATACCCACCACAATAAGCAGCTGGACTCCGACAATCATAACCCCGGCAATACCACAAAGATACAACGCAGGTATGCCACCTCGAACCTGATAATACCCGTCAGGAACTTGCTGCCGAACTCTGATCACCATCATCAAAGGAAGAAAAATAGCCAGTATGGCAAGAGCGATAGCAGCATACCCCAGAGCCATAATAAATCCCTGCGGATAAACCAGAGCAAAGATCAACGGTGGCAGAAAAGTCAGTAATGCAACGAAAGAACGGTTTCTCTTCCCGCCTTTTCTGCACAAGCCGTCCCCCAGAAATTCAAATAATCCCAGACTGACCCCAAGAAAAGAGGTGAGCAAAGCCAGATCAGCAAACACGCCAATAACACTGCCAAGATTAGAGTGATGAGCCTTGAGGGTTAACAATGTAATCAGACTGCCCAGACCGCTGTTTTGTACCAGCTCAGATTGACTGACAACGCCCAGTGTAACGAGTTGCCAGAAAATATAAATCACCAGAGGAATAGCCGAACCAAACAGTATGACTTTTCTCAAAGCGGGTGTATCACCATCCAGATAATTAACGACAGCCGGAATACTGCCGTGAAAACCAAATGAAGTAAAAATAACAGGTATCGCCGCAACAATAAGACCTTGTTGTAGCGGCATATTCAAAAGATAAGATTCAGTTACATTTGGTGCCAGAAAAAACAGCACCATCACCATAGCAATAATCTTTCCGCAAAATAAGATACGGTTAACTCGATCAACCGTTCCGGTTCCAATAGCAACTACACCGGCAACAATCAGAGTAAAAATCAGAGTTCCGCTTACCCCACTAAGCTGTACCCCGGTCAGATGACCAATACGCTGAGTAAACTGCATCCCGCCACCGGCAATATAGGCAGCACACAAAGAATAAAACAGAAACAGCATCGCCGCCGTTGCTATCCACTTCCCTTTATCACCCAGAATCTGTTTTGCCAGTGTATGCAAGGTAGCATGACTTTCCGCATACTGATGCAATTCAACCATCAATAGAGCTGTAAATGCCATCAGCCCCCATAGCGTCAGCATAATTAATAAAGAAGCTGAAAAACCAATACCGGCAGAAGCCAGAGGTAAAGCCAGCATCCCGGCACCAATCGTAGTACCAGCAATCAGCAGGGTACTTCCCAGAAATTTTTGTGTTATCATATGTAAACTTTATTTTACAGAAATTATAACCAGGAGATTTATTCTCTATAATCGCAGATAAACTATTAGCATCCACTGAATTGCAGTCATTCTCTAAGAGTTAAATCGTGTCTTCAAATTAATCTGTAAAAATAAATAAACTAGATGTGTACAATATTTTTTACACGCATTGTGTGTAAAAGAAAAACCACAGGAAACAGCTTATTCCTATGGTTGTTAGGACGGGATTAACGACGTTTAGATTCACGCTTTTTCAGTTCGAACTCAAACTCATCCGGGTACAGTACAATCCCCTCTCCTTGTTGGTCAGGAAATACGATGACTGAAAGCTCATCTTCTTCCAGCCCCGGAGTCCAGCGACTTTTCCATTTAGCCACTGAGATAGCCTCAGCTTTAAAGCCCTCCCAATCGTCTGTCGCCCACTGCTCAGCATGAGCCTGAGTCGGCCATACCGGTACACAGTCTTCATCCTCAGCCGTCAGCAAAACACTACCATGCTCATCAACCAGCAACCAGATTTTCAGCTCGGCAGCAACCGAGTTAAAAAACTGATTCATGCGCTCAGTCGGGTCTTGTGGAAGTGTGTCTGAAACCATATTCGCAGTCATAAAGAACCTTTGCTTTTGTTAGCGGGTAAGTGATAACCGGAGTATATACCTTTTATTCTTCCGGCAGGGGACGGACATCAGCCATTTTCATCGTAAACCAGCGTTTACCAAATACGTTAATAACAAGCCCTGCAGCAATAATCACCACGCCCGCGATCTGATGAAGATTCAGATGTTCCCCCAACAACAGCATAGCACTAAGAAGACCGAAAACAGGAACCAACAGAGATAATGGAGCAACCAGAGATGTCTCGTAACGGCTCAGCAGATAACTCCAGCCTCCATAACCGACAATAGTGGCCAGAAATGACAAGTACATCAGTGAAAAGATGTTATGCCACTCTATATGAGAGAGCGAATCAATAATGAGTGCCTTACCTTCGATATAAAAAGAAGCAACAGCAAAAGCCAGCATAGGAACCAATGCACTCCAGATAATCAGAGACATCGTCGGCACCTGATAGTTTTGCATAATCACTTTATTGGTGATATTCCCCATAGCCCAGCATCCAGCGGCACCAATAATCAAAACCAGCGTCAGTCCGGTAACAGATGACGTATCCAGTGTCTGAGCCGTCGCCAGCAGATAAATCCCCAGAGCAGCAATACTAATTGCGATCACATTATGCAGACGAATTTTCTCTTTTAGTAAAAAGACTCCCAGTAGCAGGGTAATAAATGCCTGCACCTGAAGAAGAAGTGAAGCTAGCCCAGCAGACAACCCCACGTTAATCGCCCAGAAAAGCAAAGAAAACTGTCCAAAGCTGATGGTAAGACCATACATAAGCAGCCATTTCAGAGGTAACTGAGGGCGCTTTACAAAAAAGAGAGCCGGAAACGCCACAAAGGTAAAGCGCAAACCAGCCAGTAACAGAGGTGGCATCCCCTGCAGGCCCACTTTTATAACAACAAAGTTAATACCCCAGACTAAAACAATAGTTAAAGCCAGTAACCTATCCCGAAACGACATGCGAAATCCTTATCACCGCCCCGACAGTTGACAAAGCAGTTACTGCCCGACAACAAGTATGGCTATGTGTGTGCTCACCTAAGAAAAGTCTCCTCAGGTTGCCTGATATTTCATCAATTGACAAGAAAATGTGACTGTAATAACAGTTTTCCAGGGTAGACGAGAAAATGAATCAAAGTATTAGGCTTGTGACCAAACATCAGCAACAATTTCGTTGATCAAACGAATCTTGTTCCATTGGTCTTCAACAGTGAGCTTATTACCTTCTTCAGTAGAAGCAAAACCACATTGCGGGCTCAAGCATAGGTTTTCTAGTGGAATGAATTCCTGCGCTTCTTTAATCCGTGCTTTAATTACTTCTCTTTCTTCCAGTTCAGGGAATTTAGAAGTCACAAGGCCAAGAACAATTTGGCTGCCGTTATTTTTCCAGTGGCGTAAAGGTGCAAAGTCACCAGCGCGATCATTATCGTATTCAAGGAAATAACCATCATAATTGGTATTAAACAATTCTTTAGCGATAGGTTCGTAACCACCAGAGAACAACCATGATGACGCATGATTACCGCGACAAATATGTGTGGTGATCACCATATCTTTAGGTTTATTTTCCAGAGCACTGTTGATGATATCTGTACAGATCTGTGCAATCTCATTGGCATCAATCCCTTTTGCAACCAGCTCTTCGCGTTTACCAGCATCAGCCAGAAATGCCCAGTTAGTATCATCAAACTGTAGATAGCGACAGCCAGCCTGATAGAAGGCGGCAATAGCATCGCGGTAAGTCTTAGCCAAATCCTGATAAAACTCACTACGATCAGCGTAAATGTCATCTAATTTTGATGAACCGTTATTAGATAGAATTTCCTGGCGCAAAATCATAGTCGGAGCAGGAATAGTCGCTTTTGCACTAAATGTCTCATCGGTTTCTGCCACTTTTTTCAGGAAATCAAAATGACTTAAGAATGGGTGTTCAGGATTAAACGATATACGACCTGTCACGCGAATATTGTAAGAAGGCGCAGCCTTACCGTGAAACTTCTGGTTGTAGCCCTGCTCGGGTACAAAACCTTCAATACCGTTGAGATTTTCCAGAAAATCGATATGCCAGAAACTACGACGGAACTCGCCATCAGTAATAACTCTTAATCCAACCGCTTTCTGTTGTTCTACCAGTTCAGTAATCGCACGGTTTTCAATTTCCGTTAGTTCCCCTTGAAAAATTTTACCCGCTTTAAAATCTTTGCGAGCCTGATGAAGGTAAGCCGGACGAAGATAACTACCAACAACATCTGAGCGAAAAGGAGGACGTATTGCCATGGGATTACCTCTTATATTTGTTTTATCATTTGATTATAGGGCTATCTTAATAGACGGCTAGATGTCTGTTAATGTTATTTTTCTCATATTGAATATGAAAAAAATTCAACTGATAAAATTTAAGGTATACGCTGTTAATGGTTGCTCAGCCATTGATAAATAAAGATGAGTGATACCAATTTTTCTGCAATACGGTTAACGAGAAAATGTTGACTTTTTTGTCTGCGATTTCAGGCAATACGGTCTGTCTGCTTTGCGCGATCTTCATCCCTTTGCCTTCAATATATTTATATTTTGAGCCTTTCGTGGCATCGACAGTCAGGTCAGAAAATAAAGATAAAGGCAGATATGTTACGCCAGCTCTTACTGCCATGCCCTAGGATCGAAACAAGGCTTTTTCCTAGAGGAAGATAAACAGCTAGATACGAGATGAAATTCATATAGTCAATTAATAGTGTTACAAGATGAAGAATAAATAGTGTAACATCTTGTGATACTAACTTTCTTTTCTTGTACTACATAATGGCATTACCAAAAACAAAATTTGTCGCTAATCATTTAGCAAAAAAAATACTTGAAGGCGATTATATTAACGGCGATACCATTGCCGGTGAAAATGAACTTGCGTCACAACTCGGGGTGTCAAGAACTTCAATTCGAAGTGCGATTCAAAGTTTAGCGGGCAAAGGGATTTTATCGACGGTTCCGAAAATGGGCACGGTTGTTAATAGCAAGGATCAATGGGACTGGCTGGATATAGAGTTACTCAATTGGATAGCTGAATTTGATGTCGATGAAGAATTGATACCAAACTTGATGGAAGCCCGTCTGATTTTCGAACCTAATATTGCCGCACTGGCGGCCATGAATGCATCGTCAAGAGATCTGGTGGCATTGGAAGAAGGTTACGATCTGATGGTTAAGGCAGAGAAAATACGCGATCGGGAACTATTTAATATAGGGGATGCCCAGTTTCACAAAGCGTTGATTGCATCCAGTAAGAACTATTTCCTCATGTCGATGGGTGACGCCATCATCACTGCACTCGGAATGACTTTTAAGCACACGTTGGAACAAGAAATAGAGCTCAGTGGGCCTGCGTTACGCAAACATTATGAAGTGATGGATGCGGTACGTATGCGTGATGCAGAAAAAGCACGTTCTCTAATGCGCAACATAATTATGGATGCGATCGGCAAAACAGTTGGCGAAAATGTGATGTCAAGCCGATACTTGCTGTGATTTTTTTGAATTACATCACTTAAAAGTGATATTTTTTTACGTATTCTCCTTGTCATACAAGATGCTTCTCTTTGTACTACATGAGGTGATGGGTGAGTAAATTCTGGATAGCAGTCGATTGGGGAACCACAAACTTTAGAGCCTTTTTGATGGATGATAGTGGGCAATGCATGGCGGAGAAATCGGCACCGCTTGGCTTGCTTGCTGTCGAAAACCAGCAATTTTCTCAAGCTTTAAAAGACCAGTTGGGGGATTGGAGCAAAACTACATCCACGATATATATGGCTGGTATGATTGGTTCAAAACAAGGGTGGCTGGAAGCGCCTTATGTCAATCTTCCGGCCGATCATGCGAACTTTTTACAGTCTTGTGTAGAAGTAGAACAAAGCTGGGCTGACAGCATTAAAATTATTGCCGGAGCAACCTGCCTCAATAAACTCAATCTGCCAGAAGTCATGCGCGGTGAAGAAGTGCAATTGATTGGCTTGGCCAACTTAGTCAACTCACCTAAAGTCAGCGCTATCTTGCACGGAACCCACAGTAAACACGCACAATGTCATTATGGTGAAATCACCAAATTTTCTACATTTATGACTGGTGAGCTGTTTAATATTCTTGTGAAAAATTCGATTCTGGGCATCAACCTTCCTGCTCAGGAAGACTCTGAATCGGTGTTTAACTTCGCCGTTAAATTAGGTTTTGCCAATTCGATTAACGAAATTTTGTTTAGTGCAAGAACCAACAGACTATTTGGTGGTATCAAAGACTCTCAAGTGCATGACTATATTTCTGGCATGCTGATCGGAAATGAGATAAGTGCATTAAATAAAGACGAAACGCATTATTTAATTGGTAGTGAATCTCTATCGAAAAAATATGCGTCTGCATTGGCTTCGTTAGGCTATCAATATGAGATTGTCTCTGGAAAAGAGTGTTTCCTAAACGGCATGTATCAAATTTATTTAAAGGAATCAAGATGAATTCTAATCAGCTTAGAAGTAATGAGTGGTTTAAAAAAAATCCATTGATTGCAATTCTGCGTGGTATCGAAACCTCTGAGGTGATTGAGGTTGCAGAGAAATTAATTGCAAACGATTTTCGCTTTATTGAAGTTCCGCTTAACAGTCCAAATGCTGTCGAAAGTATTCAATTATTGGTCAAAAAATTTGCCGGTGAAGCGGTGATCGGCGCTGGTACAGTAACCGATATAGAAAAACTGGATGCCGTACTGGCTACGGGCTCAAAACTCATTGTTACGCCCAATATGAACCCACAAGTGATAGAGAAAGCAGTCGCGAATGATTGTCTGGTCTGTTGCGGTGTGTCAACTCCAACTGAAGCATTTAATGCGATCGCTCATGGTGCAACTGTATTGAAAATATTCCCTGCAGAAACAATCAAACCGATTGGTTTAAAAGCGGTGAAATCTGTATTACCTCCTGAAATTATGTGTATTGCGGTCGGTGGCATTAACCCTGATTCAAAATTACTTTCTGATTATATTGCGGCTGGAGCTGAAGGATTCGGATTGGGTTCCAATCTTTATAAGCGTGGTATTTCATTAAGTACTTTAGAGCAGAATGCTATCGAATATCGTAATGCTTGGCATCAATTATAATAACGTGGTGAAATTATGAAGCTAAAAACCCTACTTACTGCCTGCGCACTACCTATGCTTGCTGTCTCTGTGCATGCCAACGCAGCGAAAACAATGCGAATCGGTATTGGTGTGCCTGAGTCGCACTTTGAATATGCAGCGATGAAAAAGTTTGAACAACATGTTGAGACTGCAACCAATAACTCGATTGATGTCACTATTTATCCAAGTAACCAGTTAGGTAATGACCAGGAAGCTCTGGAGCAGATCAAATTCAATGCGGTACAGATGAACCTGCCTGATCCGGCTGTACTGGCGAATATCGTTAAAGATTTTAACATTCTGACATTGCCTTTTATTTTCCCGACCGAAGAGATCGCTAACCAAGTTGTTGACGGCGAATGGGGGCAAGAGCTTTCTTCGAAGCTGACAAAAGCGGGTTACGTTGGTTTAGGTTACGGTAACTTCGGTTTCCGCCATGTTACTAACAACTCTCACCCAGTTAAGACACTCGATGATTTTAATGGGTTGAAACTGCGTACTATGCAGAATAAATCGCATCTGGATGCGTTCCGTGCTCTGGGTGCAAACCCAACGCCAATGGCATTTTCTGAGCTATTCTCTTCACTGCAACAAGGCGTGGTAGACGGTCAGGAAAATCCGTATACCAATATCTATTCTCAGCGCCTGTATGAAGTACAGAAATACATATCTGATACCGGACATGTTTATTCATGGGTTGTTTTGGTTGTCGGTAAGAAATTCTACGATGGCTTGACTGACGTAGAAAAGAGCGCGATGCAAGATGCAGCGAAGATCGCGATCAACCACATGCGCGATGCAGTTAAAAAGGCCGATGCGGAATCTCTCCAACATATGATCGATGCCAATCTGGTTTACACGCCAATCGATCCAGCTGTGAAAGCAAAGATGCTGGCGAAAGTTGCACCTGTCGTCGAGAAATATGGTGACAGCATCAACCCTGACTTGTACAAGAAATTAGTAGAAAATGTAGCTCGTCTTCAAAAATAATCTCAATATTAAGAGCTGCATTCGCAGCTCTTAAATAATCTTGGTGTCTATATGAGTGACAAGAAAACTTCCTTCTTTGACAATATAGAGGAATACATAAGTACAATACTCTTTATTTCTTTAATTGTTTTATGTTTTTTACAAATATTATTTCGTTTCATATTTAATTTTTCCCTGTCATGGACAGAAGAACTTGCCCGATATGTATTTATATCGCTTGTTTACTTTGCTGCCAGCCTGGCGGTTGTCAGAGGTGCACACGTTCGCGTCGAAATTATTGACGGACTTGTGACCGGTAATAAGAAAAGAATTCTAGACTCTATTATTGATTTGTCATTTGCGGCTTTTATGGCATGGATTGGTTATTACGGATTAGAAATATCCGTTGATGCCCTTAATATCGAACAAACGACACCGGCTCTGGATTGGAAAGCGGGTTGGGTATACGCAATCATACCATTTTGTTTTTACTTAATTGCATTACGCCTGGTTCAGCGGGTTTATCGCCGGATTACCGGAAAGCTTGAGCATGAATATGCAATGTCTGAAGCTGAAGAAGCACTGCAAAAAGTTATAGATGAGCGAGGTCAGAAATAACATGGATACCTTTTTAATTACAATGGCTGTGTTTGTAATTCTGTTGTTTATCGGAATGCCAATTGCCATCAGTATTGGCATGAGCACCGCGTTTGCGTTGGTACTTGCTGATATCCCGATGTCGTTTATTTCTCAGACATCATTCACCGCTCTCGATTCATTTACCTACCTTGCCATTCCGATGTTTATTTTATCGGGATTTGTGATGGAAAAGGGCGGCCTATCTTCGCGGATAGTGAACTTTGCCTCGAGTTTAGTTGGCCGTGCACCCGGCGGACTTGGCATTGTAACGGTTGTCGCCTGTATGTTCTTTGCTGCTATTTCCGGTTCGTCCCCGGCGACCGTAGCTGCGATTGGTTCGATGATGGTTCCTTCGATGATTGAGAAGGGTTATAACCGCCACTTTGCTGGTGCTCTGACAGCTTCTGCGGGCTCTCTGGGCATTTTGATTCCACCATCGATTCCTATGATCATCTATGCGGTGACGGCTGAGATCTCCATCGGTGATATGTTCCTTGCCGGTTTTGTACCTGGTGGAATGATTGGTTTCGGCTTGATTCTCGCTGTTTATCTTATTGCTAAAAAACGCGGATATCGCGGACAGGAAGAAGGTTTTAATCTGTCACGTGTGAAGTCGACATTCTGGGAAGCTAAGTGGGCATTGCTGACGCCGGTAATTATTTTAGGTGGTATTTATTCGGGTATTTTTACTGCGACTGAAGCAGCCTGTATTACCGTAATCTATACTTTGATTGTTAGTTTCTTTATTCACAAAGAAATGGCATTTAAAGATCTGATCCCGACAATTTCCCGTGCGGCTCTGACAACAGGTTGTGTCATTATTATTCTGGGTTTTGCTACTGCATTTGCGCGTTACCTGACCATTAGTATGATTCCGCAAATGATCGGTGAAGCGATTCTGCAAGTCACGGATAGCCCAACAATTATTCTTTTGATATTTGTTGCGCTGATTATGTTCACCGGCTTGTTTATCGAAACAGCGGCTCAGATTTTAATTTATACCCCATTGTTCTTACCAATACTTGTGCAATTAGGCATCAGCCCATTCCATTTCGGTATTATTCTGATTGTTGGTACCGAACTGGCGTTAATTACCCCTCCTGTAGGTGTGAACCTGTTTGTTGCGAAAGGAATCACGGGATCTTCTATTGTTCAATTAACCCGAGCGATAGTTCCGTTCCTTATTAGTATGTTGCTTGTCCAAATTGCACTGGTGTTCATGCCTGGCGTGATCACATTTTTACCCGAACTGTTTAAGTAAGAGATAAATATGAAAATAATTAGTTATGAAACATTCATAGTGGCACCACGTTGGGGATTCCTCAAGATTGTCACTGATGAGGGTATTGTCGGTTGGGGTGAGCCTAGTTTAGAAGGCCGTACTCATACTGTTCATGCTTGTGTCGACGAGATGATGGAATATCTGATTGGTAAAGACCCGTTTGATATCGAATTACATTGGAACTACCTGCATCGCTCTTCATTTTACCGTGGCGGCCCAGTTATGATGTCGGCACTGTCGGGTATCGATCAGGCGTTGTGGGATATTAAAGGTAAAGCTTTGGGCGTTCCGGCTTATGAGCTTATCGGCGGTAAATGCCGTAATAAAATTAAAACCTACTCGTGGATTGGTGGTGACCGCCCGGATGACGTGGTTAACATGGCAAAAGATCGCGTAACAAAAGGTTTCTCTGCAATTAAGATGAATGGTACCGATGAGCTGAACTTTATCGATAACTTCAGCAAAGTAGATGCGCTGCTTGAGCGCGTTCAGAGCCTGCGTGATGCGATGGGTAAAGATTTCGGCATTGGTATCGATTTTCATGGCCGGGTTCATAAACCTATGGCAAAAGTTCTCATGCGAGAACTAGAACCGATGAAACCTATGTTTGTAGAAGAGCCTGTGTTAGCGGAACATTTTAGTGAGTCTATCCACGAAATTGCTCAATATGGAGCGATTCCAATTGCGACGGGTGAACGGTTACACACACGCTGGGAGTTTAAGGAATTACTGAAACATGGTGGTGTTGATATTATTCAGCCAGATGTATGTCACTGTGGTGGCATTACTGAGCTGAAGAAAATAGCTTCAATGGCAGAAGCTTATGATGTCGCTCTTGCACCGCATTGCCCACTAGGTCCGATTGCTTTGGCATCATCTGTTCATATCGATACAACTTGTCAAAATGCCATTATACAGGAGCAGAGTGTTGGTATTCACTACAATAAGGGATGTGATGTACTTGACTATATTAATAATAAGCAGGTGTTCGAATTTGATAGCGGCTATTGCATGAACCTTGAAGGTGATGGCTTAGGGATCGACATCGATGAAGACTTTATGCGGGATCAGGATGTAAAAGCTAGGTCGCAGCCAGCTTGGCGAAACCCTCACTGGACCAATGAAGATGGTTCCTTTGCCGAGTGGTAAGTTTAGATCAAAAAAATGGCACAAGAATTAAGATAGTAGAAGTGCGCTGTTAAGGCGCACTTTTTTTATTCCAGTGTATTATCTTGCTTCTAACAAACCAAAGCCAAATTAAAAGTATCAACCGCCACTTCTTCTTTCAAGTAAGCCAATTCTTATCGTTAAGGCTAATTTGGACGCTTAGCAACAAATTCAAAACTGTATTGATTAAGCTTGAAATAATTAATGCTGTACTCAAATATCGTTCCGTCATCAAACTCACCCACCGAGAGCACTTTCAACAGCGGAGAATCATCTTTCACCCCCAGAAGCTTGTTGACTTTTTTGTCTGCGATTTCAGGCAATACGGTCTGTCTGCTTTGCGCAATTTTCATCCCTTTGCCTTCAATATATTCATACTTTGAGCCTTTCATGGCATCAACAGTCAGGTCAGAAAATAAAGAGAGTGGCAGGTATGTGCTTTCCAGCATCTCAGGTTCACCATCAATCAGGCGCAAGCGTTCAATATGGTAAACCTTATCCTGTTCATGAAGCTCCAGCTTAGAGGCAACCAAAGAGTTTGGCTCCTGAACTTCAAAGGTCACGATTTCAGTGGTTGGCTCTTTGCCCTGCGCTTTCACACAGGCATAAAAACCGCGGAGGTAGAAAGCATCATGAACCGCTGATTTGTGTTTTTTGATGAAAGTTCCCCGCCCTTTCACCCGATAAAGCAAATCCTGCTCCACCAGAAGCGCAAGGGCCTTTCTTACCGTCATCCGGCTGACGCTATAGGTTTCCAACAGCAGATTTTCCGGAGGAAGCATGTCACCTTCCTGGTAGGTTCCTGATTTTATTTTACTTACCAGATCATCAGCAATTTTCAAATAGACAGGTTTCATAGAGTCTCAACATTAAAACATATACACAAAGTATACATTAAATAGACATTAAGTCTCTTTTTAACATTGACATGTACACCATATGTATACATATTATGTACATATCCAATACATAATAGAACGAGATCCTACAATGAAACGACAAAACCTGACCATTATCGGCGGCGGCTCTACTTACACTCTGGGTATGATGATGAGTTTGATCGCGGAAAAAGATAATCTGCCGCTTAAAACTGTCCGTTTTTATGATATCGATGGCGAACGCCAAAAGCTTAATGCCGAAGCGACGAAGATCCTGCTGAGAGAAAAATACCCGGAAGTTGAAGAGTTTGTTTTCACCACTGACCGGGAAGAAGCGTTCAGAAATACCGATGTCTTCTTCATCCAGATCCGTACCGGTGGCCTTGCTATGCGTGAACGTGATGAACAAATCTCTCTGTCTCACGGCTGCGTTGGTCAGGAAACGTGCGGTGCAGGCGGCATGGCATATGGTCTTCGTTCTATCGGTGATATGATTGATTTAATTAAAGATATTCGTAAATTCAGCCCAGATGCATGGGTACTTAACTATACCAACCCTGCCGCCATCGTCGCAGAAGCGCTCAACCGCGTTTTCCCGGACGATAAGAAGATTCTTAATATCTGTGATATGCCCTGTGTGATCATGGAAAGTTACGCCAAAATGCTTGGTTGTGAGCTTTGGGATCTGGTACCGGAATACTATGGCCTGAACCACTACGGCTGGTTTACCAAGGTCCGTAACCGTCAGGGGGAAGATCTGACACAACAGATCAAAGACATCATTCTGGAAAAAGGCCTGGAAGCCAGTGCCGTTGATATTGCTCATGACCCGTCCTGGCAAGCCACATTCAAAAATATGCAGATGATGCTGGCGGATAATCCGGAATACCTGCCAAGCACTTACCTGCAATACTACCTGTACCCTGAAAAAATGGTCGCCAAAGAAGACATTAACAATACCCGTGCCCGCCAGGTCATTAATGGCCGCGAGAAAAACGTGTTTGCCATGTGTCGCCGTATCATTGAAAACGACACCACAGAACCAGAAAACATGCACGCCGATGTTCATGGCATTTATATGGTTCGGGTTGCGGCATCCGTGCTGTTTAATCAGGGGGAAAAGTACCTTGTGATTGTTCCTAACAAAGGCATTATCAGCAACCTGCAGGATGATGCTATGGTTGAAGTACCAGCAACACTGATGAATCACGGAGTAGAGCCATATGCCATTGGTAACATTCCGACCTTCCAGAAGGCGATGATTGAAACTCAGCTTGGCTTTGAAAAACTGGTGGTTGACGCGTGGTTTACCGGTTCACGCCAACAGCTTATTAATGCGCTGACGCTTAACCGTACGGTGATTAATATGCCAACAGCGAAGAAACTTGTTGATGATATTCTAACGGAAAACAGAGCTTATCTTCCGCAGTTCTTTGAAAAGGACGCGTAACCCAAACCACTAATAACAAAGGCTCTTAACGGGCCTTTGTAAAGATGAATGTTTTCACTCACACCTCAGACTCCACTGTAAACATCCCCTAAACTAGCGTAGAACCACTTCAGATCGAAGTCAGACATAAACATTCGAGGAATGATTGAACGCCTGTATAAATGGTGAGCAACTTATTGCGAGTCCAGCGCGTACCGCGAAGCAATGTCTTTAAACGCGCGATATTTAATGCGTTTGTTAAATGTTGTCACGATTCTGTAAAAACGCATTATCAAATTCCTCTCTAAAATTATCAAACTCAGTTGAAATATTCATTGCCTCAACTCGAACCATGACAAGTTTTTCGAGGAATTCCTGTTTGCTAAGCTTATCCTTTGTCATAAAAAGATCCCTTACCTGCTGGTTAAAGGAAGTTATGTTTTGCCAAAGCATTTCATTTTTATCGTTGATTTCGTCAACAATGCTAGCTCTATTGAGAAGGCTTATATCATCGAACTTTTCAAGCTCTAGAAGTAACTGATACGCCTCGCTTAGTAATGGTTTCATAATTTCACTTAACAATCTTTTTCAACAGACAATGTCTACATTTAGTAGCGATATAATATAGACACGATAACAATAATTACCTGATTAATTGCCCAAAATTTAAGATAATGAATACAAACGCTTTGCTGCAAAGCTAACCACTATCCTTTGTACTGGTTCGTAAAACAAAAATGGGGCATTTCCGATTCAGCTAGAATCTGAATCAGGAAAATCGTTTTCGGAACTCTCGTGGAGTTAATCCAACAATTTTGATAAAAACCTTTCGGCATGCGCTGATATCTTCGTAACCAACCTGATTGGCTATCCACTCAAATGAACGTTGTGTGCTTTCCAGATAGTCACATGCATTCTGTACTCTGAGACGCTGCAAATATTGATTAGGGTTGTAACCAGTAGCCTTTAGAAACCGTCTTTGCATTGTTCGTTCAGTAAGATTTACTTGCTTTGCTAACTGATGAATGGACAATGATCCCGCATAACTTTGATGCATTTTTTGTTGAACCGCAAGATTCGAATTTCAGCTCCGATCAACGCAGGCTCTCAGTTTCTACGCTCCATTTTTTATGATTTTCTGCTGCAATACCCAGATGTTCAGCTAGATCTTCGTTTTTCCAATTCTCTGATTGATATCGAAGCGGAAGCCATAGATGTAGCGTTTCAGGTTGGCCACCCCGCAGTAGAAAATTGGATAGCTAGGCCAGTAAAAAATATTCATTTCATTTTATGCTCTCATCTTGATTATGATATTTCCGACATATCCACGCCAGACAAGTTGTACGGCCATCCCGCCATCATTTGTAATCCAATAACACCATGGCAACTGGTACACAAAGAGAGTGGTGAAGAATTTGACTATCATCCACAAAAGAGCGTGAAACTCGAAGTTGATGAGATGCTGATGCTGACTCACGCTATAAAAAAAGGACTGGGCATCGGATATGTACCGGATTACTTGGCTATGCCGATGATAACACAAGGGGAAATGAACCATGTGCTGCCTGACTGGCGCAGCAAAGCCCGCACATTGTTTATGTTGTATCGCGATCGAGATCATCTGCCTATGCGTGTACGTCTGTTAATTGATTTCGTAATCGCAAATATTGATGTGATCTAAGCTGAAACTTTGGTCATTTGCGTATTCCGGAGCAATCCAGCCACCGATTCCCGTTTTAATCCGGACACCATTTCCGGGATAAACCAGCCATTTTTCGCACTCACTCCGGAATCAGTGTCCGGTTGAGCGGAAACCCTGTCCGGTTACTCCGGAATATCCCTCTTTTCTCTTTTAAATCAATCACTCACTATTCTTGTTATGCATCTTAACTTAGCAAGGAAGTGATAATGCCGAAAAAGAGAACATCTATGACAAATATCAAAGAGGTATTACGCCTTAAATATGAGTGCAATCTATCGACCAGAAAGATCGCTTCCTGCTCGAAAGTCAGCCGCTCAACGGTCTCAGAAATACTGAACCGCTTTGAGCAAAGTACAGTCCATTGGCCACTTCCGGAAAACTGCTCAGATACTGAATTGGCTCAGGTGCTTTACCATGACAAAACACCCAGCGACACAAAGGTGATGCCGGACTTCAGTCAGTGTTTTGTTGAACTTAAACGTAAGGGCATGAGTAAGCATCTTCTGTGGGAGGAGTATCTGGCTGAATATCAGGAGAGAGCTTATCGTTACAGCCAGTTCTGCGAGCATTACACTCGTTGGTTAAAGAAACAGAAACGCAGTATGCGTCAGAGCCACCTGGCCGGTGACAAACTGTTCATCGACTACTGTGGGCCAACCATCCCGGTGGTGAATCCTGAAACCGGAGAAGTCCACAATGCTCAGATCTTCGTGGCAACATTAGGGGCTTCCAACTACACCTATGTTGAAGCCTGTGAAAGCCAGCGGCTTGAGCACTGGCTGGAAGCTCATGCCAATGCCTTCGAACACTTCGGTGGCGTTCCGGCTCTTCTCGTGCCTGACAACCTAAAAGCCGCCGTCACCAAAACGGATCGCTACGAGCCCAAACTCAACGATAGTTACCGAAAGCTGGCTTACCATTACCGAACCGCTGTTATGCCAGCCCGACCCTATAAACCCAAAGATAAAGCGAAGGCAGAAAATGCCGTACTTATCGTGGAACGTTGGATCATGATGCGACTACGTCATCGCACCTTCCACACCTTCAAAGAGCTGAATCTCTCCATCCGTGAATTAATGGACTCGCTGAACCAAAGACAGATGAAGCAGCTGGGAGCCAGCCGAAAAGAGCTGTTCGATACCTTGGATAAACCAGCCCTGAAACCACTCCCGGTACAACGTTATCTCTACACAGAAATTAAACGTGCCAAAGTCGGACCGGATTATCACATCGAATACAAAAAACATTATTACTCGGTACCCCATCAGTTAGTCGGTCAGCATGTTGAACTTGAGGCAACCTCCAGGCTGATACAGATATACCATCAAGGCAATTTGGTCTCTCAGCATCCAGTCAGTAAAAAGGAGCATGGACTCAGTACCTATCCGGAGCATATGCCCAGCAGCCATCAATATCAAAAATGGTCGCCAGAGCGGTTACTTCGTTGGGGAGGCAGAGTTGGCGCAGCCACACAGGAAGTCGTCAATCGCTTGCTGATGTCCAAAGCGCATCCAGCGCAAGCCAACCGTAGTTGTCTTGGGCTTCTCAATCTGACGAAAAAATACGGGGACACTCGCTTAGAGCAGGCATGCAAAGATGCTCTGATGGTGAATAAACCCTATCTTCGGTTCATCAAAAACCTTCTTGAAAACCATCGGGAAGGCTTGCTGTCGTCCTCACCAGAATCAACTCCGGACATCCAGCACAGCAATGTGCGTGGCCCAAACTGTTATCACTAGGAGATCATGATGAACCAGATAAATGAACAGCTAAAATCACTACGCCTGAGCCATGCCGCGTCGGCTCTGGAACAACAACGAGAACAGTTATCCACCTATGCAGAACTTAACTTCGAGCAGCGGTTAAGCCTGCTTCTTGAAAGTGAATTACTGGGTCGAAATCAGGCAAAGATCCAACGCTTAAAACGGCAAGCCAAACTCAGAGTTGATGCTCTGCCAAGCCAGATTATCTACAAAGAAGGGCGAGGACTTAAGCGTACTCAAATGAGTGAGCTCTTAACCGGAGGTTACCTGCACAAAAACCAAAACGTTCTGATCACCGGGCCGACCGGAGCCGGAAAAACCTATGTTGCCTGTGCGCTTGCAGCTCAGGCCTGCGAACAGCTACACAGTGTTCGTTACCACAGGCTCAGCCGTTTACTTGATGACCTGAGCTCAGGTCGCCTTGACGGCAAACACAGCTAATTGATTTGCTCGCTGCAAAATATCCACGACTCCTGCCGCTTCAAATAACAGCCCGCCCTCAGGTACAACAACTAGAATGTCTTTCATCATTATAACTCTTGGCTTTAATTGTAATTTAAAGCATATTGAGCCAATAAATTAAAGGATTAGTAGATGAGTAAACGTAGGTCAATTAATGCCAAAAGAAGATTGTCAAAAATTTTAGGTTGGCAAGGAAAGGCGCATAAGCGTTTTTGAAAAGACAGCGTATCGATGTGAACGCTGCCTTTTTAGTATGATACTTTAATACTTAGTATGAATCTTTATTACTCAGTATGAAACTTTATTCTACTCACACAACAATAAGATTATATTTCAATATCTTACTCAACAGTAACGGCCTTTGCCAGGTTCCTTGGCTGGTCTACATCCGTCCCTTTAATCAAAGCAACGTGATAGGCCAGTAGCTGCATTGGCACAGTGTAGAATATTGGTGCGGTGATTTCACTTACATGTGGCATGGAGATAATCTTCATGCTTTCATCTGCTTCAAAACCAGCTTTCTCATCAGCAAAAACATACAGCTGACCGCCACGAGCACGAACTTCTTCTACATTTGATTTCAGCTTTTCCAGCAGATCGTTATTTGGAGCAATAACAACCACTGGCATATCCGCATCGATCAAAGCCAGAGGACCGTGTTTCAGCTCACCGGCCGCATATGCTTCTGCGTGAATATAAGAAATTTCTTTCAGTTTCAGAGCTGCTTCCATCGCAATCGGATAGTACTCGCCACGGCCAAGGAACAAGGTGTGGTGCTTATCAGCAAAATCTTCTGCCAGTGCTTCGATCTCTTTATCGAATGCCAGAGCACTGTCGATCTGCACCGGCAGAGCGTGGATCGCTTCTACGATTTCCGCTTCTTTGGCTTTATCAATGCGCCCCTGCTCTTTACCAATAGCGGTCACCAACATCAACATAGCAGCAAGTTGAGTCGTGAACGCTTTTGTTGATGCCACACCGATTTCAGTACCGGCACGGGTCATAAAGGCAATATCAGATTCTCGCACCAGTGAAGAACCCGATACGTTACAGATCGTCATCACCGCCATATAACCACGCTCTTTTGCAATACGCAGGGCAGCCAGCGTATCGGCGGTTTCACCGGACTGTGATAAAGTAATGAGCAGGCTGTTCGGGCGGGTAACAAAATTACGGTAACGGAACTCAGAAGCGATTTCGACATCACAACTGACTCCGGCAATATCCTCAAACCAGTAACGAGCGGCCATACCTGAATTATAGGAAGTACCACAGGCAATAATCTGAACATGCTCCACTTTACTCAGGATATCAACCGCATTTACGCCAATACTTTCTGTGATCACAGAATCTTTGGTTACACGACCTTCCATCGTACTCTTCAGCGCTGTCGCCTGTTCGAAGATCTCTTTTTGCATAAAGTGCCGGTACTGGCCTTTATCACCCGCATCATGTTCAATACTGGATTCAATCACTTCACGCTCAACCTGCTCACCAGATGCAGCATAGATAGTAACATTGCGACGGGTAAGTTCAGCGACATCCCCTTCTTCCAGGAACATAAAACGGCGTGTCACGCTGAGAAGAGCCAGTTGGTCAGAAGCCAGGAAGTTTTCACCTATACCTAAACCGATAACAATCGGGCTGCCTGAACGAGCAACCACAATACGTTCAGGATCCCGGCGATCCACAGCTACTGTGCCATAAGCGCCTTCCAGTTGTACGGCGGTTTTTTTCAGGGCTTCCACCAGCGAATCAGAAGTACGCAGTTCCCATTCAACTAAGTGAGCAATCACTTCAGTATCAGTCTGAGAAACAAATTCATAACCACGGCTCTGCAACATAGCCCGCAGCTCTTCGTGGTTTTCAATAATTCCGTTATGAACAACCGCGATATCGCCAGAAACATGGGGGTGAGCATTCACTTCGGAAGGTTCGCCATGCGTTGCCCAACGAGTATGTGCAATACCTGTTCCACCGGTAACATTTTCTGCTTCAACAGCATCAGCCAGTTCCTGAACTTTCCCCAAACGGCGAACCCGAGTCAGATTTTTATCTGCATCAACAACAGCCACACCGGCAGAGTCATAACCCCGGTATTCCAGACGACGTAATCCTTCAACAAGTATTTCAGCTACATCACGCTGCGCAACCGCGCCAACTATTCCGCACATGGTATTCTCCACTATGATTTGTTGTTACCTGCCTTTCTATAGACTTGTCAGGCAAGACAATAAGGTTTAATTCTGTTGCATTTATTCAGGAGCACGGATCACCCGCACACCTTTGGATTCTATGTGTTGTTTTTGCTCATCCGTCAGCAAGGCATCTGTCACCACAATATCGATCTGTTGCCACGACAGTTCCAGATTCGGGATCCTGCGTCCGACTTTGTCAGACTCGATCATCAGGATCACTTCCCGGGAAACATCCGCCATTACCTTGCTGAGTCCGATCAGTTCATTAAAGGTCGTTGTGCCTCTTTCCAGATCAACACCATCAGCACCAATAAACAGCTGATCAAAATCGTAGGAACGCAATACCGATTCCGCAACTTGCCCCTGAAAAGATTCCGACCGGGTATCCCATGTTCCACCAGTCATCAGCAGAGTCGGTTCGTTCTCCAGCTCATTCAGCGCACTGGCAACATGCAGGGAATTGGTCATCACCACCAGCCCGCGTTTGTGATTTAATTCCGGGATCATGGCCCCAGTCGTACTGCCACTGTCAATAACGATCCGGTTATGATCACGGATAAGGGCTGCTGCCGATTTCGCAAGACTTCTCTTTCGATTCGAAACTTCTCCGTTCAGTTCCGCATTCACCACCTCTTTAGGCAATGCGATAGCCCCGCCATAACGGCGCAAAAGCAGACCATTTGCTTCAAGGGAAGCCAGATCTTTGCGGATGGTTACTTCTGAGGTTTCAAACTTATTAGACAGTTCTTCAACGCTTATCTCACCTAGATCATTCACGAGTTTTGAGATCATATGGCGACGTAGCTGGGTATTTCTCTTAGACATATTCTGAAAGCATAAAGTTTCGATTCAAAAGAATTATATTCAAGTCGAAACTTATTTGTCTATTTATTTCAGTCCAAAAAATAAAATTTTTAAGCGAAAATCTTGTCCTAAAACAATTCTTAACCGTGATATTGCACACGTTCAGTGGTAGAATTCGCGGCCTAAAAGAAAAAAAATTACAGAATTCACCGTTATTTTTTTGCAACTTTGTCAGTGTAGACTGTACTAAGTTGGTAGTTTTATAAATCCCTAGTAAAGAGAAGAAGCAAGTCTTAGCAGGGGTTAGCAACGAAATTAACCATATAAAGGCAGGAATAACGGGTACACAAAGAAGAATGTAACAATACAGAAATGTTGTCATTTTCTTTCTTATGTACCTCTGCCGAAACAAAACTGATTTTAAATTGTAACCATACTTACCGGAGAGTATTTTCCATGAAAAAGACCAAAATCGTATGTACGATTGGCCCTAAAACTGAATCTGTAGAGATGCTAGGCAAGCTGGTAGACGCTGGCATGAACGTAATGCGCCTAAACTTCTCTCACGGCGACTTTGCAGAGCACGGTACTCGTATTGCAAATTTCCGTCAGGTAATGGAAGAAAAAAGCAAACAACTGGCTATTCTTCTGGATACCAAAGGTCCTGAAATTCGTACTATCAAGCTGGAAAACGGCGATGACGTTGAACTGGTTGCTGGTCAAGAATTCACTTTCACTACTGACGCAACTGTTGTTGGTAATAAAGATATCGTAGCTGTTACCTACACAGGTTTTGCAAAAGACCTTAAAGAAGGTAACACCATTCTTGTTGATGACGGCCTGATTGAAATGGAAGTTATCTCTACGACTGAAACTGAAGTTAAGTGTAAAGTACTGAACAACGGTGCTCTGGGTGAAAACAAAGGTGTTAACCTGCCTGGTGTTTCTGTACAGCTTCCTGCCCTGTCTGAAAAAGACAAAGCAGACCTTAAATTTGGTTGTGAGCAAGGCGTTGATTTCGTTGCAGCTTCTTTCATCCGTAAAGGTTCTGACGTTAAAGAAATCCGTGAGCTACTAAATGCAAACGGCGGTGAAAGCATCCACATCATTTCTAAAATTGAAAACCAGGAAGGCGTGGATAACTTCGACGAAATCCTTGAGCTTTCTGACGGTATCATGGTTGCACGTGGTGACCTGGGTGTTGAAATCCCTGCAGAAGAAGTAATCTTCGCTCAGAAAATGATGATCGAAAAATGTAACCGTGCGCGTAAGATGGTTATCACAGCAACTCAGATGCTGGATTCTATGATCAAAAACCCTCGTCCAACTCGTGCAGAAGCGGGTGACGTTGCGAACGCAATCATGGATGGTACTGATGCAGTTATGCTTTCCGGTGAAACAGCGAAAGGTAAATACCCTGTAGAAGCCGTAACCATCATGGCTCAAATCGCTAACCGTACTGATTCTGCTCTTA
The DNA here is from genome assembly GCF_002812955.1 of Vibrio sp. HA2012. Lineage (GTDB taxonomy): Bacteria > Pseudomonadota > Gammaproteobacteria > Enterobacterales > Vibrionaceae > Vibrio. The sequence goes on along the minus strand of NZ_PFXK01000006.1, from coordinate 97,009 downwards.
AAGCTGAGCTGGGTGACCGTCTGGACAGCCCTCGCCTGCGCATCACAGAAGCAGTATGTAAAGGTGCTGTAGATACAGCAGAAAAACTGGCTGCACCTCTGATTGTTGTGGCAACTGAAGGTGGTAAATCTGCACGTTCTGTACGTAAGTACTTCCCGACAGCAAACATTCTTGCACTGACTACTAACAAGAAAACTGCGGCTCAACTTGTACTGACTAAAGGTGTCCGTCCAGTTGTTGTTGAATCTATCGACAACACTGACGATTTCTACCGTAACGGTAAAGAGCTGGCTCTGAATACTGGTCTTGGTAAGAAAGGCGATATCGTTGTTATGGTATCTGGTGCGCTTGTTGCTTCCGGTACAACTAACACAGCTTCTGTACACGTACTATAAGATTCTGTTCAGTAAGATCACAAAGAGGGCATACATTGCCCTCTTTTTTATTATCTGTTTTTTTATTATCTTGAAGACTTCCGATTTTCCAGACTTTCCATCAGGCAATATCATCACTACTGCGGCAGATTGATACTCTGTTCCGGCCAATTGATTTGGATTCATACAAAGCAATATCCGCACATTTATAAGAGCGGGTTCCTTCTTCGGTTAAATCCGTTACCCCAATACTGATCGTTGTTGGAATTCTGGTATCAGTGGCAATACTGGAGCGGATCCGATTCAGTACACGTTCTGCTTCGTCAAGCCCTGTATGCGGCATAATTACAGCAAACTCTTCACCACCGATACGGGCAACAAAATCCGTTGAACGTGTGTTTTCAGAAAGCAGAAATGATACAAGTTTGATCACTCTGTCTCCCTCATCATGTCCATGTTCATCATTGATGCGTTTAAAATTATCAATATCAACCAGAGCCAGACAACTGACATGGTTTTCCGGATAGCGCTTAATCAGATCAATTTCACTGCGTAATGCTTCTTCAAACTTTCTCCGGTTCCACAGATGCGTCATGCTGTCCCGCTCACTCAAATAGCGCAACCTGTCTTCCAGCTCTTTTCGCTCTGTAATATCAACCAGAGAGATAATATAGTTCACTATATGCCCATCTGAATTGCACATCGCCTGAATACGGGTAATCGCCGTCAGCTCAACACCTGCCCGTCCGGTGATTTTCAGCTCGCCTTCCCAGAAATGATCCTTAGCTACATGCTCCCATATATCAAACCAGCCTGTAGGATCGCGTTTATCAAACAACAACTTACGCACATTACCATAGCGAATCTGGTGTTCGGTATATCCGGTCATATTTTCAAACTCACGGTTAACCTTCACCATATGATGATTTTTATCAGTGATCAGTACTGCAGACATACCGTTCAGAGCAGCCAGAGCCAGTTTGCTTTCAATACTTCGCTTCTGAAAAATAAAAATAAGATAGCCCGTAGGTATTGTGCATAACCCAAGAAGAATCAACATAACAATGGCATGCTGTATCGCACTGGATCGTTCTTCTTCTACATGCGCAGACAATTCCGTTTCGGAGAAGCTCTGCAATAAAAAGATCTCCTCTGTGTAATTAACTCTCACCCGGCTAAAAACATGCAAGCTACCATCCCGGCTAAGAAAGACACCGGATTCGTTATCCTGCATATTTTGCCACAGTTCAGGCTCCATCTTACCTAAATTGAACTGTTTTCGCTCCTGGATAGCGAAGCCATATAACATACTGGCATCCTGTCCTTTCAGGTAATACCCTGATGATGAAATAATACTGGTGATGTATTCATGATCCTGAAAAAAAGTCAGCCCGTCCTGAGTTGCCTCAAAATTAATCCTCAACGTCAGGTAACCCATCAGCGTGTCCCCGATATAGTAAGGATGAGTAATACGAACAAAAGCCATATACTCGTCCCCTTTCCGGGACAATTCAAACCGCCGGATATTCTGATACATCCCCAGGCGGTGTAAAGCTTTCTGAAAAAAATCGCTCTGACTGACATCCTGATAGTCATGCTCAACAATGTCCGTTCCGTCAGGCGCAAAGCTGACTTTGATCTGCTCTTGTCCCTGAAGGTCAATATAAGTGATTTGATCGATCTCATGCTGAGAAGCGGGAAAAGAGAGCCAGAGTTCTTCCACTAGGTGACGATTGACAGTATCCGACTGGAAAGCAAAGCGGTACAGTGCCCGGCTTTTACCCAGCAGATCGATCAGAGTATCCAGCTTAACATCAGTTTTATGGATCTGATTTTGGGTATAGGCAAGCTGCAATCTGGCATTATCCGTTACCATTGCAACATTTTGCTTATAGATATGTTCATATCTGGCGGCGTAAAAGAGTACAATTAATGAACTCAACAATAACCAGCCAGCCAGCAAATAGCCAATCCAGTGCTTATTAACCATTATTATCTATGCCAAAGAGCAAGCATTATATCCGTAGGGGGTTGTAGGGGACGGAATTCTAGCAAAAACGAGCTATTTTTTAAACAAAAAGACCACTTTATATTAAGCGGCCTTTAGAGTTATTATTCTAACTATATTGATGATAAGTTCATCAACATCATTTTGTTTTCATGCTTTCCAACACGCTGGTAAGTACAGATTCTGTCTTCTGGTTATTAAATTGCTTACGTAATTCAGAATCTTCACTGTTAGCAGCATCAACGACTTTGTCCAGATTTGATTCGTAAGCCGGCTTATCCATACCAATTAATACGTATAAACCACCGGTAGGGCTTACCTGACTCACAATCACACGGCTATTTGCCAAAGTACGATTGGTTACACTTTTGGTCACATCACGAAATGCTTCCATTACATCTTCAGAGGCCGCTTCACTGCTGGTCAGAGAAGTTCCGGTCAACGCCTGCTGAAACATATTACTTACATTAGTTTCAAATTCGGAAGCTAAGGCGACACGTGCATCATTCATGGCAATACGACGCATCACATTCTGACCAGCCGCGCTTTTTTTAGCGTAACCTCTGGCACCAATAGCCAGATCATCAGGCATCACATCACATATCCATGCCGGAGCTTCAGTTGTTGGTGCATCAGGAAAAGTGCACTGAGTATAGTTTTGCACCCCTTTCACTGTACTATCGCTCTGACAACCGGCTAAGGCAGCCACTGCAACTCCTACAAGAAGTAATTTTTTCATTTTGCTATTCCGTTCTTAAAAAAGTTTACCCAGACCATCGCTCATATCTTTGGTATGACATTCAAGGTCCCATATTTCACAATTTCGGGTATCGCCATTGACCTGGACTTTATCGCCTTTTTGTACCTTAGCTGCAACTTCTTCGTCAATAGCAACCCAGGAATATTTGTCCTTAATACCATGTTCTTCATTATTGATGATATTACCAGTACCATAACCATGGGTTTCCAGCTCAAAAGTTCCATCACCTGCATCTACACGTTCCTGAGAAACAAAACTGACTTCCATCTTTGGCACCACTTTTCTATCTTTGCCCATGGAGATTTTCACCATACTTCCAGCTTCACACTGACGGAGTTCCATCACAACAGCTGAAGGGGCTAATACCTTTTTGAGGCCAGTAGAATAGTTCACAGCTTCTGCCGCAGCTTTGCTTGCCATTCCGGTATACTGAGCTTCTGTAATAGGACAGCGGCTATTTCTTGTTTCACTGGAAAATGATTCATCACCATTCAGCTCAACTCTTTCCACTGTTTCCATATCTGGCAGGGTAACAATCTTAACAACCGCTTTTACGTCTATAGAGAAATCGCACGCAGGTGGCACCCACATATCTTTACCTGTCAAAAGGTTTTTCGCGGAATGGCCATCAGTAAAACTTTTCGAAAAATCTGAAGAACTGATTTCAGTAATTACTGCATAATCAGCAATTGGAACACCTTTAGTATTATAACGGCCACTTTGTTCAGCCAACTTAATCTCATCTTTTAGCTTGTCAGCCATTTTACGGTCAACCAGCTTAGCCCCCATGTCATAAGCCTGATTTTCCAGCTCCTTACGCATAATAGTCTGCATTTTTTTACCCGACTCATCATCATAGGCAAGATCAACCGGGAGAACGATAACTGACACCTGAGCACTAGATTGACCAGAGATTTCAGCCTCAGGGATCTCTACTCGAGTTGAGGACGGACAGACTTCTTTATAACTGGTTTGACAACCTACCAGCAAACTCGCAAGCGCAATTCCAACTGCTGTTTTTTTATACATGAATAGACTCCAACATTTTTTATGTATATACCGTTTATAACTATTCTTTCTTTATCGGCTCATTTTTACATTAACATTTATCGCTATTTTTATAGGCTAAACCCTAGTGATCGCCATAACCCCTTATCGTCTAACTGAGATTTAAAATGACGAGAAGCACCTTCTGCTGACATCTGATAATTACTTACCGAGTTTCCTGAAGAAATAATCTCATCACTAGCAATCGTTTTGCCTTTATTATTTAATGTTGTTATTGAACTGATAATTGTCGTGATATAAGCAGAACCTACTTTGTTTTCCCTCTTATCCAGAGCAAGATGGATCGTATGGGTCACTTTAGCGGCGTTTCTTTTCTGTGTCGTATTTATTTTTTCCTTCGATAATGCGTCAAAAATAAATCTTGTCATATTTTTGTCATTCGGTTCCGCTACAACCCAGATAAGGATAGTATTCTGAATTTCACTGACTTTATTCACCAGAACATCAATATGTTGTGTTGAATAAGCTCCCTCGGGCTCCATTGCAGATAGTATTGCAATGCGAATCAACGCCTCTTTCTTTCGCTCAATAATCGAACGGTTGTTGAGATACCACACCAATGTGTCCGTATGTGTTAATTTGGCTATCTCTGCATCTGCAGCACGGTTCATTTCTTTCAATTCACGAATCAGCTGTTCCTGAATAGCACTCTTCTTTATTCTGGCCTGAACATAATAGGCTGCCTCATTATGTTCAATTTTAGGGTATTCAATACCCGTCAGAGTCAAACGTGCACTTTGTGTATTAATGCTGGTGTCAACTAGATTCTGATAGTGACCGTTACCATTGTCCTCTCGATAAACTTCCCGTTGGATATTCTGAGATTGGATCTGAGTCCACAATTGCTCGTTGATTTGATTCATGGCCACTTTTTTCGCCTGAGACTGAGTACGCCCCTGCCCCACAGCATACAAATATTGTTCATCATTATTCTGTGTCATAGAAAACCACTCCGGAGCTTTCGGTGTTGACTGACAACCAGATAAAAATAAAAAACCTAAAGTAAAGAGAGTGATGAAATATTTGTGATACATAACCATTCGCGCTGTTGTTATCATATTTTTACCGAATAATTATTATGCTTCTGGATCACCAGAAATCAAGTAATAAATATATCAATTCTGACGACCTCGCTACTTATAAATCAATCAATATCAGCACAAAACTTCCTTCTATTACTGTATCACTTAATCTGCCAGCAATAGCATTGTCATTACCTTTCCCTATGCTATTCTTGCCATAAAAGGAACAAACAGATTTTAAATTTGATTTCCCATACAAACAGAAATATAAATATAGATTGATAGATTCAATATCACGACATCTCATAGTCCCAATAATACAGGTACACAATATGTTTAGAAAAACGGCTTTACTTTTTATTCCGGTATTATCCTTTTCTGCTTTTCAGAGCAATGCAGCAGAAACTCTGGGAGAAGCCTGTGGCCTGCGCTCATCATTAACCCAATGTCCCAGCGTTGATTACTATCTGAATAAACCTGCAGATTTCAGTGATGAATTTGATCAATACAAAACATGCACAAATGCCGAATTCGGTCTGTTTAAAGCAGAACAAGCCTGTGAATTTGATGCCTATGTACAGCAGGCTCAACTTGAATTTGCTGACTATAAAAAGATAATAACTGAATTATGGGATAACCCGACATTCAGTGATAAGAGTTCCTGGGTGTCCTATTCACCGTCGATGAAAATCAGACGCGAAGTTGATTTTGAAAAGAACGTTGTCCGGATCACCACTCTGGAAGGGGACACAACGTCGCTAGATGAACTGAAAAAAGAAGTACTGGATACCACCAAGTTGTCCGTATCCGAGGCTCAGAAAGCAGACCCATTCGTCGGAAAAATACTTGCTGCGGCCAAACCAAAACAATTAAGTAATGCACCATTATTGCCAGTAGCAACATCTCAGGAAGACAAAGTCAAAGAACAGCAGGAATTACTGGAAAAATCAGTCGTCACCAAAGTAACGGACTCAAAGGGTAACAAGGTCGTGACTATTGAAGCTCCTTTCCCGACAACATGGCTTAACCGTAAAGAACAGCGCTTTATCGATCCTATTAATACGTATGCCGATAAGTTTCAGCTTCAGCCTAGCTTTATTCTATCAATTATCCGTACAGAGAGCGCTTTTGATCCAACAGCAGTCTCTCATATACCCGCATTTGGCCTAATGCAGGTTGTACCGACTTCAGCCGGTCTGGATGCCACTAATTACCTCTTCGGTGAACAACAAATGCTGAGTAAAGAATATCTGTTTACACCTGAAAAAAATATTGAAGTAGGGTCTGCTTATCTGTATTTACTCACTAATCGCTACTTCAAAGGCGTTAATGATCAGGACAGTCTGAAATACTGTGCGATTGCTGCCTACAACGGTGGAATGGCACCTATCTACCGCATTTTTGGCGAAGGTAGCCGCAAAAAGGCTATAGCTAAAATTAACACCCTTAGCCCGGATCTTGTCTACCAAGAGATTATTGAAAAACACCCGGCAGTCGAAACCCGCAACTACCTGAAGAAAGTGACTTCAGCTGAAGCAAATTACCTGAAAAAAATATAAACCAAAAAAAACATAAGCTTAAAAGTGACAAGGCGCTATGACAGAAGAACACACAAAACAGACAGAACACTACGAAGAGTACAATTACAATAATTTCGGCTCTTCATGGAAATTTATCATCACCTTAATTTCATTAATCACCATTGCACTGGGTAATCTGGATGGAGCCTGGGAAGGTGTGCTCAAAATATGGGACTTTGGGCATTCAACATTTACCAATCAGCCATCGCACAATCACCTTAACCAAATCTATATCAATGCATCCAGTAATATTCTTGGGGAAACCTTTGGTCCACCGGTTTATATCAAGCATACGACAAACGGTGACGATATTTATTACTATAAAGACAAGCATTTCATCCTTTCAGCCATAACTAAAAATAATACTATTGCTGCATTTTTAGTCTTCCCTGATAGTGATTTTAAGCCAAACACCAGTGAGCATGCCGGCGGTAAAGACTATCTTTCCCAACCATTTTCTGCTCATGAGAATTTAGTTTCCAGTCATTCCAATATCGCACGCGTCGGTAACTATTACATTGAAGAAATTACCGGGGGTAAGTTCGATATGCTTTATTCTTCAGTCGGTGGAGTCAGTGAATATCTGGGAGTAATCGAGCCAGAAAAGATGAAAGTACTGGCTGATTTCAATGATAAACTGATGATGGAAGAAGAGACCAAAGAAAGCCTGCAAAAGGTAAGGCTCGCTTTTACACCTAATTTTTACGGTTACAGTTCAGTCGGTATTGCCGAACTTGAGCAGGCTATTCTTACGTTCCTTGAATACGAGCTGATAACGAATAAAATCGGTTAGCTATTAAGTCAAAAGGGGAAAATCTCCCCTTTTTCATGGCCATTCACACTTATTTAAACCCTTTATCTCTTTTGATAACATCATAAGCCGACTGGATTTCCTGTGCTTTTTCTTTTGCCATGTCCATCATTTCCGGAGGCAAACCTTTTGCCACCAACTTATCCGGATGGTGTTCATTCATCAGTTTACGATAGGCTCTTTTAACTGATTTTGCATCAGCGCTCTCATCAATACCCAATACCTTATAAGCATCCGCCAGGCTGTTCTCGTCTGTCTGCTGCTGCCAACCACCATATTGTTGCTGCCCCTGAGAGTGCTGTCCGCCACCAAACCGGCCTCCCTGATGATGAAAACGAAACGCAGCTTCCTGCATTTTCAGACGTTGCTCCAGTTGTTGGGAAGAAAAGCCCAGACCTCTGGCTATCGTGTGCAGTACATTTCTTTCTGTCGGATGCAGACTACCGTCCGCAAAGGCAGCTGATATCTGCAGTTCCAGAAAAAACTGCAATAAATCAAAACGACCTCCAGCAGAAATACGAACTTTTTCCAGCGTTTCCTGTAAAGGAAAATCGGCCGCTTTTCCATCCCGGAAAGCATTCTGCGCAGCTTGCCTCTGAGTACCATGCAGATTCATCCGATCCATCATGGTACTGGCTAACTGAATCTCTTCTTTTGTAACCTGTCCTTTCGCTTTTGCCACATGCCCCATCACGGCAAAAGCTGTTTTAAAAAACTCCGCCTGCCTTTCTTCCTGACTAGGCCCCCCGGAAAACGCACTGGATGCACGGAAACCGGCCTGACTTAAACGACGGGCTTTATCAAATTGATGCCCGAGAAACAATCCAAATATGGCGCCATAAGGTCCACCGAACAAAAATCCGAAAAACAACCCCAAAATTTTGCCGAAAATATGCATTATTGTGCTCTCATCTATGAATTTTTATCGTGTCTGATGGTCTGATAGTGTCGGACGCGTTAATTTCCTTTATGATAAGGAATCTTTTGCCAAATTTCGGCTTGATATACCGAATAATCAAGTTAACAGGATAGTACAACTCGATGTCACACTTCCCCCGCACTTTTTTAACTGCATCAATTAGTGCCGCGCTATTTGTGCCAGCGACGCAGGCAGAAACTTCTGACAGCACTAGTGTGCAGGAAATGCCCGTCACAGATCAATGCCTGATAGACAATGTAGGCAACAATGATACCCGGCAACCGGTTCAGGTTGTAGCGGATAGCGTTGAAGGAATCAATGGCGAGAAAGCCACCTACAAAGGAAACGTTGTTGTTATTCAGGGCACAAAGCGCATCACCGCAGATACTCTAACCCTGCATCAGCCTGAAAGTACCGTGATTGCCGAAGGTAATGTCGGTCTGTCTGATGGTCAGTTTAAAGCAGAATCCGACAAACTCACGGCGAATCTGGATACAGATGATGCCACTCTGGAACAAACTGAATACCACTTTCTCTGTACACCGGCACGCGGTGAAGCGAACTATATCCATCGTGCAGGCAAAACATTTTACGAGATGGAAGATGGATCTCTGACATCCTGCCCTGACGGAGATAATGCCTGGAAACTAAAAGCTTCCTCTATCACATTAGATCAGAATGAAGAGCAAGCGACGCTGTACAATACAAGACTCGAAGTACTGGATGTACCGGTATTTTATATGCCGTATCTGATTGTGCCGGTTGGCGACACCCGTAAAAGCGGGATGCTATACCCGACAGTATCAATGGACAGTCGCGATGGCTTCACCGTTGAAGTCCCGGTGTACTGGAACCTGGCTCCCAACTATGATCTGATGACAACGATCAACTACATGGAAGACCGAGGCACTCAGTTAGACAGTCAATTCCGTTATCTGACTACTGCCGGCAGTGGTAGCATCAATCTGGAATACCTTCCGGAAGACAAAAAATATGAAGAGCTGGATGCCCGCTGGGGATTAAACTGGAATCATAGCGGCATCTATGACGGAGCCTGGAAATTCACATCCAACTACTCCAAAGTCAGCGATATTGATTATTTCAAAAATCTCAGCTCCAGTATCGGTAGCCGGGAAGACGGGCAGCTATTACAAACAGCGGCTGTGTCGTACCGGAGCAAGTCCTGGGATACCACGCTGAAAGTGAAAAATTTTCAGGTACTGTCGGAAGACAGCTACCCATATCGTCTGATGCCTCAGCTTGAATTTAATTACTATGCCCCAGAGCTGTATTCAAAACTGAATTTTAATCTACACAGTCATATCAGCCAGTTTGAAACCGATTCATCAACATTGCCGGATGCGACCCGGACTCACCTTGAGCCAATACTGTCTCTTCCTCTGACAACCACCTGGGGAACATTTACTGCAGAAAGTAAGTTGTATTACACCTATTATCAGCAGGATCTTAAGGACAATAATAGTGACTATGAGGAGAGCGTATCCCGCAGTATTCCTCAGTTCAGGGTACACAGCGGACTGTTCTTAGACAGAGATACCGCTATGTTTGACAGTCTGGAAGGCTACACACATACACTCGAGCCTCAAATCCAGTACCTGTATATTGCCGAAAAAGATCAGTCAGATATCTATAGTGGTTATGACACTACTAATCTGCAACTGGATTATTACGGCCTGTTCCGTGACGGAAAATACAGCAGTATTGACTATATTGCCCCGGCTAATCAGGTCAGCTATGGTGCAACATCACGCTTTTACGACAGTAATTTCAGGGAGCGGATGAATATCTCATTCGGTCAGATTTTCTACCTGGATTCGACTTATTCCGAAAGTGCCTCCAGTGATTCACCTTCGTCCTACTCGGCATGGGCAGTAGAAACAGAGTTCAACTATGATGATACTTTCTTCTATCAGGGGGGAATTCAGTTTGATACCGCTTCAGATCAGATCCAGATAGGCGACAGTACCTTTGAATACCGTTATCCGTCCGGATCCGGTTTCAGCCAGATAAATTACCGCTATGTTTCATTGGATTATATTGAACAGAACCGGGATTTTGATGATGTTGATATCAGTGACTATACCCGTTACGGTATCTCCCAGTTGGGCTTTATTACCAGTTATGACATCAACAAAAACTGGAAAGCCGGTGGCCAGTATTTCTACGACACCCGGGAAAACAAAAATCTGGAATGGTTTGCCCGACTAACCTATCTCAGCGACTGCTGGTATATCGGCTTTAGCTACAGTAACCAGATTTACGACTGGGATACGATTGGTAGCGGCGAACCTGACTATGAAAAAAGCTTCAGCTTTAACTTCGGTATAGTGGGTCTGGCAACGGGTATGGGAGTAGGTTCCGATTCTGAAGCGTCAGGTAACACCCTGAGCTACAGCCGTCCCTTCTATTTAAATAACTGATGCTCTGTGCTCCTGCCGGATAAAAGCAGCAGGAGCCTTAATCATACAATACGATTTGGATATATGAATGAACATGTGGAAACACACGCTGCTAAGCCTGTTTTTATTATTAAACATCACGCCCGCCTCTGCTGATCCGGTTGAACTGGACAGAGTTGTCGCCATTGTCAATGATGGTGTGATCCTGCAAAGTGACATCAGCAATGCACTGAAGACACTCACGTTTAATGCCCGACAAAAACATCAGTCCCTGCCGGATGAAACCGTACTTAAAGAACAGGTGCTGGAAAAACTGCTTCTGGACACAATTCAACAGCAGGAAGCAGACAGAATTGGCGTCAGAATTGATGACAACCGTTTAGATGATGCTATCAATAATATTGCTAAAGAAAACGGGCAGACACTGGAAGCATTTCAGGCTGAATTAGCCACTTCAGGGATCAGCTACGAGACCTTCCGGGAAGAAATTCGTCAGGAAATGGCGATCTCTGAGGTGCGTAATGCCATGGTGCGCCGCCGGATCAATATTATTCCTGCAGAAGTTGACAATCTGGCCACTCTGCTGGCTAACGAATCCAATTCAGCCGTTCAGTACCATATCCAGCATATTCAGCTACGCTTTGATAATGGTACAGACAAAGAAGCCGTCGCCCGACAGGCAGAAAAGATTGCAGCTGAAGTGGAAAAAGGGTCTGATTTTTCAGAAATGGCAATTACCTATTCGAAGGGACCAAAAGCTCTGAGCGGTGGTGACTGGGGATGGATGCGTAAAGAAGAGATGCCGACGATCTTTGCGGATCAGATTACGACCCAGTCTAAAGGGGCTATCATTGGCCCTTTCCGTAGCGGTGTCGGCTTCCATATTCTGAAAATCACGGATGTGAAAGGTCTGGAAACGGTCGCGGTTACAGAAGTCAATGCCCGGCATATTCTGCTGAAAACATCCGTTATCATGAGTGACGAAGGTGCCCAGAGACTATTAAAAGAAATTACTGATAAAATCAACAACGGTAATACCACGTTTGCTGATATGGCTCTCCAGTACAGTCAGGATCCAGGTTCCGCATCACAAAAAGGTGAACTTGGTTATCAGACACCAGATCTTTATGTACCTGAATTCAAACATCAGATAGAAACTCTGCCGGTAAGAAAGATAAGTGAACCGTTTAAAACAGTACATGGCTGGCACATTGTAGAAGTACTGGATCGTCGTCAAGTAGATAAAACCGATTCAGCGTTAAAGAATAAAGCTTACAGAATTCTGTTTAACCGCAAATTCAACGAAGAGGCAGGTACCTGGATCCAGGAAATGCGGGCAGGGGCATTTGTAGAACTGGTTGAAAGCGAAGCGGAGTAATCATGACAAAGCCCATCAGAAGAATTATCGTCACCGCAGGAGAACCCGCCGGTATTGGCCCGGATCTGGTACTGGCTATCGCTCAAAACGACTGGGATCATCAGATAATTGCTTGTGCCGATAAAAATCTGCTCGTCAAACGCGCAGATGAGCTGGGGCTGGATATAAACATAAAAGCGTTTGATGCCACCCTCCCGGCAGAAAAACAGCAGGCTGGAACATTACTGGTCGAACACATTCCTCTGGCAGAGCCAGTAATAGCCGGACAGCTTAATCCGGCTAACGGTTACTATGTACTGAATACACTGGAAAGAGCAGCAACCGGATGTATGAACGGAGAATTTGATGCGGTTGTAACCGGTCCGGTACACAAAGGCATCATTAATCGTGCTGGTGTTGCATTCAGCGGTCATACCGAGTTCTTTGCTGAAAAATCATCGACACCTTTAGTTGTCATGATGCTGGCAACCGAAGGATTACGTACTGCACTGGTCACAACCCATATGCCTCTGGCGGATGTATCAAAAGCCGTTACAGCAGAGCGTCTGGAGAGTATAATCCGCATCCTGCATAAGGATCTGGTCACAAAATTCGCCATAGATAAACCCAAAATCTATGTCTGTGGCCTCAACCCTCATGCAGGAGAAGATGGGTGCCTTGGTACTGAAGAGATCGATACCATGATCCCGACACTGGAAAGGCTGCGGACGGAAAATAATATGCAGCTGATCGGTCCGTTGCCTGCAGATACTATTTTTAATGATAAATATCTGCAGGATGCTGATGCCGTTCTGGGTATGTACCACGACCAAGTTCTGCCGGTGTTAAAGTTCAAGGGGTTTGGACGTTCGGTAAATATTACTCTTGGTCTGCCTTTTATCAGAACCTCTGTCGATCACGGCACAGCATTAGATCTAGCGGGCAAGGGGGTAGCGGATACAGGAAGCCTCCGTACTGCTCTCCGATACGCGATAGAATTAGTTGAGAATATAGAATGAGAAATGATGTCCACTTAGGGCACAAAGCGCGAAAACGTTTTGGTCAAAACTTCCTGAATGATCCTTATATAATTGATGGCATTGTTTCTGCCATTAACCCGAGACCGGGACAAAATCTGGTTGAGATCGGGCCGGGTCTGGCTGCTCTGACCGAGCCGGTAGGACGTGAAATTGATAAGCTTACTGTTATCGAGCTGGATCGGGATCTGGCCGAGCGCCTGCGTCAGCATCCGGAACTGGGATCAAAACTGACCATCCATGAAGGGGATGCGATGCGTTTTGATTTTACTCAGTTGGTAAAACCAAACAATAAACTGCGCATATTTGGTAACCTTCCTTATAACATTTCCACACCACTAATGTTTCATCTATTTGAATTTCATAAAGAAATTCAAGATATGCATTTTATGCTACAAAAAGAGGTCGTAAACCGTCTTGCCGCAGGTCCCGGGAGTAAGGCTTACGGGCGTCTGACCGTGATGGCACAGTATTTCTGTAAAGTAATTCCGGTGCTGGAAGTTCCGCCGACGGCCTTTGTACCACCACCAAAAGTCGATTCAGCCGTTGTTCGTCTGGTGCCGTACGAAGAATTACCTCATCCGGCTACCAGTATGAAATGGCTGGATCGGGTGTGTCGTGATGGCTTCAATCAGCGCCGTAAAACTATCAGAAACTGTTACAAAGGCTTACTGTCTGTTGATGAACTGGAACAACTGGACATTAATCCGACCATGCGTCCGGAAAACCTGACTCTGGAACAGTTCGTTGCTATGGCAAACTGGCTGGATAAAAACCAGACTAAAAACGGGTAAGTACATCCAAAATCCTGAATTAACCGGGGAGAACTGTGGCAAATTATATTATCGGCGATATTCAGGGCTGTTTTAATGAACTGCAGCTGTTACTGGAACGTGTTCATTTTGACCCGGCTCAGGATACAATCTGGTTTGCCGGTGATTTGGTGGCCCGCGGTCCCGACTCACTCAGTACTCTGAGACTGGTCAAATCGCTGGGCTCCTCTGCCGTTACTGTGCTTGGTAACCATGATCTGCACCTGCTGGCCGTTAGCCTCGGAGTTCATCCTCTGAAAAAGAAAGACAGGACAGCCAGCATCTTCAATGCTCCGGATCAGGAAGAATTGCTTGACTGGCTGCGCCACCAGCCCTTAATGGCAGAACACGATGAATTTGTTGTCTGCCATGCCGGAATTTCCCCACAGTGGGACAGAAATCAGGCTCAGTCTGCTGCCCGTGAAGTCGAGAGCATTTTGCAAAGCAATAATCACTGGCAGTGGCTGATTGAAAAGATGTATTCCAACACGCCGGATCGATGGGATCCAACGCTTACCGGCATTGACCGCTACCGATATATTATCAATGCATTTACCCGTATGCGCTTCTGTTTTCCTGACGGCAGACTGGATATGGACTGCAAACTTCCTCCGCAAGAAGTGGATGCAGAAGTACTGCTTCCGTGGTTTAAACTGGCAGACAGACAATTCTGGGATAAAATCATTATCTTTGGCCACTGGGCAGCATTAAACGGGCATTATGGTCAGGATGTTATCGGTCTGGATACAGGTTGTGTCTGGGGTGGAGAGCTGACGATGCTACGCTGGGAAGATAAGCAGTATTTTACTCAGGCAGCATTAGAAGAAAAAATTCAGTAAGGATTGTTGACGTTGTATCAGATACGTTCCCACACCGAAGCCTGAGAACACATCGTATTTATCTCAATCCCTTACGTTACCCTAATCCCTGAAAAATCATCAGCCTGCCGTTTTGTCCAGAATCACAAAGTGCATAGCATAGGGGTTCTTTTCGTCCGCAGGATAATCTTCCGTATAAGTACATTGCCATTCTTCAGAACCCCATGACGGAAATTGTGTATCGCCATCAATGTCCGCTTCAATCAATGTCAGATACAGACGATGCGCTTTGGGTAAGCAGTATTCGTAAATAGATCCGCCACCAATAATCATCAGCTCTTCACAGTTACCTGCGGTGGCGATGGCTTCTTCTACTGAAGTCACGGTTGTGACACCTTCTATTGTCAGTCCTTTATCCCGACTAATCACGATATTCAGACGGCCGGGAAGAGGACGCCCAATAGATTCATAGGTTTTTCTTCCCATCACTACAGGCTTTCCCATTGTCTGTTTCTTAAACCAGATAAAATCAGCAGGAAGATGCCACGGCATCTGATTATCTTTACCAATAATGCGGGCACTTGCTTCTGACGGATAAGAATGCTGAGTTCTATCTACCGTTCCACCATGTGCCATTGCGGCAATCATACTGATTTTCATTAATAAAAACCTTCTGTTAAGAATTTTTTGTCTCACCTGAAAAGGACGAAACTTGTGATCCTGCTGATATTTTTACCTGCTTCCACCTTTGCGGGAACAACAATAAAATACCGGGATAACAATAAAATACCGAAATAACAATAAAACTCGAAAGCGGTAAAAAGCTTAGTGGTAGTGATTATGTTCACACCACAGGTTTACGCCGGTAAAAAATCATTGCAGGAAATGCCAGGCCAAGCGCCAGTCCTGCAATAATAAACATGGCTTTCAGAAAGTTCTCTGCCATAGCAGACAATAGCTCTGCTGAATATCCAACGTGGTTAATTTCTACCAGTGCGATCATCGACTTGTAGGCAAACACACCGGGAACCATAGGGATCAATGCAGCAACAGTAAAGACTTTCGGATGCGCCAAAAATTTGTGTGACCAGTGGATGCCTATCGCTCCAACTGCCGTGGATGCAAAAAAGGTCGCCCACTCAATAGGAATACCAAACTGCATAAACAGGAAACGGCTACCGTGCCCTAATGCACCACCAACAGCACAATAAATCAATGCCTTATGCGGTACATTGAATACCAACGCAAAGCCGACCGCCGGTATGGCAGCAAAAAACATATCATTCAGCAAGGCAAACAACAGTTCCATCAACTTACCCATCCCCAGACATTCATCACAGTCATAGCTCCGACAATACCCAGACAGGTAGCCAGAGTCAGCATACTCGCCATCATAAAACGGGCGATCCCCATATCGGTATAGCCTTTAAGCACATCAGCCACAGAGTTAATCAGAGGAAAACCGGGTACCAGCATCAGAACAGCTGCCGCCATTGGAATAAAAGGCTGATTTCCCCAACCGTAAATCATTGCCTGAGAGGAAATCAATGTCGTCACAAATGCGGTCACAGCAAAATTCAACATAGGATTAAAATGTCGATGACCTATCTCCTGCCGTACAATCATACCAACAGCAGAAGCCAAAAAAGTAATAGCAAAGATCGTCCAGTCTCCACCTTGTAGCCGGCTGAAAGAAGCACACGACAGGCCTATCATAAACACGACCAGCCAGCGATTATAGCGTCTGGGAGAAATCTGGTTCAGGCGCTCCTGAGCCATCTTATAGTCGGCTATCCCTCTCTCCATCATAATGCAGGTGCGCTGAACTTCTGTCACTACCCACATATTGATTCCCCGGTCAGCACACCGGCGAGCAGTAGTAATGCAGTGTCCGTTGGTCACTGTTGTTACCACAAGTGAACTCGAAGAAAGGGAAACTTCGACTTCGTCCATACCAGCAGCCAACCCAATTCTATGCATAATGCCACCAACCAGTGCACTTTCCGCACCATGAGCCAGCAACATCTGACCCGCCTGAGCAATCAGACGGGATATCGACCTCTGCTTACTTTCCACTTACTCCCTCACATAAATAACGTGCCCATCGTCTTCATCATCATCGTCATCCCAATCATCGTCCCAGTCATCTTCTGTAACGACATCTGTTCCTGACATTGCGTTTTTATGGTAATCGTCCCACATAAAGTCAACTTTATCTGCTTCAGACTGTTCTGTTTTCTCTTTCGGTAACGACTCCATAAACTCTGCCAATTGATAACAAAGCTCTTTGGTTCCCTGTTTGTTCACTGCTGAGATTTTAAAATAACGATCTTCCCAGCCTAATGCTTCCAGAATTTCATTGATCTTCTCATCCGCCTCATCTTCAGGCAGAAGATCCGCTTTATTAAATACTAACCAGCGCGGTTTACCCGCAACTTTTTCACTATACTGTTCTAATTCATCGATGATCATCAGTGCATTCTGAATCGGATCACTACCATCTATAGGCAGGATATCGACCATATGCAGCAGAACACGACAACGTTCCAGATGCTTAAGGAAGCGAATACCCAGACCCGCACCATCTGCTGCCCCTTCAATCAACCCCGGAATATCGGCTACTACAAAACTTTTTTCCGGTACGACACTCACAACACCGAGACTTGGGATCAGAGTGGTAAACGGATAATCTGCCACTTTAGGTTTAGCCGCAGATACCGCACGGATAAATGTAGATTTACCCGCATTAGGCAGACCCAGCATACCCACATCGGCCAACAACAACAGCTCCAGACGCAGTTCACGTACTTCACCTTTTGTTCCGAGAGTTTTCTGCCGCGGAGCACGATTTACTGACGATTTAAAACGGGTATTGCCCAGTCCATGCCATCCGCCTTTAGCAACCATCACGCGCTTACCATGTTCTGCAACTTCACCGACAATTTCATTCGTGTGAATATCTACCGCACGCGTGCCAACAGGCACTTTCAGTACCTTATCTTTACCACGTTTACCGGTGCAGTTACCTCCGCGGCCATTCTCACCACGCTCGGCAGCATAAAAACGCTGAAAGCGGTAGTCAATCAAGGTATTCAGGTTTTCATCGGCTTCAATATAAACATCACCACCATCACCACCATCACCACCGTCGGGACCACCTTTGGCGACAAATTTTTCACGCCAAAAGCTGACCACACCATTACCGCCGTCACCAGCGTCTACTTTCACTACCGCTTCATCAACAAACTTCATTTTTTACTCCGCATTACTTGCGTTGCAATATCATTGCTATTTCTTGTTCCCATGCCCACACGAGGGAATGTATATCTGACTTATACCAGATGGGAAAATCTTTGCCCTGAATGATCTGAAATCCTATCAGAATGGTATAAAAACCATCGCATCATTCATTAATATAGCTCTTTATGCCATCCTATGCCGGAACATAAAAATGCATAACGAAACAGATAAGTAGATATTCTGTTCAGAATGCCTGCTTATCTGTTCTGCATAAATAAAAAACCCCGCCAAACAGGCAGGGCTTTTAAATTCAGCTAGAAGCTAAAATTATTCAGCTTCGATGCTTACGAATTTACGGTTCTTAGGACCTTTAACTTCAAATTTCACTTTACCATCAGATAGAGCGAAAAGAGTGTGGTCTTTACCGATACCAACATTGTTACCAGCGTGGAACTTAGTACCACGTTGACGAACAATGATGTTGCCCGCAAGAACTGATTCACCACCGAAACGCTTAACACCCAGACGTTTACTTTCTGAATCGCGACCGTTACGAGTAGAACCGCCAGCTTTTTTGTGTGCCATTGTTAAACTCTCCTAATAAAGATTAAGCGTTGATACCAGTGATCTTCACTTCAGTGAACCACTGACGATGACCCTGTTGCTTACGAGAGTGCTTACGACGACGGAACTTAACGATTTTAACTTTATCGCCACGACCGTGCTTAACCACTTCAGCAGTAATCTTGCCACCCTCTACCAGAGGAGCACCAACAGTGATTTCTTCACCGTTAGCTACAAGAAGTACTTTGTCGAATTCAACAGTTGCGCCTGTTTCAACGTCTAATTTTTCTAAACGAAGAGTTTGACCTTCGCTTACACGGTGTTGTTTACCACCAGATTGGAAAACAGCGTACATTTTTTACTCCGCTTTTTCCGCACAGCCTCTGCAGTTAATTTTGCAATTCGGGTGTGCGCTAAACTAATCATCAATAGGGCGCAGATTCTACGCGAATGAATGCCCCATGACAAGCCATATTTTTAAAAAATTGGCGAAAACCTAATCGCCAAAGAAAAGTGGTTGAATCATGCCTTTTGGTGGTGCATTTGGCAATAATTTTTAGTCTAATATCAGTCAATAATTACAAACTTATAGCCTTTACCGGGCAGTACCTTGACTGGAATTACCATGGATTTTAAAGCCATCCAGGCTCTTACCGCTGATGATATGACAAAAGTAAACGAGACAATCCTGGCTCAACTGGATTCAGACGTTACTTTAATCAATCAGTTGGGTTTCTACATTATCAGCGGAGGGGGAAAACGCCTTCGTCCCCTTTTGGCCGTATTATCAGCCAGAGCGTTAGGTTATCAGGGAAAAGAGCATACAATCGCAGCTGCCTTTATTGAATTTCTGCATACAGCAACACTTCTTCACGATGACGTTGTTGATGAATCAGATATGCGTCGGGGTAAGGCCACAGCCAACGCGACATTCGGCAATGCAGCCAGTGTGCTGGTCGGAGATTTTATCTATACCCGCTCCTTTCAGATGATGACCAGTCTGGGATCCCTCAAGATCCTGGCTCTGATGAGTGAGGCCGTTAATGTCATTGCTGAAGGGGAAGTCCAGCAATTAATCAACTGCAATGATCCCGAAACGACAGAAGACAATTATATGCAGGTGATTTACTCCAAAACGGCTCGTCTGTTCGAAGCTGCAACACAAATTGGTGCCATTCTGACCGATTCTCCGGCAGAAGTCGAAACTGCGATGCAGAATTATGGCAAGTATCTGGGTACGGCATTTCAGCTTATAGACGATGTGCTGGATTACACCGCAGATGGTGCAGAAATGGGGAAAAATGTCGGAGATGATCTGGCGGAAGGTAAACCGACGTTACCTCTTCTGTACGCTATGCATCATGGTTCTTTTGAGCAGTCAGCCATGATCCGGGAAGCTATTGAAAAAGCAAATGGTATGGATAAGCTGGAACAAATCCTACAGGCGATGGATGAAACCGGAGCACTAACATACACCACAGAAAAAGCACATAAAGAAGCAGATAAGGCCATTTCCGAACTGACGGTTATTCCTGATTCAGTTTACAAAGATGCGCTGATTGCTCTGGCTCATCTGGCAGTAAAACGAAATAAATAAAAACAATGTAAAGAGCAGATGCACACGTCATCTGCTCTTTTCTGCTAAAAAACAAACATAATCAGCAGTATTATTCTATAAAATCGACACCCTTCTTCACATCCACTGCCAATATTTCTGCCATTTTTTCCAATTCAGACTGTTCAAATTCACTCAAAGGACCAAGATCCAAAAACTCTTCAACGCCTTCCTTACCTAACCTGACAGGCTGAGAAAAAAATCGTCCATACGGAGTATTACCTTCAACATAAGCATACTCAATAACGTCCTCTTTCCCCATTAACCCATTGACCAGAGACAATGCAAACTCACACCCGGCTTCAGCCATAGAGAGTGTAGCCGAACCACCACCAGCTTTAGCCTCTACAACTTCAGTTCCGGCATTCTGTATACGGGAAGTCAGAGAAAGCACCTCTTCTTCTGTGAACGAAAGCCCCTTAACCTGAGACAATAACGGCATAATGGTAAATGCAGAGTGTCCACATACAACCGGTACATAAACCTTATCCGCATCAATACCTTTCAGTTCAGCAACAAAATCTTCAGCTCTCAGAACGTCCAGAGCCGTCACACCAAATAGCCTGCGCGGATCATAAACGCCGGCTTTTTTCATGATCTCAGCAGCAATAGGTACCAGGGTATTAACAGGATTGGTAATGATGGAAACCAGAGCCTTAGGGCAAACCTCTACTATTTTTTCTATGATTGACTGAGTAATAGATGCATTGACATTAAACAGGTCGGAGCGTGACATTCCCGGTTTACGGGCTACCCCAGCAGAGACAATAACCACATCAGCCCCCTCCAGAGCAGGGCTGGGATCATCACCTGAATGTCCTTCAATAGTGATCGTGGTCGGAATATGACTAAGATCAACCGCTACTCCAGGTGTAACAGGAGCAATATCATACAGAGCCAGTTCAGCATGATCCGGAAGCCGGAGCTTCAAGAGTAAGGCCAGAGCCTGTCCAATGCCTCCAGCGGCACCAATAACAGCTACTTTCATAAGTAGTTCTCCTTAAGGGTAAGTTTAATTTTTATATAAATTTCACGTGATTTTCTGAATATTTTATAAACAACATAACCTCACGTTAGTTGAGGCATTCTTTGATTACAATTAATTAACGTCAGCTTTGAGACTTAACGCAATGCACAGATCAAAGTTCAAATTATTCCCCTAATTTTCATAACCTTAAACTTATATCCACCAGACATCCCAGCGTAATTCCACTCACTGAACAACCACATATATTAAGTGATACTACTTGCATTTTTCCGGGCTTTGCTTGGCTAACTCAGGCTTGATATGCGAGAATGCCCTCTCAATAGGTTTCGATACGAATATAAGTCATGCGTAATTCAGAAAAACAGGACAATCTGGTCCGGTCATTTAAGGCACTATTAAAAGAAGAGCGATTCGGCTCACAGGGTGAAATTGTTGATGCATTAAAACTGGACGGTTTTGAAAATATTAACCAGTCGAAAGTTTCCCGCATGCTGACTAAGTTTGGTGCCGTGCGTACCCGCAATGCGAAAATGGAAATGGTATATTGTCTTCCTGCCGAACTGGGCGTGCCGACCGTATCCAGCCCGCTAAGGGAACTGGTACTGGATATTGATCACAACAATGCGGTTGTCGTTATCCACACCGGACCAGGGGCGGCACAATTGATCGCCAGATTACTTGACTCACTGGGTAAATCAGAGGGGATTCTGGGCGTCGTCGCAGGTGATGATACTATTTTTATCACCCCAACTCTGCAGGTTTCTACCGAGCAGCTTTTTGACTCAGTTTGCACTCTGTTTGAGTACGCTCAATAAACCTAATTTGGACCAGATCACAGGAATAAAGCTCTAAATTATTATTCCGTGATAACGATCACGATTTTGTAAAAATTAATGCAAAAAACACTTTTTGATGCAACTGACTGATTTTTAAGACAATCACATCAATAATTACCCTGAATTATTCTTTTTCCGTCAGGCATTTTTTCTGCTGAAAACTACTTTCATATAATTATGTGCCGTTTTTTTGGTATTATTCAGTCACTTTTCCAGTCTCTAATACCGGAAAAGATGCCGTTTCTAACTTAGGAAATTTCGGTGCATACTATCCTTAGTAAGATTTCTTACTAAAAGTAAGTACCGGACAACAATTAATAAAAGGAAGGGAAATTCATGGCATTTAAAAAACTTGTCCAAGTGGGCGCTATTGCCGCAGCAGTTATGGGTGCAGGAGCCGTTCAGGCTCAAGACTTCATTACTATTGGTACAGGCTCTGTTACAGGTGTTTACTACCCGACCGGTGGTGCCATCTGTAAACTCGTCAACAAAAGTCGTAACGAACATAATATCCGTTGTTCAGTAGAATCGACAGGCGGTTCTATCTACAACGTCAATACCATCCGTGCCGGTGAGCTGGATTTTGGTATTGTTCAGTCAGACTGGCAGTTCCACGGATATAACGGTACAAGTAAATTTGAAGAACAAGGACCGTATAAAAAACTGCGTGCAATGTTTTCCCTGCACACAGAACCATTTAACATCATTGCGCGAGCAGATTCCGGAATCAACAACGTTGCCGACCTGAAAGGTAAGCGCGTTAACATTGGTAACCCGGGTTCCGGTGACCGTGCCACAATGGGTGTGGTAATGGATGCTTTCGGCTGGACAAACGACAGCTTTAAGCTGGCTTCTGAACTGAAAGGTTCTGAACGTTCACAGGCATTGTGTGACAACAAAATTGATGCCTTCATTTATATGGTTGGCCATCCAAACGGATCCATTAAAGAAGCAACAACGTCCTGTGATGCTAAACTGGTTTCCGCAACTGGCTCTGAAATTGATAAAATCGTAGCGGAAAATCCATACTATGCCTACAGCACTGTGCCTGCAGACATGTATCGAGGTACAGATTCTGACGTACACAGTTTTGGTGTAGCAGCAACCATGGTTACCACCAGTGATGTTCCGGATGAAGTGGCTTACAACGTAGCAAAAGCTGTGTTTGAAAATTTCGATACATTCAAACGCCTGCATCCGGCTTTCGCTAGCCTGAAGAAAGAAGATATGGTTAAAGCCGGTCTTTCTATCCCATTGCATCCGGGCGCTGAAAAGTATTACCGGGAAGCAGGTCTCCTTAAGTAAGATAGGCAGTACGACTCGCTTAATCTGAATGACTAAGGAGGCACCCGCCTCCTTAGTAGTTTTTATATCTGAATAAAAATAACAAATCGGTACTGATACCGACCAACCAGTATCCGTAACATAACACCCGTTATTGATACAGTTTTTATTGGTTTTCATCTGGTCGAAAACCATTTGCTGTGGCCGACCCGGAATGTAACACCTTCCGGTGTCTTTGTTTAACACGACCATCAATTATAAGGATAACAGTACATGACGCAGACAAACATTCCGTCTCAAGATGTGCACGATATGGTGGCACAGGCCGATACCGGAGCCCGTAATCCTTCAGGCATTCCGGGTCGCATCTTGTGGTTTGTGCCTCTTTGCTGGTCATTATTCCAACTTTGGTACGCCTCTCCACTGCCATTCATCTTTGATTTTGGCGTACTTAATGACACACAAGCCAGATCCATTCATCTGGCATTTGCTATTTTTCTGGCATTTACCGCCTATCCGGCACGCACACATTCACCACGGGATCATGTTCCCGTCATCGACTGGCTACTGGCATTGGCTGGCAGCTTTTCTGCAGCGTACATCTATTTGTTCTATGCTGATCTGGCTGGACGCTCAGGCGCTCCGACGACTCTGGATATCATCACAGCCGTAACCGGGATGCTGCTTCTGCTTGAGGCAACCCGACGGGCACTGGGGCCACCGCTGATGCTTGTCGCAGCCGTGTTTCTTACTTATACCTTTGCCGGCCCTTATATGCCCGATGTTATCGCACATAAAGGTGCCAGCCTGAATAAAGCGATGTCTCACCTATGGCTGACAACAGAAGGCGTTTTTGGTGTTGCACTAGGTGTTTCAACCTCATTCGTATTTCTGTTCGTGCTGTTCGGTGCGATGCTGGAACGAGCCGGTGCAGGGGCTTACTTTATTAAGGTCGCCTTTTCACTACTCGGACATATGCGTGGCGGGCCAGCTAAAGCAGCAGTAGTTGCATCTGGCTTGTCCGGTCTGGTTTCCGGTTCATCCATTGCCAACGTGGTAACAACCGGAACATTTACTATTCCGCTGATGAAACGAGTCGGTTTCCCCGGAACCAAAGCCGGTGCAGTTGAGGTAGCAGCGTCTACCAATGGTCAGTTAACCCCGCCAATCATGGGGGCGGCAGCATTCCTTATGGTGGAATATGTCGGTATTTCCTATGTTGAGGTAATCAAAGCCGCTCTGTTACCCGCATTGATCTCCTATATCGCACTGCTGTATATCGTGCATCTGGAAGCCTGTAAAGCAGGTATGACCGGTCTTCCCCGCAGGGTTAAACCATCGGTTGTACAAAGCCTGCTTTCCTTTACCGGAACGATTCTTGGACTCTGTATCACCAGTGCCGTTGTTTATTACGGTATCGGCTGGACCAAAGACGTATTCGGCAGCACAGCGACAGCAATCGTAACCGTATTACTCATGCTGGTGTATCTGGCACTGCTTAATGTATCAGCCCGGTATCAGGAACATGCCGGAATGGCGATTGATGAAGAGCTGACTGAAGTTCCGGAAGCCGGTCCAACCGTTAAATCTGGTCTGCACTTCCTACTGCCAATTGTAGTACTGGTATGGTGCCTGACCGTTGAGCGTTTCTCTCCGGGTCTGTCCGCTTTCTGGGCAACTGTGTTTATGATCTTTATTCTGCTGACACAACGCCCTCTGCTGGCACTGATGTCTAAACAGAAAAATATCGGCAAAGAAGTCAAAGCCGGCTGTATCGATCTTTCAGAGAGTCTGGTATCAGGTGCCCGTAATATGATCGGTATCGGGGTGGCTACAGCAGCAGCCGGGACGGTCGTTGGTGTCGTAACACTGACAGGTATCGGACTGGTTATGACCGACTTTGTGGAGTTCATCTCTGGCGGCAGTGTCATTATGATGCTGCTGTTTACTGCAATCATCAGTCTGGTACTGGGAATGGGTCTGCCAACTACAGCCAACTACATTGTTGTATCAACATTGATGGCCCCGGTTATTGTCACATTAGGCGCAGCTCACGGCCTGATCATTCCGCTGATCGCTGTGCACCTGTTTGTGTTCTACTTCGGTATTCTGGCTGACGATACGCCACCTGTAGGTTTGGCTGCCTTTGCAGCGGCAGCTATTGCAAAATCGGATCCTATCCGTACCGGTATTCAGGGCTTTACCTACGATATCCGGACTGCCATTCTGCCGTTTATGTTTATCTTTAACACTCAACTGCTTCTTATGGGTATTGATACCTGGTGGCATCTGGCTCTGACGGTAAGTTCTGCAATAATAGCGATGCTTCTCTTCTCTGCTGCCACACAGGGATGGTGGTTTACCCGTAATAAATGGTGGGAAACACTGCTTCTGCTTCTGTTGACATTTTCTTTCTTCAGACCCGGATTCTGGTGGGATATGATCTATCCGGCCCAGGAATTACGTCCGGGAGTTGAGATAGCGCACATTGCTGAAAAACTCGATGTGGGACAATCACTTGAGCTTCGGGTTGCCGGGGAAAATCTGGAAGGTGAACATATTGAAAAAACGGTTCGCCTGCCATTTGATGATCAGGCTGAAACAGCTCAGGCCCGAATCGATTCAACAGGACTGATGCTTAATGACGTTGATGGCCGAATGATCGTTGACATGGTCGAATTCGGTAGCCCTGCTGAAACTTCCGGCATTGATTTTGACTGGGAAATCAAATGGGTAGTTGTAGAAGCAGACAGACCAATGAAAGAATGGGTGTTTGTTCCTGCACTGTTACTGCTGATTGTACTAGGCTTTAATCAGAAGCGACGCGCACGTAAGGAAAATATGAGTGCGTAAATACCGTTATCTCTGCAGTCCCTTAGCAATACGGCAGAAATAACCTGAACCGGAAAAGGATTATCAGGTCATGAATGGCCGGGATACCCGGCCTGAACAGGCTAAACCACCGTCCTAGCGGAGAAAAGAAGAGTATGTATAAACAAATCCTTGTTCCTGTTGACTTAAATGATAAAGGCTTTTCAGATAAAGCTGTTGAACTGGCTGTATGGCATGCAAAACATTCCAATGCAGAAGTACATCTTCTGAATGTACTTCCGGGGATCCATATGTCGATGGTTGCGACTTATTTTCCCAAAGATGCCGCTCATCAGATGAAAGAAGATGTAAAGAAGCAACTGGATCAGTTTGCCCGAAAACACATCAGTGCTGATGTAGTGTATAAAACCCATGTAGCAGAAGGCAAACCTTCTGCCATCATTCTTGAGTATGCTGCGAAACTTGGTACTGATCTGATTATTATGCCAAGCCATAAACGCTCTAAGATGGACAAAGTGCTGTTGGGTTCAGTCGCAAATAAAGTAGTACAGAAATCACCGATTAATGTTCTGATTGTAAAGCCTCAGGGCTAAACTGCATCAGGAACAACAGAGAACGCATAATTTAAAATGCCCGTCATGCCGGAAAAAGTCGGCATGACGGGCATTTTTGTATTCTTTACCCTCTACACGACCCTGTTCAGTTCTTTTCCGTCTCGGAAAGCTTCGATATTATCCACTAATATCTGCATCATTTTGTTTAAGGCTGAATCGCTGCCCCATGCTACATGCGGTGTCAGAATAAGGTTTGGCAGCCCAGCATGGGCAATCAGAGGATTTCTCTTATCAGCAGGCTCCTGAGTAAAAACATCTGCAGCGGCCCCGCCTATCTCTCCGGAAATCAATGCATCTACAAGCGCCTGCTCATCCACCAGACCACCACGTCCGGTATTGATCAGCACAGCTTTCGGTTTCATTGCTTTCAATTCCGCTCCGGAAATAAGGTTATAGGTGTCATTATTCAGCGGGCAATGCAGAGAGAGTACATCAGCAATCGCCAGAACGTCTTCAAACGGCAGGTAGCCCTCCCGACAGGTTTCTGACCCCTTACGTTCAGCAAAGATCACATTCATACCAACAGCTCTGGCCAGCTTCGCCATTGCCTGCCCCAATTCCCCGCTACCCACAATACCAATTGTGGCACCGGCAATATCATTGATGGAACGGGTAAAGAAACAGAACAACCCCTGACGCAGCCACTCACCATCTTCAATATCCTGCTGGTAACCACGCAGGTTGCGCATCAGAGTAAATATCATAGCCATCGCATGTTCTGGCACAGACTGAGATGCATAGCCTCTAATATTGGTAACAGCAATATTATGTTCCCGGCAGTAAGCAATATCGACGTTGTTAAATCCGGTTGCCGTCAGTGCAATCAGTTTTACTGTTTCATTGCCTGCCAACGTCTGTACATTCAGAGGCACTTTGTTAGCCACTACAATATCCGCATCTTTGATCCTTTCCGCAACCTCATCCGGTGCAGTAAGATCATAATTAATCCATTTGTGCTCAAAAGAGAGTTCAGGAATGCTAATGTGTCCGGGAATGGTGATCCGATCAAGGAAAACGATCTTTGGTGTAGTCATGCTATCCGTGCCTTATGAATAATAGAATACAGAGCGGACGCAAGCGTCCTGAAGATTACAGAATACACTTTTGTGTTCTGTAACCTCAAGCACAGCACTCTGTCATCTTTTATTTCAGGGTCTTGGCAACGTTTTATAATCCGGCAGCTTCAAAGGGAGATCATATAGCGTTTCTAACATCGGCTCTATCGCAGGAAAAAAGTCACAGGAAACAAACATGGAACGTAACCAGTCATTTTTCGGATGATAAAAACTTAACTCAGCGGAATGTAGCTGCAACCGTTCTGAAAAAGCCCGCGCTTCCTGATGTGCATAAAACTCATCCCCCACAATCGGGTGGCCAATTGCAAGCATATGGACACGAAGTTGATGCGATCTTCCAGTAACAGGCAACAATCGAACCACTGTTGTCTGCGCTTCCCTTTGCACCACCTGATAGCGGGTCACAGACGGTTTTCCGTGCTCATAACAGACCTTCTGCTTTGGGCGGTTAGGCCAGTCACAAATAATAGGTAAGTCAATCAGTCCCTCATCCGGCTCTACCCTTCCCCACACCCGTGCATAATAAATTTTATGGGTCAGGCGATACTGAAACTGCTTTTTAAGATGCCGTTCAGCCCATTTATTCAAAGCAAATAACATCAGTCCCGATGTCGCCATATCCAAACGATGCACCACCTGGCTTTCCGGGAACTCATCTGCCACCCTGCTCCACAAGCTGTCATGATGCTCAGGCAAGCGTCCGGGCACTGACAGCAAACCTGCCGGTTTATTCGCTATCAGGATATGTTCATCCTGATAGGTAATATCCAGCCAGGGATCGGTCGGTGGGGTATATTCTAATAAGGCCATAGGATCAATTATGACTCACCACAATCAGACGCAGTGAATCCAATTGGATCTGAGCCTTGCCGATATAGCCACTCAGCTCTTTGATCTGATTCTCAATCACTTCCAGTTCTTCCTCTCGAATATTCGGGTTGACAGCTTTCAGCGCCTGCAGACGTTCCAGTTCACTGTTCAGGCTAGCTTGCATATCCTGCTGGGCCTGCTGACGTACAGCCTGCAGCTTCGGCTCAACACTGGCGTCTGCCGCCTCAATCAAGCTATGTACTTCTTTCTGTACCGAACCAACCAGTTTTGCTGCAATATGTCGTCCCACAGGGCTAAGCTGACGGTTAAAGCTTTCAAATTCAACCTGTTCAGCCAGATCATTTCCCCTGGCATCCATCATCAGACGAATAGGTGTCTGTGGCAGAAAACGGCTGATACCGCTGCGTTTCGGAGCCTGAGCATCCACCAGATACACCATCTCCAACAGGATAGTGCCTACCGGCAATGCCTTGTTCTTCAGCAAAGAAACAGCAGACGTACCCACACCTTCACTCAGAAGCAGGTCAATCCCCCCCTGAATCATCGGGTGCTCCCAACTGATAAAATGCATATCCTCACGGGAAAGTGCCGTATCACGGTCAAAGGTGATGGTGGCGCCCTCATACGGCAGTCCCGGATAATTCGGCACCAGCATATGTTCAGATGGCGTTACCACCAATGCATTTTCACCTTTATCATCCTGATTCAGCCCAATGGTATCAAACAGACTCAGGGCAAAGGTAACCAAGTTAGTATCACCATCGGTAGCCGCTACTGTTTCTACAATCTTCTCTGCTTCTTTACCACCATTAGAATGCATTTCCAGCAAGCGATCCCGCCCCTGTTCCAGTTGATGTTTCAGTTCCCGGTTCAGTTTTGCCGAAGCGTCAATAACCTCATCCAGACCATGCTCATCACTAGCTGCCAGCATCTCTATCAGCGTTGTGGAAAACTTATCGTACACAGCTCGCCCAGTCGGGCAGGTTTCTGCAAAGGCGTTCAACCCTTCATTAAACCAGCGGGCAAGAATAGCCTGAGACGTCCCCTTCAGGTACGGGATATGCACATCAATATCACGCAGTTGTCCAATCCGATCCAAACGACCAATACGCTGTTCCAGCAAGTCAGGATTAAATGGCAGATCAAACATAACCAGCTGATTAGCGAATTGAAAATTACGTCCTTCTGAGCCTATTTCTGAACAGAGCAACACCTGAGCACCGCCCTCTTCCTGAGCAAAATAAGCCGCCGCCTTGTCACGTTCCAGAATAGACATTCCTTCATGGAATACTGTAGCGCGGATACCTTCTCGCTCTCTAAGCGCCTGCTCCAGCTGCAATGCCGTTGCAGAACGGGAGGCAATCACCAGGATCTTCTCACTACGCTTCTCTTTCACTTTTTCGATCAGCCAGTCAACCCGGGGATCGAATTGCCACCATGAACCGGCGTCACCTTCAAACTCCTGAAAAATCTCTTCCGGATACAACATCTTCATCGCCCGGGCTTCAGCCGGCATTTTGCCGCCCAGCATGCCGGCAACCCGCATAGCCGTTGTGTACTGAGGAGGAATACCCATCGGCAGCAGATGT
Source organism: Vibrio sp. HA2012 (assembly GCF_002812955.1). Lineage (GTDB taxonomy): Bacteria > Pseudomonadota > Gammaproteobacteria > Enterobacterales > Vibrionaceae > Vibrio. Next base: position 66,554 of record NZ_PFXK01000006.1, on the reverse strand, counting down.
ACATTACGCTCAGGAAAACCTTTTATCGCCGCCCGGGTATTACGGAACAGTACCCGACCAGTACCATGACGATCCATCAGGTTATCAATCAGTTCATGACGGGCTTGTGCTTTATCTTCTTCACCAACATTACTTTCGATAACACGGAACAGGGGCTCAACATCCTGCTCAGACAATAATTCGGTGATCAGATTCTTCTCATCATTCGTCAGTTTCGTACCGGAAAACAATGAAGATACAGCATCAGCAACCGGTGCATACTGCTGCTCTTCTTTTACAAAGGCTTCATAAGCATAGAAACGATCCGGATCCAGCAGACGCAAACGGGCAAAGTGACTCTCATGCCCCAGTTGTTCCGGTGTTGCTGTCAGTAACAATACACCCGGCGTTCTTTCTGCCAGTCCTTCAATCACCTGATACTGGCGACTTGGTTTTTCAGGGCTCCACTCCAGATGGTGAGCTTCATCCACCACCAGCAGATCCCATTCAGCTTCCAGAGCCTGTTCATAACGCTTCTTGCTTTTACGGATAAAATTTAGTGAACAGAGCACATATTGCGCAGTATCAAACGGATTATCCGCTTCGGCATACGCTTCCACGCAGCGCTCTTCGTCAAAGATAGAGAAATGCAGATTAAAACGACGCATCATCTCCACCAGCCATTGATGTTGCAGAGTTTCAGGTACCACAATAAGGATACGTTCAGCCCGGCCAGACAATACCTGCTGATGAATAATCATACCGGCTTCAATCGTCTTACCCAGACCCACCTCATCAGCCAGCAGTACACGCGGCGCATAACGGCGACCAACTTCATGGGCGATAAATAACTGATGCGGGATCAAACCGGCGCGCATACCACATAAACCACGCATCGGACTTCTGTGCTGCTGATACTGGTTCTGCAGCGCACGATAGCGCAGTACAAAGTTGTCCATACGATCCACCTGACCGGCAAATAACTTATCCTGAGGTTTATTAAAGCGGATCTGATTACTGAGGAAGATTTCCCGCAGTACTATATGTTCTTCTTCGGTATCTGTACGGATACCCACGTAGGTGTATAATCCATCTTCCTCAAGGATCTCTGTTACTTTCAGTGACCAGCCATCCTGACTTTCTACCACATCCCCGACATTAAATATCACCCGAGTCACCGGAGCATCCGTTCGTGAATATAAACGGTTTTCTTCTGATGCCGCAAACATCAGGGTGACGGTTCTTGCATCCATTGCAACAACAGTTCCTAGTCCTAAATCGCTCTCTGTATCGCTGATCCAGCGTTGTCCCAAAGCAAATGTCATAGGGGTGAGTACCTCTTGGTTGGGGTGGTAAGTATCTATGTAAGTATTGTACCGAAGTCAGAAAATGTCTCGGTTTAAAGGGGCGCTAATCTTACTCGATGCAGTAACAGAGATCACGTGTAAAACAGGAGGTTTTTGCCATTTTTTTTCTTTAACCGGAAACTGAAATAAAACGGTAAACAAGGTATGAGACATCTAGATATTGGGTTAGGTACTGATTAAAGAGTACTAAATCGGCTATCTAATGAAAACTCTGCCGCACTGTGCGGATCAAAAGGAGACGCTTATGGGCGATACCGACCGGAAAATCTTTGTGTTAGATACGAACATCCTGCTACACGAACCTTTCGCAATCTACTCCTTTCAGGAACACGATGTGGTCATCCCGATGACCGTCCTTGAAGAACTCGACAGAATTAAAGACAGTAAACGAGATGTCGCCCGTGATGCTCGCGTTGCTATCCGTGCACTGGAAGACATCTTCCGCGATGCCACGCCAGACGAAATTTCTGAGGGTATCCCATTAAATAAGGATCACAATACAACCGGCAGTATTGCAATTCTGGCCGATTTTGAATTGCAGGAAACGGTCAGAGCATTTGCCGACAAAGCCGGGGATAACCGAATTCTGAATGCTGTACTTTATATACAGAACCGCCGCTCCCCACGGGAAGTCGTTCTTGTCACCAAAGACATCAACATGCGCCTGAGAGCCAAAGGAGCCGGAGTTCGTTTTGTAGAAGACTATCGTACCGACCAGTTAATTGATGATGTGCGCTACCTGACGAAAGGATTCCACACCTATGAAGGTGACTTTTGGCAGTCTATCGACCGGGTAGATACTCAGAGCCTAGATGGTAAAACCTTCCATACCTTGAACAAATCTTCACTGGCTCCGGCTTTTATCAATCAGTATCTTATTGATGAAGAAAGTGATTTCGCCGGACGTGTGGGCTATATCGATAACGACAACGACACACTGCAGATCCGTGACCTGAGCCGGGAACGGATTATGAGCCGTCAGGCATGGGATATACGGCCGAAGAATATCTATCAGGCCATGGCTATTGATGCCTTATTGGATCCGAAAATCGATCTGGTGATCCTGACTGGTGCCGCAGGCAGCGGTAAAACCCTATTGGCTATGGCAACAGCTTTGGAACAATCCATCGAAAAGAAAATGTTCGATAAAATCATTGTTACCCGCAACACACCGGATATTGGAGAATCCATCGGCTTCCTGCCCGGCAGTGAGGAAGAAAAGATGATGCCCTGGCTGGCCGCAGTCACCGACACACTGGAAGCTCTGCATAAAAACGATCACTGCACTGAAGGCTCGCTAAAATATATCTGTGATAAAGCGAATATTCAGTTTAAGTCGATTAACTTTATGCGTGGCCGCTCCATTCAGAACGCCTTTGTGCTACTTGATGAATGCCAGAACCTGACCGCTTCACAAATCAAGACCATCATCACCCGCTGCGGCGAGGGTACCAAGCTAGTCTGTTCCGGCAATCTGGCTCAGATCGACTCTCCATACCTGACTCCGGTCACTTCCGGTCTGACTTATATGGTAGAGCGGTTTAAGAACTTCGAAGGCAGTGCCAATATCCACCTGAACGGGGTAGTAAGAAGCCGTTTGGCTGAATTTGCGGAAGAGAATTTATAACGATATTAAAAAAGGTCTGATAATCAATCATTACCAGACCTTCTTCTTTTTATACGCTATCGATTAATGGCTTAATGCATTACGGATTTCCGGATCAGAGAAAACCTGCTCGAAACGATTTTTATATAGCAACAGCATTTCGTTTACGATACCGCTGCCTGGAATATCTTCTTCACCAGAGAATTTTTTATATGCAAGTTGCTCCGCATTTTTATCAATCACATAAACATCCATGTCATACCATGATGAATCAGAAAAAGGATGTGAATCATATTTCCATTCATTCAGGTTGATGACAACAGCGGTTTTTCCGTAGCTGGCAACATTCTCAAACACCTCTTTCAACGGCATACCGGCTGTTGTTGAATAGACCGATACCTCAACACCATTTTTCCTGATACCGTGACTAATCCGATTACCAAGGTAAACCGCCATTGGCTCTTGTGTCGGTGTGTTATAACTATACGGAATACCTAGCCCACTACGGATAATACCTTCAAACGCAGGTGACTTATCTTTGTTAACAACATACGGACGAGAATCCACAACAGCAACAGATAACGCTTTTAACTCCGGCGACATATTGACTTCCGGAGAAGACTGCTCCACTGTCAGAACGCTTGCACAACCAGCCAGATACAGACCAGTAAAACCAACAAACAACCACTTAACTAATGTTTTCATACAACTTTTTACCTGTTTTGTTTATATTTTTGAAAAATAAGTGAGGTGTTAATACCTCCGAAAGCAAAGTTATTGCTCATGATATAGTCACACTCGATCTCTCTACCACTGCCGGTAATGTAATCCAGAGCACCACATTGCTCGTCAAGGTTCTCCAGATTAAGCGTCGGGCTGAACCAGTTATGGTTCATCATCTCAATACTTAACCATGCTTCAACCGCGCCGCACGCTCCAAGTGTGTGCCCGAAATAACTTTTCAGTGAGCTGATCGGTGCACTCTGACCAAAGATATTGGCTGTTGCGTTACTTTCTGCGATATCGCCTTTATCCGTCGCCGTACCGTGAGCTGAGATATAGCCGATACTCTCAGGGGTAAGGTTCGCATCTTTCAGGGCCATTTCCATACACAGCTGCATGGTTTCCTTCTGCGGCTGAGTCACATGAGCTGCATCGCAGTTACTGGCAAAGCCCACCAGTTCCGCGTAGATATGCGCCCCGCGCGCTTTGGCGTGTTCGTATTCTTCCAGCACCAGAGTCCCGGCTCCCTCACCGATAACCAGACCGTCCCGATCCTTGTCGTAAGGACGAGGGGTAGATTTCGGATCATCGTTTTTCAGACTGGTCGCAAATAAGGTATCAAATACCGCGGATTCAGTCGGACACAACTCTTCCGCGCCACCGGCAACCATAACGGTCTGATAACCATGTTTGATGGCCTCATAAGCATAACCGATAGCCTGACTGCCGGAAGTACATGCACTGCTGGTCGGGATCACCCGTCCTCTTAAACCAAAAAATAAACCGACATTAACTGCTGTGGTATGCGGCATCATCTGTACATAAGTGGTTGCAGTAATCGCAGAGGTGGATTTGTCGTTCAGCATCACGCCAAACGCACCAACCGCATTTGTGCTGCCGGTTGATGAGCCGTAGGCCACTCCGGTCTGACCATTCGTCAATACTTCATTCCCAATAAGACCGCTCTGAATTAATGCATTTTCCGAAGCCAGTGTTGCCAGTTGAGATACCCGGCCCATTGAACGCACTTTTTTACGCGTGTAATGCTTAGGCAGGGAAAAATCATTAATAGGCGCAGCCAGCTTTGTGTTCAGACCATCGTACTGCTCATAATCAGGCATGTACTGGATGGCGTTTTCACACGCTCTGAGTTTAGGCTCTACGCTGTCCCAGTCATTTCCGAACGCGGTAACACCGGACATACCGGTGACAACTACTCGACGATTCATATTAGTCCTCCATTGACAGAGATCACCTGTCTTGTAACGTATGCTGCAATATCTGACATCAGATAGCTGGCTAACCCGGCCACTTCTTCCGGCTGGCCCATTCTGCGCAGAGGGATCTGTGGCAGTGCGTGTTCTTTTACATGCTCGTCAACCATACCGGTATCAATCAGTCCCGGAGCAATACAATTGACGGTTATCTTTCTTTTGCCCAGCTCAAGTGCCAGTGATTTCGTTGCGCCGATAACACCGGCCTTCGCCGCGCTATAGTTGGTTTGTCCGCGGTTCCCCATCAGGCCCGACACAGAAGCAAGGGTAATAATGCGGCCACCTTTTCTGCCTTGAACCATAGGCATAACGCAAGGGTGCAGCACATTGTAAAAGCTGTCCAGATTGGTATGGATAACTCCATCCCATTCCTGTTCTGTCATAGCAGGAAAAGCCGTATCGCGGGTAATACCGGCATTATTAACCACACCATAGTAAGCGCCGTTTGCAGCAATATCGGCTTCGATCACTTCCCGGCACTGTTCGCGGTTACTGATATCAAATTGCAGAATTCTGCCGTTCTGCCCGATATTCTGGATCTCAGACAGGGTTGATTCTGCCCCCTGCCTGTCTCCCATATAGTGGACAATAATTTCAAAGCCGTCTTTCGCCAGTTGTATAGCGATAGCTCGTCCGATTCCTTTACTGGCTCCCGTCACCAACACTTGTCTATTCACAACAGATCAACCTTTTTTCATTTCTTGTAATTTATCTTCATCAGGCACATACACATTCAGTTGGCATTGAGCGATCAGTGTGCCGTTGTGCTCAATTCTTCCGGAAAATACCGCCATTCCGCTATCTTCCATCACTTGTTCGGCAAAGATATCCAGCACCATGTTCTCATGAAATGCACCGAGTTCCGTATTATACCGACGGCTTCCCAATAAAAAACCGATCGGTGGCGATTCCTGCCTTTTTCGGGCGTGATAACCAGACCATGCCGCGATGGACTGCGCCATATACTCGATACCAACGTAGGCCGGAATGACTCTTTTCTCGTGGTCAAAAAACAGGTTGGCTTCCGTCACATCCGCCTGACAATGGATGGATATTTCTTCTACACTGATAACGCGATTCAGCAGCACCATCGGCTCATCATGCGGCAGAAGATCCTTTACTTCCGGCAGCTTTTCTATTTCAGATAATCTCTTTACTTCGGGTTGATCATTCATCTGCATACCCAAACACCAAACTAATATTATTCCCGCCAAATGCGAAAGAATTACTCAACACAGCCTTACCGTGCAAAGGCATATCCTGCTGCACAAACCGTAGTGGGATAGCATCAAACTGACCGTCATTTATCTGCCTTGGCAAGGCCGACTTATACTTGAGCAGATACCAGCAAATGGCCGCTTCCATCGCACTGGCAGTCCCTAACGTATGTCCGGTCAGAGGCTTGGTTGAGCTGACCGGTGTATCGGCAGAAAAGACTCTCGCAATAGCCTTGCCTTCCATCGCATCGTTTAACAGCGTGGCCGTGCCGTGCGCATTGATATAACCGATATCGTCCGGCGTCAGCCCCGCATCATTCAGCGCTTTTTTCATCGCTTCTTCCGCGCCGACACCATCCGGATGAGGGGCTGAAATATGGTGGGCATCGGAGCTGTCTCCCGCCCCCAGAAGCGCTATCTGATCGGCTGATGGCACAGCAGAGAGCAGCATAAAAGCGGCCGCTTCACCGATATTAATGCCGTCACGATTCAGGCTAAACGGGTTACAGTGCGTAGTCGACAAAGCTTCCAGCCCGTTAAATCCGTTTAATGTTAACCGGCACAGGCTATCTACACCACCGGCAATCACCGCATCAACCAGTCCTGCTTTTAACAGCCGTTTGGCCGATAAAAATACCCGGCCGCTGGACGAACAGGCCGTTGAGATGCAGAAACAAGGACCGGACAGCTGAAAATAGTCGGCGATAAACTCGGCCGGATTACCCAGTTCCTGTTGATTGTAGTGGTACTCTTTAGGAAACGCCCCGCTTTCCAGCTTTTCTTTCAGCGCAGCTTCACCATCAGAGATCCCCGAAGTGCTGGTACCCACTATCACCGCAACCCGCTCTGCGCCATATTGGGCAATAGCCTCCCTGACTTCGGCTTCTATCTGTACCAGAGCAGACAGCGCCAGCCGGTTATTGCGGGTGTTATAGCTTTCCAGGTGAGTGGGCAGCTCAGGTAAATCGGCTTTCACCATGCCGACCACCGTCTGGTTGCCGTTATTCAGCCAGCCGTCCACCCTTTCCATATCGGAGGCTTCCTGACCTTGCAGCCGTTTAAGTATGGTCTCCGTATTATTCCCCAGTGCGGAGTGAGAACCACACGCTTGGATATAAACGGGAAATTGATTCTTTTTATGTTCCATTGTGCCCAGACTTTATGACGTTAAAGAAAGTTAGTTCAGGGTGGATATCACCACCGAATAACCCGCTTCAGGGTTTTCCAGCTTAATATCACCAGCCAGTTTGTTATTAATATCAGTATAGTGGATAAAAACTACCACCTTTCCGGACGCATCAACCAGCGTTCGGGTATGGGCTTTATCAACCAGATCCCAACCGGACAGAGAGAGCTTTTCTCTCCAGACATCCTGAGGCCACAAGCTTACCATAATATAAAACAGAACTTGTTTCGGATCCGGCAACTGAGCTTCCAGTCCGGGCAACACATAGGTGGCAATACCGGCAGATGAGTATTCCAGACTCAGCAACCTGGTTCCCCAGGAAGAAAATCCCGCCAGTACAACGCGGTCGGCATCTACTTCAAGCTTAACCGGCAACTGCTGCGTGTCACCGTTCCAGGTTGCTGTAATCATCTGCGAAACCGACACAACACTCTCCAGCGCTTTTGGCTCCGGAAACGGGATAGACGTGCCACCAGCCATCTGAACGCTGTTGTCCGGAGAAACGTTCACCGATGAGCAGGCCATCAGCAAGAGCACGCCCCCCCCTATCAATAAAGATCTAAACCATAACCGTGCTTTCATTCCGCCTCCTTCTGTTGACAGGTATTCAGAGCCAATGGTGACAGTAACCAGGACACAAAGATACCGGTCAGAATCGTAATACCGAAACTGTGAATCGCATTGGTATTACTGAGTGCCAGCAAGCCAAACGAAAGAATGGTCGTCAGGGCAGACAGCGTGATCGCCAGCAGCGTCGTTTTGCTCTGTTTCTGCTCGGTAAAGAACAGAGTGTAATCAATGCCGATACCCAGGATCAGGATCAGCGCCAGCAGGTTAAACAGGTTCACCGGCTGACCGGTGACTCCCGTTACCGCGATGGCAGAAAAACCAGCGATGATCGGAGGCAGCACCATTTTTGCGCCCTGAACAAGGGAATAGCGCCAGCTTAACAGCAGCCAGATAGCCACAATCGCAACGGCGAGCAGCAGGGTGACATTCCCCCGGTATTCACCAAACAAGCGGGAGATTTCGTCAGCTTTATTTAGATAAGACACCCCGTTCTGAGTGTGAGCCCAGGCTTTAATCGCCGCGATATCAGTAACTCCATTGAGCATCACCACGGAATAATAGCCCTCATTCATCTGTCCCAGCCAAAGAAAACCTATGGCTCTGGCAACAGGTGAGGCCAGAAAGTCAGCCACACTTACAGGCGTAAAAGGCGTTAGCATGGCGGCATCCACTGATATTCCCAATGCAGATTCCAGAACCGGAGTCTGCTTTTGGTATAAGGTCTGGATACGCTGATAATTGGCCTGCTGCTCCTCAACACCGGGCAGATACTGATGAATACTCTGATAGCCCAGCAGATCACCGTCTTGGATCAGGCGATTCAGCCCGTCTGATAATACACCCAGTCTGGACAGCAGTGCTTGTTCACTGTCCGCCGCGACCAACAGCATCTGTTGACTGCCGGATACCCCGGATAATGTCTGGATCGCATCTTCCTGCTGCTTCAACGTTTTGGGCATCGCCTGCAACTGATGGATATCATCGTTATACGTCACGTTGCCGATAAACAGGCACGATACCGCAATGGTCACCAACGGCAGCCCCCATCGATAACGGGGAATACGCCACAAATTTAGCCAGCGCTTCCACAATACATGTCCCGGCAGAACACGTGGTTCCGACGGCGTACTGGCCAGTTTCGGATACCAGCAGACCACGGTAATGTAGGAAGCCACCAGCCCGATCACGGAAAACACCGACAGTTGCTGTAACCCCGGGAACGGCGCAATCAGCAGTCCCATATAGCCGATCAAACTGGTGATAAGCCCCAGGGTTATCGCGCCAAAGATCTGCCTCAATGCCTTACCTGCATTCCATGCCTTTCCCGCTGCCAGTCTTTCCGTCAGATAGTGGAAGGAATAATCGATAGACACACCAATCAGGCTGGAGCCGAACACCAGGCTGAACAGGTGGATTTTTTCAAACAGTAGTAACGAACCGGCCAGAGCAACGACAAAACCACAGAAGATAGACAGTAGCGCCATCATGAGCGGCAGCGTACTGCGATAGATAACCAGAAACAGCAACAACACGCCAAGCAAAGAGCCCAAGCCAATGGTGCTTATCTCCGACTTAGCACTCTGGGTACCGAAGGCCGCATAGAACAGGACACCGGTATGCATCACATCCGTGACGTACTGCTTCCGTACCGACGCCTCTAACTGCTTAATGGCAGGAACCTGTTGCTGAACACCTAGGCTATAGGGCGACAGGCTTAACTCCCCGACCACCAGCACATACTCCTTGCCGTCAACCGTCTGCGTCAGATAGCCGTCATCCAGCTTAAATTTGCCGGAGAGCTTAGACAGATAGGAGGCGTAATCCCGGAACAACAGAAACGGATCGTTACCCAGTTCTGCGCCCGTCACCCCAGAAAACGGGTTGTAGACTGACTGAATGACGTACTGGGTCTGCTCTTCCGGAGCCCGGCTGATTCTCTGTTGCTGCTCCGGCGATAAAAACTGAAAGCGGTGCTGGTAATAAAACCGGCTCCCCTGCTGCTGGCTTTCTGCTGACAGTCTGGCGGTAATATCTTTAAACACCGCCAGCTCAGACAGCTGCGCTGCAAACCAGTCCGCGGAGGCGTGCAGGGTGTCCCGGTCTTTGCCGGACAGAACAAAGATCACCTTATTGCTGACGCTGTCAGCGACCTTGTCAAAAGCAGCCTGAGCCACAGGGTCCTGCCGGTTCTCCGGTAACAGCGCCAGAATATTGGTCTCAATCAGAGGCTTTTTCTGCAGTACCCCTTGATACAGTAAGACGCCGGTACAGCTTAATACGATGACCAGCCATAGCCAGGAGAGCAGCCGTGCGCCCTTAGAACTGAAAAGCGGATTCTTCATGACTGCTTAATACCGATGGCTGGCTTGTCTGCTCAGAAAATTGAATGGTGGTGATATCGCCGCGCACTTCCGTCAGCTCAATAGCATCGATGTACTCTTTACCGGAGATAACGATAGAGGCAAACACCTTGTTTAACGGTGCGGTATTCGGCACCAGTTGCAACGTCCAGGCCTCCTGCTCAGCATGAAACGTCCGGGTGAATTTGCCGTCCAGCTGCGCCGTATTACCCTGAAAAAGGTCGAGAAACAGATGGCTGAAATAAAACGCCATCGGATTGTCTTCTGATGTCATCACTTTAGGGGGTTGATCACCAAATGTCTGGCTTAACTTATCCTCTGTTAACACCAGCGTTACCGGAAAGGGCTTAGCCTGTTTCCAGAGCAGTCCTTTGCCTTTGGCAATCAGGAAGACACCGGTCGAGGTCAGCGGCTGTTTGAACATTTCCATGTTGCGGATCTGCTCGAACTGTCCCCGGATAACGGACTGGGATGCTAGCTGCTTCTGTACGCTTTCCAGGGTCGTTGCGGATGCAAAAGGCACAAAAAACATACTCAAAAGCACCAATAAGCCTGTGATTAATCTAGTCTGCAAGTTTGCCATGCTCAAACCAGTACTCCACCTTGTCAGTAAACACTTTCGGGGAAACAAAACACATTTCCTCGGTCGCCCTTTCTACCGCGACCTGAACCGTATGGGCTTTGGTCATGCGGGTACCGTTGTCATTATCATAAATCAGATAATCGACCCGCAGCCGGTTTTCCCACTCCGTCAGTTTGGCGGTTACCCGGATTTCATGATGAAACGGTATAGCACGAATGTACTTAACCCGGGTATCAATCACCGGCCACATATAGCCGGAGTCATTCATCGCATGATAACCGTAGCGGATTTTCTCCATTAATACCCGGCGGGCTTCTTCAAAAAAACGGAAGTAGTTACCGTGGTAAACCACGCCCATGGGATCGGCATCCTGAAAAGACGGCTTCATCACCACTTCGGCTTCTAATTCGAACTTCTGCTGATTCATACCCGGCTCCTTCACCGCTTAATACAGTTGCCAGTGCTGTTGCTGGATCAGCGCCATCACATGACGCAGATCCGCTTCCAGCGAGCGGTCTTCTTCCACAAACGCAAAGACTTCCTGCACCTCTTTTTGCATCTGTTTCAGAGCGACGCTCATATGCTGCTCATCCAGCTGATTCTGCCGCTGTCTTAATTCAATCGCCTGACAGGCTGCCAGCAGGGAGGCTGATGCAACCTGCTCTGTCAGTTCCAGCACCCGCAGACAGTCACGGGACGCAATCGTCCCCATGCTGACTTTATCCTGGTTGTGACATTCCGTAGAACGGGAGAAGACACTGGCCGGCATAGTATGTTTCAGCGCCTCGGCAGTCCACGCTGAGATACCAATCTGCACCGCTTTAAAGCCGTGGTTAATCGGCTTACGTTCACCTTGCGCGCCAGTCAGGTTAAATGGCAGTCCGTTATTGAATTTATAATCCATTAACTGAGCCATTTGACGATCCAGCAGATCAGCAATATTCGCCACCGCCGTTTTCAGCGTGTCCATCGCCATCGCAATATGACCGCCATAGAAATGACCGCCATGCAGCACCCGTTCGTTATCACCATCAATAATCGGGTTGTCATTGGCGCTGTTCAGCTCGTTTTCAATCATCTGACGCAGCCACGGCAGGCTGTCCTGCAGCACACCGATGACATGCGGCGCACAACGCAGCGAGTAACGATCCTGTAGCCGATCACTGTTGCGTGGCGGACGTTCTGCCTGCAGATCACCGCGCAGCCAGGAAGCGATCTTCTGCTGTCCCGGATGCGGTTTTACCGCAAACAGTGCTTCATCAAAGTGGAAATCGTTACCCTGCATGCCTACGGAAACCATCGCCGTGATCTTGGTTGCCAACTGCGCTAAATATTCTGCCCGTTTGTAAGCCAGACAGGCCAGCGCCGTCATCACTGCTGTGCCGTTCATCATAGCCAACCCTTCTTTCGGCTTGAGCTTGATCGGAGAAATGCCCAGCTCGACAAACACCTCGCTGGTCTGGCGAATCTCACCTTTGTACAGCACCTCTCTTTCGCCGATCAGTGTTGCAGCCACATAAGAGAGCGGTGTCAAATCACCACTCGCCCCCACTGAACCTTCCTGCGGAATACGCGGAGCAATATCATGGTTGATCAAGGTAACCATTTGATTCAGCAGTTCATGGGAAACGCCCGATACCCCCTGAGCCAGCGAGCACAGGCGGGTGGCAAGTACGGCGCGCGACTGTTCATGAGTAAGAATCTCACCCAGACCGCAGCCATGAAAACGAGTTAAGTGCAGGGGAAGTTCATCAACCAGCTCAGGTGGAATGGCAACGGTACACGAATCACCGTAGCCCGTGGTCACGCCATAAATAACCCCTTCTTCTTTTAGGAGTTTTTCCAGAAACGCGACGCCGCGATCAATCTTGGTCGTGAACGCTTCGGAGTCATCCAGATGAGCCTGTGCTCCCTGAGAAATGGCGACCACATCTTCAATGCTTAATCGCTCGGTACCAAACTGAATTCTGTTTTTCGTTTTACTTGTCATGTGTGTTGTCGCTTAGTGTCCAAAAATCAAAAAAGTTATACCACTGCAGGGGATCTTTTAAGGTGTAGTGCTGTAACCTTTGCGCGTAACGTTCAACATACCGCTGCAAAAAGGCTTCCCTTTTTCCTCTCGGCAGCTCCAGCTTATCCGCAAACTTTTCAAAATAGACACGGAAATGCGGCTGTGATTTTCTCTCGTCCCGCAAGCCAAACAGAAGAAAGACCGGCGCTTTCAGAATAGCGGCAAGCATAAACGGTCCCTGCGGGAACGGTGCCTTTTCGCCTAAAAAGTTAGCCCATACCACCCGCTGCTCTTTTGTCACCGACGTACGGTCCCCAACAATAACGATCCACTCACCCTGTTCCAGTTTCTGCTGCAACAGGATCGCCGTTTCCGGACCAACATCTTTCAGCTGAATCAGGTTCAGACCTGAGTCCGGGTTCACCGCCTGCATAACCGAGTTAAACTGCTCGGCATGTTCAGTGAACACCAGTGCGTTTATCTTCAGGTCTGAATGCTCACGGCTCAATGCCCGGCACAGTTCGAGGTTGCCGTAATGCGAGCCAAACAGAATAATGCCCAGCTTGCTCTTAATCGCGTCATCCAGCACCTCTTCACCGGACAGGGTCAGGTGGTGATACTGAATATCGCCTTTCCACGCAGCTAACTTATCCAGCATGGTCTGACCGAAAGAGACAAAATGCTGATAGGCAGAAAGCCTGGATGGAAGTTCGATGTTCTCTTGCAGGCAGAAGCGTTGCACCCGGGATAAATACTGCTCCGATGCTACCCGGGCATTTTTTCCCGAAAGGTAGTAATACACCATCACCAGTTTCAGCACCGCGTTAAACACCCCACGACCCAATAAGGAATAGGTCATCAACAGCAGCTTAATTCCCAGAATACTGCCTTTCTCGGTCAGACCGGACCAGTGCGCCTGATCCTGTTCACGCTTTTTTTTTACCGTGACCTTGCGCAGCAACAGCTTGGGGATACGGGGTAGCATCGCCAGCACCAGCTTGGTGTGCATCTGACTGATTTTGACGTTATCCCAGAACACATCAAAATGAGAAATACCATCTTCGGGATAGAGCACCCGGGTATCAATAAACTCCATGTCGCATCCATCCCAGTACATGCGCACCAGAATTTCAGTATCAAAGTCCATCCGACGACCAATGTTACAGCGGTTCACAACATACATGACTTTTGCCAGAGGGTAGGCTCGGAACCCGCACATGCTGTCCTTTATCGATAACGATAAGGTTTCAATCCATACCCAGACATGGGTGATATAGCGCCCGTATAGCCGGGAGCGTGGGACGCTGTCGTCATACACAGGTTTACCGGAGATAAGCTTATCCGGTTCGGCCTGAGACTTGGCAATCAATGTTGGTAACGCATCCAGATCATGCTGCCCGTCGGCATCAATCTGGATGCCGTGCGTATAACCCTGTCCATAGGCATAGCTGACACCCTCAATCACCGCGCCGCCTTTGCCCTGATTCTGCGCTAAGGTCAGTACCGTAACATGTTCATCCGGAGCCAGTGCCTCAAGGGCCGATTTGGTCTCAGTATTACTGCCGTCATCCACCACAACAATCGGAAAATCGAATGGGCGTAATGAATCCACCACCGCAGCAACCGTTTTTCCGTGGTTGTAGCAGGGGATGATAAAGCATGGGTTATAGGTCATCACTTATCACCACTGAGTTTGATTTTGCCGGATGAGTGCACACTATTGCCGTTGTCGGAGCTGTATTTAAACTGCAGCTTAGAGCGGGCTTTATCCCAGTCCAGCGCCAGTGTCACTGTTGCCCCGGGGAAGATAGGTTCCTGAAATTTGATCACTTCCATTCCGGCAAACTCTTGATCCATATGCAGAGTTAACCGGGCAAAATACATAACCCAGTCGATCTGGGTGACCCCCGGCAACAGGGGAAAAGAGGTAAAGTGCCCTTCAAAATCCCTGATATCGGCATCAACACCTAACACCAGCTCAGCCGTCTGCTCGTCGCTGGTTTGGGAGATTATGGTTGGTTTTCGTTTCTGCATCGCCCTAACCGTTTAGTTCATGTTCGGGGTTAAATAATGCCTGAAGTTCTGACAACTGTCGTTTTCCCTGACTGTTCAGCGGGATTTCATCCACAAACCGAAACTGCTTGGGGATGGCCACAGGCTCAAGCCAGACTCTGAGCTGCTTACGCAGTCGTATCCAGAAAGCCCCTTTGCCTGACACCGCCATCTCTTGCTGCCCTGTTGCTGACAATACGATAACCGCCGCCAGAGTCGTTCTGTTTTCACGGGATTGCAGTATTACAGCAGCCTCTTCAACCTCGTCCAGAGCCTGAAGTTTCTTTTCCACTTCAGTCAGAGACACCCGTTTCTCTTCAATCTTAACCACACTGTCGGTTCGGCCTAACAACATAAACTGCCGGTCATCAATCAAAGTGCAGCGATCAGTGGTCTGATACCAGTTGTCAGGATCAATATGCGGAGCCAGCAAAGCGATACAGCCTTCACTGTCCAGACGGGCAATCACTTTAGGAAACAGTTGCCATGGGGCAGATTCAGATGCCTGTTGCCGATAGCCAATGCCTCCCGTTTCCGTACTGCCAAAGACTTCATAAGGCAGGCTGCCAAGTAACGCTTCGCTCTCTTGTGCTGCACTCAGGCTTAACGGCCCACCCGATGAATATATGGCTCGGTAGGTTCCTCTTTCACCTTGCTCACTCTGAGCCGGCGTATTCATCGCCAGTCTCTTTAACAGAGCAGGGCTGCTGATCAACACCGCATCATCTCCGGCGTGCTCAAACACCTGCTCCGGATAGTCCAGGTTATACCGGTCAAACGGCCTTTTCGTTACCAGTGGAAACAGCAGACGGAACAACAACCCGTAGACGTGCTGATGAGAGACCGTGCTGTAGATTTTGGTTCCGTGAACCTGACGCCCCCACATCTCACCATGCTGGTTCAGCTCTTCCTCAAACTCTTTGAGTGTCTTATGAATGGCCTTAGGCGTACCGCTTGAACCCGACGTAAACAGGGTGATCCGAATACGACTCAAATCGAGTGCAGAGAATGAAAGCGGCTGTGCTTTCAGGTTAGCCAACTGCTCAAGGTCGATTCCCGGCTTGGATTCCGGATGGTGCTGGATAATGGAATCGTAAAGAATCGCATCAAAATGAGGGGATAATGATTTCAGTGCAGCAGGCTGATGGTTACCGGGCAGCACAATCGCTTTACCGCTGTGACAGAGAGCCATCAGTGCAACGGCAAACAAATAGCTGTCGTTGGCACACAACGCCCATGTCCGTTGCCGGGACTGCTTTAACGGATAAACAAGAGAACTGACATCCTCATGAAATTGAGACCAGGTTTTATTGTCACCATCAGAGGTAAACGCAACCGTGTCGTCTGATATATCACTGTCCGTTAACAGACTGGACAGAGAATGAATAGCATAGGGCTTTTGACTCATATAACGTTATTATTCTGTTTTTTCTGTACACGAAGCCTGACTAAATACTCAATGATAAACAGGGTTCCCATTGCCAGGTAACTGATCAGGCCATTGTATAACGTCCATATTTCCATCGAAAGAAAGCAGGTCGTAAGAGCGATTGAACCATTTATAATAAAGAAACAGCACCAGACTTTTGTCACTTTTCTGGTATAGATTACACCACTATCGGGTAAATCCGGCTGCTGGATCCGAGCCAGTCTCTCGACCAGTGTCTGTTTCTTTTTCAGGCTGGAAAAAAACAGCAAAAACAAGCAGACATTCACAATTACCGGATAATACGTCAGCCACCCTATCTGGTTAAACAGATAGCCGAGACTCAGCAAAACAACTCCGATACTTCCGGTTAACCAAGCCAGATATTTCAGCTCGTTAACACCCGACTTATTCCCAAAAAAGAGCCGAGAAAGAAAAAGAACGGCCAGAACAATAGCCACCGACTGAAGACCAAATCTTTCTATCCCCAAATAGACAACAAAGGGGTAAGCCAGTAGCAAAAATGCTGACAAAGCAGCCAGCAATCGCATTACTCCGCCTTTAACAGCTCATAAACAGAATCAACAACATCCTGAACTGTCCGAACCTGCTTAAACTCATCCGGCTTGATCTTCTTTCCGGTCACGTTCTGCAAATGGACAACCAAATCAACCGCATCAATACTGTCTAAATCAAGATCCTGATAAAGATGAGCGTCAGGTACGATATCTGCTGCATCAATTTCAAATAATTCAACCAGCGCATCAGTGACCTGGCTCTGTACTTTTTCTTTAGTGATATCAGTCATAATTCTGTTCAGTATTAAGAGGTTTGAGATGAAACATACGCTGCCAGACTGGCAACAGAAGCAAAATGTTCACGGGTCTTACTGTCATCTGAATCGATAACAATGCCATATTTCTTCTTGATCGCTAAACCAAGTTCAAGTGCATCGATAGAATCCAGACCAAGACCATCACCAAAAAGTGGCGCATCAGTATCAATATCGTCGACCTGAATGTCTTCAAGATTAAGAGCATCAATGATAAGTTCTTTTATTTCGTTATGTAATGCTTCCACATTTACCTACTTATTTTTCACATGCTTAATTTTATTTTTATCAATAGATAACTGTTTCAAGATGTTTGGTCAGTCTTCTGACCGCTAACGTCAGCGAGTCGCTATTATTGATAAATGGTTCAACCTCAATTCTACCTTTTACTTCAACACGGAAAAAGGGTTTCTTTGCCGGAACCTGATACCATTTCATCTGTTTAGTCAAAAAAGTAGGCTCAACAGAGATATGAATCACCCGAATATCCGTATTGGTCTTTACCGCAATCTGCGCAGCCCCTCTTTGTAGCTTATTTTTTGCTCCCGGAGTTGTTCTTGTACCTTCCGGAAAAATCAGCAATACGTTCCCATCAGCAAATTTACTCTCACAGATATGAATAAGATCTTCAGGATCTTTATTGGGAATATATCCGGCAGCTTGTACAATTTTCTTAATAAATGGGTTTTGCCATAATGCTGCTTTTACCAAACAATCGCACTGCTTTAGTTTTGAAGCGATTAAAACATAATCAATTAAACTAGGATGATTCGCAATTATAAGGCTACTTTTTTCCTCTCTAAGTAATTCTTCACCAATGATTTTATAATCCATCGCCTGAGATAATTTCATAATCTTACAAAATAAATCAAACGCAATATGGATTATAAATTGAACACGATAACTACATTTTTTTTCATCGGGTGTAAAAAGCTTTATCAATGGAATAACAATAAAGCTAAGAATTAATCCACCAAAACCAAACAGAAAGAAACAAAAACCTGTACTCAGAATTCGTCCGTACCTGAACAAGTGCATCACTATAACCATTACAATAATCTAATCTATTCCGCTGGCTGCTGAAGACTTCAGCCATCCCCAGGAAAAACGCCCTGACGGGATGTCCCACTGCTCCCCTCCTTCCAATAAATGCCGGAGTACTGTGACAGACTGAGGGAGTAAAGAAGAAGTCCTTCCAGACGGAGTGTTGCAAGAAACACAAAAAGACTCAGTGTTCCTGTCAGGAGAAGATAAGATATAACCGACAGCGTAACCGGTAAACTGCTTATCTTCAAACTGAGCATAAACCGCAGGTAAAGGTTCATCGAAATCAACCACCATTACCTTTGCAGTTTGATTGTCAGACAGATAAGCATAAGCTTCAACCAACGCCTGATGAAATGTGTCTTCTCCGGCAGCAATAGAGGTAACCGGCAACGTTTGTTTCGCTGCAATCGTAGTTAACCCTGCAGCAGTGTTATGTACCGACTGAGAAAAAGCCATGGGGGATGCATCCTCTCCGGATAAGATATTTGTCAGCAGCTCAACTGTCCGGTGCAGCTCACCGTGTCGACTGGAAAATATCATATAATCAATACAGTTTTCTTCCAGCAACTGAAGTGCAACTTGTGTTGCCAGTTTACTCAACATACTCATTCTCCGCCTCATCATCGCAGGAATAAGGTGTACCGGTAACTTTTGCTCCCCCAGAAACGCACTTGATTCACTCCAGTTTTGCCAGTCACTTTTTTGGTTCAAACCTTGTGATAAGGCATACCAGTCATTAAGGGCTATATTTAAGCTGAAAATTTTTTTAGACATAGATTGTTGATTTTTTCCCTAACCACCTGAATACTAAGACAGCTTAATATACTAACGTCAATCAATAGAGGCTTAATATGAAATTGCTTAAAATTATCACATCTTTCATCTTTATTCTTATACTGGCTGGTTGTAATCGCATTCAGCCTGTTATGAACATTGAGGATACCCCAGTCGCTTATGAACTACAAAAGAAAGAAGTTAAACAAGCCATCATCGCAGCGGCAGAAGCCCGTAAATGGATGATTAAAGATGTTAACAAAGATGAAATGACCGCTGAAATATATGTTCGTTCTCACCATGCTGTAATCAAAATTCCATACACTGCAAAATACTACTCTCTGATTTATGTTAACTCTGCTAACCTAAAATATAACTCAGGTAATATCCACCGTAACTACAACAAATGGATCAATACCTTAAATCAGGATATCAAAAGAGAATTAAGCAGAATTGCTGCAAGCAAATAATCACCTCTGCATATAACATTTTATTAATATAGTTAGGTTATTCCGTGTCACAATATAAAGAAGATCCATTTAATGCCTTTGAGGCAAAAACTGAAGCTCAAAAACTCTCGTTTGCACCTGTCGTCTTCCATACGGCTCGGACATTGCGAGATTTAGGCATCTTAAAAGAACTGGATACAGCCGGTACTGCAGGTATTTCTGCCGAAGAACTATCTACTGCAACAGGCGTATCCGAATATGGTGTCAAAGTGTTACTGGATATGGCTCTCAGTGCACATATTGTGTTGTGGAATAAACCTAATTATATACTTGCTAATCTTGGTCACTTTTTACTGCATGACGGTATGACCAATGCTAATTTAGATTTCACTGCCGATGTCTGCTATGCCGCCATGATGCATCTGACAGAAGCTATCCAAACCGGTACACCGGCAGGTCTGAAAGAACTGGGGGACTGGGAAACCATCTATCAGGGGTTGTCACAGCTTCCGAAAAAAGCCAAAGAAAGCTGGTTTGCCTTCGACCATTTTTATTCCGATCGTTCTTTCCCTATTCTTCTAGAAACCGTATTTAAGGAAAAACCAAAATCCCTGGTTGATATTGGTGGTAACACCGGAAAATGGGCAATTCAATGTTGTAACTATGATAGCGATGTAAAAATCACTATTGTTGACCTACCACAACAGCTTGAAATGGCGATGAAAAATGCCAAAGCCAATGGTTTTGCAGGCAGAATCAGTGGTCACTCTGCCAATATGCTTGATCCGTCACAAATACTGCCGGAAGGAGCGGACGTATGGTGGATGAGTCAGTTTCTGGATTGCTTTTCCCCAATGGAAATACTGAATATTCTGAAAAACGTCCGTCGAACCATGAAAAAAGAGGCAGCTGTTTATATTCTGGAACTGTTCTGGGACAGTCAGAAATATGATGCAGCTTCCTACAGCCTGAACGCCACCTCGCTTTACTTCACCTGCCTAGCCAACGGCAACAGCCGCTTCTACCGCAGCGATGACTTTATTGAGATAGTCAAAGAAGCTGGTTTCGAGATTGAAGAACGTACCGACAATATCGGTCTGGGACATACTCTGCTGAAATTAAAAGCGAATTGATTTTTTATTCTGGCTGACTTCCAGATATCACTCCCCCGCCCTGACAAAAGTACTTAGCGCTATGTCAGGGTGAGTGGAATGCAGCTTATCCACCGAATCTCTGACCAACACCTCTCCCTGTGCCATAAAAATAAAATCGCTGGCTATCGCTCTGGCATCACTGATATGGTGGGTCACCATCACCACAGTAATCCCTCGCTCATTAGCCAGTCGTTTAACCAGTGCCAACATTTCTTCACGCAGGATAGGATCCAGTGCAGAAAAAGGCTCATCCAGCAACCAGACAGGATGAGGCTGAACAAAACAGCGCGCCAGAGAAACCCGCTGCTTCTGACCACCAGAAAGCTGATCCGGTAAACGATCTAAAAAACCTTCAACCCCAACTTGTTCAGCAGCATACTCTATCTGCTGCTTCTGCTCTGCGCTCAGTTTCAATCCCGGATTCAGCCCCAGACCGATATTTTCTCTGACCGTCAAATGGGTAAACAGATTATGCTCCTGAAACAGGATAGAAAATGGTCTTTGGTAAGGTTCATCCCCCAGCAGAGACTCCCCATTAAACAGGATATCCCCCTGATGTGGCTGAATAAATCCAGCAATCAGAGCAAGAAGTGTCGATTTTCCGGCACCGCTGGGACCCATCAACGCGGTAATAGAGCCCTGCTTCACTGACAGATCAAAGCGGAATTCTTCTTCGTGATAACGGTAGCTAACTGCTTGGATATCTAACACTATAGGGTCTTCCTGCTACGGGTAAATAGTTTCTCAATCAAGGTAAAACAGCTTACGTTAATCAACAGCATGCATAAAGAGACTACGGCTGCTGCCTCCATCTGATAGCTCCCCAGCAACTGGTACAGATACAACGGCAAAGTACGAAAATCCTGACTGCCGAACAAAGCGATAGCACTTAAATCTCCCATAGAGAGCATAAAACTGACAGCAAAAGCATGAGCAAATGGTTTTCTCAGTGCGCGCCACTCGATAAGCCGCAGACGGTTCCAGCCCCGGATGCCAAGACAAGAGCACAGCAGGTGATATTGCTGCCCCAGTTGCAACATCGGTTGAGCCAGCGTTTTTATAACATAAGGTAACGCCATCAGAGCGTTCACTGCTATCACAATTACCACTGCCAGACTGAATACATTCGTCACATTGCGTAATAATAGAAACAGCCCGGTACTGATCACCAGCCCCGGCGTGACCAAAATAATGGTGCCAATCAATTCAATTCTGTCCGCACTGGCTACTTTCTCATTCATACGCAGTATCCGGCTGGACCATAAAACAGCCATACCAGCAGAAACAGCAATCACCGCAGCCAGTAATGCCACTCTCAGAGAAGCGGCCAGTGCAGTCCAGAAACCGTCATTCGTCAAGACTGCCACTGTCTGATGATTCACTCCATTTAACAATACAATAAGCAACGGCGGAAGAACCAGTAACACACTCAAACCAATCCAGCCAAAGTCCCAGCAACGAGACTTACCATTATCCCGGCTCAATACAGCACTATATTCGGCACTATTCACCGTCGCCGGTAAAGGCTTGGTCAATTTCTGCAGACTAAACACCAGCAAGCTGCACAACAACATCTGCCACAGCGCCAGAACAGCCCCGGACTGCAAATCAAAATCAAACTTAATCGCCTGATAAACAGCCAATTCAATCGTAGTGGATTTTGGTCCGCCCCCCAGAGCCATGACCGTTGCAAAGCTGGTAAAACAGAGCATAAATACCAGTCCGCAGACATGTGGAAGCTGCTGACGCAGACGTGGCCATTCCACCCAGCGAAATTTGTGCCAGTGGCTCATCCCCAGATGGGCACAAAGCTTATGCTGCTCCTGCGGTATTCCTTCCAGGGATTGTAACAATAAACGACTGGCGTAAGGCAGATTAAAAAAGACATGTGCCAGCAGAATGCCATTAAGACCGTAGATAGAGAAAGGCAGCTCACTGCCCAGCCACTGGTAAAACTGACTCAGCAAGCCACTGTTTCCATACAGTGCCAGCAGGCCAAAAATACCCACCAGAACCGGTAACACCAGCGTCATAGAAAAGAGTCTCAGCAGCAGAGGCTTTCCCCTAAAATTCCGGCGTGACAGAGCATGCCCCACAGGCACAGCCAACCCGACACTGATCAGGGTCGAGAGAAAAGCCTGAAAGAAACTGAAGCTGGTAACATGTCGATAGTATGGATCCGACAATATAATAGAAACATTCAGATCAGGAGCATAAAACAACAATGCCCCCAAAGCCGCTCCCACAAAAGCCAGAATAATAACAGCGATAATCAGTCCGGTTTTTGGGGTCTTATTCATAGCAGGTCTTACTTCTGACTCTTACTCTACCAGTGCACTCTGCCATTCACGGATCCAGTTTCTGCGGTTTTGTGCTACGTTGTCTGCACGGAACGACAATGCCCTTGATGGCACAGTCAGAGTATCAAACCCTTTCGGCAATGCTACGTCCGTCACCGGATACATCCAGTTACCTGTTGGCATCGCTGACTGGAACGTATCACTCAGCATAAAGCGCATAAACTGGTCCGCCAGCTCTGGATTCTGACCGCCTTTTACTTTCGCCGCCACTTCAACCTGAATGTAGTGCCCTTCAGCAAAATCCGCCGCCGCATAGTTGTCATCGTTTTCAGCAATCAAATGATAAGCAGGAGAAGTAGTGTACGACAGTACCAAATCTGACTCCCCTTTCAGGAACATGGAATAAGCCTCAGACCAGCCTTTAGTAACGGTCACTGTTTTATCCGCCAGTTGTTTCCACGCTTCTGCCGCCTTATCTCCATAGACCGATTTCATCCACAATAGTAGACCTTGTCCTGGCGTTGAGGTTCTGGGATCCTGATAAATCACTTTGAGATCATCACGCTGTTCCACTAACTCTTTCAGGCTCTTCGGCGGATTAACCAGCTTTTGTTTGTTGTATACAAAAGCAAAATATCCGTAATCATACGGAACAAATGTCTCATCTTTCCAGCCACCGGGAACACTCAGTAATGCTGTATCAATACCGTGCATATCCAGCAACCCTGTATTTTTCGCTTCTTCTATCAGGTTATTATCCAGACCTAAAACAATATCAGCCTGAGTCGAAGCACCTTCCAGCCGTAACCGGTTCAGAATTGAAACACCATCATCCAGTGCAACAAATTTCAGGTCACAACCACACTCAGCCTCGAATGCCTTTTCAATAGCAGGACCGGGCCCCCAGTCGGAAGCAAATGAGTCATAAGTATAAACGGTTAAAGAGTTCTCTGCCGCAACGGCAGAAAATGAAACGGCTAATGCCAACGGTGTTAAAGGTAACAATTTCACTGGTCGCTCTCCTTGTTATTATGAGCGGCACAGGCTTGAGGAGGATAGTTTTGGGCAGGTATCCTGACTCAATTCCTACGCCAGTATTATCTGGTTCAGGTCTACGGGTTCCGGGCACAAGCCCAATCTCAGCCAGTGATTACACCAGCACCCCGATGAGTATTAAGAACGAAAATTGTAATCTTTATTTATGTAAGAAGAAAGAAATTCAGTCTGTTACTACTTTGAGTATCCCCAACAGGGAACCAGTTCCTGCTCAATCCCCAGATGTTCCAGAATGCGAGCCACCATAAAATCCACCAGATCCTCAATACTCTGCGGCTGATGATAGAACCCCGGAGCTGCCGGCATAATAGTGACCCCTAACGTCGATAACTTATGCATATTTTCCAGATGAATTGCAGATAGAGGTGTTTCCCGTACCACCAGCAACAGTTGTCCACGCTCTTTGATCACAACATCAGCAGCCCGTTCGATCAGATTATCTGACATACCATGGGCAATGGCAGCCACACTGCCGGCAGAACAAGGACAAATGACCATCTGTTTCGGTGCAGCGCTGCCGGAAGCTACCGGAGAAAACCATTCTTCTTTGCCACACACTATAAGCCTGTCCGGGTGACATCCCAGACGTTCAACCAGTACGGCTTTTGCTGCATCGATTCCTGCTGGAAGCTGAAATCCTTCCTCTGCTGCCAGTACCACTCTGGCAGCAGAAGAGATCAGCAAAAATACCTGATAATCAGCAGCCAGCAGGCATTCCAGCAATCTCAAACCATAAGGTGCACCGGATGCCCCGGTAAACGCCAGAGTGACGGACTTCATCTGTGGTTTCATTGCCCCGCCCCCAGAGCTGCCAGTAACTTATCGTGGATCCCTTCAAATCCGCCATTACTCATCACCAGAATAGTATCCCCTGAGTGGGCTTCTGCCACAATCTGGCGGACCAGCTCATCAATATTTGATGACGTATATGCAGCCTGAGAACAATGACCTGCAACATCTCTGACCGACCAGCTAAGATTCGCAGGCTGATACAGATACACAACATCGGCAGCCTGCAGGGAAGCAGCCAGCGTCTCTTTATGCACCCCCATTTTCATGGTGGCAGAACGTGGCTCAAGTACCGCAATGATCTTCGTATCGCCGACTTTATTCCTCAGCCCGCCAAGGGTGAGATTAATCGCGGTAGGATGGTGGGCAAAATCGTCATACACAGCAATATCATTCACCGTTCCTTTCAGCTCCAGACGCCGTTTGGTATTGATAAATCGCCCCAGCGCCTCGCAAGCCAGATCAGGCATGACACCGACATGCCTTGCTGCCGCTACTGCCATCAGTGCATTCTGGATATTATGTTCCCCCACCAGTGTCCAATTTACTTCTCCGACCAGTTCACTTTTAAACAGGATCCTGAAACTGCTGCCATCAATGCTGTTTTTCTCTGCTTTCCAGTCACCACCGGCACCAGAAAACTCAGTTTCACTCCAGCATCCACGGCTCAATACATCCTGCAATGCCGAATCTTCTGCCGGAATCAAAATCCGTCCATTCCCCGGAACCGTTCGTACTAAATGATGAAATTGCCGCTTGATCGCTTCAAGATCATCGAAGATGTCCGCATGATCAAATTCCAAATTATTCATAATCAGGGTTCTGGGATGGTAGTGAACAAACTTAGAACGTTTGTCGAAAAAAGCACTGTCATATTCATCGGCTTCCACCACAAAAAACATACTTTCTCCCAAACGGGCTGAGACACCAAAGTTACCCAGCACACCACCAACCAGAAAACCCGGCGCATATCCGCATGCTTCCAGAATCCAGGCCAACATACTGGAGGTTGTCGTTTTACCATGCGTTCCCGATACAGCCAGCACCCAACGGTCATGCAGAAGGCATTCCTGCAGCCACTGAGGGCCAGAGATATATTTCAGGTTATTGTTCAGCACATGCTCAACACAGGGATTCCCCCGGC
Organism: Vibrio sp. HA2012; assembly: GCF_002812955.1. Classification (GTDB taxonomy): domain Bacteria; phylum Pseudomonadota; class Gammaproteobacteria; order Enterobacterales; family Vibrionaceae; genus Vibrio. The sequence continues at coordinate 40,655 of NZ_PFXK01000006.1, read as the reverse complement.
TCATCGCATTACCGATCACCACCAGATCCGGTTCTGGCTCAAGTTGCTTCGGATCAAATCCTTCAATAATCTCAATATCCTGCTCTGCAAGCAGGGTGCTCATAGGTGGGTAAACATTCGCATCACTGCCTGTCACTTTGTGGCCAAGCTGACGTGCCAGCATGGCCGCTCCTCCCATAAAGGTTCCGCAAATACCTAGAATATGAATATGCATGATTTATTGTATCCTGACCTGAATCTGGTCTTTTATTTCTATTTGTCTCTTACTTATCACACCTTGTACTGAAACCCAATCATAAGTGATAAAAAAGCCGGTTTGTTCGGAAACAAACCATTAACTTTTTAGTTACTTCACTTCCAAAAATAAGATTTAGAGTTTACAGTAGTGAAAATTTTGGTGAACTTAATAAATTTAAATAGTGCTAAGCCAACAAAACCATTTTTCTAACATCAGGAATAAAGGGAGCAAATTCCCTTATATAACGCTACTTAAGGACAGATTATGAGAGAATCTCGCACTCTCGGCGAATTCATTATAGAAAAACAAAATGATTTCCCCCATGCCAGTGGTGAACTTTCTTCCCTGCTCGGATCAATAAAACTGGCGGCAAAAATTGTTAATCGTGAAATTAATAAAGCCGGTCTGGTGGATATTACCGGGGCCATAGGCACGGAAAACGTGCAGGGTGAAGCTCAGCAAAAACTAGACGTCTACGCCAATGATAAATTTAAAGCGGCACTGGAAGCCCGCGATCAGGTCTGTGGTGTTGCCAGTGAAGAGGACGATGAGGCAGTTGTATTCAATAAAGAGCTGAATAAGAATGCCAAATATGTGGTACTGATGGATCCGCTGGATGGTTCATCGAATATTGATGTTAATGTCTCTGTCGGCACTATTTTCTCTATCTACCGGCGTATTTCCCCCATCGGTACTACACCAACGCAAGAAGATTTCCTTCAGCCCGGTAACAAGCAGGTCGCATCCGGATATGTTATTTACGGTTCTTCAACCATGCTGGTCTATACAACCGGTAACGGGGTTCATGGATTTACTTACGACCCTTCCCTTGGCTCTTTCTGTCTGTCACACGAATCCATGCAGCAGCCAGTAGACGGTACAATTTACTCCATCAATGAAGGACACTATATCCGCTTCCCTATGGGGGTGAAAAAATACATTAAATATTGTCAGGAAAATGTACCGAATGAGAAACGCCCTTACACTTCACGCTACATCGGATCTCTGGTGGCCGATTTTCATCGTAACCTGATCAAAGGCGGTATTTATCTCTATCCCAGCAGCCTAACTTACCCGGACGGTAAACTGCGCCTGCTGTATGAAGCCAATCCGATAGCATTCCTAGCCGAACAGGCCGGAGGAGCGGCGACGGACGGACATAACCGGATCCTGGATCTGAATCCTACAGAACTCCACCAGCGGGTGCCTTTCTTCGCCGGATCAAAGAATATGGTGATGAAGCTGCATGAGTGTTTAGAGACCTTTCCAGATGAATAATCCAGAGAGCAGGGTGCTTACAGCACTCTGCTCCCTTTAATCAAATTCAAACTGATACAGTAGATCTACCGTACTGGTCAGGCCGGAAACCGTTTCCAGATACAGATCTTTCATCAGTTGGTAACGCAAAGTAACTTCACCAAGTGAATTAAAGATCCCTACCCCGTATTTCACCTGTAATCCAGGTAAAATATACCCGCTCACCGTAACCTGAGAATCACTACCAGATCCTGCAGTATCCAGTTGTAGATCCGATACGCCGAAAGCCTGACCTATTTCACCGACGATTTTACCACTCTGTGCCAGACTCAGACCAATCAGCGTCATGGTCATGTCGTTATCCCCGGCTTTTGCATCCAGATCCCGTCCCCTGAGCAGATAAGATAACGCATTCGCCTGTGGCATGTCCGGGTCAGAAAATACAGTGATTTCCGGTGCGCTTGCCAGACCGGAAACAGTGATCCCGGCCGTCACATCATCCTGAATATTATCCGGATTACGTACGGCTTCGATATTCACATACGGTCGATCCAGTGGTCCATTCATCAGGATCTTCCCTTTATTGATCACCAGATCCTGACCAAAAGATCGATAGGTTCCGTCACTGATTACCACATCACCAAATACAAAAGGCACCCGATCTTTCTGGCTGATACTCAGTAATCCGTTCAGATATCCCTGTAATCCGAAAGCAGCAAGATGAAAATCATCCCCGATATGCACTTTCACATCGCTTTCCAGCATCAGAGATAACGAATTATTTTTGCTGACCGAATTCAGATACTTATCTAGCACCACTTCATCAGAAGAAACACTGACGGCACTGACCGGCAAGGATTCCACTTCCAGCCTTGCCCATGGCAGATAAATATCCCCACTAATCCTTGTCGTTTCGGGAGAAGCCTCTATGCGCAGTTCCGGACGGACTTTAATTTCTGCTGTTGGAGGCAAGCTGATATGTAATTCATCCGAGTGGACAGTTATTCCGCTTGTCCAGGCATGCCGATCCTGCCACTGCCCTTCACCGTTAAGTAACAGTTTTCCGTCCGCAGAATCCAGTTCAGCCTCCAGCCCGGCCTGATAACCAGAAAAATTCAGCCGCACCTGCCCCCCGGTAATTTCTACCGGTGTAAACTCTCCGTGGGCAAGAATATCGTCGAGAAGTACCTCTCCATATAACATGGGATGTGTGACTTCTCCGCTAATTCTGAGGTCTGAATTAAGATGAGCCCCAAGATGGCTGTAATCTCCCAACCAGGCGTCCAGCAAGGTCAGATCCAGATGCTCCATACTCAGTCGCCCGGAGAGAGGTTTATGTTCCTTAAGCAAATCAGATACTGCCAGTTCTCCGTGAATACGGCCACTATCCGTCAATTGAACCTGCCAGTCCGACTGCAATTCTCCGTCATCCAGTATCGCATTCAGTTGTATGCTGTCCCATCCCTGATACAGTGATGATTTATCTTTCATCCGGATACCGCCGGAAGACAGCATTAGTGCCATACGAAGCTCTGGCATCTTTCCCTGTGCCCAGGACACACTTCCACGAAGATCAAGAGAACCGTCCACAGAAATATCTTCCGCCAGCAGAGCCTGTATCTGACTGAAACTGAATGATTGCAGTGCTAAATGTGCTCTCCCGGAAGCACCGGCCAGCAGATCCTGAGTCAGACATAAACGAGCGCCTGCCTGTTTCCAGCAATGAGCCTGTACAGATGCCTGACGGGTTTCTCCGGAATATGTCAGATGCGGAGACTGTTCCAGTATCCATACTCCCTGCTTAGTTGAAACCTGAGCGCTGTCTACCTCCCCTTGCCAAATAACATTCTCAGGAAAAAAACCTTCTCCGGTTTCCAGAATTGCCCCGCTGATCGTCCCCCGGATATCAGCCAGCTCTGATGATATGTCCAGTGTAAGATGATGCTCATTCTGTTGCCCGGCAAGGAGCAGATGCAAAGAATCAATCTGCTGATTATGGTACAAGGCATGAGCCACCTGTAACTTCACCTTCCCCTGAAGATCCGGAACTGTCGTGATAGCAGAATCAACACTGACACTACCGGCCCGGGCTGTCCCATACTCCAGCTTAGTAGCCTTAAAACTGGCCAGAAACTCCGGTTTACTCCGGGAACCACTCACAGAAAACGAACCGGAAATACGTCCTCTGGCATCCGGAAAAGACGACTGCAAATCAGGGATTTCAACCTTTCCCCGGAGATCCAGTTTCTCATTTATACAGCCATTCAGGCTGAGTAGATTACGGCCATGACGGATATTCAGACCATTTGCAGTAAGATGAATATCTCCCTTACCACTCTGATCTTCTATTGATAAATTACCGTCTGCTATAAGCGGATACTCACGAATTATTCCCTGAATATTCATCTCTGTCAGAGCAGCCTGCCAGCCACCGGAAGCCAGCAGCTCTCCAGAGGACTCCAGAGTTCCGCTAAGTTTTCCTTCAGCCTCTTTCCACTGCAACCCGGGCTGAATATTCTGCAGAGCCAGCTTTCCCTGCCAACTGAGTACATCATACCAACTGACCAGAGCCTGCCCGGAAATATCGCCACCCAAAGTATCGACCAACATATCGGTCAGAGAGAGCTTTCGGCTATCACCCTCACCCGACAGCTGAATACGAGCATCAGGGATCGTTCTTCCTGACAACTCAGCCGTAGCCTTTAGGCTATATCCATCCAGAGAACCGTCTATGTTCAGCGCAGAAACTCGGGCCTGATAATCTGCTTCACTCTGCAGCGGCCAGGACAGATGTCCGTATGACAGATTAAAAACAAAAGGCAGATTTGCCTGCATTGGTTGGACGACGCCCTCTGCTTGGGCAGTCACCGGGCCGGCCAGATTAGATACAAACTGCAACCTATCTTTACTTCCTTGCACTGACAAGGATACTATTTGTCCGCTCAGAACAGTCTGTTTTATTTTTGTCGTACTTTTCAATGTAAGTAAGTAATCACTTTCAAGACTAGCTCTGCCTGATAATTCTGTTTCCAGCAAAGGCATATCCAGAGTCAGATTACGGATAATAACATCATGTCCATCGGCATAAGCCGACATACTGACACGCTTAATCTGCACTGGTGATTGCTGCTGTGCCGGAAGTAAAGTCAGGTGACTCAGTTCAAACGCGCTCAGTTCTACCGGTAAAGGAATGTTCATCTCTGGCAATGAAGAAATAGAGGCCGTATGTTCTTTCTTCTGATTATGTTCACCTCCATCAGATGAAGTAAGTGCTAACTTAACTCCATTCACAGACAGTTGGCGAATACAAAGCCTAGGTTGCAGAAAACAAGAGAAATCCACCTCCGCATCTACCCGATCCAACGTCACATCCAGATGATGGAGGCGTTCTGTGTATAAGGAACGATCGGTATATCGTATATGCTGCAGGGTAACCCCCGACCATAAGCTTCCCTGATACGCCCCGACCTGCAGCCCCGGCAATATCTTTTCTGCTCCCCGGAGCATCAGACTGACACCTGCACGGCTCAGTAACAGAACCACCATAAGGCTCAGGACAGTAAACATTAGCAGTAACAATATCTTGCCTGCTCTCATAATTCAGCCCCTAATGTAAAGTGGATCCTGAATGAGTCATCAGACAATGTATCCTGTCCCCAGGCAAAATCCAGCCGGACAGGGCCAACGGGTGAAATCCACCGAACTCCGGCGCCAATGCCTTGCTTCCATTCAGGAACACTATCACTCCAGGCATCACCGGCATCAATAAAACCAGCCAGCCACCAGCTACCGGTCAGACGATATTGGTATTCCAGTGTTCCTGTCGCCATATATCTGGCGCCAATAAGCTCTCCATCTTCATCCCGCGGAGAAATCGATTCGTAATCGTAGCCTCGCAGACTGCTGTCTCCCCCAGCAAAAAAACGCAGCGAAGGTGGGATATCTTCAATATTATCCACCAAATTTGCTCCGGCAGTCAGACGGACAAAAGCACGATGATCCGGGCCTATACTCTCAACCCAGGAAGCCTGTCCCTGTAGCCGGAGTAATCTGGTCGGAGATATCAGGTTTTCATCGGCTATTTCAGCAGAAACAGATTGTTTATTGCCCCGCATCGGTAAAACACCGTCTTTAGCAAAAATCCGGGTTCTAGAATACGCAATCCCCGGTAGCAGCATCTGCAGTTCATCTTCTTCTGATGCCTGTTCATAATCCTCATACAGATATCGAACAGACGCATTTCGCTGCCAACCGGAGGTAAGCTGCCAGTGCCGTTCCAGTTTCAGACTACTTTCCAGACTCTGTGTATCGTTGTCGTCCAGATTTTTTATACCCAGTTCAATCCGATAATACTCATTCAACACATCTTCCAGCGGGATCTTATACCCTAAAGTAGCGGTTTGTTCCGGTTCAGAGAATGACAAGCTGGATTCAAAACTGTGTCCGTACAGATTCACCCACGGCTTATCCCAGTTCAGAGAAGCTCTTGGTCCGACATCCGTAGAATAACCTATACCAGTTTCAAGCTGATTTCCGGCCGCAGGAACCAGTGTAACTTTCATTGGCAGATGACCGTTTTTATCCGTTGAATCCAGCATTGGTTCCACCGCAACCGATGAGAACCACCCAGAATCAGATAGATTATGGCTAAGCCGGGCAATAGTCGCTGCGCGATAAACATCCCCCTCCCGATAAGGTATCAGCGAACGGACTTTACTTTCCTCTATCTGACTGCCTTCAATACGGGTTGCACCAAGATGATACCGATCACCACTACTATAGTGCAGGTGGATAAAAGCCTGATTCAAATCTGGCGCTACCGCCAATTCCGAACGGGTAAAGTGGCCGTCAAAATATCCTTTTGCCAGAGCCAGATTGCGAAGACCTGACTTCAGAGCCTGATAATTACCGTGATTAACTACCGCTTCTTTCTGTAATCCTGAATGTGATATCAATGCATTAGCGTCCGGATCAGAACTGATTTCCCCCTCCAGAACAATATCACTCTGTTCTATAATAACCGGTGATCCGGGAGTTACAGTCAGCAGAAGATGTTCACCTTCGGCACGGAAAAGAATATCGGGATGGTAGTAGCCCAGCGCACGCAGAGCCTGCTTAATACGTTTTTCCAGACGGTAGCGAAAACGCAGCGATGTGGAGTATTCTTCCGGAGAAAAAGCGGAAAGGTAAGCATCAACATTATCCTGCAGCTCCCCCTCTAAGCCATTGATAGTCAGGGAGACTTCTGCCCGGACAGCTGAGGTGAACAAGATTGTCGACAGACAGAAAAGTAATCGTCTTTTTATCATTCTTCCCGGAACGTATTAGCGGTATCATATTTCAGAATAAGCCCACCTACGGGAAAAACCGTTCCTCAGGCAGGCTGAACCGACAGTGAATCTATGGCTATATTAACTTCTTTCATTACAGACAGCATTTGTTTATTTGTCACATCCGGAAGCAATACCTTACCTTTATCAAAATAAAACAGGCCGACGCCTGAAATAAAAAAACTCCCCTTAAACAATGTCTTAACGAATTTTGCAACCTGAAGAGGACGATATATAGTGAATTCTTTAAGCATAATAACCTTCTCTGATCCGACGACGCTGTTTATCCGTTTTAATACTGAGCCATCACTTTCAACGTAACAACTCCAAAGCAAACGCGTGCAGTCTAACGGACGAATGTTCAACTTTTGTTAAAGCCGGTCAGATATAAGCAAGTTTAATTCCATTTCCCCGTCAAATTACTGTTAGCTGTCCTTACTACACCGAATCTGTGATAGTGGACACGATAAAAATTCTATCGGAATACACGGAACCATTAAGCTTGACTATGATGCTTTGCGCTTTGCGAAAAAGAACCCGAAGAAACCGAATATTGACAACTAATTTTCCGGATACTGTATACACAAACCACCACTAAACCAGACCATTTGTGTCCGGTTTAAAGGTGATATCCCGATACAGTGACTGTGGAATGTGGTGTGCCCCAAAGTTAAACCGACAAACCATAAACAGGATAAAATCGGCTATGCTATTGAGAGATAGGTCTGAAAGAATACGGCTGTAAAGAGTACGGCAAGAACTCTGGAGTGGCTGGGTTGTCATACCGCATACTGCGACAGATAAGCCACTACCCCAACGTACGAAATTAGCAGAGCTGTAGTCGAAAGTTGTTTCATTAGCTTGCGTCCCTGCGAGTCCATCATGGTGCTAGTGTCTCCAAATTCAGTGAGATAACTGTTATATAATCTGTTAATTACTGCTCCCGATTGATCGTACCGCTATCAATTCGCCGGGCATTTTACAGTCAATTTACTTTATGAACATTGATTAATAACAAGTTACCTGACTGTATTTACGTTACAATTATCTAACATTTTGGTCCTACCAATAACATTAACATCCATTTTTTGGCAAGAGATCACATTTTACTGTTATTTTCCCTGTCTGAGTAAAGGGTTATCCGGCATATCTGGTAGCGATTATTTTCCTTAAGGGTTACATTGCTAGCAAATCGGTAATACAGGATAAAACACCATGTCTGACCAAAAAAGAAAACCGGTGACAATCGATCATACCGAATCCGTTCATCAAACGTCACAAACCAAAAGAAAATCAAACTCAATAAAAGACAGCGCCAGTAAGGTTACCAGTATTGCCGAAATCTACGGTCTGGATGCTCTGATAGCAAAAGAAACGCCAGAAAAATCACTGTTGGAACGGGCAATCAGCCGCCAGAAAAGATGCCAGGAGCAAAGACAAAAAAATCTTGAACAGATCATGAAACTGGCTCTGACTTGCTGTAAAGATGAAACAGCAGGGGAACCGGATCAGGACTGGCTGTACCGATTTTTCGACATGGCACAAGATATTCACAATGCTTCAATGCAGCGTTTGTGGGCTCAGGTACTGAAACTGGAGATCACCAATCCCGGTTCAACATCGATGAAGGCTCTAAAAATACTGAAGGATATGACACCAAGAGAGGCACAGAATCTGCAACGCGCTGCTTCTCTGGCTTGCAGTTTTGGTACAGAACAGAGCAAGAAGCTACTGCTGGGGTTTCGTACTCCTTCGGGGATTTTTAGCCTGAGTCGCAGAGATAAGACCAATACCGTTAATCTCGGTAATTACCAGCTTCCCTACTCCAGTTTGTTACTGCTGATTGAACTAGGCTTAATTCTGGGCTCAGAACTGGAATCAGGAGAAATTGATTTTGACCCGGCACTGCCTCTGAATTATCAGGGAAAAATGCTGACATTGCAGCCGATGAATAAAGGCACCAGACTAATATATTACCGCTTTAGTCCTACAGGTAACGAATTGTGTAAATTACTCGGCAATAAGCCCAATATGCAGTATTACGATCAACTGGTTGCTCTGCTCAGCCAGAAATTTACCCTGCACACCGAAATCAGCCATTCGGTTGATCATGTCGTTTAACAAACCAGAAGCCGGAGAGACTATGATTTACTGGCAAAATCTTTCTTTTCAACAGCTATCAACCCAGCAGCTGTATGAGATATTAAAGCTCAGAGTCGATATTTTTGTAGTAGAACAACAATGCCCTTATCCGGAACTGGATGAAAAGGATATTCAGGAAGGTGTGAACCATGTTATCGGTTCCCGTAATGGCCATATCATTGCCTACGCGAGACTACTACCGAAAGGGCTAAGCTACAAAGATGCCAGCATTGGACGAGTCGTGATAAAAACTTCCGAACGAGGCTATCATCTGGGCCATGAACTGCTGACCACAGCACTGGATCAATGTGAAAAACTGTGGCCGGGGCAATCAATTACTATCGGGGCTCAGTCCCATCTGCAGCAATTTTATACCAGACACGGTTTTATCCCAGTGTCTGACTGCTATCTGGAAGATGGTATTCCTCACATTGATATGCAGTTATATAAACCACAAACCCAATGAAGTTCCAAATCCGGCCTCTCCGGATCACTTTAGTACACGCTATTTACTGCGGCCGAATCCACCGTCAGAAAGGCGGAAAAACATAACCGATGTTCCGCCTTTCTCCAGCTGTAAAATATCCAGACTGCCATCAGATGTCAGCTTATAACGTACCAGTTGCCCTTCTCGTATTTTACTCAACGGTTTATCCAGTCCCTCGATCTGTACTAGCGCATTCAAGTCTGCCATCGGCAAGTTATTGGCACGAAAGACTTTAGCCAATGTGTCTCCAGACTGAACTTCATATTCTTTCCATGAACCATTTCTGGTCACTTGTGGTTGTACCGTGTTTTCTGTTGTATGCTTTACAGCCGGCTTAGCTTCCTGCTGCTGACTCAGACTGGTCGTGTCGACATCAACCGTCACTCTGCGATTCTCTTCTGCTTCAGGCACGTCAGATTGAGGTTCTGATACAGGCAATACAAACAACAGGAATAACACTGGCACCAATACCATCAAAGCCCGCTGATGAAACCGGGGTAATTGCTGCCAAAAATAATACTCTTTTATCGATCCTCCCTTACCGGTTCGATCTTTTATTTGCTGAGCAAGCTTATCCCCAAAACTATTTGGCTTTTTTTTTCGGTTTCGACGGTTCATCGTCACAGATTCCTTATAATCCGGATAGATAACAAATTTTCACATAAGGGACGGCAGCATTTCAAATATGAAATCCCCTGACAGGCAAAACTTTTGTAAAAATACCGCTCTCTTGAAAACATGCTCTTATAAGAACATAGAAAACGGTACGGTTTCTTCATTGCTGTATAACTGTTATTCTGTCGCCTTTATTCCGTAAAATAAAGAGAGACATTATGTCCGACATCAAATTAGAAACTGTAGAACAAAAAGCCAGCTACGGTATTGGTCTGCAAATGGGTCAGCAACTGGCTGGCAGTGGTCTTGAAGGTCTGAATGTAGCAGCCATTGCAAAAGGTATTGCAACTTCTCTGGCTGGTGATATGCCAGAAATTTCTGTTGATGAAATAAATGCAGCACTGCAGGAAATTCATACTCGTGCTGAAGCAGCACGCGCAGAAGCAGCAAAAGCAGCGGCAGCAGATGGTGAAGCTTTCCTGAAAGATAATGCACTACGTCCGGAAGTCACTGTACTTGATTCCGGTCTTCAGTATGAAATACTGACTGAAGGTACTGGTACAACCCCGACAGCCGACAAACAAGTGCGTGTTCATTACCATGGAGAACTGACAGATGGGACTGTATTTGACAGCTCAGTATCTCGCGGCCAGCCAGCTGAGTTCCCTGTAACCGGCGTAATTAAAGGTTGGGTTGAAGCCCTGCAGATGATGCCTGTCGGCTCTAAATGGAAACTGTATATTCCTCATGATCTGGCCTATGGTGAACGTGGTGCTGGTGCAGCAATTCCTCCGTTTGCAGCACTGGTGTTCGAAGTAGAGCTTCTGGATATACTTTAATCCTGATTTTCTGATAAAGCGGTGCTCAAGGCACCGCTTTTTATTTACCTGTCATTTTTTGCCTCTTGTACCTACTTGTCCCCTATGCGATTCTTTATCCTTTCCCATGGACGAGTATCTATCAAATGAAAGACGAAACTTTAGCAATCCATTTCGGTTATGAAACAGATCCTACGACAAAATCTGTCGCTACGCCTATCTATCAGACAGTAGCCTACGAATTTGACAACGCTCAGCACGGAGCTGATCTGTTCAATCTTGAAGTACCGGGTAATATCTACACTCGCATTATGAACCCGACCAACGACGTGCTGGAAAAGCGTATGGCGGCGCTGGAAGGCGGTATCGCTGGCCTTGCTGTTAGTGCGGGAAGCTCTGCAATTCACTACGCCATTCTGACCCTTGCTCAAGCCGGTGACAATATTGTTTCCACCCCTCAGTTATACGGTGGCACCTATACCCTATTCGCGCATATGTTCCCGAATATGGGCATCGAAGTCCGTTTCGCTAAAGATGACAAGCCTGAAAGCCTGGCTGAGCTGATTGATGAGAAGACTAAGGCCGTATATTGCGAATCTATCGGTAACCCGGCGGGTAATATCATTGATTTGGAAAAAGTGGCAGAACTGGCTCACGCTCAGGGCGTTCCAGTTATTGTCGATAATACCGTCGCATCGCCGGCCGTTTGTAAGCCTATCGAATTTGGTGCTGATATCGTGGTTCATTCTCTGACAAAATACGTCGGTGGACATGGAAACAGCTTGGGTGGAATGATTATTGATTCAGGCAAATTCCCATGGGCGGAACACAAAGAGCGTTTCCCGACGATGAATAGTCCGGAACCTTCGTACCATGATGTTATCTATACCGAAGCCTTCGGTCCGGCAGCCTTTATCGGCCGCGCACGAACCGTGCCTCTGCGCAATACCGGCTCAGCCCTGTCGCCAATGAATGCCTTTCTGCTAATGCAAGGTCTGGAAACGCTTTCATTACGCATGGAACGCCACTGCGAAAATGCGATTAAAGTGGCTCAGTTCCTGCAAAAGCACGATAAAGTAAGTTGGGTAAGCTATGCCGGGCTGGAAGATTCTGAGTTTTATCCGCTGGCACAGAAGTATATGAAAGGTAAACCTTCCGCTATCCTCTCATTCGGCCTGAAAGATGGATATGACGCGGGCGTACGCTTCTACGATGCACTGAGAATCTTCAAACGTCTGGTAAATATTGGTGATGCAAAATCACTGGCTTGTCACCCGGCTTCTACAACCCACCGCCAGTTGACTGAGACAGAACAAAAGCAAGCAGGTGTAAGCCCTGAAATGATCCGTCTTTCTGTAGGTATCGAACATATCGACGATATTCTGGAAGATCTGGAACAAGCACTGAACGCCTAAGGTTAAAAGAATACAGAGCGGGCTACGCTCTGTAATCTGAAGTTTTTCAGATACAAAAAAGCCGAGCATACGCTCGGCTTTTTCATTCTTACGAACTGACGATTACTCAGCAGCAGCTTCTTCAGATGCTTCTGGGCGATCTACAAGCTCAATGTAAGCCATTGGAGCTTTATCACCAGCGCGGAAACCGCACTTAAGGATACGAGTATAACCGCCCTGACGAGCAGCAAAACGTGGACCTAGTTCGTTAAATAGTTTTGCTACAACTTCGTTATCACGAGTACGAGCAAATGCAAGACGACGGTTAGCAACACTGTCAGTCTTAGCTAGTGTAATCAAAGGCTCAACGACGCGGCGTAGCTCTTTTGCTTTTGGTAGAGTTGTCTTGATAACTTCGTGACGTACCAAAGAGCTAGCCATATTGCTGAACATCGCTTTGCGATGACTGCTGTTGCGGTTGAGTTGACGACCACTCTTACGATGGCGCATGACCTAATCCTTCTAACTAATTCGATTAATCTTCAGCGATAGATGCTGGCGGCCAGTTTTCCAGGCGCATGCCCAGAGAAAGACCACGAGATGCAAGAACATCCTTAATCTCAGTAAGTGATTTCTTACCAAGGTTAGGTGTCTTCAGAAGCTCAACTTCTGTACGCTGTACCAGATCACCGATGTAGTGAATCGCTTCTGCTTTCAGACAGTTAGCAGAGCGAACTGTTAGTTCAAGATCGTCTACAGGACGCAGTAGGATCGGATCGAATTCTGGCTTCTCTTCTTTCTCCTCAGGAACTCGTACATCGCGCAGATCTACGAATGCATCCAGTTGTTCAGCAAGAATTGTTGCTGCACGGCGGATAGCTTCCTCAGGTTCCAGTGTACCGTTAGTTTCCATATCGATAACTAGCTTATCCAAGTCAGTGCGTTGCTCAACACGAGCTGCTTCAACCGCATAGGCAATTTTGTCTACAGGGCTGTAAGTAGCATCGACAAGCAGACGACCAATTGGACGCTCGTCTTCTTCAGTATGGATACGGGCAGAAGACGGAACATAACCACGGCCACGATCAACCTTAATACGCATAGCGATCTCGGCATTGTCATCAGTCAGGTGACAGATAACGTGATCCGGGTTAACGATCTCTACATCACCGTCGTGGGTGATGTCACCTGCAACAACAGGGCCTGAGCCTGACTTGTTCAGTGTAATAAACACTTCATCTTTGCCTTCAGCCACGCGCACAGCCAGACCTTTCAGGTTAAGAAGAATCTCAAGGATATCTTCCTGCACACCTTCTTTCGTGCTGTACTCGTGTAGAACGCCTTCAATCTCTACTTCTGTTACGGCACAACCCGGCATAGAAGAAAGAAGAATACGACGAAGCGCGTTACCTAGAGTGTGACCGAAACCACGCTCTAACGGCTCAAGAGTTACTTTTGCATGTGTCGTGCTGATTTGTTCGATATCAACAAGACGTGGCTTAAGAAATTCTGTTACAGAACCCTGCATTGTGTCCTCTCTTTAGTTTAAACCTTACTTAGAGTAAAGCTCGACGATCAGGTGTTCGTTGATGTCAGCAGACAAGTCAGAACGTTCAGGCATACGCTTGAAAGTACCTTCCATGTTACCAGCATCTACTTCAATCCAAGTTGGTTTTTCACGTTGTTCAGCAACTTCCAGAGCCGCTTTAACACGAGCTTGCTTTTTAGCTTTCTCGCGAATAGAAACAACGTCATTAGCCGCAACATTGAATGAAGGAACGTTTACAACTTTACCGTTAACTAGGATAGCTTTATGGCTAACCAGCTGACGTGCTTCTGCGCGAGTTGCGCCAAAGCCCATGCGGTAAACTACGTTATCAAGACGACCTTCAAGAAGCTGAAGCAGGTTTTCACCTGTATTGCCTTTTAGGCGCGCAGCTTCTTTATAGTAGTTACGGAATTGTTTTTCCAGTACGCCATAGATACGACGAACTTTTTGCTTCTCACGAAGCTGAACGCCATAGTCGGACAGACGGCCGCGACGAGCACCGTGTACACCTGGGGCGTTATCAATTTTACACTTGGTATCGATCGCGCGAACACCAGACTTAAGGAATAAGTCAGTACCTTCGCGGCGACTAAGCTTCAGCTTAGGACCCAAATATCTTGCCATGTTTCTTCTCCAATCTTCCTAGAAACGAAACGTTACACGCGACGTTTCTTAGGTGGACGACAACCGTTATGAGGGATTGGTGTCGCATCAACGATATTAGTGATGCGGTAACCAGCAGCATTCAGAGCGCGAATAGTTGATTCACGGCCTGGACCTGGGCCCTTAACCATAACTTCCAGATTCTTTAGGCCATATTCTTTAGCCATTTCACCAGCACGTTCAGCAGCAACCTGTGCAGCAAACGGTGTTGATTTACGAGAACCACGGAAACCTGAACCACCAGCAGTAGCCCAAGCCAGAGCGTTACCCTGACGGTCAGTAATGGTTACGATTGTGTTATTAAAAGAAGCATGGATGTGCGCTACGCCATCTGCTACTTGCTTGCGTACGCGCTTACGAGCGCGAGTTGGTTGTTTTGCCATTGTACTCTACCTTATCCGATTATTTCTTGATCGGCTTGCGCGGACCCTTACGGGTGCGAGCGTTGGTTTTAGTACGCTGTCCACGTAGTGGTAGACTGCGACGGTGACGAAGACCACGGTAACAACCAAGATCCATTAGACGCTTGATGTTCATGGAAACTTCACGACGTAGATCGCCTTCTACGGTGTACTTGGCAACACCATCACGCAGTTGATCAATCTGCTCTTCAGTTAGTTCACTGATCTTAACATTTTCTGCAATACCCAGCTCAGCCAGAATCGCCTGAGAACGGGTTTTACCGATACCGTAGATCGCAGTCAGGGCGATCACAGCATGTTTCTGATCAGGAATGTTAATGCCTGCTATACGGGCCACTATTCACTCCTAGTACTTTAATAAAGAATTATCCGCAGCAAAGCCCGTAGAGGATACGCTGCGGCATACTACTTCTTTTGCACGCAAAAGGTAGGCCGAGCAATATACTCGACCAACCTTTACATTTCAAGTAAAAATTTCTGCTTAATTAGCCTTGGCGCTGTTTATGCTTTGGCTCACTGCAGATCACGCGAACAACACCGTTGCGCTTGATGATTTTGCAGTTACGGCAGATTTTTTTAACGGAAGCACGAACTTTCATTGCTAAACTCCGTAAATGAGAATCTGACTACTACCGCGGATTAGCGGCCATAGCCTTTCAGATTCGCCTTTTTCAACACAGAATCATACTGTTGTGACATCAGATGAGTCTGTACCTGTGCCATAAAATCCATAATGACTACAACTACAATCAGTAGCGATGTGCCACCAAAGTAGAAACGGACATTCCATGCAGTCATCATAAACTGTGGGATCAGACAGATAAAGGTAATATAGAGTGCACCCGCAAGGGTCAATCTCGTCATTACTTTATCGATATACTTCGCTGTCTGCTCACCTGGGCGGATGCCGGGTACGAATGCACCGGACTTCTTCAGGTTATCTGCTGTTTCTCGCGGGTTGAATACCAACGCCGTATAGAAGAAACAGAAGAAAATAATCGCTGCTGCATAAAGCATTACATACAGTGGTTGACCAGGGCTAAGAGCCAAAGACACGTCAGTTAACCAACTGAACGCGCTGTCCTCACCACCTGAATTACCAAACCACTGTGCCAGTGTTCCGGGGAACAGGATAATGCTTGACGCAAAAATTGCTGGTATAACACCTGCCATATTAATCTTAAGTGGCAAATGCGTACTTTGTGCTGCAAATACTTTACGACCTTGTTGACGTTTTGCGTAGTTAACAACGATACGACGTTGACCACGCTCCATGAAAACAACAAAGTAAATAACAGCAAAAGCTAACACACCAATTAACAGCAGAAGAAGTACATGCAGTTCACCTTGACGCGCTTGCTCGATTGTATTTCCGATCGCTTTAGGCAGCCCGGCAATGATACCTGAGAAAATAATCAGAGAAATACCATTACCAATTCCACGCTCAGTAATCTGTTCACCTAACCACATCAAAAACATGGTGCCGGTTACTAGACTCACGGTCGCAACTAACGTGAACATGGTTTGGTCGATAACGACCAGATTGTCGACCATGTTCGGTAGGCCGGTTGCAATACCAATAGCCTGGAAACTACCTAATACAAGCGTGCCGTAGCGTGTATATTGGCTAATCTTACGACGGCCTGCTTCACCCTCTTTCTTGAGTTCCGCTAACGCTGGATGAACTACAGTCAGCAACTGGATAACAATAGACGCCGAAATATACGGCATGATACCCAGTGCCAAAATAGATGCACGCTCAAGAGCACCACCGGAGAACATGTTAAACATTTCAACGATGGTACCTTTTTGCTGTTCGAACAAATCGGCAAGTACAGCCGCATCAATCCCAGGTAGCGGTACAAAAGAACCAGCTCTGAATACTAATAACGCTACTACAACATAGAGTAAACGCGACTTTAATTCAGATAAGCCGCTCTGAGTACTACGAAAATCTTGTCCTGGTTTCTTAGCCATCTGTACCTCGTTCCTCGAGATTATTCCTCGATTTTACCGCCTGCAGCTTCGATTGCAGCTTTAGCGCCTTTAGTCACGCGTAGACCTTTAACAGTCACAGCTTTGCTGATTTCACCAGAAAGAACGATTTTTGCAAATTCGATATTCTTAGTGATGATGTTAGCAGCTTTCAGGCTGTTCAGATCAACTACGTCACCTTCTACCTTCGCTAGTTCACCTAGACGAACTTCAGCAGACACCAGACTCTTGCGAGAAGTGAAGCCGAATTTAGGCAGACGTTGTTTCAGAGGCATTTGACCGCCTTCAAAACCTGGACGAACAGTACCGCCTGAACGTGATTTTTGACCTTTGTGACCACGGCCACCAGTTTTACCCAGGCCAGAACCGATACCACGACCCAGACGCTTCTTAGAAGGGTTAGAGCCAGCAGCCGGTGATAGAGTATTCAAACGCATTCTGATTACTCCTCAACTTTAACCATGTATTGAACTTTATTGATCATACCACGTACACATGGTGTATCTTCAAGTTCAACAGTATGGTTGATGCGACGAAGACCTAGACCACGCAAAGTAGCTTTGTGCTTTGGTAGTCGGCCGATTGAGCTTTTAGTTTGAGTTACTTTAATAGTTGCCATGATCATTACTCCGAAATAGATTCAACAGTCAGACCACGTTTAGCAGCAACCATTTCTGGTGACTTCATGCCGCTCAAACCATCAATCGTCGCACGTACGATATTGATAGGGTTCGTAGAACCGTATGCTTTCGCAAGTACGTTGTGAACACCTACAACTTCCAGTACTGCACGCATCGCACCACCGGCGATGATACCTGTACCTTCTGCAGCTGGCTGCATGTAAACTTTAGAGCCAGTGTGACGACCTTTCACCGCATGGTGAAGAGTACCGTCATTAAGCGCAACAGTAATCATGTTACGACGCGCTTTTTCCATTGCTTTTTGAATAGCCGCTGGTACTTCACGAGCTTTGCCGTAACCGAAACCAACGCGGCCATTACCATCACCAACTACAGTCAGAGCAGTAAAGCTGAAAATACGACCACCTTTAACCGTCTTAGATACACGGTTTACAGCGATCAGCTTTTCTTGCAGATCTGTAGCTTGTGCTTGTGCTTGTTCTTTAGCCATCTTCCAAACCCTACCTTAGAATTTCAGACCAGCTTCGCGAGCAGAATCTGCCAGCGCAGCTACACGGCCGTGGTATTGGAAACCAGAACGATCGAAAGCAACACTTGTGATGCCTTTTTCGATAGCGCGCTCAGCAATAGCTTTACCTACCGCTTTAGCAGCGTCAACGTTACCAGTATTCTTAACTTGCTCACGGATCGCTTTTTCTACAGTAGAAGCTGCTGCGATAACCTCAGAGCCATTCGCTGCAATAACCTGTGCATACACATGACGAGGAGTACGGTGTACAACTAGGCGATCTACGCGAAGTTCTGCAATCTTACGACGTGCACGTGTAGCACGACGGATGCGAGATGCTTTCTTATCCATAGTGTTACCTTACTTCTTCTTAGCTTCTTTAGTACGCACATTTTCATCTGCGTAACGAACACCTTTACCTTTATAAGGCTCAGGCTCACGGTAAGAACGAATATCAGCCGCAACCTGACCAACAACTTGCTTATCGCAACCTGTGATCACAATTTCAGTTTGGCTTGGACATTCTGCTTTAACACCCGCTGGCAGTTCATGCTCAACAGGGTGAGAGAAGCCCAGTGTCAGAGCAACAGCGTTGCCTTTAATGGCAGCACGGTAACCAACACCTTTCAGGGTAAGCTTCTTAGTAAAGCCATCAGTAACACCAACAACCATGTTGTTTACTAGTGCACGAGCAGTACCTGCTTGTGCCCAAGCGTTTACAACACCTTCTTTAGGACCGAAAGTAAGGTTGTTATCTTCCTGTGCGATTACTACTGCATCGTTAAAAACACGAGACAGTTCGCCTTTTGCACCTTTTACAGTGACTTCTTGGCCGTTTAATTTCACCTCTACGCCAGCTGGAATAGCGACAGGTGCTTTAGCAACACGAGACATTTTCTACTCCTATTACGCTACGTAGGCGATGATTTCACCACCAAGACCGGCTTTACGTGCAGCACGATCGGTCATAAGACCTTTGGAAGTGGATACTACAGCAATACCCAGACCGCCCATCACTGATGGTAGCGAGTCTTTGTTCTTATAGACGCGCAGACCAGGACGTGAAACACGTTGGATTTGCTCGATTACTGGTTTAGCCTGGAAGTACTTCAGAGTCACTTCCAGTTCTGGTTTGGTTTCGCCTTCAACAGCGAAATCAGCGATATAACCTTCAGCCTTAAGCAAAGTAGCAATTGCAACTTTAAGCTTTGAAGAAGGCATTTTAACAGCAACTTTGTTTGCTGCCTGACCGTTACGAATACGGGTCAGCATATCCGAAATCGGATCTTGCATGCTCATAGATTTCTCTCCAAATGATTAAGTGGCAATTATTACCAGCTAGCCTTACGAAGACCCGGGATCTCGCCTTTCATGCAAGATTCACGAACCTTAATACGGCATAGACCGAATTTACGTAGGTAACCGTGTGGACGACCAGTTTGGTTGCAACGGTTGCGCTGACGTGATGCACTTGAATCACGTGGAAGTTCTTGCAGCTTAAGCACTGCATTCCAACGGTCTTCTTCAGATGCGTTTACATCGCTGATGATAGCTTTTAGTGCCGCACGCTTTTCAGCATACTTGGCAACTAGCTTTGCACGCTTTGTTTCACGTGCCTTCATTGATTGTTTAGCCATAACAGTAACCCTTCACCTTACTTACGGAATGGGAAGTTAAAGGCAGCCAGCAGAGCACGGCCTTCCTCATCGTTTGCAGCAGACGTCGTGATAGTAATATCAAGACCGCGCACACGATCGACTTTATCGTAGTCGATTTCCGGGAAGATGATTTGCTCGCGAACGCCCATGCTGTAGTTACCGCGTCCGTCAAAAGACTTAGCGCTAACACCACGGAAGTCACGTACACGTGGAAGAGCGATTGAAATCAGACGCTCAAGAAAATCCCACATACGTTCGCCACGCAAGGTTACTTTACAACCAATTGGGTAGCCTTCACGAATTTTGAAGCCTGCAACAGATTTACGCGCTTTAGTGATAAGTGGCTTTTGACCAGAAATGATCGCCATATCAGAGGCTGCGTTTTCCAGCAGTTTCTTATCGTTGATGGCTTCACCAACGCCCATGTTTAGGGTGATTTTATCAATCCTAGGGACTTGCATGACGCTTGTGTAACCGAACTGTTTGGTCAGTTCAGCGACTACAGACGACTTGTAGTAATCATGCAGTTTCGCCATAGTAGAACTCCAAATTACTTCTATTAGTTAGAAATGGTTTCGTTGTTAGATTTAAAGAAACGAACTTTCTTACCATCTTCGAAACGGAAACCTACTCGGTCTGCTTTACCAGTTGCCGCATTGAAGATTGCAACGTTAGAAGCATCGATAGCTGCTTCCTGTTCAACGATGCCACCTTGGATACCAAGAGCCGGTACAGGCTTCTGGTGTTTCTTCACAAGGTTGATACCTTCAACGATAACTTTACCGGTAGAAAGAACCTTAGTTACCTTACCTTTCTTGCCTTTGTCTTTACCAGCAAGAACGATTACTTCGTCATTACGACGGATTTTAGCTGCCATTGTTGCCGCTCCTTACAGAACTTCTGGAGCCAGTGAAACAATCTTCATGAATTTCGCATTACGAAGTTCACGAGTCACTGGACCAAAGATACGTGTGCCGACTGGTTGCTCAGTAGTGTTGTTCAACAATACGCAAGCATTACGGTCGAAGCGAATGACAGAACCGTCAGGGCGACGTACGCCTTTACGGGTGCGCACTACTACCGCCTTCAGAACATCACCTTTTTTAACTTTACCGCGAGGAATTGCTTCTTTCACTGTAACTTTGATGATGTCACCGATATGTGCATAACGGCGGTGTGAGCCACCCAGAACCTTAATACACATCACTCTACGAGCGCCGGAGTTATCCGCGGCTTCGAGTGTGCTTTGCATTTGGATCATGTTAGTGCTCCGCTAAATATTATAAAACTAGACCCTCTCGGGTCGGGCTGCCTTTTATAAGGGCTGCGAATTGTACCACCCTTTTATGTGATTGGGTAGACAAAAAACAAACGGCCCCAAAAAAAATTTGGAGCCGTTTGAGAGCTTGTAAATCAAGGAAAATTAGATTTTCGCTTTTTCTACAACTCGAACCAGAGTCCAAGACTTAGTCTTAGACAGTGGACGACATTCACGAATTTCAACAGTGTCGCCGATGCCACACTCGTTGTTTTCGTCATGTGCGTGTATTTTAGTCGTGCGT
Organism: Vibrio sp. HA2012; assembly: GCF_002812955.1. GTDB lineage: Bacteria > Pseudomonadota > Gammaproteobacteria > Enterobacterales > Vibrionaceae > Vibrio. The sequence continues at coordinate 19,376 of NZ_PFXK01000006.1, read as the reverse complement.
TTTACGAACTTACCGTAAATTGGGTGCTTCACGAAACGCTCGATAGCAACAGTGATAGACTTGTCCATCTTGTCGCTAACAACACGACCTTGCTGAGTACGAATATTGTCGCTCATTATGCGCCTGCCTTCTCATTCAGAACAGTTTTCACACGTGCGATATCACGGCGTACAGCTTTCAGAGTATGAGTTTGCTGTAGCTGGCCAGTCGCAGCCTGCATACGCAGGTTGAACTGCTCGCGCAGCAAATTCATCAGTTCGTCATTAAGCTCTGCAACGCTTTTTTCGCGTAGATCTTGTGCTTTCATCACATCACCTGCTTAGTTACAAATGTTGTTTTGATTGGCAGTTTACGTGCCGCAAGGCGGAACGCTTCACGCGCCAACTCTTCAGGTACACCACCCATTTCGTACATCACCTTACCCGGTTGGATTTGGGCTACCCAGTACTCAACGTTACCTTTACCCTTACCCTGACGAACTTCAAGTGGTTTTTCAGTGATAGGCTTATCTGGGAAAATACGGATCCAGATTTGACCTTGACGCTTAACGTGACGCGTCATCGCACGACGAGCCGCTTCGATCTGACGAGCAGTGATACGACCACGGCCAACAGCTTTCAGGCCGTAAGTACCAAAACTTACGTCAGTACCTTTAGCCAGACCACGGTTGCGACCAGTATGAACCTTACGGAACTTAGTACGTTTAGGTTGTAGCATCAGTCGACTCCTTATTTACGGCCTTTACGCTGCTTCTTAGGCTTATCAGCCTTTGGCTCTACTGCGTTAGCAGCCGGCATGCCACCAAGAATCTCACCTTTGAAGATCCAAGTTTTGATGCCGATCACACCATACTGGGTGTGAGCCGAAGAAGTTGCGTAATCAATATCAGCACGTAGTGTGTGTAGTGGCACACGGCCTTCACGGTACCATTCAGTACGCGCGATTTCAGCACCGCCAAGACGGCCGCTTACTTCAACCTTGATACCCTTAGCACCCAGACGCATTGCGTTCTGTACCGCACGCTTCATAGCGCGACGGAACATAACACGACGTTCCAGCTGAGACGCGATGCTGTCGCCAACAAGTTGAGCGTCCAGCTCAGGCTTACGTACTTCAGCGATGTTAATTTGCGCTGGTACACCTGCAATTTTAGCTACAGCAGTGCGTAGCTTCTCAACGTCTTCACCTTTCTTACCGATAACAACGCCTGGACGAGCAGTGTGGATAGTCACACGAATGCTCTTAGCAGGACGTTCGATAATGATGCGTGACAGAGACGCTTTTTGTAGTTCCTTAGTCAGGAACTGACGTACCTTGAAGTCGCCGTCTAGGTTGTCAGCGAAATCTTTGGTATTAGCAAACCATGTAGCATTCCAAGGCTTAACGATGCCAAGACGAATACCATTTGGATGTACTTTCTGACCCATTGCTTACTCTCCTAGTCTCTTAGCGATCTGCAACAACAACAGTGATGTGGCTAGAACGCTTCAAGATACGATCCGCACGGCCTTTAGCACGAGGCATAATACGCTTCATGACAGGGCCTTCATCTACGAAGATCTTAGCAACATTAAGATCGTCGATATCTGCACCTTCGTTGTGTTCTGCGTTAGCGATTGCTGACTCAAGAACTTTCTTAACCAATACAGCAGCTTTTTTGTTGCTGAAAGTCAGAATTTCCAGAGCCTGGTCAACAGATTTACCACGAATGAGATCTGCAACTAAGCGAGCTTTCTGTGGAGAAATACGAGCAAAGTTATGTTTAGCGATAGCTTCCATTATCTACTCCTTATTTCTTCTTCGCTTTCTTATCTGCAGCGTGACCGCGATAAGTACGAGTTGGTGCAAATTCACCCAGTTTGTGACCGATCATTTCATCAGTTACAAATACTGGAACGTGCTGACGACCATTATGGACAGCGATGGTCAAACCGATCATTGTAGGTATGATCATTGAACGACGGGACCAAGTCTTAATAGGCTTTTTGTCTCCGCTTTCCACCGCTTTCTCTACCTTCTTCAGCAAGTGTAGGTCAATAAAAGGACCTTTCTTGAGAGAACGTGGCATGGCTTATCCTCTTTAATAGATTACTTGTTACGACGACGTACGATGTACTTGTCAGTGCGCTTGTTCTTACGGGTCTTAAAGCCTTTAGTTGGCATACCCCATGGAGATACTGGGTGACGACCACCAGATGTACGGCCTTCACCACCACCGTGTGGGTGGTCTACCGGGTTCATTACCACACCGCGAACGGTAGGACGAACACCGCGCCAGCGGTTAGCACCGGCTTTACCCAGTTCACGTAGCATGTGCTCAGAGTTACCCACTTCACCGATTGTTGCACGGCCTTCAGAAAGTACTTTGCGCATTTCGCCAGAACGTAGGCGTAGAGTTACATAAGCACCGTCGCGAGCGACGATTTGTGCATATGCACCTGCAGAACGAGCAAGTTGTGCACCTTTACCAGGCTTCAGTTCAACACAGTGAACAGTAGAACCAACTGGAATGTTGCGCATCGGCAGAGTGTTACCTGCTTTGATTGGCGCATCAACACCAGACTGGATCTGATCACCAGCTTGAATGCCTTTTGGTGCAATGATGTAGCGACGCTCACCGTCTTTATACAGAACTAGAGCAATGTTTGCGCTACGGTTTGGATCGTATTCCAGACGCTCAACCTTCGCAGGGATACCGTCTTTAGTACGTTTGAAGTCAATTACACGGTAGTGGTGTTTATGACCACCGCCGATGTGACGTACTGTGATACGACCGTTGTTGTTACGACCACCATTCTTAGAGTTTTTCTCCAGAAGAGGTGCGTATGGCTTACCCTTGTGCAGGTCAGCGTTAACAACTTTAACTACATGACGACGACCAGGGGAAGTCGGCTTACACTTAACAATAGCCATTGTTCAACTACTCCTGTTATTCCGCACCGCCAACGAAGTCAAGATCCTGACCTTCTTTCAGAGTTACATACGCTTTCTTAACGTCGCTGCGGCGACCTTGGCGTAGACCCTGACGCTTGGTTTTACCCTTAAGCACAAGAGTGTTTACAGACTTAACTTCAACTTCAAATAGCTTTTCTACAGCTGCTTTGATCTCTTTTTTAGTTGCATCTTTTGCTACTTTGAAAACGATAGTGTTCGCTTTCTCTGCAGCCATAGTTGCTTTTTCAGAGATATGTGGAGCACGTAGAACCTTTAGTAGACGCTCTTCATTGATCATGCCAGCATCTCCTCAACTTGCTTAACAGCTTCCGCTGTCATTAGAACCTTGTCGAACGCGATCAGGCTTACTGGATCGATACCAGCAACGTCACGTGCGTCAACTTTGTACAGGTTACGAGCAGCTAAGAATAGATTCTCATCTACTTCGCCAGTCACAATCAGAACATCGTTAAGCTCAAGTTCTTTAAGCTTAGCTACTAGCTCTTTAGTTTTTGGTGCTTCTACTGAGAAGTTATCAACAACGATTAAACGCTCTTGACGAACAAGCTCAGAAAGAATGCTCTTCATAGCACCACGGTACATTTTCTTGTTTACTTTTTGGCTGTGATCTTGTGGTTTCGCAGCAAAAGTAACACCACCTGTACGCCAGATTGGGCTACGAATTGTACCAGCACGCGCACGGCCAGTACCTTTTTGACGCCAAGGCTTAGCACCGCCGCCTGATACTTCAGAACGAGTTTTTTGAGCACGAGTGCCTTGACGAGCACCTGCTGCATACGCAACAACTACCTGATGTACAAGAGCTTCGTTGAACTCACGTCCGAAAGTAGTTTCGGAAACAGTTAGTGCATCAGCACCTTTAACCATCAATTCCATTACTTACTCCTAGACGTTATGCTTTAACAGCTGGTTTAACGATCACGTCGCCGCCAGTTGAACCAGGTACTGCACCTTTGATAAGAAGCAGATTGCGTTCAGCGTCAACACGTACGATCTCCAGGTTTTGAGTCGTTACGCGCTCAGCACCCATGTGACCTGCCATTTTCTTGCCTTTAAATACGCGACCTGGAGTCTGACATTGACCGATAGAACCAGGAGCACGGTGAGACAAAGAGTTACCGTGAGTCATATCTTGAGTACGGAAGTTCCAGCGCTTAACAGCACCTTGGAAACCTTTACCCTTAGATGTACCAGTAACGTCTACTTTTTTAGTTTCGTTGAACAGTTCAACAGTCAGTTCAGCACCAACTTCAAACTCTTCGCCGTTTTCTAAACGGAATTCCCAAAGACCGCGGCCAGCTTCAACACCTGCTTTCGCATAGTGACCAGCTTCTGGCTTAGTTACACGGCTAGCTTTCTTAGCACCAGCAGTTACCTGAATTGCTGCGTAACCATCAGTCTCAAGAGTTTTAACTTGAGTTACACGGTTAGCTTCTACTTCAACAACTGTTACTGGGATAGAAACGCCTTCTTCGGTAAATACGCGGGTCATACCCACTTTACGTCCGACTAGACCAATCATTCTTCTAATCTCCCTTAACCTAGGCTAATTTGAACGTCAACGCCTGCAGCAAGGTCTAGACGCATCAGAGCATCAACAGTCTTGTCTGTTGGCTCAACAATGTCGATCAGACGCTTATGAGTACGAATTTCGTACTGATCACGAGCTTTCTTGTTAACGTGTGGAGAGATAAGAACAGTGAAACGCTCTTTACGGGTTGGCAGTGGAATTGGACCACGAACCTGTGCGCCGGTACGTTTTGCTGTTTCTACGATTTCCGCTGTAGACTGGTCGATCAGTTTGTAATCGAAAGCCTTTAGGCGGATACGGATACGTTGGTTCTGCATGAGACAGAGCTCCAAATTAAATAAATTACACAAACAATATCGCCACTCAAACTCGTCAAGACGAGAGAATGCCGATTGATTTATGTGAAACCGTAGCTTCCAAGATTAGGAAACATTGTCAGTTAAATTTGAATTAACTATTACGCTAATATTTTATTAACCGCGAACATAAGCTGAGTATACGTTACCAGACGGAAAGTCTGCTCCTCAGTGCTCATTGGTTCACAACTGGCTAAGCCAGTGCGCGATATTATACAGCTTGAAGAAGGGGTTGCAAGCAGAGGATGAAAAATAATCGAAAATAAATGGAAGATCAAAAAGGGAAGCCGAAGCTTCCCTTTTCAGATGCGATTATCGCAAATATCTAACGAATAATATTATTCGAAGATTTTAGCAACAACACCAGCACCTACTGTACGGCCACCTTCACGGATCGCGAAGCGCAGACCTTCGTCCATCGCGATTGGTGCGATTAGCTCTACAGTCATCTTGATGTTATCACCAGGCATTACCATTTCTACGCCTTCTGGCAGCTCGATGTTACCAGTTACGTCAGTTGTACGGAAGTAGAACTGTGGACGGTAGCCTTTGAAGAATGGTGTGTGACGACCACCTTCATCTTTTGACAGTACGTATACTTCTGATTCGAACTTAGTGTGTGGAGTGATTGAACCAGGCTTAGCCAGTACCTGACCACGCTCTACTTCGTCACGTTTAGTACCACGTAGTAGGGCACCAACGTTCTCACCCGCACGACCTTCGTCTAGAAGCTTACGGAACATCTCTACACCAGTACAGGTCGTTGTTGTAGTTTCGTGGATACCCACGATTGCTACTTCATCACCCACTTTCAGGATACCACGCTCGATACGGCCTGTTACTACTGTACCACGACCCTGGATTGAGAATACGTCTTCGATTGGCATCAGGAACGGCATGTCTACTGCACGCTCTGGTTCTGGGATGTACTCATCAAGTGCTTTTGCTAGCTCGATGATTTTCTCTTCCCACTGTGCTTCGCCATTTAGCGCGCCTAGTGCTGAACCCTGGATTACTGGTAGGTCATCACCTGGGAAATCGTACTCAGACAGCAGTTCACGTACTTCCATTTCTACTAGTTCTAGCAGCTCTTCGTCATCTACCATGTCACATTTGTTCATGAATACGATGATGTAAGGGATACCAACCTGACGGCCTAGCAGGATGTGCTCACGAGTTTGTGGCATTGGACCATCTGTTGCAGCAACAACCAGGATGCCACCGTCCATTTGCGCAGCACCAGTGATCATGTTTTTAACATAGTCAGCGTGTCCTGGGCAGTCTACGTGTGCATAGTGACGGCTTGGAGTGTCGTACTCTACGTGTGAAGTAGCGATGGTGATACCGCGTTCACGCTCTTCTGGAGCGTTATCGATTGATGCGAAGTCACGTGCTGCACCGCCGTATACTTTAGAAAGTACAGTACAGATTGCTGCTGTTAGAGTTGTTTTACCGTGGTCAACGTGGCCGATAGTACCAACGTTTACGTGCGGTTTCGTACGTTCAAATTTTTCTTTAGACACGATCGTGTTCCTTCCTAGTTATGATTCGCCCCGAGTATCGTTATTCAGGGCGCGCCAGAATTTGCTATTTTATGCGTCAACTTTCGTCAACGCAATACATTCATTGTGACAATGATTGTTTAACTACGCTCTGCAATAATAGCATCTGCTACGTTTTTCGGCACTTCAGCATACTCGGAAAATTCCATAGAGTACGATGCACGGCCTTGCGTTGCAGAACGCAGGTCGGTTGCGTAACCAAACATTTCTGAAAGTGGTACCTGGGCACGGATAATTTTCAGACCAGCATTGCCGTCTTCCATACCCGAGATAATGCCGCGGCGACGGTTCAAATCACCTACCACATCACCCATCCAGTCTTCAGGAGTGGTTACTTCAACCTTCATCATTGGTTCAAGAAGAACGGGCTGCGCTTCGAGAGCCCCTTTCCTGAACGCCATTGAGCCAGCGATTTTAAACGCCATCTCACTAGAGTCAACATCATGGTACGAGCCGTCAAACAGGGTTGCTTTGACATCCAATACAGGATAGCCGGCCAGCACACCGTTATTCATCTGCTCCTCGATACCTTTCGCTACCGAGCTGATGTATTCCTTAGGAACTACACCACCCACGATCTCGTCTACGAATACAAACCCTTCACCAGTTTCTGACGGTTCCAGTTTCAGCCATACATGACCATACTGACCTCGACCACCGGACTGGCGAACAAATTTGCCTTCTACTTCAGCTTTACCACGGATGGTTTCGCGGTATGCAACCTGAGGTTTACCCACGTTACAGTCCACACTGAATTCTCTTTTCATTCGATCAACAATGATGTCCAGATGCAGTTCACCCATACCTGAAATCAGTGTCTGACCGGTTTCGTCATCGGTTTCGACACGGAATGACGGGTCTTCAGCAGCCAGTTTACCCAGTGCCATACCCATTTTTTCCTGATCAGCTTTAGAGCGTGGTTCTACAGCAATCTGGATAACCGGTTCAGGGAATTCCATACGCTCCAGAATCACTTTATGACCCTGATCACACAGGGTATCCCCTGTAGTCACATCTTTCAAACCAATCGCAGCTGCGATGTCACCGGCGCGAATTTCTTTCACTTCTTCACGCTTATTTGAGTGCATCTGTACGATACGGCCAAAACGCTCACGCTTTTGCTTCACTGAGTTATAGACGGTATCCCCGGAATTCACTACACCAGAGTAAACACGCATAAAGGTTAACGTACCTACAAATGGGTCCGTCGCAATCTTAAATGCAAGAGCTGAAAATGGTTCGTTATCATCAGCATGACGTTCGATCTCATTCTCGTCTTCATCATGACCTTTGATTGACGGCACATCAACAGGAGCCGGAAGATACTCGATAACAGCATCAAGTACGGCCTGTACACCTTTGTTCTTAAATGCACTACCACAAGTGGCCAGCACAATTTCATTGTTTAGTGTACGGGTACGCAGACCTTGCTTCAGCTCTTCTTCTGTCAGTTCGCCGTCTTCAAGGTATTTTTCCATTAATTCTTCATTGGCTTCAGCTGCAGCTTCAATCATATGATTGCGCCACTCTTCTGCCAGTTCCAGCATATCCTCCGGAATCTCTTCATAAGTGAAGGTCATGCCCTGATCGGCTTCGTTCCAGTTGATTGCTTTCATCTTGATAAGGTCGATAACACCTTTGAATTCATCTTCCGCACCAATATTTAACTGGATTGGAACTGGATTCGCACCAAGACGATCTTTAATTTGGTTAACCACACGCAGGAAATCTGCGCCGGCACGGTCCATCTTATTCACAAACACCATACGTGGAACATGATATTTGTCTGCCTGACGCCATACCGTTTCAGACTGAGGTTCAACACCGGAAGCACCACAGAACACCACTACGGCACCATCAAGCACACGTAAAGAACGCTCCACTTCAATAGTGAAGTCTACGTGTCCCGGAGTATCGATAATATTGATACGGTGTTCGTCAAACTGTGCCTGCATACCGCGCCAGAAGGTTGTCGTCGCAGCGGAAGTGATAGTAATACCACGTTCTTGCTCCTGCTCCATCCAGTCCATGGTTGCAGCACCATCATGCACTTCGCCGATTTTATGAGAAAGGCCGGTGTAGAATAGAATACGCTCAGTAGTGGTAGTTTTACCTGCATCTACGTGAGCACAGATACCGATATTACGGTAGCGCTCAATAGGAGTTTTGCGAGCCACGATTGAATCCTCTTATTAGAGATAGGGACTATTGCTATAGCTAAAAACGTTCTCAGCTAAAAACTATCTTCGAGAAAAATACTGTCCTCTAGATATAGCAATAGTTCCTAGCATAAGCATAGGAACTAAAGAAGTGCTGCAAGGAATCTTGCAGCACTGAAAAGGTATTACCAACGGTAATGAGCAAACGCTTTGTTCGCTTCTGCCATGCGGTGAACATCTTCACGTTTCTTCACAGCAGTACCTTTGTTTTCTGATGCGTCCAGCATTTCAGCAGCCAGACGAGCAGCCATAGATTTCTCACCACGCTTACGCGCAGCTTCAACCAACCAGCGCATAGCAAGTGCGTTACGGCGAACCGGACGTACTTCTACAGGCACCTGATAAGTTGAACCACCCACACGGCGAGATTTAACTTCTACCGCAGGGCGAACATTTTCAAGAGCTTCTTCAAATACAGCTAAGTGATCTTTGCCAGATTTCTCAGCCATAGTATCTAGTGCACCGTATACGATTTTTTCAGCAGTTGATTTCTTACCGTCAACCATAACGATGTTTACAAATTTTGCCAGCAGTTCAGATTTGAACTTTGGATCTGGAAGGATCTTACGCTGACCAATAACGCGACGACGTGGCATGGAATATTCTCCGTTGTCTTCTTCAGGTTTTATCCAAAACTTTTCAGTTTTATCAAAAAATACAAATTAATTTAGTGTTTGGCCTTACTTAACGCTTTCTTTACAGAGAAATATTAAGACTTAGGACGTTTCACACCGTACTTAGAACGACCTTGCTTACGGTCATTTACGCCTGCACAGTCAAGTGCACCACGAACAGTGTGGTAACGCACACCTGGAAGGTCTTTAACACGACCACCACGGATTAGAACAACTGAGTGTTCCTGAAGGTTGTGGCCTTCACCGCCGATGTACGAAGTTACTTCGAAACCGTTTGTCAGACGTACACGACAAACTTTACGAAGTGCTGAGTTAGGTTTTTTAGGTGTAGTAGTGTAAACACGAGTACATACACCACGTTTTTGTGGGCACGCTTCCAGCGCTGGCACGTTGCTTTTAACAACTTGCTTAACGCGAGGACTACGTACCAACTGGTTAATAGTTGCCATTAACTAGCTCCTGATATTACTTAAAGTAAGCTTTGTGAAAAATCTATATCCCATCGTGTTTCATGGACATTCACCATGTACATTTAGGGACGCAAAATTCTATGCATGGATGGAAGGTGTGTCAAGAAATATACGGATCTTTTTTATACAGCAGGTTGTCAGACTCTCCGTAATATTGACCGAAGTGACAAACTACCAGGTCATCATAGTGATATTCTGTTCCGTCAATTCAACAAATCCGGAGAAATCGATCAGTTCAACTTCACTTATTGCCCGTTTATCCAGCCCTCTGGCCTTGATATCCGGTAGCAGAACATAGAATGGGTTGGCATTTTGTGTCAGTGCAGTATGAGAAATATGACAAGTCAAGGCTGCATATATCCCATCTTCTACCAAAAGAATAGGATCTTCAGCATCGACATAAGTCAAAGCCTGAGCCAGAGACTGATGATGTTTTATAATGTGCAACATGTTGTGTCCGTTTTTGCTCACTCATGATGTGAAATAAAAAGCTGAACCAGCTATCAGAAAGTAATTACCTTATGGCATTCACTCAGCCTTGCACCAATTTCTGCCCGGGGAAGGATTACTCCCTGAATCAGGAGATCATCTGGGCTCAGCCCATATTCCTGCATAGATGACTGGCAGATCAATACATTCTCTATATCGTACAGTTCCATTAACCTGAATGCTGGCAGATAATCACGGGAATAAATCCCTGTAGTATCCTGCCCGGAGATCAGTTGAGTGACACCATTACCAAGAAAAAACACCTGCAACTCTTCACTGTATGCAGAAGCAGCCAGTAGAGCATCTAATCCCTCTCGCCCACATGCTGTACTGTGAGGGTGGGAGCGAAACACAAATGCAATTTTACTCAAAACTGTACCACCCTATCCTGAGTCAGTAATGCTTCTGCCAGACTGCCCAGACCAACCTGTTCAAACCCGTGTGCCAGGTTGTGATGATCCCGGTTATGCTGCTCAGCTTCCTGTTTGCTTAATACCCCCCGGCGCAACGCCGCGGCAACACACGTTTCCAGGCTAACACCGTGCTCCAATGCCAGTTTCTGCCATGCCTGAGTTAAATCAAATTCATCATTGGCCGGAATGACTAAGTCAGAGCCGTTAGACACCCCGTCCTGATAAAAGAACACAGAGGTCAGTTTATGGCCTTTTTCCAGCAATGCACAGGCAAAGCCATACGCATTACGAGCCGACTGGCTCCCATAAACGGATCCTGTTACCAGCAGGGTGTAATTCAGACTCACTTCTCACCTTCCTCTGTTTTACGTTGTCGTATATAAAGATAGACGGTATGTTTAGAAATATTCAATCTTTCTGCAACCCGGTTAATAGCATCTTTGATATCAAAAATACCTTTATCGTACAGATCCATGACTATCTGACGGTTTTTGGTATTGTTGGATACGGACTTATCACCATTGATTTCTTCTATCGTATGTTCAACAGTTTGATCCACCAGCTCAACGACATCACTGGCAAAATTCACAGATGAAGCCGCTTCCTTTGCATCTTCCGTCGGCATAAAGGATTGCAGAATTTGAGAAAAAGGGGCATCCAGATTGACGTTAATACAAAGCAGACCAATCACCCGGTTATTACCATTGCGGATAGCAATCGTAATTGATTTCATCAGGATCCCGCCCTTGGCTCGGGTAAAGTAAGGACGAGAGAAGTTACGCTCAGAACCTTCAATATCTTTCAACATTTTCAGTGCCATATCAGTGATCGGCGAACCAACCTGACGCCCGGTATTTTCTCCGTTCGCAATACGAATTGCCGAGGTATCCAGACTTTCCAGCGAATGAAGAACAATTTCACAGAAAGGTCCGATCAAACTTGCCAAACCATCTACCACAGCTTCGTAAGATTTCAGGATAGTGAGATCTTCTTTGGTAAATGGCTCTACCACAACGGATTCCATTTCAAGTAACGCATCAGCGTGTAATGCTTCGGTAGTAGTCACGTTTTCCCGTCCCAGAACAAATAATCAACAAATTGACGCAATTTTATCAGAAAATTTGAATAGCGTACCATTTTGGGTCAATTATGGAGAGCCTAATACGAAAAAGACCCGAAAATTCCGGGTCTTCAGCTGTTTTCACCACCCTCAGCTTCTGTTCAAAAACAACAAGCCAGGTCGTTTGCTTATTCAGCAGCCGCTTCGTCTTCGCCAGCCTCATCCTTATTAATGCTGATCAGCTCAACTTCAAAAATCAAAGTGGAATTAGCCGGAATAGCCTGTGTATCCTGATCACCATAAGCCAGTTCTGGTGGGAGAACGAGCTTATATTTGGAGCCAACTGTCATCAGTTGTACACCTTCAGTCCAACCTGGGATCACACGATCCAGAGGAAACGTTGCTGTCTGATTACGGTCATAAGAGCTGTCGAACTTAGTGCCGTCAATCAAAGTACCGGTGTAATGAACCTCAACTGTATCCGTTTCTGTCGGCTTTTCCCCTTCGGCCGGTGTCAGTACTTTGTATAGCAGGCCAGAGTCTGTTTTCTGTACGCCTTCTTCTTTTTCAAACTCAGCACGGAAATCATCACCCGCCTGTTTTGCCGCTGCCGCTTTTTCTGCTGCCTGTTGCTGCATCTTCTCAGCAACACGTTTGTCCAGAGCTTCCAGTACCTGACGTGTTTCTTCGTCATTCAGTACCGATTTCTCAGCAAACACATCCTGAATACCCTGTAGCACCAGCTCTTTTTTCAGCTCAATACCAAATTCAGCCGGTTTTCCGATACTGGTCGACAGGTAATTAGCAAAAGAAACACCAATAGCATAAGCCGCTTTATCATCTTCCGAAGCAAATTGTTCTGCCTTAGCCGCTTCAGTCTGAACCTGTGGCGTCGCTTCCGTTTTTGGTGCTTCTTCTTTTTGACAACCAACCGCAAGCATTACAGTTGCAGCTAACAGGGACACTTTAAAAAAAGGTTTCATTAAATTCTCCAATTGAATGGCCATGCCATTTTCGTTTTATACACCTTGATATACTTGCCTGAGTGTGCAAATAGTCTGATGTATCAATATACTAGGTATATACCTTTCGACACAAACCGGAATCTCTATTGTGATGCGAACAATCTCTCATTCAGCGCTTATTTTCATTGTCAGCCTACTGTTAAATGGCTGTTTCTTTTCTGACAATGACGACCAGCGCTGGGTTATCGAACCAACAGGCACCACCAGTTTTGCCCTCAGCCGTGATGGCCGGTTTGCCCTACTCTACTCAAAACAACGTCAGCTTCTTCTGTGGGATCTACAGGAAAATAAGGAGCTGGCCGAACTGGGAAAACAGGATCCGGCAGGGAATACGGTTTCCCGGATAAGGATCTCGGATAATGGCCGATTCGCCATTACCGCCACACAGCAGAACTTTGCGGTCTGGGATCTATCCTGGACACAAGCCAAAGGGTTATGGTCGATTTCTGACGGACTTATCCGCGATGTCGATATAGCCAGCAATGGCGAGCAGATCCTGCTGGGCCTGTCTAATGGTAAAGCTATCTACGTCAACTTAGTCACCGGAAGACGTCTAGAGTTCCTTGCCCACAGGGAAAAAGTCAATTCTGTCGCATTGTCAGCCAATGGCCACTTTGCACTCTCTGGAGGAAATGACTACAAAGCCTACCTGTGGGATACCGATACAGGTCAGGTTCTCTATCAGTTTGAGCATGATGCAAGAATCAACCGGGTGGCACTGCAAAGAGACGGGAAACTGGCTCTGACATCAGATGGAGCAAACGATGCGTATATCTGGGATCTCCGTGATGGCAGGAAAGTCTCTGCCCTGAAATCCTTATCCCGGCAACTTATTTTTACAACAGCCCGCTTTTCTGACACCGGAGAAAAACTGGCTACCGGAACCCCCTCAGGCAGAGTATATTTGTGGCACACAAGCTCAGGAAAAAAAATACAGGGCTGGGATTCTTTACCATTAAAAGATGCACGCCCGCCCACAGCAGTAGTGTATGATGCCGCCTTTGATCATCAAAACCGGGTAATATCAGGAACTTCTGCTGGAGTTGCTCAGGCATGGACAATAGACGATTAACACTTATGAACGATAAACAGACACAGAGCCTTGATGCTCTGGAATACAAAATTGAAGATTTAGAATGCAAACTAGCCTTTCAGGAACAGACCATTGATGAATTAAATGAGGCTCTCAGTCAGCAACAATTGCTGATCAGTAAGATGCAGGAACAGATGCGTTTTGTCGTAGGCAAAATTAAGAGTATGGACACATCGAATCTGGCGGATGAATCGGAAGAGACCCCACCACCGCATTACTAAGATAAGTTAATGTTGCATATTTCGCCCTGCTAAAAGATAAAAAATCGTCATCCGTTACATGGTGTGACAATAGATATATACACATAAAGAATGACGACTTTTTATCCGGACAAAACTCTATGACAGATTAGGGCCCAACCACCTTTCCGCTTCTTCCCTGCCCCAGCCTTTACGCAGAGCATAGTCATCCAGTTGATCTTCCTGAATCTTCGCTACCGCAAAGTAACGGGAATCTGGATGGGAGAAGTACCAGCCTGATACCGAAGCACCCGGCGTCATAGCATAGCTAGTTGTCAGTTGCATACCGATCTGCTCTTCCACACCCAGTAGATCCCAGATAGGGCCTTTTTCCGAGTGTTCAGGGCAAGCCGCATAACCCGGCGCAGGGCGAATACCCTGATACTTCTCACGGATCAGATCATCGTTGCTCAGGTTTTCATCCGCTGCATAGCCCCAGATTTCAGTACGAACCTTCTGATGCAGGTATTCTGCAAAAGCTTCTGCCAGACGGTCAGCCACAGCCTGAATCATAATGGCGTTGTAGTCATCACCCTTGGCTTTAAACTCATCTGCCAGCTCACGCTCACCGATGCCACCGGTCACCGCAAACATACCAATCCAGTCGCTCTTACCACTTTCTTTCGGCGCAATAAAGTCCGACAGACAGTAGTTTGCTCCCCTAGGTTTTTCGGTTTGCTGACGCAGATGATGCAGTACTTGGGTCACTTCATTACGTGACTCATCGGCATACACTTCAATATCTTCATTGGTACTTGCCGCCGGGAACAGACCACAGATACCGGCTGTTTTCAGCAGTCCTTCCGCTTCGATGCGATCCAGCCAGTCGTTCGCATCCTTGAACAACTTTCTCGCCTCTTCGCCCACTTCTTCGTGATCGAAGATCTTCGGATATTTACCGGACAGAGACCAGGTCATAAAGAACGGCGTCCAGTCGATATACTCGCGCAGGGTAGCCACATCCATATCCCTGAACACATGCACGCCCGGTTTCACCGGTGCTGGTGGGGTATAACTATCCCAGTCCGTTACCAGTTTGTTGGCTCTTGCCTGCTCCAGTGTGATCGGCTTGGTGCGCGGTGTCTTGCGGCTGTGCTGTTCACGAACCAGTTCGTACTCTGCATCCAGTTTTTCTACAAAGGCCGGACGCTGCTCATCAGAGAGCAGTGCTGAGCAGACGCCCACAGCGCGCGATGCGTTGCTGACATACACCACCGGATGACTGTAATTCTGCTCGATTTTCACTGCGGTATGCGCTTTGGATGTGGTCGCACCACCGATCATTAACGGCTTATCAAAACCATTCCGCTCCATTTCCTTGGCAACGTGTACCATTTCATCCAGAGACGGTGTAATCAAACCGGAGAGACCAATCAAGTCCACATTTTCTTCTTTGGCAACTTTCAGGATCTTCTCGCACGGTACCATGACACCAAGGTCGATGATCTCGTAGTTATTACACTGCAGCACCACACCTACGATATTCTTACCGATATCGTGTACATCCCCTTTTACGGTTGCCAACAGGATCTTACCGTTAGACGTTCCCGCCTGCTTTTCCGCATTGATATAAGGTTCAAGATGCCCAACAGCCTGCTTCATCACCCGGGCAGATTTCACTACCTGAGGGAGGAACATTTTACCTTCGCCGAACAGGTCACCAACCACGTTCATGCCATCCATCAGAGGGCCTTCAATGACCTCCAGTGGTTTGCTGGCATTCACACGGGCCTCTTCCGTATCTTCAACAATAAACTCGGTAATGCCTTTCACCAGCGCATGTTCAAGACGCTTGTTTACTGGCCAGCTTCGCCATTCCTGTGCAGAAGCATCTTCCTGCTTACCGACAGCGTTCTCACGGTACTCTTCCGCTATCTCCAGCAAGTTTTCTGTCGCATCAGCATGACGGTTCAGGATCACGTCTTCTACCGCATCACGCAGCTTCTCAGGTACGTTATCGTAGATTTCCAGCTGACCCGCATTCACGATCCCCATATCCATACCACGCTTGAAGCAGTGATACAGGAATACCGCGTGAATCGCTTCTCGCACGTAGTTATTACCCCGGAAGGAGAAAGAAACGTTCGATACACCACCAGAAATCATAGCGTGCGGCAGGTCTCGTTTGATATCACCTACTGCTTCGATAAAGTCGACGGCGTAATTATTGTGTTCATCAATACCGGTTGCTACCGCAAAGATGTTCGGGTCAAAGATAATATCTTCCGGCGGGAAACCCACTTCATCCACCAGAATACGATAAGCATTGGTACAGATTTCCAGCTTACGCTCACGGGTGTCCGCCTGACCCACCTCGTCAAAGGCCATCACAATCACCGCGGCACCATAACGGCGGATCAGTTTTGCCTGCTGAATAAACTTCTCTTTCCCTTCTTTCATCGAGATAGAGTTAACAATGCCTTTACCCTGAATGCATTTCAGGCCAGCTTCGATCACCTCCCATTTAGAAGAGTCGACCATAATCGGCACTTTGGAGATTTCAGGCTCAGAAGCACACAGGTTCAGGAAGCGCACCATACACGCTTCCGCATCCAGCATGCCTTCATCCATATTGATATCGATGATCTGCGCGCCGTTTTCCACCTGCTGACGAGCCACTTCCAGTGCTTCGTCATAAGCTTCTTCTTTAATCAGCCGCTTGAAGCGTGCAGAACCGGTCACGTTGGTCCGCTCACCCACGTTGATAAACAGGCTGTCTTTTTCAATTGTCAGTGGCTCAAGCCCTGAAAGACGACACGCAACTGAAAGCTCTGGCAGTTTACGAGGAGCCACATTGGCTACCACTTCTGCCATAGCACGAATATGATCCGGTGTAGTACCACAACAACCGCCGACAATATTCAGAAAGCCACTTTCAGCCCATTCCTTAATATGTACCGCCATATCAGCGTCTGACAGGTCGTATTCACCAAAGGCATTCGGCAAGCCAGCATTCGGGTGAGCTGACACATAGCATTCAGAGATACGCGACAGTTCTTCAACATACTGACGCAGCTCATCCGGCCCCAACGCACAGTTCAGGCCGAACGAAATAGGGTTCACGTGCCGCAGCGCGTTATAGAAAGCTTCGGTCGTCTGACCGGAAAGCGTCCGTCCGGAAGCGTCTGTGATAGTACCGGAGATCATTACCGGTAGCTTAATACCCAGTTCTTCAAATACCGTATCAACAGCAAACGCACACGCCTTGGCATTCAGGGTATCAAAGATGGTTTCGATAAGGATAAGATCCACACCACCCTTGATCAACGCTCGGGTGGACTCAGAGTAAGCCTTAACTAACCCGTCAAAAGTAATGTTTCGAAAACCCGGGTCATTCACATCTGGAGAAATAGAACAGGTGCGGTTGGTCGGGCCTAAAACACCGGCAACAAAACGCGGTTTTTCCGGTGTTTTTGCAGTCCACTCATCCGCAACCTGACGAGCTAGTCTGGCTGCCTCAAAATTGATGTCTTCGCTCAGGCTTTCCATATCATAGTCAGCCATTGCGATCGTCGTCGCATTAAAACTGTTGGTTTCCAGAATATCTGCACCTGCTTCCAGATAAGCAGAATGGATATCTTTAATAATCTCAGGCTGAGTCAGAACCAGCAGGTCATTATTACCTTTCAGGTCACAATGCCAGTCAGCAAAGCGTTCACCACGGTAATCTTCTTCTTTCAGCTTATAGCCCTGGATCATGGTACCCATACCACCATCCAAAATCAGAATACGTTGTTTCAGTTGTTGTTCAATTAGTTGTCTTGTATTGCTTACACCCACAGTACTGCCTCAATCCTTGTCCATGTACAGACTAGTCATCTTTCGTAAAATTATCTTCAGAGAAGTGTTCCAAATCATATGGTGTCCGCTGGTAAACACAATAGTTCAACCAGTTAGCAAACAGCAGATGACCATGGCTGCGCCAGCTTGCTGTCGGCGCATTATCAGGGTTATCGTTTGGATAATAGTTCACCGGAATAGCCGGATCCATACCTTCTCCTACATCCCTGACATATTCATTATGCAAGGTGTGTGAATCATACTCTGGATGACCTGTCACAAAGACATTGCGTTTGTCCTTGGTCGCTGCCAGATAAACCCCTGCGATATCAGATGTTGCCAGAATATCCAAATCAGTATGTTCATCCAGATAGGCCGGAGAAAAATCAGCATAACGGGAATGCGGAGCAAGAAAAGTATCGTCAAAACCACGCAGAATCGGATTATGCTGCTCATGAATCTTATGCACATAGACTCCGGATAATTTTTCCCTACGGGTTTTCTTCGGTAGACCATAAAGCAGTTTTAGACCAGCTTGCGCAGCCCAGCAGACAAACATGGTCGAGGTCACGTGATCTTTTGCCCAATTCATAATAACCTGCAGATGATCCCAGTACAGCACATCTTCAAACTGTACCAAGCCCAGAGGTGCCCCCGTAATGATAAGACCATCAAAGTTACGATCTTTTACCATCTCAAACTGGCGATAAAAAGTATCCAGGTGCTCTGTCGGAGTGTTTCTGCTCGGTCGGTTATCAATACGCAACAATTCCACATCGACCTGAAGCGGGCTATTAGATAAAAGACGTAAAAACTGAGTTTCCGTTTCAATCTTTTTCGGCATCAGATTCAGAATCAATACCTTTAGAGGACGGATTTCCTGAGTGGAAGCTCGTGATTCAGACATCACAAAAATATTTTCCTGACGTAGTACATCGGATGCAGGCAGTTGATCGGGAATCTTAATTGGCACGGCTTTCTCCATAAGCTATCTAGACGTCTATATAGCCAGATTAACCGAAGAGATTTGTGATGTCGAGCAGAAATCATCGTGATGACGAAAGAGTTTCTCTATCGAAGCTAACGGTTATTCTTAAAGAAAGGAAAAGGACTTCATATAAGGAAATAGAAAAAATTAAGATATGAAAAAACCTATCTTTGACAGAGACTTCTTAAATATGACAGGGGTGGCGAAATTCGAACTCCCAACACGCGCTGATTTTTGGTATTGACGGAATCCGCTGCTTTACCAATTGGAGCTACGACACTCAGACTGCAGACGTAAAAAAGCCCCAGTCTTACGACTGAGGCTTTTAATAATGGCAGGGGTGGAGAGATTCGAACTCCCAACACGCGGATTTGGAATCCGCTGCTCTGCCAATTGGAGCTACACCCCTGTAGTTCGTGTTTAATGAGACGACTCTCTAATAAGTGGCGGAGCGGACGGGACTCGAACCCGCGACCCCCGGCGTGACAGGCCGGTATTCTAACCAACTGAACTACCGCTCCACTAAACTTTTTACCAAATAAAGTCTTATGATTAGATGCT
>NZ_PFXK01000005.1 GCF_002812955.1 Vibrio sp. HA2012 | reverse complement strand
CGGCCTGTCACGCCGGGGGTCGCGGGTTCGAGTCCCGTCCGCTCCGCCACTATTTGAAGCCTCAGTCGAAAGACTGGGGCTTTTTTACGCTTGAAGTAAAGTGGCCAATGCGGAGCGGTAGTTCAGTTGGTTAGCTGTTTGTTTTAAAAAAGCGGCCTGTCACGTCGGGGGGCGCGCCCAGGCAAGGTAGATAGGGAGTCCCGTCCGCTCCGCCACGCTTTTTTGTTATAGAGAAGGAAGCCTCAGTCGCAAAACTGAGGCTTTTTTGCGTTTGGAGCAAAGTGAAGAATGTAGAGCGGTCGTTCAGTTGGTTCCTCTTTGTTTAAAAGAAAGCCTGCCTGTCACGCCGGGGGGCGCGCCAAAGCAAGGTAGATAGGGAGTCCCGTCTGCTCCGCCACCCGTTCTTCAAAATAGATAGTGAAGCCTCGTCAGAAATGATGGGGCTTTTTTACGTTTGGGGGAAAGTCCCTGTGACGTAGACATGTATTCCCATTCGATAACGTATGGGAACTGAACCAGCATGGTGAATTGTTGGAAAAGTTTACGCGGCAGCTCTGTCAGAATTCATCCAGACGTACATGTCATCGTCAGTAAGATCATCCGTTGTTCTGGATACCATAGGGAAAAGTTTTTGTGTTTGCTGAGCATCGAATACATGGTCAGTTAAGACAGCCCAGCCACGTATTACGCAGTGGCCACCAGCTTTAGTGATACAATCAGCGATTCGAGAAACATAAGATTCGCAGAATGTTTCTATTTTATAGATATTACTCATAATACACTCCCAGCATACTCATCTATATCTTGAACCCCCGGAACAGGAAAAGGTGGGGGGTGAGTTTGCCGATTTATCGACAAATATATCATTTAAATTATGTCCTGCATATCTTATGCCTGAGAAACCGGTTTCTTGTCATAAAAACTTCATATTTGTGTTTTTTTGGTTAAATTTTATCTTGGTTTGCATTCGTAAACAGTTGATAACGAGTTGATAGCCTGTACAGCATTGTTGAATTGGCGTAAAATTCCCGCCCCTTCGACACCATATGGTGGTGTCGTCCTGACTTGAAATCAGAACTACAGAGATATAAGCAATGTTTAAACCTGAATTACTGTCCCCTGCTGGCAGTCTTAAGAATATGCGGTATGCGTTTGCCTATGGTGCCGATGCTGTATATGCTGGCCAGCCTCGTTATAGCCTCCGTGTGCGTAACAATGAATTCAACCACGAAAATCTGAAAATCGGCATCGATGAAGCTCATGCCCAAGGTAAAAAACTTTATGTGGTATGCAATATTCAGCCGCATAACTCCAAGCTAAAAACTTTTATTCGTGATCTAAAACCTGTGGTTGATATGGGGCCGGACGCACTGATTATGTCTGATCCTGGGTTGATTATGCTGGTGCGTGAAAGCTTCCCGGATATGTCTATTCACCTTTCGGTTCAGGCTAATGCGGTGAACTGGGCAACAGTAAAATTCTGGGCATCTCAGGGTGTAGAAAGGGTTATCCTTTCGCGTGAGCTATCACTGGAAGAAATTGAAGAGATCAGAGAAAAATGTCCGGAGACTGAGCTGGAGATTTTTGTTCACGGAGCTCTGTGTATGGCATACTCTGGCCGTTGTCTGTTATCGGGTTATATTAATAAGCGGGATCCTAATCAGGGTACTTGTACTAATGCCTGTCGTTGGGAATACAAAGTAGAAAAAGCGACTGAAAATGATGCCGGCCAGGTCGTCGAGGTTCAGGAGGCGGTTGAGCGTCCGGACAATACTATTGGTCTGGGTAAGCCGACTGATGAGCTGGTATTACTTTCTGAAAGTCATCGTCCTGACGAAAAAATGGCAGCATTCGAAGATGAACATGGTACTTATATCATGAACTCGAAAGATCTGCGTGCCGTTCAGCATGTGGAGCGTCTGACAAAAATGGGCGTGCATTCTCTTAAAATTGAAGGTCGGACTAAGTCTTTCTATTATTGCGCCCGTACGGCACAGGTATATCGCAAGGCTATTGATGATGCTGTTGCTGGTAAACAGTTTGATCCTAGCCTGATGAATACGCTGGAGAGTTTAGCGCATCGAGGCTATACCGAAGGTTTTTTACGTCGTCATACCCATGACACTTATCAGAACTATGACTACGGTTATTCAATTTCTGATACCCAGCAGTTTGTCGGTGAGTTCACCGGTAAGCGGCGTGGTGTACTGGCAGAAGTTGAAGTTAAGAATAAGTTTGTTGTCGGTGATAGTCTGGAATTGATGACCCCTAAAGGCAATATTATATTTACTCTGGAAGTGATGGAAAATCGCAAGTCAGAATCAGTGGAAGATGCTAAAGGTAACGGTCATTTTGTGTTTATTCCTGTGCCGGAAGATTTGGATCTGGGATATGCCTTATTGATGCGTAATCTGCAAAGCGGACAGAATACCCGCAACCCTCAGGGAGTAAAAGCGGAAGCTCAGGGTAGTCTCTGATCATGGCTCTGTTAATTACACAGAAATGTATCAACTGCGATATGTGTGAGCCGGAGTGCCCTAACAGTGCAATTTCAATGGGAGAAAGTATCTATGAGATAGACCCCAATCTTTGCACTGAGTGTAAAGGGCACTATGATGTTCCTACCTGTCAGTCTGTTTGTCCGATTACTAATTGTATTATTACGGATCCGCAACGGGTTGAGACAGAGGAAGAGCTGTTGGAAAAATTTGTGGTTATTCAGGGGCTGATATAAGAGTCATTAAGAAGTAAAAGCGGAGCACCATGCTCCGCTTTAATCGGCTGACGCTATTCTCAGTTACTTGGTAATCCGCCCAGAGCCTTATATAATTCAGGAAGAAAAGCTTCAAGTTCTGATGACATAAGAGAAAAGTCGGCATCAAAACGCGCAGCCTGATCTTCTCTTGGAATGTCTTCATTTTGGTCTTTGAGTTCATCGCTGAATTTCAGACGCTTGATACTGCCGTCATCAGCGAGAATAAAGTCTAGCCGTTGTTGCCAGTTCAGTAATAGCTTGGTGACGATCTTGTCCGCTTTGATATGGTTAAGGATCTCTTCTGCACTTAATTCCTGCTTTTTACAACGAATAATCCCCCCATCTTCCTGCAACGATTGCAACTCCGCTTCATTCAGAAGTTCGAAACTTTGTGGTGTTTGTGAGCTTTTTACCCACTCTGTCAGAGTCATTTCGATGGGGTGTTCTGGGATGGCGGGTACGACGGGAAGGCTACCGATGGTTTTGCGTAGCAGAGCCAGCACATCTTCTGCTTTTTTATAGCTACCTGCATCTACCAGAATTAGTCCTGTATCAGGAAGAATAAGAACATAAGTATATTGACTGCGGCTAAAGGCTCGAGGGAGTAAATCGACGATGATATCGTCTTTGATTGTCTCTTTTTCTGTTTTTTTCAGTGGGCGGCCTTCTTCTGCCTCCATGATTTCTACTTTTTCATTGAGAGAATCTTTGATGACTGCTGCAGGAAGAAGTTTTTCTTCCTTTTTTGCACAGATAAGAATGCGGTTTTCTGACACATGGGTCAGCATATCGCTGTGCTTGCCCATGACACTGCTCCAACCGAATTTACTTTTGTCCTGACTGCCGCACGGGGAGAAGCGGAATTCTTCCAGCTGTTGTTCCAGTTTATCGGTATTGAATTCAATATCGCGGTTAAAGCGATAAACAAGACAGTTTTTAAACCACATAGTCGTCTCTTTGTTTATGAAAAATGAAAGGAGCCATAATAGGGGAACATCATAAGTTTGTAGAGTTCTTTGTCCTAGAATGGTATCTGAATTGCCGCTTTCTTTACACTAAAGTTGAAAAAGAGCAATGAATTAGCTGAGAAACTTATATGAAAAATTGTTTGCAAAGGTCACAAAAGTGTCATACTTAGTAAAGATAATGCACGTAGTTGATAAAAGTAGAAAGGTTGCTTGTTTATGTCTAGAAAGATTCTGGTTGTTGAAGATGAAGCACCAATTCGCGAAATGTTGTGCTTTGTTCTTGAACAGAAAGGTTATCAGGCAGTAGAGGCAGAGGATTACGATGCTGCACTAAATAAACTGTGTGAGCCCTATCCGGATCTGATTTTGTTGGATTGGATGTTACCGGGAGGTTCAGGTATTAATCTGATTAAGCTCCTGAAACGAGAAGAACTGACTCGTAATATTCCGGTTGTTATGCTGACTGCCCGCGGTGAAGAAGAAGATAAAGTTCGTGGACTAGAAGTGGGAGCGGATGACTATATTACCAAACCTTTCTCTCCTAAGGAGCTGGTTGCTCGTCTGAAAGCGGTTATTCGCCGGGTAACCCCTACTGCTCTGGAAGATATTATTGATGTACAGGGATTGAAGCTTGACCCTGTTTCTCATCGTGTAACTGCGGATGAACAGCCTCTGGATATGGGGCCAACAGAGTTTAAGATGTTGCATTTCTTTATGACTCACCAAGAAAGAGTCTACAGCAGAGAGCAGTTGCTGAATAATGTCTGGGGAACGAATGTTTACGTGGAAGACCGGACAGTTGATGTGCATATACGTCGTTTACGTAAGGCGCTGGAAAATGCCGGTCATGATAAGCTGATACAGACAGTGCGTGGTGCCGGTTACCGTTTTTCCACTAAATCGTAACGGTTACCTCACGGAGAATTTCATGGTTGAAAGGTTAACCTGGAAAAAGCTGGCCTGGACGCTGGCTTTTTTTTACACCCCCTGGATCATTCTTGGCTGGCTGTTTGGTTATATGTCCTGGTTACTGCTGGGAGCTACCGTGTTGCAATTGAGCTGGCATTTTCATAATCAGATCCGTCTTTCTGCATGGTTGTGGGATGAAAAACGTTTAACACCACCCATGGGTACCGGCCATTGGGAAGGGTTGTTTAACGGTATCTATCGCCTGCAGCAAAGGCAGAGAAAGCGGCGCAGGGAACTGACTAATTTAATCCGCCGCTTCCGTAATGGTGCAGAATCGCTACCGGATGCTGTTGTTGTCTTCCGGGGGGAAGGTAATATTGTCTGGTGCAATAAGCTGGCTCAGCACTTGCTGGGGTTCCGCTGGCCGGATGATTCCGGGCAACCGATAACAAATCTTATCCGTACACCCAGTTTTATCAAATATCTGAAAAAAAACAACTTCACTGATCCATTGGAGATGCGCTCTCCTCTGAATGTTGAGCGGACGCTGGAACTGCGGATTGTTCCTTATACAGAAGGTGAGCATTTGATGGTGGTGCGGGATGTTACGCAGTTAAAACAGCTGGAAGGTATGCGGAGAAACTTTTTCGCCAATGTGTCTCATGAACTGCGTACTCCAATGACTGTACTTCAGGGATATCTTGAGATGACTGAAGACCCGGATATGATAGTCGGACCGATGTGGATAAAAGCTCATGGGGTGATGACAGAGCAGCTTAACCGTATGAATGCTCTTGTAAATCAGTTGCTCACTTTGTCTAAGATAGAAGCTGCACCAATGGCGGATCCGCATGAGGTTGTGAATGTGCCCGCTATGCTGGAAATTCTGGAAAAAGAAGCGGTGACTCTGAGTGGGGAAAAACAGCATCAGTTATATTTTGATGTTGATAAGAATTTAAGAGTTCTTGGTGATGAAGATCAACTGCGTAGTGCCATCTCTAACTTGGTTTATAACGCAGTAAAGTATACCCCTCCGGGTGCGGATGTACATGTACGCTGGTATGAAACCAAAAAAGGCGCCCATTTGGATGTGGAAGACAGCGGTGAGGGGATTGAACCTCAGCACATCCACCGGCTGACAGAGCGCTTTTATCGGGTTGATAAGGCTCGTTCAAGGGAAACTGGCGGAAGTGGGCTGGGGCTGGCAATTGTAAAACATGCATTAACTCACCACGATTCAATGCTGGAAATTAGCAGTGAGGTTGGTGTCGGTAGTCAGTTCTCTTTCGTTTTACCTAAAAGACTGGTTGTAAGATAAACCATCTTAAATTGTATTCAAGGTTATGATGTGAAGTATTTCCTGAAACAGTTTTCTGTCATCGTTGCTGTACTGATCAGTTTCAGCTCAGCGGGGGAGGAACTGCCCGATTATAATAAAATTCCTGGCCTATCGGGTAATCTGACTTCTGTTGGGTCGGATACTTTTTCCAGTATGGTTTCTTTGTGGGGGGAAGCTTTTAAGTCTTACTATCCTAATGTGAATGTTCAAGTGCATGCTTCCGGTTCATCGACGGCGGCTCCTGCATTAATTGAAGGAACAGCTCAATTTGGTCCAATGAGCCGGGAAATGCGCCTTAAGGAAATAGAAGCATTTGAGCGAGAACACGGATATCAGCCAACGGTGCTGAAAGTTGCTATTGATGCCATCGGTATTTTTGTTCATGAAGATAATCCGGTAAAAGGATTGAATTTCAAGCAGATCGACAGTGTTTTCTCTGCCACAATGCGTTGTGGTGCTGCGTATCCGGTTTATTCCTGGAGCGAGCTTGGTGTTCAGCAAAAATGGGCAAAGCGACGGATTCAGTTGTTTGGACGGAACTCGGTTTCCGGGACATATGGCTTTTTTAAACAACAGGCTTTATGCGGCGGGGATTTTCAGAAATATGTTAATGAGCAACCGGGGTCGGCTTCTGTCGTTCAGTCTGTTGCATCATCCATTAACTCTATCGGTTATTCCGGTATTGGCTATCGGGTAGCTGGGGTCAAGCTGTTAGCTGTTACTGAACAGGGGGATGAGTATGTCTTTCCGAGCAAACAGAATATTGCCAGTGGGCGCTATCCGTTGTCCCGCTACCTGTATATTTATATTAATAAACATCCGGCAAGATTACTTTCTCCGATAGAATCCGAATTTATCCGCTTTATTTATTCCCGGCAGGGGCAGGAAATTGTTGAAAAAGATGGTTATATTGGCGTATCGCCAGACGTTGCTAAATATGAACTGAATAAAGTGATGCTTTAGTACGACCGAGTGATTATTTCCCCCCTTGTTGATATTGTCTAAAGGCTGTACAATTCGCGCCCTTAATTATTGTTTCGTCATTGTGGGGGCATTATGACCACTAAAAAAATTAATCTGCTTGATTTTGATCGGAAAGGACTGCGTCAGTATTTTGCCGAAGAACTAGGTGAAAAAGCATTCCGAGCTGATCAGTTAATGAAGTGGATTTACCATTTTGGTTGTGATGACTTCGAACAGATGACCAATCTGAATAAAAAACTGCGTGAGAAGCTGATCCGTGTGGCTGAAATTCGCGCACCTGAAGTTTCGGAAGCTCAGTATTCCTCTGATGGTGTGATTAAATGGGCTATGCGTGTGGGTGATCAGGATGTTGAAACAGTTTATATCCCGGATGATGACCGTGCTACCTTATGTGTTTCGTCGCAGGTAGGTTGCGCTTTGGAATGTAAGTTCTGTTCAACTGCTCAGCAAGGTTTTAACCGCAACCTCAGAGTTTCTGAAATTATCGGGCAGGTTTGGCGTGCTGCACGTGAAATTGGGCTGGAAAAAGAGACCGGTCGCCGTCCTATTACCAACGTAGTGATGATGGGGATGGGTGAACCTTTATTGAATATGAAAAATCTGATCCCGGCACTGGAGCTGATGATGGATGATCTTGGCTTTGGGCTGTCAAAGCGCCGGGTAACAGTATCTACATCTGGTGTTGTTTCCGGACTGGATCAGATGACTGGTGCGATTGATGTCGCTCTGGCCGTGTCTCTGCATGCTCCCACTGATGAGTTACGCAGTCAGATCATGCCGATCAATGATCGCTGGAATATTGAAACGCTACTGGAATCCATTCACCGCTATATTGCCAGTTCTAATGCTAACCGTGGCAAAGTAACTATTGAGTATGTTTTGTTGGATCATGTGAATGATGATATGGAACATGCAAGACAGCTCGCAGAGTTACTTAAAGATACCCCGGCAAAAATCAATTTGATTCCATTCAACCCTTATCCTGGTTCACCATATAAGAAGCCAAGTAATTCTCGCATCGATCGTTTTATGAAAACACTGATGCAGTATGAAAATACGGTAACGGTACGTAAAACCCGTGGAGATGACATCGATGCAGCCTGTGGACAGCTGGTCGGTGACGTGATCGACCGGACTAAACGTACAAAACAGAACCAGCAAGGGGAACCAATCCCGGTAGTATCTATCTGATAACCAAAGGTAGATAATTTCTGAATATATTGGGAAAACCTGTGCTCTACAGAGGATTTTCTCAATGTATCAATGGATAACCACCGCTTTTCTTGTTAGTTTAGTCACAGCTTGTGTTACAGTGACGGAAAATAGTGCAGACAGTCGTTTTGATAACATAAAGGCTGCAGAGGCACGTGTTCGCCTCGGATTAGGGTATCTTGATGCTGGCGATATGCTAAGAGCAAGAGAAAACCTTGAGCTTGCAGTTACTTATGCACCCAACTACTATCGGGCACTAAATTCAATCGCTTACTATTATCAACAGGTTGAAGAAAGCCTGTTGGCAGAGCAGGCATACAAAAAAGCGTTACGGGAGTCTCCTCAGAACGGTGATGTGCTTAATAATTTCGGTGTTTTTTTATGTAAACACGGTCGGTATAAGAAGGCCGAGCAGTATTTTAACCGAGCTATTGAGCAACCATATTACTACCAGACAGCCGGTAGTTATGAAAATGCAGGTATGTGTTCGCTGAAAAGCGGAGACAAGAAAAAAGCTGCATTCTATTTTCAGCGTTCTTTGGATCATGAGCCAGATCGTTATCTCTCTTCTTTGCAATTATCCTTGCTGGATATTGAAAGAGGAGAATATCATGCAGCAAGATCCAGGCTCCTTAATATTCACAGAAAGTACGGGTACGGAGCGAACAGTCTGGACTTGGCTGTACAGCTGGAAAGAAAGGCGGGTAACGCCGGACTGGCAGAAGTCTATGTCCGTAAACTGAAAGATGAATACCCGGACTCGGAACAATATCAGAAGTACATAGCGGATGAGTACTGAAACAGTAAATAAAGAACCAGAAGAGATATCAGAGCCACAGATTCAGGCCGGAGATTTATTGCGTGAAGCCCGGACAAAAGCAGGGTTGTCACAGCGGGAAGTTGCTGACAGGCTTCGGCTTAAGCTTGCTGTTATTGAAAGTATCGATAAGAACGATTTTGAATTTGATCATGTTGCTACGTTTACGCGTGGATATTTGCGTTCATATGCTAAATTGGTAGCTGTTGATGAAAATGTGGTACTGAAGGCTCTGGATGGTGCAGATGAAGTTCAACATAAAGAACATACAATGCAGAGCTTTTCCCGTAAAACGAAACGAGAGATGCATGATCGCAGGATCATGAAGCTGACCTGGGGGATTTTTATTGTCATCATCGGTATTTCATCCGTATGGTGGTATCAGAATCAGCAGGATACGATTACGGAAGTGTCTGAACAGGATGCTGTGCAGCCTTTGCTGGTCGATGAGGTCATATCAGAAAAAGCCAGTGCTGTTATTGAATTTGAAACGATAGATGAACCGGAGCCGGCACGTATTGATGCATCTGTCACCGTTACTGAACAGCCGGAAGCGGACGCTACTCTTTCAGAGGTTCAGGCTGACAGCAGTAATAATGCGGTTACTGTGATTAATAGTACGACTGTCGGATCCGCTGATGCGGAAGTATCTGCTGCTGGTGAAGCAGAACCGTCTCTAGCGTCTGTTACTCAGTTGGATACAACTCTGGTGTTGAATTTTTCCTCCGATTGCTGGATTCAGGTGACCGATGCCAGCGGTAAAACTCTAGCTACCGGTGTGAAAAAACCGAATACGACGCTGACACTCAGCGGAGAAACACCCTACAAGGTTATTTTAGGGGCACCAGAAGGTGTGAGCATTACATTTGCAAGTGAATCTGTTGACCTTTCTGGGTATACTTCAGGCAAAGTAGCAAGATTGACTCTACCCTAGAAGCGGACTATGCAACACGAATCTCCTATTAAACGTCGCCCCTCAAGCAGAATTTACGTGGGCGATGTACCTATTGGTGACGGCGCACCTGTGAGTGTGCAGTCTATGACCAACACCCGAACAACTGATGTTGAAGCAACCGTTGCACAAATCAGATCACTGGAAAAAGTCGGTGCTGATATTGTGCGTGTATCGGTACCAACGATGGATGCGGCAGAAGCCTTCAGGCTGATCAAACAACAGGTCTCTGTTCCTCTGGTGGCCGATATTCACTTCGATTACCGCATCGCACTAAAAGTGGCCGAATATGGTGTTGACTGTCTGCGAATTAACCCGGGAAACATCGGTAAAGAAGATCGTATCCGTGCGGTAGTGGATTGTGCCAGAGATAAAAATATCCCTATTCGAATAGGGGTTAATGGAGGCTCTCTGGAGAAAGATATCCAACTGAAATATGGTGAGCCAACGCCTGAGGCGTTAGTGGAATCAGCCATGCGACATGTGGATATTCTGGATAAGCTGAATTTTGATCAGTTTAAGGTCAGTGTGAAAGCATCGGATGTCTTTCTGGCTGTAGACTCATACCGTCTGCTGGCACAGAAAATTGATCAGCCTCTGCATCTTGGTATTACTGAAGCTGGAGGTGCCCGTGCCGGTTCTATTAAATCTGCAGTCGGTCTGGGGCTGCTGCTTTCTGAAGGTATCGGTGACACGCTGCGTATTTCACTGGCAGCGAATCCGGTTGAAGAGATTAAAGTTGGATTTGATATTTTGAAATCTCTGCGAATCCGTTCTCGTGGCATCAATTTTATTGCCTGTCCGACCTGCTCACGTCAGGAGTTTGATGTGATAGCAACTGTCAACGCACTGGAAGAACGGCTGGAAGATGTACTGACACCGATGGATGTATCTCTGATTGGTTGTGTCGTAAACGGTCCTGGTGAAGCAGAATCGGCTCATCTTGGACTGGCTGGCAGTAACAATAAAAGTGCTTTGTATGAAGATGGAAAGCGGCTGAAAGAGCGTCTGGACAATAATGATTTGGTTGATCAGCTTGAGGCTAGAATTCGGGCTAAAGCATCCATGCTGGATCAGGCTAAGCGCATTGAAATTAATCAGATTGAAGACTAATACAGCAATATCAGTAAGATATTGTATTTAAAAACGGTAAAAGAAAGTGGCAAAAACTATTCAGGCAATCCGGGGCATGAACGACTGCCTCCCGACAAACTCTCCACTGTGGCAGAAAGTTGAAGGCACAGTAAAACAGGTACTGAGCGCATACGGTTACAGTGAAATTCGCATGCCGATTGTTGAGATGACTCACCTGTTCAGTCGTGCTATCGGTGAAGTTACGGATGTAGTAGAGAAAGAAATGTACACCTTCGACGATCGGAACGGCGACAGTCTGACTCTTCGTCCGGAAGGTACGGCTGGTTGTGTGCGTGCCGGTATTGAAAATGGGTTGTTATACAATCAGGAACAACGTCTGTGGTATATGGGACCGATGTTCCGTCATGAGCGTCCACAGAAAGGACGTTACCGTCAGTTCCATCAGGTTGGTGTGGAAGTATTTGGCCTGGAAGGGCCGGACATTGATGCCGAGATGATCATGATGACAGCCCGTTTGTGGCGGGAACTGGGGATCAGCGAGCATGTACGTCTGGAGCTGAATTCTATTGGTTCTCTGGAGGCTCGGGCCAGCTATCGTGATGCGCTGGTTGCTTATCTGGAACAGCATTTGGATGTGCTGGATGAGGATTGTAAACGTCGCATGTACACGAATCCGTTACGGGTTCTGGATACTAAAAATCCTGATATACAGAAGATCCTGCTGGACGCACCTAAGCTATCCGAGTACCTGGACGAAGAATCAAAACAACATTTTACAGGTCTGTGTGAACTTCTTGGCGCGGCAGGTATCGAATATCAAATTAATGACCGTTTGGTTCGTGGTCTGGATTACTATAACCGTACGGTATTTGAGTGGATAACAGAAAGTCTTGGGGCTCAGGGAACAGTTTGTGGTGGTGGTCGCTACGATGGTCTTGTTGAGCAACTGGGCGGGAAGACCACACCGGCTGTCGGGTTTGCTATGGGGCTGGAGCGTCTGGTTCTGTTGCTGGAAACCCTGAAACTGAATAATGTCCGCCGTGCTGTGGATGTCTATATCGTGACTGCCGGTGAAGGAACCATGATGGCTGGTATGAAGCTAGCCGAAAAGTTGCGTGAAGAGGTTCCCGGTCTGAGAGTGATGAGTCACTTTGGCGGTGGTAACTTCAAGAAACAATTTAAACGCGCTGATAAAGTCGGTGCCGCGGTAGCATTAGTGCTGGGTGAGAATGAAGTCGCAGATAATACGGTCGTATTTAAAGACCTGACTGGCGGAGAGCAGATGATCTTTGCTCAGTCAGACGTTGCAGCTCAGCTGATGAAATTGATTTAAGAGGACAGGACGTGGAACTCTACGATACTGAAGAACAACAGGTTGAAGCCATCAAAGACTGGTGGAAAGAAAACGGTAAGGCAGTCATTCTGGGGAGTGTAATCGGCCTGAGTGGTTTGTTTGGCTGGCAGTATTATCAGGATTCTGTTATTGCCGCTCAGGATGAAGCCTCCCAAAGTTATTCTGTGGCAGTAGAAGCTCTGGCTAAAGACGGCGCGGATGCTTTTGCTGATGTGGAGAGCTTTATTAGTGGTCATAAAGATACACAGTACTCTGTACTGGCTGCGTTGCAGTTGGCTAAGGCTCAAGTCGATGCTGGTGATCCGGATGCCGCTTTATCTCAACTGCAGTGGGCAAAAGAAAATAGTGGTGACGATACACTGAGCCCTCTTATTTCATTACGTATCGCACGCTTACTGGCAGAGAAAGGCGAGCCAGAGGAGGCTCTCTCCGAACTGGCTGCTGTTAAATCAGCAAGCTGGGCTGGTCGTGTTGCTGAACTTAAAGGAGACCTGCTGTTGCGTCAGGGGGATAAAGATGGGGCTTATTCCGCTTATACACAAGCACAGCAGGCGAATGATGCCAGTCAGGCATTACAGATGAAATTGGATGATCTTGCCAGATAAGGGCGTGGTATGAAGAAGTTACTAAGCCGGACACTGCTGGGCTCTATGCTGATTACCGGTTTGTTGGGTTGTTCCAGCGAAGAAGACACCATTGTTATGGCTTCGTTACCTGAGGTAAAAAGCCAGTTTTCTGTTGATAGAGACTGGTCTGCTTCTGTGGGTGACGGTGTCGGACATTATTTTTCCAGACTGGCTCCTGTAGCGGCTTATGGGAAGATATTTGTTGCCAGCAGAGATGGCAATATCAAGGCTCTGGAACCTGATAGTGGTAAGACGATTTGGTTGGCTGATTTGGAACAGGATGAGCCTGTCCGCTTATCTGGTGGTATGACTGCAGCGTATAAAAAGTTGTTTATCGGTTCGGAAAATGGTGAAGTAATAGCTCTGGACATTGAAACTGGAGCCGTTTTGTGGCGTTCTAAACTTGACGGTGAGGTACTGGCTCGTCCGGTTGCTGATAATAACTTTGCTATAGTTCACACGGCTCGGGGAATGCTTGTTGCTCTGAATGCCGATACCGGCGAACAGGTCTGGACTATTAGTACCGAAGTGCCTAATCTGACTTTGCGTGGAGACAGCACACCGCTGGCAGTTTCTGGTGGAATCTTCTGGGGGACGGCGAACGGGCGTCTCGCAGCGGCTGTAGTTGAGCACGGACAACTGATCTGGCAGCAGGTGGTCGGAAGTCCTAAAGGGGCGACAGAGATTGATCGTCTGGTGGATTCTGATGCCTCACCGATAGTGATTGGTAGAACGCTCTACACGGTAGGTATCAATGGGCAACTGGTCGCTATTGATCTGCGATCCGGTTCTCCATCCTGGAAACGCAGTTATTCGTCGGCTTCTGATATGGCAACGGATGGAAGTCGTTTATTTGTGCTGACAGATAAAGATCATCTGGCCGCAGTTGATGCCCGTTCCGGTACTGAGCTATGGACAAATAAGCAACTGGAACATCGTTTACTGACTTCTCCGGTGATTGTTGATGATTATCTGGTTGTCGGAGACAGTCTTGGTTATCTACACTGGCTGGATCGTGATACGGGTGCATTTGTTGCACAGCAATTTGTGAATGACAGTGGTTTTGCTGTTGGTCCGTTGAAACTGGATGATGGGTATATGATTACGACCCGTAATGGTCAGGTCATAAAGCTGCACATCGAATAATCCTTGTATAGCCAGTTAGAAATTGTGATAGAATTCACGGTCGGCTCCTGACTTAGCGGTCAGGAGCCGTTTTATTACAGCTGCAAAGTTGCGGCAGTATCTGCGTAGTTATAGGTAAATACGGAAAATTTACCTATAACTACATAATGTAACAAATAACTATTGTAGAGATTATAGAGGTTATTATGGTTCCTGTTGTTGCTCTGGTCGGGCGTCCAAATGTTGGTAAATCAACCTTGTTTAACCGCCTGACACGTACCCGGGACGCACTGGTTGCGGATTTTCCGGGTCTGACCCGGGATCGTAAATATGGACAGGCCAAAGTCGGTGAACGTGAGTTTATCGTCATTGACACCGGTGGTATTGACGGTTCTGAAGAAGGTGTGGAAACTAAAATGGCGGCACAATCGCTGGCTGCTATTGATGAATCTGACGTCGTTCTGTTTATGGTGGATGGCCGAGCCGGATTGACAGTGGCGGATGAAGCTATTGCCCAACATCTGAGAAAAATTGAAAAACCAGCTATGCTGGTGGTCAACAAAGTAGATGGCATTGATGCTGATGCCGCGAGTGCGGAATTCTGGCAATTGGGTATGGAAAACATGTACCAGATTGCTGCCGCTCACGGGCGTGGTGTAACCGCACTTCTTGAATGGGCTCTGAATCCGTTTATGGATGAATTGCTGGAGCAGGAAAAAGGCGAGCTTGTCGATTTGACTGAATATGAAGATTCAGAAGAAGAAAAGCTCGATTATACCGAGGAAGAAGCGGAAGAAGAATTCAAACGCCTGCAGGATCAGCCGATTAAGTTGGCCATTATTGGCCGGCCTAATGTGGGTAAATCAACTCTGACCAACCGTATTCTGGGTGAAGAAAGGGTTGTTGTGTATGATATGCCAGGTACAACCCGAGATTCTATTTACATCCCAATGGAGCGCGACGGAAGAGAATATGTGCTGATTGATACGGCTGGCGTACGTCGTCGTAAACGCATTAATGAAACCGTAGAGAAGTTTTCTGTGGTGAAGACCCTGAAAGCAATTGAAGATGCTAATGTTATCCTGTTAGTTGTTGATGCCCGCGAGAATATTTCTGATCAGGATCTGAGCCTGCTTGGTTTTGCATTGAATGCAGGACGCTCTATCGTTATTGCTGTAAATAAGTGGGATGGTCTGGATACGGATGTCAAAGAACGAGTGAAGAAAGAGCTGGATCGTCGTCTTGGTTTTGTTGATTTTGCTCGTATCCACTTTATTTCAGCACTGCATGGAACTGGGGTTGGTCATCTATTTGAATCAGTACAGGAAGCGTATAAATCGGCAACTACCCGCGTAGGAACCTCTGTACTGACCCGGATAATGAAAATGGCGACAGATGACCACCAGCCCCCACTGGTACGTGGTCGCAGGGTCAAACTTAAATATGCGCACGCTGGTGGCTATAATCCGCCGATTATTGTTATCCACGGCAATCAGGTCAATGAACTGCCGGATTCCTACAAGCGTTATCTGATGAATTACTACAGACGTTCTCTGGAGATTATGGGAACCCCAATTCGTATCCAGTTCCAGAACAGTGAAAATCCATATGAAAATAAAGCGACTAAGCTGACGCTTTCTCAGGATCGCAAGCGTAAGCGTTTGATGGGAATGATGAAAGGGCGGAAGAAGTAATGATGCTTTTTCCTGTATGCTAGACTTTAGTGTGCTTGTAAATAACAGAGGTCGGAATGATATATACCGGCCTCTTTCTTTTTGTGCGTAATGCTCTTTCTTCGTTCGGATGAATGGAGACAGAGCGAACTAGATCATGATCTTTTCTTATGCTGATAATTCTGTTGAAAGGTTTATATTTATGATTATTTAGTTTTTTGTATCGTTTAAAATTGAAATACAGAATATGTAACTTATGCTTTCGGGTTGTGGTGATATAAATATTCTTATTGAGGCTGATCGCTGATCAAAATTGATAAAGCAGATGATCCGATAAGGATCTTGGCTGGGATTTTAGGTGAAGAGGATCTGGTTTGTCGACGGTATGATAAAGATCAAAGTCTGAATTGCGGCAGAAGGTAACAATTATGCCATACTGACAGAGAAAAACAGAGACAGGTAAACATAATGACAACACAGAACGCATGTCCGGAATGTGGCGCAGAGATGGCGTGGGAACAAGGAGAGTATCATTGTGATGCATGCCAGCTTCACTATAAAAAAGTCATGTTCTGCCCTAAATGTAATGCTGAATTAGAAAAGCTGGTTGCCTGCGGGGCGGCTAACTATTTTTGTAATACCTGTAATGAGCTGGTGTCCAGAAGTCAGGCTACAATTGAGTTTCAGCGTCAGTAAATATTATTCAGTATCAGAGGATAATTGTGCAAAGTAGTGGCATATCTCTTCAACAGCATTGAGTGAACGGGGAGTCGGGCGATTTACCCAATCTGGATTAACCATTTTCACATGCCCTTTCTGAACGGCTGGAAGCAGAGTTTCCCACTGTTGCCACATAGTATCTATGCTGTCAGAACGGGCAGAAACAAAGATGGTTTCCGGCTGTCTGACAATCACCTGTTCCGTACTGACCTGAGGATAGGCAATTATACCGTCCGGAAAGATGTTTTTTCCACCGCAGACGCTGAAGACCTCAGATGGCCAGTGACCTTCTGTCACTGTATAAATCGGATGGCCGCCAAGTTGGTAGAAGTAAGATATTGTCTTATTATTCTTATATTGTTTCTGTAATTGTGCAAGACGCTGGCGGAATGCTGCAGCATTGCTTTTTCCGGTAGCCGGGTTTGCAGCAAAACGGCTGAGATCCTCAATACGTGATGCGATGTCATTCAGTGTGTTGGCATCGGCATAGTAGATATGAAAGCCAAGATCCTGAAGTTTCTGTATGGCCTTACCCTGTCCTCCGGATCGCCAGGCTACAAGTAAGTCCGGATCCAGAGCAATTATCCGCTCAATATTAATATTGCTGTAGCTACTGACCCGCTCCAGAGCTTTTGCTTCCGGAGGATAGTCGCTGTAGTCACTGGCAGCGATCAGTTTGTCGCCCAGTCCGGCAGCATAAAGCAGTTCGGTTGCACCTGGTGAAAGAGAAATAATTCGTTCTGCTGCCGGGACGGCGGCAGAAAGCAGGCAGAAAAGCAATACGCCCGGATAATGCATGTTACACTCCCTGATAGCTAAGCAGCATAATCAGGCTTTGCAGGCTGACCCAGATAAAAATACGCCAGACCAACAGTTTTTGCAGCTGAGCAAGGTGGAAAGCTGAAGGAACGATGCGTCCCCCCAATTTGGCCCGGATAGATTTCTGGCTACTGCTATGATGCTTATCCGGATAAATCGCAGGCCCTCCTACCGACAGATCCAGTTTTCCGGCCGCAGTTGCCAGCAACCAGCCAGGTCCCGGTGTTGGCCAGCTTTTGCTCTGGGCCAGCATTCGTGTACTGCATTTACCGGCTTGCTTCCCTGCCAGCAACAGTAAGCTGAACAGCCGCAGAGGAATATATTCGAGTACAGCCAGAAGCCGGACTGCTGGTATGCCAAATGGCAAGAAGTCAGCCCTGCTTGGTGACCAGGCTCTTGCCAGTTCTTGTGTCAGACGGTACATCAATGCACCGGTTCCGCCGCTTAAGCCGTACCAGAACAGTACACAGACAACATTGCGCCCATATCCCAAAATGATGGTTTCTGCTCCGGCCTTACCTAAACCGACAATAGAAAGTGTTTCTGTCTGGCGATTCAGTACTGGCTGCAACAATTTGCGGGCTTTGTGCTTATCTTCTTCAGACAGTGCCCGGGTAAAATGAGCCGTAAATTTTTCTGTATTGCGCCAGTCGATAGCCAGCAACAACAGTGCCAGTTCAAACAGTTCACTTTTCCAGACCAGTGGTTTGAGTGCCAGAAACAGAATAAGAGCTGGAATCGTCATTAGCAGCCAGGCAAGTGTGCCGGACAGAAGGCTTTGAGTATAGCTGGCGGGGGTATTTACTTTGTCTGCCAAAATTCGGGCAAAAGCACGCCAGAGCATTGCAGGGTGGGCTGCCTGTGGGATAGGCAGCAGCAAATGGAACAGCAGGGCACCCCACATAATCAGCAGGGCACCATTACTATAGATGTGTTCAAACAGGGCTGCCATAGTCTGGATTTATTTAAGGATATCCACCATTTTTATTACCATCTCAGAGGAGCTTTGTGCTGCCAGAGGCAGAAATTCGTCAAAACTCATCGGAGAGGCTTTATCGGCGACATCAGAGATAGCCCGGACAACCACGAAAGGTACTCCAAACTGGTGGCAGGTCTGTGCAATGGCGACAGCTTCCATATCTACTGCAATAACGGAAGGGAAGTTCTGCAGAATAAAAGACTTTCGTTCATCTGAGTTGATAAACTGATCACCTGTGCAGATAAGTCCGTGTACTGCATGTTTGTTGTTCATCTGTTGCAGGGCTTTTTCGGCCACAGTGATTAAATGTCGATCCGAAATAAAAGCGGCTGGCTGGCCTGCCATCTGACCGATTTCATAGCCAAATGCCGTTACATCGGCATCATGGTGGCGGACTTCAGTTGAAATAACCACATCACCCAGATTCAGGCTTTGATCGAATCCACCAGCAGAACCGGTATTGATAACCACATCTGGCTGATATATTTCCAGAAGCAGGGTGGTTCCAACCGCTGAGGAAACTTTGCCTATACCTGATTTCAGCAATACTACATCAACACCGTTGAGTTGTCCGGTGTAGAAGGTACAGCCACCTTTAAGTTCTTCTGAACAGTCGGTCATGGTTTTACGTAGCGTTGCCACTTCCAGTTCCATTGCGCCGATAATGCCGATCTTCATAACAATAGTTTCTCGCTTTACCTACAAAAATTAACGGCTCGCATTGTAGCATATCGCCCTGAAGCCGTTGACCTTTTTGTTAACAGACAAAAAAGGCCGGCATGGTATGCCGGCCAAGATTAGGAAGGAAAGGTGATCTTAATTAGAAAGCATCAGTGAATCGGCTTTCGCTTCCAGATTGGTATTTCCCATCAGGTAATTGTCGATGGCCCGGGCACATTCACGGCCTTCGTTAATGCAACGAACAACCAGTGACTGACCAGTACGCATATCACCGGCAGCAAATACACCATCTTGATTTGTCGCAAAATTTTCTGTTGCGACATTACCGCGTTCATCCAGTTTAATATCTAACTGAGCCAGTACACCAGTTGGTTCCGGGTGCAGGAAGCCCATAGCCAGAAAAGCCATGTCACAAGGGATCACTCGCTCACTGCCTTCAATTTCTTTGAAATTAGGACGCTCACCCGGTTTGGCTTCTTCCCAGACGATGTCGGCAATTCTCAGACCAGTCACTTCGCCGTCGTCGTTGCCGATAAATTCCTTGGTCAGGATATTCCAGTGGCGGTCGCAACCCTCTTCGTGTGAGGTCGAGGTACGCAGAATCATTGGATATTGAGGCCAGGGCATATTTGCCGGACGGTCTTTCGGTGGTATAGGCATGATTTCAACCTGAGTAATACTGGCCGCGCCGTGGCGGTTAGATGTACCCACACAGTCAGAACCGGTATCACCACCACCGATAACCACGACGTGCTTACCTTTGGCGTGAATTTCTTCACCTTTCAGATCCATATCATTAGCACGGCGGTTATTCTGTGCAAGGAACTGCATAGCGAAATACACACCTTTCAGCTCGCGTCCCGGAACAGGTAGATCCCGTGGTACGGTTGAACCGCCGGTCAGTAGAATGACATCGAAGTCCTGACGTAATTGCTGAGCATTGATATCGACACCCACATGTGAGTTAACCTCAAATTTGATGCCAGCTTCAGCCATCAGGTTTATCTTACGGTCAATAACATCCATGCTAAGTTTAAAGTCCGGGATACCAAAACGCAGCAGTCCACCGACTTTCTCATCACGTTCGAACACGGTTACACAATGACCTGCACTGTTCAGTTGTTCTGCTGCAGCCAGACCCGCAGGGCCAGAACCGATAATGGCAATCGTTCTGCCGGTACGGGAACGTGGTTTTTTCGGCTTAGCGTACCCTTCACGGTACGCTGTTTCTACAATCGTTTTCTCAATGTTACAGATGGTAATTGGATCCTGATTGATGCCCAGTACACAAGCTGTTTCACATGGAGCCGGGCAGACTCGTCCTGTAAATTCAGGGAAGTTGTTAGTACTGCTCAGGATGTTCCATGCTTCTTCCCAACTGTCACGATACACGGCATCGTTAAACTCAGGGATGATATTACCAATCGGGCAGCCGCTATGACAGAACGGCACACCACAGTCCATACAACGAGAAGCCTGAGTATTGATTTTGTCACCAAACTCATCGTTCAGTACGAACTCTTTGTTGTTTTGAATACGAATACTCGGGTCGATCTTCTTTGGTAGTTCACGACCATGCTCTAAAAATCCAGTAGGCTTACCCATTTACTGCCTCCAACTCTTCCGTGTTTTGTGCTTCCGCTTTCTGCTTCTGCATAACGGCTTTGTAATCGCGAGGCATGACTTTAACTATCTGTTTAAGGTTTGCCTCAAAGTCGTCCAGGAAGCCTTTTGCAACGGTACTTCCGGTATACTCTACGTGCTTGATCACCATATCGTGCAGAAGATCTTTATCTTCCTGATCTAATGGGTCCAGATCAACCAGCTCAGGATTCAGTTTCTTGGTTGCAAAGTCCCCCTCTTTGTCCCAGACATAAGCGACACCGCCACTCATACCTGCAGCAAAGTTACGACCTGTAGAGCCAAGGACGATAGCAACACCACCGGTCATATATTCACAACCATGATCACCAACGCCTTCAACGATAACTTTTGCACCAGAGTTCCGTACACAGAAACGTTCACCAGCCATACCTCGGATATAAGATTCACCAGACGTTGCACCATAGAAACATACGTTTCCTACAACGATGTTGCTTTCAGCCACTATGGTTGATTTTGCATCCGGGTACAGGATAAGCGTACCGCCTGACAAGCCTTTACCCCAGTAGTCGTTTGCATCACCTTCCACTTCGAATTTGACGCCTTTCGCAAGGAAAGCACCGAATGACTGACCGGCAGAACCGGTAAATTTCACGTACATTTCCTGAGGAAGTCCCTGATCTTTGTACACTTTTGAAATTTCATTCGACAACATGGTACCGGCACTGCGATCGGTATTGATGATTGGCAGTTCAGCAGTAACAGCTTCGCCTTTTTCCAGTGCCGGCTGTGCAATTTTGATCAGTTTGCGGTCAAGCACATCTTCCAGACCATGGTTCTGAGTTGTCTGGTTGTATATACCGTCAGCTTCACGTGGCTGTTCAATATGCAGAACCGGGGACAGATCCAGATTGCGGTATTTCCAGTGCTGGATATTATCGCGGACTTTTAGTTTATGTGACTGACCAACCATCTCTTCGATAGTACGGAAACCCAGCTCAGCCATGATTTCACGCAAACCTTCAGCCATATAGCGGAAGAAGGTAACGACATCTTCTACCCGGCCGTCAAAGCGTTCACGCAGAGTCATGTTCTGAGTAGCGATGCCCACCGGGCATGTATTGTTATGACACTTACGCATCATTACACAACCTTCAACAACCAATGCTGCTGTGGCAATTCCCCATTCCTCAGCACCCAGCAGAGTTGCAACAGCAAGGTCTCGAGGTGTCTTCATCTGGCCGTCAGCCTGAACGACGATACGGTTACGCAGGCCGTTAAGCAGCAGTGTCTGGTGTGTTTCAGCCAGACCCAGTTCCCAAGGCAGACCTGTGTGGCGGATTGATGAAATCGGAGAGGCACCTGTACCGCCGTCGAACCCGGCAATCAGTACAACGTCAGCTTTCGCTTTTGCCACACCTGAGGCGATAGTACCGACACCTGCTTCGGATACCAGTTTTACGTTGACACGACCATCGCGGTTAGCGTTTTTCAGGTCATAGATTAGCTGAGCCAAATCCTCGATAGAATAGATATCATGGTGTGGCGGAGGCGAAATCAGACCGACACCCGGAGTGGAATGACGAGTAGCACCAATGGTTTCATCCACTTTGTGACCCGGTAGCTGGCCGCCTTCACCAGGCTTAGCACCTTGTGCCATTTTGATCTGCAGTTCATCGGCATTAGTCAGATAATAAGAGGTTACGCCGAAACGACCTGAAGCCACCTGTTTGATCGCTGAACGTTCCCAGTCGCCGTTCTCTTTTCTTTCGAAACGAGCCGGGTTTTCACCGCCTTCACCTGAGTTGGATTTTGCACCGATACGGTTCATGGCAACGGCCAGCGTTGTGTGTGCCTCATGTGAGATAGAACCGTAACTCATTGCTCCGGTAGCAAAACGTTTCAGGATACTTTCAATCGGCTCTACTTCTGACAGAGGAACTGAACCGGCTGGATTTTTAATAAAATCAAGCTGGCTACGCAGTGTCGCAGCATGGTCACCTTGTGTATCCACAGCCTTGGTATAGGCTTTAAATTGCTCGTAGTCTTTGTTACGGGTAGATTTTTGCAGCAGAGAGATCGTTTCCGGGTTGAACAGGTGTTTTTCACCACGCTGTTTCCACTGATAAACACCCCCGACATCCAGCATTTGCAGCGGAATTTCACGCGTCGGGAAGCCGACTCTGTGGCGGATCAACGCTTCTTTTGCAATATCGTTGATGGTCAGACCCTGAATACGGGAAACTGTACCGGTAAAGTACTTGTCTACAACAGACTTACTGATACCCAGAGCTTCGAAGATCTGAGCTCCGTGATAGGATTGCAGTGTCGAAATACCCATCTTAGAGAAGATCTTTAACAGGCCGCCATTTACTGCCTTACGGTAATTGTTAAACAGGGTTTCAGAAGACGCTTCCGGATCCAGTTTTTTCTTCTTCTGCAGGTCAACGATAGTTTCCATAACAATATATGGGTTAACTGCGTTGGCACCATAGCCGATCAGGGTTGCAAAATGGTGGGTTTCACGTGCATCACCGGTTTCTACCACGATATCACACTTCGCCCGCAGACCTTTACGGATCAGATGGTGATGAACTGCACCTACGGCCAGCATTGCCGGGATAGCGGCATGATTAGAGTTTACGGCACGGTCTGTCAGAAGAATGATGGAGTAGCCATCGATCACTGCATCTTCCGCATACTGACAGATACGTTTAAGAGCGCGTTCCAGTTTGCCTTCTTCTTCGGTTGCCCGGAATACGATATCCAGTGTCTTTGCCTGCAGGTGCACATTATCGATGGCACGCAGTTTTTCCAGCTCAGAGTTAGACAGTACCGGGGATTCCAGTTCCACTTTCTGGCAGTGCTCTGGTGATTCGGACAGCAGATTCTGATCCTTACCCAGATAAGTATTCAGAGACATAACCATACGTTCGCGAATTGGATCGATCGGCGGGTTAGTGACCTGAGCAAACAACTGTTTGAAATAGTGAGACAGGTGTTGTGACTGGTGAGACAGTACTGCCAGCGGCCAGTCTGCTCCCATGGAACCGAGCGGTTCTTTACCGTCATTCGCCATAGGAACGATAATTTCATTCACTTCTTCTGCTGAGATACCGAAGGCTTGCTGGCTGTGCAGCAGACGCTCCGGAGTCGGTTGATAGTGTACGTTACCGGCTTCCGGTAGTTTATTCAGACACAGCAGGTTATCCTGAACCCATTGCTCGTATGGTTGTGCTGAAGCAATACCATCTTTCACTTCCTCGTCAGAAATGATACGTCCTTCTTCCAGATCGGCAACAAAGATACGTCCTGGCTGCAGGCGACCACGGAATTCAATATTCTCCGGTTCGATTTCAACGACACCCGATTCTGATGCCATTACCAGGAAGTTGTCTTTTGTCACGGTATAACGGGAAGGGCGCAGACCGTTACGGTCCAGTGTCGCCCCCACCTGAACACCATCAGTAAAGCAGACTGAGGCTGGGCC
The DNA here is from genome assembly GCF_002812955.1 of Vibrio sp. HA2012. Lineage (GTDB taxonomy): Bacteria > Pseudomonadota > Gammaproteobacteria > Enterobacterales > Vibrionaceae > Vibrio. Next base: position 276,912 of record NZ_PFXK01000005.1, on the reverse strand, counting down.
GTCCCATGGTTCCATTACGTTTGCGTGGTACTGATAGAACGCACGGCGTGTCGGATCCATGTTTTTGTTTTCCTGCCATGCTTCAGGGATCATCATCATCAGCGCATGTGGCAGGCTGCGACCGGAAAGAACCAGCAGTTCCAGTGCCATATCAAAGTTTGCTGAGTCAGACATGCCTTCCTGACAGATCGGCAGAAGCATATCAATTTCTGCCTGAGTAAACAGGTCAGATTCAAGAATGGCTTCACGGGCTTTCATCCAATTCAGGTTACCGCGCACAGTATTGATTTCACCGTTGTGTGCAATGTAACGGAAAGGTTGAGCCAGACGCCACCTAGGGAATGTGTTGGTAGAGAAACGCGAGTGGACCAGTGCCAACGCGGTTACCATAGTTGGATTTTGCAGATCCAGGAAGTATTGAGGTACCTGCTCAGTGGTTAGCTGACCTTTATACACCAGAGTCTTGTACGACATTGAGTTAATATAAAACTCATCGTTGATATTGGAAATACTTTCCAGACAGACACGTACAGTATAGTTACGCAGAACGTATAGTTTACGTTCCAATTCTGCCGGGGTTACGCCTGGACCACCAGAGATAAATACGTGCTCAAACTGAGGTTCCGTACTTAACGGATCGGCTCCCAGCATGGAGTTATCGACCGGGAGAACACGATAGCCAAGAATTTCCAGATCAAGACGTCTTGCGTTGCGTTCCAGAATATCGCGACACTGCTGGCGTTTATATTCATCTTTCGGGAACAATACGACACCAACGCCATACTTTTCAAAAGAAGGTAGCTTAATGCCAAGCTTTACCGTTTCTTCAAGTAAGAATTCATGGGGTTTTTGCAGCAGGATACCTGCGCCATCGCCACTACACGGATCACAACCCTGACCACCTCGGTGTTCCATGCGAGCCAGCATGTCGAGTGCCTGAGTTACGACTTCGTGAGATTTACGGTTTTTTAAGTGAGCAACAAAACCGATGCCACAAGCGTCATGCTCCAGCTCCGGAGTATACAGACCTTGTGTTTTCTGCTCTCTGTCTACCATAGATACATCCTTCCAATTAAACATTTGGCGTGATTTACCAAGGCGTAAGCTGCCAAAGCATTCACTGCCCTGTCCATTTGTAATTAGTGAATTCTAAGCGCATCTGATGTGATGAGCTTGAGTCCATTCCGCGCCTCACAGGAACTGTTTGTGAAGCAAGCTAATCCTTGGTGATATCCAGCATTTTTTTATCACTCTGTAGTGATTTATATAGGTGGGAGTGGATTATCACAGATTATTCCGCGTTTAATGCTACTAATTTTTTCCCTTAATTAGCAGAGCTGCGTTTTGGTATCCTACATTTTTGTGTCAGCTAATGCTATTGAAACTTGAGCATGATCTGAGTTTTTTAATAGAAAACTGAATAGATAGTTACTCAGATCCCGATTTAAGTACTTGAGAGTGAATATTTATTAGGTTTTTGTACACAGAATCATTTGATTTTCTTTTTACCGGCAAATTTGCCTGCGGAGATTGTTTTTTCTCTCTGAGCAAGAAAATCAGCCATGGTAACGGTCAATTTTATCGGCTTTAAGTGGTAGAATGGTGCGTTTTTCTTTGGCAATACACGGTGCAGTTTAACAATGCAGTTACATGAGTTAGTCAATACGCTGGGACAGGATTTACAAAGACGTTATGGAGAGAAAGTCCATAAACTGACATTACACGGTGGTTTTAGCTGCCCTAACCGGGATGGCACGCTGGGGCGGGGAGGATGTACTTTTTGTAATGTTGCTTCTTTTTCTGATGAGCAGACGCAGATCAAAAGTATTCAGGAGCAGTTGACTGATCGGGCTGGAGAAGTCAACCGAGCCAAAAAATATCTAGCTTATTTTCAGGCATACACCAGTACTTACGGTGAGGTTCAGGTGCTGAAATCCATGTATGAAGAGGCATTGAAAGCGGCAGATATTGTTGGCTTGTGTGTCGGAACCCGGCCAGATTGTGTCCCACAGGCTGTGTTGGATTTGTTATCCGGTTATGTGCAGCAGGGGTATGAGATTTGGCTGGAACTGGGTTTGCAAACGGCTAATGAAGAAACGTTGAAACGAATCAATCGCGGACACGGTTTTGCTATTTATGCAGAGATCACCCGTAAGGCCAGGGCTCTGGGTATCAAAGTATGTACCCATTTGATCCTCGGGCTACCGAAAGAAGGACGGACAGACTATATTGACACCGTTCAGCAGGTACTGAATGTCGGTACTGACGGTATTAAATTACATCCATTACATATTGTTGAAGGAAGTACCATGGCAAAAGCCTGGAAAGCGGGGCGTTTACAGGCCCCGGAACTGAATGAATATGTTGCTGCGGCCAGTGAACTTATCCGGATGACTCCCCCTGAAGTGGTTTTCCACCGGGTTTCTGCCGCAGCCAGGAAGCCAACGCTTTTGGCTCCTGACTGGTGTGAGAATCGCTGGCTGGCTATGACGGAGATCGGGCGGGCTCTGGATAGGGATGGCGCTCAGGGATCTCTTTGCGGGAAACCGTTTGAATATGTCTTACCGGTGAAAAAGGTATTTGATCTGCGCTAAATGTGAAACAGCGCCGGACACCGGGAGTTCAGTGATATAAGTTTCTGGACGGCTGGAGAACGCATAATTTATGATACCTGCTGGTATTGATTATTTCGATATAGAAACAAAATAAAATCAAGGAAGCAGAAGGTAATGGCGCAGATAACCGATGGGCTGATCTTTTTCGGAGAGGGGCTTTTAGTTATTTTTCTGGCAATAATTATTATTGCTTTCTGCTACCTGCGGATGCAGCGCCAGTTTCGGCGATATATCAGTGATTCACCTCTTCCCGCCTTAGTTGTTCATGCCTCCGGCTCTATACTTATCGCTAGTTCTTCTGCCCGGGCATTACTGGGTATTCAGCAGTTCGGAAATAAGTTGTTTTATCCGCATGAAAGCTGTGAAAAAAGTCTGCGGGACTGTATGCAGGAACTCTCCGTGCAGCCTATTAAAAATCAGATATTACGCTGGAAGAGTGATGAAGCAGATTGGCTTGAATTCGAAGTGTCCGGAAGAAAATGCCATCGGTTCTGTTCGGACGAATGGCTGATTTATGTTTCTCCCGGTTTCGGATCTCCTAGTGCATTTTCCCACGAGAGTGTCCGGCTAAAGATCTCCGATACTGTTTTTGATTCTATTTCTGAGCTTATCTATATTAAAGATCCTCAGGGAAAAGTAACCGGAACAAACCGGGCTTTCAGGCGTTTCTGGGAGGGTCGATCCGAAGAGGGAACCGTTGATATTGCCGGACCGATGAAAAGTAAGGGAACACAACGTCGCTGGACAACAGCACCGGATGGACGTAGTTGTCTGCTTGAAACAGAACAGACGTTGTTACTTTCTGATACCGGAGAAAAACTCGGGGTGCTGGGTATCAGTCATGATGTGACGGATTGGTATAAAATGCAGCAGGATCTGCGGGAAGAGATGGAAAAGAGGCGTGGAACAGAGGTAGCGTTGTCACAGCGGGATAGTATGTTGCAGTCGATTATGGCTTCTAGTCCAGATCCTATCGGGCTGTTTAATGAAAACTATATCTATGAAGCCTGTAACCAGCCATTTGTTGACTCTCTGGGCATTACAACGGTGAAAGAACTGATAGGAAAGAGGCTGGATGAGTTATTACCTCGTAATCTGACAGAAAAATTTGATGTCAGTGATAAGCAGGTACTGGAAGAAGGTAAGACACAGCGCTATATCAATAAGCACCAACTGACGAATGGAGAGTTTGCCTGGTTTGATGTTGTGAAATCCCGTTACCGTGACCCAGTATCTGGCTCTTACGGTGTTCTCATTATGGCCCGGGATGTTACAGAGCGTATCCGGGTTGAGAAGAAACTAGAGGAAGTCAATAAGGAACTGGAACGCCTTAGTTTTCAGGATAGTCTGACTCAGTTGGCCAATCGTCGTCGGTTTGATGAGCAACTGGAGACTTATTGGAAGTTGCATCTTCGGCAGAAGCAGTGTATCTCTATCATGTTGTGTGATATCGACTTTTTTAAAGATTTCAATGATAACTACGGTCATCAGCAGGGGGATGAAGCTCTGGTTCACGTCGCTCAGGCATTTATGCAGGTTCTGAACCGTTCGTCAGACTGTGTTGCCCGTTATGGTGGTGAAGAGTTTGCTTTTATCCTTCCGGATACTGACCTCTATGGAGCTAAGGTTCTGGCAGAAAAAGTTCATGCTGTTATTAAAGAATTGAATATTCCTCATCAGTATTCAAGTATCAGCGAATCTATCACCGTAAGTATTGGTTGTGTGTCCTTCATCCCGCAGCAGGGAGATCAGTATGGCTATGCTTTAAGCCTGGCTGATAAGGCTCTGTATGCAGCCAAAAAACAGGGAAGAAACCGAACCTGTTTCCATGAGAACTGATCCCCTGTATGGAGTCACCGATGAAACCCATTAAAAGTCTGGCACAATATTACGTTGTATTACTGGTCAAACTGGGGATAGTCCGGTTTTCGATTTTAATTGCTATGGCTCTGGTGGCTCTGGCGGTATTTGTACAGGTCGGCATTACTCTGGGGATTCGTGGAACGGTAGATAATATCGATATTGTCCGGTCGGTTTTCTTTGGTCTTATTATCAGTCCCTGGGCTGTTTATTTTCTTTCTGTCGTTGTTGATCAACTGGAAGAGTCCCGCCAGCGTCTGTCTAAACTGGTTTCTAAACTAAAAGACATGCGGGCTCGCGATCATGAGCTGAATAATCAGCTACAGAAAAACATCATTAAACTCAATCAGGAAATTGCTGAGCGTCAGCGGGCGGAAGAGGCTCGCCTGGCGATGATGCAGGATCTGGAAAATGAGGTTTACCAGCGGGAAATGGCACAGGTAGAGCTGGCAGAAAGAACGGCATTGTTACGTTCGTTTATCGATACTTCTCCGGATCTGATTTATTACCGGAATGCTCAGGGGCAATTTTCTGGCTGTAATACTGCGGTAGAGAAGCTGACAGGGAAAAAAGAGAGTGAGCTGGTTGGATTGACTCCTTGGGAGGTTTACAGCGAAGAGGTTGCCAGAACCGTAGTCGAAACCGATGATCGGGTGTTCAAGAATAATGATGCTGTGACTTACGAACAGTGGATGGAATACCCAGATGGTAAAAGAGTGTACTTTGAACTGCGTAAGGTACCATTTTATAGTAAAGAAGGACGACATCTTGGACTGGTCGGTTTTGGACGAGATATTACCGAGCGTAAGCGTTATCAGGATGCACTGGAAAAAGCCAGCCGGGATAAGACGACCTTTATCTCTACGGTAAGCCATGAGTTGAGAACGCCACTAAATGGTATTGTCGGGTTAAGCCGGATGCTGCTGGACACACAGTTAAATACCGAACAGCGTCAGCAACTGCAGACGATTAATGTCAGTGCCGTTACTCTGGGTAATATATTTAACGATATTATTGATATGGATAAATCGGATCGGAGCAAGCTGGAACTTTATCCGGAAGTCATTAATTTCGAAGATTTTATTTCTGAGATAGCGACTATTTCCGGGCTGATGATTGAGCAGAAAGAGCTGGATTTTACCTTAGAAAGGCTGACGGATTTTCCTGCTTACATCGAAGTTGATGCAACCCGTCTACGTCAGGTACTTTGGAACCTGATTGGTAATGCGCGTAAATTTACTAAAGAGGGTAGTGTTGTTCTGTGTGTCGGTGCCGAAGTCGAAAACGGGATGGCAGATATTACATTTGAGGTTGAAGATACGGGGATCGGTATTCCGGAACGGGAACTGAATAATATCTTCTCTATGTATTATCAGGTTAAGTCAGAGAAAGATAACCTGCATGCGGTTGGAACCGGAATCGGACTTTCTGTTTCTCAGCAGATCGTTCACCTGATGGGCGGAGAGATCACCGTGTCCAGTGAAGAAGGATTTGGCAGTATATTTACCGTAACAATTCAGGTACCGGTTGCCGAGCAGAAAGAAGAAGAAAGTAAAAATAGTGAGAATCAGCGTTCGCTGCGTATCTTTATGGTGGAAGATATCGAGCTGAATATTACTGTAGCTCAGTCTCTTCTGGAAAGTCTCGGTCATACTGTATCAGTTGCAATGACGGGTGAAGAAGCATTGCAAGAATTTGATCCGCAGCAGTATGATCTAGTGTTACTGGATATTCAGTTGCCGGATATGACCGGATTTGATATTGCCCGGCATTTCAGAAAAACTTATACATCGTTACCTCCTCTGGTTGCCCTGACTGCAAATGTAGTGAAAGATAAAAGGGACTATATAGAGAAAGGAATGGATGACGCATTAAGTAAGCCGTTGTCTGTGAAAGCCATAAAAGGGGTACTGGAAAAATGTAGCCTGATTTTCGAAGAGGTTCCCAATGGCTGTGAGGGAAAAGAGATGACACGACAGGGTGAGCTGAAAAATAATCTGAAGGTATTGGATCTGGATATGCTCAGTTCTTATATCGATATTGTCGGTACACAACCTGTGCAGGATAGTGTGGCTATGTTTGAACAAATGATGCCCGGTTATGTTGATATTCTGGAATCTTACCGGGTAGCTCGGGATCAGAAAGGGATTGTTTCTGAAGCTCATAAAATTAAGGGAGCAGCTGGTTCTGTCGGATTGAAGCATATTCAGATGGTTGCGCAACAAGCGCAGTCTCCCGAGTTACCGGCATGGTGGGAGCATATTGATGCTTGGGTTGAGGAAATTAAAACTGAATATCCTAATGATATTCGGGTACTCAGAGATTGGCTGAGGCAGCAATGAGTTTTTCTTCCTGACTGTAGAACAAAAACTCCCCCGAGAAACGGAGGAGTTTTTCAAAAGGTCATTCTGACGTTCTATTCTTCGATATCGCCGCAGAAGCGGTAGCCTTCACCATGGATTGTAGCGATAATTTCCGGTGTATCACCGACCGATTCAAAGTGCTTACGGATACGACGAATAGTGACATCAACAGTACGATCATGAGGTTTCAGTTCGCGACCTGTCATTTTCTTCAGCAGTTCTGCTCGGGTCTGAATCTTTCCCGGATTCTCACAGAAGTGCAGCAGTGCACGGAATTCAGAACGAGGCAGCTTATAGCTATCACCCATAGGGTTAATCAGAGAACGGCTGTTAATGTCCAGAGTCCAGTTATTGAAACTGTACTTTTCTACATTACGCTTTTCTTCTGGTTCCGCTGCTGTATTCATAGAACGGCTCAGCAGGTTGCGGGCCCGGATAGTCAGTTCCCGTGGGTTGAATGGTTTTGTGATGTAATCATCAGCACCGATTTCCAGCCCTAGAATTTTATCGACTTCGTTATCACGTCCAGTGAGGAACATCAGTGCAATATTGGCTTGTTCGCGAAGCTCCCGAGCCAGAAGCAACCCGTTTTTTCCGGGCAGATTGATGTCCATAATCACCAGATTAATAGTGTTTTCTGTTAAAGCAGTATGCATTTCTTCACCATCACTGGCTTCAAAAACGCGATAACCCTCTGCTTCAAAAATGCTTTTTAAAGTATTACGAGTAACTTGTTCATCTTCTACTATAAGAATCTGCGGCGTTTGCATTGGTAGCACCTAAGTTGTAACGATAATGTATTAATATAATAAATTTTCAGACAAAAATAACATACGAGTAAAACGTTTACGATATTTCACGTAACAAAAATGAAGTGGAATCGAGAAAAATAGACACGATTTCCTTTGCATTTGTCTGTTAACCCTATGAATGCTGTTCCAGCAACGGAAAATCCCTGTCCGCTACGTTACAATAATCGCGGAAGATTCTATTATTTCAGCAATACATGAACAACATACGAAGGCTAATTCTTTTTTGTTTATTGATTTATGTCAATAGAGAAAATTCATGATAACAGGGACAGGATAACGCTTACTTATGGTAATAGAACAGACGTTATGGGATGCCTACAAGGCAATCTTTTTTTTCGTCGATAAAAAGCTTTCATTTAGTCAATTTTGCGTTATCACTGCCTGGAACCCGAATAGTATCCGGTGCTCAGTTCATAAAAATAAAAGTGCTAATAAGGCATTGGAAAATGACTTATTGCAATATAGATATGAGAGCATTCTGGCTGGCAGTCGTGATAAAATGTGGACAGAAGAGAGTTATGCTGTCGTGTTGTCACGGCTTGACTCGACAAAATTAGCAAAAAAGTATCGACAAAATGCTATCTATTATGTTCAAAATGATCGGATATATCTGATTCCCTGTGTCGATTGTGGGCGGGCTGAGATTCAAATAGGACGCTTTTCTCAGCGAGTAATTGACCTGCGCTACGGGAAAAAATAAGCAAAAGGATAAAAGAATTATTCCGCAGATGAAGCTTAACCACTTGATTTTATGTGGTAGGGATTTGGCTGCTGTAAAAAAACTCAAGGAGGAAAAATGAACGATATACTTCCGGCAATTTGTGATAAATATGAAGATCAGGTGACATTACTGGATCTCCCTCTGCAAAGCTTTGGGCAAAGATTCTCATTCTTTGGAGAAGTCGTCACAGTACGCTGCTTTCATGATAACTCTAAGGTTTGGGAAGTACTGAAGCAGGATGGTAAAGGCAAAGTGTTGTTTGTGGATGGCAACGGATCCTGTAAAAAAGCGTTACTCGGCACTAAACTGGCGATCTTAGCGATAGAAAATGGTTGGGAAGGTGTGATTGTCTACGGTGCTGTCCGGGATGTTGCGAGCTTATCTGAGATGGATTTGGGAATAAAAGCACTGGCCGCTTGTCCGTTTAAAACGGAAAAGCATGATGCCGGTGACATTAACGTCAGCCTGACAATGAACCGTCAGACGGTTTTACCTGGTGATTATGTGTACGCTGACTGGAATGGTACGTTGATCAGCCATGAAGAATTACTGATGTGATCTTTTACCGGATTAGAATCTGAATCCTAATCCCAGTTCAATACCCTGCTGCCACTCTTCATAATCCAGAGTGGCATGCAGATGCAGATGATCGGAAAGCTCCACCCTGCTGGTTACTTCTGCTGAGATGATACTTTCTTTCTCCCCGTTTGCCTGTTTTTCCTGCATTGAGCGCAGCATGCTGTCTACTGAAATTTTGTCGTTAAAACGGTAACTGACACCGCTTAAAAAACCATTCTGACTGGCTGTTTCTGAATTATCCAGCCGGGCACCGATATATAGATCGACTGAATCAAACAGAGTGTAGGCGTAACCGCCATCCACCGTCCACAGATCAAACTCATTTCCGTATGATAAGGGTTGAGAAGAGATAAAAAGTTTATGTGGGGAGGACTTCATCGGCGTGAGTGACGGAAGTTCAGCAGCTGATAGCGATGAACAGAAAGTCAGACATGCAACTATGATAGTTTTCATCATCTGCCTCCCTGTCGTTCCACTGAAAAATACAAACTGTAGTCGTTATATAATTTGTTAGGTTGTGTTAACAAATCTTGTTATTTCATTTAAACACATTTTTCAGGATGAGGAGTGCGGGATCCGCAGGTTTACTTAGACTAATTTGTTATTGAATAGTGATGTTTAGGAAATGTTTTGTATAACTATTTGATTATTAGTTGTAAAACAATTGATTGCATTGTTTTTGATTCTTTTCATGTTCAATGATAGATCGGGCGAAGGAGACGGTTTTTTAAAAAAAAGTAAATTTTAATTGATTATGTGGATAAAATCCGGTAATTGTAAAAGGACGCAAATACACACGTTTAGAATGCTTTTATTACTATGACAACAGCTAGCCGCTTAATGATGATTACAACCATTATTATTACCGACATTACCATTGTTGGGGCAGGCTGGTAGACGAAAGATTTTCAGAAAAAGGCCTGTATCCGAAAAGATACAGGCCTTTTTTTATACAGGTTATATGACACATGGAGGAAGGGATGCGAGTTCTCAAGTTTGGTGGTTCATCATTGGCTGATGCCGACCGCTTTTTAAGGGCAGCGGATATCATTGCCAATAATGCTCAGCAGGAGGAAGTAGCAGTAGTGCTATCTGCACCAGGTAAAACAACTAATAAACTGGTGGCTGTAATTGAAGGTGCGCTGAGAAACGGGGAAGCTGAGTTACAGATCAGCGAACTGGAAAATGCGTTCAATGATCTTTTTGCGGCAATTCAGGCTGTACTGCCTAACCTGGAAAAAGCAGAATTTGATCAGCAGGTCTCCAGTTCGATGCATCAGTTACGGGAATATGTGCAGGGAATATCCTTGCTGGAAATGTGCCCGGACAATGTGAATGCGCGCATTATCAGTAAAGGTGAGCGAATCTCTATTCGTCTGATGAAAGCTGTGCTGGAAGCAAAAGGTCACCCTGCTAGTCTGATTGACCCAGTTCAGTATCTGCGGGCATCAGGTAACCATCTGGAAGCTATGGTCGATGTTGAAGCTTCAACTGATAATTTCCGGACTAACCCGCTGCCGGAAGGGCATGTGAATATTATGCCGGGCTTTACTGCCGGTAATGACCGCGGAGAACTGGTCACATTAGGACGTAATGGTTCTGATTATTCGGCAGCCGTACTGGCAGCATGTCTCCGGGCGGATTGTTGTGAGATTTGGACGGATGTCGATGGTGTCTATAACTGTGACCCGCGTCTGGTAAAAGATGCTCGTCTGCTGAAGTCGTTAAGCTATCAGGAAGCCATGGAGTTGTCCTATTTTGGTGCTTCGGTATTGCATCCTAAGACGATCGCCCCTATCGCTCAGTTCCATATTCCTTGCTTAATCAAAAACAGTTTTAATCCTCAGGGTGCTGGTACGTTGATCGGTCAGGATACGGGGGAAGATAAGCTGGCGATTAAAGGTATTACGACCTTAGATGATCTGACTATGGTGAACGTTTCCGGCCCGGGGATGAAAGGTATGGTTGGGATGGCAAGCCGTATCTTTGGTGCTATGTCTTTTGCCGGTGTTTCTATTGTATTGATCACTCAGTCTTCTTCTGAATACAGCATCAGTTTCTGTATCGAACGGGCTGATCGCCTTAAAGCAGAACGAGTTTTGGGGGATGCGTTCGAGCTGGAAATGAAGGACGGACTACTCGAGCCGATTGAATTTGTTGAAGATGTGTCGATTATTACTCTTGTTGGAGACGGCATGCGGACATCCAAAGGGGTAGCTTCCAAATTCTTTGCTTCTCTTGCAGAGGTTAATGTTAATGTTGTTGCTATAGCTCAAGGCTCTTCTGAACGGGCGATTTCTGCGGTTATTCCGGAAGACAAGGTTTCTGAAGCGATTAAAGCCTGCCATGAAACTTTGTTCAACTCTATTCATTATTTGGATCTGTTTGTTGTTGGCACCGGTGGCGTTGGTGGGGCTTTGGTTGATCAGGTTAAACGTCAACAGGAAAAACTCGCAGAAAAAGGCATTATTCTGCGGATTTGTGGTTTGGCGAACAGCAAAGGGGTACTGCTGGATGCGGATGGTCTGCCATTGGATAATTGGCGTGAACGGATGGAAAATGCATCTGAGGTATTTAACCTGCCAACTTTTCTGGCTCTGATCCAGCGTAATCATATTATCAATCCTGTATTGGTGGATTGTACTTCCAGTCAGGCAATTGCAGATCAGTATGCTGACTTCCTTGGTGCCGGTTTTCATGTGATCACACCGAATAAGAAAGCCAATACCGCCAGCATGGCGTACTACCACCAGTTACGTGAAGTGGCGCAAAGCTCGCGTCGTCGTCTGATGTACGAGACCACAGTTGGTGCCGGTTTGCCAGTAATTGAAAATCTGCAGAATCTGATCGCTGCCGGGGATGAGTTGGAGCGATTTAACGGTATTCTTTCCGGATCGTTGTCGTATATCTTTGGTAAATTGGATGAAGGGATGACTCTGAGTCAGGCGACCAACCTTGCTAAGGATAATGGCTTTACCGAACCGGATCCGCGTGATGACTTGTCTGGTATGGATGTTGCCCGTAAATTGTTGATCCTGGCTCGTGAATCCGGGATGGAACTGGAACTGGATGACGTTCAGGTTGAAAAAGCATTGCCACCGGGTTTTGATGATTCAGGTTCTGTCGATGACTTTATGGCACGTCTGCCTGAAGCTGATACCTATTTTTCAGAGCTTGCGGTTAAGGCTGCTAAAGAAGGTAAAGTGCTACGTTATGTCGGTGAAATCAATGATGGTAAATGTAAGGTTCGTATCATTACTGCCGATGAAAATGATCCTATGTTTAAGATTAAAGATGGTGAAAATGCACTGGCATTCTACAGTCGTTACTATCAGCCGATCCCTCTGGTTCTGCGTGGTTATGGTGCTGGTACCGAGGTGACGGCCGCTGGTGTTTTTGCCGATGTGATGCGTGTGTTAGGCTGGAAATTAGGGGTATAAAAGAGAATGGATTCTGTAACTGTATACGCTCCGGCTTCTATCGGTAACGTCAGTGTTGGATTTGATGTACTTGGCGCAGCCGTTTCTCCGGTAGACGGAACACGGCTTGGGGACCTGGTGACGGTTAAACCGGGAAGTGAGCCGTTTACATTGAAGACAGCTGGCAGCTTTGTCTCTAAGCTCCCGACCGACCCTAAAGAAAACATCGTTTACGATTGCTGGGTGGTGTTTGGGCGTGAACTGAAAAAGAAAGGTGTCGAGCTAAAGCCGGTTGACATGACACTGGAAAAGAACATGCCGATCGGTTCCGGTCTGGGTTCCAGTGCCTGCTCTATCGTTGCGGCTCTGGATGCGCTGAATCAGTTTCATGCTAACCCACTTGATGAAATGGAGCTTCTGGCTTTGATGGGCGAGATGGAAGGTAAAATTTCCGGTGGTGTGCATTATGATAATGTTGCGCCGTGCTATTTGGGTGGACTGCAACTGATGCTGGAAGAGCTGGGTATTATCAGCCAGGAAGTGCCTTGCTTTGATGACTGGTACTGGGTGATGGCTTATCCGGGTATAAAGGTCTCTACCGCTGAAGCCCGTGAAATATTGCCGTCTCAGTATCGCCGTCAGGACATCATTGCTCATGGTCGTCATCTTGGTGGTTTTATCCACGCCTGCCATTCCGGACAGCCGGAACTTGCAGCAAAAATGATCAAAGACGTGATCGCAGAACCATATCGTGAGAAACTACTGCCCGGGTTTGCTAATGCACGTCACTATGCTGCGTCAGCTGGGGCTCTGGCAACCGGTATTTCCGGCAGTGGCCCAACCTTGTTTAGCATTTGCAAAGAGAAAGATGTCGCTGAGCGTGTTGCTCGCTGGCTTGAACAAAATTACGTACAGAACGAAGAAGGATTCGTCCATGTTTGTCGCCTGAACAAACAGGGTTCGAAGGTAACAGGAAGTGAGCTATGAAGCTTTACAATATAAAAGAAAACGATGAACAAGTCTCCTTTGGCCAAGCCGTCCGCCAAGGGTTAGGCCGTAATCAGGGCCTGTTTTTCCCATCAGAACTGCCTAAGTTTGATGATGTGGATGCACTGCTGGAAGAGGATTTTGTTTCCCGCAGCAGTAAGATTTTATCTGCGCTGATTGGTGATGAACTGAGTGCTGAAAAAGTACGAGAGCTGGTGGGGAATGCATTCCAGTTCCCTGCACCAATCAAACAAGTAAAAGATGGCGTTTACGCTCTGGAGCTGTTCCACGGTCCGACACTGGCGTTTAAAGACTTCGGTGGCCGCTTTATGGCTCAGTCACTGGCTGCAGTGTCTGACGGTGGCAAGATCACCATTCTGACAGCAACGTCTGGTGATACCGGTGCCGCTGTTGCTCATGCTTTCTACGGTATGGAAAACATTAACGTTGTGATCCTGTACCCGAAAGGCAAGATCAGTCCGCTACAGGAAAAACTGTTCTGTACGCTGGGTAAAAACATCCACACAGTGGCTATCAACAGTGACTTCGACGCCTGTCAGACGTTGGTTAAGCAGTCATTCGATGATCAGGTGCTGCGTGATGAGGTTGGCCTGAACTCGGCTAACTCTATCAATATCGCTCGTCTGATGGCTCAGATTTGCTACTACTTTGAAGCCGCTGCTCAGATGAGTAAAAACGAGCGTGAAAACCTGGTGGTATCCGTACCAAGTGGTAACTTCGGTAATCTTACTGCCGGTCTGCTGGCAAAAGCCCTTGGTCTGCCAATCAAACGCTTTATTGCGGCAACGAATGTGAATGACACGGTGCCTCGTTATCTGGAGACCGGTAAGTGGGAACCCAAACCAACGATCGCAACGACGTCTAACGCAATGGATGTGAGTCAGCCAAACAACTGGCCGCGTATTGAAGAGCTGTGCACAATCAAGGGCTGGGGTCTGGATACGTTGGGTAAAGGCGCTGTCACTGATGAGCAGAGCGCTGAGTCTGTGCGTGAATTAAAAGCAGAGGGATACCTGTGCGAGCCACATGGTGCGATTGCTTACCGCGTACTGAATGATCAGCTTCAGGAAGGCGAAACCGGTTTGTTCCTGTGTACGGCTCATCCGGCTAAGTTTAAGGAAGTTGTGGATGATATCCTGAATGAGAATATCGACGTTCCTGCACCTCTGGCGAAACATGCAGCCATGGCGCTGTTATCTGAAGAGATGGATGCAGACTTTGATGCTTTGAAAGCGGTTCTGCGTAAAGTTCAGAAGTAAGCGGACATATTTCGGTCTTTGAAGAGCGTCTGCGGGCGCTCTTTTCTTTTCAATCCATGGATCCTACCGACAATAGGTTGGTGTCCGAAAATGCCCTCTTCCCTGAACTTGACGATTAGGGACAGGGGTACGTGTACGACTATGGGTGGAACCGGCAGGCTGTGGTTTCATAGGGGCATCCTTCTGGAACAAAAAACGGGTCTTGTTCTGCTTATGAAAGAAAGATGCCAACTTCGAAAGAAAGATGCCAACGCCGAAAGAAAAATATTACTCTGTATAAGTAGCTTCAGAGTGCCTGTTTAGTTAACTCTTTGTTGCTCAAAATGACGCAGAGCCTGAATTTCATCAGTCCAGATTGCAGGTTCTATCGTCTCTAAAATCAATGGAATAGCATTAAATCTCGTATCCTGAGCAATGTATCTGAAACAGTCCCAGCCAATTTCCCCTTGTCCCAGAGAATGATGGCGGTCAACCCGGCTGGAAAAGCGAACTTTTGAATCATTAAGATGCATTGCTCTCAGATAGTGCATACCGACAACATTGTTGAATTCCGTAAAGGTTTTGTCACATTCCTCACTACTACGCAAATCATACCCGGCAGTAAAAGTGTGGCAGGTATCGAGACAGACTCCAACCCGCTCTTTATTATCCACTTGTGCGATGATTTCGGCCAGATGTTCAAAGCGCCAGCCAAGGTTACTGCCTTGGCCGGATGTATTTTCAATTACGGCAATAACATCGGGAACGGCTTTGTGTGCCAGATTAATGGATTCTGCGATCAGAGACAGGCACTCCTGTTCGGAGATTTTTTTCAGGTGGCTCCCCGGATGAAAATTCAGTAGTCTGAGTCCTAGTTGCTGACAACGTTCCATCTCATCGATAAAGGCTGTACGGGATTTATTCAGTTTTTCTTGTTCCGGGGCACCCAGATTGATCAGATAAGAATCATGCGGAAGGATATGTTCTGCACTAAAACCCAGAGTAGCGCAGTTGGTTTTAAAAGCACGGATACTTTCTGTGGAAAGTGGCTTTGCTGTCCACTGGCGCTGATTTTTCGTAAACAGAGCAAAAGCATTTGCTCCGATTTCAGCGGCTCTGATGGGGGCGTATTCTACACCTCCGGCAGCAGATACGTGGGCACCGATAAATTTATTACTCATGAATGCTTGGGTCTCCTGTGGCATGTGAATGTGTTCTTCAAGGTTGTTGGATTAGCGTTTTTTTTGAAAAAATAAAAAAAAATTACAGAGGTAAAATACACCGAAGTCTATGAAATTTAAAGATTCTTGATTCTGGTCAATAAAATTACCTCAAAAAAGACAAGGTTTTTGGTTGTCTTTTGACTTACATCAATATTATTATACACACAACAAGTTAGCCAACAGCTCAACAATAGAATAAATAATTAACTCACAAAGTGAGAACAAGGAGAAAGTCATGATCCAAGGTATTCAAATTACTAAAGCAGCAAACGATGATCTACTGAACTCTATCTGGTTGCTGGATACTGAAAAAAATGAAGCACGTTGTGTAGCTGCTTCAGCTGGTTTTGATGCTGATCAGGTCGTTGCAGTATCTGAACTGGGTGCATATGAAAGTCGTGAAGTGGCGATTGAAACACCACCACGCATTGAAGGTGGTCAGCACCTGAACGTAAATGTTCTGCGTCGTGAAACATTGGAAGATGCGGTTAATCATCCGGAAAACTATCCGCAGTTGACCATCCGTGTTTCTGGTTATGCGGTGCGTTTCAACTCACTGACTCCAGAACAGCAGCGTGATGTTATAGCGCGTACTTTTACAGAAACATTGTAAGAATTTTAATCGGTTAATTTTTAAAGCCCGCAGAATGACTCTGCGGGCTTTGTTGTGTTTTATTCTCTTAAGTCTGTTTACTTTGCTCCTTTTTCTAACTCAGCTAGAATGTTGGCTGTTTTTACAAAGGAATAGCAGATATGAGAGAAGCACTTACCTGGCATGATGTGATCGGAACGGAAAAACAACAGGAATATTTTCAGCAAACGATGGCCTATGTTCAGTCCGAACGGGATGCTGGAAAAGTTATCTACCCGCCGGCAAAAGATGTGTTTAACGCTTTTCGCTATACGGAACTGAAAGATGTTAAAGTCGTGATTATCGGTCAGGATCCCTATCATGGTCCGAATCAGGCTCACGGTTTGTGCTTTTCTGTTCTTCCCGGTGTCAAAACACCACCCTCTCTGGTCAACATGTATAAAGAACTGGCACAGGATATTCCCGGTTTTGAAATCCCTGCTCATGGCTATCTTAAAAGTTGGGCGGAGCAGGGGGTACTACTGCTTAATACGGTACTGACTGTCGAACAGGGAAAGGCTCATTCTCATGCTAAAACCACAGGATGGGAAAGATTTACGGATCATGTGATTCAGGCGGTAAATGATCACTGTGATGGTGTCGTTTTCTTACTGTGGGGGTCGCATGCTCAGAAAAAAGGTCGGGTGATTGACCGGAACCGGCATCATGTATTAATGGCTCCGCATCCGTCTCCTCTGTCTGCTCATCGTGGTTTTTTGGGGTGTAAACATTTTTCTCAGACAAACCGGATACTAGAGCAAAAAGGTCTTACCCCGATTAACTGGCAGCCTGTTTTGGACTAAACTGCTGTTGATGAATGCCGGTTTCTGGTCTCAGGTTGCATCAAAGGTTTTTTAGAAGGGTATCAAGGTAATTTACCGGGTTCTTATCTATCCTTAACCTACCATCAAAAAGGAGAATGGATGCATGATCATTGAGCAGATCAGACGTGAGCACGGCTATATGTTGCGGTTGCTGGCTATTCTGAAGCAGAAACTGACGGCTTTACAGGATGAGAAATCAATTAATTACGGTTTAGTCAGAGAAATCGTTGATTATTTGTGTGTGCATTCAGAAAAAACACACCATCCAAAAGAGGATATCCTGTACAACTACTTTATCAGACATTATGGTGCTGAAAATCAGCGTCAGGGCAAAGGTATGCGAGATCTGGCCGCTGACCATACTGCGCTGGCACAGAAAAGCCATGAGTTTATGGATATTCTGGATATGATTCTGCAGGATGCTATCGTGCCTCAGGATGTATTTGTGGCTCAGTTGGAGAGTTTTATTAGGGTGCAGAAACAGCATCTGGATATCGAAGAAAAAGAAATTTTACCTGCCATCAGCGAACGATTTTCAGCCCGGGACTGGCAGATCGTTGAAGCAATGTGGGAACTACCGGATGATGATCCCGTATTTGGTGATACAATTGCTGACAAATACAGACAACTGGCCCAACGGGTCAGACGAACCGATTAATACATCAGAATAAAACAGAACAGACACCTGTGGGAGGTGTCTGTTATAAGATTGGTTATAAACTGATATCGTCTAAACTGTAATCACAGCAAATATCCATTTCCATTAATTCTCTTTGTAAACGCTGCCGATCTTTAATGGCTTCAATTTCGCGCCATTTGCGTTTTACTGGTTTAGCTCGGCTGGAGCGGGTTGGCTGAGTCTCCATTGCCAAAACGTCATCAAGCAGAAATCCGTCCATAGTTGACCTCTCATTTTGTAGTTATAGGCTCCGTACCAGAGTCTTTTTATTACCATACAAAAAGTGAGAATAGCTAGCCTTTATTTCTCATTTATTTCTCTTTAATGAAGCTTTTGTTAGGAAATTTACCTCGTTTCACATATTTCGATTTATTATTGATTAATAAATAATCAGTTTGGTGGTGGTTGATTTTTACCGGTCAGGACTGCATTATTTTCATTGATACAATTTTTGTTACATTTATATTCAGACTCCTTTGTGCTGTATGGTATCTGAGGTTGTCTGTGGTTCTGTCCAGAGAAGAGGTTGCAGTGACTGATATTATTAATCTGATGAATGATCTTCTCTGGGGATCGATTCTTGTTTATCTGTTGGTTGGCGTGGGGATTTATTTCACGATCAGTCTTGGCTTTATTCAGTTTCGGCATTTCAGACATATTTTCACTGTACTGAAAAATAGTCGTCAGGCAGACCGTTCTGGCGTTTCATCTTTTCAGGCACTCTGTACCAGTCTTGCTGCCCGGGTTGGAACCGGTAATATGGCGGGTGTTGCAGTAGCATTAACGGCCGGAGGGCCGGGAGCTATTTTCTGGATGTGGTTTATTGCCATGCTGGGAATGGCCACTTCTTTTGCAGAAAGTACTCTGGCTCAGTTGTATAAAACCCGTGATGATAGCGGTAATTATCGCGGTGGTCCGGCTTACTACATAGAGAAAGGGTTGGGTATGCGCTGGATGGGAGTATTATTTTCTGTCTCTCTGATCTGGTCATTTGGTCTGGTATTTAATGCAGTGCAGGCTAATGCGATTGCCAGTGCAGTGAATACGGCTTTTCATATTCAGCCAGTCTACACCGGAGTAGTTATTGTATTACTTTCCGGTGCGGTTATCTTTGGTGGGATGCGTTCTATTGCTCGTACTGCAGAGGTCGTAGTTCCCTTCATGGCGACGGCCTATCTTTTGCTGGCTTTCATTGTTGTGGCTCTTAATGTTGAAAAAGTACCGGATGTTATATCACTTATTTTTCGCAGTGCCTTTGGGGTACAGGAAATAACGGCCGGGGGTCTGGGTTATGCTATTGCACAGGCTGTTCTGAACGGGGTTAAGCGGGGTTTATTTTCAAATGAAGCAGGGATGGGGTCTGCTCCGAATGCTGCAGCTTCTGCCACACCTTATCCTCCTCATCCTGTCTCTCAGGGATATGTGCAGATGCTGGGTGTTTTTACCGATACCATCGTTATTTGCAGTGCGACGGTTGCTATTATTCTGATGTCTGGAGAATATGTACCTTACAGTGACGTCACAGGTATTGAACTGACCCAGAGAGCGTTGAGCACTCAAATCGGCTCATGGGGAGAGGTATTTGTCGCTGTGGCTATTTTCTTTTTTGCCTTTACCTCTATTATTGCCAATTATTTCTATTCCGAAACCAATATGATTTTTCTGGAGCATAACCATAAAACGGGAATCAATTTGTTCCGGCTGGCATTTTTGGCAATGGTCATGTTCGGCTCTATAGCGGCTTTACCTGTTGTCTGGTCACTGGCTGATGTGTCTATGGGGATTATGGTGATTTTGAATCTGATAGCAATTATTTTGCTCTCCGGGGTGGTGCTCAAACTGGCAAAAGATTATAACCGCCAGTTGGATGCCGGGAAGGTGCCAACATTTAATATCGATGATTTTCCAGAATTGAGTTCTCAGCTTGAAAATGGGATCTGGTTTAATAATAAACGTTCCTGATGAATGGAGAAGGCTGCTGCTATCAGATTAATAGGTAAAGCGAGGCTGACGTCTCATCATTTTTTTTATATGCTTAAAAAACTGAATCAGCCACGGAAGAAATTATGCTTATTGCCGTATCACCAGCTAAAACTCTTGATTATGAATCTCCTCTGGTTACAGAGCGTTTCTCTCAGCCGGAACTGATTGCTCATTCTGCTGAATTGATTAAAGAATGCCGTCAGCTATCTCCGGCAAATATTGCAGCTCTGATGAAAGTTAGCGATAAAATTGCGGGTTTGAATGTTGCCCGTTTTGAGCAGTGGAGCGAAACATTTACCCGGGAAAATTCCCGTCAGGCACTTCTGGCGTTTAAAGGTGATGTTTATACAGGGATGGCTGCTGAAACCATGACTGAAGATGACTTTACATTTGCTCAGGAACATATGCGTATTCTGTCGGGTTTGTATGGCGTGTTGAAGCCGTTGGATTTGATGCAGCCTTACCGGCTGGAAATGGGGACAAAACTGGCAAACGGACGCGGACACAATTTGTATCAGTTTTGGGGGAACATCATCACTGAAACCTTAAATCAGGCGTTGTCTTCTCAGGGGGATAATGTGCTGGTGAATCTGGCTTCGAATGAATATTTCAAAGCGGTGAACATAAGAGAACTGGATGCGAGAGTCGTCACTCCGGTCTTTAAGGATTGTAAAAACGGCCAGTATAAAGTGATCAGCTTTTATGCCAAAAAAGCTCGCGGTATGATGGCACGTTATATTATTGAGAATCGTATCAGCCGTATCGAGGAACTGACAGCATTTGATGCTGCCGGATACCGCTTTGCCGCAGAAGAATCAACGTCTTCTGAGCTGGTTTTTAAACGGGAGGAGCAGTAACGGTCTGAATGCAATCAGACAAAGTACCGTTCAAGCAGTTTGGCCGTAAAACCAGTACGCAGATAGAATCCTCTGGGCAGCGTTTTGATGGGTTTACCAGTTGAGCTGTAAGCTTCCGTTAATGCCCGGCTGTTGGCTGCTTTGGGGCGGAGTTGCAGGGCTTCACCATGCCGGGCCGAGATCTGTTCTACCTTTCCCAGTACAATAAACTCCATCAGTTCTTCCCAGTCGGCTTTAAGTATGGCTTCTTCCTCCACGGATGGTGTCCAGAGAAGCGGTGAGCCGACCCGGCGTTCAGCCAGAGGGATTTCCCTTTCTCCCTGAACCGGTATCCAGAGCACTTTAGACAGCTTTTGCCGGACATGACTCTGCTCCCAGTTCAGACCGTATACTCCGGTCAGAGGAGCAACACAAACAAACGTTGTCTCCAGAGGTTTACCCGCATAGCTGACCGGAATACTTTTTAGCTCGATACCCAGATCGATAAAATCCTGCTGCGGTTTACTGCCGGCTGAGGCACCCAGATGCCATTCCAATAGCTGTCCGACCCAGCCTTTATCCCGCTTCAGATCCGGGGGAACGGTCATATCAGCTTCGTCTGCCAGTTCCTGAAAATTAAGCCCGGCAATCTGCCAGGCTCGTTGCAACAGTTCTGTTTCTGTCTTTGGTGTTGGTTTCATGTGCGGGTTATTTGGGTTCTTCTGCAAGTACGGCAAAACAGCGATCTGCAGCCGCTAGAGTGGCCTCAATTTCTTTACTGCCATGAGCCAGAGAGGTAAAGCCAGCTTCAAAAGCTGATGGTGCCAGGTAGACACCCTGTTCCAGCATCAGATGGAAGAAGCGTTTAAAGCGTTCAGTATCACAGCGGGCGACTTCTTCATAACAGGTAACCTGTGGCTGATCTGTAAAGAAGAAGCCAAACATCCCCCCAGCCTGATTGACGACCAGAGGAATAGCATGCTTCTCTGCCAGAGATTTTAGCCCCTCAGTCAGTCTGCGGGTTTTTGAAGCCAGCCGTTCTTCATTACCCTGTTCAGACAATACCTTCAGACAAGCATATCCGGCAGCCATTGCAATAGGGTTACCGGAGAGAGTACCTGCCTGATAAACAGGGCCGGTTGGAGCGATATACTGCATAATGTCTCTGCGTCCACCAAATGCCCCCACAGGCATACCACCGCCGATCACTTTCCCCAGAGTGGTTAGATCGGGTTTTACATTATAGTAAGCTTGCGCTCCACCCAGAGCGACCCGGAAACCGGTCATGACTTCATCCAGAATCAGAAGGGAGCCTTCGTTATCACAGATGCTGCGCAATCCCTGCAAAAAACCGTCAACGGGAGGAATACAGTTCATATTTCCGGCTACCGGCTCAACAATGATACAGGCAATCTCGTCTTTGTTGGCTGCAAACAGCTCACGGACAGAGTCGAGATCATTATACGTGGCTGTCAGTGTATATTTGGCAAAATCTGCAGGAACTCCGGGAGAACTTGGTTGCCCGAGCGTCAAGGCTCCTGAACCGGCTTTTACCAGTAGGCTGTCAGCATGGCCGTGATAGCATCCTTCAAACTTGATGATTTTATCTCGGCCTGTATAACCTCGAGCCAGGCGAATCGCACTCATGGTCGCTTCGGTACCTGAATTCACCATACGCAGTTGTTCCATCGATGGAACCAGTTCAGAAACCAGTTCGGCCATTGTTATCTCCATTTCGGTTGGTGCACCGAAACTCAGCCCCCGACGTGCCGCTTCAATAACCGCATCGCGAATAACAGCATGGTTATGGCCGAGGATCATTGGCCCCCATGAACCAACGTAATCAATATAGGCTTTACCGTCTGCATCAAAAATCAGTGCGCCGTCAGCCCGCTCTACAAAAACAGGTGAGCCTCCAACACCATTAAAGGCCCGTACAGGAGAGTTGACTCCGCCAGGAATGGTTTGCTGTGCTTTTTGGTACAGTTCAGACGATTTACTCATCATATTGTCCTCGTTGGTTAAAATCCGGATACAGGAAAGTTGCTGGCATTGTAGCGGCAGAAAAAGGAAAAGCACAGCTGTAACCAGCTGTTTTCATTTATTCCTCACTGTACAATAAACATGTCACAAGCAGGGAATACTTGAATGAATTACTCAGGTATTAGATAATCAGCCTGTTATTACAATCATTACAGTCCGACGTTGCTCAGCCTCAATAATGACAGAAAATAGAGAGGAATTAACAAGCGACACAACAGACTGAAATTCGGAGATGAGTCATCGTGAGTGAAGTAAATGTACCTATTACCTTTTCAGACGCAGCAGCCAATAGGGTCAAGATCCTGATTGCTGAAGAGGAAAATCCAGATCTTAAGCTGCGTGTTTATATAACCGGCGGCGGTTGCAGCGGGTTTCAGTATGGATTTACCTTTGATGAGAAAGTAAACGACGGAGATATGGTCGTCGAGAATCAGGGGGTTACGCTTGTCGTTGATCCCATGAGTTTGCAGTATCTGATCGGTGGTGTTGTGGATTATACCGAGGGACTGGAAGGCTCGCGCTTTTTTGTTGATAACCCGAATGCCACAACCACATGTGGTTGTGGTGCTTCTTTCAGTGTTTGAACCTCGTCTCATTTTTTTTGTAACAAAAATATGAACCACCTCGTATTTGTGAGTCATATCAGTGAATAATTGATTCGAGCCTGTTTATAATTGCCGCAAATTGATTGCTGACAGAAGCTTTACTCTGACCGGAGTAAAGCTTTGTAGTTTCCGCTATCAGCAGCTAACAATAATAGACAGGGACTTTGCACATGATGATTCTCAAAGGCTACCTTTCCCGACGCCCTTGGTTAATCTCTCTTTTACTTTTCATCGCTATTGCTTTATGGCTGGGGCTGGACTGGGGTAAGGCTGATATTTCAGCATCTGCATCTGTGGATAACTCATCATCTCAGGCACCGCTGGCTAAAGTGGTTTATCAGACGTTTCATTCCCTGAATACAGCCAAAACCATTGAGCTGTATGGCAGAACGGCTCCTGATCGTCAGGCTCGTCTGGCGGCTGAAGTAGCCGGAAAAGTGATGGCTCTGGATGTAATCAAAGGCTCACGGGTCCAGAAAGGGCAGGCTATTGCACATATTGATCCGGCCGATCTTGAACTGCAACTGCAAAGAGCCAGAGCGGCTCTGGAAGTCAGAGAAAAAGAGTTCAAAGCGGCAAAATCTCTGAAAAGTAAAGGGCTGCAGGGAGAAGTGGCTTTCAGTAGTGCTCAGTCTAACCTGGTTGAAGCTCGGGCGGTGGTAAAAAAAGCCCGGCTGAATCTGGACAATACGACAATCCGGGCTCCTTTTGACGGTATTCTGGATGATCTCATTATCGAAGTGGGTGACTTTGTCGGAATTGGTGATCCGGTTGCAACCATACTGGATCTGGATAATGTGGTTGTTGAAGCGGATGTTAGTGAACGACATATTCAGGCGTTAAAAGTCGGGGAGACGGCCAGTATCCGTTTTATTGACGGGCCACGGGTTAAAGGCATTGTTCGCTATATTTCCCGCATTTCCTCTGCGACGACTAATACGTTTCCAATAGAAATTGAAATCTCAAATCCGGATTTGTCGATTCCCGCCGGTATCAGTGCAGAAGTGGCATTGGAACTGGATCTTCAACTGGCGACCAAAATATCGCCGGCTATGCTGGCACTGGATAAAGACGGTAATCTGGGTGTAAAAGCTCTGTACCCAACGGAACATTCTGCTGAGAGTGATGCTTCCCGTAAGGTCTATTTCGTGCCGGTACAATTGGTTAAAGCTGAGCAGGATGGCGTCTGGCTGGCTGGTCTGGGAGAAAGTGCCGATATCATTACCATAGGGCAGGGATTTGTCCGTAACGGTGACCGGGTACATGCGGTAAAATCAAGCTCGGTTATGGGGAGATCCGTATCGGAAACCCTGTCTGCTACCGAACAATAAGGGAAGTCGATTATGTTCACCATTATTGATGCGGCTCTGTCGCGCTCCCGCACCATGCTTACTTTGCTGTTGCTTATTCTTATCGCCGGAACCGGAACGTATCTGACCATTCCTAAAGAGTCCAGCCCGGATATCACGATTCCTATTATCTATGTTTCGGTCACACATCAGGGGATTTCACCTGAAGATGCCGAAAGACTGCTGGTTCGTCCGATAGAACAGGAACTGCGTTCCATTGAAGGCGTGAAAGAAATGACAGGGACGGCAGCGGAAGGTTATGGGTCCGTAATGCTGGAGTTTAATGTTGGCGTCAATCTGGATAAAGCGATGGCTGATGTCCGGGATGCCGTGGATCTGGCTAAGCCAACATTACCGGAAGATAGTGATGAGCCAACTGTGAATGAAGTGACGCTGGCTTCCGCACAGCCGGTATTATCTGCTGTGCTATATGGTACGGTTCCTGAGAGAACTATTGTGCAGATCAGCCGGGAATTAAGAGATAAGCTGGAAAGCTATAAGCAAATCCTTGAAGTGGATATTGCCGGTGACCGGGAAGATGTTGTCGAGATCATAGTTGATCCTTTACTAATGGAGAGCTACGGACTGGATCAAGGGGACATCTATAACCTGATCGCACTGAATAACCGGGTTGTAGCCGCCGGATTTGTCGACAACGGGAACGGGCGTTTTTCAGTCAAAGTGCCATCGGTATTTGATTCTCTGAAAGATGTACTGGAATTACCGGTGAAGGTGAATGGCAAAGAGGTTGTTACCTTTGGTGATATTGCTACCGTACGACGAGCCTTCCGTGATCCGGAAAGCTATGCCCGGCTGGATGGTGAATCTGCTGTGGTACTGGATGTGAAAAAACGTGCCGGAGAGAATATCATCGAAACAGTCGATCTGGTTAAGTCCGTATTTGATGCTGCCCGACAGAGGGAAGACTGGCCAGCGAATCTGATGGTTAAATACACCTGGGATGAATCTGACAGCGTAAAAATGATGCTGAATGATCTGCAGAATAATATTCTGTCAGCAATTATTCTGGTGGTGATTGTCATCATTGCCATACTTGGTGTGAGAACAGCACTGCTGGTTGGTATTTCTATTCCCGGTTCATTTCTGACAGGTTTGCTGGTGCTTTCTGTCTTTGGACTGACCATCAATATCATTGTACTTTTTTCTCTGATTATGGCTGTGGGAATGTTGGTTGATGGTGCCATTGTCGTGACAGAGTTTGCTGATCGGCGTATGCATGAAGGAATGCCCAGACGACAAGCGTATCAGGATGCGGCCAAACGTATGGCATGGCCGATCATCGCTTCGACTGCAACGACGCTGGCAGCGTTTGCTCCATTGTTGTTCTGGCCGGATATTACCGGTGAGTTTATGCGTTTTCTGCCTATTACGCTGATTGCGACCCTATCAGCATCGCTGGTAATGGCACTGCTGTTTGTACCTGTACTGGGCAGTATTATCGGCAGGCCACAGTATGTACGTCCGGAAATACGGCGAGAAATGGTTGCGCTACATGACGGGGACTTTGCAAAAGCAACCGGTATGACGGGGTTGTACTATCACACACTGGCAGTGGCTATTCGTCATCCATGGAAGATACTGCTCAGCGCGATTCTTTTGTCTGCCGGTGTCGGGGTCGGATATGGTAAAGCGGGACTGGGAACCGAGTTTTTCCCAGATGTGGATCCGGAGTTTTTTACGATTAAAGTCCGTTCTTATGGAGACCTCTCTATCCAGGAAAAAGATACTATTATGCATGACATAGAGAGTGTTGTTCTCGGTCATGATGAGTTTGAAAGTGTTTATACCCGTACCGGTGGAGATGATGTGATCGGCCAGATTCAGATTACTCCGGTTGACTGGCAGTACCGGCGTAAAGTGAAGGTAATTATTGATGAGCTGAAACAGAAAACATCACAGTTTTCCGGTGTTGAAATAGAGTATAAATTTGCAGAAGCCGGGCCACCAAGTGAGCATGATCTGGTGATTGAGCTTTCTGCCCGTGAAGCCGATAAGCTGGAGAAGGCTACGCTCATGGTGCGCCAGTGGGCGGATCAGTACCGTGCTTTTACAAACCTGAGTGATTCAGCCAGTAAACCGGGTATTGACTGGCAGATTGATATCCAGCGGGACGATGCCGGTCGTTTCGGTGCCGATGCTACTCTGGTCGGTAATACAGTACAATTTGTTACCAATGGCCTGAAAATTGGTGATTATTTGCCTGATGATGCGACAGAAGAAGTAGATATTCTGGTGCGCTATCCGGAAGAGAAACGGGATATTGGGCGATTTGATGAACTGAGAATTAAAACTCCGGCTGGTCTGATCCCGATGACCAATTTTGCTCAGATCCGACCTAACCATAAGCAACATACCATCAACCGTATTGACGGTCATCGGGTCCTGAGTGTTATGGCAGATTTAAAAGAGGGATATAACCTTGCTCTGGAGCTGCCGAAAGTAACACAGGCTATAGACGCTCTGGGGCTACCATCGGGTGTGGAGTTCAAGCTGAGAGGACAGAATGAAGATCAAGAACAGTCATCTGCGTTCCTTGAAGTCGCTTTTGTTGTGGCTCTGGCGGTTATGGCTTTGATTCTAATCACTCAGTTCAACAGTTTTTATCAGGCATTCCTTATCCTCAGTGCCGTTCTGTTTTCTACGGTTGGTGTGTTTGCCGGGCTGCTTATTTTCCAGCGGCCATTCGGGATAGTGATGTCCGGTATTGGTGTGATTGCATTGGCAGGAATTGTTGTGAATAACAATATTGTGCTTATCGATACCTATAATCAGCTTCGTCAGCGTGGTCTGGCAAAGGATCAGGCGATTTTGCGTACCGGGGTTCAGCGTCTGAGACCGGTTATGCTGACAACGGTAACCACTATACTGGGTCTGTTGCCCATGGTAATGGAAATGAATATTGATTTGATGAACAGAAAGATTGAATTTGGAGCGCCGAGTACCCAATGGTGGTCTCAACTGGCTACCGCTGTAGCTGGCGGGCTTGCTTTTGCAACCTTGCTGACTCTGGTGCTTACTCCTTGTCTGTTGATGTTAGGACGGGAACCTAAAGGAGCAACTCCGCCGGATCCAGACTATAAAGTTTAGTTTTTATGTGTAAAATAGCTCCAAAACGAAGTAACTGTATGAGCCAAGCATGAAAATATTACTCGCTAACCCTCGTGGATTCTGTGCCGGAGTTGACCGGGCTATCAGTATTGTAGAGCGGGCACTGGAAATGTATCAGCCGCCCATCTATGTCAGGCATGAAGTGGTGCATAACCGTTTTGTGGTCGAAGGGCTGAAACGTCGCGGGGCTGTATTTGTTGAGGAGTTGTCCGAAGTGCCGGATAACAATATTGTTATTTTTTCGGCGCATGGGGTTTCTCAGGCAGTCAGGAAGGAAGCTGAAGATAGAGCGTTGACGGTATTTGATGCAACTTGCCCGCTGGTGACAAAAGTACATATGGAAGTAGCCAGAGCCAGCCGTAAGAATATGGAAGTCGTACTGATAGGTCATGCTGGCCATCCTGAAGTTGAAGGAACTATGGGGCAATATGACAGTGAAACAGGAGGGATGTATCTGGTGGAAAAGCCGGATGATGTAAATCGTCTTCCGGTTCAGGATCCGTCCAACTTGCATTATGTTAGCCAGACAACACTTTCGGTTGATGAAACTGCCGGTGTGATAGATAAATTGCGTGATGTTTTTCCTGCAGTTCAGGGACCCCGTAAGGATGATATCTGTTATGCCACACAAAACCGTCAGGATGCGGTTCGTCAGATGGCTCAGGATGTGGATGTCATGATCGTTGTCGGCTCGCGGAATTCATCAAATTCTACCCGGCTGAAAGAGCTGGCGGAAAAACTGGGGACACCGTCTTATCTGATCGATTCGGCTGAGGATATCATTTCTGAATGGTTTGACGGCGTTGATCAGGTTGGTGTTACCGCCGGGGCTTCAGCACCTGAAGAACTGGTGAATCAGATTATTGACCGAATCAAACGGTTCGGTGCTACTGAGGTTGAAGAACTACAGGGCAGGGAAGAAAATATGTTTTTTGAGGTTCCCAAAGAATTGCAAATCACTTAGGCCATACCCAGTGTATAAACATATTAAAATCCCCGCCAATGTCTGCGGGGATTTTTGTTTTGTTGGTTTTATAGCGTATCAGGCTGTTTCTGTTGCTGTATCAGGATTGGTTTCATCAGCCAGTTCACTTTCTCCTTTGCCTTTGGATACCCTGATAACATAAAGCATTATTGCCAGAGCGGAGACGACGCCGATGACAGTGGAAAGCATCATAGGCAGACCAAAGCCCAGTGTCGTGTTACTCATGATAAAGGAGAGACATACCGTAGTCATAAATACAGCCGGTACAGTGGCGATCCAGTGTAGCTTGTTATGCCGTAGCAGATAAGCGGATGCTGTCCACAGCATGATAGTGGCTGTCGCCTGATTAGCAAAGCCGAAATAGCGCCAGATAATACCGAAGTCGACCTGAGTCAGAATTGCGCCGATAACAAACAGAGGTACAGCCATCAGCAGACGTTTGTTCAGTGATTTCTGTTCCATATTGAAATACTCGGCCAGGATCAGGCGGCTGGAGCGGAATGCGGTGTCACCGGATGTGATTGGCAAAATGACGACACCAAGGAATGCCAGAATACCACCAAAAGTGCCCAGAAGACCGAAGGATGCACTGTACACAACGTTGCCCGGCCCACCATTCTGTACAGCATCAGACAGTGCATCGACGGAGCCGAAGAAAGACAGTGCCAGCGAACACCAGATAATGGCAATAATTCCTTCGCCGATCATCGCACCGTAAAATATAAAGCGTCCATTCTTCTCATTATTCATGCAGCGAGCCATCAGCGGTGACTGGGTAGCATGGAAACCGGAGATTGCACCACAGGCTATGGTGATAAACAGAGCCGGCCACAGTGGCAGATTGTTCGGATTCATATTGCTGAACATGTCGCTGATAACAAATCCACCCATAATAGTATGTTCATCTGACAGACCGATAGCTGTTATCAGACCAACTGACATAAAAATCAGCAGCGCACCAAACAGAGGATAGAAGCGACCGATAATTTTATCTACCGGTACAATCGTGGCGATAATGTAGTAGGCAAAAATCAGAACGACCATAGTTGTTTTGGATATTTCCAGTCCGCCCTGTTCGTTAGCGAGGTTTGTCAGCATACCGGCAGGAGCGGATACAAATACGACTCCAACCAGTAACAGCAGAATAATGGCAAAAATGTTCATAAAGTGTTTTGCACCATTTCCCAGATAACGACCGGTAATTGCAGGGACAGAAGCCCCTCCGTTTCGAACAGATAGCATTCCGGAGAAATAATCGTGTACGGCACCGGCAAAAATACAACCGATTACTATCCACAGTAGTGCTGCCGGACCATACAGTGCTCCCATGATCGGACCAAATATCGGACCTACACCAGCAATATTAAGTAACTGAACCAGATAAACTTTGGGTGTCGACATAGGAACATAGTCCACACCATCATTTTTAGTGTGTGCCGGAGTGGCACGTTTTTCGTTAATACCAAATACTTTTTCAACAAAAGTACCATAGATGAAATATCCGCCGATAAGGGCGGCAATACTGATTAAAAACCAGGCCATAATAAAAGTCTCACGTTAATAAAAGGGATTTGTTGCAGGTTCAGAATAAATGAGCGGGTGAATGGCTTCATCTGCTTCTATAGTCAGTGGCAATATATGGATTTAAATGGTCTGATAGAAATATAAATGGTTTGTTTTTTTCTTGGTTATCCGGCGGCAGAAACGAGAGTTTGGTGTTAGACTCAATCTATAACTTAATGTAACTAAAGGCATTAATATGAAAAGGACAGAAGTGGCTCTGTTTACGGTCTTGTTACTCGGTGGGTGTAGTGTCACTGATATACAGACCGAAGATTCGGACTGGTTCGACATCGGTTACCGGGATGGCATTAAAGGCAGACATGCACGCTCTTACAGCCAGCTAAGAGAGTTTGGTCAGGCAAATCATGCAGAATATGATCAGGGCTATATACGGGGAATTCAGGAATACTGTAACCCGGATGTTGCCTATCAGATAGGTTTATCCGGGCAGTATTATGAAGGGGTTTGTGAAGGTACTGAATTTGCTCAGAAGTTTCGTATGGAATGGAAACGGGGCTGGAATGAATCCAGATAGCTCTGTGCAGTTATTTTTCTTCCACTGCTTTTCTAAGAAAGCCCTGCTGTTTTTCCAGCTGTAGCCGGGCTGTTGACAGATCCAATCCGCTGAGAAGCATTAAAATAGAAAGCTTAACGTCATTGCCGGTTTCTTTGAGTATCTGAGCTGCTTCTGATGCATCGCAGTCTGTAGCCTGCATCACGATACGTACCGCTCTGGCCAGCAGTTTTTTATTGGTGGCTTTTACATCAACCATCAGATTCTGATAACTTTTTCCCAGACGGATCATACTGGCTGTTGAAAGCATATTCAGCACCAGCTTCTGAGCGGTTCCTGATTTGAGACGGGTAGAGCCAGTCAGAGCCTCCGGGCCGACTACCGGACTGATGGCAATCGAAGCAATTTCTGCAATCGGTGACTCAGGATTGCAGGACAGGGCGATGGTAGTGGTTCCGATATCATTAGCGTATTCAAGTCCACCTATGACATAAGGCGTCCTGCCGCTGGCTGCAATACCGACCAGTACGTCATCTGGTGTCAGATGAATCTGTTGCAGATCGGCCTTACCCAGTTCGGGTGAATCTTCTGCTCCTTCCTGAGCCCGGAACATGGCCTCTTTGCCTCCGGCAATCAGTCCTATGACCATCTGTTCAGAGACTCCGAATGTTGGCGGGCATTCCGATGCATCCAGAACGCCTAACCGGCCACTGGTTCCGGCTCCCATATAGATCAGGCGGGCATTGTTACGCAAAGCATTCGTAATATGATCAACCGCTTCTGCTATCTGGGGTAATACATTTTCCACGGCAGCCGGAACCTGTCTGTCCTGCTGATTCAGCCTTCTGACGATCTCCAGAGAAGAGAGCAGATCAATATCCATCGTATCCGGGTTGCGTCCTTCTGAAATCAGACGGGAAAGTGCAGATAGCAATGCATCATTGGTCATATGTGGTTATTCCTTGTCATGCCGGGTAGATCACGCCCAATGAAACAGGTTTTACTGCGCCGGTTACTTCGGGCAGATTGCTGGGGAGTTGATGTACACGTCGCTGGGCAAGCCAGGCAAAGGCAATCGCTTCCATATAATCCCCATCAACTCCTTTTTCAGTGGTTTTTGCTACTGTCCATTGTGGAAGTTTTTCTATTAACTTATTCATTAATAATGGGTTATTTGCTCCACCTCCACAGACAAGCAATTCAGGGTGCAATCCAGAACAGAATTTGTCAATGTCAGAAACGATAGTTTGAGTGGTTAATTCAGCCAGTGTTGCCTGAATATCTTCTGCGGGTAAATGTTGAGGAAAATGCCTCAGATGAGTCTGTAACCAGTTAAGATTAAAGTGTTCCCGGCCGGAACTTTTAGGGGCTGGCTGAGAAAAAAACGGATCCTGGGTCAGTCTTGTTAACAGTTCAGGAATAACTTTACCTGACAGGGCGAAGCGGGCATCAGCATCATATTTTTTGCCCTGTATTTGTTGGATCCATGCATCGAGCAGTATATTTCCTGGCCCGGTATCATAGCCAATTACCGGCATATCCGGCTGCATCACTGAAATATTAGCAATCCCCCCGATATTCAGTACCACAACCGTCGAATCCTGAGCAGGGAAAATAGTCTGGTGAAAGGCAGGAACCAGCGGGGCTCCTTGTCCACCCAGTGCCATATCTTTTCTGCGAAAATCAGCGATTGTGGTGATCCCTGTTTTTACTGCCATGATATTGGCATCTCCTAGTTGCATCGTAAAAGGATACTGGCCTTGTGGCAGGTGGTAGACGGTTTGTCCGTGGCAACCTATCGCTTTTATGTCATTTGCCCGGTAGCCTGATTTTTCCAGTAGTTGTAGTACGGCATCAGCAAATAGGTGACCCAGCTGATGATCAATCTCTCCAACTTGTTGCAAGCTGGTTTGCTGGCTGAGGCAAAGATCCAGTACTGACTGACGGAGAGGATCCTGCATTGGGAAGAAATCATGCTGTATTAGCTTTGTGCTGTGCTCATCTATACTAACCAGTGCGGTATCCACACCGTCCATACTGGTGCCGGACATTACACCGATATAAAGTTCTGCTGCGCTCATACAGGTTCTCCTGAAAATTAGTCTCGCCATTGTAAAGCAAAAATAATCAGAATATCCTGCACTTATTCATAAGATACACCCGGAGAATGTAATGGGACCACTTTGGATTGATTTGGAAGGGTATGAGCTGACTGCCGAAGAGAAAGAAATATTGCAGCATCCTACGGTAGGAGGTGTGATTCATTTCTCGCGTAATTACTATGACAGTGAACAATTGATTGCTCTGAATCAGTCGATCCGCAAAGCAGCCAGAGGCCCGATGCTTATTGGTGTTGATCAGGAAGGTGGACGGGTACAGCGTTTCCGGGATGGATTTTCCCGTTTACCGGCTATGGATGTATTTGTTCGTAATAATCTGAGTGATGAGGTGGCAGAACAAATGGGCTGGCTGATGGCTGCGGAACTGATTGCGCATGATGTCGACCTCAGCTTTGCTCCTGTACTGGATAAAGGTTTTTCCTGTAAGGCGATAGGTAACCGGGCATTCGGTGAAAGTGTCTCTGATATTGTTCGTTACAGCTCTGCTTTTATGAGTGGTATGAAACATATGGGTATGGCAACGACGGGGAAACATTTTCCCGGGCATGGCGGAGTGATAGCCGATTCTCATCTTGAAACACCGTACGACGAACGCAGCGATATTCTGGCGACAGACATGGCGGTGTTTAAGGCTCAGATAGAGTCTGGCATGTTGGATGCCCTGATGCCTGCTCATGTAATTTATCCGTATTATGATGACCGTCCAGCAAGTGGCTCTCCATATTGGTTACAGAAAGTATTACGTCAGACGTTAGGTTTTAAAGGTATTGTTTTTTCCGATGATCTGAATATGGAAGGTGCAAGCATTATGGGGACACCTTCTGAGCGGGCACAACAGTCGCTGGATGCCGGATGTGATATGTTGCTGTTGTGTAATAACCGAACATCCAGCATCGAAGTTCTGGATAACCTGCCGGCTACCGAAGTGCCGCAGGCAGCCTGTCTGATAAAGCAGAAGAATGTTACTTTATCTGAACTAACAATATCTTTGCCGTGGAAGGATGCCAGAGAGGTTGCAGCTAGACTGGCAGAACTGTGAGTACGAATATTTTGTTGATATTTTTTAGAAAAATTACGGAATGATTAGCTATACTTATGTACTTTTCTGACTTTACTTGATCTTTAAATTTTTTCTTCAGTTCTTTTAAACGAAAGCTAATATAGTAAAGTAGCAGAATAATAAGTATTCAGTATTTGTATGACCGGTATCAATACAGAAGTTAATATTGATTGACACAATAATATTAATTGTACTTAAGGGTAACAAGAAAAAGGAAATTCATGCATTGTCTAAAATTACTATTACTTATTAGTGTCTTACGTTCCTTTTTGATGTTCAGGCATGATAACGCACATTCAAAGGTACTGATGTGATGAAAAAGGGTCTTATATTCTCCATTCTTATACTTATCTGTGGGGTGGGTGCAACTAATTCATTGCGTGCTGATATTCTTGAAGGAGAGGGTTACGGAGACACTGTAGAACAAGCCAGAGTGGCAGCAGTAGCCGCTTTAGCGAATAACATATATGTAAATGTAGAAAGTAAATCGTCTTCTTATCAGGACAGCAAGGGGACTGATGACTTTATTTTTCAGGCAAATACCACAACGAACATCCCGGTTCTTGGCGTAAAATACTTATGTAATAAAACTTCACAGAGTCATCTTTGCTCTGCATTGTTAGATACGGAAAAAGTACTTCCACTGTATGAAACTGAAATTAAGAATAAAGTAAAAAATATAGATGATAAGTATTTATCATTATCATTAATTGATCAAAATGCACAAATTGATATTTTATATTCTATACTTACTGAACTGGATCAATATGAAAAACTCAGTTTTGTTACTCGTTTTATTTCAGAGAAAAACACCAGTTCTATTAAACCATCTGTAACTATTCAACAAATAAACTCTCAAATAATTGAACTTGAAGACTCTGTTACCAGTTTATATGTGGCAGCAAAAGTTATTTCTCGAAAATTTAAACAAAATGGAATATATATAGAACCTGTTTCTCTTGCTAATTCTCGGGAAATTACACCATTTGCATCTGCATTGGCAGATGAACTTCGAACTCAGATTAAATCGATTAATAATAGAGACGTTGCCAGCTATATTCTTGAAGGTGGTTATATAGAAAACAAATCAGGGATAAGAGTTAACTACAATCTCTCTGATAAAAAAGGCAATACAATTCAGTCGGTGGTCATAAGTTTGTTACCAGAAAGCTACTCAAATTATAGAACTACACCTCTTGCTCCAGATTTTGATAAATTGCTTCACAATGGATACGCGGTCTCCAGTGAATTTAAAACAAGTATTGCCACTAATAAAGGGTTTCGTAATCTTGTATTTAAGAGTGGTGAGGAAGTCGAACTATTAATGAAAATGAATCGTCCAGGATATTTTTATATTGTAGGACATACTAAAAATTCAGAAATAGAGCAATCTTATCTTATCGAGTTAAACGATGCATTGGGCGATCGTCATTTTATAGGATTTATAAATGCAGATGATATCAATAAATGGGTTTCACTAGGTGAATTTGTTGTTGAGGAACCTTTTGGATTGGAAAGTATTCAGCTAATGGCATCAACTAATGATTTTGTGGGTTTTTTACCATCTTATAGTTATATGTCAAATAGTGGTTATTATGTGATTTCTGATAAAATAGAGCAAGGTGTAAAAATGACTCGTGGACTTAAAAAGGTCAAACAGGTTGAATCAGATAATTCAGAATCAGTGTTATTGTTTACAACAGAAAATAATTAATAAGTTTTTAACTAAGAAATAAATAAGGTGGATAAAATGAAAGTAAGCAAGTCTCTTTTCGCTCTTATTTGTGCTGGAGCCATAAGTGCATGTAGCAGTACTTCAGATGAGGTACAGGGAAAAGCAACAACGAACCAATCTGTAGATAAGAGTTGGTGTACATTTGACGATGGTAAAACAGAAGCTCCGGAATTCTTTTGTACTGGTGCTATTGATAATTTTGTTGTTACAGGCCGCGGGTCTGCGCCTAAATCAGATGCTGGTATGAATTACATGATGCAACAGGCGACACTTGCTGCCCGCGTAGAGCTTGCACAAAATATCAGAACCCAGATTAGTAACATGGTCAAGAATTACCTTGGTACAAGCGGTGTGGCAAGCAGGGAAACAATTGATGCTGCTGCATCCAGTACTTCTCAATCCATAACAGATGAATCTTTAATGGGTTCACGTGTTGTTCGCCGAATTATTGGCCCTGAAGGTGAAGTTTATGTATGGGTCGCTATTGATGAAGAACATCTTGTTGCGACAACACAAAATGCTATTCGTACCAGCATGGCTAATGATGAAGCCGCGTGGCAGAAATTCCAGGCAGAAAAATCGCATGAAGAGATGGCACAAAAGATCATAGAGCTAAGAGAACGCAATAAAAACTAGCTCGCTCTAACAGCACGACTGCTGGGTTATGCCATCGGTTGTGCTCTTTTATTTTAAAATCGTAAGCCGGATATACAGTATTACGAAGGAAGGGGGAGAGGTTAAGGGGAAAAATGAAGGTCATATTTTCAATGTTGGACAATCCCCAGTTTTTCCTTTAATTCTTTCAAATGTCGGCGGCTGACCGGAATGGTATTGTTATTTTGGCTGATAATTTCAGCCAGACCATTTTCCAATAGCTTTATCTCTTTGATGGCCTTCAGGTTTACCAGATACTGGCGGTGGCAGCGAATCAAGGCTGTTTTTTCTTCCAGAGTTTTCAGGGTTAACTGGCTGGTGGCTGTTTGTGTTGCAGTCCGAATGTGTACGCCGCTGATGTCACTGAATGCACATTCTACTTCCGGAGCCGGGATCAGCATAATGCGGTTATGTCCGGCACAGGGGATTTGTTCCAGATTATTTTGGGTCAGCACAGAGATATCCGGTATCGTAGAGATTTTATGCTGTTTTACCAGCCTGCAAATGGTTTTTGACAGGCGTTGTGGTTCGATAGGTTTCAGCAGATAATCAAAGGCGTTGTCTTCAAAAGCCTGAATGGCATACTGGTCGAAAGCCGTGATAAACACAACTTGTGGCATAGTATCCGGATCTAGCATAGCGAGCATATCAATGCCCGTTAGCTGGGGCATTTGGATATCAAGAAAGACCACATCAGGCTTTAAGGTGTGTATTTTTTTCAACCCATCAACGGCATTTCCTGCTTCACCGACGATGTTGAACTCTTTGGTTTCCTGTAATAATTCAATGAGTTCCTCCCGGGCGAGGCGTTCATCATCAATAATTAATGCTGTCAGCATAATAAGCCTTTAATGTTCTGTTTGTGTTGTATTCGGAGTGGGAATAATAAAACTCATTCGGGTAAACTGATCCTTTTTAAATTCTGTTTTCAGGATTGCATTTGTGCCGAAATAGTTAGCCAGACGTTTGCTCACAATTTGCATTCCCAGACCTGTGTGGTTTTCATCAGCTTCTTCGTATGTTCCTGCATTGTCTTCGACCACAATTTCAGTCCCCTGCGCTACAGCCCGGCTGTAAATTTTAATCACACCATCACTTAATAGCTGTGATATACCGTGTTTAATTGCATTTTCAACCAGAGGCTGAAGTGTGAAGCTGGGCAGGTTTCTGTCCATACTTTCTTCAGCAATATCTACTTCGACTTCCAGTCGATCGGCAAAACGGGCTTTTTCTATTGTGAGATAGGCGTTAACGTGTGCGAGTTCTTCTTTCAGTGTGACAGTATCGATATTTTGTTTCAGGTTGCTGCGGAAAAAATGCGACAAATGTTGGATGAGTTCTCTGGCCTTATCCGGATCTTTACGGATAACAGCACTGATGGTATTCAGGGCATTAAACAGAAAATGCGGGTTGATCTGGGCATGCAGCAGTTTGATTTCAGCCTGAGACAATAACATTTGTTGTTGCTGGTAATTACCGTACAGGATCTGACTGGACAACAACTGGGCAATACCTTCCGCCATAGACATATTAATGGTTGATAGCAGTTTTCTTTTGGGCTCATACAATTTTATGCTGCCGACTACCTGATCACCGGCTTTCAGTGGGATGATCAGAACTGATGCCAGACGGCAATGTGGAGAAATAGAGCACTGATAGGGATTTTCTTTTCCGTCCAGATAGATGATGCGGTTTTCATTAATAGAGTTCAGAGTACATTGTGATGAGATTGGTGTATCCGGTTTATGGTGATCATCACCGATACCGATAAAGGCAAGGATCTTTTCTCTGTCAGTAATAGCAACCGCTCCCACATTGGTTTCTTCATACACAATACGGGCTATTTTTTTTGCATTTGTAGAGTTAAAACCATCACTCAAAATGCCGACAGAACGTTCAGCAATGGTCAGTGCTCTACGGGAAAAGGTTGCTGAATATTTTTCAAAAATGGTTTTTCTGTCCTGCAAAATACTCATAAACAGTGTTGCGCCGACAGAGTTGGCGATAATCATGGGGGCGGCAATAACAGAAACCAGAGAATAAGCCTGAGTAAAGGGCTTAGCAACGGTCAGTATGATCAACATCTGAATGACTTCGGCAAACAGAGTGACAGAAAAGACAACGGCCGGATTAAACAGCTTTTCGGTTTTATTTTGTTTGAGCAGATAACTGTGCAGCAGTCCGCCGATGATACCTTCAGCCGTTGTTGATAAGGCACAGGCTACATCAGTGAATCCTCCCAGTGTGTAGCGGTGAATACCTCCGGTAAATCCGACGGCAAAACCGACAACCGGACCACCGAACAATCCACCCATTACGGCTCCTATCGCCCGGGTATTCGCAATGGCATCATTAATCCCCAGACCGAAATAGGTTCCCATGACACAGAAAAGAGAAAAAAGGATATAGCAGGCCAGTTTATGACTTAACCGGGAAGAAATACTGAGCAGAGGCAGAAATACTGGTGTTTTACTTAGCATATAAGCCAGTACCAGATAAACACTCATCTGTTGCAGAAGAGAAAGGATCAATTCCATGCTATGCCGTCCTGTCGGTTTATATGGTTTTATCTTATACGAACTTACCTGAAATACATAAAGAAAGCCCGGATGCGAACATCCGGGCTTTGACTTGGCTAACTAAATTACTTTACTAACTGATTGGCGTGCGTTTATCGCTTTATAATTTGTCCAACCACCGCCTGTTGAGCGCAGGCGAATTACTACTTGTGTCTTTATTTATTTGAGCTAGGTCATCCACATGTCTGCTTGTTTCTGGAGGTTTTAGTGCAGTTAAACCCAGAGAATTTGTAACCAGCATGTTTCCGTAAGCAAACTATAGTACAGATATCTGCAGGCAAAAAAGCGAATTAAATAGATTGATATAATCGAAAAAATCGATAAGGTTATGACGTTCTGTTAACTAACTTACCGGCAGATAAATTTGCTATGAATAAATGGCCCAGCCTGAAGCAATTGCATTACCTGATCACCCTGCATGAAACCCGCCATTTCAACGATGCAGCTGAACGTTGTTTTGTCAGTCAGTCTACTCTGAGTAAAGGTATCCAGAATCTGGAAGAACTTATCGGCTGTAGCCTGTATGAGAAGAAAGATAAAAGAAGTCCGCTGGTATTTACTCCTGTGGGTGAAAAAATTGTGTCTCATGGCCGTGAATTACTGACAAAAGGACAGGATCTGATTGAACTGGCCAGAGTCTGTCAGGGAGAGGTTATGGAAGGCGAGGTCAGGCTTGGCTGCATTCCGACGATAGCCCCCTTTTTGTTGTGTGATCTGGTTCAGGAAGTGAACAAGCGATTTCCTCGTTTGAATTTGCTGCTGAGAGAAGATACAACGGCTAATTTACTGCAAGCCCTGCGTCAGGGGGAGATGGATGTGTTGATTCTCGCATTGCCGATGGATATCGGGAACATGCACAGTCGGATTGTCGGACAGGATCCGTTCCGGATGATCATTAGCCGTGATCAGGCGGAACGTATTCAGGTGCCGATAAAGTATGATGATCTGCCTGACGAGTCCGTTTTTTTGCTGGAAAATGAGCATTGTCTTACCGAGCATGCGGTTTCTGCCTGTCAGTTGACCAGAAAAGAGAAAATTAATCCTTTTACAGCGACGAGCCTGCATACACTGGTACAGATGGTAGCAAACGGTTTGGGAACCACCTTTATTCCACAGATGGCGGTTGATCACGGCCTTTTGGATAATCAGAACCTGATGATTACCGATCCTCCGGGGCAAAAAGCCTATCGGGATATCGGTTTGGTATGGAGGCCAAGCTCATCCCGGACGGAAACCTTTGAACAGCTCTCTTCTGTTGTTGAAGAATTGTTATAACTGTATATACAAGGAGCAGAGCATCATAAGGCTATACTGAAGCTCTGCTGTATATGGAGGTCACTTTCGTTATGATGCATTAATAGTCGTTAAACTCCTGATCCAGATTGTCCGGGTCATTCTCCATTTCGTCCGGTTCCACATCTTCCTGTAGCTCCAGAAGATGGATCGCTATGGTGACAAAATCACTGTCGGTGATAATACCAACCAGCTTTTGGTGAGCCACAACAGGCAGGCAGCCGACTTTATGCTTCTGCATATAATAGGCACTTTCTTTTAATCCGGCCTGAGGAGCAACCGTCATTACGTTCTTGCGCATCGCATCGTTCAGAGAGGTACCCAGCGTATGGGAGTTTTCTTCGGAAATACCCAGCAAACTGGACTCCTGTGCAGATAATACGTCTCTTTGGGTAACGACCCCAAGTAGCGCACCATCAACATCCACGACGGGAATATGCCGGATATCGTGTTCCTCCATAAGATGTTTCGCATCTGCCAGAGAGTTTGACCTTAGCAGGGTGTGAGGGTTGCGGGTCATCATATCTTCAACCTTGATCATCCTGACCTCCTTCTTATTGGAATAACAGATGGTATGTTTAAACTATAGAGTCATTTAGGGTAAATAAGTGAGAGCTGAGCCATTATTTTCGGTTTGAAAATTCTGTGGCTTGCGCTCGCATCTTAAGGTGGCTTAGGTGTATACTCGCGCACTGCAAAATTTTTAGTCACAGAATAGAAAGAGCACCCGCATGCAAGTTTCCGATTTCCACTTTGAACTCCCGGATGAGTTGATCGCCCGTTATCCAAAAGCAGAGCGTTCAGCCAGCCGTATGCTTCAGCTTGATGGTCAGACAGGTGAAGTAACTGACCGTGTTTTTAAAGATGTTCTGGATCTGGTTCAGGAAGGTGACCTGCTGGTATTCAATAATACCCGTGTTATTCCTGCACGGATGTTCGGCCGAAAAGCAACCGGCGGAAAAATTGAAGTGCTGGTTGAGCGTGTTCTGGATGAAAAGTCAGTTCTTGCTCATGTCAGGGCATCAAAAGCGCCTAAACCTGGAGCGGCTTTGCTTTTGGGCGAAAATGATGAATATTCTGCTGAGATGGTGGCTCGTCAGGATGCATTGTTTGAAATTCGTTTTCAGGCAGACAAAACCGTACTGGAAATTCTGGAAGAAATCGGCCATATGCCGCTGCCTCCTTATATCGATCGTCCGGATGAAGATGCGGATAAAGAACGCTATCAAACGGTTTATAACGAAAAACCGGGGGCGGTTGCAGCTCCGACAGCTGGACTGCATTTTGATGATGAATTGCTGGAAAAAATCCAGGCTCAAGGGGTTGAATTTGCTTATGTCACACTGCATGTCGGTGCCGGTACATTTCAGCCGGTACGGGTAGACAATATTCACGATCATCACATGCATGCGGAGTATGTGGAAGTATCGCAGGATGTGGTGAACGCTGTTAAGGCGACAAAAGCTCGTGGTGGCCGGGTAATTGCAGTTGGAACAACATCGGTACGTTCTCTGGAAAGTGCAGCACAGAGTGCGCTGAAAAATGGTACAGAACTTGTGCCTTTCTTTGACGATACCGAGATTTTTATCTATCCGGGCTATGAATATCAGTTGGTGGATTGTCTGATCACGAATTTTCATCTGCCGGAATCAACTCTGATCATGCTGGTCAGTGCATTTGCCGGATATGACAATGTCATGGCTGCTTACGAGCACGCTGTAAACTATGAATATCGTTTCTTTAGTTATGGCGATTCGATGTTTGTTACAAAAAAAGACTGAGAGCAGCATCTTTTTTCCGCTGATTACTGCGTCAGAAATGCTCATTTACATGCGTAAACTGAGAGTTTCTTCTTTGTACTAAGTGGAAAGCTATTGATCTAAGCTTTTTAAGCATTATCTGATAGACAAAGCGGACGCAAGTGTCATAAAGAGTACAGGAATTCCGATTATTTTCTGTATTCTCAAGCGAAGCGCTCTGTAGTCTAAATTGTCATCTAAACATAAACGGTGGTGAGGTAAACTCGCTCGCCGGGAGATAAACCGCCAGACTGTTTCTCTGGCACACTGGAGGCTTCGTGAAATACGAATTATTTAAAAAACAAGGTAATGCCCGTCGTGGTCAACTGACTTTCGAACGTGGTACGGTTCAGACTCCTGCATTTATGCCGGTAGGTACTTACGGAACGGTTAAAGGCATGACTCCGGAAGAAGTAAAAGAAACCGGAGCCCAGATCTTGCTGGGCAATACCTTCCACCTGTGGCTGCGTCCTGGTCAGGAAATTATGAAACTGCATGGTGACCTGCACGATTTTATGAACTGGCAGGGACCGATTCTGACTGACTCCGGTGGTTTTCAGGTATTCAGTCTGGGTGATATCCGTAAGATCACTGAAGAAGGGGTACACTTTCGTAATCCTGTCAATGGTGACAAAATCTTTATGGATGCAGAAAAATCCATGGAGATCCAGTATGACCTCGGTTCCGACATTGTAATGATTTTTGACGAATGTACGCCTTATCCGGCAACGCATGACGAAGCAAAGAAATCGATGGAAATGTCACTACGCTGGGCACAACGCAGCCGTGATCATTTCAATAAGCTGGAAAATCCTAATGCGCTGTTTGGTATTGTTCAGGGGGGCGTATATGAAGACCTGCGTGATGTATCAGTAGAAGGCCTGACCAGTATTGGTTTTGATGGCTATGCTGTTGGCGGCCTGGCTGTGGGGGAACCCAAAGAAGATATGCACCGTATCTTGGAACATACTTGTCCACAGCTTCCGGAAGATAAGCCTCGCTACCTGATGGGGGTGGGTAAACCGGAAGATCTTGTTGAAGGTGTTCGTCGTGGTATCGATATGTTTGACTGTGTGATGCCGACCCGAAATGCCCGAAACGGACATCTGTTTGTAACCGGTGGTGTGATCAAGATCCGTAATGCGAAACATAAAACGGATACAGGCCCTCTGGATCCGCACTGTGACTGTTACACTTGCAGAAATTATTCGAAGTCGTATCTGCATCATCTGGATCGCTGTAATGAAATCTTAGGTGCCAGACTGAATACTATTCATAACCTGCGTTATTATCAGCGTTTAATGGAAAGCATTCGCCTGGCAATTGATGAAGATCGTTTTGACCTGTTTGTCGAAGAGTTTTATGCTCGTCGGGATCGCGAAGTACCGCCATTAGGAAAAAGCGAATAATAATTTGATTTATGTGATGGGTTGCGGGGACTTTCCCTTGAAAAGGGAAAAACGCAACCCAATTAGTAAGTAATAAATAACACCTAATCTAATATAGAGGACTTTTTGATGAGTTTTTTCATTTCTCAGGCTCACGCCGCTGATGGCGCACCACAGGGTGGTGGTTTCGAAATGCTAATTATGCTGGGCATGTTTGCGGTTATTTTCTATTTTATGATTTACCGTCCGCAAAACAAACGTGTAAAAGAGCATAAAGCGCTGATGGCTGCTATGGCGAAAGGAGATGAAGTTCTGACCGGTGGTGGTCTGATTGGCCGAATCACTAAAATTTCTGATGACAACGATTATGTTGCGATTGCTCTGAATGACAACAACGAAGTTGTTATCAAGAAAGATTATGTTACTGCTGTGCTGCCAAAAGGCACTCTGAAATCTCTGTAATACAGCTTAAGGATTCTTGCTGTGCTAAACCGTTATCCATTATGGAAGTATCTGATGGTCGTGCTTGTCATTGCTGTCAGTGCGCTGTATGCACTTCCTAATCTTTACGGTGAAGATCCTGCTATTCAAATTACTGGGGCACGCGGTGCCTCAGTTGATCTGTCAACAGTGGATACTGTCACCGAAGCTCTCGATAAGCAGAGCCTTTCCCGAAAATCCGTTATCTTAGAAAACGGTTCTATTCTGGTTCGATTT
Source organism: Vibrio sp. HA2012 (assembly GCF_002812955.1). Classification (GTDB taxonomy): domain Bacteria; phylum Pseudomonadota; class Gammaproteobacteria; order Enterobacterales; family Vibrionaceae; genus Vibrio. Next base: position 232,588 of record NZ_PFXK01000005.1, on the reverse strand, counting down.
AACGATACCGACACCCAAATCAGTGCCCGCGACATTATCAGCGAAGCTCTGGGACAGGATGTTATCGTTGCACTGAACCTTGCGCCTTCTACCCCTGACTGGCTTGAATCTATCGGTGCGGCTCCGATGAAGCTGGGTCTTGACTTGCGTGGCGGTGTGCACTTTTTGATGGAAGTGGACATGGACGCAGCGATGGAAAAGCTTATCGGGCAGCAGGAAGAAGCGTTCCGCATTGAACTGCGGGAAGCAAAGATCCGTTACCGTGCGATTCGTCAGTATGAAAATCAGGGTGTGGAAGTGTTGTTGCGTAATGCAGAACAGCTTGCTGAGGCCAGAAAAGCCTTAGTGGTAAAACATCCGGATATGACGTTTGTCGAATCTGAAGCAGAAGGGCGTTTTGCTCTGTCAGCGACTTTTCTGGAAACGCGTCTGACTGAAATCCGCAACTATGCGGTAGAACAGAATATTACTATCCTGCGTAATCGGGTCAATGAGCTGGGGGTTGCTGAACCTTTAGTACAGCGTCAGGGAGCCAGCCGTATCGTGGTTGAGTTGCCGGGGGTGCAGGACACTGCCCGAGCAAAAGAAATTCTAGGTGCGACTGCAACGCTAGAATTCCGTGAGGTGGATGATAAAGCTGATCTGGCGGCTGCGGCAACTGGGCGTGTACCGGCAGGAAGTGAGCTGAAGCAGGATCGTGATGGTCGTCCGGTTGTACTGAAGAAGCGAGTTATTCTGGGTGGGCAAAGTATTACTGATGCCAGTTCTAGCACCGATGAATATGGTCGTCCTCAGGTGAACATTTCTCTGGACAGCGAAGGCGGCAGCAAGATGTCTGCGTTCTCGAAAAATAACGTCGGTAAGCTGATGGCGACGGTATTTGCTGAGTATAAAGATAGTGGCCGTAAGACTCCGGAAGGAAAAGTTATTCTATCTAAGCATGAGGAAGTCATTAATCAGGCAACGATTCAGACTGCTTTGGGACGTAACTTCCGTATTACCGGCATCGATTCGACAGCGGAAGCACATAACCTGGCTTTACTTCTGCGTGCTGGTGCGCTGATTGCTCCTATCTCTATCGTGGAAGAGCGCACTATCGGTCCGTCAATGGGACAGCAGAATATCGATATGGGGATTCAGGCTTGTGTCTGGGGTATGGTGGCGGTAATGCTGTTTACGTTGGTTTATTATCGTAAATTTGGTTTTATCGCCAATATGGCACTGTTTGCTAACCTGATCTTAATTATCGGTGTCATGTCGATGATTCCGGGAGCAACCATGACTTTGCCGGGTATTGCCGGTATTGTACTGACAGTCGGTATGGCAGTGGATGCCAACGTGCTGATTTTTGAACGTATTCGTGAAGAATTGCGCGATGGGCGTAACCCGCAGCAGGCTATTCATCAGGGGTATGCTAATGCGTTCAGTACTATTGCTGATGCAAACATTACTACCCTTATCACGGCGATTATCTTGTTTGCTGTCGGTACCGGTGCGATCAAAGGTTTTGCCGTGACTTTGTCAATCGGTATTCTGACCTCCATGTTTACTGCTATTGTAGGTACCCGTTGTGTGGTTAACTTGCTATACGGTGGTAAGCGCATTAACAAGTTGTCGATCTAAGGAAAAGTTATGTTTCAGATAATGAAAGCAGACAAAATGATCGACTTTATGCGTTGGTCTAAACTGGCATTTGTTTTTTCGCTGGTAATGATTGCTACCTCTATCTATACCCTTTCAACCCAATGGCTGAACTGGGGGCTGGATTTTACCGGGGGAACCCTGATCGAAGTCGGTTTTGAACAACCGGCAGATCTGAACGAAATTCGTACCTCGCTGGAAGCGAAAGGCTTTGGTGATGCTACGGTTCAGAACTTTGGTTCTGCGCGTGAAGTTATGGTTCGCCTGCGCCCGCGCGAAGAGGCATCCGGTGAGAAATTGGGTAACCAAATCCTGTCTGCTTTGCAGGAAGGTACCGGTAAAAATGTTGAGATGCGCCGTATCGAGTTTGTCGGTCCGAACGTGGGAGATGAGCTGACAGAAGCCGGGGGGCTGGCCATTCTGGCATCTCTGCTTTGTATCCTGCTGTATGTTTCTGTCCGGTTCCAGTGGCGTCTCGCGGCAGGTGCGGTACTGGCTCTGGCTCACGATGTGATCATTACTCTGGGGGTATTTTCAATCATGCAGATCGAAGTGGATCTGACGATTGTTGCTGCTCTGTTGACGGTGGTAGGTTACTCGCTGAACGATACCATTGTGGTCTTTGACCGCATCCGGGAAAATTTCCGTAAGATGCGTAAGGGTGAACCTCCAGAGGTTATGAACAGTTCAATCACTCAAACATTGAGCCGTACGCTGATCACCTCGGCAACAACCCTGTTTGTGGTTATTGCGTTGTTTGCTCAGGGCGGAGCCATGATCCACGGTTTTGCGACGGCCTTACTGCTGGGTATCACTGTCGGTACTTACTCTTCAATCTATGTAGCTTCGGCTCTGGCATTAAAACTGGGGATCACTCGTGAACACCTAATGCCGACACAGGTAGAGAAAGAAGGTGCTGAGTTTGAGGATTATCCATAGCTCGCATTTGACGAATGATTCACTTTTAAAAGGGAGAGATACCTATGTGTGTTTCTCCCTTTTTTGTGGTTTTAAAAGAAAGAGCAGACAGGAACCGATAAGCACTGCCTCCAGCCCTGATCAACCAAATTTGGGGGCTATGGCTATCTTGGGTCGGGTAACGCGCTATATCCACTGGTATGACGCTTAATTTTCTGTAGAGAGTGAACAAAAAATACCCACTTCCATTTTTATAAAACTCTGATATACTTCGCACCGCTTTCTGTTCTTTAACATCCGTTGGGAAAAATTGTATGCATCCTATGCTAAATATTGCTATTCGCGCAGCGCGAAAGGCAGGCAATCATATTGCTAAATCACTGGAAAACGCTGAGAAAATCGAAACTTCTCAGAAAGGCTTAAACGACTTTGTTACAAACGTAGACAAAGAAGCTGAGACATTGATTATTGATACCATCAAAAGCTCATACCCTGAGCACTGTATCATTGCTGAAGAAAACGGCGTTATCGAAGGTAAAGATAAAGCAGTTCAATGGATCATCGACCCTCTGGATGGCACTACTAACTTTGTAAAAGGTTTCCCCCATTTCTCTGTATCTATTGCAGTTCGGATGAACGGTAAGACAGAGGTTGCCTGTGTTTATGACCCAATGCTGAACGAACTGTTTACCGCTCAGCGTGGCAGCGGTGCACAGCTAAATAATGCCCGTATCCGTGTTAATCAGGTCAAAGATCTGAACGGTACCGTTCTGGCGACTGGTTTCCCGTTCAAGCAAAAGCAGCATTCAGAATCTTATTTGAAGATTGTTTCTGCACTGTTTGTTGACTGTGCAGACTTTCGTCGCACCGGTTCTGCTGCTCTGGATCTGTGTTATCTGGCAGCCGGTCGTGTTGACGGTTACTTTGAGCTAGGTCTGAAGCCATGGGACATGGCGGCTGGCGAGCTGATTGCCCGTGAAGCCGGTGCGATCCTGACTGATTTTGCCGGTGGAACCAGCTATATGGATTCTGGTAATATCGTTGGCTCTAGTGCTCGTGGTGTAAAAGCGATTCTTAAACACATTCGCGAACACGGAAATGCTGCAATTCTAAAATAATTTCCTGTATTGGGGGAAAAATCATTTCCCCCTTTTAAACTATTTGTTTCCCTTCTTTTGTTTCTCCCGTCTCTTCTGATTTAATGCTATTATTCCCTGATTTTTATCAAGGGATCCTTTCGTTATGCTTCACAATGTCAACGTCGTTTTAGTCGGAACTTCTCACTCCGGAAATATCGGTTCTGCAGCACGGGCAATGAAAGTTATGGGGCTGAGCCGTCTGGTCCTGGTTGATCCTCAGTGTGAGATTGACGAACAGACGATGGCACTGGCGGCTGGTGCAACGGATATTGTACAAAATGCACGGACTACCTCGTCTCTGGAAGAGGCTGTGGCAGATTGCGGGCTGGTTGTCGGATCCAGTGCCCGTTCCCGGACACTTGACTGGCCGATGCTGGAATCACGTGAATGTGGTGTCAGACTGGCAGAAGAAGGGGAAGAGTATCCGGTTGCATTAGTGTTCGGGCGTGAGCGAACCGGTCTGACTAATGATGAGCTGCAAAAGTGCCACTATCATGTCGCTATCCCTGCTAATCCTGAATACAGTTCCCTGAATCTGGCCATGGCAGTACAGACATTATCTTATGAAGTCAGAATGGCCTTTCTGGACAAACAGAAACAACACCATGTAATAAAAGAAGAAATCTATCCGTGTCACAAAGAACTGGAATTATTTTTTTCACACCTTGAAAAGGTGATACTCGATACCCAGTTTATTTCCAGAGATAAGCCGAATTCAGTGATGAATAAACTGCGGCGTCTGTTTAACAGGGCGAGACCGGAAGCGCAGGAGTTGAATATCTTGAGGGGTATTCTGACTTCTGTTGAAAAGCACCTTGTATCCCGGAAAATACCTGACTAATTTAGTCAAATAAATACTTGACTAAATTGATGGGGTATAGATACACTTCTTATAGGTTATTACTATAGAGAAGGGTGTGATATGAGACTGACATCGAAAGGAAGATACGCAGTAACAGCAATGCTGGATGTGGCTCTTCACTCGCAGGAAAATCCGGTACCGCTGGCTGATATTTCTGAACGTCAGGGAATTTCCCTTTCTTATCTGGAACAGCTTTTTTCCAAGCTGCGTAAATCAGGTCTGGTTGCCAGTGTGCGCGGCCCGGGAGGGGGGTACCTTCTTGGTGCTGAGGCAGATGCAATTTCAGTCGGTATGGTCATTGCTGCTGTTAATGAAACTGTTGACGCCACCCGGTGTGCCGGAAAAAGTGACTGCTGTAGTGGAACCCGTTGTCTGACACATACGTTATGGCGAGATCTCAGTAGCCGTATTCGCGATTTTCTGGAAGGGATTACCCTGGGACAATTAATGCGGGATAACGAAGTACTGGAAATATCTGAACGCAGAGAAATCGATCTGGCAATGAAGCAAGGGCTTTCCCAAAATAATAAAATAAGCACTGCAACTATCAGTACTAATGCGCGAATCTAATCGCGGTAAAGTCATACACTGGAGTAGAAGATGAAACTGCCAATTTATTTTGATTATTCAGCAACGTGCCCGGTTGACGAACGTGTTGCCGAGAAAATGGTTAAGTATCTGACCATAGATGGAATATTCGGTAACCCGGCATCACGTTCACATCGCTATGGCTGGCAGGCCGAAGAAGCGGTAGACATTGCCCGTGAACAGGTTGCTGAACTGCTGAATGCAGATCCGAGAGAAATTATTTTTACTTCAGGTGCAACAGAATCCGATAATCTGGCTATTAAAGGTGCTGCGCATTTCTACGGTAAACAAGGTAAACATGTGATTACCTGTAAAACAGAACATAAAGCTGTTCTGGATACCTGTCGCCAACTGGAGCGCGAAGGCTTTGATGTTACCTACATGGAGCCACAAAGCAATGGTCTTCTTGATCTGGAAAAACTGAAAGCGACCATGCGTGATGACACGGTTCTGGTTTCAATCATGCATGTGAATAATGAGATTGGTGTAATACAGGATATTAAAGCAATCGGTGAATTATGTCGTGAACGTAAGATCATCTTCCATGTGGATGCCGCTCAGTCTGCGGGTAAATTGCCTATCAATGTTCAGGAGACGAAGGTCGATCTGATTTCACTGTCAGCGCACAAAATCTACGGTCCCAAAGGTATTGGTGCACTTTATGTACGCCGTAAGCCGCGCATTCGTCTGGAAGCTCAGATGCATGGTGGCGGTCATGAACGTGGATTCCGTTCCGGTACGTTGCCGACACATCAGATTGTCGGCATGGGTGAAGCCTGTCGTATTGCCAAAGAAGAAATGCAAAAAGATTATGATCATGCGCTGATGCTGCGTGACCGTATGCTGGATGGGCTAAAAAATCTTGAAGCCGTAACAATTAACGGTGATCTGGAACAGCGTCTGCCACAGAATCTGAATGTTAGTTTTGCATTTGTTGAAGGTGAATCTCTTCTGATGTCACTGAAAGATCTGGCCGTTTCTTCCGGTTCTGCCTGTACTTCCGCAAGTCTTGAGCCGTCTTATGTACTGCGTGCTCTGGGGATGGATGACGAACTGGCACACAGCTCTATTCGTTTTTCTTTCGGTCGCTCAACAACGGAAGAAGAAGTGGATTATGCCGTAGAGCAAATTCATATCGCAGTAAAAAAACTGCGAGAAATGTCCCCGCTCTGGGATATGTATAAAGAAGGGATTGATTTGAACACTGTTGAGTGGGCTCATCATTAATCTTCACGGAAGTTTCAAGAGGTAAAGTTATGGCTTACAGTGATAAAGTAATCGATCATTATGAGAACCCGCGTAACGTAGGCTCATTTGATAAAGAAGATCCGAATGTCGGTAGCGGAATGGTTGGTGCACCTGCATGTGGTGACGTAATGAAACTGCAAATCAAGGTAACACCGGAAGGTATTATTGAAGATGCAAAGTTTAAAACCTATGGGTGTGGTTCGGCAATTGCGTCCAGCTCACTGGTAACCGAATGGGTTAAAGGTAAATCTATCGATGAGGCGGCTGCAATAAAAAATGCAGATATCGCAGAAGAGCTGGAATTGCCGCCGGTGAAAATTCACTGCTCGATTCTGGCAGAAGATGCAATTAAAGCTGCTGTTTCTGACTATAAGAGAAAACATCAGCAATAATTTCCGGCAAAGGGTATCAGGCAGAAAACAGGAACAGGTAAAGGTTGAAGTATGGCTATCACCATGACACAGGCGGCAGCAAGCCGGGTAAAAGCATTTCTGGATAACAGAGGTAAAGGTATTGGTTTACGCCTTGGTGTAAAAACCAACGGTTGTTCTGGGATGGCCTATGTTCTTGAGTTTGTCGATCAACTGAATCAGGAAGATCAGGTATTTGAAACTAATGATGTTAAGATCATTATTGATGCGAAGAGTCTGGTCTACCTCGATGGAACAGAGCTGGACTATACCCGTGAAGGCCTGAACGAAGGTTTTAAGTTTAACAACCCGAATGTCAAAGACGAATGTGGTTGTGGCGAAAGTTTTAATGTTTAACCCATGAATTATTTTGATATTTTTGGGCTGCCGGTTCAGTTTGAACTGGATGGTAGCCTGCTCGCCTCTCAGTACAGAGAATTACAACGCCGTTTCCATCCTGATAATTTTGCAACAGCATCAGAGCGTGACCGTTTGATGGCTGTGCATAAAGCGGCGCAGATTAATGACGCCTACCAGAATTTGAAATCACCACTTTCCAGAGCAGAATATATTCTTAGCCTGAATGGGCTTGAGATGCAGGGAGAGAAAAAGACCCTGCAGGATCCTGAGTTTTTGATGGAACAGATGGAATTGAGGGAAGAACTGGAAGAGATCACCAGTGAAGAAGCTCTGTTTGACTTTGATATTAAGGTCAGTCACTTACTTAAACAACAGATGAATGCGCTTGAATTGGAGCTAAAAGAATCTGAGTGGGAAATTGCGGCTGAGCGGGTGCGGAAACTGAAATTTATTGAAAAGCTGAAAACAGAAATAGAACAAGCAGAAGAGCGGCTACTGTAACTTATTGAGATAAGCCGCTTAAAAAGGAAGCCAATGTTACTTCAAATTGCAGAACCGGGACAAACTCCTGCACCACATCAGCAAAAACTGGCAGCAGGTATTGATTTAGGTACAACCAACTCACTGGTTGCAACTGTCCGCAGCGGGGACGCTGCTCCGTTGCCTGATCTGAATGGAAAATCAATTCTTCCCTCTGTCGTTCATTATCAGGGAGCCCTGAAAAAAACAGTCGGTGATGCAGCGCGTCAGCAGGCACGGTTTGATCCGGTGAATACCATTATATCAGTGAAAAGACTGATAGGACGGTCCTTAGCTGATATACAGCAACGCTATCCTTCACTCCCCTACCAGTTTTCTGCCAGTGATAACGGTCTTCCCCTGTTGAATACCAAATCAGGAGTGAAAAATCCGGTTCAAGTATCGGCTGACATTCTGGGGGCATTAAAAGAGAGAGCAGAAGAAACCCTGGGCGGAGAACTGGAGGGCGTGGTCATTACCGTTCCTGCCTATTTTGATGATGCTCAGCGAGCAGGAACCAAAGATGCGGCAACACTGGCCGGTCTGAAAGTGTTACGCCTTCTCAATGAGCCGACCGCGGCGGCTATTGCTTATGGGCTGGATTCCGGACAGGAAGGCATCATTGCTGTGTATGATTTGGGGGGAGGTACATTTGATATCTCTATCCTGCGCTTGTCCAAAGGTGTTTTCGAAGTGTTGTCTACCGGAGGAGACTCGGCTTTGGGCGGGGATGATTTTGATCACCTGATAGCTGATTACTTTATTACAGAAGCCGGACTGAGTAAGCCTCTGAGCGCTGAGCAGAATCGCGTTATGCTGGATGCGGCAACTGCAGCTAAAATAGCCTTAACCAATACTAGCTGCACGAATGTGTCTGTTTCCGGCTGGAATACGGTGTTTACCCGGGAACAGCTTAATGCACTTATCCGTCCTTTGATAAAGAAGACTCTGATGTCCTGTCGCCGGACTCTGAAAGATGCCGGAACTGATACGGAGTCAGTCATTGACGTTGTGATGGTCGGTGGTTCAACCCGTACTCCGCTGGTACGAGAGATGGTAGGTGAATTTTTCAACCGTACTCCATTAACCAGTATCAATCCAGATGAAGTTGTCGCGGTTGGTGCTGCGATACAGGCTGACATTCTGGTGGGTAATAAACCGGATGCGGATATGCTGCTTCTGGATGTTATTCCACTTTCGCTCGGTATTGAAACCATGGGTGGACTGGTTGAAAAAATCATCCCGCGCAATACAACCATTCCGGTTGCCAGAGCTCAGGAGTTTACGACCTTTAAAGACGGGCAGACCGGTATGCTGGTGCATGTATTGCAGGGAGAGAGAGAAATGGTTGATGATTGTCGCTCTCTGGCCCGCTTTTCTTTAAAAGGTATCCCACCGATGGCCGCAGGTTCCGCACATATTCGGGTGACCTATCAGGTAGATGCCGATGGTTTATTGTCGGTGACTGCAATGGAAAAAAGTACCGGCGTACAGGCGGATATTCAGGTGAAGCCGTCGTATGGACTGAGTGATGATGAAATAGCCTCCATGCTGAAAGATTCGATGACCTATGCCCGTGAGGATATGGAAGCACGGACTTTGGCTGAACAGAAAGTTGAGGCTGACCGGGTAATTGAAGGCTTGGTGGCTGCACTGCAGGCAGATGGAGATGTTTTGCTGACAGAGCAGGAACAGCAGGAATTGCTTGGGGTTGTTGAAAGTCTGATCGAACTACGTAATGGTAATGATGCCGATGCTATTGAACAAGGGATAAAAAAGACGGACAAAGCCAGTCAGGAATTTGCTTCCCGACGTATGGATGCTTCGATCCGGGCTGCTTTATCCGGGCATTCTGTCGATGAATTATAGATTCTCCCGGCCAGTCAGAACTGTCGGGAACGGAAGAGAGTAACACTTATGCCAAAAATTATCATATTACCTAATGAAGATCTGTGTCCGGATGGTGCAGTTCTGGAAGCCAAAGAAGGCGAAACCATTCTTGATGTCGCTTTGGAAAATGGCATCGCAATTGAACATGCCTGTGAAAAGTCCTGTGCATGCACCACCTGCCATGTCATTATTCGTGAGGGTTTTGATTCGCTGGAAGAAAGTGATGAGCTGGAAGACGATATGCTGGATAAAGCATGGGGGCTGGAGCCGGAATCACGATTAAGCTGTCAGGCGAAGGTTGCCGATGAAGACTTGGTGGTAGAGATCCCGAAATATACCGTAAACCATGCCGCTGAAGAGCATTAATACAAGCTGCATGTCTGCAGGGGAAGAATGATGGGACTGAAATGGACTGACTCACAGGATATTGCTATTGAATTATGTGAGCAATATCCTGATACGGATCCAAAAAACGTTCGCTTTACCGATCTGCATCAGTGGATTACTGAGCTGGACGCATTTGATGATGATCCGCAGCGGTCAAATGAGAAAATACTGGAAGCGATTATTCTGTGCTGGATGGATGAGGCTGATTAACCAGAGTTATTTGTTTTCCACTATCAGGTACAGTGAGTAAATTCGGTGTAGTTAACACTTTCTGTGAAAACATAAGGGGCTTTGGCCCCTTATGTTTTGTTTGTAACACTTTAGTTTTAATATCTTAGGTCTACAGAATTGTAAGATAAGAACAAAAAATTAAAATAAGGAGATATCATGTCTGAACAGATGTCCGTTACCATTTCCAATCAGCCAGCAGCGTCCGTGTGGGGCGAGAAGGCGATTATTTCATATGGCGAGAGCGGGGCTACAATCCATACTGAAGCGGGGCGTGAGCCCGGTACTATCCAGTGTGCCGCGCGTAAATTAGATGGTCAGGGTATTAAGCATGTCAACCTGTCTGGTGAAGGCTGGGGACTGGAGGAAATCTGGTCTTTCTATCAGGGATATCGCGCGCCCAAGAACCAGAATAGCGTTGAATGGGCGGATCTTGCTGAGGCTGAGCAGGCTGAATTGAAAGCCCGGATTAAAGTCTCTGACTGGGTACGGGATATTATCAACAAACCGGCAGAAGAAGTTGCTCCCCGTCAGCTTGCTACAATGGCTGGTGAATTTATTAAATCTCTGGCTCCGGAGCAGGTTAATTACCGTATTGTTAAGGACAAAGATCTGCTGACAGAAGGCTGGGAAGGCATTTATGCGGTGGGGCGTGGTTCTGAACGGACTTCTGCTATGTTGCAGCTGGACTATAACCCGACCGGTAATCCTGATGCACCTGTTTTCGCCTGCTTGGTGGGGAAAGGGATCACATTTGATTCCGGAGGTTATAGTTTGAAGCCGTCTAACTTTATGTCGGCAATGAAAGCGGATATGGGCGGTTCCGGCACTATTACCGGTGGTTTGGCACTGGCTATCATGCGTGGTCTGAACAAGCGCGTAAAACTGATCCTGTGCTGTGCTGAGAATATGGTATCTGGCCGGGCTCTTAAGCTGGGGGATATTATCAGCTACAAAAATGGTACAACGGTTGAAATCATGAATACCGATGCGGAAGGCCGTCTGGTTCTGGCGGATGGTCTGCTGTACGCCAGTGAGCAGGAGCCTCAGATGATCATTGATTGTGCGACTTTAACCGGGGCTGCAAAGAATGCTCTGGGTAATGATTATCACGCATTACTCAGCTTTGACGAAGCCTTATCTCAATCGGCATTAACCGCTGCGAATGAAGAGAATGAAGGATTATGGCCGCTTCCGTTGGCTGATTTTCACCGTAGTATGCTCTCTTCCAGTTTCGCTGATTTATCTAATATCAGCAGCGGTGATTATTCTCCGGGAGCAAGTACAGCGGCTGCTTTCCTGTCTTATTTTGTTAAAGATCACAAAAAAGGCTGGTTACACTTTGATTGTTCAGGGACTTATCGTAAGACTGCTAGTGATAAGTGGTCTGCCGGTGCGACAGGTATGGGGATCCGTACTCTGGCCCGTCTTCTGACCGAACAGGCCAAATAACTCATTCAGTCAGGCGGGGAGCCGTCTGACTGATCGTTTAAAAGGATACCTTATGGCAGTGGAAAGAACGTTTTCTATCGTTAAACCTGATGCAGTAAAACGTAATCTGATCGGTGAGATTTACCACCGGATTGAGAAGGCTGGTTTGAGGATTGTGGCTGCAAAAATGCTGCACCTGACTGATGCTCAGGCTGCCGGTTTTTATGCAGAGCATGCTGAGAAACCTTTTTTTCCTGAACTGAAAGCTTTTATGACTTCCGGTCCTGTGATGGTTCAGGTTCTGGAAGGCGAAAATGCAGTTGAACGTTATCGTGAATTGATGGGGAAGACCAACCCGGATGAAGCCGCTTGCGGTACTCTGCGAGCCGATTATGCACTGAGTATGCGTTATAACTCTGTTCATGGTGCGGATAGCCCTGCTTCGGCTGCACGGGAAATCGCTTATTTTTTCCCGGATTCAGAGATCTGTCCGAGACAGGAAGCGTAAGTCGTTACTCGTTTATTGACATTACTTTTCAGCGTTCCCGTTTTTGTTCGGGAACGCAATAAGCCTCAAATCAGGGTCTGTTATATCGGTATTCAGTGAATCAACTGTTTGTCGTTCAGAATGTCAGACGCCAGTCAGCACGTTGCCAGTATTCCTGCTCAGTCGCCAGATCCGCTGCCAGCAGTTTATTTTCTTCCAGCCAGTTATTCTGAACACATTCCAGCTTCCAGCAATCATCATCATCGACAACCAGAGATATATCCGGGAGTGGTTCTTCATTGCGCTGTCCGTTCAGTACAATCGCAAGTCTCAGGATCCGGATTAACGGGATGATCTGCTTTTTCTTAAATAGGCTAAATTCCGGCATTTCGGCCAGTTTTAGGGCCTTGCGCTGAAAGCGGGCCAGAGTAGAAATAACCAGTTGCTGCTCCTGATTAAAGCCCGGCATATTTGTGTGGCGCAAAATATAGGCAGAATGACGGTGAAACGCCTGATAGGTAATGCTTAACCCAACCTCATGTAACAGAGCACTCCAGCCCAGCAAATCGGTCAGCTCTCTGTTTTTTTCCAGATCGGATTTTGTCAGCAGTTGTTTCAGCAGACTGTTGGCCTGCTTGCGTACATTATCAGCGTGGTTCAGATCCACACTGTGTTTTTTAGCCAGTGTTTCTGTGGTGCGCATCCGGATATCTGAGCGCTCAAAGCGCTCTTCCATTTCATACAGCAGCCCTTCACGCAGAGCACCATCAGAAAAGTATAACTCTTCTATTTTCAGTGTGTTAACTATTGCATCCAGTATGGCTACACCGGCGGCAAAGACGGGTTTCCTGTCATCTGTCAGGCCAGGCAGATTAATCGCCTCAATTGAATCGAATTCACATAAGGTATCAATTAATTTTTCCAGACGTTTTGGGGTAATGACGCCATCTTCATCTCCCATTCCAATCAGGACTTCACGGATGGCTTTGATGGTACCGGATGAACCCAGAGCTGCATCCCAGCCCCGTTTTTTGTAAGCAGTTGCCAGAGATTCCAGCCGTTGCCCGGCGGCCAGTTCCGCTTTGACAAAATTCTTTTTTGACAGTTTTCCGTTGGCAAAAAAGCGTTCGGTGTAGCTGACGCATCCCATCTGCTTGCTGTTGACCAGTTCCGGCTCAAATTTCTGACCGATAATCATCTCTGTACTGCCGCCACCGATATCAATAACCAGTTTGGTTTTTGATTCCGGTTGGGTATGGGCAACACCAAGATAAATTAAACGGGCTTCTTCCACGCCGGAGATAATTTCTATCGGAAAAGGTAGTACATCATGGGCTCGGCGTATAAACTCCCAGGAGTTAACGGCTTGTCGGAGGGTATGTGTCGCAGCTATACGGACATCTTCTAAATCAAAGCCGTTCAGGCGTTCTGCAAACATACTCAGGCATTCCAGTCCACGCAGCATTGCATCTTCACCCAGCCTTTTTTTCTCATCAAGGCCAGAAGCCAGCCGGACGCGTTGCTTATGCCGGCTGACTATCTGCAGGTCTTCCCCGACAACTTTAGCGATCACCATGTGAAAACTGTTGGAGCCGAGGTCAATGGCTGCAATTTGTCGTTTTTGAAGACCTATCCGTTCGTTCATTGCTGTTTATTTTCCTTAGTCTGCTCATGGTGTTTTCTGGTCTGTCTCTCTACCTGTTTCAGGTAGTCGTAAATAGCCAGTTGAGAGCGTATTTTCTTTCGGTTGCCACGGGGGACATATTTATTCGACATTTCTTTGTCGATCATGCGGGCTTTTACGGTATCCGTAAAGTGGATATTAATAATATCCCTGATCCGGGTCTTAAGTCTTTGATCCCGAATCGGAGCGGCAACCTCAATTCTATGGTCAATATTGCGCGTCATCCAGTCTGCTGAAGAGATATAGACCTTTTCGTCCCCACCGTTCTCGGCAATGATTACCCGTGGGTGTTCAAGGAAGCGGTCGACAATACTGATGATTTCAATATTGTCACTGACCCCTTCAACTCCTGGTACCAGAGAGCACATACCCCGGATGATCATGCGAATTTTCACTCCGGCTGTACTGGCTCCGTATAGTTTACTGATCAGCCCTTTATCCACCAGATTGTTGATTTTGATGGTTAAGCCGGATTTATTGCCAGCTTTGGCGTGGGCAATTTCGTTGTCGATCAGCTTGTATAGCTGGATACGAGAGTTACGTGGAGAAACGATCAGGTGGTTGAATTTTACCGGACGATACGGATTTTCTATATAACCGAAAACGCCACGAACTTCTGTAGTCAGTTCCGGGTCTGCGGTAAGCAGGGAGAAATCGGTATAGATCCGTGCAGTTTTCTCGTGGAAATTACCTGTGCCTATATGGGCATAGCGTACGATTTCGTCGCCTTCCCAGCGGGAGATCAGCAGTAATTTGGAGTGAATCTTCAGACCGGGTGCTCCGAACATAACGTGCACACCGGCTTCTGTCAGAACTTTTGACCACTCGATATTGGCTTCTTCATCAAACCGGGCCTGCAGCTCGACGACAACAGTCACTTCTTTACCGGCATGAACGGCATCTATTAGTGAGTTCATTAGTCTGGAGTTTTTTGCCACCCGGTAGATATTGATCTTGATACTACGGACTTTCGGGTCAAAGGAAGCTTGACGAACCAGTTCGGTAATATGGTCGAAAGTATGGTACGGATAGTACAGCAGGATATCTTTTGCTCTGATGGCATCAAATGCGTTGTCGTAGTTATCAAAATCTGCACAGGTCATCGGCTGTAAGGATTTATTTTCTAGATAGTTACGTCCGACATTCGGAAAACCGATAAAGTCTTTGAAATTCTGATAACGTCCGCCCGGAAGCAGACTGTCGTAGTTAGAGATCTTCAGGGTGTTGCACATAAAATGCAGCATCTCTATCGGCATCTCTTGTTCATACACAAAGCGTACAGGCATAGCAGTCAGCCGCTGGCTTACACCTTCAGACATCTGTTCCAGAAGGCTGTGTTCGACTTCGAAACGCAGGTCATATTCTGCATCCCGGGTCATTTTCATGGAGTAGCAGGCCAGCTCATCGTATTCGAAGAAGCCGCGGAAGATATCATCCAGACAGTAGCGGATGATGTTATCCAGCAGGATTATTGTTTTGCGTTGTTTGCCTTTTTCTTCCGGTACCATAATAAAGCGTGGCAGAACGTCGGTAGGGATTTCCAGCAGAGCGTATTTCGGCTTTTCTTTATTCTTCATCTCTACGGTCAGGTAGGCATATTCATCTTTCAGAAACTGAAGTACGTCTACTTTTTCTGTCATCAGCAGTGGTGTGATGTGCGGAAGAACCTCTTTGCGGAAATATTTCCGTACCCAATTCTGTTGATGTTCGCTTAACTGGGTTTCATTAACCAGAAAGATCCGGCGTCGGGCCATTTCCAGAAGTATTTCGTTGTACAGATCATTAAAGCGCTGATCCAGACGAGCGGCTTCAGACTGCATTGCAGCTAAGAGTTTTTTCGCTTCTTCTCCTGCTCCCTGATCTTCTCTAATAAGAATGCGGCGTTTTACATCGGAAAACCGGACCTTATAGAATTCGTCCAGATTGTTTGAAAATATACCCAAAAAGCGCACTCGTTCTATCAGAGGAACATTTTTGTCTGCGGCTTCCTGCAGAACTCTTTCGTTGAAAGAAAGCCAGCTTAGTTCTTTATCAATATACAGTTTGTCTGTACTCATGTTACCTTCCGAAAATGTTAAGCGATGAAATAACAAGGGGGGAAACTACTCAAGCCACGGTCAGGTGTTAAAGGGCAAAACAGTCTTTATTGGTAGTTTAAGTATAAGCTATGAAAGGTAGGCTTTTTTTGTTACAAAAATATTTCACTTTAACCCCTGTCTGTTTATCTTAGTGTTATTTTCAGCAGGTTAGCAAGTTGGTGTAATATAAATGTCACTCAAAAGACATATTATCTGTCAGTTTAATCCGGAGAAGATCGAATTCCATGTCCCAGGCTGAGTTCTCACTAAAAGAACGCGATAAATTACGGTATATCAAAGACCGTATGGCTAGGTTTACCGTGACTGCCGGAGGTGTGGGGGTGCTGTTTGCACTTTTACTGATTTTTTTCTATCTGTTTTCTATTGCTTTGCCGGTTTTTTCTTCAGCTGAGATTCGCTCAGTCACACAACTGGTTTATCCGTCATCAGATACAGCTGTTGCTCTGGGGATTGATGATTATGGCGAAAATGGATATGTTCTGACTCGCTCCGGAGAACTCTTTTATCTTAGTTTTTCTGCAAATAATGTTGAACTGTTAACCCAAACTCGGATAACAGATACGCCGGATATTTTTGCCAAAGGAAATTCTGCACAGGGATGGTTTGCTTACGGTAACAGCCATGGAAGCGTGATTGCGGTTCATCCACACTATACGGTCTCTTTCTCTGATGTTGGTAGGGTGTCATCACCGGATATTGCTTTTTTCAATCAGGGTGAACCTGTATTGCTGGATAAGCAGCTTCAGCCTCTGAGTATGCTGACATTTGCGATTACTAAGGAAGATGAAGGGACATTTGCAGGGGTTACCCGTTCCTCAAAACTTGCTGCAGTGTCTGTGAAAGCCGGGCTGGTGACAGTATTATCCCTGCCGGATATCAGGGATCCCGTTCAGACGCTGCAATTGTCACCTGATGGCCGGCAGCTATTTATACTGACCGGTAGTACTCTAATCGTTTCTGTCAGGGAAGATAACGGCTTTGTTGTCCGGGAACTGATAGATGTCAGCAGAGGTAACGAGCAGAAAGTGCCTTTGTCTCTCACCTTACTGGCCGGAGCTCGTTCTGTGCTGATCACCCATAAAGATCATACGGTCTCTCAGTGGTTTGATGTGCTGGCGGAAGGTGAACGGCGGCTAACTTATATCCGGGAATTTGAACTGGACGATGGCCTGGCCTTCATTCAGCCGGACATGTACCGCAAAGGGTTTTACGCTTTTTATGCTGACGGAACACTGGAAAGCATTTATACCACGAATAAAAATCGGGTTCTTTCTGAATCGGTTTACTCCCGTCAGCCTGATATGGTGGCGATCTCAGCAAACGAATCTTTCCTGCTGACCAGTCACGGAGAGCGGCTGAGTATCCATAAAGTGACTAATCCTTATCCGGATATTTCATTTACTTCTCTCTGGAGTAAGGTGTGGTATGAAAATTATCCTGAGCCGGATTACATCTGGCAGTCTACTTCGGCGGATGACAGCTTTGAAACTAAATTCAGTCTGATCCCTCTGGCTTTCGGGACTCTGAAGGCGGCGGCCTTTGCTATGTTGATCTCCGTGCCATTGGCGATTTGCGGTGCGGTGTATACGGCCTATTTTATGTCGGCACCTATGCGTAGGGTCGTTAAGCCTGTTATTGAAATCATGGAGGCTTTGCCAACCGTGATTATCGGTTTTCTGGCCGGATTGTGGCTGGCACCGATAGTTGAAAGAACATTGCCCGGTATTATGGCGTTAGCCATAGTGATGCCGCTGGCTTTTCTGCTGGTGGCAGGAATGTGGTCAGCTTTGCCTCGCTCAGTTTTGAATCGTCTGCCTAATGGCTGGCACAGTATTATACTGATCCCTGTGGTTGTGGGGACAGGATTCGCTGCAGTGCAGATGAGCAGTGATATAGAACGCTGGCTGTTTGGCGGGGATATCCGGCTGTTTATGGCTGGTTACGGTATTCATTTTGATCAGCGTAATGCTCTGGTTGTCGGTATTGCTATGGGTTTTGCGGTGATTCCGACTATTTTTACCATAGCCGAAGATGCGATCTTTTCGGTTCCCAAACATCTGACAGACGGTTCTCTTGCGTTGGGTGCAACCCAGTGGCAGACCTTATTGCATGTTGTTCTGTTGACGGCAAGTCCCGGAATTTTTTCTGCCGTTATGATAGGACTGGGAAGGGCTGTTGGTGAAACCATGATTGTGCTGATGGCAACCGGGAATACCCCTATACTGGACTGGAATATCTTTGAAGGCATGCGCAGCCTTTCGGCGACCATTGCGGTGGAACTGCCAGAATCGGAAGTAGGGAACTCCCATTACCGGTTGTTGTTTTTATCAGCACTGATCCTGTTTGTATTCACTTTTGCGGTGAACTCTTTGGCAGAAGTTGTACGTCAGCGTCTTCGGGATAAATATCGCTCATTATAGTGCCGGATAATAGCTGAGAGTAATTAATGATGATGAGACGCGAATAAATGATGTTGTTTGCTCGGTGGATAAAATCAGGCCGGCCGTGGATTTGGCTGACAGGAGGTGCCGTCAGTATCTGTCTGGTCGCAGTTCTGGGTCTGCTTTTACTGATTGGCTGGAAAGGGTTGGCATATTTCTGGCCGACTCCTCTGTATCAATGGCAGACATTTGATGGCAAGCGTATTGTCGGTGTGATTTATCAAAAAGATTCTATTCCGGTAGAGCATATCTCGGATGCCTTTGCCTCTCTGCCCCAGCCGGTTTTGGAACGGGGCGAAGTTGAGCGTCTGAATATTAAAATTGCCAACCGGGAACTGTATCCGCTGGATTTTATTTCAGTCCTGGAGCCGCAACTCAGTGTTCCTGTTCTGCCCAAAGAATGGGCTGTCATTGAGCGTACCAGTGGAGGAGACTTCTTCGGTAAGCCTGTTGCCTATGAAACAGTAAGTGGTCACTATCGTTCGGATATCGCTTTGCACTTGCAGCATGGTATCGAGTTTGCGGATACGATCCGTGAGGAAATTGAACGAATATCAGAGGATGAGATCGGCCGGACAGGGTGGGAGCTGAGCGCACTACTGCAGGCAAAGAAAAAAGCTGAATATAACAATCGCCTGAATGAGGGATACCTGGAACAGTTTGAGCGTAAGAAAATGGCGCTGAATGAACTGATTGCTGAATCAGAAGCCAAGTTGGAGCAACTGCATTCCCGGTTAGAAGAAGATACAGTTATTGTGGAAGATATGACCGGTCGTTATATCCGTATTTCGATGGCATCAGTCGTGGATGCCTGGTATCCCAATAATATGACTGCAATGCAGAAGTTGGTTCACTGGGGGGGGAAAGTAAAACAGTTCCTTATGGATGACCCGCGGGAGGCTAACTCTGAAGGGGGAGTCTTTCCTGCTATTTTTGGCACGGTTTTCCTGGTGATGGTGATGTCAGTTATCGTGATGCCACTGGGTGTTATGGCGGCTATTTATCTGCACGAGTACGCAAAGAATAATCTGATTACACGTTTGATCCGCATTGCTGTTATTAATCTGGCTGGGGTGCCTTCTATCGTATATGGGGTCTTCGGACTGGGATTTTTTGTGTATACGCTGGGTGGAACAATTGATGAGTTGTTTTATTCCGACCGCCTGCCTGCACCGACATTCGGTACACCGGGATTGCTCTGGTCAGCACTGACACTGGCGCTGCTGACGCTTCCTGTTGTGATTGTTGCTGCTGAGGAAGGGCTGGGGCGTATTCCGAACTCAGTTCGGCATGGTTCGATGGCTCTGGGCGCTACCCAGTTTGAAACACTGTGGCGCATCGTACTGCCGATGGCCAGCCCGGCGATTATTACCGGAATGATTCTGGCTGTCGCCAGAGCTGCCGGGGAGGTTGCTCCTTTGATGCTAGTCGGCGTTGCTAAGTTGGCTCCGAATCTGCCTGTCGATGCTAATTACCCCTACATCCATCTGGAGCGTAAATTTATGCATCTGGGCTATCATATTTATGATATCGGTTTTCAGTCGCCGAATATTGAGGCGGCCAGACCTCTGGTGTATGCCACATCATTTTTGCTGGTGGCAGTCATCATCGGATTGAATTTAACCGCTATTCATATTCGTAATAATCTGCGGGAAAAATACCGTGTATTGGAACAGGAGTAGAGCCTGAATTATGTTTTCTGCCAGTTCGGCTCTGGGTTATGAGCCGCCACTTGATGTGAATAACCTTTCGGATAGTAAGACAGCTATTTCGATTGAAGGGTTGAATCTTTATTATCAGCACAGCCGTGCCCTGACGGATATTTCAATGCGTCTTCCTAAAGGACAGGTAACCGCATTTATCGGTCCCTCAGGGTGTGGTAAATCGACCCTGCTGCGTTGTATAAATCGTATGAATGATTTGGTTGATGGATGCCGGGTTGAGGGGGCGGTGCGTCTGCATGGTAAAGATATTTATCATCCATCGGTCGATGTTGCTACGCTTCGCCGCCGTGTTGGTATGGTATTCCAGAGGCCGAACCCGTTCCCTAAATCCATCTATGAAAATGTGGTGTATGGTTTACGTTTACAGGGGGTTAAATCGGTACGCACTCTGGACGATGCGGTTGAACGTTCGTTACGGGCAGCTGCACTATGGGATGAAGTTAAAGACCGTTTGCATCAGAATGCTTTCGGGCTTTCCGGAGGACAGCAGCAGAGGCTGGTCATTGCCCGGGCGATTGCCATCGAACCAGAAGTTCTGCTGCTGGATGAACCGACTTCGGCACTGGATCCGATCTCAACCCTGACCATTGAAGAATTAATTAATGAACTGAAAACCAAATATACGGTTGTGATTGTCACTCACAATATGCAGCAGGCTGCACGTGTCAGTGACCATACCGCCTTTATCCATCTGGGGCGGTTGATCGAATATAGTGATACAGATTCAATTTTTACTTCACCAATGAAAAAACAGACGGAAGATTACATAACAGGAAGGTATGGTTAATTGTCCGTTCACTAATTTTTGAGGAATAAAATGCATCTAGGCCGCCATATATCCGGGCAATTTAACGCTGAGCTCGAGGCTATCCGTACCCATGTTCTGACAATGGGAGGACTGGTTGAGCAGCAACTTTCGTTTGCGATGCAGGCTTTGCATAAGCAGGATGTGGCGCTGGCGAGAAAGGTTGTGCGTGATGACCACAAGGTCAATGGCATGGAAGTTTCTATTGATGAAGCCTGTACAAAGATTATTGCCAAGCGTCAGCCCACAGCAAAAGACCTGCGCCTGATTATGGCTATCATCAAAACCATTACTGATCTGGAGCGTATTGGTGATGTTGCAACGAAGATCGCCTATATTGCGATTGAGAATCCGGGATCGGCTGAGCAGAATTTTCAGGTATCTCTGGAGCCGTTATGCCGGAAAGCCATTGCGATGCTGCATCAGGTTTTGGATGCGTTTGCCCGCATGGATACCGATTCTGCTGCTGAAGTCTACAAGCTGGACAGTAAACTGGATGCTGAGTATAAGGCGGTTGTAAGCCAGTTAATCAAACACATGCAGGAAGCACCACAAAATATTCCTGGTATCCTGCAGGTCATGTGGTCTGCTCAGGCTATAGAGAGGGTTGGCGACCGCTGTCAGAATATCTGTGAATATATTATTTATTTTGTAAAAGGTAAGGATGTCCGGCATCTGGATGATGAAGGGGACATCGATAAATATATCTGATCAATATATCTCCGGTATATGTGACTGCTCATCGATAGGAGAACGGACGTAGCCCTCTTTATTCAGCTCCGGCAGCTCCACCGGGGGATATTCAATGTCTTTGTACTCAATCTGTGTAAGCAGGTG
The DNA here is from genome assembly GCF_002812955.1 of Vibrio sp. HA2012. Classification (GTDB taxonomy): domain Bacteria; phylum Pseudomonadota; class Gammaproteobacteria; order Enterobacterales; family Vibrionaceae; genus Vibrio. The sequence continues at coordinate 210,890 of NZ_PFXK01000005.1, read as the reverse complement.
ACTGATGCAGTTCAGGCGTGCTTTTTTCTTATCGTCGGAGCGAACCACCCACCACGGAGACTGTTTGGTATCTGTATAGGCGAACATACGATCTTTTGCTTCCGAGTATTCTGCCCAGCGGTTGCGGGATTCGAGATCGATAGGGCTGAATTTCCAGCGTTTGACCGGAGTATTAATACGTTCCAGAAAGCGTTTTTCCTGTTCCTCATCCGATACTGAAAACCAATATTTAATCAAAATAATGCCGGAGCGGATCAGCATCCGTTCAAATTCGGGACAGGAGCGCAGAAATTCTTCGTACTCTTCATCACTGCAGAAGCCCATCACTTTTTCGATTCCGGCGCGGTTATACCAACTGCGGTCAAACAGTACCATTTCACCAGCGGAAGGAAGGTGGCAGACATAACGCTGAAAATACCACTGGGTCTTTTCCTTTTCTGTCGGTGCCGGGAGAGCGACGACTCGACATACTCTGGGGTTCAGAGGCTCAGTAATTCGTTTGATCGTACCGCCTTTTCCGGCTGCATCTCTTCCTTCAAACAGGATTGCCACTTTCAGACCTTCCTGTTTTACCCATTCCTGAAGCTTCACCAATTCAGTCTGCAACCTTTCCAGTTCCTTTTCATAGACTTCTTTTTTTAGTTTGCCCATTATCTGCTCCTGTTTCGCTATTTTTTAAGTATAGGAAAGATGTTGGGATTCTGAGTGTAAAAATAAATTTACGCGAATGTTTTTAAAAATGTACACTTGCATCTTATTTATATGCTGGTATCTTGAGGTTATTCTGTTTTAGAGTGTTATTTTTAGTATTGATTGTAAATAATAGTGTACGGTGAGTAAGATGCATAAAAGTGAATTAAGTAATATCAACATTATTGATGAACAGGTTCTGATCACGCCTCAGGAATTAAAGAAAAAGCTGCCTCTGAGTGAAAAAGCCCGGGCGTTTATCCAGAAATCCCGTCAGGACATTGCCGATATTATTCAAAAGAAAGACCACCGTATGCTGATTGTTTGCGGCCCTTGTTCTATTCATGATATTGACGCTGCGAAAGAGTACGCGAAGCGATTAAAAGCACTCTCACAAGAGCTGAGTGATCAGCTATATATTGTTATGCGGGTTTACTTTGAAAAACCGCGTACCACTGTCGGATGGAAAGGATTGATCAATGATCCGCATCTGGACGGTACATTTGATATCGAACATGGCCTGCATGTTGGCCGCCAGCTATTGATTGAACTGGCAGAGATGGAGATCCCGCTGGCGACAGAAGCACTGGATCCTATCAGCCCTCAGTATCTTGCGGATACATTCAGTTGGGCTGCTATCGGTGCCCGTACGACTGAGTCTCAGACTCACCGTGAAATGGCCAGTGGCCTTTCTATGCCTATCGGGTTTAAAAACGGGACGGACGGTAGCCTGTCTACAGCGATCAATGCGATGCAGGCTGCTTCTGCCGGCCACCGTTTCATGGGGATCAGCCATGATGGTCAGGTCGCACTGCTGACCACAAAAGGCAATCAGAACGGCCATGTGATCCTGCGAGGCGGTAAGCAGACCAATTATGATTCAGTATCAGTTGCCGAATGTGAGCAGGAGATGGCAAAATCAGGTCTCGACGCAGCCCTGATGGTCGATTGCAGTCATGCAAACTCTTGTAAAGATTACAGTCGCCAGCCGCTGGTTGCTGAGGACGTACTGCATCAGATCCGCGAAGGAAACAAGTCAATAATCGGTCTGATGATTGAAAGTCACCTGAATGAAGGCAATCAGCCATCCGATATTCCGCTGAATGAAATGAAATACGGAGTGTCGATCACCGATGCCTGTATCAGTTGGGATACGACCGAGACCCTGCTGCGTCACGCACATAATGAGCTAATTCCGTTTTTGCAGGATCGAATTAAGTAAGGAACCTTAATGGCCGTTGAATTAAACGAGTTACGTGATCAGATAGACGAAGTCGATAAGCAGATGGTGGCCTTGCTGGCACGCCGTCTGGCTCTGGTAGAAAAAGTCGGAGAGGTCAAGAGTAAATACGGTCTGCCGATTTATGCCCCGGATCGTGAAGCAGCAATGCTGGCGTCACGTCGTGAAGAAGCTGAGAGGCAGGGGGTTCCGGCTCAGCTTATTGAAGATATTCTGCGTCGGACTATGCGTGAATCTTATGCCAGTGAAAAAGATTCCGGCTTTAAGTGTCTGAATCCGGAATTGCGTTCTGTGGTCATTGTCGGCGGTAAGGGACAACTGGGTGGTCTGTTTAAACGCATGTTTACCTTGTCCGGTTATCAGGTCAAGGTACTTGGCAGTAAAGACTGGGGACAGGCAGATGAGATCCTTAACGATGCCGGATTAGTGGTTGTCAGTGTTCCGATTCACCTGACTGAGGGAGTGATCAGAAAACTGTCTGATCTTCCTGAAGACTGTATTCTGTGTGACCTGACTTCGATCAAGTCTAAGCCGCTCCAGACGATGATGGAAACCCATTCGGGTCCGGTGGTTGGTTTGCACCCTATGTTTGGTCCGGATGTGCCGAGTCTGGCGAAACAGGTGATAGTGCATTGTGACGGACGTGGTAGTGAACATTATCAGTGGCTGTTGCAGCAGTTTGTTATCTGGGGTGCCAGTATCTGTACTATGGACGCCAAAGAGCATGACCGTGGTATGACGTTGATTCAGGCTCTGCGCCATTTTACTTCGTTTGCTTACGGTATGCATTTGAGTAAAGAAAACCCGGATCTGGATAAGTTACTGCAATTGAGTTCGCCGATCTATCGTTTGGAGCTGGCGATGGTCGGGCGTCTGTTTGCTCAGGATCCGAATTTGTATGGCGATATTATTCTCTCTTCAGAGGAAAATATCGAAATGATTAAGCGTTTTCATACCCGCTTTGGTGAAGCGATTCAGATTCTGGAGCAGCATGATAAAGCGGCTTTCGTTGAGAGTTTTAATAAAGTCAGCAACTGGTTTGGGGATTACTCTGCTCAGTTTATGCTGGAAAGCCAGAAATTGCTGAAACAGGCGAATGATTCTATTCATCGAGGTTAGAAGCAGAGTTTCTTTCCTTTCAAGCCTTTTACTGATTTCAAATCTCTTTCCCTTTTAGTAGACTGTCCGACTATTAAAGTTTTATGCCGAATTCGTGGGAGTAAACAGAATGGCGAGTATTGAAGCGGCACTGGCTGAAATTAAGCGCGGTGTAGAAGAGCTTATCCCTGAAGAAGAACTGATTGCAAAGCTGAAAGAGGGACGTCCTCTGCGTATTAAGCTGGGTGCGGATCCAACGGCTCCGGATATTCACCTGGGTCACACTGTTATTCTGAACAAGCTGCGTCAGTTTCAGGAACTGGGCCATGAGGTTACCTTCCTGATTGGTGACTTTACCGGTATGGTTGGTGATCCGACTGGTAAGAATACGACTCGTCCTCCTCTGACTCGTGAAGATGTACTGGCGAATGCGGAAACCTATAAACAGCAGGTTTTCAAGATCCTTGATCCGGAAAAGACCAAGATACAGTTTAACTCCGAGTGGCTGTCTGAACTGGGTGCTGAAGGGATGATCCGTCTGGCGGCAAATCAGACGGTTGCCCGTATGCTTGAACGTGATGATTTTAAAAAACGCTATGCCGGTGGTCAGCCGATTGCTATCCATGAATTTATGTACCCTCTTCTTCAGGGGTATGATTCAGTGGCAATGCATACAGACGTTGAACTGGGTGGTACGGATCAGAAGTTTAACCTGCTGATGGGACGTGAGCTGCAAAAATCCAACGGCCAGAAACCGCAGTGTGTGCTGATGATGCCTCTTTTGGTTGGTCTTGACGGCGAGAAGAAAATGTCTAAGTCAGCCAATAACTATATCGGTATCAATGAAGCTCCGGGTGAAATGTTTGGTAAGATCATGTCTATTTCTGATGATCTGATGTGGAGCTACTACGAGCTGCTGTCTTTCCGTCCTTTGGAAGAGGTTGCTCAGTTTAAAGCTGATGTTCAGTCAGGCACAAATCCTCGTGACATTAAGATCCTGCTGGCGAAAGAGATTATTGCTCGTTTCCATTCTGAAGCGGATGCCGATGCAGCAGAGCAGGAATTTATCAACCGTTTCCAGAAAGGTGCGATGCCTGACGTCATGCCGGAATTTGAATTTGGTGCAGGTATTGCTGTCACTAACCTGCTTAAAGATGCCGGACTGGTTAATTCAACTTCTGATGCCATGCGTATGATCCGTCAGGGTGCGGTGAAGATGGATGGCGAAAAGATCGAAGATACTAAACTGGTGCCGGAAACCGGAACATCGGTTTATCAGGTGGGTAAGCGTAAGTTTGCCCGGGTGACGATTGCGTAATAGAGCAGTATCACGTGTCGGCAGGATGTTATCCGTCAGTAGCGGATAACATCACTGTAGAAGGCCTGCTCAAACTGAAAAATAGGAGGGATGGTGTCGTTAGCATCATCCCTTTTTTGTTCCGGATAGTAATCGGTAACAAATTGAACAAATAATGCCCTGGGCTTTCCTGATGCATCAATACTGTAGCCGGCCATATTGTAGCTGCCGTAAAGTGATCCGCTTTTTGCCAGCAGGTGGCCTCTAACCGGTTCAGTGCGCATACTGCGGCGATACTTTAGTGTGCCGCTTTCGCCAGCGGTTGGCAGCATAGCCAGTAGGTTTAGCTGCTTATCGTGTTTCCAGATATAGTCCAGCACCTGAACCATATTCGTTGCCGTGATACGGTTATTGCGTGATAGTCCGGAACCATCGGCTAACTGGGCATGGGTAAGGTCAATACCGGCTTTAGCAAACAGGATCTGTTTGATTGCTTCTGTGCCGTTATTAAAGCTGCCGGGTTGCAGGTAAAATTTCGCACCCAGTGTCTTGGTCAGGTTATCAGCAATCAAATTGTCTGAATGTTTCAGCATTTCACCCAGCAGTTCGGGTAACGGAGCTGAGAGATGCCGGGCGATCACTTTTCCTTCCGGCTGCCGGGCCAGTTCTATCTCCCCACTAAAGCGGATACCATGATTGTTTAACAGAGAGCGGATAACTGCTGCGGCATAAGCATGGGTTTCCTGAACAGCAAATTTCAGTGGCAGAGGGCGTTCTCTCTGCACCAGACATCCTGAGAGCAGATATTCGTTGCTGTCAAACGTAATCAGCTCCAGATCGCACTGCCTTGATTCCTGCCCCTGCTCGGTTACGCTGATGGCTTCTGTTTCCACATGGATAGGCTGATGCTCAGGAACATATACCCGGGTTGTGCCGTTGTTCTGGGTATAAATGGAAGCTTGTACACAGTTTTTATCCAGAGTAATTGCACTGGCCGGGGCACTGTAGCAGACCCCGAGGATATCCCAGGGCCAGCCGACCCCCCGTTCATATCCGCTAAAGGCACTGTTGTCCAGCCAGATATCCCCTCTAATCTGGTTGATACCAGCGGTTTTTATCTGCCGGATTAACTCTGTCAGATGTTCTGATGTGAGAGTCGGGTCGCCGGAAAAGCGCAGTATCAAGTCATCTCCGGAGAGTTCTGCCTGAGTTTCAAAGCGGAAACGATCACCCAGTTCCAGTTTAGCAGCCAGTGCCGTCAGTAATTTTAGGGTACTGGCCGGGGGAAACATCTGATCGGCATTCAGGGAAAGTGGTGTTGCTCCATCCGGGGTGCGTACAGAAAGGCTTGCCCGGCTGCCTCTGGGGAGATAGTCCAGAGGAGAATAGTGAGTAGCGGTGGCTGCGTAGCCCGGCAGCGCACTGATACAGAAAAACAGAAGAGAGAAGATGATACGCATAACTGGCCCAATACCCTATTTTTGTCTGCACAAAGTATACCTGACTCTGACTGTCTGGCGAGTATCGGGATGGATAATCATAATCTTCTCTTTTTGTGAGTGACACAGATCACATTTGCATTCCAAAAAAAGCCAAACAGACATAAATAAAAAAGTGAATTTTTATCTTTTGGGAGTTTTATATTTTTAATATATCGTTTATTTATCAATGCATTGATGTTTTTTTTGTAGGTAAAAAATATTAGTTCCCGGTATTTATTTCTTTTTACTAGTCTGGGCTCCGGTGGAGGGGTTAAATCGTTCGGGTGCATATCCATAAAGGTTATGGCATTGAAATGTCTGACAAACCACGACGGTGGCTATACGGCGTTCATTGCAGTCTTTGTTTTGATATCACTCAGATAAGAAAAAACGACTACATAGGATTAGTAATAAGGATTAATCAGATGAACAAGAAATTTATCGCGCTGGCAGTGGCAGCTCTGGTTTCAGGTGCAGCTAATGCGGCTTCTATCTACGAAAACGACACAACAACCTTTAACCTAAAAGGTGAAATGGACACATACCTGAGCCAATATGATGTGGATCATGCTGCAGGTACTGCTGATGAATCATACGACGCAGATGTGGATGTATGGGTGAAAGTACAGATTGATGCTGAGCATCAGCTAAGCGAAACGGTTAAAGTTTTCGGTTCATTTGAAATTGAAAACGGCGTTGGTTTTGCGCCTGGCGACAACGATGATAAAGATGTTGTTACAGATGATGAGTACTTTGGTGCTATGTTCGGTGACAGCTTTGGTATTGCTGTGGGTGAAGTGGGTGACTTTGGTGACTCTCTGGATGCTATCACTATTGATAACACCAATGAAGGCTACGGCTACATGGATGATGAGGCCACTTCATTTGAAGGAAATGGTCATGCCATCAGCCTGAAGTATGACGCCAATGGTCTGAAGCTGATTGCTGATACGTATCTGCATCAGGATGAAGATCTGGATAACGCATACGGTATTTCTGCATCTTATACTGTAGCGGGCTTTAACATCGGTGCTTCTTATCAGGATCACGGCAACCGTAACGGTTATAGCACTGAAAGTGCAACATCTGATGATGATAACGATATCTACGGTTTTAAAGCAGGTTATACCGGTGACAACTTCTCTGTTGCCGCTCACTATGTAAATGAACAGATTGACAGCACTGACATTGAAGCTATTGGTGTAGCTGCAGATTATACCATTGATGCAACACGTGTTTATGTATCTGCTTATACTGCCGACGCAGATGTTGACGGTTCAGAAGATCTGAATGCCTATACACTGGGTGTGGATTACACATTCTCTGATAACCTGAAAGGCTTTGTTGAATACTCAGCGAAAGAAAACGTAGGTTATACAGAAGACGAAGATACAGCTCTTGCTCTGGCAGGTATGTACTTCTACTTCTAATCTGTTTAATACAGATTTAAGCGCCTGCAATAAATAATGCAGGCGTTTTTCTGAATATCTTCGTTCTGCCACTGTTCTTATGCTGTACAGCGGCGGGATGAAACCACCGGCTATGCTAACGGATAGCCAGCCTTTTCTTAAGCTTTGCGGGGCAAAAGTCAGTTTTGTGACAGTTAAACAGCTTTAGGGGTGACCTGAGCGGAATCTTTGTTTACACTAGTCTGAATGCACTTATTTTCCACCTCCCACTCAGCGTTGGTTGAGTGGGAGTTTTTTGTCCAAAGCAAACTTTGGAATACAGAGGTTTTTACACATGGAAAAGATTCCAATGACTGTACGCGGCGAGCTAAAACTGCGTACCGAGCTTGATGCACTGATTAAACGTCGTCCGCTGATTTCTCAGGCCATTGCTGAAGCGCGCGAACTGGGTGATCTGAAAGAGAATGCCGAGTATCATGCCGCCCGTGAGGAACAGGGGATCTGTGAAGCTCAGATCCGTGATATCGAATATAAACTGTCCGTTGCTCAGGTGATTGATGTGACCAAAATGGACAACAGCGGCAAGGTTATTTTTGGTGCTACGGTTACCCTGATTGATCTGGATACAGAGGCTGAATTCACCTATCAGATTGTGGGTGATCATGAAGCGGATATCAAAGCCGGACGTATTTCCGTCAGTTCACCGATTGCCCGTGGCCTTATTGGTAAGATGGAAGGTGATGAAGTGGCGATCAGTACACCGGGCGGGGATAAAGATTACGAAATCGATAAGGTTGAGTATATCTGATACCTGTCTGATACGGCACTGCATTGAAAAAGGAGAGGCATGACCTCTCCTTCTTTAATATGCCGGATACCTGTTTTTCGATCCCGACGCAGTATTATTTGCGAGGCAATTCGATTTTGCGTTCTTCGGACTGGCGGTACAATACCAGAACTTTACCGATGGTCTGTACTTTTTCTGCTTCCGTTTCACGAACAATCGCATCAACGATCAGTTGCCGGGTTTCTCTGTCTTCAGAAGCTACTTTGACTTTAATCAGCTCATGATGATTCAGGGCTATTTCGATTTCCGCTAATACAGCCTCAGTCAATCCGTTTGCGCCCATCAGAACAACAGGTTTCAGGTTGTGTGCCAGGCCTTTGAGGAACTGCTTTTGTTTTGTGCTTAGGTTCATTATGCGGTCAATTTTCTTAAGTAGTGGGGTTGAAAAGCGCTATTTTAACGCCATCTAATCACGAAGACTATACTTACTTTACATGATAAAGCAGCTTTCCAGATAGGAAGAGAATGAGCAAACAGAAACATTCAGCCAGTTCCGGGCGATGGCTAAAGGAACATTTTGACGATAAATATGTGAACGAAGCAAAGAAGAAAGGCTACCGTTCTCGTGCTATCTTCAAGATTGAGGAAATTCAGGGCAAAGATAAACTGCTGAAATCCGGGATGACAGTGGTTGACCTTGGCGCCGCTCCCGGAGGCTGGTCCCAATATGCGGCACAAATCGTAGGTGATGATGGTCAGGTTATTGCTTGTGACATCTTACCGATGGATTCCATTGCCGGCGTGAGTTTCCTGCAGGGGGACTTTCGTGAAGATGCGGTTCTGGAAGCATTACTTGAGCGAATTCAACCGGATATGGTCAATGTTGTTATGTCTGACATGGCGCCGAATATGGCAGGTAATCAGGCGGTGGACCAGCCAAGAGCGATGTATCTGGTTGAACTGGCGTTAGATATGTGTCGACAGGTTCTGGCTCCTGATGGTAGTTTTGTGGTTAAGGTCTTTCAGGGAGAAGGCTTTGATCAGTATGTCAAAGATGTTCGCGACCTGTTTAAGGTCGTGAAAATCAGAAAACCGGACTCATCGAGAGCTCGCTCCCGGGAGGTCTACATCGTAGCCACAGGCTACAAAGGCTAACGCTTATCGGGCCGGATATCTCATTCTGCGCGGAATAAGTTAGCAAAGAGAAATTTACACAGTGGCTACAGCTATGAAACTGTAGTACCCTACCTTTAATTACAATTAGTTATCGAGAGGCTGACACCTTGAGTGACATGGCAAAAAATTTAATTCTGTGGCTGGTAATCGCCGTAGTACTGATGTCGGTATTCCAGAGCTTCGGCCCTGGGGAAAATAACGGCAGAACCGTCGATTACACGAGATTTGTTCAAGACGTAGGCCAGGGCCAGATTGAGGATGCCCGGTTTAATGACCGAGAAATAGCCTTTACCCGTCGTGATGGTTCCCGTTATGTAACCTACATGCCGATTTATGATGAAAAACTGCTGGATGATCTGATCAACCAGAATGTTCGTGTTCAGGGCACACCACCGGAAGAGCAGAGCCTGCTGGGCACTATTTTTATCTCCTGGTTCCCAATGATCCTGTTGATTGGTGTCTGGATTTTCTTTATGCGCCAGATGCAGGGCGGCGGCGGCAAAGGCGCGATGTCTTTCGGTAAAAGTAAAGCCCGCATGATGAGCGAAGAGCAGATAAAAACCACGTTTGCTGATGTCGCCGGTTGTGATGAAGCAAAAGAAGATGTAAAAGAGCTGGTGGATTATCTGCGAGATCCGAGCCGTTTCCAGAAGCTGGGTGGTAAGATCCCGACGGGTGTGCTGATGGTCGGTCCTCCGGGTACGGGTAAGACACTGCTGGCAAAAGCGATTGCCGGTGAAGCAAAGGTTCCGTTTTTTACTATTTCCGGTTCTGATTTTGTTGAAATGTTTGTCGGTGTGGGTGCATCCCGTGTCCGTGATATGTTTGAGCAAGCCAAAAAAGCTGCGCCTTGTATTATCTTTATCGATGAGATTGATGCCGTAGGCCGTCAGCGTGGCGCTGGTGTGGGTGGTGGTCACGATGAACGTGAACAGACATTGAACCAGATGCTGGTTGAAATGGACGGTTTTGAAGGCAACGAAGGTATTATTGTTATCGCTGCAACCAACCGTCCGGATGTTCTGGATCCGGCCTTGTTACGTCCTGGTCGTTTTGACCGTCAGGTTGTGGTTGGTTTGCCGGATGTGCGTGGCCGTGAACAGATCCTGAAAGTACATATGCGTAAGGTGCCTTTGGCGGGAGACGTTGATCCGTCACTGATCGCACGGGGTACACCGGGCTTCTCTGGTGCGGATCTGGCTAACCTGGTAAACGAGGCAGCCCTGTTTGCTGCCCGCGGTAACAAACGCAATGTGTCTATGGTTGAGTTTGAGCTGGCTAAAGACAAAATTATGATGGGTGCGGAACGCCGTTCTATGGTTATGACGGACGATATAAAAGAATCGACCGCTTATCATGAAGCCGGACACGCTATTGTCGGCCGTCTGGTTCCGGAACATGACCCTGTCTATAAGGTTTCCATTATTCCTCGCGGACGGGCTCTGGGTGTCACAATGTACCTTCCTGAACAGGATCGCATCAGTATGTCCCGTCAGCATCTGGAATCGATGATCTCCAGCTTGTACGGTGGTCGTTTGGCAGAAGAGCTGATTTATGGCAGTCAGAAAGTGTCTACAGGTGCATCGAATGATATCGAACGTGCTACAGATATTGCGCGTAAGATGGTGACTCAGTGGGGCTTTTCTGAAAAGTTGGGGCCTCTGCTGTACGCTGAAGAAGAAGGTGAAGTTTTCCTCGGACGCAGTGTTACTCAAACCAAACACATGTCAGATGATACGGCGAAGCTGATTGATGATGAAGTTCGTTCGATTATTGACCGTAACTATGAACGGGCCAAGCAAATTCTGCAGGACAATATGGATATCATGCATTCGATGAAAGATGCATTGATGAAATATGAAACGATCGATGCCGGTCAGATTGATGACTTGATGGAGCGCAAGGAAGAGATTCGCGAGCCTCATGGCTGGACTGCAGATGATGCAGCCAGAGTAAAAGAAAAGGCAGAAGTAGCAAAATCTGCGTATGCAGAGAGCAAACCGGCAGATAAACCAGCTGCAGAAGAGTCTTCTGATAAAGCGGATACACAGGAGTCCGCCAAATCTGAAGATGATGCAGAGTAATCTGCAGGGAAAGGAATAAATAAAACCCCGGCTCTGCTCGGGGTTTTTTGTCATTGTATCCAGTGAAAAGGAGATGATCAGGTAAGATGAAACTACGGGCCAATAATAAAGAATTAATACTGGATCAAACTCATGTAATGGGCATTCTGAACGTAACGCCGGACTCTTTTTCCGACGGAGGCAGTTATACTACGGTAGAACAGGCTGTCGCACAGGCTAACAGGATGATTGAGGCCGGAGTCAGCATTATCGATATCGGGGGGGAGTCGACTCGTCCGGGAGCTGCAGAAGTCACTCTGGAGGAAGAACTGCAACGAGTTATTCCCGTTATTTCCGCAATCCGGGAATGTTCGGATATATGGATCTCTGTGGACACTAGTAAAGCGGAAGTGATGCGACAGGCCGTTAAAGCCGGAGCCGATATTATTAATGACATACGTTCATTGACTGAGCCCGGTGCACTGGAGGCGGCTGCAGAAGCAAAGGTTCCTGTTTGTCTGATGCATATGCAGGGACAGCCGAAGACGATGCAGGATAACCCGACGTACCGGGATTTTTTGCCGGAAGTAGTGAAATACCTGCGTGATCGGGTTGAAGAATGCGTTGCAGCCGGTATCTCCCGCGATAACATTATCATTGATCCCGGCTTTGGTTTTGGTAAAACGGTGGCTCATAATTACCACCTGCTGGCACATATGGACTGGTTTCAGAGCCTGGGATATCCGCTTCTGGCGGGTATGTCCCGCAAATCGATGATCTTTAAAGTGCTGGATAAAGAACCAGCAGACTGTGTTGCGGGAAGTGTGGCATGTGCTGTGGTTGCCGCATTAAAGGGTGCGCAGATTATTCGTGTACACGATTTTGCTGAAACGCTGGATGCGATGAAAATCAGCGCTATGCTGCAAAGATATAAATGAGTCGGTGCCACCGGCGCATAAGCACAACAGAAATTAAGATAAGTTTAGGAAATGACTATGTCGGAAAGACGTTATTTTGGTACCGATGGTGTACGTGGAAAAGTCGGGCAGTTCCCGATTACCCCTGATTTTGTATTGAAGCTTGGCTGGGCGGCAGGACGTGTTCTGGCTCAGCAGGGAACTAAGCAGGTGATTATAGGTAAGGATCCGCGGATATCCGGTTATATGCTGGAATCAGCGTTGGAAGCGGGGCTGGCTGCTGCTGGTCTGAAAGCGACACTGACAGGACCGATGCCGACACCGGCAATTGCTTATCTGACGCAAACCTTCAGAGCTGAAGCCGGTATCGTTATTTCTGCATCGCATAATCCGTTTTATGACAACGGTATTAAGTTTTTTTCTTCTGAGGGAACCAAACTGCCAGATGAGGTAGAGCTGGCGATTGAAGCGGAACTGGATAAAGAGCTGCAGTGTGTCGATTCAGCTGAATTAGGCAAAGCGATGCGCTTAAATGATGCTGCCGGCCGCTATATTGAATTTTGCAAAGGGACGTTTCCTAAGCAGCTGAACCTTTCCAAACTTAAGATAGTCGTTGACTGTGCTAATGGAGCAACCTATCACATTGCACCTGCGGTATTTGGTGAACTGGGTGCTGATATTATTGCAATGGGTGTTGAGCCGAACGGTATTAATATCAATGAAGAGGTCGGTGCTACGGATGTCCGTGCTCTGCAAAAGCGGGTTGTGGACGAAGGTGCTGATTTAGGTCTGGCTTTTGATGGTGACGGTGACCGGCTGATCATGGTTGACCACAAAGGACACAAAATTGATGGTGACCAGATTGCTTACATGATTGCCCGTGATGCTTTGCGTCGTGGTGAGCTGAAAGGTGGTGTTATCGGTACGCTTATGACCAATCTGGGTATGGAAAATGGCCTGAAGCAGTTGGGTATTCCGTTTGAACGTGCAGCGGTCGGTGACCGGTATGTGATGGAAAAGCTGCTGGAAAAGGGCTGGAGTATTGGTGCGGAAAACTCCGGACATGTGATTCTGCTAGATAAAGTAACCACCGGAGATGCCATTGTTGCAGCGCTACAGGTACTGGCGTCAGTCGTCGATTCCGGCTTGTCTCTGTATGAACTGTCACAGGGGATGACCCTTTATCCTCAGGTACTGGAAAATGTCCGTTTTTCCGGAGATTCGAACCCAATGGAATCCGAATCAGTCTTGACTGCGGTTGCAGATGCGGAAGAGCAACTGGCCGAAAAAGGTCGGGTGCTGTTGCGTAAATCCGGGACGGAACCGCTGATCCGGGTGATGGTTGAAGGTGAGGATGCTGTTCTGGTTAAACGTCTTGCTCTGAATATTGCTGAAGTTGTAAAGGGTTGTTGCTGAGCACTACCGTTTTAATCTCCCTGTCAAAGAGTGGGATGAGGGAGATTAAAGCATACTTTTGCCGTTTATTTGAGCGTTTAGAGCCGACGTGTCATTTTTTTGTATTTTTTACTTGTCAGCACAAGATGCTTTCGCTAGTATTTGCTCCGCCTCTGAAATCGGAGGCCGCTGGCTTTATCGTTGAATATTAAATGTGAATATCAACAGGTGGCGCTAGCTCGACACATTGAACATAGGTGGAAATATGACAACAGTTCTACTTGTGATTTACCTGTTGGCAGCTGCTGGTTTAATTGGCCTGGTGTTGATTCAGCAAGGTAAAGGCGCAGATATGGGAGCATCGTTTGGTGCTGGTGCTTCAAATACAGTATTTGGCGCAACAGGATCCGGAAACTTCCTGACTAAGATGACGACTTTTTTTGCCGTTATATTTTTTGTTGTTGCTTTGGTTTTTGGTAACTTAGCAACCCATCAGACTGAGTCTCAGTGGGTTGATCCGACGAAAGGAATGGTTACTCAGGAAGCAACAGACGTACAGAGTGAAGCTCCGGTCGTTGAAGAAAAAACCAGTGACGAAATTCCTCAGTAAACTAAGAGATTCGTTTTAAAGTTGAAAATGGCTTTAAAACAATACGATGCCGAGATGGTGAAATTGGTAGACACGCTAGCATGAGGTGCTAGTACCGTAAGGTGTGAGGGTTCAAGTCCCTCTCTCGGCACCATTACTTGTATTCACTTGTAAAACAATCTGTGGTGCGTATAATGCATTTTCAGTCGGACGCGGGGTGGAGCAGCTTGGTAGCTCGTCGGGCTCATAACCCGAAGGTCGTCGGTTCAAATCCGGCCCCCGCAACCAATGTTTTCGAGAGTGTGTTTTCGAGAGTCTGATTACAAGTAATCATAATTGACTTTATCAGTAAGAAATATTCTGCCTGGATTATGAGTTGATTGTGAGCTGAACTATTATCAGTAATAGCTGGTTTCAGTTCAGTGCTATCAGGGTCCGGCAAGACAAAACCCCGACTTACGGGGTTTTTTGTTATCTGTACCTTAGAAAGGCATATGTAAAGCATTGTTTTTCTTGGATTTCAGATTTCTTGCTTGGTGTTTGAATTGGGCTTTTAGCCCTTTTTTTGTTTCTGGAGTGGTTTAAATGACTGGTTTAGAAAGACAACTGACAGAATTGTTAACATCTCCGGTTGAAGCGGCTGGTTATGAATTTGTCGGATTGGAATTTGTCCGTGCCGGCGAGCACTCAACACTGCGCATTTATATCGATAGTGAAAATGGTATTAATGTCGATGATTGTGCAGAAGTTAGCCATCAGGTGAGTGCTGTGCTCGATGTGGAAGATCCGATTTCGGTTGCCTATAACCTGGAGGTTTCTTCACCAGGTCTTGAGCGGCCACTTTTTAAAACTGAACACTATCAACAATTTATCGGTCACGAGGTCAGCGTTGTTCTGAAAATGGCTGTGGGTAACCGCCGTAAATGGAAGGGAGTGATTCATTCCGTTGATGGCGAAACCATTATTGTCACAGTAGACGGACAAGAAGAAGAGTTTGCCCTGAGCAACATTTCCAAAGCTAACCTGATCCCTAAATTTTAGTTCTCCCAGAGAATAAGAGCTTAAGAGGCTATATAAATGAACAGAGAAATTTTAGCTGTTGTTGAAGCGGTTTCTAACGAGAAGGCTGTTCCTCGTGAGCGTATTTTTGAAGCGCTGGAAATTGCACTTGCGACTGCAACCAAGAAAAAACACGAAATGGAAATTGACGTTCGTGTGCAGATTGATCGTAAAACAGGTGATTTTGAAACGTTTCGTCGTTGGTTGGTGGTAGAAGAAGTTGAGCATCCGACCAAAGAAATTTCACTGGAAGCGGCACAGTTTGAAGATGAAAATCTTGGGCTGGGCGACTTCGTTGAGGACGACATCGAATCTGTGACTTTTGACCGTATTACTACTCAGACGGCAAAGCAGGTCATTGTTCAGAAAGTTCGTGAAGCGGAACGCGCTCAGATTGTTGAACAGTTTATCGATAATGAAGGTGAGCTGATCACTGGTGTTGTGAAGAAAGTTAACCGTGACACTGTAGTACTTGATCTTGGTAACAATGCTGAAGGTGTTATCCTACGGGAAGATCAGCTACCGCGTGAAAATTTCCGTCCGGGAGATCGCGTTCGTGGCTTGCTGTATGCCGTTCGTCCTGAAGCCCGTGGCTTTCAGCTGTTTATTACCCGTTCCAAGTCAGAGATGCTGAGTGAACTGTTCCGCATCGAAGTGCCGGAAATTGGTGAAGACCTGATAGAGCTGCGTGGCGCGGCTCGTGATCCAGGCTCACGTGCCAAGATCGCAGTAAAAACCAATGATAAGCGTATCGACCCTGTTGGTGCCTGCGTTGGTATGCGTGGTGCTCGTGTACAGGCTGTATCTGGTGAGCTTGGTGGTGAGCGTATCGATATCGTGCTATGGGACGATAATCCGGCTCAGTTCGTCATTAATGCAATGGCTCCGGCCGATGTGGCATCCATCATTGTTGATGAAGATGCACACGCAATGGATATTGCTGTAGAAGCCGATAATCTGGCTCAGGCAATTGGCCGTAATGGTCAGAATGTTCGTCTGGCTTCTCAGCTGACCGGCTGGGAACTGAACGTGATGACGGTGGAAGATCTGGAGAAAAAACACCAGGAAGAAAGTTCTGCTTCCATCGAGAACTTTATGAAGCACTTGGATATCGAACAGGATTTTGCTGAACTGTTGGTAGAAGAAGGCTTCTCTACACTTGAAGAAGTTGCTTATGTTCCGGTTAACGAACTACTGGACATCGATGGTCTGAATGAAGAGATCATTGAAGAGCTTCGCAGCAGAGCCAAAGAAGCACTGACTACTCTGGCTCTGGCTCAGGAAGAGTCGTTTGAAGGACTGGAACCGGCAGACGATCTGCTGGCACTTGAAGGCCTTGAAAGAGAAATGGCGTACAAATTCGCTGCTAAAGGTGTAGTGACATTAGAAGATTTGGCAGACCAGGGTATTGATGACTTAGAAGGTATTGATGGCCTTACAGAAGAGCGTGCGGGTGAGCTGATTATGGCTGCACGTAATATCTGTTGGTTTGGCGATGAAGAATAATTATTTCAGCAAGGAGGTAGCGGAATGACGCAACTTACGGTTAAAACATTAAGTGAAGAAATTGGTACTCCGGTTGATCGCTTATTAGAACAACTTGCTGATGCGGGTATGAAAAAATCAATGAGTGACAGTGTTTCGGAAGATGAGAAGCAGCAGCTTTTGACCCATCTGAAAAAAGAACATGGGGATATTTCCGGCGATGCATCACCAACGCGTTTAACTCTGCAACGTAAAACTCGCAGCACATTAAGTGTTGCAGCGAGCGGCGGGAAGAGTAAGAATGTGCAAGTTGAAGTGCGCAAAAAACGTACATACGTTAAACGTAGCGCAGTAGACGAAGAAGCAAAACGTCAGGAAGAAGAAGCCCGACGTGAGGCTGAAGAAGCAGCAATGCGTGAAGCGGAAGCAAAGGCCAAACGTGAAGCTGAAGAACAGGCTAAACGCGAAGCGGAAGAAACAGCGAAGCGTGAAGCGGAAGAGAAAGCAAAACGTGATGCCGAAGCAAAGGCGAAGCGTGAAGCAGGAGACAAAGCAAAACGCGAAAATACTGAGCGTTCTGCGGAAGATAAAGCTATGCAAGAAGCAGCTCAAAAAGAGGCGGAAGAACTGAAACGCCGTCAGGAAGAAGCAGCGAAGCGTAAAGCAGAAGAAGATGCTGCTAAGCTGGCGGAACAAGCCCGTAAACTGGCGGAAGAAAATGAAGCCCGCTGGTCAGCTGAAGAAAAGAAAGGTGGTGATGACGAAGCTGATTACCACACAACAACTAACAAATATGCACGTGAAGCGGAAGAAGAAGCAGATCGTCGTGCTGACAGTGCTCGCCGCAAGAAGAAGAAAAAACCTTCTTCAAAAGCTGAAGATGCCGAAAGCAACAGAAGCAGTCGTCCACCTCGCGTCAAAGGACAAGGCCGTAAAGGTAAACTGTCTAAACCGACATCGATGCAACACGGTTTTGATAAAACAGCAACCGTGGCCAAGCAGGATGTTGTGATTGGTGAAACGATCGTTGTTTCTGAGCTGGCGAACAAAATGTCAGTGAAAGCGACCGAAGTTATCAAAGTGATGATGAAAATGGGCGCAATGGCGACCATCAACCAGGTTATCGATCAGGAAACGGCTCAGCTTGTAGCTGAGGAAATGGGTCACAAAGTGGTTCTGCGTAAAGAAAATGAGCTGGAAGAAGCCGTTCTTTCTGACCGTGACAGCACTTCTGAAGCTGTACCGCGTGCACCGGTTGTCACCATCATGGGTCACGTTGACCATGGTAAAACATCGACACTGGACTATATCCGTAAAGCACACGTTGCTTCCGGTGAAGCCGGTGGTATTACTCAGCATATCGGTGCTTACCATGTAGAAACTGAGAATGGAATGATCACGTTTCTGGATACTCCGGGACACGCAGCATTTACTGCAATGCGTGCTCGTGGTGCTCAGGCAACGGATATCGTTGTTCTTGTCGTTGCTGCGGATGATGGTGTTATGCCTCAGACAATTGAAGCTATTCAGCATGCAAAAGCAGCTGGCGTGCCTCTGATTGTTGCCGTAAACAAGATCGATAAAGAAGAAGCTAATCCGGATAATGTGAAGAATGAGCTTGCTCAGTATGATGTTATCCCAGAGGAATGGGGCGGTGAAAATATGTTTGTACATATCTCTGCGAAGCAGGGTACAAACATTGACAGTCTGCTGGAAACCATTCTTCTCCAGGCGGAAGTTCTGGAACTGACAGCAGTTAAAGATGGTATGGCTTCTGGTGTGGTTGTTGAATCACGTCTGGATAAAGGCCGTGGTCCTGTCGCTACTGTTCTGGTTCAGTCTGGTACTCTGCGCAAAGGTGATATTGTTTTGTGTGGTCAGGAATACGGTCGTGTTCGTGCCATGCGCGATGAAACCGGTGAAGAAATCACTGAAGCTGGCCCGTCTATTCCGGTTGAGATTCTGGGCTTGTCTGGTGTACCAGCATCCGGTGATGAAGCAACCGTTGTTCGTGATGAGCGTAAAGCACGTGAAGTAGCCAACTATCGTCAGGGTAAATTCCGTGAGGTGAAACTGGCTCGTCAGCAAAAAGCGAAACTGGAAAACATGTTCTCTAACATGACTGCCGGCGAAGTGGCTGAACTGAATGTGGTTCTGAAAGCTGACGTTCAGGGTTCTGTTGAAGCGATTGCGGACTCTCTGCTGAAACTGTCTACCGATGAAGTAAAAGTCAGTGTTGTAGGCTCCGGTGTTGGTGGTATTACTGAGACTGACGCTGTGCTGGCTGCGGCTTCTAACGCTATCATCCTTGGTTTTAACGTTCGTGCAGATGCTTCTGCCCGTCGTACTATTGAAGCTGAGAATCTGGATCTGCGTTACTACTCAATCATCTATCAGCTGATTGATGAAGTTAAACAGGCTATGAGCGGTATGCTGGCACCTGAATTCAGACAAGAAATTATTGGTCTGGCTGAAGTGCGTGATGTGTTCAAATCGCCAAAACTGGGTGCGATTGCCGGCTGTATGGTGACTGAAGGTCTGATTAAGCGTAATAATCCAATCCGCGTACTGCGTGATAACGTGGTTATTTACGAAGGCGAGCTGGAATCACTGCGTCGCTTTAAAGATGACGTTCAGGAAGTTAAGAACGGCTACGAATGTGGTATCGGTGTTAAGAACTATAATGATGTTCGCGTCGGTGACCAGATTGAAGTATTCGAAACGGTTGAAATTCAGCGTACGTTGGATTAATACCCGGCTTCCCCGGTTAGGGGAGGAAACAAATCTTGACTAAGATTACGTTTAAGTAATCGGTCGTTAAATACGCCATGGGGGGCTGGTTTTGACCATCCCCCCATCTTTTCTAATAGAGAGAAAATAATGTCAAAAGAATTTAGCCGCACTCAACGTGTGTCTCAGCAGCTACAAAAAGAGCTTGCCGTTATCCTTCAGCGTGAAATACGTGACTCCCGAATCGGCATGGTCACTATTTCCGATGTCGAAGTTTCCCGTGATCTGGCTTACGCAAAAGTCTTTGTTACTTTCCTGTGCGTCGGTGATCAAACGCCTGAATCCAGTCTGCAGGCACTGAAAGAGCATGAAGTTCATGTCCGTATGATGCTGGGTAAGCGTATCCGTCTGCGTCTGACTCCGGAAGTCCGCTTCACTTACGATAATACCCTGGTCGAAGGTATGCGTATGTCCAACCTTGTTACTGAGGTGATCAATAGTGATAAAGTTCGTGCTCAGGAAGCCGGACGCAGTGATGAAGAGGATAACGCATAATGGCCCGCCGTCGTAAAGGCCGTCCGGTAAATGGTATTGTCTTACTGGATAAACCGACCGGTATTTCTTCGAATGATGCGTTACAGAAAGTAAAGCGTATCTATTTTGCTGAAAAAGCAGGACATACGGGGGCTCTGGATCCTTTGGCCACAGGTATGCTGCCGATTTGTCTGGGAGAGGCAACTAAGTTTTCACAGTTTTTGCTGGATTCCGATAAACGCTATCGTGTGGTGGCTAAACTGGGAGAGCGTACTAATACTTCTGACTCCGATGGTGAAGTGGTACAGGTTCGTGATGTGAAAGTTGATCGCGGGCAACTGGAACGCTGTATTGCCAAATTTCGTGGTGAGACGGATCAAATTCCATCGATGTTTTCTGCGCTTAAATATCAGGGAAAACCTCTGTATGAGTATGCGCGGGAAGGCATTGATGTTCCGCGTGAATCGCGCAAAATAACGGTGTACAGCATTGAATTGCTTCGTTTTGAAGGTGGTGAAGTTGAGATGGAGGTTCACTGTTCAAAAGGAACCTATATCCGTACCATCGTCGATGATCTGGGTGAAATGCTTGGCTGCGGTGCACATGTTATTTATCTGCGCCGGACCGGTGTGTCAAACTATCCATATGAAAAAATGGTGACATTAGAGCAACTGGACGCTTTACTGGAGCAGGCTCGTGAACAGGATATTCAACCCAAAGAGTTGCTGGATCCTCTGCTTTTGCCTATGGACAGTGCGGTTCAGGAGTTACCGGAAGTCAATTTGATCCCTGAACTGACCGATATGGTTCAGCACGGTCAGCCGGTACAGGTATTCGGAGCACCTCAGGAAGGTACAGTCCGTATGACTAGCGGTGCAGAAAAACTCTTTATCGGCGTCGGTGAAATCGATGATGACGGAAAGATTGCACCGAAGCGGTTGGTCGTATTCAGAGACTGAAAATAACAGTTGCTCCATATCTGCCGTTTACGTATAATTCGCGCTTCTCGTGTCGGCTGAATCAGAGATTGGCTGGCACAGTGTTTAACCTTAATGTATTAGGAAATGATTATGTCTCTGAATGCAGAAACTAAAGCAGCTATCGTTGCAGATTATGCACGTGGCGAAGGCGATACCGGTTCACCAGAAGTACAAGTAGCTCTGTTGACTGCTTCTATCAACCACCTTCAGGGTCACTTTGCTGACCACAAGCAAGACCACCACAGCCGTCGCGGTCTTCTACGTATGGTTTCACGCCGTCGTAAGCTTCTGGACTACCTGAAAGGTAAAGATCTGAATCGTTACCAGGATCTAATCAAACGTCTTGGCCTGCGTCGCTAAGATCAGTTTGTTCAGAAAAGGGGCTTTATGCCCCTTTTTTGTTATCTGAAACCGGTACTTGTTAGCAAAACTGCTACTAACTGGTTTATACTACTCCCTGACTGTGTATTCACAGTCTTTTTTGTGCGCCCTAACGTTTTACAGTCACCGCAGTCGACCATAAAGGTCGCGGCTAATGAAAGATATTCGTATGGATGTTTTCCATTAGTCGCGATTGGTAAAACTAGGAACGTACATCCCTTTAAACACAATAAATTGAGGATATTACGTGAATCCAATCACTAAAACCTTTCAGTACGGTAACCATACCGTCACTTTAGAAACCGGTGTTATGGCTCGTCAGGCAACGGCGGCTGTAATGGCTACAATGGATGATACTGCTGTATTTGTTTCTGTTGTCGGTAAAAAAGAAGCGGTTGAAGGTCAGGACTTTTTCCCTCTTACCGTAAACTATCAGGAACGTACTTACGCTGCTGGTAAAATTCCTGGTGGTTTCTTCAAACGTGAAGGCCGCCCTTCCGAAGGCGAAACACTGATTGCCCGTCTTATCGACCGGCCGATTCGTCCACTATTCCCTGATGCATTCACCAATGAAGTACAGGTTATTGCGACTGTTGTATCGGTTAACCCTGATGTTCAGCCAGATATCATTACAATGATTGGTACTTCTGCAGCACTGGCTATTTCCGGTATTCCGTTCAATGGTCCTATCGGTTCTGCCCGTGTAGGTCATATCAATGGTGAACTGGTGCTGAACCCAAGTCAAAAAGAGTTGGAATCTTCCCGTCTGGATCTGGTTGTTGCGGGTACTGAAAGTGCGGTTCTTATGGTGGAATCAGAAGCAGATAACCTGACAGAAGAAGAGATGCTTGCTGCTGTTGTATTTGGTCATGATCAGCAACAAACGGTCATTACTGCTATCAATGAATTCGCTGCTGAAGTAGCAACTCCAGCATGGAACTGGGAAGCGCCAGCGGAAAATACGGTACTTAAAGCTCTGGTTGCTGAGCAGGCAGAAGCCCGTCTGACTGAAGCGTATCAGATCACTGAAAAGATGGCTCGCTACGAAGAAGTTGGCACCATTAAAAGTGAAGTAGTAGAAGCAATTCTGGCTCAGGATGAAGAACAGGACGAAATGGAAATCCGTAAGGTTCTGGGTTCTCTTGAAAAGAAAGTGGTTCGCAGCCGTATCATTGCAGGTAATCCGCGTATTGATGGCCGTGAAAAAGATATGGTTCGTGCTCTGGATGTACGTACCGGTGTTCTGCCTCGTACCCATGGTAGTGCTCTGTTCACTCGTGGTGAAACTCAGGCGATGGTTACTGCAACACTTGGCACTCAACGTGATGCACAGATTATCGATGAGCTGACAGGTGAGCGTAAAGATCACTTCCTGCTGCACTACAACTTCCCTCCTTACTGTGTGGGTGAAACTGGCTTTGTTGGTTCTCCTAAGCGTCGTGAAATCGGCCACGGTAAACTGGCGAAGCGTGGTATTGCTGCGGTAATGCCTTCTGTGGATGAATTTCCGTACACAGTTCGTGTTGTATCTGAAATCACAGAATCTAACGGTTCTTCTTCTATGGCATCGGTATGTGGTACTTCGCTGGCACTGATGGATGCAGGTGTGCCAATCAAATCATCTGTTGCAGGTATTGCAATGGGGCTGGTTAAAGAAGGCGATGACTTTGTGGTTCTTTCTGACATTCTGGGCGATGAAGACCATCTGGGTGATATGGACTTTAAAGTCGCGGGTACCGGTACAGGTGTGACTGCCCTGCAAATGGATATCAAGATTGAAGGTATTACTAAAGAGATCATGCAGATCGCTCTGAATCAGGCAAAAGGTGCGCGTATGCACATCCTTTCTGTGATGGACGAAGCTATCTCTGGTGCCCGTGAAGATATTTCTGAATTTGCTCCACGTATCCACACTATGAAGATCAGTGCAGACAAGATCAAAGACGTTATTGGTAAAGGTGGTGCGGTTATCCGTCAATTGACTGAAGAAACCGGTACTACTATCGAAATTGAAGATGACGGTACTATCAAGATCGCGGCAACTGATGGTGAGCAGGCGAAGGATGCCATCCGTCGTATTGAACAGATTACGGCTGAGGTGGAAGTTGGTAAGATTTACACTGGTAAGGTTGCTCGTCTGGCTGATTTTGGTGCGTTTGTTACCGTACTTCCGGGTAAAGACGGACTGGTGCATATTTCTCAAATCGCAGAGAAGCGAGTAGAGAAAGTGTCGGATTATCTGACAGAAGGTCAGGAAGTTCAGGTTAAAGTTCTGGAAATCGACCGTCAGGGTCGTGTTCGCCTGAGTATGAAAGAAGCGGTTGAAAAGCCAGCGGAAGAAGAAGGTGAGACTTCAGCACCAGAAGCTGAATAACTTATTGCTTAACTGACAGGTTTTCTGGCTTGTCAGATAATAAGCATGTTATAAAGGGAAGCTACGGCTTCCCTTTTTTATTAGAGATAGTATTTGTGAATTGGTTTCGATTAGTAGGTTTAGGTGTACTGCTTATTCTTTCCGGCTGTGCTTCTGTTTCTCTGAATCAGCAAAGTGGTTGGGTATATCCGCCGATGGCAGTTCCTCTGCAGCCAGGCATTCAGCATGAGGTTCAGATTGCCCGTTTAAACCAGTTGCTGCACAGAGACGATCTGGCCGATGATATCCGGGCTAAAATGTATTATGAGCGTGGCAGTTATTATGACAGCCTTGGGCTGAGAGATCTCGCTCGTCTGGATTTTAATCAGTCCCTGAATCTGAACCCTGTCCAGCCGGATATTTTTAACCTATTGGGAGTGTACTTTACTCAGGTTGGTGAATTTGATGCTGCTTATGAAGCTTTCGATTCTACACTGGAATTAGATCCGGAAAATGAGTATGCAGAGAGAAACCGGGCGATTGCGCTTTACTATGGTGGCCGGGGCGATATTGCTCTGGAAGAGATGACAAAGCACTATATGGATGAACCAGCCGATCCATTCCGGGCTTTGTGGCTATATATTATTGAACGGGAAGTCAGTCCTGAGTCTGCTCTGCTGCACCTGCAGGAGCGTTATCAGCATAAGACCGAAAAGTGGGGCTGGGTACTGGTTGCTATCATGCTAAATGATGTGTCTGATGAGCTTGCATTTAAAGCTGTGCTGAATGGTACCCGGGACAATACGGTTCTGGCACAACGGCTGACAGAAACTTATTTCTATCTTGGAAAGCGTTATCAGTTTGCCGGTGATTACGCTAATGCTATTGCCTTATATAAACTGGCATTGTCTTTCAATGTGTATGATTACGTTGAGCATCGCTATTCATTTCTTGAGTTAGGGCGGATATTCAATGAAGTGAAAACCAGTCGTCAACATGAGAGCAAGGATTAGATAACAAACAACGCCACTTCTAAAGTGGCGTATTTTCTATCCGTAGTAAGACAGGGTCAGGTAGCGGACATATTCTGGCTATCCAGCGTAAAGTGCTTTCCCAGCAGGGCGTGATAAAAATCATTATGTGACAACAAGCCGATAAGTTGCCGGTCTTTAGCCAGTAAGATTGGTTGACCTGTCCGGTAACAGATTTCTAGCCCGTCCCGCATGGATATATCTGGATCGGTAACTACAAGGTTTCCTTCTTTTAGAGGATTAAAGCATTCGCCTTTTTTCCATTGCCGAAGGGGAATGGTACGATCCATTCTTTCGGCTAGCTCAATGTTTCCTTTTGAGTCCAGATTGAGATAGGTCCGATTGTGCGGGTTAATCACAATCTTATTTTCTTTTTTGTCCAGTTCGGTAACTTCCCTCATCAGAGAGCGGCCACGTAAGACGTTGAGCGGGTTGGTATGAGCAACGAAATCTTCTACATATTTTGAATTAGGGTTCAGAACAATTTCTTCTGGTTTACCTTGTTGGATCAGGCGTCCTGATTCCATTATGGCAATGGTACTGCCAAGCTTTAAGGCTTCATCCAGATCATGACTGACAAATACAATCGTTTTGTTTAATTGGCGTTGCAGCTCCAGAAGCTCATCCTGTAATTGGCAGCGGATCAGAGGGTCGAGTGCAGAAAATGGTTCATCCATCAACAGAATATCGCTGTCCATAGCAAATGCACGAGCCAGACCGACCCTTTGCTGCATTCCTCCAGAGAGCTCATGAGGGAAATTATCTTTCCATTCGGCAAGGCCTACCATTGTCAGTTTTTCTTCAGCCTGACGTCGTCGCTTTTCTCTCGGCACTCCCTGCATTTCCAGACCAAAGGCTGCATTATCCAGTACACTTAGCCATGGCATTAAGGCAAATTTCTGAAAAACCATGGAGATACGATTTGTCCTAAGATGCCTTAGAGTACTACTGCTGCAGTCTGCCAGATTGATGGATCCGCTTTCCGAGCTGATGTTCAGCTCCCCCCTAGAAATAGTGTTGAGTCCGTTGATCGTTCTGAGCAGGCTGGATTTTCCCGAACCGGATAACCCCATTAGTACGCAGATTTCACCATGTTTTATATCCAGACTGACATTATCGACGCCAACGACATCACCAGTAATGTCAATAATATCCTGACGGCTTTTATCTTTATCCAGCAGAGCTAACGATTTATCGACGTTATCTCCAAAAATAACATCCAGGTTTTTAATACTTATCGCATTCATGTTTACTTATTCCTTGCGTGTCTGGCAGGAGCCTTACATAGCCTGTCCAGAATAATGGCGACCAGTACGATCGCCAGTCCGGCTTCAAATCCCTGAGCGATATTAACGGTGTTCAGTGCCCGGACGACAGGTTTACCCAAACCATCAGCCCCTACCAGTGCGGCAATAACAACCATAGATAGTGATAACATGATGCATTGAGTGATCCCTGCCATAATATTTGGCATTGCAGAAGGCAATTCTACTTTAAACAGTAGTTTCATACGGGTTGCACCAAAAGCCTTACCGGCTTCGAGCAGTTCTTCCGGTACTTCGCTGACCCCCAGATAAGTAAGGCGGATAGGAGCGGCAATGGCAAAAATGACGGTGGATATTAATCCAGGAACAACACCCAGACCGAACAGAACCAGTGTCGGGATCAGATACACGAAGGTTGGAATGGTCTGCATCAGATCCAGTATCGGGCGCAGTATGGTATATAGCCAGCGATGATGCGCTGCCATAATACCAACAGGCACACCGACAAGAATCGAGATCACGGTCGCTGTCAGTACCAGAACAAATGTTTCCAGCATTTCTGGCCAGTATCCCAGATTTAAGATGAGCAGTAAGGCTGCGGCTATGAAAAGGGTTAAAGGTATACTACGGTGCAGCAGCCATGCACAACAGGCTGCAATTGCAATAAAACCGGTAGCAGGAAACCATTTCACCAGCTCCACTAACAGCATGATAGCGGACTCAAGTGCATAGGAAACAGAGTCAAAAAAGTTAGCCCCGTGGTAGGTCAGCCAGTCGACAAAATCAGCCATCCAGCTACCGA
Source organism: Vibrio sp. HA2012 (assembly GCF_002812955.1). GTDB lineage: Bacteria > Pseudomonadota > Gammaproteobacteria > Enterobacterales > Vibrionaceae > Vibrio. The sequence continues at coordinate 184,128 of NZ_PFXK01000005.1, read as the reverse complement.
GAGGAATTTTATGCTCAGTAATAAAACTCACCATTACTCCTTGGGTGTTTTGTTTGAATTGTTTATAAAATTAAAGGCCTATATATTCTTTCACGGCTTTAATTCCATCTTTATCATGAATGGTTACGACGTCCTTCAGCCAGATATCCAGAATCTGAGGGTTTGTTTTCAGCCATGCTTTTGCTGCGGTTGACGGCTCTTCGTTTTTATTCAGAATCCTGTCCATCAGTTCATTTTCCATTTTCAGACTAAATTTAAGATTTTTCAGTAGGTTGCCAACATTTGGGCAGGCAGTTATGTAATCTTTACGGACATTGGTGTAGACGTTGGCACCACCATAGTTGGGACCAAAGTAATCGTCTCCGCCTGATAGATAAGTTATGTTGAAGTTGCTGTTCATCGGATGAGGTGCCCAGCCCAGAAATACGATCCATTGCTTACGTTTAATGGCGCGGGTTATCTGGGATATCATTCCGGCTTCACTGGACTCAACCAGTGAAAAGTCTTTTAGAGCAAATGCATTGGAATCTATCATCGACTGAATGAGACGATTACCATCGTTACCGGCTTCAATTCCGTAGATACGGCCACGAAATTTATCTTTAAATTCGGCAATATCAGCAAAGCTGTGTACTCCGGCTTCATAAACATACTGGGGTACGGCAAGCGTATATTTTGCACCTTCCAGATTCGCACCGATGACTTCCACTGCTCCTGATTGAACATACTGCTCAATATCTGCTTTCATTGTTGGCATCCAGTTGCCCAGAAAAACATCGATGTCATTATTAGCCATAGAAGAGTAGGTAACCGGAACGGAAAGCATATCAACAGAGGTTTTGTACCCCAGCCCTTTCAGAACTTCACTTGTTATAGCTGTTGTGGCTGTAATATCGCTCCAGCCGACATCAGAAAAACGAACGGTTTCACATGGATCGGTAGCAAAAGATGGGGATGTGAACAGGCCAAATATTATGCCGGTACAGGCCATTAAAGACAGTTTTTTAGCGGAGAATGTCTTCATGATTTTTCCTTACTTTTCCTTAAGTCATTTTATTTACGCATAGGGTGATTCGAGATCACCTAATGCAATCAGAACACTTTTATTTTGTGTGTAGCTGTTCAGGGTTTCCGGACCATTTTCTCTGCCGATACCTGAGTGTTTATAACCGCCGACCGGCATCTCTGCGGGTGAGTCCCCCCAGGTATTTATCCAGCATATTCCAGCCTGAAGTTGTGCAATAACCCGGTGAGCTCTGGACAGGTTTTGAGTAAAGATGCCTGCCGCCAGTCCGTAATCAGTACTGTTGGCCCGGCGGATCACTTCTTCTTCTTCAGAAAAGCGCAATACTGACATAACCGGACCGAATATTTCATTTTTCACCTGCGGCATATCATCATCGCAGTCTGTAAAGATGGTGGGTTGAACGAAACAGCCTTTATCCAGAGGTGGCTGAGTAGCGCGTTTACCACCTACAACCAGACGAGCACCGGATGCTTTTCCCTGTTTGATAAAGTCTAGCACCTTCCCCATGTGCTCACCGGAAATCAGCGCACCAACCTGAGTCTGCATATCCATAGGATCACCGATAATCAGTTTTCTGGTACGTGCTGTCAGCCGGGTGATAAATTCATCGTAGATAGTGTCGTGAACAAACACACGGGTACCATTGGTACAAACTTCACCCTGAGTATAGAAGTTGGCGAGCATGGCTCCAGTGACGGCATTATCCAGATTTGCATCATCAAATATAATCAGAGGTGACTTACCACCCAATTCCATAGTGACTGATTTGAGGGTTGCAGCGGCATCGGCCATCACTTTCTTACCTGTACCACATTCACCTGTAAAAGATATTTTAGCGATGGATGGGTGACGTGAGAGCATCTGTCCGACACGATAATCCCCCTGGACGACATTAAAAACCCCGTCAGGAACCCCGGCTTCAGTATATATTTCTGCTAGTTTTATAGCAGTAAGAGGTGTTTCTTCTGAAGGTTTGAATATCATAGCGTTACCTGCGGCCAGAGCCGGGGCAGACTTCCACATGGCAATCTGCATTGGATAGTTCCAGGCTCCGATACCTGCACATATGCCCAAAGGCTCTCTGCGGGTATAGAAAAACTGTTCGCTGCCAAGTTCTTGTTGCTGTCCCTGTAAACCAGCAGCCAAACCGGCGTAATATTCAATAACATCCGCTCCGGTTGTTATATCGACGGTAATTGCTTCCTGAAGTGGTTTACCTGTGTCTTTGACTTCCAGCATTGCCAGTTCATCATTACGTTCCCGCAGGATAGTAACGGCTCGCATCAGAATCCTGCCTCGTTCAGCACCGGAAAGGGCTGACCATTGCTGGAATCCTTTTTGTGCCGAGGCAACAGCGGTTTCAATATCCTGTTCTGAAGCCTGGCCAATTTCAGCAAGAGTCTCACCTGTCGCTGGATTACAGGTGGTGAATTTTTCGCCTGATGATGCTTCAGATGCGCTTCCGTGAATATAAAGTGATGCCATATTTTACGTGTGCTCATGTTGCGACAAAAAACTAACTTTACATATTCTCAGGTTTATATCAAATTCAATTAATTTGAGCTCCAATAAATTAAAAAGCGTAAATTGTTTGTCATCTATATGATAAATATGGTTTTTTTTATTAAAAGTAGATCTTAATGATTAGTGGTCTAATGGTTGGTGTTTTTCTGAATGTTTGATGAATATATTCTATATATATCAATTGGTTAGGTATTATTTGTTTTTATAGGTAGTACCAAAAAATATTTTTTTGCCTGTTTTTTCATCTGTTGCAAGATTAACTCAATGATTGTTAGTATATTGGTAGTACCAATGGTGTTTTTCAGAAAGAGGGTGCCAGTTTGATGGCAGATAAATCCATAAAAGACAGCCTATTCTCACCGGCACAGGTAGGGCGAGCTAGTGAAGATATCGCTTTACAGATTGAGTCGGCGATTTTAAATGAAACGCTACTTCCTGGTGACAGTCTTCCTAGTGAAAGGGAGTTGCAACTTCAATTCGGTACCGGCCGAGGGGTGATACGGGAAGCGATCCGGGCACTGAAACAGAAAGGATTAATTGAAATACGCAAAGGCCCTAAAGGCGGGGCGTTTATTAAGCAGGTGGATGTATCAAACATCAGTGAGTCTCTGGCTTTGTTTCTCAAACAAAAGCATATCGGGGCTTACGAGATAGCCGAGTTCAGGGAAAGTGTTGACCAGAGTATAGCTTTGCTGGCGATGTCTCGGGCCACGGATGAGCAGAAGTCTCAGTTGATGGCGGGGATTGAGTATATGGAGAATATTGTCGCGCAGGATCCTATGGATTTCTCTGAGCTGGCTGAAGCTGACCGGAAACTGAATCTGTTGCTGGCTGAGATGGCGAATAACTCTATTTTTGAGTGGGTAATGCATGCTATGCAGCAGGGGTTCGGTTCTTACGATAATAATCTTTATAACAACCCTGATTTTTTACGGCAAACGGTTGAGAACTGGCGTCATACAGCGATGCAGATAATTAACCGGGAGCCGATTAAGCTACAGGCGTCGATCAGCCGCCACTATTTATTGTTGCAGGAATGCCTTGAACAACGTTCAGGCTAAATATTTATATCATTTCGGGTGATCTGAAAGGTTATTCGGACAGACAGAACAAGTGCGGAGGAAATTTAATGGCAGAACAGACTTACGATTATATCATCGTGGGCGGTGGTTCAGCGGGTTGTGTATTGGCAAACAGACTGAGTGCAAATCCCAAGCATAAGGTATTGGTATTAGAAGCAGGTCGTCCGGATTACCGGTTAGATTTCCGTATTCACATGCCGGCAGCTCTGACCTATTTGCTGACTGATGGTACGTATAACTGGCTATATGAGTCAGAACCAGAGCCACATATGCATAACCGTAAGATTGCTCAGCCAAGGGGTAAAGTTCTCGGTGGAAGCAGTTGCATTAACGGAATGATTTATATCCGTGGTAACGCAATGGATTATGAAAAATGGGCTAAGGTTGAAGGTCTGGAAGAGTGGAGCTATAAGCATTGTCTGCCGTATTTCCGTAAGTGTGAAACTCGTCTTGAAGGGGCGGATAAATATCATGGATCTAATGGTCCTCTACAAGTGACTACGGCTGACTGTGATAACCCACTGTTCAAAGCCTTTTTTGCAGCTGGTGAGCAGGCCGGATATCCTCTGACTGATGATGTAAATGGTTATCAACAGGAAGGTTTCGGTATTTTTGACCAGAATATTTATCGTGGTCGTCGCAATAGTGCTTCCCGAGCTTATCTGCATCCGGTTATGAACCGGAAAAATCTGACGGTTATCACCGGAGCAATGGCTAACCGCATTCTGTTTGACGGTAAAACAGCGATTGGTGTTGAATACAGCAAACGCGGCGGTGAAAAGACCGTCTATGGTGGTGAGATCATCTCTTGCGGTGGCGCAATTAACTCACCTCAGCTTCTGCAACTGTCCGGTATCGGGAACGCAGAAGAGCTGAAAGCTTTGGGTATTACTCCGGTGCATAATCTACCGGGCGTTGGTGAAAACCTGCAGGATCATCTGGAATTGTATGTTCAATATGCTTGTAAGCGACCGGTAAGCATGTATCCGGCTCTGAAATGGTATAACCAGCCGAAAATCGGCTTTGATTGGCTGTTTCGCCGCAAAGGTGCGGCTGCAACGAACCACTTTGAAGCTGGTGGTTTCGTACGTGGTAATGATGAGGTGGAATACCCAAACTTGCAATTTCATTTCTTGCCATTAGCTATTCGTTATGATGGCAGCGCTCCACGTGCCGGACATGGTTTTCAGCTGCACGTTGGCCCGATGAATACTGACGTACGAGGCCACGTGAAGATCAAATCTAAGGATCCGAAGCAGAAGCCGGAAATCTTCTTTAACTACCTGTCTACCGAGCAGGAAAGAAGAGAGTGGGTTGAGGCAATTCGTGTTTCCCGTAATATCATTGCTCAGCCGGCATTTGATGATCTGCGAGGTGAAGAACTGGCTCCGGGTATTGATGCTCAGACGGATGAAGAGATTCTGGACTTTGTTGCCCGCGAAGGTGAAAGTGCTTACCACCCAAGCTGTACCTGTAAGATGGGCTACGACGATATGGCAGTCGTGGATGCTGAATTGCGTGTACACGGAGTGAAGAATCTGCGAGTTGTGGATACTTCTGTCTTTCCTGCCATCACTAACGGTAACCTGTACGCACCCACTATTATGGTGGCAGAAAAAGCGGCTGATATTATTCTGGGTAATTATATGGAACCGGTAATGGATGCTGATTTTTATATTAAGGGACAGGACAGCAAGCGGTCTGAAGCATAATCGAGTAGCAGTATATAAATAAAAACAGTATGTGAACAAAGATGAAAAACGGCATGTCTCTGAGACGTGCCGCTTTTAACTTCAGGCCTGAACCAGTCCCGGAAGCTGATGCCAGTAACCGTTACACTGGTGATTCTCCAGATGAATGGGGTGCTTGCCATGCTCATTGGCCTTAAATTGTGTCAGAACTGAAAAAGTATCGGCCCCCAGTGGACTGAGTCTGACCACATCGACCAACTCTTGCATACTGACCAGATCATTAATCAGGTTATAGCAGTAGCCTGATTGGGTCTGAATGCCATTCAGATTAAAGATGGATTGTCCTTCCTGACTATTTACCTGTAGGCCGGTAGGGTAATGAATACAACAGGTCCCACACTCATCTTTCGGCCTGTTTTCTGCCCGGGCAGTAAAACAGCGGGCTGAATAGGCAAGAGGAAGATAGCCGTGGGCAAATACCTCGGTTTCAAATTGTCCCCGGATACCCAGTTCTTCACATTGTACCAGAACGTTTTTAAGCCATTCACGGGAAAGTTCTACCGGCATACACCAGCGTGTCATTCCCTGTTGCAGGAATAACTTCAGGGTGTGGGCATTGTAAGCATTGATAGCAGGGCCAACGATAAAGGGCAGTTTTTTTTCAGAGGCTAACTGGATAGCAGACACATCGTTGGCTTCTATAGCAAACTCTCCGTTATCAATGTATTTCTTCATTACATTGATTTCACTCGGTGCTTCGAGCAGAGCCATGGTCGAAAGAACGACCTGTTTTCCGCATTTCGTTAACTCTCGACCCAGTTCAAGCCAGTCTCCCGGCTTCATCTCCCTGCGTTTGGAACAGACAGATTCACCGAGATAAATAATTTCTGCCGGACACTCTCTGGCCTGCTGATAAAATGTTTCAACAGCATCTTTAGTCCAGAAATAGAGCAGGGGGCCGAGAGCGTATTTCATATCAGTGGTCATTATATTTTTATTGCCATTTTCGGTGATAAGCACCGAGGGTTGTCTGTGTGCCTTCTGAAACATTGGCCAGATCCCGGTTCCATACTTCTTCAACCCGGTAAGTCTCCGGATTAGCTTTATAGTGGTCGATTGCCGCCCGCCAGGTCCGGGTTACCTGTTCAACATAAGCAGGGCTTCTCTGTCTTCCTTCAATTTTGACTGAAGCGACATTGGCAGCAAATAGTTCAGGCAGCAGAGAAAGCGTATTTAAGCTGGTGGGCTCTTCCAATGCATGGTAGCACTTTTTTTCACCGTTAATTTCTGCTTCAAAGCGCCCTTTACATAAGGTTGGATAGCCTGCATTTTCTCCTGCAGCATAACGGTCGATCAAAATATTATTCAGCCGGGACTCCAGTCCCTGTTCAGTCTCTTGCCAGCGGACGTATTTGGCCGGGGAACAGGCACCCACGGTATTGGGGGATTCTCCGGTCATATAAGATGAGAGGTAACAGCGCCCTTCCGACATAATACACAGGCTACCGAAAGCAAAGACTTCCAGCTCGACTCCTGCTGGTATATTCCGTGATAGTTGTTTGACCTGATGAATTGATAGTACCCGGGGAAGAACAACACGCCGGACATTAAAATTACGGCAGTAGTATTCGATAGCGGCGGTATTGGTCGCTGATGCCTGAACGGATAAGTGCAGTTCCATATCCGGATATTTTTCTGCGGTATACTGGAGCAAAGCAATGTCTGCAATAATCAGCGCATCCACATCGAGTGCTGCTGCGGTATCGACAGCACTGGTCCAGCGCTCAAATCCTTTCGGATGAGCAAAGGTATTGAGTGCAATATGCAGTTTTCGGTTGTGGTCTTTTATATAATCAACAGCCCGATCCAGCTTTTTCCCCGAGAAATTCAGACCGGCAAAATGACGCGCATTGGTATCATCCTTAAATCCGATATAGACAGCATCAGCACCACACTCAACGGCGGTTTTTAGTGCGGGGAAATTCCCGGCCGGACATAACAGCTCCATGGATATAACCTTTTAGTTCTTATGACGGCGATTCTGTGCCAGTAACTCTTCGATTTCCTGCCTTGGCTGAGGGCGATAAAAATGGAAACCCTGAATCGAGTTACAGTTAAGGTTAGAGAGAAGGGTTGCCTGTTGGCGGGTTTCAACCCCTTCTGCTACAACAGACAGATCCAGAGATTTACCTAAATTGATGATGTTTTCAATAACGGTAATCTGCTTTGGCAGAGTATCGATATCCCGGATAAATGCCCGGTCAATTTTCAGTTCATCCAGAGGGAAACGAGCCAGATAGGAAAGTGAAGAATATCCGGTACCAAAATCGTCGATAGACAGAGCAAAACCTAATTTCTTGATGGCTTTCAGCATCTGCAGGGTGTGCTCACTGTCACTCATTACTGCACTTTCTGTGAGCTCAAAGGTAATACAGCCGGGATCAAGCTCAGTCGTGCGCAGCAGTTTCTCCATATAATCAATCAGCATAGGGTTACCGAACTGCTGGGGAGAAAGGTTAATCGCAACTCGTCCGGGTAATATTCCCTGTTGTTTCCAGCGTTTCACTGTGGAAAATACATCGCGCATGACTACCCGGCCAAGGTGCTCAATCAGTCCGGCTTTTTCGGCAACAGGGATAAATGCAGCAGGGCTGATATAGCCTTCAATAGGGTGTTTCCAGCGCACCAGAGCTTCGGCACCGTTAATGCTGAAATCCCGGGCATTTACTTTAGGTTGATACCAGACTTCAAGACCGTTTTGCTGTAATGCTTTTTGCAGTTCTATTTCCAGCCACAGGCGCATACGGGCTTCTTTGTTCATCTGATCATGATACTTAATCAGACGATTACGGCCACGCTCTTTGGCTTCATACATGGCTGTATCGGCATTTTGCAGTAACAGGCGTGCATCATTACCGTCTCCCGGATAGGAAACACTACCGATAGAACAGGCCAGACGTTTACTGAAATGATGTAAATCAAAAGGCTGATTAATCAGTGAGATAATGCGTTCCGACAGTACGTCAATGGTTCTGTGATGCTCCGGTTCAGGGAGAATAATACCAAATTCATCTCCCCCCAGATGTCCGAGTATAGCTTGCGTAGGAAGGAGCCGCTGCAAGCGGGCGGATACTTCTTTGATCACTTTATCGCCGATATGATGTCCCAGCGAGTCATTGATATTTTTAAAGTTATCAATATCCAGATACAGCATAATCAGCGGAGTTTCATTACGGATAAAGTGCTCCAGTCTGCGGGTGAAACCATAGCGGTTATACAGATTGGTCAGCGAATCATAATGGGAGTCGTTACGAGTCTCTGCTGAATCTCCTTTGGTTTGTTCTGCATCCTGAACAATGACGATTTGAGACTCTGTACCATAGATCGTCGCTTTGTCTGCTGACAGGCGAACTTTTCGTTCGACACCGCAACGGGCACCGGTCAGACAGGTTACCGGAGATTCTGCCAGTAGCGTCGATAACCGGGTCTTAAAAACGGTTTTATTCTTTTCGTCGATAAACAGGCGACTGAGCTCTTCTCCCAGCAGCTCATCACTGCTGTTAAACCCCAGCAGACGGACAGCAACCGGGTTTGCTGAGATGACAGAATCATTTTCAACCAGAAGCAGACCATCGGGAAGCAGATCTGACAGCGTAGAAAATTTGCTTTCAGACTCTTCCAGTGAACGGGCAAGAACTTGCTTTTCAGAGGTATCTATTGCATGGAAGGATATACATTCGACGTTGTCTCCATCCATCGAAAGTGGTGTTACACTGAAATGCAGACTGGTATCGTGGTCAGGTTCATTCAGCGTTATTTCTGCTTCCAGACTTTCTCCGCCAAATGCTCTTTCATAGTAAGGCTTCAGGCTGAGGTAAAAACTTTCCCCCAGTACCAGAGTGTCATTCATTCCTTCCAGCTCATCTTTCGACAGACCGGCAATATCACAGTAGCGCTCGTTTACACTACAGTAGTTATGATTTTTGTCTAAGATGGCGAAAAAAAACGGACTGTCATCAGTCAGTTTTGAAAACCATTGTTGTAACTGTTTGGTTGGCATTAATAATCTACCGAATTCCTTTAGAGGATGCACATCAGCCCAGAATACCTCTTTATTATATATGTACTATAACCTTGATGCTTACTCTGTAAAAGCATCTTTATTCTTTAGCGACTTAGCGATGCTTTTTTAATACATAGCGGGAATTCTGCTGCGATATCCATTATCATGTCAGAATGAACAGACAACATAACGGATAATCAGAGTGCTAAACAAGATTCGAACCCGCCTGGTACAGAATGCGCCTTTAATTTTGAGACCTACAGCCCAATTTTTACCTAAAACAATACAGAATAAAATGCTGCTGGAAGGGTTAAGACGTGTATTTCATGAAGCTTTACAGGATGGAGACTTTGAATTTCTTGAACATAAATGGCTTAAAGTATCGGTTCTGGATTTGGGGGTTAGCTGGTTTATCAGTCATCAGGATGGTGCCTTAATTACGGCTGATTTTATTGAGCAGGAAGATGTCAGTTTCTCTGGTAACCTGAATGATCTGGTACTTATCGCCGGACGTAAGGAAGATCCGGATACTTTATTCTTTCAACGACGGCTGAGTATTGAAGGTGATACCGAGCTGGGACTGGAAGTTAAGAATCTGATGGACAGTATAGATCCGGACGAATTGCCGAAACCGATGCGTATTCTGTTAGAGCAGCTGGCCGATTTCGTGCAGAAAGGGCTGGATAACAAAGGGTTATCAGATGCAGGACAAAAAGGGATGAATAATGCTTATCAGAACTGAAGCCCCGGCAGATATACTGCCGATTGATCGTTTACTGAAGGCGGCTTTTACGACACAGGCTGAAGCCGAATTAGCCATGACGTTACGGGAAAACGGCCGGCTGACGTTGTCTCTGGTTGCCTGTAATGATGACGGTGAAGTGATAGGTTATGTACTGTTCACACCTGTGCTGATTGAAGGGCAAGACCTTGGCTGGCAGGGCCTTGCGCCGGTGGCTGTGAAAAAAGAATATCGGAACCAGGGGATTGCAGCCGCATTGATCCGGGAAGGTTTTGAATCACTGCGTGATTTTGGTTATCCGGTTTGTGTTGTTCTTGGTGATCCCGATTACTATGCCCGTCTGGGTTTTGAAGCGGCAGAGAAGCATGATTTCCACTGTATCTGGGATGTTCCTGAAGGGGTATTTCAGGTGATTGAGCTGGAATCCGGAGCCTTTTCCGGCAGAAAAGGGATGATAGAGTACAGTCCAGAGTTTTCTTTATAACAGTAAATGGAATGGTATGAATAAGGTATCAGCCGCTGACTATCTGAATGAAATGCAGATTGATAGCTGGGAACTGCTTCATCCGGAGCGTTTGTCCGGTTATGTTCGCTCTGACTTGCCGGTAACACTTCCTGGTGAATGCGAGTTGTTACTGGTCAGCCCGGTATTGCCTGTTCAGGAAGAAGCTGCATACCTGGACAAGGTGCTAGCCAGTATGCAACTTAATCTTGGACAAGTGAGACATATCTATCCACAGCAGTTTGCTATGGTTGATCTGACTGTTCACCGTCCTAAGTGGGTCTGGTTTGCCGGATGTGAGTCTTGTGACGTTTCGTCTGTTCAGATATTATCATCTCCGATGTTAACTGATATTCGCGGCAGTAACCCACATCGTCGTGCACTTTGGCAACAAATTTGTTCTTATGATAGACATTAATCTGTTACGTCCGGAACATGTTCCGGCAATCTGGTGTATCGAACAGGCTGCTCACAGTCACCCCTGGTCTCAGTCTATGATCGGTGATCTTTCCGGGCGAGGAGCTATGCATTATGGGCTATTTCGTGGTGAACAATTACTCGGCTATTTTTATGCACAAAATATTGTCGGTGAAGTCAGTTTACTGAATATTGCTGTTGATCCGCAGGAACAGGGAAAAGGACTGGGGCGGGAGCTGATGTGTCACCTGTTGCGAATTTGCAGGGAAGCTGACGCAGAAAGTATCTGGCTGGAAGTTCGTGAAAGTAACCTGCGAGCCTTTAACTTGTATGAAGATCTCGGATTCAATGAAGTGGATCGGCGGATGAATTATTATCCGGCTAAACACGGGCAGGAAGATGCCATTATTATGAGTTACTTGTTTTTCTGAGTTACCAAATTATAATCCTTTTATCATTCGATTATAATTAGTGGGCATGCACTTTACATGTGCTCACTGCAATGCAGATAAAAACTGACAGGCAGTAAAATGGAAACCAAAAGCGCACGCTTAACCGTATTGATTGATCCGAAAAAAAAACAGGCTCTTGAACAGCTTTGTGCATCTCAGGATATTACTCCGTCACAAGTTGTACGCCAGTTGATTCGTGATTACCTGAATAAACATGGGGTAGAGTACAGTCAGGGAACGCCGGTTAATAATCCTCAGGTAAAAAGCTGAATTAATCTATTCGCTTATACACGACTCTGCCTCGCCATTGCGGTGAGGCAGAGTGATTCAGTGTTTTCAGCATGCATTGACGGCTGAAGCAATATTGGTGAAATGGCCTTCTATGCCGACCATGTCAATAATGCCTGCTTTATACAGCTTTCTCGTTACTTTTCCGTTTGCTCCGGAGAGCAGAACCCGGACCTGATTCTGTTGCAACTCAGTGATGACTTCTTCTAAAGTTTGCAGAGCGGTGATGTCGATAAAAGGTACCCATTTCAGATCAATAATCAGAGATTTAGGGTAGGTGTGTGTTCCGGCCAAAACCCGTTCAAAATTCTCGACGGCAGCGAAGAAAAACGGTCCTTCAACAGTATATATCAGTACATCTGATGGTATTTCGTTTACTCCCTGATGTCTGAGTTCCTGATACAGCTCTTCACGGGAAGAACGTTTGACTTCAACACTGCTTGCCATCCTCCTCAGGAAGTGAAGTGTTGCCAGAATAACACCGATATTAACAGCAACCACCAGATCGGCGAATACGGTCAGGAAGAAAGTAATCAACAGGATAACAACGTCGGCTCGAGGCGCTTTCTTAACCATTTTTATAAAATGTTTCGCTTCACTCATATTCCAGGCAACCACAAACAGGATGGCAGACAGGGTTGCCAGAGGAATATGTACGGCCAGCGGAGCCAGTACCATAAGAATAAGAACCAGTGTGAGGGAGTGAATAATACCGGACAGAGGACTGGTGCCACCGTTACGGATATTGGTTGCTGTACGGGCAATGGCTCCGGTCGCAGCAAAGCCACCAAATAGCGGCGCAATAATATTGGCCAGCCCTTGACCAACCAGTTCCTGGTTAGAATTATGTTTTGTACCGGACATGCCGTCGGCAACCACGGCAGAAAGCAGGGATTCAATGGAACCCAGCATGGCAATGGTAAAAGCCGGTCCAATTAGCGTGATAATTTGGGTCCAGGTAAAGTCGGGGATCCGGAATTCGGGCAATCCCTGAGGAATGCCGCCAAATGCTGTACCAATGGTTTTGATACTTTCAAACTGAAACAGATACTGAACCAGAGTGACCAGAACCAGTGCGACCAATGGTCCCGGAATTTTTTTCAGCCCCGGGATCCGGCAACTGTAGATCACCAGTCCCAGAGAGATTAGGGCAAGCAGGGTGGTTACCCAGTTAAGCTGAGGAAACGCCTGTAACAGATGCCAGACTTTCTGATGGAAATGTTCCCCGCTGACTGCGGGTAAGCCGAAAAAGTCTTTCCATTGTCCGACCCAAATGGTGACGCCGATACCGGACGTAAAACCGATGATGACAGGATCGGGGATAAATTTAATCACTGCACCCATTTTAGCCAGCCCGAGACCAAGCAAGATAAGTCCGGCCATAATAGTGGCAACCTGTAATCCGGCAAATCCATACTGGGCAGTGATCCCGGACAAAACAACAATAAATGCTCCTGTTGGTCCGGCTATCTGAACCCGGCTACCACCGAACAGAGACACAAATACAGCGGCAATAATCGAGGTATAGATCCCCTGTTCCGGTTTCGCTCCGGATGCAATAGCAAACGCCATCGCCAGTGGTAGTGCGACAACGCCGACAATAATTCCTGAAATTAAATTACGAACCCAGTGCTGTGGATGCAATAGCCCTGCTTTTTTTGCTTCAATGACCGCAAACATGATGATCTCTGTGGTGGGGAGTAGATGGTAATCACATTCTAATCCTATGGTAATTCAAGATCTAGAAGAAATTAGCGGATAAACGTATATTGCTTTCCCATAGAAATCTGAGCAAAAATTGATATAATCTCGCCTCTCAAAATTCTTCCTGGCTGTAGTACGTTTACGGTCGTGTTCAAAAAAGTAGAAGATTTACGTTCATGTCAAATGCTCCTTTTTTAAGCGAAGTTTCTAAACGAAGAACTTTCGCCATCATCTCGCACCCCGATGCGGGTAAAACCACCATTACCGAAAAAGTATTATTGTTCGGGCGCGCGATTCAGACAGCCGGTACAGTGAAAGGTCGTGGTTCATCCCAGCACGCTAAATCAGACTGGATGGAGATGGAAAAAGAGCGTGGGATCTCGGTAACGACGTCTGTTATGCAGTTTCCGTATAACGACTGTCTGGTGAATCTGCTGGATACTCCGGGGCACGAAGACTTTTCGGAAGATACCTACCGTACGCTAACGGCCGTGGACTCCTGTCTGATGGTGATTGATGCTGCGAAAGGGGTTGAGGATCGAACCCGTAAACTGATGGAAGTCACCCGTCTGCGTGATACGCCTATTATCACCTTTATGAACAAACTGGACCGTGATATTCGAGACCCGATGGAACTTCTGGATGAAGTCGAAAGCGAACTGAATATTGCCTGTGCGCCGGTATCATGGCCAATTGGCTGTGGTAAAGAGTTTAAAGGGGTATACCATATTCACCGTGACGAGACGATTCTGTACGCAACCGGTCAGGGACATACCATTCAGGAAGTGCGCATCATTAAGGGGCTGGATAACTCAGAGCTGGATGCTGCGATAGGTGACGATCTTGCGGGACAGTTACGCGAAGAGCTGGAGTTGGTATTGGGAGCTTCGCATGAGTTTGACCGGGAGCTATTCCTCAGTGGTGAACTTACTCCGGTATTCTTTGGTACGGCTCTGGGTAACTTTGGTGTGGATCATATGCTGGATGGTCTGACTCAGTGGGCACCAGCACCATTGGCTCGTCAGGCCAATGAGCGTGATGTGGAAGCGACAGAAGACAAATTCAGTGGGTTTGTGTTTAAGATTCAGGCAAATATGGATCCGAAACACCGTGACCGTATTGCCTTTATGCGTATTGTTTCCGGTACCTATAAACAGGGTATGAAGATGAATCATGTGCGTATCGGTAAACAAGTGAATATCTCCGATGCAGTTACCTTTATGGCAGGAGACCGTTCCCGTGCCGAAGATGCTTACGCCGGAGATATTATCGGTTTACATAATCACGGTACGATCCAGATCGGCGATACGTTTACTCAGGGTGAAAGCCTGAAGTTTGCCGGTATCCCTAACTTTGCTCCTGAACTGTTCCGTCGTATACGCCTGAAAGATCCCCTGAAACAGAAACAGTTGCTGAAAGGTCTGGTTCAGTTGTCTGAAGAAGGAGCGGTACAGGTATTTCGTCCGCTGCAGAACAATGATCTGATCGTTGGTGCTGTGGGTGTGCTACAGTTCGATGTGGTCGTTGCCCGTCTGAAAGCTGAATATAATGTAGAAGCGATCTACGAGGGGGTGAATGTTGCTACCGCTCGCTGGGTTGAGTGTGGTGACGATAAGAAACTGGAAGAATTCAAGCGTAAGAATCAGATCAATCTGGCTCTGGATGGTGGTGATAATCTGGCTTATGTTGCACCGACAATGGTGAATCTGAATCTGGCTCAGGAACGTTTCCCGGATATTACTTTCCGCGCAACCCGCGAGCATTGATACAGATTTT
Source organism: Vibrio sp. HA2012 (assembly GCF_002812955.1). Lineage (GTDB taxonomy): Bacteria > Pseudomonadota > Gammaproteobacteria > Enterobacterales > Vibrionaceae > Vibrio. The sequence continues at coordinate 168,860 of NZ_PFXK01000005.1, read as the reverse complement.
ATGACAGAAATAAAAAACGGAGCAATTTGCTCCGTTTTTTTGTTTTCAATAAAGGGTAACTTATTCCCGTTCTTTGGTATACGGAACGCCAACCGCTTTTGGACCAACCGCCTTTCCGATAAAACCGGCGAGCAGGAATACCGTCAGAATATATGGAATCGCTTCGATAGCCTGAACAGGAATAGTGAAGTCACCGATGGAAACCCCTTGCAGGCGAATGGCCAGCGCATCCAGAAAACCGAACAACAGACAGGCTCCCATAGCTGTAAACGGACGCCATTTACCAAAGATCAGGGCAGCCAAAGCCATGTATCCTTTACCTGCACTCATATTCGGAATGAATTGAGCTGTCTGGCCGACGGACAGATAAACACCGCCTATACCAACCAGAATACCGCAGACAATCACGCCACTGTAACGCATACCGGTAACAGAAATCCCGGCAGTATCGACAGCAGCCGGTGATTCACCTACAGCCCGTAGACGCAGTCCGAAACGGGTACGGAACATAATAAACCAGGCCAGAGGAACCAGAATAAAGGTAATATATTCCAGAATGGAGTGACCGCTTAGTAGCTCAGAGTACAGCAGACCAATAACCGGTGTGTCTGCCAGCGCATCCGCTCCCGGCAGGTGTATCGGTGCAAAACGGGCATCGCCGGACAGGGCCGGAGTCTGGCCACCCTGATGGAACCAGTAACGGCCAAGAGTTATTGTCAGGCCGGTAGCCAGAATATTAATCGCCATACCGCTGACGACCTGATCCCCTCTGTGCGTGATCGAAGCAAAACCGTGCAGCAGTGACAGCAGCACCGATACTGCAATACCAGCCAGAAGACCGCTCCAGGCTGAGCCGGTTACATGTGCAACGGCTGCTCCGGCAAATGCGGCTGCCAGTAGTTTACCTTCCAGAGCGATGTTAACCACACCGGAGCGTTCACTGTACATGCCTGCCATCGCCGCCAGGATCAAAGGTGTTGCCACCCGGATTGTGGCATCCAGCATCAGAATAATAGTTTCGAACATGATTAAGCGGCTCCGTTATCAGGTTTTGCAAATAGTTTTAGATAAGTGCGTTCCAGTGACGGACGGAACATATGCTCCAGAGCGCCGGAGAACAGGATAACCAGCCCTTGTAGAACCACAACGATATTTCTGTCTACACCATATTCGAAGCTCAGTTCAGCACCACCCTGATACAGGAAGCCGAACAGAAGACTGGCCAGCAGAACACCAACAGGATGATTACGCCCCATCAGAGCAACAGCGATACCGGTAAATCCGAAGCCTTCAACAAAATTAAGTTTAATTTGATGCAGCTCTCCCTGAAGTACGTTCAGACCAAAGAAACCACACAGCATGCCGGAAACCACCATAGTCAGAACGACGATTTTCAGGTAGTTGATACCGGCATAACCTGCTGCGGAAGCATTCGCACCGATAGAACGAATTTCGTACCCCCAACGGGAATGCCAGATAAACAGCCAGACAAATACGCAACAGAGCAGAGCAAAGAAAAAGCTCAGATTCAGCGGGCTTGCCGCCATCTCAATACCAACGACTTCCAGCATTTCATGCATCTTGGGTAGCCAGCTTTGAGCTGCAAAAACTCGGCTTTCTGTTGCCATGGTTCCATCGGGTTTGAGGATATCTACTAACAGATAGGCCATCAGAGAAGCGGCGATAAAATTGAACATAATCGTGGTAATAACGATATGTGATCCCCGTTTAGCCTGCAGATAAGCGGGAATGAATGCCCATGCAGCCCCAAACAGACCACCGGCAATAATCGCAACCGGGAATACTAGATACCAGGGAGCAATTTCACCCAGTGTCAGACAGACAAGTCCGACACCAAGGCCACCAATGTAGGCCTGACCTTCACCACCGATATTAAAGAGCCCTGCGTGGAAAGCAACAGCAACAGCAAGCCCGGTAAAGACAAAACCGGTCGCGTAATACAAAGTGTAACCAAAACCTTCAGCATAGCCGAACGCACCGGTCCACATGGTTTTTGCTGCATCAACAGGATTCACGTCAATATAGATAAACAGCAAAGCTGAAACCAGAAAAGCAACCAGCACATTGATGGCCGGAAGCAGGGCAACGGTTACCCAGGCAGGTACTTTTTGCTGACTCATGATACTTCTCCCTGAGTAGATTGCAGATGTTCCGGAACGATATTTGCCATCATCAGGCCGAGCGTTTTTTCATCTGCCTGTTCTGCATGAACTTCACCCACAATGGCTCCGTCAAAGACAACGATAATGCGGTCAGCAAGGCTGAGGATCTCATCCAGTTCAACAGAAATCAGCAGTACGGCTTTACCTTCGTCACGTGCATTAATAATCTGTTTATGGATATACTCGATGGCTCCGATATCGACTCCCCGGGTTGGCTGGCCGACCAGCAATACATCCGGGTTCTCTTCCATTTCCCGGGCAATAACCAGTTTCTGCTGGTTACCACCGGAGAAGTTGGCCGTTTTCAGGTTGACATCATTCGGACGGACATCCCACTTATCCATGCTGATCTGACACTGATTCTGAATAGCCAGTTTATCCTGTAGCAAACCTTTGTTGTATTTAGGTAGATTATGGTAACCGAGAATATAAGCTTCTTTGGCTTCAAACTTATTGATGAGTCCCTGCTTATGTCTGTCTTCCGGAATATGGCCGACCCCGATAGCCCGAATCTGCTGTGGGTCGAGAGGTTTGTCTGCCGACAAAGAATGCCCGTTCAGTTCGATGCTGCCGGAATAGGGTTTGAGGATTCCGGACAGCAGGCCGAGAATTTCGGACTGACCGTTACCGGAAACCCCAGCAATCCCAACGATTTCACCACCACGGACAGAAAAATTGATGCTTTTTACCCGCTGCACGCCGGCATCATCGTAGTAGCACAGATCTTTAACGTTGATCTGTTTTTTCCGGGGGGCTGCCTGCTGTTTTTCAACTTTAAGGCGAACCTTACGACCGACCATCAGTTCAGCCAGTTCTTCCTGATTAGTTTGTGCAGTAACCACATGGCCGACCATCGCACCCTGACGCATCACGGAAACATTATCGGTAATAGCCAGTACTTCGCGTAGCTTGTGGGTAATGATCATCACGGTTGTACCCTGAGCCCGCAGTTTATCCAGGATCTTAAACAGGTGGTCTGCTTCCTGAGGTGTCAGTACCCCAGTCGGTTCATCAAGGATAAGAATTTTTGCGTCGCGGTAGAGTGCTTTCAGAATTTCAACGCGTTGCTGCAAGCCGACAGGAAGGTCGCCGACAATAGCATCCAGCGGAACTTCCAGTCCGTAATCTTTTTCAATCTGTTGCAGTTTTTTCCGGGCAGTACTCAGGCTTTCGCTCAGTTTCCAGCCACCTTCGGCACCCAGTACAATATTTTCCAGAACAGTAAAGGTTTCGACCAGCATAAAGTGCTGATGCACCATGCCGATACCAGCAGCAATAGCTTCCTGAGAATTGGATGGCTGGTAAGGTTGGCTGTTGACCAGCATGGAACCTGAATCAGCATGGTAGAAGCCGTAAATGATACTCATCAGTGTGGATTTTCCGGCACCGTTTTCACCGATAATGCCATGAATTGTGCCGGCAGGAACTTGCAGGTCGATTGCACGGTTCGCATGCACTGCACCGAAACGTTTATCTATCTGTTTGAGTTCAATGGCAAAGTTGTCTTGAGCCACGTGCATTTTTCCTGATTTTTATGGATGGATTTATTGCTTTAAATAATAGCATTACGCCGCTGTATGGACAGCGGCGTGTGTTTAATAAGCGAATACAGGGACGCTTAGTAAGTACAGGTTTGATCTGACATATAATCATGAACCTGGATTTTACCAGAGATGATGTCTGCTTTCAGAGCTTCAGCATAAGATTTCATTTCAGGAGTGATCAGATCGGCGTTGTGCTCATCCAGCGCCCAATCTACACCACCTTCTTTAACTCCAAGAACTTTGATACCGGCTTTCCATGTACCTTGCATTTCTTCTTCCCAGCTTTTGTAAGCAGCAACACCTACACGTTTAACCATTGAGGTCAGCATAGTGCCCGGATGCAGGTGGTTCTGATTTGAGTCAACGCCGATAGCAAATTTACCAGCATCTTTTGCTGCCTGGTACACACCAAGGCCGGTACCGCCAGCAGCGGCATAGATAACATCGGCGTCTTTAGAGAACTGAGATTTTGCCAGTTCAGAGCCTTTCGCAGGGTCAGCAAATGCTGCAGGAGTAGAACCTGTCATATTTTGCAGAACAGTAGCCTGAGGATTTGCGTATTTGACACCCTGTTCGTAACCACATTCGAATTTACGGATCAGAGGGATATCCATACCGCCAACGAAACCCACTGTACCGGTTTTAGACGCTTTAGCTGCCAGAGCGCCAACAAGGAAAGAACCTTCGTGATCTTTGAATACGATAGATTGTACGTTTGGAAGATCGATACTTGCATCATCAATAATGCTGAAATGGATATCAGGGAATTCAGCGGCTACTTTTTTCACTGCTGATGCCATGTTAAAACCAACCGCAACGATAGGGCTGAAGCCACGGCTTGCCAGACGGCGCAGACCCTGTTCACGCTGGGCTTCGTTCTGCGGCTCAAATTCACGAACCTTAACGCCTTTTTCAGCTTCAAATACTTTTACACCATTCTGGAAAACGGCTTCGTTGAAAGATTTGTCAAATTTACCTGCGGTATCATAGATAACCGCTGGCTTTGGTGCTGCAAGTGCGGCAAATGAAGAAACAGCCATTGCCAGTGCAGTCAGTTTTAAAGTGGTTTTTTTCACGAGAGTGTCCCTATATTTATTAATATATATATACAGTTAGTTGAAACCTAACCCTGTGCCTTTGTGTAGTGATGCAAATATTATTCTATATGTAAATCATGTAATCTGATGATTTTATCGTTTGCTATTAAAAATGAAAAGCAGCAGCCTCACAAGCATTACGACATTATTTTGCTATTTTAATGTTTATTTCCTTTAAAATAACTGAAGTTCTTAACAAAATTTAACATATTCATATCTTATATATGCGGCTTAGCCGGAAATATTTAGCGGTAAGAGAGCAAGAAAAAGAATACAAAAAGAGGATAGCGAATAGTGTCAGATTCCCGTTTTCCCTTATTTGATACCCACTGTCATCTGGATTTTGAACCGTTTCAGCGGGATCTGGACGGAGAAATAAGCAGAGCCCGTCAGGCGGGTGTGGAACGGTTATTTATTCCTTCCATCGGAGCCGCAAACTGGGAGCGTGTTGCATGGATTGCGCAACAGTATACGTCAGCCTGTTACGGATTGGGTATGCATCCGTATTTTATGCATCAGCATCAGCCTGAGCATCTGCTGTTACTGGAACGGCAGCTGAAATATGCGCCTTCTTCCTGTGTGGCTATTGGTGAGTGCGGGCTGGATTTTGCACTGAAAGAGACCGATGAGCACAGGCAGATGGAGCTGTTTGAACAGCATATAGCTCTGGCCGGTAAATATCATTTGCCGCTGATCCTGCATTGCAGACAAGCGCATCAGACGATGCTCAGGATGCTGAAAATGGCTCAGATACCATCTGGCGGGGTACTGCATGGGTTTTCCGGCAGTTATCAGCAGGCTAAGTCTTTTGTGGATCTTGGTTTTTATATTGGCGTCGGAGGAACAATAACCTATCCAAGAGCGAACAAAACCCGCCAGACGATCTCTTCTCTTCCGCTTGATTGTCTGCTTCTTGAAACGGATGCTCCTGATATGCCTCTGTTTGGGTATCAGGGAATGGATAATCATCCCCGAATGCTTAAAAATGTCTTAAATGAGTTGATCGTGCTGCGAAAAGAAAAGGAGCAAACGGTTGCCTCTCAAATTTGGCTAAATAGCCTTGATTTGTTTTAATTTGGTTAATTATTTGCTTTATTTTTGGTTTGTGTTGCTCATTAATGTGATTGGTATCACGTATCAAAATGTATCTACAGTGTTGTTACTGTAAAATTGTGATGTTGGTGTTATTCAAAATTTAGGCTCATGTATATAATCCCCCCGCTTTTTAGCTTCAACTTCTAATACACCAATTTTAACTTATAAGGATCCATAAACTATGAGCCTGTTTATGAGCCTGATCGGTATGCTGGTGCTGCTGGGTATCGCAGTGCTACTTTCCGATAACCGCAAAGCTATCAATTATCGTACTGTGGGTGGTGCGTTTGCCATCCAGTTTATTCTCGGTGCATTTGTGCTGTATGTGCCGTGGGGAAAAGATCTGTTAGGTGGTTTCTCGAATGGTGTCGCCAGCGTTATTAACTTTGGTAACGATGGTGCCGCATTTGTGTTCGGAGGACTGGTTTCTGACAAAATGTTTGAAGTCTTCGGCGGCGGTGGTTTTATTTTCGCTTTCCGTGTACTTCCGACGCTGATCTTCTTTTCTGCTTTGATTTCTGTACTGTATTACCTCGGTGTTATGCAGTGGGTAATCAAAATTATCGGTGGTGCTCTGGAAAAAACACTGGGAACTTCCCGTGCAGAATCTATGTCTGCAGCGGCTAATATTTTTGTCGGTCAGACGGAAGCACCGCTGGTGGTTCGTCCGTTTATCTCGCGTATGACGCAATCAGAATTGTTTGCGGTTATGTGTGGAGGTCTGGCTTCTGTTGCTGGTGGTGTTCTGGCTGGTTACGCTTCAATGGGGGTTCCTCTGGAATATCTGGTCGCTGCTTCCTTTATGGCGGCTCCGGGGGGACTGCTGTTTGCCAAAATCATTATCCCGGAGAGTGATCGTTTCAAGGATATGATTTCTGATGACGAAATTGATCAGGCTGACGATAAACCTGCCAACGTGATTGATGCGGCAGCTGGCGGGGCTTCTTCCGGTTTACAACTGGCGCTGAACGTCGGTGCTATGCTGATTGCGTTTATTGGTCTGATCGCTTTACTGAACGGAATCCTTGGTGGTATCGGTGGCTGGTTCGGTATGGAAAATCTAAGTCTTGAGTTGATTCTGGGCTGGGTTTTTGCACCATTGGCATACCTTATTGGTGTGCCGTGGGAGGAAGCGACTCTGGCCGGATCTTTTATCGGTCAAAAGACGATAGTGAATGAATTTGTGGCATACCTGAACTTTGTACCGTATGTCGGTGATAGTGCACAGGTTGTCGCTGAGACCGGTCGGGTACTGTCCGAAAAAACAACGGCTATCATTTCATTTGCTCTGTGTGGCTTTGCCAATCTGTCTTCCATCGCCATTTTGCTAGGTGGTCTGGGTGGTATTGCACCAAAGCGTCGTCACGATATTGCCCGTATGGGGATTAAAGCAGTAGCAGCAGGTACATTATCGAATCTGATGGCGGCCACAATCGCTGGTTTCTGTATTTCGTTGGCAGCAATGTAAGCGGCAAACAGGCGTTTGGGCATCAGTAAAACAACACCGTAGCAATTGATTGTTACGGTGTTTCTTTTTCTGACACTTTTTTTGAGATACAAAACGTTTGCGCCTGTGTAGGCCATTGTTGCGTGGACGGGGAATACTTATAATGCTTTGGGTCTCAGGAATACGAGACACTCACCATAGGCCATAACTGGTACTGTGCGGTGACAGGGATAGCAATTGATACGTTTGCTTTGCAGAGAATCGGTATCAAGTCTTCAGGGAACCAAGTCCGTTCATTTCGCAACCGGAAAGCGGATTGCTTATCTATACTGCATAAGCACTGTTCGTATTTTCGGTGGGCAAATTGACTATATTGATCGGAGACAGAAATGAGCGATTTAAAAGTTGCAGCTCTACGTGCACTTAAACTTATGGATTTAACTACGCTGAATGATGACGACACTGATGAAAAAGTGGTCGCACTTTGTCATGACGCCAAAACGGTTGTGGGTAATACCGCAGCTATCTGCATATACCCACGTTTTATTCCTGTAGCCAGAAAAGCCTTGCGTCAGCAGGGGACACCGGAAGTGCGTATCGCAACGGTAACGAACTTCCCTCATGGTAATGATGATATTGAAATCGCAGTGGCAGAAACCCGCGCCGCTGTTGCTTATGGCGCTGATGAAGTTGATGTGGTGTTTCCTTACCGCACCCTGATTGCCGGTGATGAGAGCACGGGGTTCGAGCTGGTAAAACAGTGTAAGGCAGCATGTGGTGATATTCTGCTGAAAGTGATTATTGAAACCGGTGAACTGAAAGAAGATGTGCTGATCAAACGTGCGTCTGAGATTGCGATTGAAGCTGGTGCTGATTTTATCAAAACCTCAACCGGTAAAGTGCCTGTTAACGCTACCCCGGAAGCGGCAAAAATTATGCTGACAGTGATCCGGGATATGGGTGTTGCCGATAGAGTCGGTTTTAAACCAGCCGGTGGTGTTCGTACGGCAGAAGATGCCGCTGATTATCTGTCTATGGCTGACGATATTCTGGGGGCAGACTGGGCTGATAATATGCACTATCGTTTCGGGGCATCCAGTTTGCTGACAAACCTGCTGAATACATTAGAGGTAACCGACGAAACGGCCGATCCTGCCGCATATTGATTTTGCTTAAGGCAGGAGGGTTACATGTATTTACCTCAGGAAATTATTCGTAAAAAACGTGACGGAGAAATCCTCACAGCGGATGAGATTAATACCTTTATCCGGGGAGTGGCTGACGACAGTATCTCCGAAGGGCAAATCGCTGCGTTTGCTATGGCGATCTTTTTCAATGAGATGACGATGCCTGAGCGTATTGCTTTGACCTGCGCTATGCGCGATTCCGGTATGGTTCTCGACTGGAGCCATATGGCGTTTGATGGCCCTGTACTGGATAAGCATTCTACCGGTGGTGTCGGTGATGTGACGTCTCTGATGCTGGGACCTATGGTTGCAGCCTGCGGTGGCTATGTGCCTATGATCTCCGGACGTGGTCTCGGCCATACCGGCGGTACTCTGGATAAGCTGGAGTCTATTCCCGGTTATAACATTTCACCGGATAATCAAACATTCGGAAGTGTAGTGAAAGATGCGGGGGTTGCGATTATCGGACAGACCGGAAATCTGGCACCGGCAGATAAGCGTGTCTATGCGATCCGGGATATTACAGCGACCGTAGATAATATCTCATTGATCACGGCATCAATTCTCTCCAAGAAGCTGGCTGCCGGGCTGGATGCTCTGGTCATGGATGTCAAAGTCGGTTCCGGAGCATTTATGCCGACCTATACCGCATCCGAAGCACTGGCAAGATCCATTGTTGCTGTGGCAAATGGGGCCGGAACGAGAACAACGGCAATTCTGACGGATATGAATCAGGTTCTGGCATCTTCAGCCGGTAATGCGGTTGAGGTGCGGGAAGCCGTACGTTTTCTTACTGGCGAGTATCGTAATCCGCGTCTTCTGGAGGTGACCATGGCCTCTTGTGCTGAGATGCTGGTTCTGGGCAAGTTGGCCAAAAACAGCGCTGAAGCCAGAACTCGTCTGCAATCTGTTCTGGACAGTGGGGCGGCGGCTGAGCGGTTTGGACGGATGGTTGCCGGACTGGGAGGTCCGGTGGACTTTATCGAGAATTATAATCATTATTTATGTACGGCTGAAATCGTTAAACCTGTGTATGCACAAAAAGCGGGTATGGTTTCAGCGATGGATACAAGAGCAATCGGTATGGCGGTAGTTGCAATGGGCGGGGGGCGTCGTGTTGCGGCCGATGGTATTGATTATGCGGTTGGTATCGACCGGTTTATCCGGCTGGGAGACACGGTGGATGGAGAAACTCCTCTGGCTGTGATCCACGCACGTAATGAACAGCAATGGCAGCAGACAGCGATAGCACTGCAACAGGCTATTCAGATTGGCGAGCAGCCGTATACAGCAACTCCGGATGTGTATTGCAGCATTCGTAAAGATGATGTGTAACGTCCGCAGGAGAATAAAATGAAAAGAGCGATTATTTTAGTATTGGATTCATTTGGTATCGGTGCGGCGACTGATGCAGATAAGTTTGGTGATACAGGTTCCGATACATTGGGACATATTGCAGAACAATGTGCTCAGGGGCTGGCGGATAATGAAATGCGCAAGGGAAAGCTTACGCTTCCGAATCTGTCTACATTGGGGCTGGGTTTAGCAGCTGAAGAATCAACCGGGACTTTCCCGATTGGTCTGGATAAAGACGCAGAGATCATCGGGGCTTATGGACATGCGGCAGAGTTGTCATCAGGGAAAGATACCCCATCCGGACACTGGGAAATTGCTGGTGTCCCCGTGCTGTTCGACTGGGGATATTTCACGGATACCCAAAATAGTTTTCCGCAGGAACTGCTGGATCGTATTGTTGCCCGTTCAGGGATTCCTGGCTATCTGGGTAACTGTCATTCATCGGGGACGGTTGTGCTGGATGAGCTGGGTGAAGAGCATATGGCCACCGGCAAACCTATCTTCTATACCTCAGCAGATTCTGTGTTTCAGGTTGCCTGTCATGAAGAAACGTATGGTCTGGATCAACTGATGGAGTTGTGTCAGATCGTGCGCGAAGAGCTGGAAGGTTACAATATCGGCCGGGTGATTGCGCGTCCGTTTGTTGGCCCAAAGGCTGGAGAGTTTACCCGCACCGGTAATCGCCGTGATCTGTCGGTTGAACCACCAGCCCCTACTGTTCTGCAAAAGCTGGTGGATGAAAAAGCGGGGCAGGTGGTGTCTATCGGTAAAATTGCGGATATCTATGCACACTGCGGTATTACTAAAAAGGTGAAAAAAACCGGTATTCCGGATCTGTTTGATGCCACTCTGGAGCAGATAAGGGAAGAAGATGGTGATAACACCATTATCTTTACCAACTTTGTTGATTTTGACTCAGCCTATGGCCATCGCCGGGATGTGGCGGGTTATGCTTCTGCACTTGAGTATTTTGACCGTCGTTTACCGGAAATTCTGCAGCAGCTGAAAGAAGATGATCTGCTGATCATTACTGCCGACCATGGGTGTGATCCAACCTGGCATGGTTCAGACCATACCCGAGAACATATCCCGGTTCTGGTTTACGGCAGCAAGATAAAAGCGGGTTCTCTGGGACACCGTGATACATTTGCTGATATTGGCCAGAGTCTGGCTGAGTACTTCGGTACATCCGATATGCAATATGGCAACAGCTTTTTATAAAAGAAAAACTAACGAAAATGTTAAGGATTTAATCAATGGCGACTCCACATATTAATGCTGAAATGGGCGATTTTGCCGATGTTGTACTGATGCCGGGCGATCCGCTGCGTGCAAAATATATTGCAGAGACCTTCCTTGAGAATGTGGTTCAGGTTTGTGATGTGCGCAATATGTTTGGCTTTACCGGTACATATAAAGGCCGCAAAGTTTCTGTTATGGGACACGGTATGGGTATTCCGTCCTGCTCTATTTATGCAACAGAACTGATCAAAGACTACGGTGTGAAGAAGATTATTCGTGTTGGCAGCTGTGGCGCAGTAAATGAAGATATTAAGGTGCGTGATGTTGTGATTGGTATGGGAGCCTGTACTGATTCCAAGGTAAACCGTATTCGATTTAAAGATCATGATTTTGCGGCTATCGCTGACTATAAAATGGTAAAAGCGGCAGAAGAAGCCGCGAAGGCTCGCGGAATTGATGTCAAAGTCGGTAACCTGTTCTCCGCTGAGCTGTTCTATACACCGGATCCGGACATGTTCACTGTTATGGATAAATACGGCATTGTGGGTGTGGAAATGGAAGCGGCCGGTATCTATGGCGTAGCCGCAGAGTACGGTGCAAAGGCTCTGGCTATCTGTACCGTTTCTGATCACATTAAAACGGGTGAGCAGACCACATCGGAAGAGCGTCAGAATACCTTCAATGACATGATTGAGATCGCTCTGGATTCCGTGCTGTTGGGTGATAAAGAGTAAGGACTGAATTTTTACTCAGAATCTTCGTTCCCACGGAAAATTCAGACCGTGGGAACGAGAAGATAAGCCGATTAAGGCTTTGCCCGCCAACTGACTTTTTGTTGTTTCGCCAGTGCGCCGGAAAGAATACACAGAATACCGCCCAGTCCACTGTAGCGAATCGCTGTTTGTGCCTGTTGCTCGACCTTGGGTTTGGCGTGATAGGCGATCCCCAGACCCGCATGATTCATCATGACTAAGTCATTAGCACCATCACCGACAGCAATGGTATTTGCTGGATCAAGACCGAATTTTTGTGTCAGTTCCTGCAGGATCTGTGCTTTTTTCTCTGCCCCTACGATCTCTCCTAATACCTTTCCAGTCAGCTTACCGTCGATTATTTCCAGTGTGTTAGACTGAGCATGATCCAGTTCCAGTTCCTGCTTTAGTTTGTCGGAAAAATAAGTAAATCCGCCGGAAGCTATCGCAGTTTTCCAGCCAAATTGTTTCAGGGTATAAATCATAGCCTGCAGATCCGGCATCATCGGCAGATGTTCTCTTACCTGAGCGATGATGCTTTCATCGGCATTTTTCAGCGTGCCGACACGTTCACGCAGGCTTTCTTCAAAATTCAGTTCACCCTGCATTGCACGTTCAGTCACAGCAGAGACCTGTTCGCCTACTCCGGCGAGCTTTGCAATTTCATCGATACATTCAATCTGAATGGCGGTGGAGTCCATATCCATAACGATCAGACCCGGTCTGGACAGATCCGGGACATGCTCCAGCGAGGCATAATCCAGTTGCAGAGCCTGAAGAATGTTCTCATGCTCGGAGGTTAAGGTTTCGGACATCAGAGCCACTTCATAAGGTCCCACTTTCCAGATATCAATAACAGGGTTATAGCTGCCGGTAAAAAAGTCGATATCGTCAAAATGTTGGGGTGATAGATAAGGCGCAAAAATGATCCAGCTTGCCTTGTTTTTGTCCATTTGAGTGGAGAAGCGGGTCTCCGGCAATCGTTTTGTCAGAGTTGTACGTTTCTGAATATGGAATGTTTGAGTAGTCACTGCTTCCTTGCCTGTTACGTTAGTTAAATGTGCAATGCAGCAAAGTTACCCTATTGCAATTTAAAAAGGCAAGCATCAATATTATCACTCACTTTAAAAGATATACGGTTTTCATGAAAAAATCCCTGTTCTCACTGCGTCTTTTCCTGAAAGGAATGGCGATTATTCTTCTGGTACTGATGTTTATCTACATGGCTCAGAACAGTTATGTGATCAGCAAAGGTAACGAGAAAATTCAGTCTCATCAGCTTGAAACTTTAACAAAATTGCTGGCTTCTCAGGCAGCGCATTCTGCCAGTGACATGATTATCAGCGGGGATCAGGAGCGATTACTGAATCTGGCGGATCAACTGGCAGCGGAACGATTGGTATTCGATGCCACTATTTATGATTCGGAAGGGGTAAAACTGGCCTCCAGTCAGGATGCCAGTTCAGCCCGGGAAATTCTGGGGCTGGATACGCCGCTGGCAACAGCCAGTATTGGCCGGTTACAACTGGTAGAGCCGATTCTGAACGATACCTCATTGATCGGTTATGTACGCATCACCTTTGAAAAAGGCATGGTGACCGCTATTTCTGATCATCATTACCGTAAAAGCGACCGCTATATGTATATTATGATCTTCCTGAGTTTCGCCAGTGGGGTTCTGCTGACTTTGATTCTGAGAAAAAAACCGGGTGTGATCAGGTAAGTTCCAGACGGATCAGTACTTCATCGGTAATATCGATCAGTTCACCATAACCGTTAATAGAACTGAACTCTTTTTCCAGTGCTCTGGCTCTGTGAATCGTTGCAGCAGCCAGATTTTCCAGTTGTTCCCCCAGAATCTGAGTAATTCCGGTAGTGACAGGAACACCGGATACCCTCAATACATAAAGTTCGCCGAGCTGACGGGCTTTTTTGATAAACAGAATTCGCTCTTTCAGTGATTTAAAATCACCCAGAAGGCGGGTGTGTACCGCTTCGATATTATTGCCGTTTTTTATCACCGCCATGTACATTTCATGGTAGGTGGTTTTGACCTGAGTAACCGGGCGCATAGGAACCGAAAGCAGCGTATTGGTTCTGCCCTTAAAAATAGGTTCCAGAGAGAAGAGCTTTTCATGTCCCAGTGTATCCAGTACCTTCAGATAAGAACTCAGCGGAAAATTAACGCCGATAGCGATAGGGCGGATAAGTCGTGAGACTTTAGCGACGTAAAAAGGCGTACAGACCAGACGGGTCAGTATCGCATTATACATTGTGGTCAGTAATTCTACCGGTGGCAGTGTGTCCTGAGTGGTGGTCAGTTTGCCTTTATTATGAGTAATCAGTTTCTTCATAAAGGCGACGGTGCGTTTGGTTTTACTGCTGTCGGCTATTTCCAGCTGTATATCCAGTCCGTTGGGACTGATGCGGATAACGGTATAGGTCACATCGGTCAGAGGGGCTTCGGTATCATAGAGCTGAAGCTCTTTAAAGCTGACATGAACTGGCGCATAGGCTTTATAGGCCAGTGGCGTTTCCAGATGAACAAACAGTCCTCTGGAAGAGAAGTTGACGGTATGTCCCTGCAGTTTTTTCTCTCCGGCTTTTAGTTCTATTGGTGATTTGAACATATAGCGCGGTTCACTGCGGCGGGTTTTCGCATCATAGTAAATACTTCTTGGGGAGCCGATGATTTTCCGGGACTGGCGAAAACGGTTAAGAACACTGCTGTCCAGCCCTGGTTTTTCTGTCAGCAGGTAATCCCTGCGAGACTCGGTATCTGACACTTCCTGTAAAATACAGACATGGGTCAGAAGGTTCTGGTTCGGATCTCCGTCTGTCAGATCTTCCTGACTGGAAAAAGCCCGTAAAAAGTAAGAGATTTCCTCCGGAGAAAGTTCAAAGACAGAAACCCGGAACACCTTCCAGCTTTCTCTTCTTGCTCCAGCATGCCAGAACAACTGGCGTTCCTCCCGGCTGGCTTCGGGCATCATCATTGAATAATGCAGGCGATAACCATTATGTTCATGGGTAAAGGCATACAGAATATTACTGGCGTTTTTTACACCGGGCTGAGCCAGTTCCGTGATTCTTTCTTCCGTGAGGAGAGAGCCCAGCACTTGTTGATTGCGCTCATCATGCCAGTATTCCCAGGTAGGTAGGTTGTTTTCATTCAGCAGAGCAAATTTTAGTTCTGTACCGCTAAGAAACAGCGGTAAATTGGCAGAATGCTTTATCGATGTGTATTCAAACCCGTGGTTACGTGCCTGAAGGATCTGATCCTGATGATCGTGATAGGCTTTTTTTACATTAGAATCCAGCAGGATATCAATAGCCTGATCGATAATATCAGTCTGAGTAAGTCGTAAGATCCTCAGCCAGCGGATACTGCTGTTTTCATGGCAGTCATCCACACCGATAATCCGGTATTCAATCGGACGGGACAACTCTTGCAGCTCGGTCGTTTCGGCAAGCTGCACAAACTGAACCTGTATGGTTTCGCCAAGGTTATAGTTAAATGCTGTTGGTACTTTAAGTTTGGCACCGGAATTTGACAGATCGACACTGGTTGCATGAATGTCTTGTAGTGTCTTCAGCGTTTTCAGGGTGATTTTTACCTGAGTCGCCATTTTCAGGCGTTTTTCCTGCCGTTTGAGTGTATAACCGAGTTTTATAGCTTCTATTGAAAATGGGCTGTCAGGATCGGTCAGGGAAGTATTCTGCTTGGGTTTTTCCCGCTGTTGCATTACCCGGAAATTATTACGGGTATTCGAAAGTGCTTCCCAAACTCCTTCTGTATAACCACCGAACTGCTTGATTTTTTTGTGGTAGGTGTTGATAGCAACATCATCCAGCCAGTGGGTCCGCCCCTCCAGCTTATATTCCCGGCATTCTCCCTGAACTCGTCCTCTCAGATCAATGGATTTACTGCATGGTGCCATAATCCGGTTCAGTTCCATCTTAGCCAGTACTTTAGCGGAAGATGGGGCGTCAGCCGTCAACTGAGACAGAACAAGTTCAAAATCTTCAGATTCATAGACAGGAATAAGTCTTTCGACCAGCGAGAGAAGTTCAGATTGCTGCATAAATTTCTGTTACAGTGTGCCCTTGTTATACGTATCGACAGTAAGACGCAAAAGTTGAGCTTTTATTCTTACCCTTAATGATAAAAGATACAATAGACCAGAATGACGACATTGTGCATATTGTGCACATGCTGACGTAACGGCGGAAACTTAACCGGTAAAAAGTGATTGAGAGCACATGGCTAAAGTAAAACGAGCATACGTATGTAATGATTGCGGGGCAGACTTCCCTCGCTGGCAGGGACAGTGTAATGCATGCGGCGCATGGAATACGATTACAGAGGTACGATTGGCCGCTTCGCCTCAGGCAGCACGTAATGAACGTCTGAGCGGTTATGCCGGTGCTGCCGGTGAGTCCGTCGTGCAGACACTGGCAGAGATCAATCTGCAGGAAGTTCCCCGT
This sequence comes from Vibrio sp. HA2012, assembly GCF_002812955.1. GTDB lineage: Bacteria > Pseudomonadota > Gammaproteobacteria > Enterobacterales > Vibrionaceae > Vibrio. The sequence continues at coordinate 152,469 of NZ_PFXK01000005.1, read as the reverse complement.
TTTACCAGTGGCTTTAAAGAGTTGGATCGTGTATTGGGGGGGGGCGTGGTTCCCGGTGCTGCTATCCTGATAGGGGGGAACCCGGGGGCGGGTAAGTCTACCCTTTTATTACAAACCATGTGCTGGCTATCTTCTCAGATGCCGACCCTGTATGTGACGGGAGAAGAATCCTTACAACAGGTTGCGTTACGGGCTTCGCGTCTGGGGTTACCGAAAGAACATCTGAAAATGCTGTCAGAAACCAATGTCGATAAGATCTGTCAGGTGGCAGAGAAAGAACAGCCAAGGATCATGGTCATTGACTCCATTCAGGTGATGCACGTGGCGGATGTTCAGTCTTCTCCGGGTAGCGTGGCACAGGTGAGGGAATCGGCTACGGCGCTGACGCGTTACGCTAAACAAAATAACGTTGCCGTCTTTATTGTTGGGCATGTAACCAAAGACGGTACGCTGGCCGGGCCTAAGGTTCTGGAACATATTATCGACTGTTCCGTGCTGCTGGACGGCGGAAACGACAGCCGTTTCCGTACCTTGCGCAGTAATAAAAACCGTTTTGGTGCGGTGAATGAACTGGGGGTTTTTGCCATGACCGGGCAGGGATTACGGGAGGTCAGTAATCCCTCGGCGATTTTCCTTTCCCGTGGTGAAGAGGAAACTTCCGGCAGCTCGGTGATGGTTGTCTGGGAAGGCACCCGGCCATTGCTGGTAGAAATACAGGCGCTGGTGGACTACTCCCAATTGGCGAATCCCCGCAGGGTGACCGTGGGTCTGGAGCAGAACCGGCTTTCTCTGCTGCTGGCGGTATTGCATAAACACGGTGGTTTACAGATGTCTGATCAGGATGTGTTTGTTAATGTTGTCGGTGGGGTGAAAGTCACTGAAACCAGCGCTGATCTGGCTTTAATTATGGCGCTGTTATCCAGTTTTCGTGACAGGGCGTTACCGAAAGATGTGGTGATCTTTGGTGAAGTGGGGCTGGCTGGAGAAATTCGTCCGGTTCCTAGTGGTCAGGAACGTCTGATGGAGGCGTTTAAGCACGGTTTTAAAAAGGCGATTGTTCCGGCTGCGAATATGCCCAAAGGTGGTATTGACGGCATGCAGATCCATGGAGTGAAGAAGCTGTCCGAAGCGATAGAAGCTTTTGATGAACTGTAATTATGTTCTTTATTTCAGGATTTTTGTGCCCACGCATCACACTCGTCAGTGCCTTCGCAGGGATGACGATGTACTATATTTTTAAGGCTGGATGATAGACAGATCGCGGCGTAAATTTTTTTTTATTCATCTGCACGCAAGGGTATCAGTCTCAGTAGATTATGATATACTCTGCGCGCAATTTATACCTTATTAACAGAGTAAGACAATGACTGACTTATCAAAATACAGAAACATTGGTATTTTTGCTCACGTAGACGCGGGTAAAACTACTTCTACAGAGCGTATCCTTAAGCTAACTGGTAAGATCCACCGTACTGGTGAGGTACACGACGGCGCTGCAACTACTGACTTCATGGAGCAGGAAGCTGAACGTGGTATCACAATCCAGTCTGCGGCAACTACCTGTTTCTGGAAAGACCACCGCCTGAACATCATCGATACTCCGGGACACGTGGACTTCACTGTTGAAGTTTACCGTTCTCTGAAAGTTCTTGATGGTGGTGTTGGTGTATTCTGTGGTTCTGGTGGTGTTGAACCTCAGTCAGAAACTAACTGGCGTTATGCAAACGATTCAGAAGTTGCTCGTTTGATCTTCGTAAACAAACTGGACCGTATGGGTGCAGATTTCTACCGTGTAGTAGACCAGGTGAAGAACGTTCTGGGTGCAAACCCACTGGTTATGACTCTTCCTATCGGTATTGAAGACGATTTCAAAGGCGTTATCGACGTACTGAATCAAAAAGCACTGATCTGGGATGAATCAGGTCTGCCAGAAAATTACACCATCGAAGAAATCCCTGCTGAATACGCAGAGAAAGCGGCTGAATACCGTGAAATGATGATCGAAACTGCGGTTGAGCAGGACGATGAACTGATGATGGCTTACATGGATGGTGAAGAACCATCAATTGAAGACATCAAGCGTTGTATCCGTAAAGGTACTCGTGATCTGGCCTTCTTCCCGACTTTCTGTGGTTCTGCGTTCAAAAACAAAGGTATGCAGCCAATGCTTGACGGCGTGGTAGATTACCTGCCATCACCAACAGAAGTTGATCCTCAGGATCTGACTGACCCTGAAACAGGTGAAGCAACTGGCGAAGTAGCTACTGTATCTGCTGATGAGCCGCTACGTGCGCTTGCGTTCAAGATCATGGACGACCGTTTCGGTGCTCTGACTTTCATCCGTATCTACTCTGGTGTGATGAAGAAAGGCGACACAATCCTTAACTCTGCAACAGGCAAAACTGAACGTATCGGCCGTATGGTTGAAATGCACGCTAACGAGCGTAACGAAATCAACTCTGCACAAGCTGGTGATATCATCGCTGTTGTTGGTATGAAGAACGTTCAGACTGGTCATACTCTGTGTGATCCTAAGCATGAATGTACTCTTGAACCAATGATCTTCCCTACTCCGGTAATCGAAATCGCTGTTAAGCCTAAAGATAAAGGTTCAACAGAGAAAATGGGTATCGCGATTGGTAAGATGGTTGCAGAAGACCCATCATTCCAGGTTGAGACTGATGAAGATTCAGGCGAAACCATCCTGAAAGGTATGGGTGAACTTCACCTGGATATCAAAGTCGATATCCTGAAGCGTACTTATGGCGTTGAACTGGAAGTGGGTAAACCACAGGTTGCTTACCGTGAAACTATCACTCAGGCAATCGAAGACAGCTATACGCACAAGAAGCAGTCTGGTGGTTCTGGTCAGTTCGGTAAGATCGATTACCGTATCAAACCAGGCGAAGTAGGCAGCGGCTTTAAGTTCACTTCATCCGTTGTTGGTGGTAACGTACCGAAAGAATTCTGGCCTGCAGTTGAAAAAGGCTTTGCTGGAATGATGGATCAGGGCGTGCTGGCTGGCTTCCCTGTACTGGACGTTGAAGTAGAACTGTTTGACGGTGGCTTCCACGCAGTGGACTCCTCTGCAATTGCGTTTGAAATTGCAGCAAAAGGTGCATTCCGTCAGTCTATGCCTAAAGCAGGTGCACAACTTCTTGAGCCTATCATGAAGGTTGATGTATTTACTCCTGATGATCACGTTGGTGACGTAATCGGTGACCTTAACCGTCGCCGTGGTATGATCAAAGATCAGGAAGCTGGTGTTACTGGTGTTCGCATTAAAGCAGACGTTCCTCTGTCTGAAATGTTCGGTTATATCGGTCACCTGCGTACTATGACTTCTGGTCGTGGTCAGTTCTCTATGGAATTCAGCCACTACTCACCATGTCCACAAAACGTGGCAGAAACGGTTATCGCAGAAGTAAAAGCGGCAAGAGAAGCGAAATAATCTGTCATTACTGACGTTATTGTCGTCTTCGCTGCTGCGAAACGTATCCAAGCCCCGCCAGTCTGTTGCGGGGCTTTTTATATCACCAATCCCTTCTTTTTCTGCCTGAGGTTTGTATTAAAACACACCATTTTATCGCTTTATGGTCTTCTGAGCAGGATAACCCGACCTTTTCCCTGTTTGAACCGCAGCTGATGTAATCGATTTTACTTTAATATATTGATATAACAATAACTTATAATGTATCTTATCACTAAGAAAAAATGAGCTGAAAACGATATTTTTATCTATTATATCTTGATCTGTAACAGTGCACATATGTCTTATAAGTGAGAATTTTAATTCTATCTTATTGATAAATAAAAGCCTGTATTTATTTTTTTGAACATGGTTCTAATCATAAAAAGCTCTTATTGATAATAATATAAAAAAGAACTTTAATTAAATGGCTGTTTAGAAACAGTATATTCATACCTCTTAAATTTTATATTTGTATTTAATAATCATTATCATAACCAATTATTGATTAAATTATTAATACAAACATTAACTTATGTAAAAAGGTAGGAATAAAGTTTGATATCGAGCCAAAAAACGTTGCTGTTAATAATTTTATAAACTAGCCTTTTGGTAAGGGCGGGTTTATTTGAATTCATTCACTGCAAATAGGCTCATTTCCTTAATCAGATACACCGGAGCGTATTATGTTTACTTCTATCTATGTAAAAATGCAGCTTGCACTTCAGACATTCACCCAGGACCAACGGGGCGTTACCTCTATTGAATATGCAGTTATTGGCGTGGCTATTGCTGCCTTGGTTGCCGCTGTATTTGGTGGTGAAACAAATGTACTGAAAACAGCGCTAACTTCTGCAATAACAGCTATTTCAACTACAATTAGTGGGCTTAATTAAAGTCTGATGATAAATTAGAATTATTATTCTATGAGTAAAATATAATCTTTTTTATATGTTCATGGGATTTTATCTGGGTCGATGAATATGTTTTATTTCCATGTTCATCGACATGTTATCGTCAAAATATTTAAACTGCATAGTGATATTGTTTATATATGTAGTTGTCTGATTATTTAATCTTTCTGATAGTGAGGTGACACTATGAACCTCAGAATATTAGTGCCTGTTGCTCTTATTGCGGTCGGTGCCGGCCTGTATGGCCTGTCAGGACGCATATTAACATCGAACATCCCTTCAACTGACGAGCCTCAGAGTGAAGTGTCTTCCGGGGTGGAAATAAAAACCGTGCGGATCTGGACGGTTAATCAGGATCTTCTTCCCGGACAGCTTGTTACTGCTGAACTGCTTGACGCACAAATGGTGCCTTATGATGAAGCCCGCTTGCACGGCATGACTGAAAATGAAGAAGGGACTATTCCTGATATCACTCTTCCTGTCGTTGAGGGCATGGTTTCCGGTGAGACACTTACCGCCGGGCAATGGGTAACCAAGACCCATTTTGTAACGCCTAAGCAGGAGCGCTATATCGAGCTGACCATCTCAGAAGATATGGTGCCGTATGCTATTAAGGTGGATCCCGACACCATTGTCGGCGGGGTAATCACCCATGGTAGTTATGTCGATATTATCGCACTTTCTTCCCTTACTCAGAATCTGGCTACAGATACCAAGGTAAAAGATTTTCAGAATATTTCCATTTCTCCGGTATTGATGGCTGTTCGGGTACTTAAGGTGCAGAAAGAAGAGAAACCGGCGACCAAGGTCTCTCCTGCTACCGTGGAAGTCAGTCTGATCCTGGAGCTATCGCGCAGGCAGATCGCCAGACTGGTGATTGCGAAAAAAATAGCGCTGCTGGAAGTACATAAATCCATCGGCCAGAAGCAGGCTGAGCAGTTGCAGGCGAATTCCGGGGATGTTCTGCCTACCTATCGGGCGATAAAAGAATTCAGGGCGGGCAGTGCTTCAGTTAAATAGATTACCGCAGCTTTGGTAACCCCATTACAGTAATCAAATAAAGGTAAAGTGGTATGGATACTCATGTTTATATTCGTTCACTTGTTTCGCTACTCCGCGGGGGCATCCTTGCTCTGCTATTGTGTATTTTCCCCGTCTCCGCAGCGCGTATTGTGAATCTGTCAGAAGGTGATGCTCAGACGATTCAGGCTTCGGCAGAAATTGGCTCTGTATTTATTTCCAACCCGGAAGTGGCTGATTATCAGGTCATCGAAAAAGATAAGGTAGTATTTTTCGGTAAGAAAATCGGTAATGCTTCTCTGCTGATTTTTGATGAAGAAGGCAACACGCTGGTTTCCCGGAAACTGATCGTCAATAAAAGCTTTGTGCCGGTTCAGCAGCAGATCCAACTGCGTTTTCCTGATGCGGATATCGATATCTATAACCTGGGCGATCAGGCTGTTCTGACCGGTTCGGTTGCGACAGAGCAGGAGAAAGAGGATATCTATAATCTGGTTGGTGAATTACTGGGCAAAGAAGCAGAAGTCACAACGATTGAATGGGATCTGGGTGATGAAGACTATGAGATGGATTTCATGCGCCGCTATAAGTTTAAAGGGTTGGTAAACAATATCGAGGTCAGTACCACCAAACAGGTTAATGTGAAGCTTTCTATTGCTGAAGTGACCCACTCTTTTCTGGAAGAGTTTGGTATCCAGCTGGGATCCGCCAGTGCGTCCAGCGGTGTATTTGTCGACTATATCAATAATTTTAGTGCAGACGATATTATCTCTGTTATCACCGCTATTGGTGATGACAATGTGGGCCAGGTGCTTGCTGAACCCAATCTGTCGGTAATATCCGGTGAGACCGCGAGTTTCCTTGCCGGTGGGGAAATTCCGGTCGTCACCGTTATCGATGGTGGTACTAACATTTATTACCGCGAATACGGTGTGCGTCTGGAACTAATGGCTAAGGTGCTGCGTGATGACAAAATCAAGCTGTCACTGATGCCCGAGGTCAGTGCGCTGGATAACACCTACAGCAGCGAAAGTTATGATTTACCGGCGCTGAAAACCCGGCGGGCCAGAACAACGGTAGAGCTGGGTGACGGCCAGAGCTTTATTCTGGGCGGTTTGCTGAGTACCGAAGACAGAGAGTCGCTGCAACGCATTCCCTTTATCGGTGATATCCCTATCTTAGGCGCACTGTTCCGGCATACGGCAACAGAAAGAACCAAAACCGAGCTGATTATTGTAGCCACTGTGAATCTGGTTCAGCCTCTGCGTCCGTCTCAGGTACAACTGCCGACGATGGAAAAAACACCAACCCTGCGTCGTTTCTTCGCTCTGGATGGTACATACGACAAAGCCGAAGGTATGTGGGCTCATCAGATTCTGGCCAGCGGAGGGTTTAAACAATGAGACATTTATTCACAGTATCCGTGCTACTCGGAATATCTGCGTCCCTGACCGGGTGTGTTGATCATATTGCGGAAAGGCAAGGGGCTGAAATTCAACTGGTGCCGGTGACTTACTCTATCGGTATCAGTATTAAACAGGGTCAGGAAGAGAAGGCACGTCAGGAGCTGGATACCTATGTACAGAGCCACTGGAATAAGGTGACGACCCAGAATGTACGTATGCTCTGGTATACCGGTAAGGGCAAAACTCTGGCGGATAACTATTACCGGTATTTGCTGGGGCTGGGGATAGATAAAACGAAACTTCACCTGCAGGAAGCTCCGCAGGGGATGGAGCTGGTACCATTTGATATGCAGCTTCAGACAGTGGTACATCGTGCGGTTGTTGAAGTATGTGACTATGAAAAGATCGGGAATTACGGGATGTCTGCACAGGGCTGCTATACCGATAGTGCCCGCTGGCAGTCCATGGTTGCTCCTGAAAAGATGCTGAGTCCGGCAGAGAGAATAGCGGATCCGGTTTCTGTACCTCAGGAACAGCCGTAGCAGGGGAGGGTAAGGTATGTTTGATCTGGTAGATATCCTGAAAAAAAGTGACAGCCAGCATAGCGAAGCACAAAAAGAGATTACTTCTGTACTCTTTTATCAGACAGAAAAGTGTCAGTCTCTGGTGAAAGAAGCCTATCGTTTCGAAGGATTGGTTCCTCCGGCTTTGCTGATTAATTCCGATGAACAGATAAAAGAACATGTGCGTAATGAGCACATTGAGATTGTGATTATTGAGCTGAATGAAAGCAGAGATATCAGCCGGGATGCTGAACGTATCAGCCATTTATTACCGAACGATGCTTCTGTGATTGTCATCGGCTGCGAAGATGCAATTTCTACTATTCGTAACCTGAAACAGATGGGCTTTTACTATCTGTTTTGGCCCATTACCAAGCATGAGCTGATTGAGTTTGTGATCAGCGTGCATGATAACCGCCACAGCCATAAGGGATTAGGCAAAAAGCGTAAGGCGAAGCAGATCAGCGTGCTGGGCTGTAAAGGTGGGGTTGGCACAACCTTCCTGTGTAGTGAGATCGGTTATCTGCTGGCGGAGAAGAAAAATTCGTCATGCGTTGTTGTCGATAACGATTATCACGGCGGTAATCTGGATATCATGCTGGGGATGGAAAAGTTCGAAAAACGTCTGATAAGAGCCGGGTCGTTTTCCACAACTCTGGATCCTACCTCCGCGCAAAGTATGCTGAATAAACATACCAAGCTGCTTTCTGTTTTGTCTCTGACGCCGACAGCCGGAATGGGGAATGCGGATGTTAAAGAGTACACCAAAACAGTGGCTTCTCAGGTGGCGGAGAATGTGAACTTTATCGTCGAGGACTTATCAGCTATCGCTCAGCAGGGATTTGATCACAAAGAGCTGGTGGAACTGTCCGATTGCCTGATCCTGGTTTTTTCTCCAACGGTTTCGGCACTCAGGGAAGCGGCACGGATCAAACAGCGCATGATGGAAGATAAGGAAAATGTGCCCTGCCGTATGTACATGGTGATGAACTGTGTAGTTCCTGACTCTGCTGCAACGGTCAGTCTGGAAGAAGCTGAGAAGTACCTGCATCAGCCGGTTGACATTGTCATCCCGTATATCAAAAAACTTGATGCAATGATTCTGGATAATAAGCGGATCAGCCAGTCCGGAGGCAAGCCGGAAAAAGCGCTTTATCGACTTGTATCATTAATTGTGGGAGAGGAAACGAAGAAAGGTCTCCGTCTTCCGTTTATGCACAGGTAGGTCGTTATGAGTGAAACCAAGGAACTCTATAAGACGCTCAGAAGGCAAATTTTTGATGCGCTCGATCCTGAAGCGATCCAGAGACTGGATGATGAACAACTGGGGTTACAACTGTCCAAAGCGGTAGAGATGCTGGTGGACAGAGAATCACTGCCGGTTCCTCTTGTATTGCGCAATGAATTTGTTAAAAGTCTGGTGGATGAACTGCATGGTCTGGGGCCAATCCAGCCTTTGATGGAAGATGAGTCGGTTACCGATATTATGGTGAATGGCTGCAATAATGTGTATATCGAACGTAACGGGCTGGTGGAAAAATCCGAAGTTACTTTTGTTGATGAAGCTCAGGTGATGGATATTGCTAAGCGGATTGCTGGCCGGATCGGTCGCCGGGTAGATGATTCTCAGCCTCTGTGTGATGCCCGTCTGGCTGACGGTAGTCGGGTGAATATCGTGATCCCGCCTATCGCTATTGATGGTACTTCTATTTCTATCCGTAAGTTTAAAAAACAGGCGATTGATGTCCCTAAGCTGATCAGTTACGGCACCATGAGTGATGAAATGGCGCAACTGCTGATGATTGCTTCCCGCTGTCGGTTAAACATCCTGATTTCCGGAGGAACCGGTTCAGGGAAAACCACCATGCTGAATGCGCTTTCTCAGTATATTTCCGATAAGGAACGGATTGTCACTATTGAAGATGCAGCGGAACTCAGGTTGCTGCAACCACATGTGGTGCGTCTTGAAACCCGTACGGCCGGTATCGAGAATACGGGAGCTATTAAGCAGCGCGATCTGGTGATCAACGCTCTGCGGATGCGCCCGGACAGAATTATCGTCGGGGAGTGTCGTGGTCCGGAAGCATTCGAGATGTTGCAGGCAATGAATACAGGTCATGATGGATCTATGTCGACTTTGCACGCCAATACGCCGCGTGATGCGCTGGCTCGGGTTGAGTCTATGGTTATGATGGCCACCAATAACCTGCCGCTGGATGCGATCAGAAGAACGATTGTCAGTGCGATTGATCTGGTCATTCAGATCAGTCGTCTGCATGATGGCAGCCGTAAAATCATGAGCATTACTGAAGTGGTTGGTCTGGAAGGCTCCAGCGTGGTAATGGAAGAAATTTTCCGCTTTAAACCGGGTCAAGTGACACCGGATTCAGACCGGATAGAAGGCAACTTCATTACTGCCGGACTGATGAAACGGTCAGTGCTGGTGGAAAAAGCCCGGTTCTTCGGCCTGTCGGAGCAGCTTGATTCGCTGTTTCAGGCTAGGGGGTACATATGATTTATCTCGTATTGGTCGGTGCTGGTATTCTTCTGCTTCTGATTGGTCTCTTCAGCGGCAGGAAAAAACACAATTATCTGGAAGCCTACAACAAAACGGTTCGGGTCTATTCGCTGGCGAATGATGATCAGGCTGTTGACTTCAGTACTCTGACCGAGCGGACGTTCCGGCAGAGGATGGCGGATAAGCGGCATAATCTGAGCAAACAGCTGGGTAAATATGCCTTTCTTAAACTGGTTAGCTTTATTGCGCTACTGATCTTTGTCGGAGGTGAAATCAATTATCGTTTTATCCGGGGTAATGAATATCTGGTGGTGGCGATTATTGTCGCTATTGGTATTTATCTGGGGCATAACTGGCTGCAAAAACGGGAACAGCAACGGTTTGAGGAAGCCTTTCCCGATGCACTGAATATTCTGACCAGTGCGGTTTCTGCCGGTGAAAGTATTATGCATGCCATTATGTATGTGGGAAAAACTCTGGACGGAGATGTTGGTGCTGAATTTAAAGTAATGGGTGATAGGCTGCAAATGGGGGATACCCCGGATGAAGTGTTTAAAAAATCCTGTCAGCGTTTTCCTTATCCCTCATTTCACTTCTTTGTGATCACGCTGAGGGCCAATATGCATCGCGGCGGACAACTGAAAGAGGTCATGACCCGGCTTAACCGGCTGATGTTTAATGCCCGGGCGATAGACAAGAAAAAATATGCCCTGACCTCCGAAGCTCGGATGTCGGCCAAGATCGTAGCTTCCATTCCTTTTATTTTTCTGATCATGATGCAGTACATCAGTCCGGAGAACTATGAGTTTGTTATGACCAACGATGCAGGCAAGCCCATTCTGTATTATCTGTTAATCAGTGAGTTTATTGGTATCAGCATTGTCTGGGGACTGATGAAGGGGGTGAGGTAATGGATAAGCTCCTATTCTGGCTGGGTCAAAGCCATATCCAGTTGATACTGGCGATCTGGTTTGTGGTGGTTGGACTCTCCAGCTTTGTGTATGTCGGTTATGAGCAGTTCAGGCGGAGCCGTCGGCTGAGACGTTTCGGACTGAGTGAAAAGGCGACCAGTAAGGCGTCGGATGTGCAGACTGCCGAAGAGGTCACTAAGTATGTCACCAACCTGTTTGCTGCTTCGCATAAGGATGTGGCGGAGAAATTTATTGCTGCCGGATTTTATAATACCCGCTTTGCTCATCTCTACTTGTCAGGTAAGTACTTACTTCTTCTTATTGGTGGAGCCTTGATCGCGACAGCAGGAATCTACCTTGGTATGACGACAGTACAACTTGCCGTTGCTGTTGTCGGCTGGGCTATTGTGACCATTATCGTTCCGGATGCCTATCTGGATATGCGCACCAAATCGTTGCAGAAGAAACTGTCTAATCAGCTTCCTTATCTACTGGATCTGATGGGGGTCTGTGTTCAGACGGGGATGACGATTGAAGCAGCGATGAGCTATCTGTCGCAGGAAATGGCCGGGTTTGACCGGGATCTGGCGTATATGCTGAAACGCACCAATGATCGTGCCCATATTGTCGGGCTGGAACAGGCACTGGAAGAACTGTACAAACGGGTACCGACAACGGAGATCCGCAGCTTTGTGATGACACTGAATCAGAGCCTGCAGTACGGCTCCTCTATTTATACTGTTCTGACAACGCTGGCAGTGGATATCCGTGAAGTGCAGATGCTTAATCTGGAAGAGAAGATCGGTAAGCTGTCGGCAAAAATGTCGGTGCCACTGATCCTGTTTATTATGATCCCGATTGTTATTCTAATCACAGCACCGGGTGTCATGCGAATGATGGGGGGCTAGGCGTTATGGGCAGAATATTTGTTGTATTGCTGGTTCTTCTGTGGCTGTCCGGATGTGCTTCTGATGGTTCATCTGTACAGACGCAGGCGGAGCAGATGAGTGCTGAATCGAGAGAGCAGGTTCTGCGGAGTACCGACAGCAGGGAACAACTGATCACGTTTTATAAACAGCAGTTAAAAGAGCGGCCTTCAACACAGCTGCGCATTAAGCTGATTAAAGCCTATCTTGAATCCGGGGATACCGAATCAGCCGCTTTTCATCTTGCCGAAGTGGATATGGATGAGCAATACGCGGCAGAGATTGTCTTCCTGAAAGCTCAGGTGGCTTACTTGTCTGCAGACTATACTCTGGCTTATCAGTATGCGCAGACGGCACTATCACTCAGCTCGTCTTATCCGGAGGCTGAAAACCTGATGGGGCTGATTCAGGCGGAACGGGGGAAACTGAGTTCCGCAAGGGCACATTTCCTGGCCGCCCGCAGGGACTATTACGATGATGCGATTATTAAGAACAACTTAGCAGTACTGGATCTGATAGAAGAGAACTATGCTGCTGCAGTACAGAAGCTGCAACCTTTGTATGTTAAGTCGGAAGGTGACAGACAGGTGACGTCAAACCTGCTGATAGCATATTCCAAACTCGGGAAATATCAGGCTGTCAGAGAGATACTGAAAGAGCAGCATTATCCGGAAGAGCAGATCCAGAGCATTTTTCTGAAACTGAGAGGGATGAGCAGCACTGGCAGTCATGGTGCTTCTGAAGAGATAAGTGCAGATAGTGAAGAGACTTCAGCAGCACTCTTACAGGTGAAGGTAGAAAGAGGTCCTGAGTATGAAAGCCATTAAGCGGACATTCGGACGGGCATGGCAAAAAGGGGTCGCTTCCATCGAATTTGCACTGGGTTTCTTTGCTTTCTGGTTGCTTATCGCGGCGTGGGCGGAGATGAGCTACATCTCTTATGTGACGGCTATCGGCGATCTTGCCATTTCAGAAGCGTCCCGTTCCGCGAAGAAAGGGACGGATAAGTACCAGGAAGCGTTTGAGAATGTGTTGGTGGACAGTAATCATTTTTGGAGCAAGTTTGTGGATACGGACGGTTTTGTTGCCACGGTTCGCTATGTTAAAGACCTGTCAGCTCTGCAGTCGGTAACCGGGGTTTGTCAGAGTCCGTCGGGTGTCTGTGATGGTCCGGAAACTGATAAGGCTCTGGCTATCTACTACATCAGCTACGATTACAACAGTATTTTTGGTTATTTTGTACAGAATAGCTCTGTTTTTGCCCGTGAAATTATAGTGGTGCAGGAATATGAAAGAGACAAATTTGAGATCTAGGCAAAAGGGTGCATTTGCGATTGAATTTGCAGTTGTGGGCTTACTGCTGGGGGTACTGCTTGCCTTTGCTCAGGATGCGATTATTAAAATCTCGATGAAGGGCAAGCTGGATCGGCTCTCATACTCTGCGGTCAGTATTGTTAAAGAGCGAACCCAGTTATATAGCAATGAAGATCAGATGACGGATGGAGATGTAGATCTGGTCTATACCGCTGTGAGTGACTCTTTAAGCCGGACGACAGGGACATTTGAAGCTTCTCGTTTTGGTATGCATCTGGAAGAGCAGACTTATGATGATTCGATTGACGATACAACGGTTAATGCGAATACGCTGCAGATTTTTGACCGGGGACAAACATGCACGGTTAGCCCGACGCTTAGCCAAAAAGAGAATGCATTAAGAATTACCACTACGCTCGGGTATAACAGCCCTCTGTACCGGGTTACTCTCTGTTATGAGACAGATAATCTGGTGATGGGATTGCTGGATAACGGGTTTACCACAGTCAGTTCCACCTCGGTGGCACTGGGGAGGTAATGATGAACAGAATCTGCAGGGGGCAATTTTCTGGCTACCGGCACAGACAAACAGGCCATGCGGCAATTATTTTTGTCATTATGGCTCCGGTACTGTTCAGCCTGTTTAGTATGGCTATTGATGGAGCCAGAATTATGCAGAATGAAGCCCGTCTGGACGATGCGCTGGAGATAGCCAGTCTGGCGGTGGCGGCAGAAAACAATTCTAATGAGGCTGGTTCAGAAGGCTGGCAACGGAACCGGGATATAGCAACGGCTTATATTACTGATTATATGCAGGATATGACCCAAATAGCAGCATTAAGTATCTCCAAATCTGAGTGTGAAGACATTCAGGAATGTCTTGATGGGATAGATGCGGGGGATCCGCGTTTTTTCCAGTTTAAGGTGGATGCGACAACAGAACATAAAACCATTTTTAAAGATGATGATACCTTTGGTGACAGCTATAACGTCCAGTCGGATGGTCGTTCCAGAAAATATCAGAATCACCCGATTGATATTGTGTTTATCTCTGATTTCTCCGATACCATGAACGATTCCTGGTCGGGAGGAACGCAGGCTAAGTACTTGGATTTGGTTGATATTATTGAAGATGTTACGGATTATGTCGCTCAGTATAACGGTCTGAAAAATCTGGATGACAGTACGGTGGCTTATGTTGGTTTTAACTCGGTTACCCAGTCTTTGGAGAGCCTTGAAAATGTGAGCGGGTATGAAGCCGGCTGGTATACCCCATACTGGGTTGATGAAGTGGGAACGATTGCCCATATGTGTCAGTACAACCAGTATATCAATGACAGCGCTACAGATACGGTGAGTAATATCTTTGTGGAAAAAACGGACTGTGATGACAAAGATATCTGGCTGAATGAAGCGGATAAGCTGTTTTTTGATCCTAATGGCGCTTATTTCTATGATTTGGAACCGACCACTGATTTTGCTGTTTTTAATAGTGAAGTTGCATCATTTTACCCTGACTGGGGAACGTCGTCATATGAAGGACTGATCCGTGGGGCTCAGATGGCGGATAAAGGGGATAATCCGAGAAGGTTGCTGATAATTTTGTCTGACGGGCTGGATAATTATCCGGATATTACCACTTCACTGGTTAATGCCGGCATGTGCAGCACGATCACCGATACGCTGGATAGCCGAATAACCACTAAAGATTATGAAGTTACCTCAAAAATTGTATTGATAGGTTTTGATTATGATATTTCGACCAATCAGGCTCTGCTGAATTGTGTCGGAACCGATAATGCCTACCAGGCACAAAACAGCGATGAAATATTATCGATCATTCTGCAGTTAATTACAGAAGAAATCGGGCATTTAACAGAGGCGGGAATCTAATGAAAGCAAGAAACTTACTATACGGAATTATGGTATTAGTGGCATCGACAGCCGGGTTATCTGTTTCTGCCGCTGAGAGCAATGACGATATAAACCGGGCACTGCACTATTATTGCGCCAAGAAGGATGTCGCATTTGAAGAAAGCATCGTTATTGGCGGGGCTACTCAGGTCAATTTGAACAGCGGCCCATTTTATTTAATCTCTTCTCCGAGTGCTTATCAGGCCACGATTGAACTGGTGGTTCAGGAAATGATCCGTGCCGGTATCAGTAGTGAGTGTGCGGAATATCTGCTGTCTAAAGGGCAGATGCAGGGATATAAACAGGGTGATATTCTGGCCAGAGTTTTTTTTGATTTTGATCGCGCTCATTTGACGGCAGATGCCCGTTATATACTGCAATCGCTGACGGAAAAATTACAGCGGCAGGCAGTCAATCTTATTTTAGAAGGCCATACCGACAGTATTGGCACAGAAAACTATAATATGGCACTGGGATTAAGGCGTTCTGAATCGGTAAAAACATATTTAATTAATAAGGGTATTGACCCGCAGACATTAACTACAATGTCTAAAGGAGAAAGTCAGCCGGTTGCTGATAACAAAACAAAAGAAGGTCGCAGACAAAACCGGCGGGTAGAAATGATATCGTCAAAATAGTGCCAGCGATCACAAATAAGGGGGTAACACCCCTTATTTTTTTCGGTGTATTAAAAATATAAGTACCGTCTTAACAATAAGACATATTGTGGTATTAACGATGGGTTTGTGATCTGACTCGTAATTGATGATTCGATAACTGTCTGTTTTATTTGGATAATTGCAATCGGTTTCAAAAAAGTAGAGGGATTTTTATGTTAGCATTAACAACAAGATATATTGATTTGTTTGTTATTTGAATATGCGAAATTGTGCTGATTAGAGTAAAATATCCAATGTTTTTAAATTGTTAAATTATGTTTATAAATTGTTTTTTGTCATGGGATTTAAATAAAACCGACATCAAAGTTGTAATACCAATTCTTGGCAACAAAAAAATCTATGTTATGCTCCGCTCCGATTCTGACACAGCATATTTACTGCTTTGTCAGAAAAGGGAAAATTAAATATAACTTTTTATAGATGGAGTAAAAAATGCTTCTTTCAACTTACGTTAAGGCTAAAATTGCGCTGGAAAATTTCAAAAAGGATCAGCGTGGTGTCACTGCAATTGAATACGCTATTATCGGTGTAGCGATTGCCGGTATTGTGGGTGTTGCTTTCTCAAGTGATGGTGATTTGTATAAGAACCTTTCTCAAGCTTTCACTACAATTGCTGGCAAGCTACCAAGTGCATCTTAATAGTTAGCATTGTTATTGTTTGATTATCGAGGTTAGTTTGCTGTTATTTATTCTGATATCAATATTGCTTCTGGTGATTTCTTATCAGGACGTCAGATACCGGTTAATAGCCAATAAGCTGGTTATCGGTGTTCTGGGATGTGTTGCCACATTTTGTTATATAAACGATTCCCTCGGTAATTTTACTTATTGGATATGGTTATGCCCGTTAGCATTTGCTCTCTGGTATATCCATATGTGGGGAGCCGGGGATGCGAAGTTGTTAATTGCCCTGCTTCCTGCAGTGAGTTCTGATTATCTGGCAGAGATTTTTATACTAATTGGGTTATCCGGAGGCGTCACTGCATTAATGACGTATCTGATAGCAAAATATAAAAAAACAGAATTTATTACTGTGCCTTATGGGGTTCCAATTAGTGTCAGTTGTTGGTTAGGAATTTTAGCCTCTCTCTAATGAGGTGACTATGAATTTAAAAATTTTGCTCCCTATTGCGGTGATTGCAATGGGGGCTGGCTTATATGGATTATCCGGCAGTTTAGATACTCAGGAGAATTCGCCGGCAGTCACAGAAGCTGCGCCGAAACAGTTACGGATTTGGTTAACCAATACCGCTCTTCAGCCGGGTCAGGTTGTAACGTCCCGGGAACTGGAAACCAGGCTGGTACCTGAAGCCGAAGCGAATAAACATGGTCTGGTGAGTGATACCAGTATTCAGTTTGTTAAAGGTATGGTTGCCGGTCTGGCGCTGGAGTCCGGACAGTGGGTCACTAACAGTGATTTTGTGACGCCTGATAAACCGGAATATATTGAACTGACAACGGCAAAAGGCATGGTGCCTTATGCGATAAAAGTAGAACCAGAAACCATGATCGGAGGTGTTATTGGTCAGGGGAGTCTGGTTGATATCGTGGCGCTGTCTTCGACGGATCAGAATCTGGCCAATGAAAATACGGTAAGAGGCTATCAGTCGGTATCTGTCTCTCCGGTTTTAATGGCCGTAAAAGTGCTTCAGGTTCAGAAACATACCCCGACAGAGATTGAAAAAGCGACATCAAAAACAGTCAGTAACGATGTCACTATGGTTCTGGAACTGAGCCGGAAACAGTTGGCTAAGCTGGTCGTGGCAAGAAAAATTGCCCAGTTGGAAGTACATAAATCCGTTGGCTCCGCAGAAGCTGAACAGCTGCATGCAAATGCCGGGGATGTGCTGCCAAGCTATCAGGCAATTAAAGAATTTCGCGCTGGCGAAACCAGTATAAGATAACAATAAAAAGGAAAATGGTATGGATGCGCAACCTAAACTGGGTCGGATACCTTTATCTTTAAAAACAGTGGCTTTACACATTATCCTCTCTTTTTCTCTGCTTCTGGCTGCTCCTCTGGCTCTGGCAGCGAAAATTGTTAATTTGTCTGAAGGCGATGCACAGACGATCAGTGTTGAACCAGAGATTGGCTCTGTGTTTATCTCTAATCCGGATATCGCTGACTATCAGGTCGTAGAAAAACATAAGGTTGTATTTTTCGGTAAGAAAATCGGCAGTACATCTCTGCTGATCTTTGATGAAGACGGAAAAACACTGGTGTCCCGGAAGCTGGTCGTCAATAAAAGTCTGGTGCACATTCAGCAACAGATACAGATGCGTTTCCCGAATGTGGATGTAGAAATCTACAATCTGGGCGATCAGGCGGTACTGAGCGGTACGGTAGCGACCGATCAGGAGCGGGAAGATATCTATAATCTGGCCGGTGAACTACTGGGTAAAGAGGCGGAAATCAGCACCATAGAATGGGATCTGGGTGAAGAAAACTATGAGATGGACTTTATGCGCCGCTATAAGTTCAAAGGTCTGGTTAATAATATTGAAGTCGTTGCCACCAAGCAGGTGAACGTCAAGCTTTCTATTGCAGAAGTTACGCATTCGTTTCTGGAAGAATTCGGTATCAATCTGGGCAGCTCAGGCTATTCCAACGGCATCTTTGTCGATCAACTAACTAGCTTCAGTGCGGAAGATATTGTGTCTGTGATTACGGCGATCGGTAACGATAATGTCGGGCAGGTGCTGGCAGAACCCAACCTTTCTGTGATCTCCGGCGAAACAGCCAGTTTTCTGGCGGGTGGTGAAATTCCGGTTGTGACCATTATTGATGGCGGCACCAATGTGCTGTACCGCGAGTACGGGGTTCGTCTGGAACTGATGGCAAAGGTATTGCGGGATGACAAAATCAAGTTGTCTCTGATGCCGGAAGTCAGTGCACTGGATAATACCTACAGCAGTGACAGCTATGATCTGCCGGCGCTGAAAACCCGCCGGGCGCGGACTACTGTGGAGCTGGGTGATGGACAGAGTTTTATTCTCGGTGGTTTGCTCAGTACAGAAGATCGGGAGTCTTTGCAGCGTATCCCGTATATCGGTGATATTCCTATCCTCGGAGCGCTGTTCCGCCATACAGAAACGACCCGGACAAAAACTGAGCTGATTATTGTGGCAACCGTCAATCTGGTTCAGCCGGTTCATCCGTCTCAGGTGCAGTTACCTACGATGGAAAAAACACCCAACCTGCGTCGTTTCTTTGCACTTAAAGGTTCTTATCAGAAGGCAGAAGGAATATGGGCGAATAAGGTTCTGGCAACCGGAGGGTTTAAACAATGAGACAGATCATTACTGCTATCATCTTCGTGGCTCTGCTAAGTGGTTGTGCTGAACACATTGCAGAGCGTAAGGGGGCAGAAATTCAGATCGTCCCTGTCGCTTACACTCTGGGTATCAGTATCAAAAATGGTAAGCAGGATAAGGCTCGTGAGCAACTGGACAAGTATACGAAAAGCCATTGGGACAAAGTGACTACCCAAATGGTTAATCTGACCTGGTATACACCGGCAGGCAAAAAACTGGCGGATTCTTATTACCGCTACTTACTTGGACAAGGGCTGGACGAGAATAAACTGGCGGTGAAAGAAGCCGTTGCCGGAGCGGATGAGAAGCCGTTCGATATGAAATTCGAAACCATTGTTAATCGTGCTGTGGTCGAAGTGTGTGCTTATGAAAAAGTCGGTAATTTCGGCCGTAATCAGGAAGGCTGTTATTCCGATGGTGCCCGCTGGCAGTCTATGGTGAATCCGGAAAAAATGCTCAGGGATGGTAAGTAAGTGTTTGACTTAGTCGATATCCTTAAAAAAGGTTCCGGTGAAGCGGAACCTGAACAGCAGCAGGAAATCACATCGGTTCTTTTTTTCCAGACGGAAACGTGCCGTTCTCTGGTCAAAGAAGCCTATCGTTTTGAAGGACTGGTAACACCGGTTCTGCTGCAGAACAGCGATGAACAGATCAAAGACCATGTCCGGCATGAAAATATTGAGATCGTGATCATTGAGCTGAATGAAAGTCAGGACGTTACAACGGATGCCGAAAGAATCGGCCATCTGCTGCCGAATGATGCTTCGGTTATTGTTATTGGCAGTGAAGATGCGATCTCTACGATTCGTAACCTTAAACAGATGGGATTTTATTATCTGTTCTGGCCGATCACCAAACATGAACTGATTGAATTCGTTATCAGCGTACATGAAAACCGTCACCGTAACCGGGGACTGGGGCAGCGTCGTAAAGCCAAAAATATTAGCGTGTTAGGGTGTAAAGGTGGTGTGGGAACAACTATGCTCAGTACCGAAATTGCCCATCTGCTTTCTGAAAATAAACGTTCATCCTGTCTGCTGGTTGACCATGATTATCTGGGCGGCAATATCGACATTATGCTGGGTATGACTCAGTTTGAAAAACGGGATGTCCGGCCGGGATCATTTTCATCCGCTCTTGATAACAGTTCTGCCCAGAGTCTGATTACCAAACATACCAAAATGTTGTCTGTGCTGTCTCTTACCTCTCAGGGAATGGGATGCAGTGATATTAAAGAATATACCCGAGCTGTCGTTGAACAGGTGGCCGGGGATGTAAACTTTATTATTGATGATATGTCCTCCGTTGTCCGGCAGACCGTTAACCAGGAAGAAATTACCCTGGCCTCCGACTGCATTATTCTGATTTTTCCGCCGACAGTTTCCGGTTTGAGGGAAGCCGCCCGGATCCGGCAGCAGCTTGCAGGTATAAAAAACCCGGAGACACCGTTGCGTCTGTTTACTGTGATGAACTACACCATCCCTCAGAATGCGGCTACGGTAACCCTTCAGGAAGCAGAAAAATATTTGCATCAAAAAATTGATGTTGTGATTCCTTATGTGAAAAAACTAGATGCTATGATTCTGAACAACAACAGGATCAGTCAGCAAAAGGGTAAAGCCTCTAAGGCGTTACAGCGTCTGGCTTCTCTGATTGTTGGTGAAGATGAGGAAAAAGAAGCGAGTTTTCGCCTTTTTTCACGTAAGTAGTGACAATGACAGGTAGCCGTTATCATGAGTGATGCAAAACAGACATATATCAGTTTAAGACGTCAGATTTTTGATGCCCTTGATCCCGAGGTGATCAATCGCCTGACTTCAGACCAACTGGCTCAGCAGCTTTCCAAAGCCGTTGATATGCTGGTGGAGAAGGATTCTCTTCCGGTGCCAGCTCTGTTGCGTAATGAATATGTAAAAAGTCTGGTGGATGAACTGCAGGGCTTGGGGCCTTTACAGCCGCTGATGGAAGATGAATCGATTACGGACATCATGATTAACGGGCATGAAAATGTATTTGTTGAGCGTGGCGGTCTGGTTGAAAAAGTAAAGGTCAACTTTGTTGATGAGGCCCAAGTGCTGGAGATTGCCAAGCGTATTGCCAGCCGGGTGGGGCGTCGGGTGGACGATTCTCAGCCTCTTTGCGATGCGCGTCTTGCCGACGGCAGCCGGGTGAATATTGTTATTCCGCCGATTGCTATTGACGGAACCTCTATCTCGATCCGTAAGTTTAAGAAACAGTCGATTGATTTTACCAAGCTGGTTGAATTCGGCGCGATGAGCCCGGAGATGGCTCAGTTATTGATGATTGCTTCCCGCTGCCGCCTTAATATCCTGATTTCCGGTGGTACGGGTTCGGGCAAAACCACGATGCTGAATGCTTTGTCACAGTTTATCTCGGACAAAGAACGGATTGTAACGATTGAGGATGCAGCAGAACTGAAACTGCTTCAGCCTCACGTTGTGCGTCTGGAAACCCGGAATGCCGGGATCGAGAATACCGGAGCCATTCACCAGCGGGATCTGGTTATCAACTCCCTGCGTATGCGTCCGGATCGGATTATTGTCGGGGAGTGCCGTGGTGGTGAAGCTTTCGAAATGCTACAGGCGATGAACACGGGGCACGATGGTTCTATGTCTACCCTGCACGCCAATACGCCACGCGATGCACTGGCTCGTGTGGAAGCGATGGTAATGATGGCAACCAGTAATCTGCCTTTGGAAGCGATTCGCCGCACCATTGTCAGTGCCGTTGATCTGATTATTCAGATCAGCCGCTTGCATGACGGCAGCCGTAAAGTGATGAGTATTACAGAAGTGGTGGGTCTGGAAGGCTCTAGTGTGGTAATGGAAGAGATATTCCGCTTTAAGCCGGAGATGGTGCATCCGGGCGCAGAAAAAGTTGAAGGTAATTTTATTACGGCAGGTCTGATGAAACGTTCTGTGCTGGTGGAAAAAGCCCGCTTTTTTGGCCTCAGTGATCAACTGAATTCCCTGTTTCAGGCGAGGGGGAATATATGATTATGTATCTGGCTTTATTTGCCGGTGGAGTGTTGTTGTGTTTTACGGCATTGTCCGGCAAAAAGAAAAAGCATAATTATCTGGAAGAGTACAACAGAACAGTTCTTGTCTATTCACTGAGTAACGATGAACAGGCGGTGAATTTCAGTACACTGACAGAGCGTAGCCGATGGCAGAAGCTGCTGGACAGAAAAGACAACCTGGGAAAACAGTTAGGACGTTTTGCCGCTGTAAAAATGGTGGTCTTTATGGGGCTCCTTGTGTTTGCAGGGCTGGAGATTAATCAGCGATTTATCCGCGGTAATGTTTTTCTGGTGGTGGTTATCGTGTTCCTGATGGGGCTGTTTTTGGGCTATAACTGGCTGCAGAAAAGGGAAAGGAACCGGTTTGAAGATGCTTTTCCGGATGCACTGAATATTCTGGCCAGTGCGGTTTCTTCCGGTGAAAGTATCATGCATGCCATCATTTATGTTGGAAATACGCTGGATGGTGAAGTGGGAGCCGAATTTAAAAAGATGGGGCAGAAACTGCAAATGGGGGATACCCCGGATGAAGTATTTAAACGTTCCTGTAAGCGTTTTCCTTATCCGTCATTTTATTTCTTTGTGATCACTTTACGAGCCAATATGAACCGGGGTGGACAGCTTAAAGATGTCATGACCCGGCTTAACCGTCTGATGTTTGATGCCCGGGCCATAGATAAAAAGAAATATGCATTAACGGCAGAAGCCCGTATGTCGGCAAAGATCGTAGCGGCAATTCCCTGTATTTTTTTGGTTCTGATGCAGTACATTTCCCCGGAAAATTACGAGTTTGTTATGTTTGATCCGGCCGGACGCCCGATTCTTTACTATGTACTGGTCAGTGAATTTATCGGCATCAGTATTGTCTGGGGTCTGATGAAGGGAGTCGGATAATGGAAGCGATTCTGCGGCTTATTCAGCAAGGGAATATTCAGGCCATTGTTGCACTATGGCTATTGCTGATTGGCTTTAGCGTGGTGGTTTATATTGCTGTAGAACAGTATCGGCGGCAGAGTGTTCTGCGTCGCTTTGGGATTCGGGAGAGTGAAGACAGCCAGCAGGAGAAGGCGTGGATGCTCGCTCTCGGCAAATACGTCACCGGACTGTTCTCTACGTCTGAATCGGATATTGGCGATAAATTTATTGCTGCAGGCTTTTACGATACCCGTTATGCCCATCTTCTGATGCCGGTTAAGTACGGCGTTATGATTTTAGGGCTGGCTGCCATTGCCATGGCAGGTGTAAGCATGGGGTATCCATTACTAAAACTGCTCCCCATTATGGGTGGCTGGCTGGTCGTCAGTATTCTTCTTCCGGATATGTATCTGGCACAGAGAACCCGGCATCTCCGGCGGAAACTATCCGGGCAATTACCCTATCTGCTGGATTTGATGGGAGTCTGTGTGCAGACAGGGATGACTATTGAAGCGGCGATGAGTTATCTGACTCAGGAGATGATCAGTTTTGACCGGGATCTGGCTTATATGCTCAAACGAACCACGGAACGGGCGCAGATTGTCGGTATGGAGAAAGCTTTGGATGAACTGTATAAGCGGGTTCCTACAACGGAAATTCGTAGTTTTGTTATGACACTGAACCAGAGTCTGCAATACGGATCTTCCATATACAGCGTTCTGACCACCTTGGCGGTGGATATTCGTCAAGTACAGATGCTGGGGATGGAAGAAAAGATCGGTAAGTTATCGGCCAAGATGTCGGTACCGCTAATCCTGTTTATTATGATCCCGATAGTGATACTGATCGCGGCTCCCGGTGTGATGAGGTTGATGAACTGATGCAGAAAACCGTCTCTATTTTCTTGATACTGCTGGCACTGACCGGTTGTGCCACAACAACATCTTCAAGCCAGAAAGAGCGGGCAGAGAAGTCTTCGTTCGAATCGAAAGAAACCCTGCTGATCCAGGCTAAAAACCGCGAACAGCTTATTCAGTTGTATAAAAACCGGTTAAAAGAAAAAGATGATCAGGACGTCAGGGTCAGCCTGATAGAGGCGTATCTTGCTCAGAAAGATTATGACTCAGCGGATTTTCATCTGAGTCAATTTCCGTCAGCGGACCAGCAGACTGATCATAAGCAGAAGCCCGAATCGATTAAGAATACTGTGGATATGCAGGCAAAAATCCATTTTCTGCGGGCTAAGGTATTACTGGCTCAGGGAAAGCTGGGTGAAGCAGCGGAACAGGCGAATCAGGCACTAGCGACAAAAAGCAATTATCCGGAAGCAGAGAACCTGATGGGGCTGATCCAGGCGGAAGGTGGTCATTTTGTTGAGGCCAGAGCTTTCTTTAATCAGGCCCGTAGCCATTATTACGATGATGTTATCGTGAAAAATAATCTGGCGGTACTGGATCTGATTGAGGGAGATTATCAGGCGGTGGTTGAGAAGCTGCAACCATTGTATATGAAAGGTCAGGCAGATGAGAAGGTCGCTTCTAATCTGGTCGTTGCTTATACCAAACTGGGCAATTATCAGGCAGTGGAAGATATTTTGAAAAAACAGGACTATACAGCAGGTGACATTCAGAGGGTGTTTATTGGCCTGAAAGCCTCCGACAATATCGCGAAGAAGGTGGTACCACAGCCTGAAGTGATGACTCCTGAAGTGAAAACAGAAACTGCTGAACTTAAGGAAATATCTGAAACAGAACAACCCGGGGCGGAGAGTGTGTCACTTATTGGGGAAGAAAACCAACAACCGGTTTCTGAGGAAAAAAGAGGCTTGTCTGACAGTGAAGAAATGCTGGCACTGATGCTGGAAAATTATATTCAGCAGGCGGAAGAAGTCACTGAAAATAACGAACAAGTGACAGATGAAGCATCAGAATTGCAAGAGCTGACTGAACCGGAACCAGAGGAAATAATGGAGCAGCCAGAAGAGATGCAGGGAGCAGGCAGTGGCACGAAAAACTAGAACCTGCCAGAAAGGTGTCGTAGCCATTGAATTTGCACTGGGTTTCTTTGTCTTCTGGCTAATGATGGCCACCTGGGTTGAAATGAGTTATATGTCTTATATCTCTTCTGTGGGGGATTATGCTATTGCGAAAGCATCGCGGGAAGCAAAAAAGGACACGGAAAATTATATCAGCACATTTAAATCAATAATCGAGAGCAATGATTCATTGCTCAGTGATTTAGTCGATCCTGAAAGTTTTAAAGTCGGTGTCAGATATTTAGATACATTAAGTGAGTTAGAAAGAATTACGGATGTTTGTTCTACGGATTCTGATGGTGAATTTTCCTGTGGTAGTGAGTCTGAAACGAATAAAGCTATTGCTATTTATCATATTGAATACGATTACAATAGTATGTTTTCTTATTTTCTGGATGATACAACAGTGTTTTCCCGGGAAGTAATTGTGGTGCAGGAATATGAAAGGAACCAGTTCGATTTCAATGGGTAAACAAAGAGGAACTTTTTCAATAGAGTTTGCTATTGTCGGAGCATTTTTTGCTGTTCTTCTGATGTTTAGTGCCGATATCATTATCAAACTTTCTGTAAAGGGAAAATTAGACCGCCTTTCTTATTCTCTTGTCAGTTTGGCAAAAGAAAGAACCCAGTTGTACAACAAGGAAGATTATACGCTGGAATCGAGTGATATTACTCTTTTGTATACCGTTGGTAAAAATTCACTGAACAGAACAATCGGCGATTTTAATAGTAATAATTTTTCTATGCAGGTTGAAGAAATAACGAATGACAGCGGTTATAAGACGTATACCAAGAATAATGGCTGCACAGTATCCAGTACGTTGCAGCAACTGGAAAATAACTCAGACACAAAGTTAAGCGTTGTGACTTCATGGGGACGGAATAGTGCTATATACCGGGTTACCCTCTGTTATGAAACCGATAATCTGGTTGCTGGTCTGCTGGATAACGGATTTACCACAGTTCAGTCCAGTGCTATGGTCATAGGGCGTTAGTTATGTTGAGACAACAAGGGCATGCGGCTATTCTGTTTGTGCTTATGGTGCCGGTACTGTTTGGTATGTTTGTACTGGGGACGGATGGTGCTCGGGCCATGCAGGATCGTGCCCGGCTGGATGATGCGCTGGAAGCCGCCAGTCTGGCGATTGCTGCGCATAATGACAGCAATGAGGAATCAACTTCTGGTAACGGTTCATCCGGTGGTAGCAGTGATACTGAAGAAAGTATTGCCGGTTCCGGTAGTGATGTTAATAAGCAGATAGCCAAGGCCTATATTAGTCAGTATATGACGGATATGGACAGTATTACGGCCATTAATATTGAAAGGAAAGAGTGTAATTCATCGTCTGGCAGTACTTGTACATATAGCACTAGCAGTACGAATCCGCTGTTTTTCCAGTATACGGTTAATGCCCAGACTAAACATGATACCTGGTTTGGCGGTGATCTCTCTTTTGGTGATAATTTTAATGTGGCTTCTAAATCGGTAGCCAGAAAATATCAGAATGAAACTGTTGATGTGGTATTTGTTGCGGATTTTTCTGGATCGATGTCTGAAAACTGGAATAATACAGAAAAATACAAAGGATTATTAAAAGTTATCAAGGATATTTTAGATGTCCTTGATGAATACAATAGTCAACTATCAGAACTAAATCAGAATATAAATACAGCAGCATTAGTTCCTTTTAGTCTTGGTGTCAGTACCTATGAGCAAGCAATAGCTGAATGTGATAATGATGGCCATAGCTGCGATATGAATAATTACTTAATTTTCAATGAAGATAAAACAGCTGTAAATTATCAGGCAACTGTTAATGGATTGTTTACTAACTCAGGTTCAATAATAAAAACATGGAGGCCAGAGTATTATTATGTGGTAGTTCCAGATGCCATTACTTCTGTTAGTTCTTTATACAATACAGTTGAGTATTTTGACCCGGACGGTAATACGGCGTCTTTCCAAGGGGTGATCAGAGCGGCTCAGGTTCTTAAAAATAACAGAAATAATAATAAAAAATTAATGATAGTATTATCTGATGGTGGTGAATATGGTAACTACACTGGAAATAAAAATTGGAAGGGGAAAATAGATACCAGCGAGTCTAATTCTATTGCAGAAAATTTATATGGCACATATAAAATGTGTGAAAAAATAAGAGACACATTAGATGCGGATGATACGGATGATGATGGCATTAGTGACGTTGATTCTAAAATAGCTGTAATTGGATTTAATTATAACGTTTATTCTAATAAGGGTCTGAAATACTGTGCTGGTGAGGATAATGTTTATAAAGCAGAAAACTTCGATGAAATCCGGGATCAAATCCTCCAGTTAATCGTAGAAGAAATCGGCCACTTAAAATAAGTGTACGTATTAATAATTAAATAAATAGAAAACAGGAATTAAGCTTATGATTATTAACAAAAAGGCTGTTCCGCTACTTGCGTTAGTTGTTGTATCGTCACTGGCCGGTTCAGTTTATGCCGGTGAACAGGAAGACAGTCAGGTAGACAGGGCTTTACATTATTACTGTGCTCAGAAAGATGTCTCCACGGAAGAGAATGTGGTCATCGGCCAGAGTAAACAGGTCAACCTGCTTAGCGGGCCTTTTTATCTGCTGGAATCCAGCAGTGCTTATCGTGCCACTATAGAACTGGTTTCTCAGGAAGCTGTCAGTGCCGGTGTAGGCAGTGAATGTGCCGAGTACTTGCTGACAAAAGCCAAGGTTCAGGGCTATGCACAGGGTAAACTGCTTGCCCGAGTTTTCTTCGATTTCGACCGACATAATCTGAGTAAGGATTCCCGGTATATCCTGCAGTCGGTTGCCGACAGACTGAAACAGAATGCTTCGGAATTGATCCTTGAAGGGCATACCGACAGTATCGGCTCTGTCGGATATAACTTTTCTCTGGGTCTGAAGCGGTCTGCCGCTGTAAAGTTGTATCTGGAAGAGAAAGGGGTGAGTCCGGATGATTTGGTGGCTGTCAGCCGTGGTGAAGAGCAGCCGATAGCCAGCAATAAAACAGCAGAAGGACGAAGCCAGAACCGTCGTGTGGATATGATCAGCGAATAATAGAAAGCTCACTAACGGAGTTACATTAGTGAGCTCCCGGTTCTCTGAACGATTTTGCTGCTCAGTTTTCCTCAATGCCTAAGTTCGGATGATTAATGTATGTTGCTGCTCGGATCGTGTTCAGGGTACTGCCGAATGACTTCAAACAGATATTCCTGATGATTCCTTAGTGCTGAGACACAATTTTCATCCAGTTTTCCGCTGTAGACCATTTTCTCCAGTTCCAGCAGTGCGGCAGCAACCGAACAAGCCTGTTTATACGGTCTGTGGCTGGTTAATGCATCAAATACATTTGCCACCGTAATAATTCGTGCTGGAACAGGAATTTCTGAGTGAGAGAGGCCGTTGGGGTAACCGGATCCGTCAAGAAATTCCTGATGACAGGAAATAATGCTTTTAAGCAGATCGATACTTGGGTGCTTAGGCGCTCCCAGATTCTCAATAATTCTGTCTACAATCGCTAGTCCTTCCTGTACGTGACATTTCATTTTTTCTCTCTCATCCTGTCGCAGTGCTTCCGGTTTCAGCAGCAGCTCATTGGGCATCGATGCTTTACCGATGTCGTGCAGACGGGAGAATAGGTGAATGTTTTCGATAATTTCATCATCCAGGTCATAAAGATCTGCCACATCTTTTGCAATTAATTTCGCATAGCGGCTGATCCGCTCCACATGCTCCCTGGACTCTTTTCTGTAACCGGGGGACAGCTCTTTAGTGAGATCGGCAGATGCAACAATCGCATGCAGAAGAGAATACTCGGCATTAACCAGAAAACTGATCAAGTCACAGAATGGGATTAGCTCTTTCTGTACCAGCTCGGTAAAAAGATTTTTCTTATAGGAATTGAAGAATACAAATCCTATAAATTGTTGAAAGTTATAGATAGGCACAGTAAAAGATGAACGGAATCCGTTTTCGAGCAGCCATCTGGAGTGCTTATTGTCCGGAGTCAGTGTCGAAGGAATATTATCAATAACCCGGGTTGTACCAGTGTTAGCAATTTCAAGCAGGGTCGGGCTGGCTTTCAGCGGATATTCATGATGGCAGAACGAATCAGTACCGATATTACTTTCGGCATAGGTTTTTAAAAGTTCATCGCTGGTGTCATACTGAACAAAAGCAATTCTGTCCACATGAGGAATTTTGGTTCTTACACGGCGGTGCAGATCCACCAGCTCGTGATGCAGGGAATCCAGCTGGTTTGGGTGGGAGTGCATCGGTGTCGGATGACGGTTAAATGTACGCATGCTGACCTTCCGTATCAAACTGGCACATAAGTTTATAAGCATATTGCCAGTGCAGACGAATGCAAATATCGCAGGATATACAATCCTACATTTAAGTGTAGTACTGAAACTGGATTTTTTCCCAGTTTTTTAGATGAAAAATAAAGAGATTCAATAAGATACTAAGCATAAGAAATCATTCATAAAGTATGAGTTCCTGCCGTTTTTTATAATAAAACCAGTCTTTAAACACTTGGGTTATGCATAATCAGTATTAGTGGTGATTATTTTTTTGCCCTTGCTGTGTATTTATTTGTAAACGTTATCACAATCAGGGGGTATTTTATCTGATGGCTACTGGTGTGCATGTTGAGGTGATTATGTAGTTAATCAATATAAAATATTGTCTAATTGGCTGATTTATCTTGGTCGTCAATGTGTTTGCTCTGCATCTTTGGATGGTGTTTTCTATGAACATAAGAATTTGTGTAAACGTTACCACTATGTGGGATTGATCACAGTTCATCAGCCCATTACACTGATAAACTTCAGTCAACTTCTGCGGAGCCGGTAAGGCGGCACTGTGGACTTATTCTTATCTGCGCAGGAGAGCGCAAAGAGAGGCAAATCGTGAAAGTGTTAGTAACCGGTGGTATGGGCTATATAGGCAGCCATACCTGTGTACAGATGATTAAGGCCGATATCGTACCTGTTATTGTCGATAACCTGTGCAACAGTAAATTAACCGTGCTGGATCGTATTGAATCCCTTACCGGTGTTCGTCCTGATTTTTATCAGGGAGATGTCCGCGATGAAGCATTTTTGGATCAGGTTTTTCGTGAGAACGATATACAGGCCGTGATCCATTTCGCGGGTCTGAAAGCCGTCGGTGAATCGGTCAGCAAGCCTCTGGAATATTACGATAACAATGTCAATGGTTCGCTGGTTCTGGTGCGGGCAATGCGCAAAGCCGGGGTGAAGAGCATTGTGTTCAGTTCATCTGCCACAGTATATGGTGATCCTGAAGTTGTTCCGATTACTGAAGATTCCCCGGTGGGAGCAACGACCAATCCGTATGGTCGCAGCAAATATATGGTCGAAGAGTGTTTGGCGGATTTTTATAAATCTCAGCCGGAGTGGAGCATTACTCTGCTGCGGTATTTTAATCCGGTTGGTGCTCATCCGTCCGGCACTATGGGTGAAGATCCACAAGGGATCCCCAATAATCTGATGCCATTTATTGCCCAGGTTGCGGTAGGGCGTCGTGAAAAACTATCGGTGTTCGGCAATGATTACCCGACACCGGACGGAACTGGTGTGCGTGATTATATCCATGTAATGGATCTGGCTGACGGACATATTGCAGCACTGAATGCTCTGGGGGATAAAGAGGGATTGCATATTTATAATCTGGGCACCGGCAATGGTTCCAGTGTTCTGGAAATGGTTGAGGCTTTCGCTAAGGCCTGCGGTAAACCTGTGCCATATGAAATTTGTCCGCGTCGGCCGGGGGATATTGCTGAGTGCTGGGCCAGTACAGCTAAAGCTGAAAAAGATCTGGGCTGGAAAGCGACCCGAACCGTTGCTGAAATGACGGCCGATACCTGGCACTGGCAGTCCAAAAATCCGCAAGGGTATCAGTAGCAGCCCTCGTCCCGGCATCCATTACTAACTCTGTGTTTTTAACCGGTCAGATAGCGTATTGAAGCGCTATCTGAGGGTTTTTTGCACCTGTTTTTTGGCCGGAATTGTTTTTAGGTTGATACGTATCTGTGTGGGCAGATGTGTATCCGGGAGTTGAGAGAAGAGTATATGTCACACATTGAATTTAATCCGGTGGATCATCCACATCGTCGTTATAACCCGCTGACAGGTCAGTGGATTCTGGTTTCTCCGCACCGAGCTAAGCGCCCCTGGAGCGGACAGGATGAAAAACCATCGGTTGCTGAATTACCGACCTATGATGAGAAATGTTTTTTGTGTGCAGGTAATACCCGGATCTCTGGAGATAAAAACCCGGATTATCAGGGTACGTATGTATTTAACAATGATTTTGCTGCATTGATGACTGACTCTCCTGATGCCCCTGAATCAGAGAATCCTCTGTTCCGGACTCAGGGAGTAAGAGGTCTGAGCAGGGTCATCTGTTTCTCTCCTGATCACAGTAAGACTCTGCCTGAATTGCCGCTGGATAAGATTCGGAGTGTGATTGATACCTGGAACGAACAGATTGAAGAGTTGGGTAAAGAATATATCTGGGTTCAGGCTTTTGAGAATAAAGGTGAAACCATGGGGTGTTCGCAGCCTCATCCGCATGGTCAGATTTGGGCAAACAGTTTTTTGCCTAATGAGATCGAGCGTAAAGAAAAACACCTGAAAGATTACTATGAGCAATATGGTTCAAGTTTACTGGTGGACTATGTTGCAGCCGAGCTGAAAGCGGGTGAGCGTATTGTGGTAGAGACGGCACACTGGGTAGCGGTGGTTCCGTACTGGGCAGCATGGCCGTTTGAAACCATGCTGTTACCGAAAGCACATATCCGGCGTATGAACGAGCTGACAGATGAACAGCGGGATGATTTGGCATTGGCTATCAAGAAGCTGACCAGTCGTTATGATAACTTGTTCCAGTGTTCTTTCCCTTATTCTATGGGCTGGCATTATGCGCCGTTCTTTGAAGCAGGAACAGATACCAATCACTGGCAATTACACGCACTTTTCTATCCGCCATTGCTGCGCAGTGCCACGGTACGTAAGTTTATGGTGGGATATGAAATGCTGGCTGAATCTCAGCGGGATCTGACGGCAGAGCAGGCGGCTCAGAGGCTGCGTGATCTGAGCGATATTCACTATAAAGAGCTGAAATAATACAACCCGGCTTCCCGTTTCTGCTGGTATGAAGAGAGATGGGGATCGATGACAACTCACGATGACAATAACAGAGACAAGACTTATGACTCCATTAATTCAGAGCGTGAAAGACGCCTTTGCTGCTACCTTTGATTATGTTCCTACTCATATAATTCAGGCACCTGGTCGGGTTAATCTGATTGGTGAACACACGGATTATAATGATGGTTTTGTTCTGCCTTGTGCTATCAACTACCAGGCGGTAGTAGCAGCGGCAAAACGCCATGATGATATCGTACGGATCGTATCAATTGATTACGCTAATGAAATCAATCAGTTTGATCTGACAAAAGAGATTGAGTTTCAACCGGACTGTATGTGGGCTAACTATATTCGTGGTGTGGTTAAATGTCTTCAGGAACGAGGGTATTCGTTCCGCGGGATGGATATTGCCGTGTCGGGGAATGTTCCGCAGGGAGCCGGTCTGAGTTCTTCTGCTGCTTTGGAAGTGGTGATCGGCCAGACGTTTAAGGAATTATACAAACTGGATATCTCTCAGGCGGAGATTGCTTTGAACGGGCAGCAGGCTGAGAATGAGTTTGTTGGCTGTAATTGCGGCATCATGGATCAGCTGATTTCTGCTGAAGGTAAGGAGAACCATGCCTTACTGATCGATTGCCGTTCTCTGGAGACCAAAGCGGTGTCCATGCCGGAAGATGTTGTTGTGATGATCATTAACTCGAATAAACAGCGTGGGCTGGTGGATAGTGAATACAACACCCGCCGTCAGCAGTGTGAAGAAGCTGCCCGGATATTTGGGGTAAAAGCATTACGGGATGTGTCTGCCGGGCAGTTTAATGAACGGATGGCAGAGCTGGATGACGTTGTCGCTATGCGTGCCCGGCATGTGATCACCGAAAATGAGCGGACGGAAGCTGCTGCACTGGCGCTGGAGGCCGGAGATATTAAACGCATGGGTGAGCTGATGGCTGAGTCCCATCGTTCAATGCGTGATGATTTCGAGATCACAGTCAAAGAAATTGATGCCTTAGTTGATATGGTTAAAGAGGTGCTTGGTGATGAGGGCGGTGTTCGTATGACCGGCGGTGGCTTTGGCGGCTGTATTGTGGCTCTGGTTCCACCATCATTGGCCGATAAAGTGAAGCAAACCGTGGAAGCCCGTTATGAAGCAGAAACGGGTCTGAAAGCAACTATCTACGTCTGTCAGGCAACATCAGGAGCCGGATTAGTAGAAGCACGTTAAGGATATCATATGTCTGAGACTCTCAGGGAAACAATGACGGCTGAAGCCGCGTTTGACGGCAGTCCGGCAACGCTGGTGACATTACGTAATGTATCGGGAATGTCGGTAACCTTTATGGATATCGGAGCCACCTGGCTCAGTTGTATCCTGCCGCTGAAAGAAGAAAATCGAGAGGTGATGCTGGGCGTCTCGACAATGTCTGATTTCCGGGGATTAAGCAGTTATATCGGAACAACGGTTGGCCGTTATGCTAACCGTATAGGATCCGGACAATTTTCTATTAGTGGCCAGAGCTATCAGCTAAGTACCAACCAATCAGGCAATACTCTGCATGGCGGGATGAGCGGTTTCGACAAGCGGCGCTGGGATATTGAAGAGCAGGGGGAGGATTTTGTCCGTTTCGGGTTATTGTCAGCCGATGGTGACCAGGGATTTCCGGGACAAGTAAAGGCTTCGGTGACTTATCAGTTGACGGCGGATAACCGGGTGGTTATTCGTTACCATGCAACGACGGATAAACCGACGCCGGTGAATCTGACCAATCACGCCTATTTCAATCTGATCGCTCCCGAGTCGGGTATCTGCTGTAAAGGACATACATTACGGATCGATGCGGATCAGTATTTGCCGATCACTGAAGCCGGGATCCCTCTGGGTGAGTTGGAGTCTGTTTCCGGAACCGGTTTTGATTTCCGTCAGGCGAAGACCATTGGTCAGGATCTGCTGAAAGATGTACAGCAGCAGAAGGTTAAAGGTTATGATCACGCTTACCTGCTGAATCCGGAATGCAGACAGGGAGCATGTGCTGCAGAAGTGTGTTCTCCCGATAACGCAATTACTCTGAAAGTCTTTACAGATAAACCAGCATTGCAGTTGTATACTGGTAACTGGCTGGCCGGTGAACCGAACCGTAGCGGAGGTGAGTATATTGATTATGCGGGCTTCGCTCTGGAGACTCAGTTCCTACCTGACTCGCCAAACCATCCGGAGTGGGATCAGGTAAGCTGTATTTTGCAGCCTGATGATGAGTACAGCTTTGAAACAACGTATCTGTTTGAGTTTTAGCCATTTATGTATATGAGTTTCCTCGGTGCTCCGGGGAAGCTCTAAATTTTCTCGACTGACATCCGTCTGACGATGGTTGGTGCAAACCGGTTTGAACCTGAATCCGGCCTCTCCCCTTTTGCCAACTGTAGGGACAGATTTGCTGCTCTTTCCGCCATCAGTTGAATCGGGTAGCGAATGGTTGTCAATTTGGGATGAACATATTTTGCCAGTAATCCGTCATCGAAGCCGACGATGGATACCTGCTGTGGGACATGGATAGCATTTTCTTCGAATACCGATAGAGCTCCGACCGCCATATAATCGTTGTAGGCAACGACAGCCGTAAAATCAACCGCTTTCATCAGCAGGTTCTGGGTAGCCAGTTCTCCGCCTTCACTGTCCGGCTCTCCATATTCGATATAGCTTCTGGATGGCTCCAGATGGTTATCACGCATTGCGTCGAGATAGCCATCAATACGTGCATCCGTATCTTCAATAGCATGAGAAGACGCAATATGTGCAATCTTCGTATGTCCGTTGCGGATCAGAAATTCAGTAGCAAGGTAAGCGCCCCTGTGGTTATCTAGAGAGATACAACGGTCGGCCAGCTCAGAAATGTAGCGGTTAATTAATACCATACCTTTAACTTCAGCGGCATAGCGTATTAGTTCATCATCGGAAAGGGCTTTAGAATGAATGATCAAAGAGTCACAGCGGCTGTTAATCAGGAGTTCTATAGCTGCTTTTTCCTGATCAGCATGATGATAACCATTACAGACCAGAAGATGCTTGCCATGGGCATGAGCAATGTTATCCGCCGCTTTGACCAGAGTACCGAAAAATGGATCTGAGACATCTGCCACCAGAACGCCGACGGTCTGGGTACTCTGGCTGACCAGAGCCCGGGCATTGGCGTTTGGGCGATAACCGAGTTTTGTCATGGCCTGCTTTACTGAATTTATGGAGGCTGCGCTTGCTTTAGGAGAATTGTTGATAACCCGGGATACTGTTGCGACAGATACGCCGGCTTCCTTTGCTACATCTTTTATCGTCGCCATGCTGGAACTCTCTGAATAGGAAGTCTTTATTATCGCTGATGTAGTGTAAACGATGCAACTATATTGCATGGGTGTATACGTGAATATATTATCAATTCATTGTTTTTTATGGAAAGTTTTTTATGTAAACGTTGGTCAGTTAGATGGAGCGGGAGAAAAGCGTTTTCTCCCGTATGAATAATAAGAGGTTGCTGTTAATCAGTTGTTGCTGTGCAGTTCACTATTCAGCTCTACAGCAGATTTATTGGTCAGACATTCAATTTGACCAGTCATCGAGTTACGGCGGAACAGCAGGTCTGGTTTACCAGCCAGATCACGGGCTTTTGCATATTCGACTTCTTTACCTTCAGAGTCCAGCATCCGTACCTTGGAGCCTGCAGTGACATATAAGCCTGATTCGATAGTGCAACGATCACCCAGCGGGAAGCCCAAGCCGGCATTAGCACCCAGCAGGCTGTTTTCACCAATAGATACAACGACTTTACCGCCACCGGACAGAGTGCCCATAATGGATGCACCGCCGCCGATATCGGAGCCGTTACCCACCATAACACCTGCAGAAATACGACCTTCGACCATACTGACGCCGGTAGTACCCGCATTGAAGTTAATAAAACCTTCGTGCATTACGGTTGTGCCTTCACCCACATGGGCACCCAGACGAACACGTGATGTATCTGCGATACGAACACCGGTCGGAACCACGTAATCGACCATTTTAGGGAACTTGTCTACACAGTCGACGCTCAGAGCACGGCCTGCCAGACGGGCTTCAATCTGACGTTGTGCCAGTTCCGGTAGATCGATGGGACCTTCATTCGTCCATGCAATGTTGTGCAGCAGGCCAAAAATACCGTCAAGTACGATACCGTGTGGCTGAACCAGACGGTGAGAAATCAGTTGCAGTTTTAGGAAACCTTCAGCAACAGACTGAGGTTGCTCATCGGTTTCCAGAATCACCAGTACTAATGGTTGTCCGGCATTGGCTGCTTGCTCCGCAAAAGAGGCATTGGCACTCTCGGCATGAGCGGCAAAAGCGGTTGCTAGCTCCGCACTCTGAGCTGGAGTGATTTCAATAGACTGGTTACCACCGGTATAACCACTGATCTGACTCAGGGCATTGACCAGAGCGTCAGCCGGATTCAGTAGCGGATTCGGAAAGAATGCTTCGATGATTTTTCCATCACGGTTTTTGGTTGCACTGCCGAATGCAAGAGAGAAATATGCCATTGTCTTTGTATCTCCATAGTAGTGGGCCGTTAGAACGTCTGGTGTAACGCCGGTTGAGCAGACGGACACGCTTCTGACGGATCGTTGTTCTTAAAAACTGTTAACTGAATCATAAAGAGCCTGTGGACAAGATGAAAGGGTTGAATCTGATAAAGTCTGCAAAATGATATGTCTTGTCTTTTGGGCGATATATTTCTTTAATAAGAAATTCTGATGAGCAGAAAATAACCATAATAATCATAGAATTCAGACTTGCCATCATGTTGGTCTGTGATATAGGATGTTTTGATGTGATATTAGTCACATAGTTAAAGGAATTAACGAAACAATAATCAGGACATTTTAAATGTGCAGTCTTTGTTCTGCGTTCAGTCTTTTTGTGTTGCCTATAATACCCGGCGGCGGCAGAATCTGAATGCATCTATATCGCTGCATGGTTTTTTCGGTGCATTCATGGAGGAATATCCGTAATGAAAAGAATAACTGGCGTAGTTTCAATATTAGCGGCTGTATTATCGGCAGGAGTTAGTGCTGAAGACGTCACGGTTGCCGTGGCAAATAATTTTTATGGACCGATGCAGGTTATTGCTAAGGATTTTAAACAGGTGACCGGTGACGATGTCACCCTGAGTACCGGTTCTACCGGACAGCTTTATGCACAAATTGTTAATGGTGCTCCGTTTGATGTTTTTCTGGCAGCAGATACCAAGCGTCCGGAAAAACTGGAAGCTGATAATCTGGCAACGGATCGGTTTACTTATGCTCAGGGGAAACTGGTTCTCTGGTCACCGGATAAGGCTCTGGTTAATGGCAGCGAACGGGTACTTCTTGAAGAAAAAGTGAAGCATATTGCTCTTGCAAACCCTAAGCTGGCACCGTATGGTCTGGCTGCTCAGCAGGCGATGGAAAAGTTAGGAATTTATTCTGTGCTGGAGCCTAAATTTGTTATGGGAAAAGGCTTAAACCCCACCTATCAGTTTGTTGTTACCGGTAATGCTGATGTCGGTTTCCTGGCCATGTCCCAGGTGTATAAAGATGGCCAGTTTGCTGACGGTTCTCACTGGGAGATTCCGGCTGATCTGTATGCTCCTATTAAGCAGGATGCAGTTTTACTATCGAAAGGACAGAATAATTCTGCGGCAAAACATCTGATGGATTATCTGCAAAGTACCAGAGCAAAAGCTCTGATCGCTTCATTCGGTTACAAGTAACCCACTGAAGATTGTCCATATGGAATTGGATCTTAACGTTATAGTCACCACCTTGAAGTTAGCCACGGTGGTGACCGTCTGGTTATTACTGATTGCAGTACCGCTTGCATGGTGGTTGTCCAGTACTAAAAGTCGTTATAAAGGGGTAGTGGTTGCCATTTTTACTTTACCTATGGTGCTCCCCCCTACAGTATTAGGTTTTTACTTGTTGTTGCTCATGGGGCCACATGGTGCAGTTGGGCAATGGGTTCACTGGTTGGGACTGGAACAGTTACCTTTCTCTTTTGCTGGTATAGCCATTGCCTGCATTGTTCATTCTCTCCCTTTTGTTATTCAGCCATTACAGAACGCATTTGATGCCATAGGTAAAAGACCCCTAGAAGTGGCTGCTACACTCAGAGCATCTCCTTGGGATACCTTTTTTTCTGTTACTTTGCCTTTAGCCTGGCCGGGGGTATTTTCTGCTGGTGTGATGGGCTTTTGTCATACACTGGGTGAGTTTGGTGTTGTGCTGATGATTGGCGGTAATGTTCCCGGAAAAACCCGGGTCATCTCAGTAGAGATTTATAACTATGCTGAAGCATTGGAATATGATAAGGCGCATATCCTTGCCGGAGGAATGGTTCTGTTTTCCTTTATTGCCCTGTTAGGCATGTACTGGCTTAACAATAAACACCGTTCCCGGTTCAGTTAAGTTGGGGTGACCGCAGAGGAAAGATGTTATGAATAAAAACTGCATTGTCGCCAAATTTGAGATCCGTTATGAGGGTTTTTCCCTCAGTCTGGATCTGACCTTGCCTGCTAAAGGTGTTACTGTGTTGTTCGGTCATTCTGGTTCAGGTAAAACGACCTGCCTCCGGGCGATGGCCGGGCTGGAAAAACTGAGTGAAGGCTATTTCTCTGCTGCGGGTGAAGTGTGGCAGGATTCCGGGAATGGTCTTTTTATTCCTACCTATAAACGCAATATTGGTTATGTCTTTCAGGAAGCTGGTTTGTTTCCCCACCTCACTGTGCAGCAGAATCTGGAATATGGGTTAAAACGAATTGCTTCGTCAAAACGCAGAGTTGAGAAAGAGAGTGTATGTTCTTTGCTGGGTATTGAGCATCTTCTGGATCGTTCTACAGCTCGTTTGTCCGGAGGAGAGAGACAGAGGGTGTCTATAGCCAGAGCATTGCTGACATCTCCGGATCTATTATTAATGGATGAGCCTCTTTCTGCTCTGGATAACGGACGTAAGGCAGAGATCCTGCCATACCTTGAGAGATTACATAAAGAGTTGTCTATCCCTGTAATATATGTCACGCATGCTATGGAAGAGTTAGCAAGACTTGCCGATCATATCGTGTTATTCGATCAGGGCAGAATAGTGGCTTCAGACTCTGCGCTTAATATTATGTCAGATCCACAACATCAGGCATTGTTCGGTACGGGACTCGGCAGTATTGTCGAGACGAAAATTGTGGAGCATTGTGCCGACCATATGACCCGGCTGGATATTGGTGAACAGACGAATCTCTGGATCCTGGGGCATTACGGGACTATCGGTGAACAGTATCGGTGCCGTATTCTTGCATCTGATGTCGGTATTTGCCTGAGTATGCCGGAAGATTCATCCATTTCTAATGAAATCCCGGTAACGATAAAGCAAATAGAGTCGACAGCGAAACCCGGAGAAGTAGCATTATTGCTTGAAACCCGGCATGGAACCCGGTTATTGTCTCTGATCACTCAGCATTCACTGAAAAAATTATCGCTTACAACAGGTATGGATGTCTGGGCTCAGGTTAAGTCTGTTGCAGTTTGTTGACGGATACAGCGGGAAAAGGGATGGTTTATAGCATTCCCACGGGAGCCGTGGGAATGAGGACTG
This sequence comes from Vibrio sp. HA2012, assembly GCF_002812955.1. Lineage (GTDB taxonomy): Bacteria > Pseudomonadota > Gammaproteobacteria > Enterobacterales > Vibrionaceae > Vibrio. The sequence goes on along the minus strand of NZ_PFXK01000005.1, from coordinate 112,692 downwards.
CATAACGAATTAAGCGGCATCTTCCTGTTTTTCGGTATCAACAACTTTTGGCTGTTTAGGTTTTTTCGCTGCAGGCTTACGTTTGGCTCCCAGTGCTTCAAGCACATCTTCTTTATGCTGAGCAAGATACAGAGACAGTTCTTCCTGCTTTTCTTCATCTTCAATCAGTTTGCTTTCGCTCAGCAGAGTAAATAGTTCATCTGCCATATCCAGCATTTTGTCATAAGCGTCAGCTTCAGCTTTAGAGGTAAAAGTCATCTTTTCTTCTCCGTTGCGCTCCACCACGTACTTGACGATTACAGCCATGGTTATCCCTCAAACGTTATTAAGTGTACTGTGTGTTTATACAGTTTATCCGGCTTAAAGTCCAGTCGGGTCAGATGAATTGAGAAACTCGGTGCAGTGTTTTTGTCTGATGATGCTTTATTCAGTGCGTATATGTTTTATTAGCAGGGTCTCAACCTCATCCTCAAGAAGTGGCATATAGAAATAGTATCCCTGAAAATACTGACATCCGTTTTTCAGCAGGAATGACAACTGTTCGGATGTTTCGACCCCTTCAGCAATGGTCGTCAGTTCCAGATTCTGAGCCAGACTGATAATCGTAGAACAGATCTTGCCATCTTCTCTGAGAATATGACACTCATCGACAAAGGATTTGTCAATTTTCAGCACATCAATCGGCAGACGTTTCAGATAGTTCAGTGAAGAATAGCCGGTACCGAAATCATCAATCGAGATAGCAATACCCAACTCTTTTACTTGTGACATTACCTCGGCACAGCGTTCTATATCTGAAACAAGAACACTTTCGGTAATTTCTATTTCCAGCCACTGGCCACTGATACCCGTGTGTTCCAACTGAGCACGAAGTGACGGAAGAAATTCTTCGCACAACAAATGCTTACCGGATATATTCACGGAAATAGGTACCAGTTCTGCTCCTTGCTGCTGTAGCTTTTGCAGAAATTGGAGGGTGAGCTGGATGACCCGTTTGCCCAGAGACACAATCAACTGAGATTCTTCCGCTATGGCAATAAAGGTATCCGGAGGAATAAAGCCGTCACGTTCATGTGACCAGCGACTGAGTGCTTCAAAACCGATAATTTTACCTTTTTCCGTCACCTTTGGCTGATAGACAAGAAAAAACCGTTCAGTATGCAAATCTTCCCGCAGTGCCTGTTCATAATGAAAATTCTGGCTGGCCTGCTGTGCCATCTGATCAGCAAAAAACTGATAGTTATCTCTGCCTTGAAGTTTCGCCTGATACATGGCTATATCTGCCTGCTGAATGAGTTTGTCGGGATCAATGTCCGGGGTACGCGTCATGGTTACCCCGATACTGGTAGGGATATTCAGTCCTTGTCCTTCCAGAACAACCGGCTGGCGCATTACAGTCAGGATTTCTTCTGCTTTTTGCTGTGCCAGAATCTGTGTTATCTGTCCCCGCATCAGGATAATAAATTCATCGCCGCCCCAGCGGGTAATGACATCCGATTCACGGGTAACACTGCTGAGTCTACGGGCAACTTCACATAACAGTTCATCGCCTGCCTTATGCCCCATGGTGTCATTAATTCGTTTAAATTTATCCAGATCCAGAAAAAAAACGACCAGAGTATCATCGGTTGATTTTAAGGCTGTAAGGTATTTATTCAGGCTCTCAACCAGATAGGTTCGGTTGTACAGGCCAGTGAGTGGATCACTGTAAGCGAGCTGACGCAACTTAGCCTGCAATTTTCTTTGCCGGGTAACGTCCCTGATATTCAGGACATACTCACCTCTGGCATGGTTGGTTTGTCTGGAGTAAGTCACTGATATTTCTGCAGGAAATTCATTCCCTCCGTTACGCTGAAGTATGAGGCTGTTACGTCGGTTGAGCAGTAATCCGTCAGGAAGAACGAATCCGTGTTCCAGACTATTATGGACATAGCTGCGTGAGGATGCAGGGACAAAAATGTTGATGAAATTATTACCCTTGGCCCGGATCCTTGGTGTGTCAAAGGTTCGTTCTGCAGAAGAGTTAAATTCCAGAATATTCCCCAGCAAATCAAGCGTAACAATACTGTCCATTGAGGAATCCAGAATAGCACTTTTGCGTTGTTCGCTGGTCTGGAAGTTATCGATGGCTTCATCTCTGGCCGATATTTCTGTCTGAACCCGTTTGATCACTTTGTTGTACTGTGTGGCCACCAGCCCGACTTCCGTAAAAGGATGCTCTGGAACCGGGCTGGAAAAATCACCCAGATCCTGTTGATGTTTCATCGAGGTCAGCAGATCAGACAGCTCAGTTGCGGCATGGTGTTCTGCTACGTTCATGCCCTGTTCTTCGGCTTCCTGTGAAACCCGGAGAGGGCTGTACCGGTTAATCAGTTTAGCCAGAGTATAGCTGACCAGAATACTCCAGGTGCTGATACAGATAATTCCAAACAGTTGTACTGTTATCTGTTCAGTCCGGCTTAGTCCGGTGCCTATCTTATCTAGGTCCCCCAGAAGACCGACAGACAGTACCCCCCAGATTCCGGTAAATAAATGAGCAGGGACAACACCCAGAGCATCATCAATCTTCAGGTGGTTAATCCATTTTTCACCCCAGAAAACAATACAGCCGGAGAGAATGCCGACCAGCATGGCTGATGGCGTATTCATAACATGGCAACCTGCGGTAATGCCGACCAGCCCACCGATAACCCCATTCAGGATCTGTGCAACATCGAAATGACGATGATAGAAATAATGTACAGCAGAAGCGGTTAGTCCGCCCCAGGCTGCGGCAAGACAGGTATTAAGAATAACCATGGGAACCTGTGCGTTAAAAAATAGCGTACTGCCACCGTTAAAACCGAACCAGCCGAACCAGAGCAGCAGGGTGCCGAGTGCTGATAATGGCAGATTACTGCCCTGAGGAAGGGTTACACCTTTATCGAAGCGTCCGATACGAGGGCCGATGATACAGATGATAACCAGAGAGACACAACCACCAACGCCATGTACGACCATAGAACCGGCGAAATCAACAAAGCCTAATGTTTGCAGCCAGCCGGGATTCTCCGGATTAAAAGCACCGGCCCATGCCCAGTGCCCGGTAACCGGATAAATGAATGCACTGAGGATCATGGCGATAAGCAGGTAACCTTTGAAAGACATCCGCTCCGCAACGGCTCCGGACATGATGGTTGTCGCTGTGCCGCAGAACATGAGCTGAAACAGAAAAAAGCTGACATTCCACGGGTGGTTGACATCGTCGAACAATGTTGGCAGTGGATTGAGCAGGCCGTGGAAACTATCGCCAAACATGATGGAAAAGCCAAACAGCCAAAAGATAATGATAGAGATAACAAAGTCAGCAATATTTTTTGCAGCCACGTTAATGCTATTTTTACTGCGGATCCTGCCGCTTTCGAGGCAGAGAAATCCGGCCTGCATAACGAATACGAGCAGAGCTGCCGTCAGTAGCCAAAAATAATTATCCATAATCACTGCTTCCATCTTGTTGTTCTGTTCGTTCCGTGAACAGGTACAGTGTGTGCTGAAACTTTTGGGGAGTAGGTCACATTTTATTCAATAACATATAAAACAATGTACAAATTAGCAATGAAAATATTATCAAAGTGACATTGCATGATAATGACCGACAGTATGAGTCAATATCTTTCACTTATGCTAATCTGGGCATTGTTACTGAACGTATTGGCAGGTGCATTTTGTTTACGGTTTACCATTCTAATCAGATAGATATCCTGAAAACATTGCTGGTGGAACTTATCCGGGTTAATCCACTGGATAATCCGTTCCGGAAAGAGCAGATTTTAGTACAGAGTCCGGGTATGTCCCAGTGGCTAAAGATGGAACTGGCGCAAGAGCTGGGAATTGCTGCCAACATTGAATTTCCTCTTCCTGCGACATTTATCTGGAACATGTTTGTACAGGTTTTGGATGATGTTCCTGAACACAGTGCTTTTAATAAAGAAGCGATGACATGGAAACTGATGCAGATTCTCCCGATGCAACTGGATCGGGAAGAATTTGCTCCCCTGAAGCAGTATTTAACGGATGATGCTGACAGCAGTAAACGCTATCAGTTGGCAGAGAAGATCGCTGATATTTTTGACGGTTATCTGGTGTACCGCCCTGAATGGATTGCTGACTGGGAAGCCGGAAATCAGGTTCAGGAACTGGGTGATGAACAGCCATGGCAACCGCTGCTGTGGCAGGCACTCTATGAACATACTCTGGCACTGGGTCAGTCGCCTTACCATCGTGCCAATCTGTATGAGCATTTTATCGATTCTCTTGAACATTATACAGGGCATTTCCCCGGTCTCCCTGAACGTCTGTTTGTCTTTGGTATCTCTTCTCTGCCTCCGCGTTATATGGCTGCTTTGAAAGCTCTGGGGCAGCATACGGATGTGCATCTGATGTTTACCAACCCCTGTCGTTACTACTGGGGTGAGGTTCGGGATCGCAAGTATCTTGCCGGGCTAGCTTCCCGCTATCGTCAACATATGCAATGGCAGAGGGATCATTATGCTGTACATGGTGAAACAGAACAGCTGAAAGGCAGTGTTGAGGACAATCTTGCCGATGTGCTGCATACCGGTGTTATTGGTAATAGCCTTCTAGCCTCGATGGGTAAACTAGGGCGAGATAATATGTATCTGCTTTCTCAGTTGGAAGCCAACGAGATTGAAGCATTTGCAGACGTTGAACGCGATACCCTGCTGCATCATATTCAGGCTGATATTCTGAATCTGGAAGAACGGCAGGACGATAAACAGCTGGAGAGCAGTTGCCATAAAAAAAGAGTACCGGAAAACGATGCATCACTCAGTTTCCATGCCTGTCATAGCCCTATGCGAGAGGTTGAAGTACTGTATGACCAGCTACTACGCATGTTTGATGCCGATCCCCAACTGCAGCCTCGGGATATTATCGTTATGGTGGCTGATATTAACGCTTATAGTCCCGCTATTCAGGCGGTATTCGGTAACGCTCCGGGAGACAGGTTTGTTCCTTATTCGATTTCAGACCGGACTGCAGCTCAGGAGAGTCCTGTTCTGAATGCGTTTATCCGTTTGGTTAACCTGCCGGAAAGTCGCTGTACGGCATCAGAACTGCTGGAGTTGCTGGAGACACCAGAGATCATGGCCCGGTTTGGTCTGGATGAGGAAGCGTTTGAACGAGCCCGGTTCTGGATTGAAGAAACAGGGATCCGCTGGGGCATTGATGCTGATACGGCGGATGAGTTTGCATTGCCTGCCGGAGAGCAGAATACCTGGTTATCCGGTATTCAGCGGATGCTGCTGGGTTATGCTATGGCAGAGCAGGTTTATGACGGTAGTCTCAGCCTGTTCAGTGGTCTCAGCCGCGACATAGTACCTTATGCTGAAGTGCAGGGTATGGATGCTGAACTGGCGGGTAAGCTGGCACATTTTATCGGGCAGATTGATTATTATCGACGGACGCTTTCTCATTCACGGACGATGGGTGAATGGAGACACCATTTGTTTGCTTTGCTGGAGGCGTGTTTTTGTGTCGGTCTGGAAGGGGAAATTGTACTGAAATCTATTCGTGATGTATTGACTCAGTTACAGGAACAACTGGAAAGTGCCTTATTTACTGAACTGATTTCACCGGCGGTGATGCTGCAATATCTGCAGAATCGTTTGTCCGGATCCCGGGTCAGTCAGCGTTTTCTGGCCGGGCAGGTTAATTTCTGTACCCTGATGCCGATGCGATCCATTCCGTTTAAAACCGTGTGCCTTCTGGGGATGAACGACGGAGCTTATCCGCGAGCTATGCCACCGGAAGGTTTTGATTTGATGAACGGCAGAAGCCGGCCGGGAGACCGTTCCCGGCGTGATGATGATCGTTACCTGTTTCTGGAGGCACTGCTTTCTGCTCAGCAGACACTTTATATAAGTTATATTGGTCGTTCGATTCAGGATAACAGTGAACGGGTTCCGTCTATTCTGGCTACGGAGCTGCTGGATTACTGCGGCCAGAATTTCTGCCTACCGGGGGATGAAGCATTGCCGAATGACACCTCTGCGGGGCACTTGATCCGGGCTCTGACTCATTATCATCCTATGGTGCCTTTTAGTCCGGCTGCCTTTACCGGAGAACAGCCAAGTTATGCTCAGGAATGGCTTCCTGTCGTCAACCGGCAGGGAGAAAAACGGGCTGCGTTTATTCAGCCTCTTGACGACAGTCTGCTGGATGCTGTCTATCCGCTGGAATTACCACTGGCAGAACTGCAACGATTCTGGCGTCTGCCGGTGCAATATTTCTTCAACCGGCGCTTAAAGGTTTTCTTTGGTGATGTGCACGCTGCTGTCAATGATGATGAGCCGTTTGCTCTGGATGGTTTGCAGGGGTATCAGTTACGGGAGCGAATTTTGTCGGTGATGCTTCAGGCGCATTTGGCAGGGAAGGATGACGAGCAGGCTGCACAAGCGTTTATCCGCTATCAGAGAGCAAAAGGTCTGCTGCCTGTCGGGGCTTTTGGGGAGTTGATCTTTGAAGAGAGCCGAGTTCAGGCGAAAGCCATGCTGGAAGTGCTGGTTTTCCTCTGTCAGTCGCCGCTGGATGATGCGGAGCTGAATATCCGGCTGACTCCCTGTGGTGAGGATAAACCGATACAATTGACGGGCTGGTTGACGTACCGCTATCAGTCCGGACTGGTTCGTTACCGCTGTGGTTCCGTCAGAGCTCAGGATCGGCTGGCGGGCTGGATCGACCACCTTTGTCTGGCAGTATGTGCCGATAGTCAGAATACCCACCTGATCGGACTGGATAAGAGGGAGGGGGTACAGCATCTGGTCTTTTCTCCGCTGGACAGAGAATATGCAGAACAGCAACTGATGCTGTTGCTGGAAATCTACTATGCAGGTCTGAATCAGCCGTTTGCTTATTTCCCAGGCACAGTGATGGCCGGGGTAGAGGCCGGTATTAAAGGTAAAGAGCTGGAGGCCATTTATGCGGCAATGCAGAAACGCTTTGAAGACGGTTATCAGTTTACCGGCGAAGGCTCAGACTGCTATATCTCACGGGTATGGTCGCAATGGTCGGATACACTGGCACAGCAGTTATGGCGTAACGCAGATGTACTGATGAACGTTATGGCATACTGCCGGGATATCAATGATGCAGAAGCAGACTGAATAAGAAGTGTAAAACAAACAGCGGTTGAAGCGAAATAGAAAGTAAAAAGAGTAGGGTGGCCGTCCGCAAATCATTGTTATTTGTAGGGTGTTCGCTGGTACGGCCTTTAGGGTCAGAGGGACCATAAATTCTGTGGCTGCGATACTAGCCAGACATCCCTGGATGATCCGTGACTGGGATCCCGAAAAGGTTTCTTTCATCGGCAATGATTCTATTGGCTTGCTAAATATTTGGTTTGGATCACATAGGTGTGGTTTTTCTACTCAGTAGTGAAAATAAGCAAGTTGATGCTTTATTATTCAATGGATTATAAACAGGCAAAAAAAGACTTATGGTAAACAGACTAGATACAATGACATTCCCTTTGCATGGGGCCAGATTGATTGAAGCCTCTGCGGGTACGGGAAAAACTTTTACCATTGCCGGTCTTTATCTGCGTCTTTTGCTGGGACACGGCGATGAACAGAGCCGCCCTTACCAGCCTCTGACGGTTGACCAGATCCTGGTGGTGACCTTTACTGAAGCAGCAACGGCAGAGCTGCGGGACAGAATACGAGCCAGAATTCATGCCGCACGGGTTGCTTTTATGCGCGGCAGTAGCCGGGATCCTGTGATTGAGTCCTTACTGGAACAGATTGCGGATCATGAATGGGCGGCTCAGACCCTGTTATATGCTGAACGGCAGATGGATGAAGCCGCCGTTTATACCATTCATGGTTTTTGTCAGCGAATGTTGACACAGAATGCGTTTGAATCCGGCAGTCGTTTTACCCATGAGTTTGTTACCGATGAGAGTAAACTGAAAGCACAGGTGGTCGTGGATTACTGGCGGCAGAATTTTTATTCACTTTCTGTTGAACTAGCCAGTATGGTGCGTAGTCTGTGGTCCTCTCCACAGGCATTGCTGCATAAAATTTCCGGTTATCTGAGTGGTGAACCGGTTGAGCTGACAACCGAAGCCATGTGCGGAACGTTGGAGGATCAGCATCAGCAGAATCTGGATGCTATCAATGCATTTAAACAGCTCTGGATACGGCATAAGGATGACATCAGTGCTGCGATTAGTTCGTCGGATGTCAGTAAACGAACATTTACGAAAAAGAACCTGCCTAATTGGCTGGAAGAGATAAGCCGGTGGGCTGACAGTGATACCCGGGACTATCTTCTTCCGGCCAATCTGTATCGCTTTTCCAGTGAATTTCTGGCAGAGAAGACCAAGCTGGGTGACTCTGTTCCTGAACATGAGATCTTCCCGGTCATCAGTCAGTTCCTTTCCGTCCCCCCCGATCTGGAACATCCGCTTCTGGCTCATGCGATTCATGTATGCCGGGATATGTTGGCCGAGGCCAAACAGAAAAAACACTGGCTCTCTTTTGATGACTTGCTGATCCAGCTTGCTGCCGCACTGGAGAGTGATCCGCAGCAGACGCTCAGCCATAGGATCCGGTCACTGTATCCGGTTGCAATGATCGATGAATTTCAGGATACGGATCCGCTGCAATACAGTATTTTCAGTCGTATTTATCTCGGACAGCCGGAAAGCGGACTGTTTATGATAGGCGACCCTAAGCAGGCTATTTACGCCTTTCGTGGTGCAGATATCTTCACTTATATTCGAGCCCGGAATGAAGTTACAGATCATTACACTCTGGGAACCAACTGGCGCTCCAGTGCTGATATGGTCAGTGGGGTGAATAATCTGTTTTCTTCCGCTAAGTGTCCGTTTATGTATGACGAGGATATTCCTTTTTTACCGGTTTCCCCGAGTCCGGGGGCAGAGAAACGTTACTGGATACTTAATGGGCAGAAACAGAATGCGATGACGTTCTGGCTGCAGGAGGCGGATAAACCTATACCCAAAGGAGAATATCAGCATGCTATGGCACTGGCGACAGCTAGTCAGATAGAGCATATTCTGCATCTTGCCGGAACGGGTAAGGCCATGTTGGTAAACGCAGAATGCAGTCGTCCTGTTGAGGCTGGCGATATTGCCGTATTAGTCAGAACTGGTGCGGAAGGAAAACTGATCCGTGAAGCATTGGCAGATAAGGGGATTTCCAGTGTGTATCTGTCCAATCGTGACAGCGTCTTTGTCAGTACGGTGGCGATGGATATTCAGCGGTTGTTACAGGCCGTATTGACTCCTGAAAATGAACGGGTAATGAGGGCAGCTCTGGCTACTGAACTGCTGGCATTAACCAGTCAGCAGCTTGATGAACTTGGACGGGATGAAAACCGATGGGAAACGGTTGTCAATGAGTTCCGTGATTATCGTCGTTTGTGGCAATTACGGGGTGTGATGCCAATGCTGAGAGCCATTATAAGCAAACGTCATATCGCTGAACGCTTACTGGAAGAAGTTTCCGGAGAACGGCAACTGACGGATCTGCTGCATTTGAGTGAGTTGTTGCAGCAGATGAGTCTGGAAACAGACAGTGATCATGGCCTGTTACGCTGGTTCACTGAAACCCTTCTGGAGGTTCAAAGTGGTGGGGGAGGAACGGATGAGCAGATCCAGCGTCTGGAGTCGGAGCTGAATCTGGTACAGATTGTTACGATCCATAAATCCAAAGGACTGGAATATGATCTGGTTTTTTTGCCTTTTGCCTGTAACTATCGGGAGGCACAGGATGGTCGTTATTACGATGAGCAAAAAGCTAAAACCGTATGGGATATTACCAGGCAGGAGGCTTCTCTGGTTCAGGCGGACAAAGAACGTCTGGCAGAAGATTTACGCCTGTTATACGTTGCACTGACACGGGCTGTGTATGCTTGTTTCATCGGGCTGGCTCCGCTTCGAAAAGGGCGCTCGGTGAATGATCCTACAGGGTTGCACCTGAGTGCTGTCGGCTATCTGCTCAATGCAGGTGAACCGCTGAATACCGGTATGCTTGCAGCCCGTATCAGGGCGGTTATTTCTGCTCAGGATGCAGGATGCGGTCTCACGGTTCCACCGGATTCTTTGCTCGCCGGTATGCAGATGGGGCTTTTCGGTGAGAGTCTTTTAGATCATGATGAGAAAAAAGATCACCATGATCTAAAAGCAGGTCAATTACATACTGTCATAGACCGAAGCTGGCGTATCAGCAGCTATTCAGGTCTGGTCAGGCAAGGGCATGGCAGCAGTGCTGTGATGGAAGCTCAGGGGTTCGATGTTGATTCGGCAGAAGACAGTGTTGCCGAAGCACTGACGGAGATGACACTGGATGAACCTGAGCGTTCTGTGTTTACTTTTCCACGCGGTGCGCGTCCGGGAACGTTTCTGCATACGTTGTTTGAGAAACTTGATTTTACCCGGCCAGTCACGGAAGGTGAAAATAAGAACGCTATCATTAAGCTGATGGAGCAAGAACAGTTCGACCCGGAATGGCTGCCTGTACTTCAGCAACTGGCCGATAGCGTGTTGTCAACGCCTCTGGATGGAAAGGATCTGCGGCTGAAGCAGAAGGGGGATGATCAACGGCTGGTGGAGATGGAGTTTCTTCTTCCTGTACAGGTGCTTGCGGCTCCGTTGCTGAACGATATTGTGCAGCGTCATGATCCTTTATCGGCCAGAGCGGGTGAGCTGGGTTTCCAGACCGTCAGAGGTATGCTGAAAGGGTTTATTGATCTGGTTTTTGAGCATAACGGAAAGTATTACGTACTGGACTGGAAATCGAATTATCTGGGGGACAGTACCGCGGATTACAATAATGATGCGCTGGAGAAGGCAATGCTTGAGCACCGCTATGACCTCCAGTACCAAATTTATGCTCTGGCACTGCATCGCTTTTTACGCAGTCGAATTTCAGGGTACGACTATCATATCCATTTTGGTGGTGTGTATTATCTCTTTTTAAGAGGCATGGATAAAAGCACGAATGGTAGCGGAGTGTTCTATGCGAAGCCTGATCTTGCCATGCTGGATGCACTGGACAGGATTATCGACGGAGAACAGGCAGAAGACGATTATGCTTAAAACACTGGAACATCTGTGCCAGAGAGGCACCATACGCCAGCTTGACTATCAGTTTGCCTGTTTTATTGCGTCACAGGAGTCTGAACAGTCTGAAGCGGTTGGTTTCGTTGCTGGTATTCTTAGTTGTGAACTGGCAAAAGGCCATATCTGCATCGAACCGGATCCGGCTTATATGCTTTCGGTGCTGGGTCTGACCGGAGAGTCAGCCCAGCATCTGTACAAACAGTTAAGTGGAATAGACTGGAAGCTGTTGCTTTACCGTGCCCGTTGCGTCGGGGATGCCCGGAGCATTACGCCGCTGATCTATGATGGAGAAAAACTCTATCTGCACAGACACTGGCATTATGAAAGTGGGCTGGCCACAAAATTACTTGCTCTGGCGGAGCCCGTCCCTTTGTCTGCAGAAGAGATCCGGGGGCTGACCACTCTGCTTGATCATTTGTTTGCCCGCGATTATCAAGACTTGTTCCGGGCACTACAACAGAGGCCGGACAGTCATAAGGTGCTGCGACAGCAGATGGTGTGTGACTATCTGGATATTGTGGATCCGAATGGACTGGATTGGGATGTGATCGATACGGTAGTTGCTCAGGCTGCTCAGTCTGGAGCTCTGTCGGCTTTGGATGAATTCGTTCCAAAAGAGGTCTGCCTGAACTGGCAGAAAGTTGCAGCGGCTGTCGCTCTGACCCGTAAGTTTGCTGTGGTGTCCGGGGGCCCGGGAACGGGTAAAACCACGACGGTTACGCGGCTGTTGGCGGCATTGATCGAACAGGGAAAACAGAAACAGAAGGAACTGACGATTAAGCTGGTTGCTCCTACTGGTAAGGCTGCTGCACGGTTGACCGAGTCTATCGGCAGTGCTATCGATAAGCTCCCCGTTGCACCGGAAGTCCGGCGGGTGATACCAACGGAAGCTGGCACTATCCACCGTTTACTGGGGGCAGTTCCAAAGCGTTCAGCATTTCGTCACCATGCTGAAAATCCACTGCATCTGGATATTCTGGTAGTGGATGAAGCGTCCATGGTGGATCTGGCCCTGATGTATAAGCTGATTTCAGCTCTGCCTCCTCATGCAAGATTGATTCTGCTGGGGGACAAGGATCAGCTTGCATCGGTAGAAGCGGGCGCTGTTCTTGGTGATATCTGTTCATTTTCCGGTGAGGGGTACAGCCAGCAACAGCGGCAGCTTTTGCAGCAACTGACCGGGTTTTGTGATTTTCCTGCATCAGGCCATCAGCATCTGCTGGCCGATTGTTTGTGCACCCTGCAGAAAAGTTACCGTTTTCATGCCGGTTCCGGTATCGGGCAATTGGCAAAAGCAATTAATACCGGGGATACGCATCGTTTTCAGGGGATATTCGAGCAGGGGTTTCATGATATAGAACACCATCCGCTGACACCGGATAGCTACAGCCTTATGATTAACCGGCTGGTGAATGAATACAGTGCCTATATTCAAGTGGTTCATCAACCGGATACTGCTCTGATTTGTGAAAAAAGTGAAAAGACCCGGGTTGATGAACAGGCCCGGAATGCTTTGCAGAAGTTCAGCCGCTGCAGACTGTTGTGTGCTGTCAGGGAAGGGGATTTTGGTGTTCGGGGAGTCAACGAAAAAGTTGAAAGGGCATTATCCGCGAAGCGCTTGATCCGGCCGGGAACGGAGCAATGGTATGCAGGGCGTCCGGTAATGATTACTCATAATGATCATGCGCTTGGTCTGTATAACGGAGATATTGGCATATGCATGCCGGATAAGAGCGAAGAGATACCCAGATTAAAAGTGTTCTTTGAACTACCTGACGGTTCTGTAAAAGCGGTATTGCCGGGACGGGTTCCTGAGCACGAAACTGCTTATGCTATGACGGTGCACAAATCTCAGGGAAGTGAATTTGATCTGACGCTGATGCTGCTACCGAATAAATATAATCCGGTACTGAGCCGGGAGTTGATTTATACCGGCGTTACCCGGGCAAAGAAGCAACTGGTACTATTTGCAGATAAGCCGGTTTTGCTGCAAAGCATAAGGCAGAGAACATTGAGGGCTAGCGGGCTGAGAAAAAAGCTGGTGCGATAAATATGTGCGTAGTTATTAATCTGTAGATAGTTATTAATTTCAGACCCGGAACTGGTACAGCGGGTTCAGGCCGGGTCTGAGATTATTATAGCGATGGCACCACATCCATAGTGGTTTCGGCAAACGAGACATGACCGATATGGTGTCGTTTCTGACAATGCATAATCATTCTCTTTACCGTTTCAGTTGCATGAAATACACAGTGCACATTCATGCCTTTCAGAAAGTCATTTTCCGCCATATCCAGAAAGCTCTGGGCTGAGTTACATATGATGGTTTTCATTATAAATAATCACTTATCAAAATAATGATGGATTTTTCTGTTTAACTCTATGGTGAATAATCGTGTTTCTGCCTGACCGTATTGGCTACTAATCAAGCGGCCGCTATCCTACCAAAGAGAACCACAATAGGAAAGAAAAATGTGATGCCGATCACTTATTTTTTTAGGGCTTCCTTAATTATCAAGCTCAATCCATATTCAGAGCCAGGATCTTGGATTTTCTCTGGTAGTTGTACAGCCCTTGTTTTTCCATTGGTAGTTGTGCAACTGAAATTTCCTCAAATCCCTGTTCCCGAAACCAGTGCAGGCTGTGTGTCGTCAGAACGAAGATCTGTTCTATCCCCAATTTTTTTGAACGTATTTTGATATGGTTAAGCAGATCCAGACCCCGATTATCGTCCCGGTAATCAGGATGAATGGCGACACAGGCCATTTCGGCCATTTTATCCTCAATATAGGGGTACAGAGCCGCACAACCTATGATCAGACCGTCTTTCTCAATGATGGTAAAGTGAGAAATTTCCTGCTCCAGCTGTTCTCTGGAGCGGCGCACAAGGATGCCTTGTTCCTCCAGTGGGCGGATTAGATCCAAAATACCGCCGATATCATTAATCTGTGCGGTACGGATCTGTTCGGCACTCGCCATTACAACCTGAGTTCCGATACCATCAAAGGAGAACAGTTCCTGAATCAGGGCTCCGTCGATGTTGTAGCTGATCAGATGGCTTCTTGGTACTCCGGCACGGCAGGCCGAGACAGAACCTCGCAGAAAACGTAATGTGCCCGTACTTTCATTTTTGTCCGGGTTGAAGTCTTGTTCCAGCTTATGCAGCAGGGCTTCAGCATCTGAAGGCAGCAGTTCTGCAACCACATTGCCTTTATTGTCCAGAATGCCCTGCTCTGAGCAAAAACCGATGAGTTTTTCCGCTTTGAGACGAATAGCGACCTGAGTAGCGACTTCCTCAGAGAGCAGGTTAAAACATTCCCCGGTAACGGAGCTGGCAACCGGTCCCAGCAGAACAATTGAGCCCTGCTCCAGTGTACGGTTGATGCCGTCAACATCGATCCTGCGTACTCGACCGCTATGACAGTAGTCAATGCCGTCATCCACTCCCAGTGGCTGGGCAATAATAAAATTACCACTGACAACGTTAAGCTGGTTTCCCGCCATAGGGGTATTATTCAGGCTCATTGATAGCCGTGCGGTAATGCTTAGCTGAAGTTGTCCTGCTGCCTGCATAACCAGACCAAGTGCTTTTGAATCCGTTACCCGGATACCTTTATGATAAGGGGTAGTATAATTATTCGAATCCAGTATTCGATTGATCTGTGGTCTGGCACCATGTACCAGAACAATTTTTACCCCAAGACTGTGCAGCAGGGCAATATCGCTGATGATATTGGTAAAGTTCGGAGCATCAAAGGCTTCTCCTCCCAGAGTGATTACCATTATCTTTCCGCGGTGGGCATTGACGTAGGGTGTTGATTGTCTGAACCCTTTAACAAGTGCGGTACTTCTGATCTTCATTTACATGGCTCTCAATGAATGGTTATACATGTATATTGAATTAAAATTCATGCATATTCAAATGATTTTTGGCCTGTGGCGCAAGTTCTGTAATTACAGGTTTACCCTATACTTATTCTATGTAATTAGTATGACTCTTATTTCATTGGTGACCGTTTATTTATGGCAATAAGTTCAAAGAGTAAGCAGCGAAAAGAAACGGAAAAAACATTACGTGTACGCAGGGCTGTACTGGCTGTTTCCGTTATGATTACCGCAATGATTTTTACTGCGGTCAGTGTCTGGTATGCCCGTTATGAAGAGGATAAGACCAATCCTGCGCATATCTACGGGAAGTGGGTTGAACAGAATGTGCCTGAGTATGTCAGGGACAGCTTTGTTGTGAGTGAAGAAGGGGTCTATATCGAAGAACGGCTCATCGACACGGATTATATTTTTGACGGTAAAAGCCTGACATACACCTATCAGGGAAAAGAGTATAAATATTTGATAAAAGATTCAAAAGCAACTGTTATGCAGCGAGTCTCTCCTTTACACTATCAGTCGGTTTTTCATTTGGCAGGAAAATACCAGCCGAAAAAAACAACGCCTTAACCCTCAGCAAACGGATAGCCTTCAGTGTTAAAACGAATTTCTCCTTTTCTCCTGGTTCTTATCATTGCCGGTTGTGCCCGGCCTACAGATCGTGCTCAACAGTATTTGGATCCAGAATTTACGACCCCTCTGACTTCTGTCAGTGATATTCATTCCAACGCACCCCGTAATTTTTCTGCATTTAACCGGCAGGCGGAGATGGTGACAGAAAATTCACCTTCTATGGCCGAGAAGTATCAGCCATTGTATACGGCATTGTCTGAATGGATTATGCAGAGCGGAGAGCTGTCTGAATTACCGGGGTACGGGATACAGTTTGCTCAGCTAGGTGGAGGTGATGATCGGGGGAATGTACTGTTTACCGGGTATTTTTCGCCGGTCATGGAACTAAGGCATCAGCCGGATGACCGGTTTAAATATCCGGTTTATTCAGTGCCAGAAACGTGTGCAGAGCAGTGTCCGACCCGGGCTGAGATATACAGTGGTGCTCTGGATGGTCAAGAGCTGGAGCTGGGTTATGCCGAGAATATGATTGATCCTTTTATTATGGAAGTTCAGGGCAGTGGCTTTGTGCATTATGGAGATGATGACACGCTGGAATATTTTGCTTATGCCGGAAAAAATAACCATCCGTACGTCAGTATCGGCAGGGTTCTTATTGACAGAGATGAAGTGCCGCGCGAGAAGATGTCACTAAAAGCGATCAAAGAGTGGGTACTTGCTAACGATGAAGCGACGGTCAGAGAGGTTTTGGAACAGAATACTTCTTATGTGTTTTTTAAACCTATGGCAGCCGCTCCGGTAAAAGGAACGGCGGGTATTCCGCTGATGGCCATGGCTTCCGTTGCCGGAGACAGAAGTCTTTTCCCGATGGGAACGCCAATCCTAGCAGAAGTACCATTGCTGAATGCCGACGGCAGCTGGAGTGGAACTCATGTGCTGAAGCTGTTACTGGTGCTGGATACAGGGGGGGCGGTAACCGAAAGTCATCTGGATCTGTACCATGGTGTGGGGCCGAGAGCGGGTACGGAAGCCGGGCACTATAAGCATTTTGGCCGGGTGTGGAAGCTGGGACTGGCAAATTCTGCGACCCAGGATCCATGGCTGACTGAGCAGGATAAAGCGTCTTTATTGCCGGAACCAGAACTTGAGGCAGGTACTGCTGTAGAGCCCAGAGACTAGAATGAATACAAAATTACCGTCATTCTTGTGAGGGCAGGAATGACGAAGGGCTTATAGCTAAAACTTCTTACATAGAACCCGCATTCCTTGATTTCATTTTGGGAAGTTATTAAGCTCTGCGCTTCTTAATTCAGGTACATATTGTATAGGTTAAAAACATGCGTGAGATAACCGAGCCAGCTTCTGAAGAACATCAGCAGCGTTTTCATAAAACCCGGCTTTTATTTGGTAACAGTGATGTTGAAATCCTGAGACGAGCGCATGTTTGTGTCGCTGGTATTGGTGGTGTAGGATCATGGGCTGTTGAAGCCCTTGCCCGTACCGGTGTGGGTGAACTTACCCTGATAGATATGGACTCGATCTGTATTACGAACTCCAACCGTCAGATCCATGCTAATGCAGAAACACTGGGGCGGCGTAAAGCGGAAGTGATGGCCGAGCGGATTAAAATGATCAATCCCGAAATTAAAGTAAATGTTATCGATGATTTTCTGACTCCGGAAAATATCAGGGATTACATCAGCAAAGATTTTGATTTTGTACTGGATGCCATAGATCGAATTCAATCGAAAGCGGCGCTAATTGCCTTCTGTAAGAGCAATAAGATTAAGATTATTACTTCTGGCGGTGCAGGCGGTCAGTTGGATCCTACACAGGTAACTGTAGCAGATCTGTCACGTACTATTCATGATCCACTGGCGAAAAAGGTGCGAGATATCCTGCGTCGTCAGTATAACTTCAGTAAAAACCCGGAGCGTAAATTTGGTGTGGATTGCGTGTTTTCTACCGAGCAGGTGAAATATGCCCCATTTGATAAAGAAACCGGAGAACCGGTGGGTTTTGGTACTGCTCTGGCCACGACGGGAACCTTTGGCTTTATTGCTGCATCTAAGATCATCCAGAAGATACTGAATAAGCACAGAAAGTAACCGTATTGTCATTGTCACTCCCGCGCATCTGCGCAGGAGTGTTGCTTAGCGTTAATCTTTATTCATCCTCAATATCCTGATAATGCAGTGTGGGCAGGGTTATCATCGGTTCTGCTACTTTCCACGCATGCTGCTTTCCGGACAGACGTGTAATGACTTCCATCGCAAATTCCAGTGCGGATCCCGGCCCCTGACTGGTTATTAGCTTGTGGTTAATATCTGTGGTTACCCGTTTTACCCGCCACTTATCTTCCGGAATATGTGACTGGAAACTTGGATAACAGGTCATCAGGGCGTCCGGATACAGGTTATGGGTCTGGAGAACCAGAGCCGGGGCGGCACAAATAGCGGCGACCCAGCGACCATCATATTTCTGCTGTCGGATCATCTCGACCAGTAAGGTGCTGTCTCTGAATGTTTCACTGCCGCCCAGTCCCCCGGGCAGGACAATAGCATCAAATTCATTGTCCGCAATATCGATCAGTTTACAGTCTGCAGTCAGTATGGTTCCGTGTGCTCCGGTGATAGTCAGGTTACCATCGAAGTCAGCACTGGCAACGGTTACCTGATAGCCGGCTCTGCGCAGAATATCAATGCAGGTGACGGCTTCCATTTCTTCTGTTCCGGGGGCTACAGGGACTAAAATTTGTAGTGTCATGGTGTTCTCCAGCCTTGTTCAATCCGTTTTATCTTAGCGTAAAGTGCCTGATTAGCAGGAATTGATATATGGTGCAATTCGGCTTTAGCACACAGATAGCCGGTAATATAATCAATTTCACTCTGCCTGTGGTGGCAAATATCCTGCTGCATTGATGAATAGTTTTCTGCAGTCGCGGTAATAACAGTCCGGACGTCGTTTTTCAGTTCAGAAGTACTGATTGTAATGCCTTCTTTCTGCATCACCTCTGAAACTTCCTGGATAATGGTATCCAGCTGTTCAGCATAGCGGTTTTCTGCCAGTCTGCCATTCTGGCACTGCTCCAGAGCCGTCAGCGGATTGATGGCGCAATTAATCGCAAGCTTCTGCCAGAGGGCCCGGTAAATATCCGCAGTCCAGATAACCTCCGGCAGTGCGTGATGCAGTACCGCAGCCAGAAATGAGCATGAGTTTCCTCTCTCATTGAAAGGGCCAAGTCGGGTGAGACCTGAACCGGTATGTTTTACTGTGTCTGATGTTGGTTTTATCGCTGCCTGAGTTGTCGTTGCCAGTACGACAGGAAACGGACAGAGCTCATGACTTATCTGTTCTACAGCACCCATGCCATTGTGCATAAACATCAATATCGTATCCGGATGCAGTTTGGACAGTAGTGGCAGAATGGCATTTTTAACCTGCCATGCTTTAACGGTTATCAGAATCAGGTCACTCCGTTCAAGATCTTCGTCGTTATTGGCCGGGAATGTGACGGCAGGATTATCATCCATCTGTATGGTGTGTGTCGTGGCTTCTGCAGCTCTTAGCCACAGAGTGACAGTATGACCTGCACTGGCCAGATTGCAGGCCCAGAGAGAGCCGACAGCTCCGGCTCCCAGAATCGTAATATTCACTTAATCTTCCCTTTGATGGGCTTTTTCCAGTAGTGTAGTGAAATAGCTCCGTAAAGAGTACAGCATCAGCAGGCTTGGGATAACCATGCAGGCGGTAAGTACAAAAAACAGTGACCAGTCGTTAAGATAATCTGCCAGTTCACCACTGAAGGAGGCCAGAGTTGTTCTGCCGAAATTACCTAGTGAAGCCAGCAGGGCATACTGAGTTGCGGAAAATGCCTGGCCGGTCAGTATCGTCAGAAACGATACAAAGGCTACGGTGGAGAAGGCGGTGGTAAAGTTGTCAACGATAATGGTTGCCAGAAACAGTTGTTCATTAGGCCCGGCATGAGCTATCCAGGAGAACATCAGGTTGCTGGATGCCATGGCAATTCCCCCAATCATAAGACCACGGACGATACCAAATTTTACGTTAACCATACTGCCGACAAAAGTGAAGAACATGGTTACACCCCAGCCGATTAACTTGGAGTAGTGGCCTATTTGCTCATTGCTGAACCCCACTTCTTTATAGAAAGCGATCGACATCCGTCCCAGAAAAGCTTCACCTATCTTGAACAGGAAGACAAACAGCAGAATAGTCAGTGCAACCTGAACGCCATTTCTGCGAAAGAAATCCAGAAACGGCTCAATAACGGTAACGGTGACCCATGCTGCCACCTTTGAGCCCAGCAGGTGAGAATGGCGGTCTTCAGCCTGATGTTGCAGGATTTCCCGCTGAGTCTGTGGTTCTCCGACCAGCAGGGTGAACAGCATCAGCAGACCGACAATCACAGCCATACCATAAAAAACACCATTCCAGCCGATACTGTCGGCATTAACAAAAGCCAGATAGCCGGGAAGCGAATAGCCTGTCCACCAGCCGATAACCGCCATTGCCGATGCCTGCGGTAATTTTTCCGACTGGGATTTGGGAAAAGTATCGATCCGGAAAGCATCGACGGCAATATCCTGTGTGGCTGATGCGGTAGCAATCGTGAGAGCCAGTATCGAGGTAAGCATCAGATTATCAGCCGGATTGACTCCGGCAATCAGCAGAGTACCGAGAAGAATGACTGTCTGACAGAGAAATATCCAGCTTCTGCGCTGGCCAAGCAGCTGATGCAATAATGGAAGTTTTACCCTGTCAACCAGAGGTGCCCAGAGGAAGTTGACTGCATAAACGGCAAAGACGGAACCAAAATAGCCAATCGCAGCCCGGGTCAGGCCGGCATCTTTCAGCCAGCCGGACATATTAGAGCCGATAAGCACCCAGGGAAAACCGCTTGAGCAGCCAAGCATAAACACCCAGAGCAGACGTCTGTCCAGATAACTGCGGAAGGTTTCCAGCCATGACATCTTATGCTCCGTCATTGATTACTCCGTATATTAGGCAATGGTCAGCCTGTTATTTCTGCAGATACACTTTTTGGATCACAATTGGAACAACGGGGACGTCACGATAATGCCCCTGAGAATGTGTCGGTTTAGTTGCCATTTCCTGTACAACATTAAATCCCCGGATGACCTTACCAAAGACAGCATAGCCAGCATTACTGCGGGTATAGTTCAGAAAATCATTATCTGCGTAGTTGATAAAAAATTGCCGGGTGGCGGAATCCGGAACATTGGTTCTGGCCATGGCAATAGTGGCCGTATTATTCGGCAGACCATTAGCGGCTTCATTGACGATCGGTGCATAAGAGGGGCGCTGCTCCATGTCAGTATTAAATCCACCCCCTTGAGCCATAAATTTGGGAATTACCCGATGGAAAATCGTACCTTCATAGCTACCGTCATTGACATATTTTAAAAAGTTAGCGGTTGTTACCGGTGCTTTTTCTGAATCCAAATCAACGGCAAACTGACCCAGAGTTGTATCAAAGATAACGACCGGGGCTGCTGATACATAGGTACTCAGACAGGCAAGAGTGAGCAGAAATGTCTTTATTCCTGACATCAGAAACGCTCCTTCATATAACCCAGCAGTTCCTGATCGTAAGCAATTTCTTTCAGGATCAGATCGGTGACGTCATTCAGTACTTCTTCAATTGATTCATCCGATGCACTGAATGTTCCAGTCCGGTGAGCTTTACCTCGGTACGTTTTAACCATTTTTCCGGCCGGAGTTTCTGCCGTAACCTGAATAACCGCTCGGGCAGTCATTTCATTGGCCATAATGCTGTGTTCAACATTAATCAGCAGTTCCTGTACCTCTACAGAAAGAGAGTTTTCGCTGTTGACTGAAATCTGAAATCCCTGAGACGTCAGTTGGTCAAACAGAGCGGACTCCAATGAAATCCGGACATTCTGTCGGGTATGAACCGGCTGGATATTATTATGACCACTATCGATAAGGGCAACGTACTGAGCGGAGCGGACATCTTTACTTTCCAGAGCCAGATAGAGACCGTCAACCAGTTTTTGTCGGCTGAGTGTCGGGTGCGGAATAAAATTGATCTGAGGTTCTTCCTGTTGTGGAGATGAACATGCTGCAAGTAATACAAGTGAGGCAGCAATAAACAGTTTTCTCATGGTGTTATTTCCTTTTCTGGGAGTAATCCGGCTTATCCTTACACTGATCGGTGCGGATTACTATAACTTAATCTGTCAGAACGATAATAGTGAACTATTTAGTCGCTTGTAAAATAATAAATTTATTGTTCTGTGCCACAGTTTTTACCTGTCCTTTACCGAACAGGCGGGATAGTTTTACATCGTAGCCGAGATGACGGTTACCAATAACCAATAAATGCCCCCCGCGGCTTAAAACATGTCTGGCATCACAGAACATCTGCCAAGCAATATGATCCGTAATAGCTTGTTGCTGGTGGAACGGAGGATTACAGAGTACCAGAAAGCTGCTCTCTTGTTTAAATCCATCCAGACAGTTATTGGCGATGCACTGGATATTTCGTTCACTACCCAGATTCTTTTCCAGATTCTGTCGTGCAGAATCAATAGCCATAAAACTTTCATCCACACAGGTTATTCTTGCCTGAGGGTTGAGCTGTCCGGCTTTTATTGCCAATACACCATTACCACACCCAAGGTCAATAATATGTTTCAGCTCCGGATCCTGAGGAATATGGCTGAGCATGAAGCGTGCGCCGAGATCCAGACTTTCTCCTGAATAGACATTGGGATAGTTGTCCAGAGTAATATCGTCATCGTCAAGAACCCAACGGGTGATCGGATCAATTTCCGGTATTGGGCTGATATCCGGACGGGAGAATATCAGGCGGTGTTTTTTCCATGCCAGTGAAGTGGTCGTGGTTCCAAGATATTTTTCAAACAGGTTTAACGTTGAAGTATGAATCTCCTTAGCCTTATTCACGCCAATCACCGGGCAGTTTTCCGGTAACTGAGTTCTGAGCTGATGTAGTTGCCAGGTAAGCATCCGGTTATTTTTAGGCAGCTGCATCAGAACAAGATCAATATGTTCCGGTAGTGGCTCCATCGCATTTAAACACTGAATTTTATTGCATCGGTTACGTTGCAGGTTTTTTAGCGTAGCACGATGGGCAATAAAAGAGTCGCTCATCATAGTTACTTTGTGCTTCTGTGAGAACCAGCAGGAGAGTGCGCCGAAATGGTCGTTCAGAATCAGGATATGTTGCTGCTCAGGCAAATTCAGTGCTTCTGTATGCTGGATAAGGTACTCATCTCCAGCATCCCATGCCTGAAATAACTCATTTGAGCGCTTGGGAAAGCGAAGAAGAGTAAATGTGTGCTCATTGATGGTTAACTGTGTTTTCACGTCACTCATGATTTGCGCCCTGTTATTTTTGCTGCTCAGCCTGGATTCTGATCGCAGAATAGATGTTGCGCGCATTGTCGCAAAACAGAACCAAACAGGAAACAGAAATTAATCCACTTCAAGCGACCCCCAAGATGTAGTTCTATGAGGTCGGATGACATAGATTATGTTGTGTCTGAAACGGGAAATCAGGATCCGGAACACGCAATAGGATATATACTCATTATTGGGTATTAACAGAATGGGAAAGGTTCGGGTAGTTTAGGCTCCGAATAACAAACGGGGTATCTGTTTGTTATTCGGGCATGTCGGGAACCGGTTCCCAAAGCGACAGAGGGATGAAAAATGCTGCAGGAAGTTATAGAGACAAAGCTACATGAGGCATTCAACCCAGCGTATTTATGGGTTGAGAATGAAAGCTATATGCACAATGTTCCGGCGGGCTCGGAAAGTCATTTCAAAGTTATTGTCGTGAGTGATGTGTTTGAGGGTTTGCGTCTTATTCAAAGACACAGAAAAGTGAATCAGATACTAAGTGAAGAGCTGGCCGGAAAAATCCACGCGCTTTCTATACATACATTAACAGAAGAGGAATGGGCTCTGGAGCAGGGAGTGTTCCGCAAAACACCGAGTTGTTTGGGAGGAGATAAAAGCCGGGCCTGACGGACAGACTCTCAGTTGTTAACAAATGTGCGACGGTTCAAAGTTATTGCTGTTTTTGTACAGCCCGACTATTTTTCCGAGAAATAAACGATGAATCAAGGCATTGGTCGTGGTCATGGGCTTGAAAATAGTGCTAAACTCATTAACTAAAATTGCTGGTCACCATCTGGTGATGTGAAAGGCAAATTAATGGAATGTTGCGGCTTTGGCAGATGCTCATTGTCAGAGTCGGACACTGATGTCGTGTTTATATGCAAGGGCGTGTTTATCATTCACCGCCGTCCCTGCCGGAGGCGATGCAAGGATAAACACGCCTTGTGCAAAACAGAATCTTTTTCCCGATAAATAAGTGCAAGTGCGTATGATTACAATAAAGAAGGGCTTAGATCTTCCTATCTCGGGAGCTCCTGCCCAGGTGATAAATGATGGCTGTGCCATCAAAAAAGTCGCCTTGCTTGGCGAAGAGTACGTTGGTATGCGTCCTACGATGTATGCCCGCGTTGGTGATGAAGTGAAAAAAGGTCAGGTTCTTTTTGAAGATAAAAAGAATCCTGGTGTGGTATTCACTTCTCCCGCGTCCGGTAAAGTCGTCGAAGTGAATCGTGGTGCAAAACGGGTATTTCAGTCTATGGTGATTGAAGTTTCCGGTAGTGAACAAGTCACCTTTGATCGCTTTGAAAAAAGTCAGCTGATTTCTCTTGAACCTCAGGTGATCAGGAAACAACTGATTGATTCCGGTATGTGGACAGCACTACGTACTCGTCCGTTCAGCAAGGTTCCCGCCATTGATGCTACTACACAGGCGATTTTTGTGACGGCAATGGACACCAATCCTTTGGCTGCCGATCCCGCCGTAGTTATCAACCAACAACCTGAGGCATTTATTGCCGGTCTGGATGTACTTTCCCGTCTGACGGATGGAAAAGTTTTTGTCTGTAAAAGAGGACAGAGCCTGCCGCGCAGTGAACAACCAAATATTGAAGAACATGTATTTTGCGGTCCTCATCCTGCCGGTCTGGCTGGGACGCATATGCATTACCTTTATCCGGTCAATATGGAACATGTGGCCTGGAGCATAAACTATCAGGATGTGATTGCATTCGGTCAGTTGTTCCTGACAGGGGAGCTTTATACGGATCGGGTTATTGCCCTGGGGGGGCCGGCTGTCAATAACCCTCGTCTGATTCGCACCCGGCTTGGTGCCAGTATTGATGAACTGACTGACGGTGAAATTATTCCGGGTGAAATTCGTGCTATTTCCGGCTCGGTTCTTTCCGGAAGCAAAGCTTCTGGCCCGCATGCTTACCTTGGTCGTTATCACCAGCAGGTGTCTGTGCTGAGAGAAGGACGGGAAAAAGAGCTGTTTGGTTGGGTAATGCCGGGTAAAAATAAATTCTCGGTGACAAAGTCCTTCCTTAGTCATCTGTTTAAAGGTCAGCTATTTAACATGACCACTGCCGTGAATGGTGGTGAACGTGCCATGGTGCCTATTGGTAGCTACGAGAAAGTCGTGCCGCTGGATATGGAACCGACGCTTCTGCTGCGCGATTTGTGTGCCGGTGATACCGATAGTGCACAGCGTCTGGGCGTGCTGGAACTGGATGAAGAAGATCTGGCTCTTTGTACTTACGTATGTCCGGGTAAGTATGAGTTCGGTGCATTGCTTCGCCGCTGTCTGGATACGATTGAGAAGGAAGGGTAATCCATGCTTAAAAAGTTACTTGAGGATGCCGAGCATCATTTTGAGCCAGGTGGTAAGTATGAAAAGTGGTACCCGCTCTATGAAGCAACGGCTACGATTTTCTATACTCCGGGCACAGTAACCAAACAGAGTTCACATGTGCGTGATAGTGTTGATTTAAAACGCATCATGATCCTTGTCTGGTTTGCCATTTTTCCGGCGATGTTCTGGGGCATGTATAATGCCGGGCATCAGGCTATTATCGCACTTAATCACCTGTATAGTGGTGATCAGCTCACCAGTGTTATTTCCGGTAATTGGCATTACTGGATGACCGAAATGCTGGGGGGTGGTTTAACGCCTGATGCCGGGTGGGGCAGTATGATGCTCCTCGGAGCCAGTTACTTCTTGCCGATCTATGCTGTGGTGTTTGCTGTTGGTGGTTTCTGGGAGGTATTGTTCTGCATTGTGCGCAGGCACGAAGTGAATGAAGGCTTCTTTGTTACTTCCATTTTGTTCGCCCTTATTGTACCGCCGACGTTGCCACTCTGGCAGGCAGCGATGGGCATCACTTTTGGTGTGGTTGTCGCGAAAGAACTGTTTGGTGGTACAGGACGGAACTTCCTGAACCCGGCACTGGCTGGACGGGCATTTTTGTTTTTTGCTTATCCGGCGCAGATTTCCGGTGATGTAGTCTGGACTGCGGCTGACGGCTTCTCCGGAGCAACGGCTCTCAGTCAGTGGGCTCATGGTGGTGCGGGAGCTCTTATCCATAATGTTACTGGTGAGTCAATCAGCTGGTGGGATGCTTTCTTCGGTAATATTCCTGGCTCTATCGGTGAAGTTTCAACGTTTGCTCTGATGATAGGTGCTCTGGTGATTGTATATGCCGGTGTTGCTTCATGGCGCATTATTGCCGGCGTGATGATCGGTATGATTGCGACTTCTTTCCTGTTCAACATTATTGGCTCTGATACCAATCCTATGTTTAATATGCCGTGGCACTGGCACCTTGTTCTGGGGGGCTTCGCTTTTGGTATGTTCTTTATGGCGACAGATCCTGTATCGGCTTCTTTTACTAACCAGGGTAAGTGGGCTTATGGCATTTTGATCGGCCTGATGTGTGTTCTGGTTCGGGTGGTGAATCCGGCGTATCCGGAAGGAATGATGCTGGCAATTCTGTTCTCGAATCTGTTTGCACCGCTGTTTGATCATGTGGTCATTGAGAAAAACATTAAACGGAGGCTGGCACGCTATGGCAAGCAATAACGATAGCATTTCAAAAACGCTGTTTGTTGTTATCGCATTGAGCTTAGTGTGCTCAATTATCGTATCAACAGCGGCTATCGGTCTGCGTGATAAGCAGATTGAAAACGCAAAATTGGATAAGCAGAGTAAAATTCTGGAAGTGTCCGGTGTACAGGCTGAAGGTGATGTTAAAACGCTTTTTGCTCAATATATTGAACCACGTCTAGTTGATTTTAATTCGGGTAATTTTGTTGATGGTAATGCTGACCTGTATGATCAGCGTATTGCCGCAAAAGATCCGGTACTGTCTGTGAAGCTGAATGCTGACCAGGATGTTGCAAAGATCATCCGCCGGGCAAATAAAGGAACTGTCTATCTGGTTAAAGACGGAGATAACGTGAAACGGGTTATTTTACCCATTCATGGTAATGGTCTCTGGTCTATGATGTATGCCTTTATTGCAGTAGAAATGGATGGCAACACGGTTTCTGGTATTACTTACTATGAGCAGGGGGAAACTCCGGGGCTGGGTGGTGAAGTGGAGAACCCTCGCTGGCGGGCTCAGTTTACGGGTAAGAAACTGTTTGATGACGAGCATCATCCTGCGATTAAGATCGTAAAAGGTGGAGCACCACAGGGAAGCGAGCACGGTGTTGATGGTTTATCCGGTGCAACGCTGACCAGTAACGGTGTCCAGAATACTTTCGACTTCTGGCTGGGTGAGATGGGATTCGGTCCTTTCCTGGCTAAAGTCCGCGATGGAGGATTGAACTGATGGCATCTGTAAAAGAGATGAAAAAACATCTGCTTGAGCCGGTGATGGACAATAACCCTATCGCACTTCAGGTTCTGGGGGTCTGTTCAGCTCTGGCGGTAACGACCAAGCTGGAAACTGCTTTTGTTATGACACTGGCGGTGATGTTTGTAACAGCATTTTCCAACTTTTTCGTTTCCGTTATTCGTCACCATATCCCAAACAGTGTACGTATTATTGTGCAGATGGCGATTATCGCATCACTGGTTATCGTGGTAGACCAAATTCTAAAAGCTTATCTGTATGAAATTTCTAAGCAGCTTTCAGTTTTTGTCGGCCTGATTATTACTAACTGTATCGTTATGGGACGGGCAGAAGCATATGCTATGAAGTCGGATCCGCTACCATCACTTATTGATGGTATTGGTAACGGTCTGGGTTATGGTTTCGTTCTGATCACTGTTGGTTTTTTCCGTGAATTGCTGGGATCCGGCAAGCTATTCGGTATGGAAATCCTGCCGCTGGTTTCTGATGGTGGATGGTATCAGCCTAACGGTATGATGCTGCTGGCTCCATCGGCGTTTTTCCTGATCGGTTTTATGATATGGGGTATCCGTATATTGAAACCGGAACAAGTCGAAGCGAAGGAGTAAGAGAACATGGAACATTATATTAGCTTGCTTGTTCGTTCGATCTTTATCGAGAACTTAGCTTTGTCGTTCTTTTTGGGTATGTGTACATTTCTGGCGGTATCCAAGAAGGTAAAGACGTCGTTTGGTCTGGGAGTTGCGGTTACAGTGGTACTGACTATTTCGGTACCGGTCAATAACCTGCTGTATAATCTGGTGCTGAGAGATAACGCGTTGGTTGAAGGGGTTGATTTAAGCTTCCTTAATTTTATTACCTTTATCGGTGTTATTGCTGCATTGGTGCAGATCCTGGAAATGGTGCTGGATCGCTTCTTTCCGCCCCTATATAACGCTCTGGGGATTTTCCTGCCGCTTATTACCGTAAACTGTGCGATTTTTGGTGGTGTATCTTTTATGGTACAGCGCGATTATAACTTCACAGAATCAGTTGTATACGGATTTGGTTCGGGTCTGGGTTGGTTGCTGGCTATTGTTGCATTGGCAGGGATTCGGGAGAAGATGAAGTATTCGGATGTGCCCCCGGGGCTGCGTGGTCTGGGGATTACCTTTATCACGGTAGGATTAATGGCGTTAGGCTTTATGTCTTTCTCTGGTGTTCAGTTGTAAGTCGTCGGTAAACGACACAAGAGATAAGGAATAGTTATGCAAAGTATTATTCTTGGTGTAGTGATGTTTACCGTGATTGTACTGGCATTGGTTTTGATCATTCTATTGGCCAAATCCAAACTGGTACCATCAGGTGATGTGACTATTACTGTGAACGGTGACCCGGAGAAGAGTTTTACGACTTCTCCGGGAAGTAAACTTCTAGGAGCGATGGCCGGAAACGGCATCTTTGTTTCATCTGCCTGTGGTGGTGGTGGTTCCTGTGGTCAGTGTCGGGTTAAAGTGAAATCTGGCGGTGGTGATATTTTACCGACTGAGTTGGATCATATCACTAAGGGGGAAGCTCGGGAGGGTGAGCGTCTTTCCTGTCAGGTTGCGGTAAAAGCGGATATGGAAATCGAGCTACCGGAAGAGATCTTCGGTGTCAAAAAATGGGAGTGTGAAGTTGTTTCAAATGACAACCAGGCGACCTTTATTAAAGAATTAGTACTTAAAATCCCTGAAGGGGAAGAAGTACCATTTCGTGCCGGAGGGTATATCCAGATTGAAGCTGAGCCTCACCACATTAAATATGCCGATTATGATATTCCTGAGGAGTATCGTGAAGACTGGGATAAGTTCAATCTGTTTCGTTACGAGTCGGTAGTGAAAGAACATGCTATCCGGGCGTATTCTATGGCCTCTTACCCAGAAGAAAAAGGTCTGATTAAGCTGAATGTTCGTATTGCAACACCACCACCAAGTATGCCTGATGTGCCTCCTGGAGTGATGTCTTCTTATATATGGTCGCTGAAACCAGGTGATAAGTGCACGATCTCCGGGCCATTTGGTGAATTTTTTGCCAAGGACACAGATAATGAGATGGTGTTTATCGGTGGTGGTGCCGGTATGGCTCCTATGCGCTCACATATTTTTGACCAGTTACTGCGTTTGAATTCAAAACGTAAGATGTCATTCTGGTATGGTGCACGTTCAAAGCGTGAAATGTTTTATGTAGAAGATTTCGACAAGCTGGCTGAAGATAATGATAATTTTGAGTGGCATGTTGCTCTGTCTGACCCGTTACCGGAAGATAACTGGGATGGTTACACAGGTTTTATTCATAATGTTATTTATGAAAACTATCTGAAGGATCATGAAGCTCCGGAAGATTGTGAATATTACATGTGTGGTCCACCGATGATGAACGCTGCAGTTATCGGTATGCTGAAAGACCTTGGTGTAGAAGATGAAAATATTCTGCTGGACGATTTCGGCGGTTAACAAACTCTGATCTATAACCGGTAATATTAGTACATGGCTGATTTCCTCTGTTTTTACAAAACAGACGGAGTCAGCCATTTGTTTTTTCGGGGGAAAAAGGACTAAAATATTTCTCTGTATCTGACGATTCCCTTATTCAGGAGAACCCTGTGAAATTTATAAAATTCTGGCTGATCAGCATGATTGCTGTTTTCTTTATCAGCGCTTGTAGTAAAGCTCCGGAGCAAATTCATTTTACCGGATCAACAATGGGTACTACCTACAATATAAAATACATCTCAACAGAAGGTATCCCTGATGCCAATGCGTTACATAAAGAGATTGATGTACGACTGGAGCAGGTGAATGATCTGATGTCTACTTACCGGAAAACTTCAGAGTTAAGCCGTTTTAACCAGTATCGTGGTTCAGAACCATATCCTGTATCACCTGAAATGATAACAGTAGTCAGGGAAGCGGTTCGTTTGAGTCAGCTGACTTCCGGAGCTCTGGATGTCACTGTCGGACCTTTGGTTAATCTGTGGGGATTTGGTCCGGAGGCGCGCCCTGAAGTTGTTCCGACGGATGAAGAACTGGCCCGGCGCAGAGCTATTGTCGGGATTGGTTATTTAAGTGTGACGGATACCAGTCTGAGTAAAGCGATTCCTGAACTGTATGTTGACTTGTCTACAATTGCAAAGGGCTGGGGGGTTGATGTTATTGCAGAATACATGCAATCGCAGGGGATCCATAATTTTATGGTTGAGATCGGCGGTGAAATTCGTATGAAAGGCAAGAATCGTGAAAATACCGGCTGGCGCATTGCCATTGAAAAACCAGATGTGAATGAGCGGGCTATACAGGAAATCATTGAGCCGGGTGATATGTCTATCGCAACGTCCGGCGACTACCGCAATTATTTTGAACGGGATGGTATCCGTTATTCACATATTATTAACCCTCAAACCGGAAAACCGATCAGCCATAAGGTTGTTTCGGTAACAGCGTTGCATCCGTCCTGTATGACGGCTGACGGGCTGGCAACCGGGCTGATGG
The DNA here is from genome assembly GCF_002812955.1 of Vibrio sp. HA2012. Taxonomy (GTDB): domain Bacteria; phylum Pseudomonadota; class Gammaproteobacteria; order Enterobacterales; family Vibrionaceae; genus Vibrio. The sequence continues at coordinate 81,793 of NZ_PFXK01000005.1, read as the reverse complement.
TTTTGGGGGCTGAAAAAGGTATTGATTTGGCAAATCAGCAGGGACTGGCGGTCTTTATGGTCGTCAAAACTGATGATGGGTTTAAAGAAATCTCTTCTGAGGCATTTAAGCCATATATGAAGTAGCTTCCTCCTGCTGGAACTTCGGTGAGGATATGTCATCCTCACCAATCCCCAGGACAGAGATACCGGAGAGGTATCCGGTATTATTTTACCTCTACCCCTTGAGCCTGAAGATCTGCATGATAAGAAGAGCGCACAAACGGGCCACAGGCAGCATGGGTAAAGCCCAGCTCAAGGGCAATCTCTTTCAGTTCTTCAAATTCTGCAGGCGGAATATAACGCTCTACCGGCAGGTGGTGGCGGCTTGGTGCCAGGTACTGGCCCAGAGTCAGCATAGTAACACCATGGTCACGCAGGTCTTTCAGGACGTCAACAATCTCTTCTTTGGTTTCTCCGAGACCCATCATCAGACCAGATTTAGTCGGAATATCCGGATGAGCTTCCTTAAAGCGTTTTAATAGCTCCAGAGAGCGCTTATAGCTGGCACCCGGACGGACTTTACGGTAAAGACGGGGTGCCGTTTCCAGATTATGGTTGAACACATCCGGCGGGTTGTCTTTAAGAATATCCAGGGCACTGTCGACCCGGCCGCGAAAGTCCGGAACCAGAGTTTCGATTCTAATATCCGGGCTCTGTCTTCTGATCTCACGATTACAGTCAGCAAAATGCTGAGCACCCCCATCGCGTAAGTCATCACGGTCAACGGACGTAATAACAACATATTTTAATTTCATGTCTTTGATGGTCTGAGCCAAATGAGCCGGTTCTTCAGCATCCGGTGTAAGAGGTCGTCCGTGAGCGACATCGCAGAATGGACAGCGACGGGTACAGATGGCTCCCAGGATCATAAAAGTGGCCGTACCGTGGTTAAAACATTCGGCCAGATTAGGGCAGGAAGCTTCTTCACAAACCGAATGAAGATTATTCTTACGCATCGCAGATTTGATATCCTGAATACGCTGGCTATCTGCCGGGAGTTTAATCTTCATCCACTCTGGTTTGCGGAGGATTTCTTTTGGCTCATCCTGCATAAATTTCACCGGAATTGAGCCCATTTTATCGGCATCGCGGTATTTGACACCGACTTCCATTTGACTTGGTTTGCTCATATACAATTACTTTCTTCTGTGATTTTAATTAACTTCGGTACATCCGGAGCTGAGTGACTTTAGAGTAAAGTCATCTGAGAGTACTGAAGCTGCGCGACAAGCTTAGTTATAAGAATTCTTTTTACATCATGTAGTGTGACATCGGGTTTAAGATCCCGTATCTGTGTCATTTCCAGTCCCTGATACCCGCAAGGATTAATTCTCAGAAAAGGGGACAGGTCCATATCGATATTCAGAGCCAGCCCGTGGAACGTACACCCTTTACGTACTCTTAGCCCAAGAGAGCATATTTTCTTGTTATCAACGTATACCCCCGGCGCTTCGGGACGGGATTTTGACTCTATATTCAACTCATTGAGTGTTTCAATAACCAGCGTTTCGATATGAGTTACCAGTTCTCTTACACCGAACTCTTTTCTGCGCAAGTTTAACAGAAAATAGGCAACAAGCTGTCCCTGACCATGGTAGGTGACTTGCCCTCCGCGGTCACTCTGAATAACAGGAATATCACCAGGGTCTATAAGGTGTTCAGCGCTACCGGCCTGGCCCTGAGTAAAAACGGGAGGATGCTCGACCAGCCAGATTTCATCAGGAGTTGTATCAGTGCGGGTATCGGTAAAATCCTGCATATTTTGCCAGACAGGAAGGTATTCTCTGTATCCCAGATCTCTGACAATAAGCTGATTTTGGATTTCGCTCAAACCTTACCCCAGTCTACATTAGTTTATAAAGTAAAAAGATTATAAACTTCTTTGGAGTATGTCACTACTGATAATTACAGAAGTATAAAAAATGTTAATGATTTTTTTGTTTTTATAGACAAAGACAGCGACCTGGGCCGCTGTCTTTGTAAAGAAATGGGTAAGTTATAGCACCATACGGACAATATCAATTTCGCCCAGTTCTTTATACAGTGTCTCTACCTGTTCGATAGAGGTGGCTGTAATAGTGACGGAAACGGAGTGATAGGTTCCTTTTCCGCTTGGCTTAACTGCCGGGCTATAGTCACCAGGGGCATGTTTCTGGATTACCTCCAGAACAAGCTCCGGCAGCTCAGGTTTGGCGTAGCCCATGACTTTATAGGTGAACTGGCAGGGAAATTCCAGCAGATCTTTTAGCTTTGGTTGCTCTTGCATTATTCGCTCCGAACCGGCTTTTACGGATGCAGAATGGTACTGGGATTATGACCTGAACTCAAGTGATTTGACTTTGCTCAGTAGGAGTTTAGCTCTTCAACTACAAGTAAAGAAAAAGGGTAGTCGAATGACTACCCTGATGTCTTAGTTGTAATTCGGTTCAGAACCAGCTTTTAAACATTAGAATGACATAGTCGATTAACCGGCTGAACAGGCTGCCTTTTTCTACGTCTTCCAGAGCCAGTAGCGGATATTCCGCAATATCTTCACCGTTAAGTTGATAGTAAAGCTTACCGACAACATCACCCTGAGCAATCGGAGCTTTCAGTTCCTTGTCCAGAATAAAGCTGGCTTTCAGATCTTTTGCCTGACCGCGGGGCAAAGTAACATAAGTATCCTTACTTACGCCCAGAGGAACCGTATCTTTGTTGCCCATCCAGATACGCTCACTGACAAAAGTTTCACCGGCTTTGTGTGGTGCAACAGTTTCAAAGAAACGGAAACCGTAGTTGAGCAGTTTTTTACTCTCTGCTTTTCGGGCATTCTCGTTTTTCGTTCCCATAACAGCAGCAACCAGCCGCATTTTCCCTTCGGTTGCAGAGCTGACAAGGCTATACCCGGCGTTGCTGGTGTGGCCAGTTTTAATACCGTCAACATTCATGCTTTTGTCCCAGAGCAGGCCGTTACGGTTGTACTGGGTAATACCGTTATAGGTAAATTTCTTTTCTGAGTAGATTTGATATTCATTAGGCACGTCGCGGATCAGTGCCCGACCCAGCAGAGCCATATCATATGGGGTGGAATACAGGTTTGGATTATCCAGCCCGTGAACATTGGCAAAATGAGTATTCGTCATGCCGATAGACTGTGCCCATGCGTTCATCAGATCCACAAATGCGTCTTCTGAACCGGCAACATGCTCTGCCATAGCAACACAGGCATCGTTACCGGATTGAATAATGATTCCCCGGTTAAGATCTTCCACTTTTACCGTCGTACCGACTTCGATAAACATTTTTGATGAATCTGGGTAGTTCTTTGCCCAGGCATTTTTACTGACAACTACATCATCCTGAAGGGAGATATTTCCACGAGCCAGTTCCTGCCCGATAACATAGCTGGTCATCATTTTGGTCAGGCTGGCCGGAGACAGTTTGGTGTTCATTTCTTTTTCAGCCAGTACCTTGCCTGAATTGAAATCAATAAGAACGTAGCCTTTGGCTGCAATTTGAGGCGCATCCGGAACAACAATCGGGGCGGAGTACGAAATAGTGGCCGTAAATGACGCAGCGGTCAGCAGAGCGGTATGCAGAATTAATGTTGATTTGTTCATTTTGTGTACAATCATTTTAAATATTTAGAACTGAAATTAGTCGTATCTTAGCAGAATCATTTTATGAAGTCAGAGTCTTAGCGGGTCTTTCTTATAAATGCGCCAGGGTATCCCTGTGTTTTCACCCGCTGTAGTGTCTGCTGTGTACCTTCATAGTCATTAAAAGGACCGAGTATTACCCGAAACTTCCCATCCAGAGCTTCAACGAATGTTTTGACAGAGAACGTTTGACTCAATTTTTCAGCTAAAGTTCGGGTGCGTTGCTCATTATTTGAAGAAGCAACCTGAATCATATAGTCAGAACCGGGGGCTGTCACAGGGGAAACCGTCTCCTCGGCAGGTACTGCCGACTGTGACGGAACCCGGATATATTCAATTTCAACCTGCGCAGTACCGGTCTGGAGTACCCCGAGTTTATATGCAGCTGCATAGCTGAGATCAATGATACGGCCATCATGAAATGGACCTCGGTCATTAATTCGGACAATGGCAGATTTGCCGTTATCCTGATTAATAATTTTTACATAACTGGGTATCGGCAAAGTTTTATGCGCTGCCGACATGGAATACATATCGTATATTTCACCATTGGCTGTCTGGTGACCATGGAATTTTTTACCATACCAAGAAGCAATCCCCTGTTGTTTAAATCCATCCGGAGACCGTACGATCTGGTAGGATTGCCCCCATAGTCGGTAGTCTTTATTTCCACCAAGACTGAACGGCTCATATTTCGGTTGGATCTCTTCGATATGATCCAGCCGGACAGGTTCATCCGGTCCGGTATCTTTGGCGATAGTGTAGCGTCCGCCACTGTTGGAGCAGCCTGCCAGTATGATCAGAATCAGGGGGATCAGTATTTTTTTCATGTTATCCGCTTCCGGGTCAAGTTGATCGGGACAGAATAGTTCTGTGTGTATGGATTGACATCAGAATACCGAATCCGGCCATCAGGGTTACCATAGATGTTCCTCCGTAGCTGATCAGGGGAAGGGGAACACCTACAACCGGAAGAATACCACTCACCATACCAATGTTGACGAAAATATAAACAAAGAAGCTGAGAACAATACTCCCGGCCATCATACGGCCGAAGGCAGTTTGTGCACGGCTGGCTAGGTAGAGACCTCGACCGATAACAAACAGATACAGGGACAATAGAAATAAAAAACCCAGTATCCCCCACTCTTCAGCAATTACAGCAAAGATAAAGTCGGTGTGACGCTCGGGAAGAAATTCCAGCTGTGACTGAGTACCATGTAACCAGCCTTTGCCAGTCAATCCTCCTGAGCCGATAGCAATTTTACTCTGGATAATATGGTAGCCGGCTCCCAGTGGATCTGATTCCGGGTTAAACAGCGTTCTTACCCTGACCTTTTGGTATTCCCGCATTAAAAAAAACCAGAGTACCGGAATAAAGCCTCCCAGAGCTATACAGGCAGCAAAGATAATCCGCCAACTGATCCCGGCCAGAAAAATAACGAAAATTCCTGATGCAGCGATAAGGATAGAAGTACCTAAATCTGGCTGTTTAGCAATCAGTATGGTTGGTACAACAACCATAACCAGCGAAATAATTAGAGTCTTAAATGTTGGTGGCAATGCTTGTTTACCGATATAGCGTGCTACCATCAGGGGAACGGCCAGTTTAAGCAATTCTGATGGCTGGAAACGAATAAAGCCAAGATTAAGCCAGCGCTGAGCACCTTTTGACGCTTCACCAAACAGCAGAACGCCCAACAGTAAGCTGACACCGGCTAAAAACAGGAAGGGAGCAAGGGCTTCATAAGTACGGGGTGATACCTGAGCCAGTACAATCATGACGGTAATCGCAAGCAGCATGCGCAAAGCCTGACGCTCCATCATCGCCATATTCTGGCCACTGGCACTGAACATGATAATCAGGCCAAAGCCCATTAATGCCAATAAGCCAATCAGCATCGGCAGGTCGATATGCAGTCTTTCAAAAAAGATCCGGCTTTTGCCTGTAGAAGGGTCAACGATCATTTTTGCTCCGGTGCCTCTTTTTCGCCCAAAATAATTCTATCCAGTATCTTCCGCACCACAGGGGCACCTTGTGTTGAGCCGCCTCCTGCATTTTCCAATACGATAGTCACAATCGCCTGTGGATTTTCCAGAGGTGCAAATGATGTAAACAGAGCATGGTCGTGCAGGTGTTCTGCCAGCTCATCTGCATTATATTCTTCATCTTCTCCCAGACCGAAGACCTGGGCGGAGCCTGATTTTCCGGCACTTTTATACTTCAGATCCTGAAAAGCCCGCCTTGCTGTGCCTTTTTTACCGTGATTGACCAGATACATACCCTGTTTGGAGATATCCCAGTAGCGATCCGATACGCCGGTAATGGGCGGATATTGTTCAGGTGGCACCAATATGGGAGCGGGTTCTTCCCCGCTGTTGTCGTTTTTGTCGATGGTTGCCCGAAGCAGGTGAGGAGCAAGAACTTCACCACGATGCACCAGCACGGAGGTTGCCTTTGCTATCTGCATCGGTGTTGCTGTCCAGTAACCTTGTCCGATCCCGACCGGAATTGTGTCTCCCTGATACCAGGGAACTCTGTGCCGAGCCATTTTCCATTCCCGGCTGGGCATATTGGCTTTACTTTCTTCGTAGATATCAATTCCGGTATAATCACCAAAACCGAACATTCCCATCCATTTTGAGATTCTGTCTATGCCCATGTCATAGGCAACCTGATAGAAGAAGGTATCGACGGATTCTTCCAGTGATTTAAGGACATCCACTTTGCCGTGTCCCCAGCGCAGCCAGTCCCGGAACGGGCGGGTTTTTGAGTTGGGAATTTTCCAGTATCCGGGATCTGTTCGTACGGTATAAGGGGTAATGATTTCTTCTTGTAAAGCCGCAACAGCCATAAATGGTTTTACTGTTGATGCTGGCGGGTAAATGCCAAGAGTTGTGCGGTTAACCAGCGGACGGTCTTTATCGGTCAGCAAGGCACTATATGCTTTGCTTGAAATACCGTGGACAAACTTATTCGGATCGTAACTGGGGCTGGAAACCATAGCTAGTACACCATTATCATTTGGATCCAGAACAATCACTGCACCACGGCGTTGATTGAGTAGTTTGTAAACATACATCTGAATATTGATATCAATATTCAGAACGATATCTTTTCCCGGTACCGGCGGCACATACTTCAGTGTCCGGATAATCCTGCCGCGACTGTTAACTTCTACTTCCTGATAACCGGGCAAGCCGTGCAGGATATCTTCATAATAACGTTCTATTCCCAGCTTACCGATATCATGAGTTGCCTGATAATTGGCTTCTTTGTTTTCCCGGGTAAGGCGCTGAATATCTTTATCATTAATACGGGAAACATACCCCAGAACATGGGTCAATGCCGAGCCGTACGGATAGTAGCGTTTCAGCTTTGCAGAGACTTCAACGCCAGGGAATTTATATTGGTTAACCGAAAATCGGGCCACCTGCTCTTCGGTTAACTGGGTCAGCAGCGGAACCGATTTAAAGCGGCGTGAACGACGACGTTCCTTATGGAAAGAGGTGATATCTTCTTCTGATATTTCCAGTATGGTCTGCAGGCCGGTAATAGTTGCATCGATATTTTTGATTTTTTCCGGAGTCAGTTCAAGACTGTATACTGGCTGGTTTTCTGCCAGCAGTTCACCGTTTCTGTCATAGATAAGCCCCCGATTTGGTGCAATCGGGATGATCTTGATTCGGTTGTCGTTAGAGCGGGTCTTATAATCCTGATACTGATTGATTTGGATATTGTACAGATTGGCAATCAAAACCCCGACCAGCAGAAGAATACTAAGAAAAGCCACAATAGCCCGTCTTTTAAACAGTTGAGATTCTGCTTTATGATCCCTTATCTGCGTACGGTTCCGTCTCATACTGCCTTATTCTCTGTGATATGGGTGGTTGGCGGTAATGCTCCATGCACGGTACAAACTTTCAGCCATCACGACTCTGACCAGTGGGTGAGGGAGTGTGAGGGGAGAAAGTGACCAGCTTTGGTCCGCTGAAGCTTTACACGCCGGAGACAGCCCTTCGGGGCCGCCAATCAGGATAGAGACATCCCGTCCGTCCAGTTTCCAGCTTTCCAGTTGCTCTGCTAACTGTTCAGTATCCCAGCGCTTACCGGGAATATCCAGAGTAACAATTCGGTTGCCTTTTGGCACGGCAGCGAGCATGGCTTCCCCTTCTTTTTGCAGAATTCTTGCAATATCTGCATTTTTTCCTCGTTTACCTGCCGGAATTTCAACCAGCTCCAGAGGCATATCGTGCGGGAAACGGCGGCGATACTCCTGAAAACCCTCTTCTACCCATTTAGGCATTTTGGTACCAACGGCAATAAGCTGAATTCTCAACACTTAGCTCCAGAGTTTTTCCAGTTGATAAAGGTTGCGCTGTTCTTCCTGCATCACATGCAGCATCACACTGCCCATATCCACAACAACCCATTCTCCTTCCTGTTCGCCATCCATACCATAAGGGGTCAGACCAATGTTTTTAGCTTCGGTAGCAACTTTGTCTGCAATGGATGTTACATGTCGTTTTGATGTTCCTGTACAGATAATCATATAATCAGTAATGCTGGATTTATCAATAACGTTAAGGGTTATGATATTTTCGGCTTTCATATCATCGGCTTTATCGGCAAGAAAATCTTTTAGCTCATCACGTTGCAAAGTGATACCTCTGTTTACTTAGTTGATGACAAGGGCCGAAGCCCGAATATTCAGCGGCAAAGTATATCACTGTTTAACTTTCTATAGGGAGTGGTATTACCTTCGCTGCTTCCGGTGAACAGAGTTCAAGCGAGATCTGGCTAATCAATGGCCAGGGGGACTGTTCATATTGAGTTTTTGCTATGATTTCAGCCTGAGTCAACAGCTTCAGAATCCGATTCAGGTGGCCGGGGGTGAGGCGTTGTAACGCTGCATTGTACAGTGGACGTTTATTCTGCCAGACGCGATGCTTATCAAATAACTGTCCCGGAAGCATAGATTGCAGTTCACGCTTATAGCTGATGAGCAGAAGCAGCTCTTTTTGCAGTGTCCTGAGTAAAATGATGGCTTCAGTACCTTCGGCCTGTAGCTGACGCAAAATGCGTTGAGCACGGTTCAGTTGCCCGGCAAGCAGGGCATCAACCCAGTGAAAAGGGGTAAAGTGGTTATGCCGATTAAGTGCTTCTTCCAGGCGAACCAGAGTCAGCTTCCCATCCGGGTAGAGTAGCGCCAGTTTTTCCAGACTTTGTACCAGAGCAAGCAGATTGCCTTCATGCCATTGTGCTAGCATCTGCAGTGCTTCATCATCTGGATACAGACCGAGTTTTTGACAGCGGAAGCGTACAAATTGCGGAAGACGCTGGATATCGGGAGACAGGCAACTGACCCATGCCCCCTGTTGATGTAGTGTCTTAAACCATTTGGTACTTTCCTGCTGCCGGGTCAGTTTGTTGCCGAACAGTATCAGTATGACATCCGGATTCAGGTACGCAGACAGCTCAAGCAGAGCCTTACCTGTGGCAGCGTTAACCCCGGATTCCGGGATTTCAAGTTCGATAATTTTCCGGCTGGAAAACAGGCTCAGTGCCTGACAGCAGTCGAAAACCTGATCCCATTCTAACTGGGCATCGGCAGAAAAGTAGAATTTTTCCAGATATCCGGCAGCTTTTGCTGCTGTGTAAATAGCATCGCGACTTTCTGACAGCAGCAGAGGTTCATTACCAAATATCAGATATACGTTCTGCAACTGGCGCTGTAACTGAGCGGGCAGCTTGTCGGCAAAAATACGCATGCAGACTTCAATGCACCTAATTCAACCGGGTACGGCCAGTAGCCGGAGCAGGTTGTTTTGTATCTACAGCGGTCATTTCTGCTCTTAAACGTGCCATCTGGCGAATGATCTGACTGGCTGCCTGAGCCCGCATTTCATCGGTTAACAGATCTTTTTCGGTTGATTTCGCCAGTGCTGTTTGCGGGTTTTCCAGATAATTACGGTTAACCACTGTGGTGAAGGTTTTTTCACCAACTCCAGGGATGACCACTTGCGCCTTGGCGGTATAGAGCATTTCTATTTCTGCTGCGCTGCTGTTCTGATACAGGGAGAGCGTTTTTGTACTGAGGCTTTCACTGATCAGATGCAGATTGACGATATCTTCTGCCGGTTCCACGATACGAACTTCGTTCATTCTTATCTGGGCTTCGATATCACGAGTCAGTTTGGAATAGAGATCGAAACTGGTGATGGAAATTTCAGAAATTTCTTCCGGGATCAGGTAAGCACTCCGGAGGTGAAAACCACAAGCGGAAAGGGTGCTGGTGATAAGCAGAGCGACAATGAGCTTATATGACAAAGCAGGGAAAGCAGATTTCACAAAATTTCTCTCTATATAGGATACGAATATGCATAGAATACAAATAAAAAGGGTGCAAACACACCCTTTTATTGACCTTTGTATAAACGATTAGTTCGCAACAATGTTCAGCAGTTTGCCCGGAACATAAATCACCTTACGGATGGTTTTATCTTCGGTGAATTTGGCAACATTTTCGTCAGAAAGGCCAAGAGCTTCAACTTGCTCTTTACTGGCATCTGCTGCAACGGTTAGTTTGGCTCGCAACTTACCGTTCACCTGTACGACAATCAGTTTTTCATCTTCAACCAGTGCGGTTTCATCGTGAGTCGGCCAGGTTGTTGTGTCGATGGCTGCTTCACCTAAAGCTTCCCACAACTCGAAACAGATATGCGGGGTGATCGGATACAGCATACGAACGACTGCTTTCAGTGCTTCATCCATAATAGCACGATCCTGCCCGGATTCCTGAGGGGCTTTACCCAGCTTATTCATCAGTTCCATAATGGCGGCAATAGCGGTGTTGAATGTCTGACGACGGTCAATATCATCACTGACTTTTGCGATAGTTTTATGTACGTCCCGGCGCAGTGCTTTCTGATCGGAAGACAGCTCAGCGACATTAACCTCTTCGGCAGAACCTTGTTCAGTGTGCTCTTTTACCAGTTTCCATACGCGTTTCAGGAAGCGGTTGGCACCTTCAACACCAGATTCCTGCCATTCAAGAGTCATATCAGCAGGAGAAGCAAACATCATAAACAGACGTACTGTATCTGCACCGTACTTATCAACCATTTCCTGTGGATCGATACCGTTGTTTTTCGACTTAGACATTTTTGTCATGCCGGAGTGAACCACTTCATTGCCATCGGTATCGATAGCTTTAATGATCCGGCCTTTTTCATCACGTTCAACCGTGACATCCGTCGGAGATACCCAAATTTTGGCACCTTTGTCATTGGTGTAGTAGTAGGCATCTGCCAGCACCATACCCTGACAAAGCAGCTTTTTAAACGGCTCATCGCTGTTGACCATACCTGCATCACGCAGCAGTTTATGGAAAAAGCGGGAATACAGCAGGTGCATACAGGCGTGTTCAATACCACCGATATACTGGTCAACCGGCAGCCAGTAGTTTGCTGCTTCTGAATCCAGCATTGCATCTGCTTTGGGTGAACAGTAACGTGCGTAGTACCAGGATGACTCCATAAATGTGTCAAAGGTATCGGTTTCACGCAGAGCATGCTCTCCGTTGAAGGTGGTTTCTGCCCAGCTTTTATCTGCTTTGATTGGACTGGTTACACCGTCCATAGTCACGTCTTCCGGTAGGATGACCGGCAGTTGATCGGTTGCTACCGGATGCACTTCGCCGTCGTCCGTGGTTACCATAGGGATAGGTGCTCCCCAGTAACGCTGACGGGAGACCCCCCAGTCTCGCAGACGGAAGTTGACGGTTTTATGGCCGTGGCCTTCTGTTTCCAGTTTCGCTGCAATAGCATCAAAGGCTGTCTGGAAGTCCATTCCGTCGAATTCGCCGGAATTAAACAGGATCCCTTTTTCTGTATAAGCAGCTTCGGAAACGTTCAGCTTACTGCCGTCAGCAGGATTAATTACAGGGAGGATATCCAGACCATATTTAGTGGCGAACTCGTAGTCGCGCTGGTCATGAGCAGGTACTGCCATAACTGCACCTGTACCATAGTCCATCAGTACAAAGTTAGCGACGTAAACCGGTACTTCACGGCCGTTTAGCGGATGAATTGCGGTAAGGCCGGTAGCCATACCCTTTTTCTCCATAGTGGCCAGCTCGGCTTCAGCAACTTTATGGTTTCGACACTCTTCGATAAATGCTGCCAGTTCCGGATTACTTTCTGCTGCTTTTTCGGCCAGCGGATGGCCGGCAGCGATACCGACATAGGTAACTCCCATCAGGGTATCCGGTCGGGTAGTGTAGACTTCAAGAGCACCGTAGCCTGTTACGTCAAACTTAAGCTCAACACCTTCAGAACGGCCGATCCAGTTACGCTGCATGGTTTTAACCATCTCAGGCCAGCCATCCAGATTATCCAGATCATCCAGCAGTTCCTGAGCATAAGCAGTAATCTTGATAAACCATTGCGGGATTTCTTTTTGCTCTACCAGAGTATCGCAGCGCCAGCAACGACCATCTTCAACCTGTTCGTTAGCCAGGACTGTCAGGTCATTCGGACACCAGTTAACAGAAGAGGTCTTCTTATAAACCAAACCTTTTTTGTACAGTTTGGTAAAAAATTCCTGTTCCCAGCGGTAGTATTCAGGGGTGCAGGTTGCAAATTCACGGTTCCAGTCGTAGCCAAAGCCCAGAAGCTTAAGCTGGTTTTTCATGTACTCTATATTTTCATAGGTCCATGGTGCAGGTGCGGTTTTATTCTTAACCGCCGCATTTTCTGCCGGTAAACCAAACGCATCCCAGCCGATTGGCTGCATAACGTTTTTACCTTTAAGGCGCTGGAAACGGGAAACAACATCACCGATAGTGTAGTTACGCACGTGACCCATGTGCAGGCGGCCACTCGGATATGGGAACATTGAGAGACAGTAGAATTTCTCTTTATCAGCGTTTTCAGTTACGACGAAAGTTTGGTTGTCGTCCCAGTGTTTCTGAACTTTTTGTTCAATATCTTGTGGATTGTATTGGTCTTGCATCGATGATTTCCGGTTATCGTGGAATATGTGAGATCGGTTAGATCAGATAATGTCAGATCCGCATAGAATACCTAAAGGAAGCACTGGCAACAACTGAAAATGTCGATGCACGGAGGTGGAAAATGCCAAAGCGTACATCCGGTTATGAAGAAAAGTTTGCAGAAGTAGTTGAAACCCTGAAGCAGAGCCCCGAAGAGCTGAACCATGTGTTGGAAACATCCGGTGAAGTGGCACACGCTGCCAGCACAATGACGAAAGATGAACTGGCATTAATTTCTGCCTACCTTAAGTCGGATCTGAAAGAGTTTGCCGAGGAGTTTGAAGAAAGTAAATCCGGGCCATTTTATCTGATGATCGCCAATTCTATCTGGCAGGGATTATTAGATATTACCGACCGTACCCGGGTAGAATGGATGGAGCTATTTCAGGATCTGGAACATCAGGGCATATACAGGGCCGGAGATGTAATTGGTCTGGGGAATCTGGTATGTGAAAAATGCGGCCATAAAATACAGTATAACCATCCGACAATTATTGGACCGTGTAGTCAGTGTGGTTGTGAGGAGTTTACCCGGGTTCCGCTGAAGCCGTAGTTTTTAGTCTCCGGCTTTTTTCTGCAGCCCCATGATTCCCAAACCCATTGCAATAAGCCCTATTAACGGCCAGTTACCAAACCGGGTATAAGGCGTTAGCCCTGTAGTAGAACTGATTGTCGCTCTTAGCACCTGTGTCTCAAACTGAGGTGCCTGAGCGATAATTTTACCATGATAGTCAGTGATGGCGGTAACCCCGTTATTTGTCGATCTGATCAGTGGTTTACCATTTTCCAGTGCTCGCATTCGGGCGATTTCCATATGTTGTAGCGGGCCGATAGAGTGGCCGAACCAGGCATCGTTGGACAGGGTAAGAATAAAATCGGTATCTTGCGTAATATTCTGTCGGACCTGATCACCGAAAATAATTTCGTAGCAAAGAGCCGGAGCCAGATGGCGTCCTTTGGCTACCACATTTTTCTGGATCATGTCTCCCCGGCTAAATGATGACATAGGTAAGTTAAACAGTGGTGCAATTGGGCGGAGAATCTCTTCAAACGGAACAAATTCCCCAAACGGTAACAAATGGTATTTGTTATATCTGCTTTGGGACAGATAATTGTATTCGCCGTCAGGTACCTCTCCCAGAGGAAGAATGCTGTTAAGATAATGTCCGTCTATAAAATTGATTATTCCTGTCAGCAGGGCGCTATGGTTCATTCGGGCGGCCGAGTCGAGATTACCCAGAAAACTGGTTATATCCCGTTCAATCGCAGGAATGGCAGCTTCAGGCCAGATGATAATATCTGCATCCCAGTTAGCCCGGCTCAGGTCGGTATATTTCATAATGCTTGGCCAGCGTTCTTCTGGTAACCATTTTTTCTCTTGTGCAATATTTCCCTGTATCAACGCAAAAGAAGTACTACTGTCGGGGTCAGGCACAACCCATTCTACGGTACTTAGTCCTGTTGCCAGCATAAACACGGCGACTGGCAGGGCTATCCATTGCCAGCATCTGGACTGGATAAATATTGCCAGTGCAGATGCCGTCAAAATGGTGACAAAGGTAATCAGGGTCACGCCGCCGACCGGTGCGAAAGAGGCCAGCGGGCTATCGATCTGACTGTAGCCGAGCCAGAGCCAGGGAAGACCGGTAAATACCCAGCCTCTTGCCAGTTCAGAAGCGAGCCAGAGAGACGGAATAGCAAACAGGTAACGTACTTTGCCTGAAGGGAAAAAACGGTTCAGAAGGGCAGCAAACAGAGCCGGATAAAGAGCCAGGTAGCTGATCAGCAAAGCCATGAGAGCCAGACTGGCTGTCTTTGGTAGTCCGCCGAAATTATCGATGCTGACATGTACCCAACTGATACCAGTAGCAAACTGGCCAATTCCCCAGGCAAATCCGCACAAAAACGCTGTTTTGACAGGAATGTTATGCAACAGGAGGAACAGGATAAGCGGGCTGAATATTGCCAGCGGCCAGTATTGATAAGGGGTAAATGCGAGAGTTGTCAGGGCACCGGCAAATGCGGCCAGTATAGGCCGCATTACAGGATGATTTAATGTAAGCATCTATTTTTCTTTGTTATTCCGGCTGATACCGAGAGTTATCCTTGCTGATCAGTATACCGGTTACTCTTCCATTGAAGGAAGTGTTTCTTCATTTGGCACAGTCACCTGCAGCTGAATGATACGACGGCTGTCGGCAGAAGTGACTTTAAAACTGTATCTTTCGATATCAACGACTTCTCCCCGTGAAGGAAGGTGACCAAAGCTGGTCATGACAATACCGCCAATAGTATCTACTTCATCATCACTAAAGTGAGTGCCAAAAGTTGCATTGAAACCTTCAATGGTTGTCAGAGCTTTTACTGAATAGGTGTGCTTGCTGAGTTTTCGGATATCAATTTCATCTTCATCGTCGAATTCGTCTTCAATTTCACCGACGATTTCTTCCAGAATATCCTCGATGGTAACCAGACCGGAAACTCCACCGAATTCATCAACTACGATAGCCATGTGATAGCGTTCTTCCCGGAACTCTTTCAGAAGGCGGTCAACCCGCTTACTCTCCGGTACAACTACTGCAGGACGAATCACCTGTTCGATATCGAAAGGTTCACTGTCGGAACCTAGATATTTAAGTAAATCTTTCGCCAGCAGAATACCTTCAACGTGATCTTTATCTTCACTGATCACCGGATAGCGGGAGTGCTGAGCATCGGTTATTAAGGCGACCAGTGCATCAAGATCATGGGTCTTATCAGCAGTCACTATCTGGGCTCTTGGGATCATAATATCCCGAACCCGCATTTCTGAAATTTCCATCACCCCTTCGAGCATATCCCGGGTATCATGGTCGATCAGATCGTTAATTTCAGAGTCCCGGATAACATCAACCAGTTCCTGACGATCTTTGGGTTCTCCCTGAAACATGTGTGCCAGACGTTCCAGAAAGGACTTTCTACTCGGACCTTCCTGCGAGGGCGAATTCTCTTCGTTCATATCATCTCATTCATTAATGCTATCAGATGTGTGATAGCTCACATCGAGCCGTAGTACCTATGTCTAACTGAACCTGGGTCTAACTGAACCTGGGTCTAACTGAATCTGGTTTTTGACCGGATCTGACCTAATACAGGTCCTTTTCTGCGGCATACGGGTCGTCGAACCCCATTGACTGCATGATTTCCGTTTCCAGAGATTCCATCTCTTCTGCTTCTTCATCGTCAATATGGTCATAACCTAACAGATGAAGCGCACCATGTACAACCATATGCGCCCAATGTGCAGGTAAGGGTTTATTTTGCTCTTGTGCTTCTTTTTCAACAACTTGTTTACAGATCACCAGATCACCAAGCAGATCCAGTTCTATACCCGGAGGGGCTTCAAACGGAAATGACAGCACATTAGTGGGTTTATCTTTTCCACGATACTCAAGGTTCAAAGCGTGGCTTTCCTGTTCATCAACCAGACGAATGGTGACTTCGGCATCCTGTTGAAAGCGGCTGACAGCAAAAGCGAGCCAGTGCTGAAAGTCCGGCTCTGCCGGCAGATTATCGGTCTGTTCTGTTGCCAGTTGTAGATCCAGTAGAATGGCCATTAATTGTTACCTGTATGTCTTTCGGTTTGTTGAGCTTCCAGAAGTTTGGTTTCCCGTTCTTCCCGGCGACGCTGTTCTGCTTCTTTACGATCTTTTTGATCTTTCGCTTCCCACTTTTCATAGGCATTGACTATTTGCGCGACGACAGGGTGTCTGACGACATCATCGGCCTGAAAGAAGTTGAAGCTGATCTCTTCTACATCGGAGAGCACTTCAATCGCATGACGCAGACCAGATCGAGCTCCGCGCGGCAGATCTATCTGAGTCACGTCACCAGTGATCACTGCCCGGGAGTTGAAGCCGATACGGGTCAAAAACATCTTCATCTGCTCAACGGTGGTGTTCTGGCTTTCATCCAGAATAATAAAGGCATCGTTCAGAGTCCGGCCTCGCATATAGGCCAGAGGTGCCACTTCAATTACGTTGCGCTCGATCAGCTTTTCTACCCGTTCAAAGCCCAGCATCTCGAATAGAGCATCATAGAGCGGACGTAAATACGGGTCGACTTTCTGGCTCAGATCGCCGGGCAGAAAACCGAGTTTTTCACCGGCTTCAACTGCTGGACGGGTCAGCAGGATACGACGAATTTCCTGACGTTCCAGCGCATCGACAGCCGCCGCAACAGCAAGATACGTTTTTCCTGTACCAGCAGGGCCGATACCATAACTGATATCATGGGTGACCATGTTCATCAGGTACTGAGCCTGATTAGGAGTCCGGGGCTTGATAACCCCTTTTTTAGTTTTAATAAAAACTTCTTTACCGTGCTGGATACTCGATTCGATATTTTGTTCTAAGACACCGGATTCTTTTATCGCCAGATGGATCTGTTCCGGTTCAATATCCGGAATCGCTCCGCGTACCGGTGCCGTATCCACATAGATGGTTTTCAGAATATCCAGAGCTGCTGCGGCTGTATGTGGTTTACCCACGATAGAGAATGTATTACCACGGTAATTAATTTCTACACCAAGACGGCGTTCAAGATGTTTGATGTTATCGTCAAAGGGACCACACAGGCTGGCCAGACGACGGTTATCGGATGGTTCCAGATCAATATCCAGAGTGATGATTTTATTACTCAAATTTGCCTCTCAATATGCCATATTGAGCCCGATTGTGACCGGGCTCAGGCCATCATATGCTGATGGGCTATGGTGTAAAAGTACTGACACCTAGCTCATCTTCACGACGGGTCTTCTCTATCATTTCTGACGGAGACATAATGCTACGCAGACCCATTTCTTCTTCTGTACGAATAAGTTCACCGCGCAGTGAATTAGGGAACACATCCGTGATCCTGACATCAACAAACTGACCAATCAGATCGGCTGCGCCGACAAAGTTAACGACACGATTGTTTTCGGTTCGTCCGCGCAGTTCCATCAAATCTTTTTTCGACGGACCTTCTACAAGTATACGCTGTTCTGTACCCAGCATCTGGCGGGAATAGCGCATTGCCTGAGAATTGATCTGTTGTTGCAGTTCATACAGGCGTTGTTTTTTGGTCTCTTCTGACAGGTCACACGGATAGTCAGCCGCAGGTGTTCCCGGGCGGGGAGAAAAGATAAAACTGAAACTCATGTCAAAGTCAACATCACGGATCAGCTTCATGGTCGCCTGAAAATCTGCATCTGTTTCACCCGGGAAACCGACGATAAAATCTGAACTGATATGAATATCCGGGCGAGCCTTACGCAGCTTACGGATAATCGACTTATATTCGATGGCTGTTTGCGGACGTTTCATCATAGTCAGAACCCGATCTGAACCGCTCTGCACTGGCAGATGCAGGAAGCTGACCAGTTCTGGTGTATCTTCATAGACAGCAATGATGTCGTCGGTGAATTCAAGCGGATGGCTGGTTGTAAAGCGAATACGGTCAATACCGTCAATGGAAGCAACCATACGCAGCAGTTCTGCAAAGGAGCAGATATCGCCGTCATAAGTCGGGCCGCGGTAAGCATTTACGTTCTGACCCAACAGGTTCACTTCACGAACACCCTGTTCAGCTAGCTGGGCGATTTCAAACAGCACATCGTCCATCGGACGGCTGATTTCCTCACCGCGGGTGTACGGAACAACGCAGTAAGTACAGTATTTCGAGCAGCCTTCCATAATCGCGACATAAGCAGTTGCGCCTTCTGCCCGAGGCTCCGGAAGGCGATCAAATTTTTCGATTTCAGGAAACGATATATCAATAACCGGTGCATGTTCACTTTGTGATTCTTTAATCATCTGCGGTAGCCGGTGTAAAGTCTGAGGACCGAAAATAACATCCACAAACGGAGCTCGTTCGCGGATATGTTCGCCTTCCTGACTGGCAACACAGCCACCAACACCAATAACGATATTGTCTTTTTTATCTTTCAGGGTTTTCCAGCGTCCCAGTTGATGGAACACTTTTTCCTGAGCTTTTTCACGAATCGAACAAGTGTTAAGTAATAAAACGTCTGCTTCTTCCGCTATTTCTGTCAGCTCATAGCCACCTGTTTCACTGAGAAGGTCAGCCATTCGGGATGAATCGTATTCATTCATCTGACAGCCCCAGGTTTTAATTAGAAGTTTCTTACTCATCTTACATTCGCTCGTAACTATTTGTATTAAAAATTATGTATAACAACATTGCTTGTGTGATGAATGGTATTCGTCACAAATAACCGATTATCCCGGCAAGCCGCGTATTGTACTGCTTTAAAAACCACCTGACCAGAGGTGCTGTAAAACTAACGGAAATTCGTTTAAAGACCCTGTTCTGTAAGGGGTTATGTGAATATTATTCCCAGATTCGGGTACAATAGAAAGCAGGTAAATTCGGCAGGTAATAATGGTTTATGACAGAGACTTTTGATGTCACCGTTATCGGTGGTGGCATGGTTGGAGCGGCAGTAGCTTTGGGACTGGCTAAACAGGGAAAACGTGTTGCATTGGTTGAAGGGGATGAACCGGTCCCGTTTTCTGCAGATCAGGCTATGGATTCTCGTGTATCAGCTATTTCCTATGCGTCGGTATCGCTGCTGAAAACCTTGGGTGCATGGGCATCAGTTCAGTCGATGCGGTGTTGTCCTTACCGCAGACTGGAAACCTGGGAGGAAGCCGGATGCAGAGTACATTTTGACGCAGCTTCACTGGGGCTCGATGAACTTGGTTTTATTGTAGAGAATCGTCTTATTCAATTAGGCTTGTGGCAACAGTTCTCGACGTGCCCAACGTTGGAGGTATTTTGTCCTGATCGCCTGAATAAAGTTATTTTGGGAGAAAAAACGGACATTGTGGTGCTGGAGTCCGGACTGCAACTGCATTCCCGGCTGGTTGTCGGTGCTGATGGTGCAAATTCAAAGGTTCGTCAACAGTGTGGAATCGGTATTACAGCATGGGATTACCGGCAGCATTGTATGCTGATAAATGTAGAAACTGAGTTACCTCAGCAGGACATAACATGGCAGTGGTTTACGCCATCCGGACCCAGAGCCTTCCTTCCCTTACCGGGGCAACAGGGATCGTTGGTCTGGTACGACTCCCCGCAACGTATCCGGCAGCTATTGCAATTGACACTACCTAAGTTGGGAGAACAGATAAAAGCGCAGTTTCCCGGCGAGCTGGGAGACATAACCGTACTGAAATGTGCCAGTTTTCCTCTTACCCGGAGGCATGCCCAGTCTTATTATAAATCCCGCTGTGTCTTGATTGGAGATGCAGCACACACCATTAATCCTATGGCGGGGCAGGGAGTCAATCTGGGTTTTAAGGATGTGAACGTTTTGCTGGATGTGTTGGATAATGAACAGTGGGACAACGATGATATGCTAATGCGTTATGAGAGAAAGCGTCGCGCAGATAATTTGCTGATGCAGAGCGGCATGGATCTGTTCTATGTCGGTTTCAGTAATACCCTTTTGCCTCTGAAGCTATTAAGGAATGTGCTATTAAAAGTCACGGATAATGCAGGAGTACTGAAAAAGCAGCTTCTGAAATATGCAGTGGGGTTGTAATAGAAGAAACCCCGATGATAATCATCGGGGTTTCTGAATAATGGTGCGGAAGGAGAGACTTGAACTCTCACACCTTACGGCGCCAGAACCTAAATCTGGTGCGTCTACCAATTCCGCCACTTCCGCATTGATCTTATATCCTCACCGGCTGAATTGGATACCGATAAGAAATTGTAATGGCAGGGCTACCTGGATTCGAACCAGGGGATGACGGGATCAAAACCCGTTGCCTTACCGCTTGGCGATAGCCCTGCAGATAGTTCAAAGAACTAACTTTGAATATGGTGCGGAAAGAGAGACTTGAACTCTCACACCTTGCGGCGCCAGAACCTAAATCTGGTGCGTCTACCAATTCCGCCATTTCCGCATATTATATTCTGTGTTTGTTAGCCAGAAGGTACAAGCTGAAGAACAAACTAATGGTGGCTACGACGGGATTCGAACCTGTGACCCCATCATTATGAGTGATGTGCTCTAACCAACTGAGCTACGTAGCCACTTTGATGTTTCCGGAGAAACAGAATAATGGCAGGGCTACCTGGATTCGAACCAGGGGATGACGGGATCAAAACCCGTTGCCTTACCGCTTGGCGATAGCCCTATTAAACAACCTTTCAAGTATTAAACTTGGTGCGGAGGGAGGGACTTGAACCCTCACGTCCTTGCGGACACTAGCACCTGAAGCTAGCGCGTCTACCAATTCCGCCACCACCGCATTATGGTTGTGTATTTTATTAAATTCCAACAACTGAAGAGTACATGCTCGTTCTCTTTTCAGCCATTGTATAAAATGGCAGGGCTACCTGGATTCGAACCAGGGGATGACGGGATCAAAACCCGTTGCCTTACCGCTTGGCGATAGCCCTGCAGATAGTTCAAAGAACTAACTCTGAATATGGTGCGGAAAGAGAGACTTGAACTCTCACACCTTGCGGCGCCAGAACCTAAATCTGGTGCGTCTACCAATTCCGCCATTTCCGCATATTCGGTTTTATTGTGTAGAACTTCGAGATGGTGCGGAAGGAGAGACTTGAACTCTCACACCTTACGGCGCCAGAACCTAAATCTGGTGCGTCTACCAATTCCGCCACTTCCGCGTCTCAAATTTCTACAGGTTTATCAGTTAATTGGTAAAAACTAATAAACAAATTAATGGTGGCTACGACGGGATTCGAACCTGTGACCCCATCATTATGAGTGATGTGCTCTAACCAACTGAGCTACGTAGCCATCTAAATTGAGCGAGACAATATAATACAATCTCAGCTCTAATGACAGTGCTAATTTCACTGTCAGGATGATTTTCTTTAATCACCCATCATATAAAATGGCAGGGCTACCTGGATTCGAACCAGGGGATGACGGGATCAAAACCCGTTGCCTTACCGCTTGGCGATAGCCCTACAGAAATATCCAATAAATATTTCTTAATATGGTGCGGAAAGAGAGACTTGAACTCTCACACCTTACGGCGCCAGAACCTAAATCTGGTGCGTCTACCAATTCCGCCATTTCCGCATAATTTCCTGAAAACTCTTATCTTCTGTATGAAAGTAAAAGTACTCAGGAAATGGTGGCTACGACGGGATTCGAACCTGTGACCCCATCATTATGAGTGATGTGCTCTAACCAACTGAGCTACGTAGCCATTTTTTATTTTCCTGACAACTGAATAACTCAGTGCCGAGGACGGAGCGCATTATGCGGATCTGCAGGAAAAGCGTCAACTGTTTTTTCGAATAAATTAGGTTTTTAGGGCTGTTCGCTTTAATTTTAAACAAAGAGGGGTTTTTGTGATCAAAAAGCGGCAGAAATATGCTTGTGGGCATACGGTTGTATAGGCTTCTTTGAGTTCCCGACGAGAGAAATTTTATTTTTTGTGTAAAAAAAGCCCGTCAGTCTGATAGCAGAATGACGGGCTGAAACAACTTAGTAACGTTATACGTTAAAGCGGAAATGTACTACGTCGCCATCTTTTACGATGTAGTCTTTACCTTCCAGACGCCATTTCCCGGCTTCTTTTGCACCGCTTTCACCTCTGAATTGGATAAAATCGTCATAACCGACAACTTCAGCTCGGATAAAGCCTTTTTCAAAATCAGTGTGGATCTTACCTGCTGCCTGAGGAGCGGTCGCGCCGACAGGGATTGTCCATGCCCGTACTTCTTTTACACCAGCAGTAAAGTATGTTTGCAGAGCTAATAGATCATAACCGGAGCGAATAACTCTGTTCAGCCCTGGTTCTTCAATGCCCATGTCTGCCAGAAATTCTTCACGATCTTCATCTTCCAGTTCGGAAAGTTCAGACTCAATAGCAGCACAAACCGGTACAACTACGGCATTTTCTTTTTCTGCGTGTTCGCGAACCATATCCAGATACGGATTGTTTTCGAAACCATCTTCATTGACGTTAGCAATATACATGGTTGGTTTCAGTGTCAGGAAGTTCAGGTAAGCGATAGCCGCCAGCTCTTCTTTTGCTAATTCAACACTGCGAGCCATGCCGCCTTCAGTCAGAACCGGAAGCAGTTTTTCCAGTACTGTAATTTCAAATTTTGCGTCTTTATCACCGCCTTTGGCACGTTTTGCCTGACGCTGAATAGCACGTTCACAGGTATCCAGATCGGCCAGAGCCAGTTCCAGGTTAATGATTTCAATATCATCCAGTGGGGAGATCTTTCCGGCAACATGAACAATATTTTCATTTTCAAAGCAGCGTACAACGTGACCGATAGCATCTGTTTCACGGATGTTTGCCAGAAATTTATTTCCCAGCCCTTCTCCCTTCGATGCACCGGCAACCAGACCTGCAATATCTACAAATTCCATGGTTGTTGGTAGTACACGTTCCGGTTTTACGATTTCTGCCAGTGCATCCATACGGAGATCCGGCACCGGAACCACACCTGTGTTTGGCTCGATAGTACAGAAAGGAAAGTTGGCTGCTTCGATACCAGCTTTTGTTAGTGCATTGAACAGAGTTGATTTACCAACGTTTGGTAGACCAACGATGCCACATTTAAAACCCATGATATAAACCTTATTCTGCTTTGAACGTATGTAAGCGATTTTGTGCTTTTGTCAGACCATCTTTGATCAGGATATCGAGGCTGCGAACTGATTCGTCAACCACTGCATCCAGACATTCCTGCTCTTTGGCAGGGGCTTTGCCTAACACATAGCCGGATACTCTGTCTTTGTGCCCCGGATGGCCAATACCGATCCGCAGGCGGTAAAAATCTTTATTGTTTCCAAGTTTGCTGATGGTGTCTTTCAGGCCGTTATGTCCGCCATGACCACCGCCTTTTTTGAATTTACCCACACCGGGAGGGAGATCCAGTTCATCGTGTGCGACCATAATTTCTTCTGGCTGGATCTGGTAAAACTTAGCCATTGCTGCAATCGCTTTCCCTGACAGGTTCATAAAAGTCATTGGGATCAAAAGGCGAAGGTCACTCCCATCGATCGTGATTCGACCAGTCAGACCAAAAAATTTTGCTTCATTTTTCAGTATGATGTTATGAACGCGAGCTAACTCCTGTACAACCCATGCCCCTGCATTATGGCGGGTATTGGCATATTCAGGCCCGGGGTTCGCCAGACCAACAAGTAATTTAATTTGTTGACTCAAGGTTGGGATCTCTCTTGGAATATCAAAAAAGCGCCGTATGGTAGCACAAAAGTGTGATATGAAGCGAGAGGCGATATTGCCTCTGTGCGGACCCTTAAAACAGAAAAGCTTACCCGCCAGATGAAGGCCGGTAAGCTTTATCACTTAACAATTCAACGGGTATTAGTGATTAAACATCGCTGATACTGATTCTTCATTACTGATACGGCGAATTGCTTCAGCCAGCATGCTGGAAAGAGTTAACTGAGTCACTTTACCGGTCGCAGCCATCTCTTTGGTCAATGGTATTGAATCGGTAACAATAACCTGATCCAGTACGGAGTTTTTGATGTTTTTCGCAGCGCTGCCAGAGAAAACCGGGTGTGTCGCATAGGCAAATACGCGTTTTGCGCCCCGTTCCTTCAGTGCCTCAGCTGCTTTGCACAGAGTACCACCGGTATCGATCATGTCATCAACGATCAGACAGTCACGACCTTCTACTTCACCGATCAGGTTCATTACTTCAGAAACGTTTGCACGAGGGCGACGTTTATCGACGATAGCAATATCGATGTTGTTCAGAGCCTTCGCAGTAGCACGAGCACGAACAACACCACCCAGATCCGGGGAAACAACGACAGGGGACTCCAGATCACGAGCCAGCATATCTTCCAGAAGTACCGGAGTACCGAAGATATTGTCTACAGGAACGTCGAAAAAGCCCTGAATCTGTTCTGCGTGTAGGTCAATAGTCAGAACGCGGTCAACACCAACGTTGGAAAGGAAATCTGCAACAACTTTAGCAGTGATTGGCACACGAGCGGAACGTACACGACGATCCTGACGCGCATAACCGAAATACGGGATAACAGCGGTAATACGGCCCGCTGAAGCTCGGCGCATTGCATCAATCATTACAACCAGTTCCATCAGGTTGTCGTTGGTCGGGGCACAAGTTGATTGAATGATGAAAACATCACTACCACGAACATTCTCATTGATCTGCACTGCGATTTCTCCATCGGAGAAACGGTCAACAGTAGCATCACCAAGAGAAATGTATAGACGGTCAGCAATACGTTGGGCTAGTTCAGGTGTTGCGTTACCAGCAAATAGCTTCATATCAGGCACGGTGGAAACCTCAGGGTTGCGTCCAGTTTTTAAAAGAGGGTGGCTAGGGGACTGATTATTCATCTGAACAGTATTTCGTCAGGTATTCAGTCAGTGTCTCATGCAGGGGAGAAACATTTTTTCCCTGTGCGATAAACGCAGAGACATCGTCAGATAGTTTAGCACGGATTTCTTGCGCTTCCTGTTGAGTATCAAATACGGAAAAAACGCAGGAGCCGGTGCCCGTCAATCTTGACGGCGCGTATTGTAGCAGCCATGAAACTTGCTTATCAACCTCTGGATACAGCATTCGGACGATTTTTTCGCAATCGTTTTCCTGTGATCTGCTTAACAGCTCCGGGAGAGCGCGTTTTGGGGTGTTTCTGGGCAAATCCGGGTGAGTGAAAATTCCAGCGGTAGAGATACTGACATCCGGACGAACAACCAGATACCATTTCTCATCCGGCTCAGATTTTATCAGTTTTTCGCCCACCCCTTCGGCAAAGGCAGCAAATCCTCTGACAAAAACAGGAACATCTGCGCCCAACTGTAGCCCGAGCTCTGCCAGTTGTATTTCACTGAGACCGGTTTGCCATAAAAAATTCAATGCGACCAGAACGGTTGCTGCATTAGATGATCCCCCACCGATACCGCCTCCCATTGGTAGATTTTTTTCCAGTTCAATATGGGCTCCACAGTGACAGCCGGTTTTTGCCTGTAATGCTGTGGCGGCTTTCCAGATCAGATTATCCTGCAATGGTACGCCTTCGAGAGCCGGGCTCAGGGATATATCACCGCTATCATTCGCAGTGATCGTCAGTAGGTCTCCGTAATTCAGAAACTGAAACAGAGTCTGCAGATCGTGGTAACCATCGGCTCTTTTTCCTGTGATATAGAGGAAAAGGTTTAGTTTTGCCGGTGATGGCCAGCGGGTGGTATCGGTTATCATTGATTTAGAACCCATTTTGAAATCATGATCTTCAGCGTAAAGTTACCTTGATCCAGCTGCATTTTATACGGCAGAGGAAGGGTTTCTGCTTCGGTTGGTGTGATAGCCTGATATCCCAGATAATGTACGTTCCAGCGTTGTGAGCCGGCTCGTTTATTCAGTGTTGCCAGGGTATTGGTTTCATTGAGAGTATACTGGTCAGCAGCAGTAGGCAGACCTTTTATCCAGTCCCGCATATAGGTGACGGGAAGAATCAGCCCCGTCAGTTCGTATACCAGTGCTTCTGGGCTGCTATGATGATGGGTGATACCGTCACGGGTTATCGCTTCTGTCCCTTGTGCTGTAACGGTTAGGTTAAGCACTGTTTGTCCCAGAAAAGTTGTCAGGCGCAGTTCACTGCTTTCGGCGGATTGTTTCCAGGAAAAATTCAGATTCTGTCTTTGTTCCGGAGAAATGATGCCCAGTTTACCGCTAAGCTGATATTCCTGCAGCTCGTCTAAACGTCGATGGTGGGATTGCCACAGGACACTAAGACCGGGTTCTTCCGGGACGGATTCACAGCCGGCCAGATAAAAAACGGTCAGAAACAGGAGAAAATGCAGTCTGAGGGTTTTCATTACAGATTAATCTTTATTCATTTCGGAATCATCAGGCTGCAAACTATATCATTTAAATCACGAACACAGGAAAACAAATCCCCTTCACTCTTTTATTACAACAGGCCATCAAGTAAAATTCATTTTTCATTTATATTTCAGACCGAGAACTTCGAGTTAATGTCTTTGCTTGCCATTGGTATCAATCACAATACGGCATCGGTTGAGTTGCGAGAAAGAGTTGCATTTTCCCCTGAAAAATTGACAGAGGCATTAAAGCAACTGAAAGCCAGCTCAGATGTCGGTAGCAGTGTGATTATATCCACCTGTAACAGAACAGAGATTTACTGTGATGTGAAACACGCTGATCAAAATCAGACGGTGAACTGGCTGGCAGCATTTCATCAGGTATCAGCGGAGGAACTGATACCGAGTCTGTACCTGTATGAGGATCAACAAGCGGTACAGCATTTGATGCGGGTAGCCTGTGGACTGGATTCGCTGATACTGGGTGAGCCGCAGATCCTGGGACAGGTGAAGCAGGCGTATTTTTCCGGACGGGCACATCAGACGGTTGACGGAGTGATGGAAAAGCTCTTCCAGAAAGTATTCTCGGTGGCAAAAAGGGTTCGGACAGAGACAGAGATTGGTGGTAATGCAGTATCTGTCGCTTATGCTGCCTGCACACTTGCCCGGCAGATCTTCGAAACTCTGGACCATTCTACAGTTTTGCTGGTTGGGGCTGGAGAGACTATAGAGCTGGTTGCCCGGCATCTGGCGGACAATGGCTGCCATAAGATGATTGTGGCAAACCGCACTCGGGAAAGAGCCCTTGAACTGGCTTCCGCATTTGGTGCCGAGGTGATCAGTTTGCCGGAAATACCGGAACATATGCATAAGGCGGATATTGTGATCAGCTCTACTGCCAGTCCGTTGCCTATTATTGGTAAGGGGATGGTGGAAACGGCACTGAAAGCCCGCAGGCGTCAGCCTATCTTGCTTATTGATATTGCGGTACCCAGAGATGTGGAAACGCAGGTGTCTGAGCTTAATGATGCGTATCTTTATACTGTCGATGATCTGCAGTCTATCGTGCAGCAGAATCTGGAGCAGCGTAAAGTTGAGGCGGTTCAAGCGGAAGCTATCGTGGATGAAGAGAGTGAACAGTTTATGAACTGGCTGCGTTCTCTTCGGGCAGTAGACAGTATCCGGGAATACCGCAGCAGTGCAAACAGTATTCGGGAAGAACTGATAGAGAAGAGTATTCAGGCACTGGTTTCCGGGGCAGATCCGGAACGAGTGCTGTTGGAACTGAGTAACAAACTGACGAACAAATTGATCCATGCTCCGACCAGAGCACTACAAAGTGCGGCTGAGCAGGGAGATTCTGAAAAATTATCTGTCATCAGACAGAGTCTGGGTCTGGACGACCTATAACACACTTTAAGAAGACGTATGAAAGCATCCATTTTAACTAAGCTTGAAACCCTTGTTGAACGCTACGAGGAAGTTCAGCACCTACTTGGTGACCCTGGTGTTATTGGTGATCAGGAGAAATTCCGCGCCTTATCCAAAGAGTATTCTCAGTTGGAAGAAGTCACCAAGTGTTTCCAGTCTTATCAGCAGGCACGGGAAGATCTGGCTGCTGCCGAAGAAATGGCAAACGAAGATGATGAAGAGATGCGTGAAATGGCACAGGAAGAAATTAATGCTGCCAAAGAGAGTATCGAAACGCTGACCGATGAGCTGCAAATTTTGTTGCTGCCGAAAGATCCGAACGATGAGCGTAACTGTTTTCTGGAAATTCGTGCCGGAGCCGGTGGTGATGAAGCCGGAATTTTTGCTGGCGACCTGTTCCGTATGTACAGCCGGTATGCAGAGAAACGTGGCTGGCGTATCGAGGTGATGAGTGCCAACGAATCGGAGCAGGGCGGTTATAAGGAAATGATTGCTAAGGTTATTGGTGACGGAGCATACGGTATACTGAAATTTGAGTCAGGTGGTCACCGTGTACAGCGTGTACCGGCAACTGAATCTCAGGGGCGGGTACATACTTCGGCCTGTACCGTTGCTGTGATGGCTGAGATCCCGGAAGCCGATCTGCCGGAAATTAAAGCCAGCGATCTGAAAATTGATACCTTTCGGGCTTCCGGTGCCGGTGGTCAGCACGTTAACACGACTGATTCCGCTATCCGTATTACTCACTTACCGACCGGAACCGTGGTCGAGTGTCAGGATGAGCGTTCTCAGCATAAGAACAAAGCCAAGGCTATGTCTGTTCTGGCTGCTCGTATTATTCAGGCCGAAGAAGCTCGCCGGGCGGCGGCCGTTTCAGACACCCGACGTAATCTGTTGGGTTCGGGTGACCGAAGTGACCGTATCCGTACTTATAACTATCCGCAGGGAAGGGTGTCTGATCATCGTATTAACCTGACACTGTACCGCTTATCTGAAGTAATGGAAGGTGACCTGCAATCCCTTGTTGAACCCGTTCTGCAGGAATATCAGGCGGATCAACTGGCGGCTTTGGCTGAGCAAAATTAAACGGATGACGGGTAAACAGACGATGCCGACAATTGAGGTGGCGTTAAAAGCAGCCGTCATAGCTCTGCAAGAGAGTGGAAGTGATTCGCCGTCTCTGGATGCTGCGGTTCTGCTTTGCCACATCCTCGGCAAACCACGTAGTTATTTGCTGACCTGGCCGGATAAAGATTTGACAGCGGATGAATATCATTATTTTCAGACGACTCTTTCCCGGCGTATTGCCGGTGAGCCTGTGGCTTATATTATCGGAGAAAGGGAGTTCTGGTCGTTGCCGCTTAAAGTTTCCCCTTCGACACTGATCCCTCGCCCGGACACGGAACGCCTGGTTGAAGTCGCTCTGGAAAAAGCGGCTGTTTGCCCGGGCGAAATACTTGATCTGGGAACCGGTACCGGAGCGATTGCACTGGCTCTGGCATCAGAGTTGCCGGAATGTCAGGTCACTGGGGTCGATATTCGTCCTGAAGCACAGCGGCTGGCAGCAGAGAATGCTGAACGCCTCCATCTTGTTAATACCCGTTTCCTGCATGGTAGTTGGTTTGAGCCTGTTGAAGATGGAACAAAGTTTGCTTTAATTGTGTCAAATCCGCCGTATATTGAAAAAAATGATCCTCACCTGAAGCTGGGAGATGTTCGTTTTGAACCTCTCAGCGCTCTGGTTTCTGAAGAGAAAGGTCTGGCGGATATTCGCTATATAGCAGCAGAAGCACGTAATTACTTGCAGGAGAATGGCTGGCTTTTGTTTGAACATGGCTATGGGCAGGGTGAAGACGTTCGTAATCTGATGAAAACACTTGGTTATCATCAGGTTAGAACAATGAAGGATTATGCCGGAAATGACCGGGTAACCCTTGGCCAGCATACATTATCTCCTGCACGCACTGGATAAAGAGATATGTTTAAACTGTTTGATGAAGATCTGGACAATATGGAGCTGGTGGAAGGTGCTCTGGCACTGAATCAGGCAGTCAATCCTGACACCCGGGTGCACTGGGCTGAGCAGGAGCTTTCTCGTCTGCTGAAAGAAGCCGAGTCCTATCTGGTTCATGAGTCAGATCCGCAACAGAAATTTGACGCTTTTCTGCGCCTCTTTTACCATGAATGGCAGTTTAAAGGGGATAATGAAGCTTATTTTTCCTCTGATAATGTCTTTATTGATAAGGTACTGGAGCACAGGAAGGGTATTCCTGTCAGTCTTGGCTCATTGCTGCTGTTTCTTGGTCGTAAACTGGGTTTTCCACTTGAAGGCGTGGCTTTCCCGACGCAGTTTTTGCTTAAAATATGCTGGCACACTGAACGTCCCCGTTATATCAATCCCTATGATGGTGAATATGTGGCAGAACACATTCTTCAGGCTTGGTTAATCGGGCATGAAGGGCCTTTAGCCAGACTGAAATCCAAACATTTGCAGTCAGCAGACCATCCGACACTGATTGGACGCTGGCTGGCGATTACCAAAAGTGCATTGCTGCGGGAAGAACGCTATACGCTGGCACTGAGATGTACCGATCTCGCACTGACTTTTGTCCCGGATGATCCGTATGAGATCCGGGATCGCGGTTATATTTATCAGCAACTGGATTGTATGCAGGTTGCTAAATCTGATTACCAGTATTTTATTGACCAGTGTCCGAATGATCCCTCAGCCCGGGTACTGAAGCTTCAGGTGAATGCGCTGGATGAAGCCCCTGTAACTATTCATTAATACTATTAGAGAGAACAACATGGAACAGAAAACAGTTCATATCGGCAATATTCCGGTAGCGAATGACAGACCTTTTACACTGTTTGCCGGAATGAATGTGCTGGAATCCCGGGATTTGGCAATGCAGATTTGTGAGCACTATGTGAAAGTGACCGATAAACTGGGTATTCCTTATGTTTTTAAGGCGTCCTTTGATAAAGCAAATCGCAGTTCTGTTCACTCTTACCGTGGGCCGGGTCTTGATGAGGGGATGAAAATCTTTCAGGAACTGAAAGATACCTTCGGCGTAAAAATTATTACAGATGTACATACAGAAGCTCAGGCTCAACCGGTAGCTGATGTCGTTGATGTTATTCAGCTTCCGGCATTTTTGGCTCGTCAGACAGATCTGGTTGAAGCGATGGCGAAGACTGGTGCTGTAATTAATGTAAAAAAACCTCAATTTATGAGCCCCGGACAAGTAGGTAATATAGTAGAAAAATTCGCCGAATGTGGTAACGATAAGGTTATTCTTTGTGAGCGTGGTTCCTGCCACGGTTATGATAATTTAGTGGTGGATATGCTGGGTTTTGGGGTAATGAAGAACGTGTCTCAAGGCAGCCCGATTATTTTCGATGTTACGCATTCTCTGCA
The DNA here is from genome assembly GCF_002812955.1 of Vibrio sp. HA2012. Taxonomy (GTDB): domain Bacteria; phylum Pseudomonadota; class Gammaproteobacteria; order Enterobacterales; family Vibrionaceae; genus Vibrio. The sequence goes on along the minus strand of NZ_PFXK01000005.1, from coordinate 50,326 downwards.
AATGCGAGATCCGGCCGGAGCAGCATCCGGTGGTCGTCGTGAGCAGACGGTTGAACTGGCTAAAGCCGGTCTGGCAACTGGTATTGCCGGCCTGTTTATTGAAGCACATCCTAATCCTGATAAGGCTCGCTGTGATGGTCCTTCTGCTCTTCCTTTAGACAAGTTGGAACCTTTCCTGAAGCAGATGAAATCTCTGGATGACCTGATCAAAGGATTTGAACATATCAATATTGGTTGATTGACTTAACAGTTGATTGAGAAATTATTAAGAGAAAGCTGACGATAAAGTCAGCTTTTTTGATCTTGGTTGCATATTCGTGTAATGACAGTGAAGCAATGAGAATGCTACCTTAAACTGGCTTAATACCAAGTAGGTTTAACACCAAGTAAGTGGCTATCCGCATGGGTAGCCTGTAATTATAAAAAAAAGGTAAATAGAATGAAGGGACACTTAATTCTGAAAACAGCATTGAGTGCTGCGGTTATTGCGGCACTTTCCGGATGTGCGTCACAGGCACCGGCATGGGAAGAAGACCATACGTACAAATTAACGGTATTACACACCAATGACCATCACGGTCGTTTCTGGCATAACAAATACGGCGAATACGGTATGGCTGCACGTAAAACGCTGATTGATGAACTGCGTGAAGAAATTCGGGCAGAAGGCGGTAGTGTACTGCTGTTGTCGGGCGGGGATATTAATACTGGTGTGCCTGAATCAGATTTGCAGGATGCAGAGCCTGATTTTAAGGGAATGAATCGTCTTGGATACGATGCGATGGCACTGGGTAACCATGAATTTGATAATCCTCTGTCCGTACTTGAAAAGCAGATGCAGTGGGCTAATTTCCCGATTTTATCAGCAAATATTTATGATAAAGCGACAGGCAAACGTAAATATCAGGCTTACCAGATGTTTGAAAAGCAGGGTATTAAAATTGCGCTGATTGGTCTGACAACTGAAGACACGATGAAAATCGGTAATCCTGAATATATTAGTACGCTGGATTTCCGAGATCCGAAAGAAGAAGCGAGGAAATTGATTGCTGAGCTGAAGCAGACAGAAAAACCGGATCTGATTTTTGCAGTTACCCACATGGGACACTATGCCAATGCAAACAGCGGAGTGAATGCTCCGGGTGATGTGGCTCTTGCCCGTTATCTTCAGGAAGGTGATCTCGATATGATTGTGGGTGGGCACTCGCAAGAGCCTGTCTGTATGGAAGGTTTGAATACGTATGATAAGAACTTTAAACCGGGTGATGACTGTAAGCCAGACAACCAGAACGGAACATGGATTGTTCAGGCTCATGAATGGGGAAAATATGTTGGCCGTGCCGATTTTGAATTCAGAAATGGTGAACTGCAGATGGTCAGTTATGACCTGATCCCTGTAAACCTGAAGAAAAAAATTAAGGTTGATGGTGAATCGAAAAGGGTCTTTATCGACAAGGAGATCCCTCAGGATCAGGAAATGACGGCTTTCCTCCAGACTTATCAGGAGCGAGGACAGGAGCAGTTGAATGTTAGAATTGCAACCATCAGCGACCGTCTGGAAGGGGAGCGTAATGTGGTACGTTTTCAGCAGACTAATCTTGGCCGTTTGATTGCAATGGCACACATGGAGCGGGCAAAAGCTGATTTTGCCATTATGAACTCTGGAGGGGTCAGAGCATCGATTGATGCAGGTAATGTGACTTATAAAGATGTGCTGACGGTTCAGCCATTTGCTAATGCATTGACCTATACGGATATGCAGGGCAGTGAAGTGCTGGATTATCTTAATGTGGTAGCAACCAAAGAGGTAGATTCCGGTGCCTATGCACAGTTCGCCGGTATTTCCATGACCGTTCAGAACGAAGAGGTCAGTGATGTACTGATCGGTGGTCAACCTTTGGATAAAACGAAAGTATATCGTTTCACGGTTCCGAGTTTTAACGCTGCTGGTGGTGACGGTTATCCGAACCTGACCTCTCATCCGGGATATGTGAATACGGGCTTTGTGGATGCAGAAGTGCTGAAAGCTTATCTGGAGAATCATTCACCTCTGGATGTAACCCTCTATCAGCCTCATGGTGAAATCGTTTATAAATAGCCTTGCCTGTATAAAGCAAAAGGCATAGATTAAGGCGATACTTAGGTTTTACTTAAGTATCGCCTTGTAGTTTGGAAAGCCAAAAGATGACACCTGCAATTAATATCGCAAAAAAGAAAAAAATTCCCCACACCGTACATCAGTACCAGCATGACCCGAATTGTAAAAGTTACGGGCTGGAGGCTGCTGAAGTTCTGGGTCAGGATCCCAATCATGTATATAAGACATTACTGTTTTGTGTGAACGGTGAACCGAAAAATCTGGCTGTCGCTATTATTCCTGTTGCACAGAAGCTGAATCTGAAAGCAGCAGCAAAGGCGTTTAAAGCGAAAAAGGCGGAGATGGCTGATCCAGTTATTGCGCAGAAAACGACAGGTTATGTTGTCGGAGGAATTAGCCCTTTAGGACAGAAGAAGTTACTGCCGACTTTTATTGATCTTTCAGCCGAATCCCAGGAAACCGTTTGTGTGTCTGCGGGTAAAAGAGGACTGGAAATTGAACTCGCGCCAAAGGATCTGGCCGCTTTGACACGAGGACAATTTGTTCCGTTGACGGTCTAATTTTTTTTCAGGCTGAGTGTTCCGCCAACTCGTGGTTTAGCCGCTGGTTTATCTGACCGTGTTTTATCATGTTTTTTGTGCGGGCTATTTTTAGATGTAGAACGTTTTTTCGCCGGTGAATGGCGAAACTCTTCAGCGCCTTTGCCCTGAAAAGTTCGGTGTTTCTGATTACGTCTGGCCTGTGACGCCTTATTTTCATCCCGGCTGTCAAATAGCTTGGCATCTGTTGCTTTTTTAATTCTTTGGCCTGTTGCATCAATTTTAGAGGCTTCTTCTGTTCCGCAGGAAGCCTCACTCATGCGCAGAATTTCTGCTACTTCATCATCGGTCAGATAGCGCCATTTTCCATTCGGAATACCATCAATGGTGATATTCATAATTCGTACCCGGCGCAGTTTAAAAACTTCGTAACCCAATGCTTCACACATCCTACGGATCTGACGGTTAAGTCCCTGAGTCAGTACAATACGGAAAGAAAATTTAGTTTCTTTACTGACCTTACATGGTAGCGTCACAGTGTCAAGAATATTGACTCCAGATGCCATTTTCTGCAGAAACTCTGTAGTGACGGGCTTATCAACCCGTACTACATATTCTTTTTCATGATTATTACCGGCTCGCAGGATCTTGTTGACAATATCTCCGTCATTAGTCAGAAAAATCAGTCCGTCAGAGGGTTTGTCCAGTCGGCCGATCGGGAATATTCGTTCTTTATGACCAATATAATCGACAATGTTGCCGGGTACGTCTCGTTCGGTGGTACAGGTAATCCCTGTCGGTTTGTTCAGTGCAATATAGATGGGTTTTTCTTTCTTTCTGAGTGGCAGGCCATCGATAAGTACCTCATCTCCGGGTTGAACTTTGGTTCCTATTTCCGGAATTATTCCATTAATGGTAACCCGGTTTTGTTCAATTAGCTTGTCTGCTTCCCGGCGGGAGCAGAAACCTGTTTCACTGATAAATTTATTAAGACGGGTAGTCTGCGGGGTTTGTGGCATATTGTTCTCTTTTACGTTTCACAACGGCTGATAGTCGTTTTAAATTATCTGATTCGGGTTTAAGCCATACGTTTTTGATGTCTTTCCCGGTTTTCCTGTTTCTTCTCTGCACTTTTTCTCAGCAGAACATACACTGCACCGGTTCCTCCGTGGAAACGCTGAGCGCTGTGGTAACTCATGACTTCTTTTATCTGCTGCAGCCAACTGGCAGTATAGCTTTTCATCAATGCCGGAGGGTTTGAACGTTCACCTTTCCCGTGGACGATAATCACCGTGCGGATATCCATTCTCAGGCACTGGCGCAGAAAGCGGACAATTTCATCTCGAGCCTGTTCCAGCGTTTTTTTATGCAGATCCAGTCGGGCCTGAACCGGATATTTTCCAAGACGGAGCTTACGGAAGACCCCCTCCTGAACACCGTCACGCTTAAACTCGAGAAAATCTTCCGGTTTGACCATGGGGGCATTATCCAGAGAAAGGTACTCCGGGTCTTCTTCCGACAACCAAATGGCGGCTTCCCGGCGGGCAAGCTGAGCTTCGGTAACCTGATGGATTTTTTTTTGCTGAGTCGTATCCTGCCTGATGGGCTTAACATCTCCCATCATCTGCTGAAACAGCTGTGAATCATCATTGTGAGACATAGGTTCATCTCATATGGGCTCTGAATGGGGTAATTATACCTGTAATCACAGGGCTGTCATCAGAAGAAACTTTATTGAGGAAGTAATAATGAAGCGGATAAGTGACAGACAAAGAAAACCGGAGCAAACAATTTGTCTACTCCGGAGCAATAGGTCAAGGCTGTACTATTGTTCATAAAAAGTTTACAACTCTGACTATCACTTAAGCGATCTAGTGAGGAGATTTGTCAATCATCACTTTACCAACAGTCTGATGTTTTTAAATCAAGTGATAAAGTGAGAAGACAAGAGTTAAGGTATTACTTAATAACTCATCGGATGTTGATTCAGATCAAAAATCGCAAACTGGCTAAAAATGCATGTTCATTGTTGTGTTTTTAATCACATTTCAATCAGTTCTGGATGCAATCTGAGCGGTTGAACCTTAAAACTGAAAAAGTAAAGAAAACTACTTGCGTCTTTGCTGATAATCAGTAATATACGCATCCGTTCTCGGTGAATAGCGCAGTTTGGTAGCGCATCTGGTTTGGGACCAGAGGGTCGGGGGTTCGAATCCCTCTTCACCGACCATTTTAAGAAGCCTGTCCTTAGTGACAGGCTTTTTTGCGTGCGCAAAGAGTTATTACCTGTTTTGCATTTTATAGATTGCAATCAACCGGCTCGGGGTTGGACAATTGAGTAACCAGAAACCCTTTTTTCTGCAGAAGAGCCGGCAGACTTCGCGGTCCGGCTAAGTGTATGGCACCAACAGCTATGGTGTATTTACCTGGTTTGGTCAGAAATGTCGGATCGCTCAGTTTATCTGCCCAGTTTCGGTTTCTCTGGTAAATAATGCGTTCCGTCAGTTCAGATTCTATCTCACTTTTTTCTGTCAGTTTTTGTAATTGTTGCTGATCGCCTGCTTTCCAGCTTTTGATCAGACAGTGGCTGAGAGTTTTGTTCTTTTCCCAGTTATTGAGCGTATCGATTAACAATATTCGTCCGGTTCGTTTATCTCTGGTGAAAAGATCTAATTGATAATCTGATGTTTCCAGACCCAGAACCGGAATTCTCCGGCTTATAGCAATATCCTTCAGGTACAGATCAATCCCGTAATCAGGACTTAAACCGAGTTGTATAAAATAGGATAGTTGCAGGGTAAGGGCAGTCTGCCAGGGTGGTTTTTCCAGAATCTGAAGGGGAAGGGATAATTCGGATGTAATGTCCGAGAGCCGCTTTTTCTGTTTTTGGTTGAGGATATCACCTGTAGTTTCTTTTATTACCCCAAGCTTGTTTTCCGAGATCGTTGACAGGCCGACTTCTGTTATCAATCCCTGGCTATGATGCAAATGATCCATGACGGTCGCAGGAAGAGGGTACATATGCGGAGTTCCCATATGTATGGAGCCAAAAATGAGAAGATCATAGTTGTTTTTTTCTGCTTTCCAGTACAGGGGCTCTGCCAGTAACGGCTGAACAAACACCAGACTGAATAAAAAAACAGAAACAGTAATTTTTCTGAGCATTATTATTATCTGTTTGTAGTCAAGGGTAGATTATTTTAGCAGATTTTGTCTTTCTTTCCTGCGGTTATCCATTTTTCTGTCTGCTAGGTAGTTTTTATTCAATCGGGCAAATTGACGTGTATGCATACTCTAGTTGTAGAATTGCTATAGGGTGGTAAAATGCTGCCACTTTTTGCCCGTATCTGTGCGGTTTCTCTGCAAAATAATATCTAAGGTAACTCAAATGACGGTTAAAACTCGTTTTGCTCCTAGCCCGACAGGCTATCTGCATGTTGGTGGTGCGCGTACTGCACTGTATTCATGGCTTTATGCAAAGAATCAGGGTGGTGAATTCGTTCTGCGTATTGAAGATACTGATCTTGAACGTTCAACTCAGGAAGCGGTAGATGCTATTATCGAAGGCATGACATGGATGGGGCTGGAATGGGATGAAGGTCCGTACTTTCAGACAAAACGTTTTGACCGTTATAACGAAGTTGTTGACCAGCTTCTTGCCGAAGATAAGGCCTACAAGTGTTATGCCTCGAAAGAACTGCTGGATGAGATCCGTGGTGAGCAGGAAGCCAATAAAGAAATGCCTCGGTATGATGCAAATCATCCGAAAATCAAAGCGGTAAATGAGGCAGCTAAAGACGGCGATCCTTGTGTGATCCGTTTCCGTAATCCGAAAGAAGGCAGTGTGATTTTTGATGATCAAATCCGTGGCCGTATCGAAATCAGCAATGAGCAGATGGATGATCTGATTATCCGCCGTACCGATGGTTCCCCGACTTACAATTTCTGTGTTGTTGTTGACGACTGGGATATGGGGATCACTCATGTTGTTCGTGGTGAAGATCATATCAACAATACACCTCGTCAGATCAATATTTATAAAGCGCTGGGTGCTCCGGTTCCAACGTTTGCTCACTGCGCTATGATCCTGGGTGATGATGGTGCTAAGTTATCTAAACGTCATGGCGCTGTTTCTGTGATGCAGTATCGCGATGAAGGTTATCTGCCGAATGCACTGAATAATTATCTGGTACGTTTGGGGTGGTCTCATGGTGATCAGGAAATATTTTCCCGTGAAGAAATGATTGAGTGGTTCAGTCTGAACGCGATCAGTAAATCGGCTTCAGCTTTTAACACAGACAAGCTGTTGTGGCTGAACAATCATTATATCAAAACGTCAGATCCTGATTATGTAGCGGAGCATTTACAGTGGCATCTGGATAATCAGGGAATCAATAAAGAAAACGGTCCGATTATTACGGATGTGATCAAATTGGTTGGTGAGCGTTGTAATACTTTGGTTGAACTGGCACAGCAATCTCGTTATTTTTATGAAGACTTTGATGAGTTTGATCCGGCAGCCGCGAAGAAACATCTGCGTGGAGTGGCAAAAGAGCCTCTGGAAGCTGCTTTGGCTAAAATGGCGGCACTCACCGAGTGGAGTACAGATAATCTGCATAATGTTATTGCTGAAGTATGTGCGGAGCTGGAAATCGGTATGGGTAAAATCGGTATGCCGTTGCGTGTTGCTGTTACCGGTGGTGGTCAGTCGCCATCAGTCGATGATGTTATGCAACTGATTGGTAAGTCTCGGGTTATTGCTCGTATCAATAAGGCGTTGGCATTTATTGCTGAGCGGGAAGCAAACGCACAGTAATTGCTCCGAACAGAAAAATCCCGCTACCGATAGCGGGATTTTTTATTTCAGGTCGATACTGTTGATTCGTCCCATAAACATAAGAATTTCCAGATTGTCCTTATGCACTTCAAGTAGCTTTTTCTTAGTCTTCAGGTAGGCAGCAAGTTTGCCATATTTGTTAATGGAACAGAGTGTACTGCGGTGCTTGCATTTTCCGTCATCCGTATATTCCCGCCATTTAGCAATATAATATTTTTCTTTATGATCCGGATTTTCTTTCGTTGAGTGAGCCTTATAGATAATTTTGGGCTCTAATTCATGTGGTAGCCTAGTCATCAGATAAGGATCCTGAAGAATTCGTTTCCAGAATTTTCCCCACATCTCATAACCCAGTTCATTTCTTAGTGAGATGGCTTTCTGTAAGGCCTTTTCTTCACCGATTCTTATAAAACCGACAGAACGATGTAATACAGTATCATCAGGGGTGTGAATATGTATCTTAAATGCTGTTTTTCCTTTGGATATAAATCTGTGCCCGGTATTCGTTACTAAGTTACTTTTATTCATAAGCTAAATCAAAAATTCGTACATCTTTATTTGAGAGGGGATAATATGCGATTCCATACATCGATGAAAGACGATAACTCACAAAAACCATATTAACAGTTTGTTATTGTTGAGTTAATAGTCAATTGGGTCTTTGGGCTCTGTATTTTCTGTTTTCTTAAGTGTCTCTTAAGTTTGAAAAGATATCTTGTCACTATCAAATTCATAAGAGAGTAGCAAGATGAAGGCCAGCATCGATATAAAGAAGCTAAATCTGGAAGTCATTGACCGGCAGCACCCTCTTTGGGAACAGGCTGTTTCTCAAATACAGGAACGTTACAGGCAAGCTTTTGACGCCCGGTTATGTTCCTACATGCCGATTTTCACCGCATTAATGCAGTCTGAGCACATCATATCTCTGTGTGGGTATCGTATCGCAGAAGGCGAAACGTTATTTCTTGAACAGTATCTGGCTAAACCAGCTGACGTTATTCTGTCTGAAACTTTTGATACTTATGTTCTCCGGAAGTCTCTGGTGGAATTTGGACAGTTGGGTTCTTTTACAAAAGGTATTTCTTACATTCATTTCCTGAAAATGACGGAGACTTTGGTAGAACAGGGGATGGAATGGTGCATTTTTACGGCGACAGATCCTCTGTATGCGCTAATGAAAAGGCTTGGGTTGAGTCCAGTTGTTATTGCTGATGCGGATCCGGATAAGATCCCGCACGCACCCGAAATATGGGGAACCTATTACCAGTATCAGCCCAGAGTTTTCGCCGGTAACTTAAAGCATGGTCTTGAGTTACTGAGTTCTCGCTTGCAGAGTCCAGAATATTCAGATAGCAGGAAACAGATATGAGTAAGATTTTGCAGGCAATACAAAAATATGCTGATGAGAAACCGGATCAGACGGCATTTTGGGGAGAAAACTATACCGGTAAGGAACAGACTCTGACTTATACCGAACTCTATGATCGTATTCATTTGGCGGCAAAAATATTAAGAGAACAAGGTTCTCGCTGTATCGCGCTGAAAGCGGAAAATTGTCTGGAATGGGTTATTACTGACTTAGCGGCTATGCTGGCCGGTATCGCTATTGTGCCGATACCTACATTCTTCTCAGAGGAACAGGTTCAGCATGTGCTTAAAGAATCCGGCGCTGATGTACTGGTTGGAGAATGGTACGGATATGGCGAAGCTGTGACGTACCTTGATGGCTTGCCAGTGTATGAAAGAGTAACCAACGGAAGTAGCAGGCTTCTGCCCGGAACAGGAAAAATTACTTTTACCTCCGGATCAACCGGCACACCAAAAGGTGTTTGTCTGAGTATATCCAACCTTGAATGTATCACTGATACACTGGCGTCGAAATTGAGAGGGCAAAGTCATCGTCACCTGATATTTCTGCCGCTTTCCACGCTGCTGGAAAATATAACAGGTATATATGTGCCGCTATTATTGGGGGTAACATCTGTCATTTTTCGGGGAAATCATCTTGGTCTGACCGGATCCTGTCAGTTTGACCCGATACTTTTTGCTAAGGCTGTGGAGAAGCTGCGCCCTGATAGCTTGGTATTAACACCAGCTTTACTAATGGCGTTGATACAGATAGTTCAGACAAAATCTGATTTGGCAAAATCTCTTACCTTTGTTGCTGTTGGTGGAGCCAGAGTGTCTCCGGAATTAATTACAGTGGCGCATCAGTTGGGGATCCCTGCTTATCAGGGGTATGGCCTGTCAGAATGTACATCTGTGGTTAGCCTGAACACACCAGTTGCCGGTAAAGCCGGTAGTTGTGGAAAGATTTTGCCACATGCAGAAGTCAGGGTCTCTGCTGATGATGAACTCTTGGTAAAAGGAAATACGGCTCTTGGCTATTTAGGTGAACCTTTCTGTGGGGATTGGTATGCCACAGGTGATATTGGCTGGATTGATAAAGAAGGATTTCTTTTCCTGAAAGGCCGCAAAAAGAATCAGATTATCACTGGTTTTGGTCGCAATATTTCTCCGGAGTGGATTGAGTCACAGGCCCAAATTTATGTACCCGACTGCACCTTAATTGTTACTGGAGAGGCACAGAATACGCTTAGTGCGGTCGTGAATACACAAGTCGATATTATGGAAAATATCCGGAAACTCAATACTACTTTGCCTGATTATGCCTGTATACATCGCTTACTAGTGGTTCCAGAGCTTCATTCAATAACACACTGGTTTACTGCTAATGGCCGCCCGATTCGACCGGTTATTGAGTCTTGGGTAAATCAGACATTGTCTGCAACGTCGGACTTTCCTTACTTACCGTCTGGTGACCAGGACATCGATTATCAATTAATTAGAGTGCAACCGTCTGCTGCAGCGGTGGCATAAGGTGAATATTATGAGTGACTTTTTCCAGATATTAAAACAGCAGACATTACAAGCACAACAGCATATGTTGCAGGCTCCGGTCTTTGAGGCTTGTGTCCAGGGTGATATTAGCCGGGAAATGTATACAGCTTTCCTGACACAGGCATTTCACCATGTAAAGCATACCGTTCCCTTGTTAATGGCATGTGGAGGGCGCCTGACAGCGGATTATGAATGGGTGCGGGAAGCGATAGCAGAGTACATCAAAGAAGAGCAAGGTCATCATGAATGGATCCTCAACGATATTCGTGTATGTGGGGGAAATGCTCGGGATGTGAGCCTGAACTTGCAAGATGGTAAAGCAGGACAGGCCATCGAGTTGATGGTGGCGTATCTTTATCACCAGATTGACTGGCATAACCCAATGGCTCTGTTTGGTATGGTATGGGTACTGGAAGGGACAAGTGTGGGGGTAGGTGGACAGATAGCCCAAATGGTTAAAACGTCGCTGGATCTTCCGGACACTGCGATGAGTTATCTGATGTCTCATAGTGTATTGGATCAGGATCATATTCGTTTTTTCGAAGTTCTGATGAATAAGGTTGAAAATAAGGCCGACCAGCAGGCGATTATTGATTCTGCCAATATGGTGTTTTCGCTTTATGGACAAATGTTGCGAGAACTGCCACTCCCCTCGGTTTCACAAATAGAATAGGAGAAGCGTATGGATCTGAGAGGAAAGTATGTTCTGCTAACCGGTGCTTCTGGTGGAATAGGTCGTGCAATTGCTACTGAGCTGGAATCACAAGGTGCTCATCTTGTGCTGGTAGGCCGTAACGAAGTGAAATTGGAACATTTACACCAGTCCTTGGGGTATTCCGGAAGGCATATGCGTCTGAGAGCTGATCTCACGACGCTGGAGGGTATGAATGCATTACAGCAACAGATTATCCAGAATGCAGAGAAAGGCATAAAAATCAGTGTGTTGATCAATAATGCAGGCAGTAACCGGTTTAGTGCGTTGATTCGGCGCAGTTCTGAATCAATTGAAAAAGAGATCCAGCTCAATCTGACTACTCCCATTCTTCTTACTAGGATGTCATTAGAGTGGCTAGAACGGCCAGGAATTGTGTTGAATATCGGCTCAACGTTTGGCTCTATTGGTTACCCCGGTTACGCCACGTATTGTGCGGCTAAATCGGGTATTCATCGATTTAGTGAAGCGATGGATCGGGAGCTTAACGGTTCGGGTATCAGGGTTCTGTATTTGGCTCCCCGGGCAACCGATACAGAACTCAACTGTCGTGTTGTCAACCAACTTAATAAGCGGCTTGGTAACGCTTGCGATCAGCCGGAAACCGTGGCAGTGCATGTTTCTGATATGTTGCAGCGCGAGAAGAGCGTGAAGTGGATAGGCTGGCCGGAAAAATTGTTTGCACGCATTAACCAAATCCTTCCAGGTATGATTTCCCGTTCGATCAATAAACAGAAGGAAACGATATACAAATATATGGATCGGGCAACAGAAAGTTCTGACAAAGGAGTTAATGAGTTATGAAAGGTATAGTTTTTCTATTGTTATTCCTGGGGTTAAGCTGTCCTGCTGCGATATCTGCTACAATGGAAATCGATCCGTTAACACAGGTTCAGAAGGAGTGGGCTGAGTGTCAGTATCGGTCTGAGAGAAAGGACATTCAGGTTGTTTGTTTCGAGAACTTGATTGAACTGAATCAGGAAGTATTAAATCATTACCCAGAAGACAATGAACTTAAAATCTGGCTGGCGGTTAATAAAGCATCTCTGGCCGGAGCAAAAGGTGGATTGGGAGCGTTGTCGCTGGTTAAAGAAGCTAAGACGATACTGGAAGATGTGATTGCTACTGAACCGGAAACGTTGCATGGATCGGCCTATACCAGTTTAGGTTCACTATACTACAAAGTACCCGGATGGCCGATTGGTTTTGGTGATGATGATATGGCGGAAGAGATATTGCATCAGGCACTGGTTATGAACCCGGATGGTATTGATCCTAATTATTTTTATGGTGATTTTCTGGCTGAAAATGGGAGAAAGCAGGAGGCCATTAAATATTTGACCAAAGCATTAAATGCGGCACCCCGAGCCGGACGTTCGTTAGCGGATCAAGGCCGGAGAGAAGAAATTAAAAAACGACTGGAGAGCTTAAAATAGCTGATGCGTCTGTTACTTGTTGAAGATGATATATTACTTGGCCAGTCCATGGTGACATCATTAAGTCGTCATGGTTATACCGTTGATTGGGTAGAAAGAGGCGGAGGTGTTTCTTCTGTTCTGAATACAGAGCAATTTATGGCTGTTATTTTGGATTTAACCCTTCCGGATATGGATGGTCTTCAGGTTTTGCGGCAAATTCGGAATGGTGGTTTCGATTTGCCGGTACTTATTCTTACTGCCCGGGATGATATTGATGACCGGGTTAAAGGCCTGGACTGTGGAGCTGACGACTACCTCGGTAAGCCTTTTGCTCTGGAAGAGTTGCTGGCTCGTTTAAGAGTGTTGATCAGAAGACGTTCAGGCAGTTCTGAACAGCTTATTGAAGTCGGAGAACTTTCTCTCTCATTATCTGAGCAGGTTATTCGTTATCAACAACGGCCACTGAACCTGACTCGTAATGAATTTAAAATTCTTGCTAGCCTGATGATGAATGCCGGACGGGTCATGAGTAAGGAACAACTGATACAGTCTCTGCATGGTTGGGATGAGGCAGGTAGTGATAACGCAATTGAAGTTCATATTCATAATGTACGTAAAAAGGTACCGGATAAGTTGATAAGAAATATCAGGGGCGTTGGTTATATCATTGAGAAATAATAAGATATTCTCTATAAAACGCAGGCTCACGTTATCAATGGTTTTGATGGCGTTATTGCTGTTTGCCGTATCTATGTATTCCAGCTTTCTTACTGCCCGGCATGAAATAGAAGAAGTGTATGATGCCCGGCTGGGGCAGTCGGCTAAACTGTTGCTGGCAGTCACTGCTGTTCCTCGGGCTAAACGAAGCCGGACAGAACTGCAATACGATTTTGAGCAGTGGATTCGTTATACCGAACAGCAGGTGGAGTTGCATAAAGAGCTGGGATATGTTTACGGGCATCCTTATGAACAGAATTTGATGTTTCAATTCTATCAGAACGGCGATTTGCTATGGAGTTCTAACCAGAAGATTGCTGCACTAGCTGAGGATAAAACCCACTCCGGATTTGATAGTATCAGGATTAATGGCGAAGAATGGCGGTATTTTCAACTGTCACCTCAGGGGGAAACAGGGAAGGACGAATACATCGTAGTGGCAGAGAAGCAAAGCATCAGGAATGAAATGATCAATGAAATTATCCAGTCAAATGTGCTTCCTCAATTTATATTTATTTTTGTATTGATCACGGTGCTTATTCTGCTGATCAACAAGAATTTCCGTCCTATAGCAGAATTACGCAGAGCTATACAGAGCCGTAGTGTGCTCAAGTTTGACCAGATCTACGTTGCTAACCATACGACAGAATTATCACCTCTAGTTGATGCTCTGAATGAGCTTCTGGCTCAGTTGGACAGTGCCTGGCAGCGTGAAAAACGTTTTACCCGAATGGCTGCCCATGAGTTGAAAACTCCGCTTACAATATTAAGGCTTAATGCAGAGAATGCTCTGAACAGCAGCAATCCCCGGCAGTTAGAAGAGGATATGGGAAATATTCTGAAAGGGATCGATCGTACGGATCGTTTGTTGCACCAGTTACTTACACTGGCGAAAGTAGAAAGCCTTACCGATATTGAAAAGCAGGATGTCGATATATCTGATATTGTTCGGCAGGTAAGCGCAGAGCTTGTTCCTTTAGCTTTGCGCCATAAGCAGGAATTGAGTGTTGAGGCTAAATCCTGTCATCTGAAAGGTGATGCTACGCTACTGAGCTTGCTATTTCGTAACCTTATCGAAAATGCGATTTACTATTCCGGAGACAAGAGCACGATTGAAATAACGGCATACAAGGAACAGGAGTATGTGGATTTCTATGTTGCTGATACCGGAGATGCCATCACAGATGAAACCCGTAACAAACTGTTTGACAATTTTTACCGAGGAAATAGTGAAAGGGGAGATGGCTCTGGGCTGGGAATGTCTATAACACGCTATATTGCTTCATTGCATAACGCTGAAATAACTTTGCTTCCCAGAGAACATGGGAAAAATACGTTCAGGATCCGATTTTGGCTATTACCTGAGTGAGTTGGCCTATTTGTCACCAGATAAATCAGGACATTTTTTATTTTCCTCTCTGTCTTCCTATCTCCAGTGCGACTATTTCTCATTATTGCGAATTCTCCCCCGTATTTCATGGGCAAAGGCAGAACAAATCAGCAGGTTATTATACGTAATCTATAATTTATTTTATCCAACGATATCTCTTGCAGTTCTAAGACTGTCGAGGGAGAAAAGAATAAAGGATAAAACGGGTTCATGACGGTTTTATGGTTGTGTCTGGTGAGATTCATAAACAGTTTATCTAAGGCGATGCATTATGCAGTTGAGTGTGAAACAAAAACTTTTAGTGATCATTGTTCCCATACTTATGGCTTTGATTTACTTTGCCGGTGTGCAAATTTTACAGGCCAGAGAATCAGAGTCAGTGGCGAAAACTGTGGCCGGTTTTGTTGAGTTATCGGCTTACAATAGTCGTCTGACGCATGAGTTGCAGAAAGAACGGGGAATGTCTGCAGGTTTTCTTGGATCGGGGGGAAAAAAGTTTTCCCAGCAGCTATCTGCACAAAGAAAACAGACAGACAAACGTCTGCAGGAGCTGCAGAGTTATCTTATGCAGCATGATAAAACACTCAGAGAATATCCTGAGCTGTGGCAGGTCGTAGAGAAGGTCAATACTATGTCCAGCCGGATAAGCAGTATTCGCTCGGGTGTTACGGCATTAACTCTTCCTCTGAGCGAAGCCCTTAATTACTATACTACAATGAACCGTTACCTGTTATCTGTACCCGGTATGGCAGTGAAAGTATCCGGAGTGGCAGAAATTAGTCAGTTTTTAGTGGCATATTACGAGTTCTTACAAGGTAAAGAACGGGCTGGTATTGAGAGAGCGGTACTGAGTAATACGTTTGGTCAGAAGGCTTTTGCTCCGGGAATACAACGCAAGTTTATTACGCTAGTGAGTGAACAGAACAGCTACTTTTCTACTTTCTTAATTTATGCCAGTCATAAGCATGTGCAGAATTATAATAAGATACAGTCTGGCCCTGAGGGGCAACTGGTCAACCAGTACCGGGAACTGGCTTTTTCCGGAGAGCTGGATCAGAATCCGGAAGCCTGGTTTGCAGCTTCAACGAAACGAATTGAACTGCTGAAACAGGAAGAAGACCAGCTTACAGAGCATATTCTGTCATTGACGGATAAAATTGTGGCCAGTAAGACACAGATTTTCTGGTTCTATCTGGTTTTATCTGTTGCGCTGATTATTCTGGCTTTGTTTATCAGCTATGTTTTGTTAAGTGGAATCCAGCGTCAGGTTTTTTATCTGAACAGAACCATGGGGCAGGCAGCAAATAAAGATCTGAGTACCCGTTGTGAAGAGATCGGCAGGGATGAACTTGGACAGATTGCCACAAACCTGAATGCTATGCTGAATGAATTGACAGAAGCGGTGAATATTATCTCTGATTCCAGTGAACAATTAGCCGCTGCCGCCGAAGAATCCACATTTTCTGTTCAGCAGAATGCGGATAACCTGCAAAAACAGCAGGCCGATGTTGTCCAGGTAGTAACGGCAATTGAAGAAATGAGTGTTTCTGTGAAAGAGGTGGCTCAGAATATTCAGAATACCTCTGATGAAGCGGATACGGCAAACAGTCAGATTATCAGTTGTAATGCGTTGGTGGGAGAATCGACCCGTTCGATTCAGGAAGTCTGTAACAGAATCGAGTCTGTTTCTGTGGCAGTCCATTCCTTACATCAGAGTAGTAGTAATATATCCGGGGTGGTAGACGTAATTCAGGGGATTGCTGAACAGACAAATCTTCTGGCTCTGAATGCTGCTATTGAAGCCGCCCGGGCAGGAGATCAGGGACGAGGCTTTGCTGTTGTGGCTGATGAAGTTCGGTCTCTGGCACAGCGTACACAGGATTCCACGCAGGAAATCGAGGCAATGGTAGCTAAACTGCAGCAAGACAGCAACAGTACCTTTGACCAGATTAATGATGCCAGTGAATATGTAAATATCAGCGTACAAAAAGCAGATGAAGTAACAACAGCATTGGAGTTCGTTGTTGCTTCTATTAATACTATCCGGGATATGGCGACTCAAATTGCATCCGCTGCCGAAGAGCAGGTTCTGGTTAGTGGTGATATTGCAGCCAGAGCCCAGTCTATAGGAGATAGTGTCCAGCATACAACTGAGAGTGGGCAACAGATTGCTATAGCTGCAGAAGAGCAGGCTCGGTTATCGGATAAGTTGCAGCATTTGGTCGGGGAGTTTAAAGTCGGCTAAAGTGGACAGGCGATATGCATCTCTGATTCTTATACAGGATGCATTCGCTCTGCTGAATTGTAAAACAGCAAGAATTTATGATCTTAAAATATAATAAATAATCAGAAAATGAAATTATTGTTTTGTTTGTTAATTACATCTTCTATTATATTGATTCTTTTGAAGATAAATCACATTATTAGCATTTGACAGGGGAGATATATGTCTCAACGACAATCAGAAATATGTTATTGTTCTCGGTGTGGTGCAGAGACAAATCACATTGTTGTTTTAGTGAGAAAACCCAGCCCATTCAAAAATTCATCGCATAGAAAACTGAAAGAATTTATACATGGTGTCTTAAAAGGATGGTTTTTTGGTGCTTTTATCGCTTCAATGGATGACTTATCCCGGCATCTTATTTGTGAACAGTGTGGTGATAAAATAATTGATGAATAAGTCAGTATTACCTGTTGGCTAGTTTTATATATAAATAAAAAATTATAGATGGAAAAATGATGAAAAAAGTATTTGGAATGATTTTGTGGCTTTCACTAACCTGTTCGGCTTATGCGAATGTAAGTCCAGAAACACAAGCAGAGGAAGAGTTGATAAGCGTGATGGATATTGAGCGCCAGATGTTGGGTGGTTTTGATGCTATGCTACCGATGATTGACCAATTATCCGAAAATTTACAACTGAATGACAGTGAAAAAATCGAACTAACGGATATATACCGGGATTGGTTTAATAATTCTTTTGATAGAAAGAAAATGAAAAGCATGATAATTAATATATATTCTGAAACATTCAGTCAAGAAGAGCTGGAAGACATGATTCAGTTTTATAAAACGCCAACGGGAAAAAAAGTATTAGAAAAATTACCGGGTCTGTCTAAAGCTGCAATGCAGTTCGGAATGGCTGAAGCACAAGATAAACAATCTCTATTGATAGAAAAATTGACTCCATTTATTGAAAGTCATCAGTCAAAATATGAGTAAGTAGTAATCAGATATAAGTTATCAGTTCATCCGGAACACAGAAATTTTTGTTGTATTAACATCCGATTTTCTGTGTTCTTTTTTTGAATACTGCCGATGATAAAAAACACATTCATCAATAAGTGCAGCTGATTTTTATTGACTAAACTTAATCAATGATTCATTACTGAAATAATAGTAACTACCGTTCAGTCAAATGTAAGGAGAGCATCATGCATATTTCTGATGCCATGTTACAAGGAAGTATTTGTCCCGTAACGGCTGTTGTCAGTGTCATTGGCATCAGTGCTGCGACCTATTATACGATGAAGGGGGAAAAGCCATCAGCCTCTCGATTTGCTGCTATTACTGCTCTGATATTTGCTGGACAGATGATGAACTTTCCAATCATGAACGGTACATCAGGTCATTTACTGGGAGGAGTGTTGGTAGCAAGTTTACTCGGAATTCCCTTCGGGGTTTTATCTATTGCAATGGTCGTTGTTATACAAAGCCTAGTTTTCTCAGATGGGGGTATTGCGGTTCTTGGTGCAAACTTACTGAACATGGCAATTATTGGCGCTGGTCTTGGTGGTATGTTGCACTCCATACTGGCTATTAGATGTCCAGGAGCCAGAGGGGATATGACAGCCTTAGCAGTGTCTGCTTGGATTTCGGTCGTTATGTCTTCGTTTGCTGTATGTATTGAATTAGCTCTTGATGGAAAAATTGCCTTTGCAAATATCGTTGCTGCTATGGTAACTACGCATTCTCTGGTTGGGATCGGTGAGGCTATTATTACGGTAGTGAGCTATTTGCTGGTTCGTTCTATAAAAAGTCAGCAGAACCACTGTATTACCCCTATTACGGCAGCAATAGTCATCGCTTTTTTACTCAGTCCCTTTGCCTCTGAGTTTCCGGATGGATTGGCGTGGATGGCAGAAAAATATCGATTCTTGCATGAATCTGCCCCTGTATTTGTAGGGATGCTTCCCGATTACTCTATTTCCTTTATCAGTAACGAAATACTGTCAGTTGGAGTCGCTGGGCTGGCAGGTGTTATTATCTCGTTTTTTGCGGCATGGATATTCCATCGGGCTATTAGTTTGTTGTCAGTATGACTTTGCATTAATAAATCTTATTCAAGTTCAGCCAAAACTGGTGAGTTTATCGATGTAGTTCAGCAACACTCATTGTAAACACTAAATCCAACTCAGCCTGATTCGAATAAGAGTGAGGAACATCGGTCTTTGCGATCGCTGACTGTCCTTCATGAAGTACGGTTTCCTGTCCATCAATATTCAAAGTCAGTGTGCCCATTTCAACATGGAATAGTTCAAATGTACCGTGTGGATGGCCGGGTGATTCAAAATGTTCGTATGGTTTCATTACCCAACGCCAAAGCTCTATCATGTCGGGGCCAGTCGTTCCTGCCAATAGCTTAGCACTACCACCATGTTCTCCATTCCACAGAGTAGGAATATCTTCTTTAGAAATGACATTAATGGTTGGATTGCTAGCCACATTGACAATATCGGCTACTGAAATACCAAGCGCGGCGGATAATTTACACAAAATAGCAATACTTGGATTGGCAGAGCCTTTTTCGATTTCAACGAGCATTCCTTTACTGATCCCCGCCTTTTTCGCTAATACGTCGAGTGAAAGCTTGAGATGTTTACGATGTTCTTTGATTTTGGCAGCAACAGCTTGGTTGACGGACTGGGCATTAGAACCACTATCGGTCATTATATTGACTTTATCGGTCATAAAAATGTATCTTGTAGCAAATGAGTCATAACAGGAATTATCTAATGGTTACGCTACTACCGTCAATTGACAGCCGTATTTCTGATATTGCGCCTGAGTTTAAAGCGTTGAGTATCACAGTGAAAGGCACTGAAATCCAAGATCTTACGTATGCAAAGGACGTATTAAAGGAAGCTTGTGCATCTATCTTGGAAAGCGATTTTTATTGGGCTGAGTCTCACATCCATGCTTGGGGTGAGGTTTATCGTCAATTTGGATCGAAACCTAATCGAACGCCTTGCTCTGCGGCAGCGCTTCGTAAACGAGTATTGAAAGATGGAGCAATGCCAAGTATTGACCCTATTGTAGACATTTATAATGCCATCAGTATTCGATACGCCATGCCAGTGGGCGGTGAAGATATGGATAATTATCAAGGAACACCAACACTCACTATTGCAGATGGCACTGAATCTTTTGACACCATGAAAAATGGTGAGGCTTCAATTGAAAACCCTGATGTTGGGGAAGTGATTTGGCGCGATGAGATAGGCGTTACTTGTCGTCGTTGGAACTGGAGGCAAGGTGTCAGAACCCGAATTGAACCCAATACGCGTAATATGTGGTTTATTCTAGAAAGCTTGCCAGAAATGCCACTAGAACAATTACAGGAAGCGGGGCAAGAAATGATTAAACACTTGCAAGTAATCATGCCTGATTCCGTGATAGAGCAATCGCTGGTTTTTGCTCCAAAATCCATTGAAATTTGATGTGATAAATACTTTGTTGACTAGTGCTGTTGTTTCAGCAAGTTTGATTATCACAACTGCCTATTTTCCTAGTGAAATGGCGTCCCCTACAGGATGAGTTTTGGGTGTTTTGCCATATTTAATGATGTTTAATCATTTTTAATAAATCTCTCATTTTCAATGAGATACTGTAATTTTGAGTTTAACTCGTCTAAACTGGATTTATCGATTTTTCACGCCAGTGGCACCACTATGGCACCACCGGGAATAGGCCTGACTCATGGATACAGCCATCAACTTTACTAAAAAAGCCCTTCAGCAAATCCCCATTCCTGATAAACGTGTCCGCTATCGGGATAGTGGTGGTTCCCACAGTGTGCGTGGATTAGGGTTGGAGGTTTACACTTCTGGTCAGAAGACCTTTCGGTATGAGCAAAAGGTTAAGGGACGGAATATCAAGGTGACTTTAGGCACTTTTCCTGAATTGACGGTGGAGCAGGCCAGAAAGTTAGCTCAAGAAAATGCACAGAAAATCTCTCAGGGTATTAACCCTAATGAAGAAAAGCAAAAGGAAAGAGAAAAGCAAAAACAAGCACAGAGTTTTGATGACCTTTTTGAGCAGTATGTCGCATTAGTTCGGATTGACATTAAATCCGGCACTCGCCGTGAAAGTAGTCTTAAAGGATTTGAAGCCCGATACCGAATCCATTTAAAGCCGTTGATAGGAAAGAAAAAGGCTGAGGATTTCACTAAGGCAGATGGACGAAAGCTACTGAAACAGATTTTAGCAGATAAAGGGTACGCAATTCATAATCACTGCCTCACGCTTCTCAAATCCATGTTTAACCGGGCTGAGTTGGAGTTTAATCCTTTCGCAGATGGTAAGAAGGTGGATGAGTCTGTACACCGGAGAGAGCGGATACTGTCTCCTGATGAATTGCAAAGGTTGTTTGCTGCTTTAGATGAAGAGGAAGATATTTACCGGGATTGTGTCCTGATGCTGTTATTAACCGGACAGCGGAAATCATGTGTGTTGTCGATGCGTTGGAATGAGATTAATACCACTAATGAAACATGGATTATCCCAATCTCAAAAATCAAAACGAAGAAGCCCCATGTCGTCCCTCTCTCCGGTGAAGTAATGCGCATTCTTAACCGTCGTTCAGTAGATGCGGAGATAGGGGAGGAGTTTGTTTTCCCAAGCAATCGTTCAAAAGGTGGATATATTACAGATAAATCGGGTAAAGGAGGTTTCTGGCACCGGATTTTGGTTCGGGCTGGTTTGCATGACCCGGACAGCAAAGATAATAATGTAAGGGTACATGATTTGAGGCGAACAATAGCCAGTTATCAGGTACAAGGTGGTGGTAGCTTGCAGGCTACCAGTAAACTTTTAGGTCATGCGAGTGTGGGTATTACGGCTGACGTGTATGCGCACCTTTCGGTTGATAATGTACGAGCAGACTTGGAAAGAACAACGGCTCAGATGCTAGGTTATGGCTACAAAGAAAACAGTAAAGTAGATGATATTAAAGAGCAATTGATGTCACTAACACTGGAAGAACAAGCAGAAATACTAATATTTTTGCAGGGAATGACTAAGGCTGAAGTTGCATGAGTGAAACCGAAGTTAAAATACAGAACTTGAGAGCTTTAGGGTTAAGCGATGAGCAAGCTAATCAGGCTGTCAGTATCGTTCAGGTCATTCCTGAATGCATTAACCTGAAGAAATTGAAAGAAGTAATCCGGGCACTTAACAAAGCTAACACCCTTCTAAAGGGCTTGGCAGAATCTGACCCGCTATTAATCGCAGATATTAATCATCTTTTGCCGGAATCATTAGCTCTAGACAATCTTCCCATCGTAACTATTAATGAGGCACTGAATGCGTTTACGGATAATCAGGGTATCCATTTTACCCAAACAGTCGAGATGATTGACCCATCCAAACCTCAAAGCAGCCCAACAAGTAACTATGCAACCCCAACCAGTAAAAATTATCGCAGGTTTAAAGCCCTGACCGACCAATGGAATAGTTGGGGGAAAGATATAGCTCTATCTGATAGCAGTGAATTTATTATGTTTTTAACAATCTGCTTGTTTGGTGAATACTCGCTACAACAAGGTGGCAGAACGCGTAAGAACTATGAGCGTTATTTTATTGGACTGAAAGTAGGTAGTGATAGTCTGAACACGGATGATTACCAGCAGAGTCATATAGAAGTGAAGATTACCCGGAAGGCAAAAGAGGGACAAGAGCCAGAGACGGAAGTTTTGGAGGCTACGTTAATGTCTCCTGTGCGAGATACCCTTCAGCAAGGGGAAAAGGCGTTGAAGAAGAAAAGGAATTAGATGTAAAGAACCGACTGGATCTGGGGGATGAGGGGTGGTGATAACACATTTATGCCCCTTTCTTTGTTAACTCATTTACTCAGTGGCGGATCGTGCCACTGAAATCGCTGTACTTTTCCTTATGGCTGTCAGCGGAGGGGCGGTGCTCAGAAACTCCCAAAAGTGGTCATAGACGGCGTTCTTAATCAGCAATTTTCGTCTGAATTGTTATGCAAGTCCGCTGGCTACTATAACAATGAACGTCTCAGAGGTCGTCTCTAAGACGTTGATGTCGGATAAGGTGAGACAGGCAAGAATAGATCTTGTCACAGCACAAATTGAGATAATTACTTACTTTAGTCATTTAACAAGACAATTTTTCTTATTTGTATGTAGTAAACAATCTGTCGCCAGTATCGGGGCCCTTACCATCAGAAATGACCTGAACCTTAGCTCCCTCATACTTGTTGTTTGATATTCGTACAGTATACAAATCGTAGCTTTTAAGTAATTCTGTCGAAGAACTTGGAATAACCGTTGTAACAAGTTTTATAGGATTAGTATCTGGGAGTTGTTTCATCAGACCAAAAACGCTTTTCCCTGAATTTATTACTGCATCAACAATGATAATTTCTTTGCCTTGAACAAGTTCTAGATCTTCTCTAGAAACCTTATCATCATTAACGAAAATTATTGATACATTGCCGCCAAGCTGTTCAAGCTTGTCTGCAATGCCGTTACCAAAACACAAACCTGCTCGCATAAGAATCAATACAGCATAGTTCTGCTGTTGATTTGAAGATTTTGCTATTGGCTCTGCAATGATCTCTCCTAATTGATAATGTGCATTTCTGAGTTTGTAGCCCATCGACATTGAACTGCTTTTACAAATATTAATCAGTTGTTCAACACTATGCGTTTGGTAGCTTTCATTTAATATATACATGATTATACTTCTTCTAGTTCACCGCATTTTCAAGGTTATAAGACACCCCAACGTCAAATATTTGTTCAATATTTGCACACTCCACTCCAGTTAAATAAGATTCTACAGCTTTGTTTAATTTTTCGTGAGCGATCAAATACCCTTGATCTGCCGCTTCTAACATTGGAATGTCAATCATAGAATCACCAATAGCTACTACGTGTTTACCTTTTTCTCTTAGTAAACTCGCTATTTCTTTCTTGAATAATGGAGTAACAAGGTATTCAAATTCTGATTTACAAGTGTTACCTAACAACACATCAAAAATTTTATATTTTTCATTAATTAAATTCCAAATATCGAATACCCCTGACGTAACACCGATAACAACAGAGTCTTTCTGATTCGCTAAATAGTCGAATACACTCTGGCTCAGGTTTATATTTTGTACAGTTAGAGTAACTGATTCTTCTATTTTTACAGGATTTTTCTTTTTGTATAGATTCCAGACTTTAAAGAATTGATATGAAGTATACCTATCATTTCTAAATACAGATTTTAACTCTTCTTTCTTTATTCCTAAATATCTACAAAAATCATAAGTCCCATCATTAATTGAAACGGTCTTATCACAGTCAACAAGGATAATCTGGGTTGATTTTTTTAGTAACTCTTTATATTCTTTATAAAATCTAAGAGCGGAGGTTTGATTACAAAATTTTGATAAATATGAGTCCAACCAAAAAGAAATAAATTGAACACTAGATTCAGTTTCTTCATCT
This sequence comes from Vibrio sp. HA2012, assembly GCF_002812955.1. Classification (GTDB taxonomy): domain Bacteria; phylum Pseudomonadota; class Gammaproteobacteria; order Enterobacterales; family Vibrionaceae; genus Vibrio. The sequence continues at coordinate 25,974 of NZ_PFXK01000005.1, read as the reverse complement.
AAGATAACTAGCTCTTTGTTGTGATTATTGCAGATTTTATCTAACTCGAATTTCTCAAACTTTTTCCAATTTCGTACTTGTTCTACAGTAATATCTACGTTTCTTTTTTCTCCTGTGCTTTTTTTTGAAAATTCTACAATCATTTCTGATGGCGTATCCAAATAGAAGAAGTGGTCGTAAACATTTTCATCCTGTTCAGTGAAGACTACCTTATAAGAATCACCGTCTATAAAAGAATAATGGCCATCTACTAACACGAGATCGTATTCTGAATTTTTTTTATTCACAATCTCAGTGAATTTTTCTCGTAAAGTATTTTTGTTTGATTCATCGAGACTTTTAAAGGTTTTTTGGAACATTTCTTGAGCAAGAGCATTCAATGTCTTTGAACCTTCAATATGAATCGCAGTCAACAGTGTAGTTTCCTGTAAATGGGCTATTACGTTCTTGATTAGATAGTCTTTACCAGCTCTAGATACACCATAGATAGCTAACTTCATCATTTAACCTCAACATACTTATCGTAGTAACATTCACCGTCCTCTAGGGGCTTCATCTTACCCATTTGAAACTCTAAATTTTCGAGAGCCATATCAAATGCACCATAATTATAATCTTCATTCCCATAGAACCTGCCACACGGATAGATACCACGTTTAGTGACGAAGATATTGGTTCGACCTACTCCACATAGTGTGCCATACATTGTACAGTCATATTTCTTTTTGTTATTTTCATCGAGTTGGCGCACCTCGAACTGACTACCTTTAAAATCTTCAAGTAATGATTGATATTCGTCTTTTGATACCGTCATACTCTCATCGTGAGAGTCAAAAAGGCGTGAGAACGTTACATCTTTAAAGTTATTTTCTTCAAGATAACGTTTAAGTTTAGTTTTATTTGAGATTGTTCTATTATGTACAGTACAGTTTATAGGTGGCTTATGACCAAATTTAGACTCATACCTTTTTATACCTTTAATAACAACGTTATATTTTTCTCGACCTAGATTATGAAGCTCTTCATAACCATCTAATGAAAAACACATCTTTATCGAATCCTTGTGCTCAAAGAAAAAACTCAATATCTTATCAGTTAATATTGTTCCATTTGTTATGGTATAAAACGCTAACCGATCAAGATTGTTATGTTTTACATATTCGATAAGGCCAACAATCTTTCTATATTGTAATATTGGCTCACCTGAACCGACTATCCCAACCTTGAACGTGTTCAGATTGTTAATTACTGCATAGTCATTTAGGTTTTTAGCTATTTTTATTAACTCATCAGTAGTAAATTCCTGTGGAACTCCACTTAACTTTCCGTTATCTTCATTATGAAAATGACAGTAGGCACACTTCAAGTTACATTTCTCTCCTAGAGAGATACAAGCTCGATCAATCACTTTAACTTTCCCTTGAATAATTCAAATATCGCACTACTTTTCGGATTGTTAGCGTCTAAATAGTCAATTGCAGTTTTGTTATCTCTACATCTAATCATTAAATCGGTTCTGTCAATTAGCTTTTCCACCATTTTAAAATCGTGCTTAATGCAAGCCTTCATTAAAGGAGTGTAACCGTTATTATCTTGTTGGTTTGTACAAGAGTCGTGAGATAAAAAGTAATCTGCTGCTTGTAGAAAGCCGCTCCATGCAGCAATCATTAATGGTGTATTACCTGCATTTTTTCCTCCACTCCCGTAGTCAAAATCCGCTCCGTTTTCAACCAATAGCTTTATCACGTCAATTTTTTTTATCTGTGTGGCGTGGTGGATAGCTGAGAATCGGTATTTGTGCTTGTCCCTAACATCAAGATTAATTTCTTTTAGTGTAAGAAGGTATTTAATCATTGGGAGATCACGATTTCGTACAGCAGAAATTAGTGGTGTTAAGCCACTATCAGGACTATGAAAATTAACATCAACTCCTTGCATATCGAAATCCATAATTTGTTGAAGTTTCTTTCCTTTCACTAAAGAACCGAACTCAATAGAGCGCACAACATCATAATCGTTGTCTCTGGTGTGGAACTTCTCTATGTACATATTGGGGGTAATTGCTGCCAGGTTTCTTGGTTCTCTAGTTAAGAACTGAAAATAGATATCATCACTTAACAAATACACATCATCGTAAGGGCAAGCTTTAGATCTCTTGATTGCTACATCTGCGATCTTCTCATCATTGTTTCCATCGGTTTTGATGGTTTTTTCAATACGAAAATTGGCTTTCTTCTCAGTAATAGATTTCATTACCAACCAAGCTTTTTGTTTTGTAGAAGGGTTGCCCCTATCTTTCAAATTGTTCAATTCTGAGATGACTACTTCTGGTATCACTACTTCCTCGAAGAACTCTTCAAGTTCGTCAATGATCGAGGGTCTTTTGATCAATGCAGAAGTATCTACAACGATAACCTTCTTCTTGATTGAAGTGTTGCCGACTAACTCATCAGTTGAAGTTTTGAATATTTTCGACAGTTTGAGCAACTGGGACGAAGATGGCTCATTTTTCCCGTTTTCCCAATTTGATATCACAGGTCTAGCAACGTTAAGTTGTTCTGCAAGTTCTTTTTGGGACAGCTTTTGTTCATCTCTAAATGTTTTGATGTTCTTTCCTATTAGTTCTGTCAGCATAATTTACATTCTCATCCTTTTACTATGCAATTAGCGCCTTATGTGTATTGAAATATAACGGAGTGTTCGCATAGACACAAGAAACAAGTTGCTGATGTATAAATACTTTACAGCGTGTAACTGTGCGTGACACGTTTTTGGGTTGGGATATCTAAAATTTCTCAAACAGATTCTGCGGAACTTTTATAAGAGCAGTAGAGGCTTCCATGTATTGCACTTCACAATCCAAAGTTAAGATATTTAATCCCGAATGAATCACATAAGTAAAATTGGGAAGAATAAAATTCAGTTACGGCAGGGGGATAATCCTACTGGAAACTAACTTTATGGCGTAAGCGCTTCAGGGGGAGTGTTTTGAATGCTCTACCGAAAATTCTGCATCAAATTAACCTGATACCACAGAGCGAAGATGCTTCGAATTGTTCAAAACTGTGCATCTAAGCCACCACAGAAAGCGGTGGCTGATTACGTTTTGAGATACCAAAAGTTATCCGTGAATAGCTAATTTAGCAAAGTCACTGACTCAGAATTGTCCAAAAATGAGTTGGTCGATGCCGACGTGTTCTCTTTACCAACTGGGTAAGCCCTATACCTGAAAGAGAAGGCTGTGTATTTTACATACCCGGTTACTATAAATTTCATCTACGATCCGTCCTTCCTTAAAGCCCCTATTCACGGGGCTTTCAGCCCTGCTGAAAAATTTCCCTCTCCAAATCCGTCCCTCGAATTGAATTGGCTCTTGTCGCTGTTACCTCTAAATTAAATTCTGTCCAACACGGACTACTAAAAAACAGAGGAAATTAAAGTGATTAAACAACATAGAACAGGCAAATATTCAAACATGGTTAACCGCAAATCAGCGGCTGAGTATCTGGGGGTATCTGAAGGTACGTTAGCAGTATGGGCGAGCACAGGACGGTATCAACTGCCATTTATTAAGCTAGGTAGAAAGGTAATGTATTCAATCGAAGCTCTGGATGCGTTTCTGGAAAGCCGAACGGTTACTCAGACGTGCTGATTGGAGGGAAACTATGAATGCAATTTCAACCGTAGACAAACAGGAACTGGTTCGGGAAACGACTTTGGTATTTCCTGATACCAATGATTACGGAAAGCCAATCGGTACAGCGGAAAATTTAAAGGTGTTGTTGGATAGTTTAGGGATTACTCCAACCCAAAACCTGATGAACCTTGAGTTGGAGCTTTTTTCCTATGGTGAACCACTTGGTAAAAGCTACGAGTCGAAGCGGAGCTTTCTGGTTAGTGAATGTCTGAAAGCAGGATTACCAAAAACAATCATTGATGATCATCTTACCGCTCTTTGTGAAGGTAACCCCTATCATCCGGCAAGAGCTTATCTGGACGGAAATAAATGGGATGGTAAGCCGCGATTAAAGCCACTTATTGCTGCTATGAATGCAAAAGATTTGAAGCTTGCTGAGATTGTAATGAAGCGGTGGTTTGTTTCAGTGGTCGCTTGCCTGTATGAAGACCGTTTTTCCAGTAAGCTTGTTCCTGTCTTGCAAGGTGGACAATCTTTTAAGAAGACAGCGTTTATCAGCCGTCTGGCGAATTTTGCTGAAGGGATTTTCTTGGAAGGGGCAGAACTGAATCCTGATAATAAAGATTCTGTTTTAAGTTGTATCAAAAGCCTTATTGTTGAGCTGGGGGAGCTGGAAAGAACGTCTAAGAATAGCCAGGGTAGTTTAAAGGCATTTGTCACAAGATCAGTTGATAGTGTCCGTCCGCCGTATGCGCGCACAGACATTAAAAAGAACCGGCAAACTTTGTTTATTGCTACGGTTAACGGAACGGAATTTTTGCGGGATGAAACGGGTTCAAGTCGCTATGCAGTAATTGAACTGGATAAACCCGTTGATATGGATTGCGTGAACCAGTTGCTGGGTTGGGAATACCAGAATGGTCGTGTTGTTCAGACTCATCCAGAAGAGCTGCAACAGCTTTGGCTGGAAGTAAAAGCCCTTTATGAAGCTGGTGAGTCTTGGATGCTGACTGAGGCAGAATTACAACTAACGCAGGAAGCTAATAAGATCCATAACTTTAAACCTAATTGGCAGGTGGTTCTGGAAGATAGGTTTATTGGTGTAGAAGAAACGTCTGTCAGAAACTATGAGTGGATGACTGCAACGGATGTATGCTTGTATTGTGATATTGCTAAAAACAATGTCAGAGCTATTGGCAAAGCGTTGGCGGCAATGGCAAAGGATGGTCATATAGAAAAGAAATCCGGCAGAGCAAATAAGACCCTTTACAGATTGCCAGTTGTTTCTGAAAAATAGCGATGATGCCATCAGTTTATGGGGCTAATTTTTATCAAATAGTCAATTCTCATTAACTCTTTAACCAAAGCCTTATTAATCAAAGGAATATATTTAGATTAAAGAGTTTTTTCATTAACTCCTCATTAATTTTTATTGTGAATCCGGTTGTAAATATTGCCCTTTATTAATCAGAAAACTAACCATTCATTGTTTGTATGTAACTTGTTGATAATAAAGGTTTGATTGTAGAAGTTAATGGGTTAATGAAAAACGGTGACACTATGATTTACAACCGGTGGGCAAATAAGGGCAAATATTGTGTATTGGGATTCTGATTACTTGTATCGTTTATTAGATGAAATTTGCCCAAGTTAGTTTTATATTGTGCACTTAGGTTCTTATGAGTAATGGCTTTTCTTGAGGTTACGCAGTGCTAATTCCATTTGGTTTAAAAGACAATAAGTACTATGACGTGAGTGAGGTTGTACGGGGTAGGGCATGTGGTTGTATTTGTCCAAGCTGCAAGCAGAACTTAGTGGCAAAGAAAGGCGATCCAGAAAAGATGGTGCATCACTTTGCTCATGATAAGAAGGCCAAACAAGATCAAGAAGAAGCAGTCGAATGTGAGTATTCATTTTGTGTTGTAGCAAGGCTGGTTATCAAGCAGTGTTTTAGGGAATTAGGTACGTTTGAAATAGTGCTTCCAGAATGGAATGTTATTTTTACCGAAAACGATAATTTTGGGCGTGAGCACACGGTGACAGGGTATGTAACTCAAGCCCATAATTTGAAAATAGATAAGTTTGAAGTAGAACCATCTGCACCTTTTCATGAACTTGATATTTTGTGCCATGTTAACGGTTACCCTATAGGCTTTCATTTTAGTTACCATGGTCGTCCCGACTGTGTTGCAGAAGGGCAAAGTGGTGTTTCTATAGTTGATATAGATCTTGAACCACTGAAGTTGCTTTACAATCAGTATGATGGAAAGAGATATGACTCATTCAAAGACTTAGTCATGGACTATGTTCTGAAGACTGGAAAGCGCTATTGGTTGGCACACGTGCGTTATGTTTCAAGAGAGAAAGAGCTTAAAGCAAAACTTGCGGATATGATTGGAGAATCAAATATGGAGCCTCCAGCGTTGATAGCTGCAACTCCTAGTGAACAACTTAGATTTAACCCCAAACCTTATAAGAAGCCTAGAAAATCTCGGGGTTCTAACAGTCAAAAAAATACCATTGTGCGATCACTTGATGGATTATGTGTCCGTTGTCATCAAAATTCCGCTGCATATATTAATGACCTCATATGTGCACCTTGTTTACAGCACTATTATTCAGTGGGAATATTTCACACTGGTTCTATAAAGAAAGCTGTTAAGGAAGAGTTCTTCTCTTGATAAGCCTTTGGGTGAAAGCCTGACATACAAATAAAGTAAGTCTGGTATGTACCTCTAGAGTACCTTGTTTACCGGCACCACAATGGCACCACAAAGAAAACAATCTAGCTCTAACTTATTGAAAAATATGAGATTTTAGTGAAAAATGGCGTCCCCTACAGGATTTGAACCTGTGTCTAAGGCTTAGGAGGCCCTTGTTCTATCCGGCTGAACTAAGGGGACGCGGTAAGAACCTTTATTATATACAAGTTTCACCAGATTAAACAAATGGTTAAGGGGTTGGAACAGGATATAAATTCATCAATCAGCCCCGGATAGAGGAGGCTGACTGATGAAATTAACGGTTATTCTAATTCCAACATTGAAACTCTTTCAAAACGCGAAGCATTTAGCCAGCATTGTTCATTGCATTTCTTTATGCATGACATCACCAATTTGAATACTCTGCGCAAGCTGAGGCTGGTCAATGCTGGCTTCAGATTCCTGATCATAAGTGCGAGTAATGGTCAGTGTGATCTCACTTTGAGAGACCTTGTTTCTGGGCAGACCATATTGATCAATAAATGCGCCGGTATGCCACAGACGTAGCCTGTCACCAACTTCAACGCCATGAATCCGACCCAGATCAATCGTGACGAGGTTATTGCCGTGTTTGGCAATAATCTGAGGCAGAGTAATTTTACAGGAAAGTTCAGCTTCCAGATCCAGCATGATCTTACGGCTGACCCGTAATAACATTTCGCCATAGCTGGAATCCCAGAAGCGGGCGCTGCGGGTATCGACCTGACTGGTTTTCGGGAAAGGCCAGTGTGCTATTTCACGATAATTTCTGCTGTATATTTCATGCCCGGTTTTTCCGTCATAGACCTGCATCTCCAGAGCAAATTGCCGGTTGACTACATCATCAGCAAGGAGTTTTTGTTCAATGGTGGCACTCAGGTCGGTAATTGTGCCACCGATGATGTACTGTGCATTGTTATCTTCAGCGATCATCTTCAGCATCTCTGGCTGATTTTTGTCGATCATATAATCCGTAGTGCCGACAGAAATAAAGCTGACGGATTCGATATCCAGTTGCTGGTTAAGTACATGGCTAAAGTCATCGCCAATTTTATAGATTTGACCCATGACGGCTTGTGCCGGATGGGCAAGATTAATATTACCGACTAAAAATGTCTTTTTGTACTGCCCGACCTGGCAACCTGTTGCCGATGGGTAAATATCAACCCGGATCCTGACCTGTATCCGGTTATCGATAATCACTTTGTCAACCACTCTTAAATAGCGGACTTCATGATTGGTAAACTGGTACTCTTGTTTATCTTCTTCAAGAAAAGGAAGTAGTCCGCTGAGTGAACCGATATCCGCTCCTGCATATTTCATCGCCTGATATAGGGCATCTTCCAGTGCGTGGATTCTAGCCTCATTTTGTGAAGCAACAATCGTTGCTGAGCCGGTAACTTCGAACCAGGCCGCATTGGCGATATTGCCAAAGAAAAAGAGGATCAGCAGGGGGATATAAGTAAGAAGTCGTTTTTTCATCAGTCCATTCCCAAGTGGGTATAATTTTTGCTTATGTTCAAAGTAACGGTTTTAGGTGTTGGTTTTTTGTTCTGGGCAAAGACAGAAAAGCAAGGATTGTTCCAGTTAGCTGTTATCTTAATGAAATAAAGGTGATATCGGAACAATCAGCCAGATAACAAAGGTGTCATGGCAACACCTGACAAGTATATCCGGAGAAGAAGATAATGAAGAAATGGTTTATTGTAGCAATGACGGTGCTGATGGCATCCTGCTCGTATTCGCCCATTTACAATGGTAAGGAACCCTATCCGGGGAGCCGCTTTCTGCTGATGGACAATCCGCGCCACACAATGGATTTTTTCGTTGAAAGTATGACGGATGAACTGGTGGCGTCTAATACCAGTATTTCCGCCCGTACTCCGATTGCGGTTACGTCATTTGTTGATTTGCAATATATGGATACAACAAACTGGTTGGGAAATTCGGTTTCTGAAGGTTTTATTCATCAGCTTCAGCGCCGAGGTTTTAAAGTTGTTGATTTTAAAACTACAGGCTCTATCCGGGTGACTTCTCAGGGAGATTTTGCTCTCAGTCGTGACTGGAAAGAGCTGGCTCAAGAGCAGGAAGTTCAGTATGTGCTGACAGGCACCATGCTGCGTCAGGAAGGTGGTGTACTGGTTAATGCCCGGGTTGTGGCAATGCGCAGCCGGATCGTGGTGGCAACGGCACAGGCATTCCTGCCGGCGGATCGAATTGGCCGCGATCTGGACACGATGAATGCAATCCGGACTCAGGATGGACTGATTATCCGTTCGGATCCGACACGTACATCATCTAATACGATTGTTTTACGTCCGTAGTCAGTTCAGGAGAATATGATGAAAAAGTTTCTGGCCATAATTGCTATGGTGATCGTTGTTTCTGGTTGTCAGCCATTGCAGGCTATGCGCGATGATAATGTTCTGGTTGCCGTAGGCTATGCGAGTATCAGTGAGCAGAAAGGCCGTACTGATGAAGAAAAACGTGTACGAGCAATGCGGGCTTCAAAAATAGATGCTTATCGTGAGATGGCTGAACAGATTTACGGAATGAGAGTCAGTGGCAGAGCGGATCTGAAAGATCAGCGTCTGGGCGAAGAGCGTACCTCCGGCGCGGTTGATGGCGTGATCCGAGGGGCAGAGGTTATCCGTAGTTACCCGGTAGGGGACAGTTATGTAACTGAGCTGCAACTGGATATTGATAAAATGGATCGGCTGAGAGACTACGGGGAAGTTCAGCAGGTTCCGAAGAAAAGGCAGCAGACTCTGTTTTAGAGAACTTAATAAATCATTTCTTCTTTACATATACAAAAACAGCAGGTTATCAGCCTGCTGTTTTTGTATATGTATGAACTGAATGAATCCTGATGCAATTGGATGTTTATGCTTTGATATTCGTACCCAGAGTGGTGATATTTTTAGTTTTACCACCAGCATCATAAGTCATTCCCATTTTTCCCCGGCTGGCTTGCATCATATTATTCAGTTTATTAAAGCTGAGTTTTGCCCGTTGCAGAGCTTCACCATTGATTTCATTAACCTGTCGGCAGTCATGCATAATAGAACGGATAAGGGAAACTTTTTCTTTCAGCAATTCATCCTCAGTAAGCAGGCTGATATCCGGATGGGCTGCAATGCGTTGGTCGGTTTGCTGAAGCTGTTCAAGCAAAGTCAGCTTGTCTTTTGCCAACTGCTCTATTTCTTTGGAGACGCGCTTCACTATCGCCACTTTCTCTTTTTCCAGTAATTCAGAAAGTGAACGGGCGTTTTTTACCTGAAAGTCAATAAGATCTGCAAGTTTTGCCATAGCTTAGTCGGATCATCGCTTAGTCGGATCATTATTAAGACCGGCTGGGGTTACAGCCCGCCCAGCTCATTTTCAAATCTTATCATATTATCAGCAAGTCTTTCGGCATCGACCCGGTAAGAACCATTAGCAATGGCCTCTTTTATTGCTGCGACTTTTGCGCTGTCAAAGCTTGGCTGTGATGCCATTGTCTGATGAAGCTGACCCATAGCTTTACCCTGCTGGCTTAATGATACGGAATCCCGGCTGCCTTTTGCTTCTGGTGCAGAGTCAGAACGCTCCGAAGCCTTCGACTCTGTACGTGTCTGGCTACGACCTGTTGTCATAGTCTGACCCGCACGAATGTTATCTATGCCTGCCATAATAAAAGCCTTTTGCTTGTCTGGTTAGAATGGTGTATACAGGATATCGACCATGAAAGTCTGAACTTTAGACTTTTTTAGTCACAAATTATACTTATTACTAGTGTGCGTTATATCCCATCAAAAATATACTGTTATTTCAGCAACTCCGGTCACAACACCGTCGATTATACGATTAGATTTGTCATTTTTCACTCTGACTTGTTCGCCGATGGCTCCATCACTTAAAGCGGTTCCTTTTGTTGTGATCGCCAGTTCACCTTTGACTGCTTTGATCATCACTTTTTCATTTCTGCACACGACACATACATCATTACGTTCAAGTACATCACCTGTACGGATGTTTTTCTTCAGTTTAGCGCCTACAATTTGATCAGTGGCTGTAAATCCCTGCCGCCGGTAAGCATGCAGTTCAATCATCGACAGGGTAACATCTTCTGCCATGATCAGAGCCCCGCGGGTTAAAGAATGGGTCGCTGTGACTAATGGCATGGAGACAGATGTTCTGACCGGAACATAAATGCGCCAGTCATCTTCGGGGCATTCTACCAGAACAGTGATGTTACTGGTGGTGTGGCTGTGGGTATTGGATGATGTTTTGAGCGGAGAAGGACAATCTGTGGCTCTTATGCGGGTATCCAGATCCGCAGCTTCAGCCACTAGTTTGCCATTAACAGGAAGCTGAACGGTACTATTTACGTGAGCTTCCGCCGCTTTTTTAATGGTATCAAGCTGTTCTTGTGTCGCTGCATGGCAGAATAGGCTAAAGAAAAAGATCAAAAAACCGATAGATTTATTAAGAGATTTATATAAAGCTTTAGTATTAGAGGTCGAGTACATAGCGGATATACCTTATTGGACGACAGCCTGTTTGTGTGCTTTCTTTACAATAGCTTATTAGATTATCATTTTTTACCCATATGTTTGAATTGGAGTTGAGTTTATGAGCGGCATTCTGGATACAGTGAATCAGCGCACACAGCTAGTAGGTCAGAACAGGCTGGAATTATTACTGTTTCGTCTGATGGGCCGTCAGCGGTATGGCATCAACGTATTTAAAGTCAAAGAAGTCCTGCAGTGTCCCAAACTTACAGCAATGCCGAATCTGAACCCAATGGTGGTCGGGGTTGCTCATATTCGGGGACAGACTATCTCTGTTATTGACCTTAGCCTGGCGATTGGCGGACGTCCGACGCAGAATCCTGAAAAATGTTTTGTCGTTATTTCTGAGTTTAACCGTACGGTGCAGGGCTTTCTGGTGGCGTCTGTGGAACGCATTATCAATATGCACTGGGAATCTATTCTTCCTCCGCCTGAAGGTGCCGGTAGCAGTAATTATCTTACCGCAGTGACTAATATCGATAATGAACTGGTCGAAATTATTGATGTTGAGAAAATTCTGGCTGAGATTTGTCCTGTTAATGAGGCTATGAGTTCAACCATAGCGGATGAAATCGCCGAAGCAGAGCAGGAAGCAGAACAGCCTATCGTGCGCCGTATTCTGATTGCGGATGACTCGACAGTGGCACGTAAGCAGGTGCAAAGAGCCATTGAATCTATTGGTTTTGAAGCGGTTGCTGTGAAAGACGGAAAAGAAGCCTACAATAAACTTGTTGAAATGGCAGCAAATGGTAGTGTGTATGAGCAGATATCTCTGGTAATATCCGATATCGAAATGCCTGAGATGGATGGTTATACTCTCACTGCTGAGATTCGCCGCCATCCGGATTTGAAAGATTTGCATATCATTCTTCACACTTCTTTAAGTGGTGTTTTTAACCAGGCTATGGTTGAGCGTGTCGGCGCAAATGAATTTATTGCTAAGTTTAATCCGGATGAGCTGGGCGCAGCGGTTAAGGCTGCAGTAAGTAAAAATAAAAAGAGAAATTGATGACAGCTATATCAATAAGTGACCAGGAATATAAAGATTTTAGTCGCTTCTTAGAATCGCAATGCGGGATTGTTCTGGGGAACAGCAAGCAGTATCTGGTTCGGAGCCGTCTGAGTCCACTTGTTTCTAAGTTTAATACGGGGTCTTTGTCTGATCTTCTGCGTGATGTGGTTACGGGGCGGAACCGCGAACTCAGAGTTGCAGCTGTTGATGCAATGACAACCAATGAAACACTCTGGTTTCGTGATAGCTATCCATTTTCTGTTCTGGCTGAAAAATTATTGCCGGAAGTGGCACAGAAAAAACGGCCGATAAAGATCTGGTCGGCCGCCAGTTCGTCAGGACAGGAACCGTATTCCATCGCGATGACGATTCTTGAAACCCAGCAGAAAAGACCGGGGCTTATTCCTAATATTGCCATTACGGCAACCGATATTTCTGCCAGTATGCTGGATATGTGTCGTGCTGGTGTGTATGACAATCTTGCTCTGGGTAGAGGATTGTCGCCCGAACGTCGGCGAGCTTTCTTTGAAGAGGCTGGCGGCGGCAAGATGAAGGTAAAAGATAATGTTAAGCGCATGGTCAATTTCCGGCCGCAGAATCTGATGGAAAGTTATGCGTTACTGGGTAAATTCGACATTGTTTTTTGCCGCAACGTATTAATCTACTTTTCGCCAGAGATGAAATCTCAGGTATTAAACTCTATTGCTAATACGTTGAACCCGGGCGGTTATCTGTTGCTTGGGGCATCAGAGTCTCTGACTGGCCTGACAGATAAGTTTGAAATGGTTCGGTGTAATCCTGGCATCATTTATAAACTGAAATAGTCTGTATTCAGGTATCCAGAAGCTACTTAGGTACAGAGAACCGGCATTAGCCCGGTACTCTGAAGGAACAGCATATTCTCCCTTCATCATTAACAGCCTCTTTCCCACGCTTTTGCGTGGGAACTACATTGCGCCATTTTCAATGGTTATGAAACATCTTCTTCCCTCGAAGGAATGCATGCAGCACTTAACTATTGGTTAAATACCGGGTCATTTTATCCTCATTGATTCTGGCCTGAGAATTGCTCATCTCTGAATAAATAAAAAGACATTGGGTAAACATGCATTCTGGCATGATGATTGCTAACTTTTAACTGTAAGTCATTTATAAACGCAGAGGCACGGTATGGCCATTTCTTTCAACAACGCACTGGGAATCCACCAGCATACGGTCGGAGTTCGTGAGCGCAATGCAGAGATCATCTCAAGCAATATTGCTCAGGCGAACACGCCCGGTTTTAAGGCGAAAGGAATGGACTTTGACAAAGCACTTCAGGCGGCAACGTCGGGGGCAAACTTTGGTCTTAACCGGACAAATGAACGGCATATTGCTGCCACTACGAATGTGACCGGGGAAAAGATGTACCGTTTGCCGACTCAGCCGGATACCGGTGATGGTAATACGGTTGATGTGGATCTGGAGCGAAATCTGTTTATGCAGAATCAAATTCGTCATCAGGCATCTCTGGATTTCTTAGGAAGTAAATTCAAAAACTTAACTAAGGCAATTAAAGGGGAATAATTAGATGAGCTTATTTAATGTATTCAATGTGACTGGTTCAGCAATGAGTGCCGAATCTGTTCGTCTAAATACGACCTCTAGTAATTTGGCCAACGCCGATAGTGTCAGCGGTTCAGCTAAAGAAACTTACAAAGCCCGCCATGCGGTATTTGGTGCTGAGTTGAGTAGAGCGAAATACAATCGGGATCATACTATACCAGTTAAAGTTCTGGGGATTGTTGAGAGTGACAAGCCTCTGCAGGCTGAGTATAACCCGGAGCATCCATTGGCTAATGATGAAGGGTATATATACAAACCTAACGTTAATGTAATGGAAGAAATGGCAAACATGATTTCTGCCTCTCGTTCGTATCAGACGAATGTTCAGGTGGCAGATGCAAGTAAACAAATGCTGCTGCGTACGCTGCAGATGGGTCAATAAGGATAAGGAGATAGCGTAATGGCAATCAACAATGTTGGTCAAAGCGGCTTGTCCTATGTTGATCAGCTTAAAAATCTTCAGGAGCAAAATAAAGCAAGTGAAACCACTGGTAAGCAGGATCTTAAACAAGAAGACTTCTTATCGCTGCTCACTAAGCAACTTGCTCAGCAGGATCCTTTTAAGCCGGTCAGCAATGACCAGATGATTGCGCAAATGGCTTCATTTGCAACCGTTGATGGTATTAACAAGATGAATGGTCAGTTTGAAAGCTTAAATTCATCGATGACCTCTAACCAGGCTTTGCAGGCGTCATCGCTTGTCGGACGTGATGTTTTAGTCCCCGGAGCTGCCGGTATTAAGCAAGACAACGCAAGCATGGCGGCAATGGTTAAGCTTCCTCAGTCGGTGGATAACTTGTTTGTCCGGGTGGAAGATGAGCTTGGTCAGTTAGTACGTACTCTGGATATGGGGGCGACTCCTTCCGGTGATAACCGGATTGAGTGGGACGGTAAAGATGAAAACGGTAATCCATTGCCGGCCGGCAAATACAAAGTGAAAGCGGCAGGTTTGCTTAATGGAGAGAATACGGAGTTTGAGGTTTCGACCTATGCAAATGTAAATAGTGTTCTTCTCGGAAAAGGTGATGGTAATGTACTGCTCAATCTGGCTGGTTTTGATTCGCCAGTTCGACTTGCTGAAGTACTCGAAGTTGGCAAAGCGTAACCACGCTGGCTAGATAGGAGATTTTGAAATGTCATATATATCTTTAAGCGGCTTATCTGCTGCTCAGTTAGACTTAAACACGACCAGTAATAACATTGCGAACGCCAACACCTTTGGCTTTAAAGAGTCTCGTGCTGAATTCGGTGATGTTTATTCCAGTTCTATTTTTACTAACGCGAAAACCACTCCTGGCGGTGGTGTTCAGGCATCCAAAGTTGCCCAGCAGTTCCATGAAGGGTCAAGTGTTTATACTAATAACCCGCTGGATTTGCGTATCGGCGGCACCGGATTTTTTGCTGTATCAAAAGATCGTATGAATCCAGCTCAAAGTGAATTGACCCGTAATGGCGCATTTCACCTGAATAAAGATAACTACATGGTTACTTCGAATGAGGAATATCTGCTGGGTTATCAGGTGAATCCGGATACAGGTGATGTTCTCTCCTATGAGCCTACGCCGCTGAATGTTCCCGCGGAGTTTGGTAAACCAAAGCAGACCTCCAATATAGTCGTTGGTGTTAACCTGCCAGCAAATGGTGATCTGCATGATCCCGCGCTGTTTGATTTTTCTGATGCGGAAACTTATAACCGTTCTACCTCATCGACCATTTATGACTCGATGGGACAGTCCTACAAGATGACGACTTATTATCTGAAGGATATGACTCAGCCGAATACCTGGCAGGCGTACTACACAGTAACGGATAAAGAAGGGGAAAAACCTCTGAATATTACGGGTGGGGATGCGAGCGGCGGTAATGGTCAGGTCGGACATACACTGAAATTTAACAATGATGGTACACTGGCCAGTCTGAATAACGGGCAGCCTATTGTGTCTGATGCATTAGGCTCAGGTACACCACCGATTGATCTGAACGGCGGTGACCCGACTCAGATCCTCAGTTTCGGTCTGGATGCAGCTACTCAGTTTGCGGCTCCGTTTGAGCTGACCAAGTTTGATGAAGACGGAGCGACAACCGGCTTCCTGACCAAACTGGATTTTGATGAAAACGGCAGCGTGCTGGGTACTTATTCCAACGGCGAGAACGTGACTCTGGGACGTGTTGCTCTTGCCCGGGTGGCAAACGAGCAGGGGCTGGATAAAAAAGGCGGAACTCAGTGGGATTCTACCGAATATTCCGGTGATAAAATCTGGGGGGAATCGAATAAAGGTTCGTTCGGTTCGATCTCCAATGGTGCTCTGGAACAATCGAATATCGATATGACTCAGGAACTGGTTGACCTGATCTCTGCTCAGCGTAACTTCCAGGCGAACTCCCGTTCTCTTGAAGTACATAACCAGACTCAGCAAACTATTTTGCAGATTCGTTAATCTGCTATCAAATCTAACGAATAAATTGTGCCGGCAGGGTGAAGTCGATGTCCTGCTGGTATCATTACTGTTCATCATCTGGGTACCAGACGCAGGGACGCTTGCCGTCTGGTATGGTTGCCGCATCCGGCGGCAAAGAAAGGTATCTATTTTTTGCCTCTTTCAAAAAAACTCACCAAATTTCATTCTATCTACTTGTTAAATAAGTATTAATTTTCTTGGCACATCTATTGCTTTGTCTTAATCAGAAATGACTTTTGGAGCAATATTATGGATCGTGCACTGTTTCTTGCCATGAGCGGCGCTAAACAAAATATGCAGGAAATGCAGCTCAGGGCGAACAACCTTGCCAACGTCAGTACGACCGGGTTTCGTGCCGATCTGGCTCAGGCCCGTTCGATGCAGGCTTACGGTGACGGTTTGCCATCGCGTGTGTTCAGCATGACAGAGCGTCCGGGAAATAATTTTGCTCAGGGTAGTGTTATTACTACAGGGCGGGATCTTGATGTAACCATTGAAGGTGACGGCTGGATCTCGGTTCTGGATAAAACCGGTAAAGAAGGCTTAACCCGTAACGGTAATCTGCATATTGATGAAACCGGTCTGCTTTCTAATGGTAATGGACATTTAGTGCTGGGGGATAACGGAGCCCCGATAACTTTGCCAATTCCTCTGGCAAAAGTTGAAATCGGTCGTGACGGTACCATTTCTGTTTTGCCTCAGGGCGCACCTGCGAATGCGATGGAACAGGTTGACCGAATCAAGCTGGTTCGCTCTGATAACCGTACCTTATTCAAAGGGGCGAACGGTCTGTTTCAGTCTAAAGATCCTGCCGGAGAGTATATTGCTGATGCCGGAGTCAAGTTGCTGACCGGAGCCGTCGAGGGCAGTAACGTCAATGCCGTCAGTGAAATGACAAATTTAATCGATTTACAGCGCCAGTTTGAAATGCAAGTCAAACTGATGAGCAGCGCAGAAGATATGGATAAAGCATCCGATTCTCTGCTGCGTATGAGCTAACGGATAGAAAAGGGGTAAGCTATGCATCCTGCATTATGGGTAAGTAAAACCGGTCTTGACGCTCAGCAGACCAACATTGCAACTATTTCAAACAACCTGGCTAACGCCTCAACGGTAGGTTACAAAAAAAGTCGGGCAGTGTTTGAGGATCTTTTCTACCAAAACATCAATCAGCCCGGAGGCCAGTCATCACAAAATACCGAATTGCCGAGTGGTCTGATGCTGGGGGCGGGGTCTAAGGTTGTTGCAACACAGAAGATTCATACGCATGGTAATGCGCAAACAACCAATAACAGTCTGGATATGATGATTGAAGGAGATGGTTTTTTCCAGATCCTGATGCCGGATGGCAATATTGGTTATTCCCGTAATGGACAGTTTACTCTTAACGACGAAGGCATGATTGTTACCTCCGGTGCCGGTTATGCACTGCAGCCGGAAATCACCATTCCTGCTGATGCAATTTCTATTACTGTTGGCAATGATGGTGAAGTGTCGGTTAGAGTGCGTGGTCAGCAGGATAACCAGGTCGTCGGACAGATAACAACGGTTGATTTTATCAATCCGGGTGGTCTGGAACCGGTCGGGCAGAATCTTTACCTGCCGACTGGGGCAAGTGGTGAACCACAGGAAGGGGTTCCGGGTCTGGAAGGTCTGGGCGACATTCGTCAGTCCATGTTGGAAACCTCTAATGTTAATGTCACAGAGGAACTGGTCAATATGATTGAAGCGCAGCGTGTTTATGAGATGAATTCTAAAGTAATTTCTGCAGTGGATAAAATGCAGAGCTTTGTAAACCAGCAGCTATAAGCTGATGTGTAGCGGATATCCTGATTAAAGCGAGTAGGCTGTTATGAAACGATTGTTTGGATGCTTATTGATACTGATCCTTTCCGGTTGTTCTGCATTATCAACAGAAGAAACGACAGAAACGGCTCAACCAACTACGGTTGTGGATGCGATCGAAGGGGACAAGTCGGATGATACTTCTACCGGGCTTGTTGATACACTACGTGACAGAACGGATCCGGTTGCCGGAGACCCGGCCTGGTCACCGGTACATCCAACGGAAAAATCTTCCCATTATGCCGCTGCGACCGGCTCTCTGTTCAATACTGCCCATGCCAGCAGTTTGTATGATGATTCAAAGCCCCATGGTGTCGGCGATATTGTGACGGTGCTTTTGCAGGAACAGACTAAAGCAGCTAAAAGTGCAGATGCTGGGTTATCAAAAACGAATGATGCTTCAATGGATCCGCTGTCTGTCGGGGGGAACGAGTTAAAAGTTGGCGATTACAACTTCTCTTATGAACTGTCTAATAATAATAACTTCACCGGAAATGCTTCGGCCAACCAGAGCAACAGCATTAGTGGCTCGATTTCGGTTGAGGTTATTGATGTACTGGCTAATGGCAATCTTGTTATCCGGGGGGAAAAATGGCTGACGCTGAACACAGGGGAAGAATATATTCGCCTGAGCGGCACAATCCGTCCGGGTGACATTGCTTACGATAATACTATAGATTCAACCCGCATTTCCAATGCCCGTATTCAGTATTCCGGCACCGGCGATCAGCAGGACATGCAGGAACCTGGATTTTTGGCACGATTTTTTAATGTCTCGCTTTAGTTGAAAGAAAAAGTCGAATTTTTGGCAACAGGCAGAAGGTTTTCGGGAATGAAAAAGTTAACTGTGGTTATTCTTAGCTTAATGATGATGGCAACCTCAGCCTATGCAGCGAGAATTAAAGATGTAGCAAAAGTTGCCGGAGTCAGAAGTAACCAGTTGGTGGGTTATGGTCTGGTTACCGGATTGCCGGGTACTGGCGAGTCTACGCCTTTCACTAATCAAAGCTTCAGTGCCATGTTGCAGAATTTCGGCATCCAGCTGCCTCAGGGAACCAAACCTAATGCTAAAAATATTGCTGCCGTTATCGTTACGGCAGATATGCCGGCATTTACCAAACAGGGGCAACAGATTGATGTTACCGTTTCTTCCATTGGTTCTGCAAAAAGTTTGCGTGGAGGCACCTTGTTGCAGACCTTCCTGAAAGGTCTGGATGGTGAAGTCTACGCTGTTGCACAAGGAAATTTAGTGGTTAGTGGTTTCAGTGCAGAAGGTGCTGACGGTTCAAAAATTGTGGGAAATAACCCAGTTGTCGGTATGATTTCCGGTGGCGGAATGGTCGAGCGAGAGATCCCGAATCCGTTTGGCCGTGGCGATTATATTACCTTCAATCTACTGGAATCTGATTTTACAACGGCTCAGCGTATGGCTGATGCTGTGAATAATTTTCTTGGCCCGCAGATGGCTTCCCCAGTTGATGCGACATCAGTAAAAGTCCGTGCTCCCCGGGATTTGAGTCAGCGAGTGGCTTTCCTTTCCGCTATCGAGAATCTGGAATTTAATCCGGCAGAAGGGGCAGCAAAAATTATTGTTAACTCCCGTACCGGTACGATTGTGGTCGGTCAGCATGTCCGGCTGAAACCTGCCGCCGTAACTCATGGGGGGATGACGGTGGCAATCAAAGAAAAACTGAATGTAAGTCAGCCTAATCCTCTGTCGGATGGACAGACAACGGTTGTACCTGATTCTGATATCGAAGTCAGTGAAGCATCCGGCAAGATGTTTAAGTTTGAACCCGGATTGACTCTGGATGATCTGGTTCGTGCGGTTAATGAAGTGGGAGCTGCACCTTCTGATCTGATGGCGATTCTGCAGGCGCTGAAACAGGCCGGAGCGATTGAAGGCCAGCTGATTATTATTTAAGGAATAAGGCAATGGTGAACAATCCAAATGACATCGGCTTTATCCATGATATTGCCAGCCTGGATAAACTGCGTCAGAACGCCATAAACGGTGACAGTCGTGATGAAAAAGCGGCACTGAAAGCCGCGGCCAAACAATTTGAATCTATCTTTACCAGTATGTTGTTTAAATCCATGCGTGACGCCAATGCCACATTTGAATCCGATCTGATGAAAAGTCAGAATCAGGATTTTTATCGTCAAATGTTGGATGAGCAAATGGCCAGCGAGCTGAGTGCATCCGGTTCTTTGGGCTTGGCTGATATGATTGTGGCTCAGCTTGGTGCTGGTATGGAGAGTGATGAGTCAGAAATTGCAATACGTGAAGCGGCTCTGAACGGTATTCAGCGTATGCCGGTAGACCAGAGTCATGCTGTGAAAGCGGCAGAAGAGACTCTACAGGTGATGCGAACCCGGCGAATGGCTTCTGAGAAGGAACCATCTCCTGTTTTCGAATCACCGGAACAGTTTGTTCACTCTATGAGACCATATGCAGAGCAAGCGGCAGATGCTCTGGGTGTTGATCCGTCGTTGCTGCTGGCTCAGGCCGCTCTGGAAACCGGCTGGGGACAGAAAGTCGTTAAAAACTCTCAAGGCAGCAGTAATAACCTGTTTAATATTAAGGCAGATCGCAGCTGGAAAGGTGATAAAGTTGCTACGCAGACTCTGGAATTTCATGATAATATTCCTGTGCAGGAGCGTGCTGCTTTCCGTTCTTACCCTGATTATCAGGCAAGTTTTAACGACTTTGTTCGTTTCCTCAACCAGAATCCGAGGTACCAGATGGCACTGGCACATAATGGTAACTCTGAATCCTTTATTCGTGGTATTCATCAGGCAGGGTATGCTACTGACCCTGATTATGCTGACAAAATACTGGATGTGAAGGCCAGAATCGATCGTATGTAGCAGTCTGGCATACATATTGCAAAATCCCCACATAGATGAATTATCTTAACCTATTTCTTTTCACTGTGTTGGGGGCTTTATGGCATCGGATTTGTTGAATGTTGGTACTCAGAGCGTATTAACCGCTCAGAGACAACTCAACACCACAGGTCATAACATTTCAAATGCCAATACCGATGGTTATAACCGCCAGTCGGTTATTCAGGCTACCAACATGCCGAGGCAACTTGGCGGTCAAAACTACGGCATGGGCGTGCATGTGGAAAATGTTCGCCGCTCGTGGGATCAGTTTGCCGTCAATGAACTGAATACCTCTACCACGGAATTCAATAAGAACAGCGATACAGATCTCAATCTGGAATCGTTGACCGGTCTGCTCTCATCTCAGGCATCAACTAAAATTCCGGAAAATTTGAATGAATGGTTCGATGCCGTCAAAACCCTGACCCAGAATCCGAATGACCTTGGAGCCCGTAAGGTCGTACTGGAAAAAGCAGAACTGATTTCCAAAAGTATGAACAACTTTTATGAAGTTGTGCGGCAGCAATCAGCCGATACCAATAAGAAACTGGATGTTGCAGTGCAGCGAATGAATCAGCTGGCTGTTGAAATTCGTGATGTACATCGTCTGATGATGCGTACACCGGGGCCACACAATGATTTGATGGATACCCACGAAAGATTGATCAAAGAGCTGTCTGAATACACCAAAGTGACGGTAACTAAGCGGGAGAATAATGAAGGTTTCAATGTGCACATCGGTAATGGTCACACGCTGGTCTCCGGCTCAGAGGCTAGTACGCTAACCATGGTGCATGGTTCTCCGGATGCCAATCAGCGTCGGTTGGCTCTGATTGAAGGGGAAGGAGTGAAAGTGATTACCAATGATGGTATTGACGGCCGTCTGTCTTCCCTGTTCAGAATGCGGGATGAACTGGTTCCTCTGGTTCAGGATGAACTGGGTAGGGTGTCAACTGCAATGGCGTATGAGGTCAATAATCTACAGGCTCATGGTCTGGATATGCGTGGTGAAGTTGGTGCTCTGATGTTTACGGATATGAATTCGGATGAGATTCAGAAATCCCGGGTAATTCAGGATAAAGATTCACAAGCGGAGATGCGTGTTGCAATCGAAGATATCAGCCAAATTCAGGTTGGTGATTACTCACTGCGCTATGCTGATGGCGGTTATACGCTGACGAAACCAGAAGGTGAAGTTGTACAACTGAAACCGCGCTCCTATGACGGAAAACTGGTGTTTGACGGGCTGGCGATTGAAGTCAGAGAGCCACCAGAGGACGGAGAAAAACTGATGATTCGTCCGGTTCGCTATGGTGCAGAACAACTCAGATTACTGATTAATGACCCGGAAAAGATTGCGGCACAGAGTTATGAAAGCTCAAAGACCTTTGAGAGAGGGGAAGCTAGTTTCAGAGTAACAGAAGCCGGGGATCTGAAAGAATTTCAGGTTCTGGTTTCTCCTAAAGGTGATCAGTTTGCCGTACTGGATATGCAGGGTAACGTGCTGTTGAAACCGCAGGCTTATCCGCCGGAAAGTGCGGTGACCGTCTATCCTCCTGCCGGTATGTTGAAAGACAACGGGGAACCAGCAACAGAGGCAACTACGTTTGTATTAACTGCCGGTGCTCTTGCCGATGACCGCTTTGCGGCAAATTTAGTCCGCTCTGAAGGTGACAACGGCAATCTGCTGAAGATGCAGAATCTCAGTACGGATAAAAAACTGGATGGTGGCAGCTCAACAGTGATTGATGTGTACCACAACCTCAATACTGAAATGGGACTGAAAAAGTCAACGTCAGAAAGGCTGACAGAGGTTTCTCGTCTGGAAAAAGAAGCTGCTGAAGAACGTATTGCTTCCGTTTCCGGGGTTAACCTGGATGAAGAAGCCGCCAATATGATGCGTTTTCAGCAGGCTTACATGGCTTCATCGCGGATAATGCAGACCGCTAATGATACCTTCAACACAATTTTGCAACTGAGATAGGAGGCGGGTAGATGGTTGGTCGAATTTCAAGCTTCCACAGTTTTCAGGCTGTACAGAATGACCTGAGAAATCAGGAAGTAAAAATCCAGCACAATCAGGAACAATTGGCTTCAGGTAAAAAGCTGCTGAATTCTAGTGATGATCCGCTGGCAACACATTATCTGCAGAACATTGGTCAGCAGGAAGAGATGCTGCGTCAATATATGGATGCCATTGTTTTGGTACGTAACCGCCTGGAACATAATGAAGTACTGATAGGTAATTCCGAAGAGCAGGTTGATACCGCTAAACGTACCGTAATGGAAATGATTAATGGTGCGCATTCTGAAGAAGATCGGATAGCGAAGTGTCGTGAACTGCAGGAAATTTTTACTAACCTGATGAGTACGGGCAATAGCCAGGATGAACTGGGAAACTACATCTTTTCCGGTACTAAATCTAAGGACCAGCCTTTTTTCCGTAATAGTCAGAATGAAGTGACTTACGCTGGAGACCAGTATTACCGTGAAATGAAAATATCCAATCAGATTGAAATGCCGCTGAACAGTCCCGGCAGTGCCGTGTATATGGAAGTTGAAAATCCGTTTGGTGATTATGTACCGGAGTACAAACTGCAAAGTGGCTCGGAACTTCTGTTGGAAAGGGCAACCAATAGTTATTCACTGGTTTCCGATAACATCGCTGCAGAAGATAAGCCCGAGTACACAATAACGTTTGTAGATTGGGGGGATGGTGGCTACGGCTATCAGCTGGAAGAAGATGGTAGTGTTGTCGCGGCGGATAAACTGGATCTAAAAGAAGGTATTCAGTACGAAGATCTGAATATTAAGTTAAAAGGGCAAATCACTGCCGGAGACAGTATTACTCTGAAAGCGAAGGAAAAAATCAGTATTTTTGATTCACTGAAAAGAGCCATTGATTTGCAGGATGCCTCTGTATCGGATGCATCATCTACGGCTGATCTACACCGGGTGACCGAAGAGCTGAATGCCGGCTTTGTACATTTGACTAAGGTTCATACCGATATCGGTTCACGGTTAAAGACACTGGATATCCAGGAAGACCAGCATGAAGACTTTAAACTGACGTTGGCAAAATCAAGAAGTAGTTTTGAGGATCTCGACTATGCTCAGGCGGTTGTCGAGTTCAACGAAAACTCACTGGCACTGGAAGCTTCACAGAAAGCATTCGGTAAAGTGAAAGGATTGACCTTGTTTAATTATCTGAACTGATAACTGACCACTGCCTTATGTGCTGATGCCGTATGTGCGGTCAGGAAGTGATGAAAGACAGGAAAGACAAGGCAGGCAATTTCCAGAAGAGATATTGCCGGGCGGAATATAAAATGCGGCAAAACTTGCCGGTTAAAATATTGCCGCTTTTCTGTTGTCTTAAGGGGGGAGATTCAATGGTAAATGATTTTGAGGTTGAATCTAACTTACTGTATAAGATGATGTTTTTGTTTATTTTTAAATTCATCAAGAAAAAAATAAAAAGTGGCACGCTACTTGTATATATGTAAGTAAGGTAAAAATACATATTGGATCGGGTGTTGTCATCCGATTCAGCAAGTAAACACTCGGTCAGTGCTTATCCAAATGAGACTATAGCTGGCCGCTTCGCAGAAAGCTTGCGAACTCAAAGGAGAGCAAAAATGGCTGTTACAGTAAGTACTAACGTCGCGGCAATGACGTCTCAGCGCTATCTGAATAAAGCGACTGATAATCTGAATACCTCTATGGAGCGGTTATCATCTGGTCACAAGATCAACAGTGCAAAAGATGATGCAGCAGGTTTGCAGATTTCGAACCGATTGAAAGCTCAGTCTCGGGGTCTGGATGTGGCGATGCGAAATGCTAATGATGGCATCTCTATTGCGCAGACTGCGGAAGGTGCGATGAACGAGTCAACCGCAATCCTTCAGCGTATGCGTGATCTGTCACTGCAGTCAGCGAATGGATCAAACTCTTTTTCAGAGCGTCAGGCGCTTAATGAAGAGGTCACTGCTCTGCAGGATGAATTGAACCGTATTGCCGAAACGACTTCATTTGGTGGTCGTCGTCTGCTGAATGGTTCATTTGGTGAAGCTGCATTCCAGATTGGTTCTAACTCTGGTGAAGCGATGATTATGGGGCTGACCAGTATCCGTGCTGATGATTTCCGCATGGGTGGTGCTTCTTTCTTCTCTTCTCTGCCGGAAGGTGAAACTATTAGTAAAGACTGGCAGGTACGACCTGAAGCGAGTGACCTTAAGTTTACGTTCGCCGGTGC
Organism: Vibrio sp. HA2012; assembly: GCF_002812955.1. Lineage (GTDB taxonomy): Bacteria > Pseudomonadota > Gammaproteobacteria > Enterobacterales > Vibrionaceae > Vibrio. Next base: position 975 of record NZ_PFXK01000005.1, on the reverse strand, counting down.
AGCCGAAGATGGTGAAGATCTTGTTATCGATATTCAGGCAAAAGCCGGTGATGACATTGAAGAGCTGGCAACCTATATCAATGGTCAGACTGATAAGCTCAAAGCGTCGGTTGGTGAAAACGGTATGCTTCAGGTCTTTGTTGCTACACCTGATTTAGCACAGGGTCTGGATATTTCCGGAGGGCTTGCCAGTGAAGTTGGTCTGGCCGGAGCTGAAGCGGTGAGAACCACAGCACAGGATGTTGATGTTACATCAGTAAAAGGTGCGCAGAATGCCGTCGGTATTCTGGATGCGGCACTGAAGTATGTAGACAGTCAGCGGGCAGACCTGGGTGCCAAACAGAACCGCTTGACGCATAGTATCAACAACCTGTCGAATATTCAGGAAAACGTTGAATCGTCGAAGAGCCGGATCAAAGATACGGACTTTGCCAAAGAGACAACAGAATTAACTAAAAACCAGATTTTGCAACAGGCAGGTACTTCCATACTTGCTCAGGCAAAACAGTTGCCAAACTCTGCCATGTCACTGCTTCAGTAGTGGTTATGGCAGAAATAGCCGGACTTTACATTAACAGGGGGTTCAGACGTGAACTCTCCGGTAAAGGAAGCTATTTGGCAACAGCATTATTAATAGGATAGTTGGAGGCTCTCTCACTCTCATATTGCTGAAGATTTAAATATTATTAATGCGCCCCGCACAGCCGGTTATGTGACATTTCTCTCGATCTCCACATAGGCATCTGGCTTGCAACCAGCCCCAGTTCTCTCAAAGAATGGGGCTTTTTTTTTATAAAAAACAACCGCTATCGACCAGATACTCAGCAACTTTAGTTTTTTTCCTCCAAATAGCGCTGTTCAGTGCAAAAATATTTTTTTTGAAAAAAATCCTAAAAATCTCCTAAAGGATTTATTTTCCGCGCCGTTAATGAAAGTAACTTTGAGAGAACTACTTGGTTTTCCGAGACGTCGGAA
>NZ_PFXK01000004.1 GCF_002812955.1 Vibrio sp. HA2012 | reverse complement strand
TTCCGACGTCTCGGAAAACCAAGTAGTTCTCTCAAAGTTACTTTCATTAACGGCGCGGAAAATAAATCCTTTAGGAGATTTTTAGGATTTTTTTCAAAAAAAATATTTTTGCACTGAACGGCGCTATTTGGAGGAAAAAAATTAAAGTTGCAGGACATTCAGCCGATATTGCCCAGGTTTAACAAGGCAGATATCAGAACCGCATACCTGCCCGAATGGAAATGATAATATGGCCAGACAACAGTTATAGTATGGCCGTTTTCAGTGGTTTACCCAATACCGGCTCTCCGGCCAGATCCCAGTCCACTTTCTGTACACAGGTATGCCGGTTAGGATCCCATAACGGATCACCGTCAATATCCCGGTAATTGCGGGCATGATAAACAATATAATCACAACTGCCATCCTGGCTGGTGGTAAAACAGTTATGCCCGGGACCATAAATATGATTGTCAGCATCCGTCGTCAGCACAGGCTCCGTACGCTTCCGCCATTGCGTGGCATCCAGCAGACTGGCCTCTGCATCGATACTGAGCAGCCCCATACAGTAACGTTCATCTGTCGCACTGGCAGAATAAGTGATAAATATCTGTCCATTACGTTTTAGCACTGCCGGACCTTCATTCACCAGAAATCCCTGCATCTCCCAGTCGAGCTCAGGTTTACTTAATAACACGGGTGCTGTTGCCAGTTCCGTCGCATTTTTCATTTCGGCAATATACAGACAGGAATTACCGGGGATCACCGCATCTTTCTGAGCCCAGACATAATAACGTTTTCCTTTATGAGTAAAGCTGGTGGCATCCAGACAGAATGACGACAAACCACTGTCGATCTGAGCCGGTTCAGACCACACGCCTTCCAACGGATTTTCTGCTTCTGTCGTGATCGCATACATACGGTGCTGGAAAGCATTATTCACAATATCCCGGTTAGGAGCTGCTGCAAAATAAATGACCCAACTCTGATCGATGTAGTGAACCTCCGGCGCCCAAATCAAATCAGAATACGGACCAGAATCAGGTTTCGTCCAAACAGTGACCACCTCCGGCGTTTCTGCCAGTTCGGTCAGATGCTTTGCCCGGCGCAATTCCAGACGGTCATACTCGGGAACAGAGGCCGTAAAATAATAGTAACCGTCACAGTGCAAATACACGAACGGATCCGCTCTCTGCTCTACAATCGGGTTTTTTACAAGCATAAAGGCTCCTTGCCATAATCAATATGGCCAATATCTAATCAATTCAACATTCGGTATATAAACGGTTTATCTGGTCAGGTCGATTCCCGGATCACCAGATCACCTTCGACTTTAACCAGCATCAGAGGTGGCGGAGACATATCAAGCAGCGTTTCAACGGCCAGTCGCCCCATTTCGTCATAAGGCAAATCAACCGAGGATAAAGAAGGTGTCAGTTGGGCAGCCAGTAATTGGTTATCGTAGCCAATAACAGCCACATCCTCAGGAACCGATAAATGATGCTGAGAGAGAGCCTGATACACTCCCAGCGCCATCAGATCACTGGCACAGAATACTGCCCGGGGATAAGGAGGACGAGACAATAACATCTGCATCTGGTTATAACTTTCCTTCACAGACCAGTTCCCTTCCACAATCCATTCCTCTTTCACCGGAATATCAGCATTAGTCAGTGCCTGACGATAGCCCCGGACACGCTGCATGGATGAATCTGACCAGCTTTCTCCGGTGATCATGGCGATGTCCCGATATCCTTTCTCCAGCAGATGCTGTGTAGCACTGTAGCCGCCGATAAAGTCCGACGCCACAATGCTGGGATCATGCTTTACATAATAAGAGTTGGTACAGTTGAGAAATAATTTAGGGATATCGATATCTAACGGTTCGTTAATCTCTTTCGGTGTATTGGAAGCGAAAATCAGCGAGTGATACTGTGCACTGCTGATCTCCTGCAGCATTGATTTTTTAAGGTCGTCATTATCCTCATAGTCATAAACGACTAACAGGGCATCCAGCTCCCATGCCCGAACTTTAGCGGCACTAATGGCACAGATAAAAGGATCATGCATGTTAATACTGTTAATCAGCAGAGCTATGCGCGGGTGCGATTTCGCATGCGGAACATTGTTCTTCAGTTTGTAGCCCAGCTCACGGGCCTTATCCAGAACCTTCTTTCGGGTATCATCCGAAACCTTAACACTACCGGAACCATTTAAGATAACCGATACCGTCGGCTGGGAAACGCCAACGGCAGTAGCGATATCCTGCATGGTGACTCTTTTTTTGCGCATAGCTCTATTTCTTTATAATTTATTATGAATATTTACAGGTTGCTCAGCATGTCGTTTACACGCACCTCAGCATCCGTCAGGGCTTCATCCACCGGCTTAGCTCCAGTAATAGCCGCCGCCAGTTCCTCACCCAGAATATCCTGAATAGCGAACTGACGTTTTACCCCTTCCGGCAATCCTCTTCCTGTTTTCGTAACCGACAGAATTTCAGCACGATGAGGGAGAGCCAGAAATTCAGGTGCTTTTAGCACAGCATTCACACTGGGCAGATGCCCGGTTCTTGCCCAGTCAAAATCATTCTCGGCAAAGAAACGGAACAACTTCGCAATCGCCTGATCTTTCTCCGCTGAACGAGACTTATTCGGTACGACCCATGAGTGACCATCGACGTAATGCGACTGGGCTCCATCATACAAGAACGGGTATGGGGCAACTTGATAATTCTCATACAAGGGGCTGTCTGACTTATGTGACTCCTCATCATAAGTTCCCAGTAACCAGTTACCATTCAGCAGCGTTCCGCCTTCACCATGACTAAATGAAGAAACCGTAGCTGGATAATCCATATTTTTCGTCGTCAGATCATTGTCATAAATTTGTTTGAAAAGATTTACAATCTTCTTCGCTTCCGGACCTTTGAGGGAAATCTTATCCGGGTTATCAAAAAAATGACTATTCTGCTGGAACAGATAGGTATAAAACAGACGAGTATAAGCAGCAGTTTCATTGGATAGAATCTGCACAAAATAAGGTTTTCCGGTCGCTTTCTTAAACTGCTTAGCCTGTTGCAGTAAGGATTCCGGAGAGGTAGGTAAAACCGGCTGTCCACTCGCATCCACCAGACCGGCCTGCTTCATCAGTTTCATGTTGATATGATACAGCATGGTCCAGGTATCCAGCGGCAAACCATAAAATTCACCGTCACGTGTCACCCCTTTCTGAGCGGTCGGAGTAAAACTGCTCTTATCAATACCCGCTTTCTGCAGGAATTCATCTACCGGCACAATCAGATGGCGGGACTGATAATCAGATATCACTGAGTTATGCATAGTCACTACATCCGGTGGCGTACGGGAAGCCATCTGTGCTGTTAACTGATCGTATCCCGGCCATTCTACCGTAGTTACTTTCACGTCAATATCCGGATTTTCCTGATTAAATTTGTTAATCAGCGTCGTCATAATACCGCATTCACCACTGGCAGCAGAAACATCGACAGACTGCCCGTATTCGGCATCGCAAGCACCGAAAAAGCGCTGCAACTGTAACTCAGTGTTCGCCTGGGCATATCCGCCATAAAGCAGACAGCTCAGTGTAAGGGCAATCGATTTTATACCTGTTTTCATAATAATCGCCTTCTGTTTTTAGTACGTTAGCTAGTGTAGGTTTCGCCTGATACCACTGAATTCAGGTCACGTTATTGCTTTAATTCCGGCCTTATTGTTTAACCGCCCCCCCGGCCACAGCGGTGACAATATGTTTCTGGAAGAAGATATAGACAATGATGATCGGAATTGCAGAAAATATGGCTTGGGAACTCAGAAAACCAAGCCCCTCGCTCTGAGCAAAATTGGTCTGGGAAGAGGCAATTCCGACCGTCAGCGTGAACATGGACTTGTCTGTCGCCGAGATTAACGGCCAGAAATAATCGTTCCACGACTGCAGAAATGTCAGTATCGCCAGCGTTGCCTGTGCCGGTAACGTCAGCGGCAGCAGAACTTTCCAGAAAATTTTAAACTTAGATGCGTTATCCATCACAGCCGCTTCATCAATCTCTTTCGGAATAGCCCTGAAAAACTGGGTCATCAGAAAAACACCAAACGGCATGGATAATCCGGGCAGGATCAGCCCCAGATAAGTATTGTGCAGATGAAACTCACTGAACAACTGATGACGGGCAATAATTACTGCCTGCTCCGGCACCGCCAGTCCCATCAGAATAATGATAAACAGGGTACGTTTAAACGGAAATTCCAGACGGGCAAAGGCATATCCAGCAAGAGAAGAAAGAGTCAGAACCCCTAATGTCATACATCCGGAAACAATAAGGCTGTTGATCAACCAGCGGAATACCGCTGAATTACGGGAAATATCTATATAGTTCTGCAGTGTATACGGGAAATGAAAAACGGCATCGGTTCCCATCATCAGCACCTGATTATCTTTCAGGCTCAGTCCCAGCATCCATAAAAACGGAGCCAGCATCACAAACGACAGCAACACGGTCAGTCCCAACAAGGCTTTTGATGTCTTCTGCGCGTGCGGCTGATAAGTTTTCTCTGTTTCAGACGGATACGGCTGAGTGGTCACTTCATTCATAGCGGGTGTTCTCAACTGACTCATTATCGTTCTCCTTTTTTCCGGCTAAAGGCAAATTGTGCGATTGCCGCGGCAAGGATGATCAGGAACAGGATCTGTGAAGCGGCAGCCGCCATGCCGATATCCCAGCGGCGGAAACCGAGGTCATAGATAAACATCACAATCGAGCGGGAAGTATTATTCGGCCCGCCATTGGTCATCAGCAATGCCTGTCCAAAGAGCTGGAACTGCATCACGATTTCAATGATAGTGACCAGAATAATGGTTCGGGTAATCGACGGCAGGGTGATCTTCTTAAACGCAATCCATTTGGTTGCATTATCCAGCGCGGCTGCCTCATAGAGATCCTGCGGGATCTGCTGCAGCGCTGCCGTAAACAGGATCATAGGCAATCCCAGACACCACCAGATTGTTGCTATTGCAATGGAAATCAATGCCCACTCGGGATCAGAAAGAAACGCAATAGGATCGGCATTCAGCCAACTGAACAACATTGCCATAAAGCCATCATTAGGAATAAAAATAATACGCCAGATAAGTGTAACCACAGTGACGGATAGTATGGTCGAGGCGAAGAAAATCCCTCTTAATATATTAGCGGTACGACTCTGACGGTTAAGTGCCAGCGCCAGAAACAGTCCGATAAGGATTAATGCCGGTACAGTCAGCAGTACAAAATAGCAGGTATTCCAGACGGTTTGTAAAAAGATCTTGTCATGAAACAGACGTATATAGTTTTTCCAGCCGATATAGCGTCCCGGTCCAAACAAATCCACCTTTTCAAAGCTCAGATTAATCCCCCAGATCAGAGGGATAAGAATCATCGAGATAAACACCAGCAGGTAAGGAAGCACAAAGGTCAGATTGCGCCACTGACTACGGTTGGCGGCGATACTGCTCATAGTGAACCTCCCTGATAGGCTTTTTCTTTGCTGTCAAACAGGTGGATAGATTCAAAATCAAAAGAGAGATATACCGTCGAATTGATCGCATATTCATGTTTGTTATCAGCTTCTGCAATCACCATTCTGCCGTTAAGCAGAGTAACGTAAACCAGCGTCCTGTCTCCCAGACGCTCGATAAAAGCAACCACACCCTGTGTATGGGCATTTTCTCCCGTTGCTGACAGGTAAATATCTTCCGCACGGATCCCCATTTCAAAGGAATCCCCTGACGGCAACAGCGCCATGTCAATGGTAGAACAGAGTGGGGTGGTCTGATCCACATGCAGAACCGCTTTGCCCTCTTCTGCGGTAACCTGCATAACCGGAAGAATATTCATTGCCGGTGAGCCAACAAAACCAGCGACAAATTTACTGGCCGGACGACGATAAATGTCGATAGGTGTTCCTATCTGCTCAATCTTACTTTTATTCAGCACCACAATACGATCAGCCAGTGTCATGGCTTCCACCTGATCATGAGTAACATAAACCATGGTTGCTTTTACCCGCTGGTGAAGCTGCGCCAGCTCAATTCGGGTACGGCTGCGCAGAGCGGCATCCAGATTAGACAGGGGTTCATCAAACAAAAATGCTTTAGGCTCACGGACAATCGCACGCCCGATAGCCACGCGCTGACGCTGCCCTCCGGACAACTCTGCCGGTTTACGCTCCAGCAAATGTTTTATCTCCAGAATTCTTGATGCTTCCTCAATACGGGACTCAATAATGTGATTTTCCGTGCCTATATTGCGCAGACCGAACGCCATATTGTCTTTTACACTCATATGCGGATAAAGGGCATAACTCTGGAATACCATAGAGATATCTCTCTGGCCGGGAGCCAGAGTATCCAGCCGGTTTCCATCCATCCAGATCTGTCCTTCACTCAGGCTTTCCAACCCGGCTATCATGCGCAGAAGCGTCGATTTTCCGCAGCCGGAAGGGCCGAGAAAAACAATAAATTCGTTCTCACGAATATTGAAAGAAATATCATCCAACACCGCTGAGCCATCAAAGGATTTGGTCAAATGCTTAATTTCTATCGAGGCAGCCATAGGTTTATTCCTTAGTATTCTGTGTAGGTGAGGCGGTTATTATTGGTTGAGATAATATTATTACTAATATTATTAGTTGATAAAGCGTCTTTTTTCAGAATAGCGTTTCAGGTCACAATTTAACCAATTTTGGGAACCGTCTTGTGATGGAAATAGGCTGTAATAGGGAGAGGTTGTAATAGAGAAAGGTTGTAACAGGGAAAAATTGAGACAAAAAAGGAAACAATAAGAAAACGCTATCAACCCAACAGAGTCAGTGCCTGATTAGGAGCCTGTTTTGCTTGTGCAAGAATGCTGGTACTGACCTGTTGCAGGATCTGCTGCTTAATCAGTTGGGTGGTTTCTCTGGCGAAATCCGTGTCCTTTATACGGCTTTTCGATGCGGCCAGATTTTCATGGATATTATCCAGGTTATTGATCGCATGGCCAAAGCGGTTCTGGTAGGCTCCTAGCTCTGCCCTGTGGCTGTCGACGAATTTCAGGGCACCGTCAATAACACCAACGGCTCGCTGGGCTCCGCCGACTGTCGTGATATTCAGACTATCGACCGTTTCCACCATCGGCCCGGATATAGACAGCTCATCAGCAAGAGCTCCACTGAACTGGATAGCTCCGGCATGATCACTACCGGCCGTAAAAATCTGCAGTTGTCCGTGCTCATTCACCGAAGCCGATACCGCATCCGTCTGACCATTGATATAAGTCGCCAGCTCTTCAATATCATCACCTGCTTTGGCCTGAATACGGATACTTTGCTCCCCGCCCCGACCACCAGTAAAATGCAGTGTTAAATCATTCTGCCCTTCTTTTACCGCCCAGTCTTTATCTGCTCTGCCCCGGGCAATATAGCTGACACCCCCCATATCCAGTGTATCAGAACGCATATTCTTCAGGCTGATCTGCACCGCCTCGCCAGAGCTGGCTCCGATCTGAAAAGCAGCACTGGAAAAACTGCCGTTCAGCAGTTTCCGCCCGCCAAATGACGTGGTTTCAGCAATACGGTTCAGCTCATCATTCAGGGCTGACATCTCTTCCTGAATCGCCACCCGCTCTGCTTTAGAATTAGAACCGTTCGCGGATTGCAAAGAGAGATCCCGCATGCGCTGCAAAATATTGGTCGTTTCGTTCATGGCCCCTTCGGCAGTCTGCATAATGGAAATGCCGTCGTTCGCATTCCTTACCGCAACATCAAGGCCACGCATCTGAGATTCCAGCCGGTTGGAAATTTGTAAACCGGCGGCATCGTCTTTGGCACTGTTTATCCGGTTTCCGGAAGACAAACGTTCCAGAGACTGGTTCAACATCTCTGTTGCCAGTCCGAGGTGACGCTGCGCCGTCAGCGCAGAAACGTTGGTATTCACAGTAATTGCCATAGTGCCTGCCAGCTTAAAGAAAAAGACTTTCAGACACTCATATCGGCAACAGAAATAATATCTTTAGCCGAATCTCAGAACTTCATGCCCTGCAGCATCTCAGCAGACGGAGCAAAGAAATACGCACCGGTCACAGCCTGAGTAAAGCGCAGTAACTGATCCGTTGTACCGTCTTTTTCACCGTACATGCTGGCTAATAGTGTCTGTATGTTATGCATGGTATTGCAATAAGCTGCAAACAGAAGTCCATGCTCACCAGTAACCGTACCGTACGGCAGGCTGTGGCGGACAATCTTCAGCCCTTTCCCTTCTTCTTTGATATCAACACGTCCAACATGAGAATTAGCCGGTACATCATCCAGTTCAACAGAATCCGGCTTGGTACGACCGATAACCTTTTCCTGCTGCTCCACGGACATTCGATGCCATGCATCCAGCTTATGCACAAAACGCTGTACCATCACATAGCTGCCTCCGGCGAACTCACCCTCAGGAATAATCGCGACATCTGCGCGTTCATCCCCTTCCGGGTTTTCTGTGCCATCAATAAAATCCGTCATATCCCGGGCATCAAGGTAACGATAGCTGTAGGTTTCGTCCACAACCTCCACATCAGAAGCAATAGCCGCCATCAGTTTACGTACCAGATAGAAATGCAGGTCATGACGATTGGAATGGCAGTGGATCAGTACATCCACATCCGTCGCAGGGGCTGTCGTATCACCTTGACCAAGCGGTTTAAAGGCAACCAGTTCTGAGGGAACCGGCATTGCAGTCTGAGTCCAGAAAGCGTGAGAGAAGGCAACAGATACCGTCAATTCAGCCCCTGCCTGCAGCTCATTAATTTCAGCTACCAATGCTGGGAGCTGTTGCAGTTCCGCCAGTACTTTCTCCTTATTTGACTGAACCTTAAGCTGAGCAAACAGTGCAAAAGGTCCGGCTTCCGGCACAATAGCGGATTGAGATAATGACATAGTATTGAGTCCTGTTCTTATTTGAATTCCCGATTGTAATAACATACAACCCCGGTCTTCCGTTTTGATATTTATCATTATTTCAGCGTTTGCTTAAGTTTTATAACACCAGATATCGTATATATGTTCCCCATTAATCAGCGCTGTTATGCTACACTCGTCCGTATTGTTTTTTCTGTAAAAAGCCGACCATGTCAAAAAAAAGCACTGTTTCTTCCGAGACTCAAAACGAAGCAATAAAGATAGCCAGAGCCACCCAGAAACCCGGCCAGACTAAAGAACAGACCCGACTGATTGCTCAGGGAATTGAAAAAGGTATCGCTCAGTATAAAAAGCAGCAGAAGGAAAAAAACCGTCAGGCAGATAAGGCAAAGAAAAAGACACAACGGCAGACCGTCTCCCGCTCAACCGCACCGTCAGACGCCCCGTACGAGATCAGCAATACATCTGATTCTGCAACACAAACCAGCCGACTGCCTTGGATATTGCTGGCTCTGAGCTGGATTGGCTTCATCAGCTTTACCCTGCTGCGCTGAGCCCGAATAAAAGAAGCCAGCCCGAGGGCTGGCCTGATAAACCGATAAGGCTCAATCACATACTCCGCTCAATTACATACCCCAAGCGTTGAGGCGATCTCCCCCTGCCGCTCCATGATCCATTGACTGTCAAACGGTCCCCAGTCTGAAAGCTGGTAATACCCGTCATTATGACGTCGTCCGTCCTGAATAAACATCAACTCAATACCGATGCCCGGAAGAGCTTTCAATACATCCTGAATAGTACGGCGAGGCCAGCCCGTTTTTTCGATTAGCTTTGGTACATTCGGCCTTTCAAGGCTCTCCAGCAATAAAGCCAAATACAGGCGTCTGGCAAAAACAGGATTTAACTCCATTGGCACCTCCTAACATAATGCCAATCTATTATTTCTTTTTTGCATTGAATTATTTTGAGGCGGATCAAAGATAGCCCGCTTCTCTGTTATTAACAGACTCCTGTTTAACAGGCAGGCACTTATTCAACAACCAAATCCTCTGCTGCAGAAAATCTTATTTTGCTCCGCTTCGGCTTCCTGTTACGATTCAGGAACTCAACAAAAAAGGATATTGTATGACAGTAACCCTGTATGGCATCCCAAATTGCGATACCATAAAAAAAGCCAGAAAGTGGCTGGAGCAAACCGGGATTGATTATCAGTTTCACGACTACCGTAAGCAGGGAGTGGATCGTGATATGGTCAGCACATTCTGTCACCAGTTTGGCTGGGAGCAGGTACTGAATAAACGTGGTACGACCTACCGCCAACTGACGCAGGAACAGAAAGAGACTCTGAATGAGTCTGCAGCCATTGCTCTGCTGACTGACTATCCGGCCATGATCAAACGCCCGGTATTGCAGATTGATGATCAATACTATCTCGGTTTTAAGGCCGAACACTATTCCGCAATTTTTAACGTATAAGGATGTCCAAGGATGACAGATAGCCCAGTACTGGCACTCGCGAAAGATCTTATCAGCCGCCAGTCGATTACCCCGGAAGATGCCGGTTGTCAGGAAGTAATGATCAAACGGTTGGAAGCACTCGGTTTTCAGGTCGAAGTGATGGTATTTGAAGATACGACCAACTTCTGGGCTCGTCGTGGTACAGAGGCACCTCTTTTTGCCTTTGCCGGCCACACAGATGTTGTTCCGGCAGGTCCGGTAGAACAATGGCATACACCACCGTTTGAACCGACTATTATCGACGGCCACCTGCATGGCCGAGGTGCAGCGGATATGAAGAGTTCTCTGGCTTGTATGATTGTCGCTGTTGAACGGTTTATCGCCGACAATCCGGATCATAGCGGATCTATCGGGTTTCTGATCACCTCTGATGAAGAAGGTCCGTTCATTAACGGAACGGTTCGTGTTGTAGAGACCCTGATGCAACGCGGAGAACATATCGATATGTGTATTGTCGGTGAGCCGTCCAGCACCCACTTTACCGGTGATGTGATCAAAAATGGCCGTCGGGGCTCGATTACCGGAGATCTGACCGTTCTGGGCACTCAGGGACACGTGGCCTATCCGCATCTTGCAACCAATCCGGTGCATCAGGCCTTCCCGGCACTGGCCGAACTTGCCAATACAAAATGGGATGACGGGAATGAATTTTTCCCGCCAACCAGTTTTCAGATCCCGAATATCCATGCCGGTACGGGTGCATCCAATGTCATTCCCGGCGAACTGCACGTACAGTTCAACCTGCGTTTCAGCACCGAACTGAACAATGATGAGATCATTCGCCGGGTGCATTCAACACTGGATTCCTATGGCCTGAATTACGAGCTGAACTGGACTCTCAATGGTGATCCTTTCCTGACGGATAAGGGCGAATTACTGAATGCCGTCGTGCATGCGGTTGAAGAAATCAATCATAAAACTCCGGAACTGCTGACCACCGGCGGTACGTCAGATGGACGCTTTATTGCTCGCATGGGAGGACAAGTGATTGAGCTGGGTCCGGTCAATGCCACCATCCATAAAGTCAATGAGTGCGTCAATGTGGCCGAACTGGAAAAGTTAACGGATATGTATCAGAAGACACTGGAAAAACTACTAGGCTGATAATCAGGGAAAGTGATGAAACCCGAAGAGTTGACCGGACAAATCCACAGCCATCTGACACAGGTATCGACCCTGCATCAAACACTGCTGACTGAGCAAAAAGTTCACCATGATCTTATTGCTCTGGTTAACTCTGCTTATGCTTCCGGATTCGAGCTTACGGTAGCCAGCGGGTTTCGGGACTTCTCCCGCCAGTTGCAGATCTGGAACCATAAGTTTACCGGACTGCGACCGATTCTGGATTCAGACAGCCAGCCTCTGGATCCCTTATTCCTCTCCGGTACAGAAAAAATGTTTGCCATTCTGCGCTGGTCAGCCCTGCCCGGAGCCAGCCGTCATCACTGGGGAACAGATTTCGATATCTACGCCAGAAATCTGCTACCAAAGGATCAGACGCTTCATCTGGAACCATGGGAATACCTGAGCGGACACCAGTATGAATTCTACTGCTGGCTGAATGAACACCTGACCGATTTCGGGTTTTTCTTTCCTTATGCCAGAGACTTGGGCGGAGTCGCTCCCGAACCCTGGCATATCAGCCATCGCCTGCGCAGTCAGGATTATATGGCAGCCTGCACACCGGCACTTCTGACCAGCGTGCTGGAATCAGCCGATATTGCCGGAAAAGAGGTGATTCTCCATCAGCTTGCGGATCTGTACACCCGGTATATAACTAATATCTGCCAACCGGACTAATACTATGGATATTCCTTTAACCCCGCTGGTTATCTTCATCATTCTGGTGGCTATGATTGTCGGTAATGCTGCAGCACTCAGGCATGCGTCAAAGCTACGGATTGATCTGCTGAAGAAGCGGCAGGAACAGAAAAGCGATTTGGAAAAACTGACCGAGCTGGACAGAAAACGTCATCCGGAAAACCACCCGAAGCAAAAGTAACCGGAAACAGTTTTATACTATAACCGTCCCCTAAAACGATACCTGGTTTTTACCATTTCTTTTTGAACGATACATAGCCTGATCGGCACGGTTCAGAACATCATTAATCGAAGTATCATCCGGCTCAAATTGTGAAACACCGATACTCAGTGTAACGGTGACCCACTGCTCATCATCAAGCTGGCAAGGGGTTGATTCCAGCAGAAAACGTAAACGTTCCGCCATATTCAGAGCCTGCTCTTTATCGGTATCCGGCAGAATAACCGCAAATTCTTCTCCGCCAAGACGGCCAATAAAATCGCACTCGCGCAAATGTTTTGCACAGACCTGAGCGACATGATGAATAGCTTTATCACCGGAGAAATGCCCGTAGGTATCATTACAGGTTTTAAAATCGTCAATATCCATAACAACAACACTGACACCGGTTACATATCTTTGGAAATGTTTATAGGCGTCGCATAACTGAGCCAGAAAACGTCGCCGGTTAAAGATACCGGTAAGCTCGTCATAATCGACAAGATAGCTGACCTCTTTTTCCAGCTTTACTCTCTGTGTGATATCTCTGGAACTCCACATAATAATACGCTGATCAAAATGCTTCAGTTTCAGAGCTGAAATGCGAGCTTCAAACCAGAAAACACTTTCTCCACTGTGAATAATGTTCAGAACCGTCAGTTCATCGGGATAAATTGGATAAGTAAGAAACTGAACCTGCTCCGTATCCAGAGCCCTATCTATAGCAGCCTGAATCGTCGTGCAGAAGTGTGCGGGAAAAACTGCGGAAAAGTGAGAGCCGATCAACTGGCTGTAATCAACCTGAATCTGCCGTTCTGTACCGGGCAGTACGTCAATCACAATACCGGACTCATAGCCAAGAATAATCTGATCCGGATTATTTCCGATAACGGCTCTAAACAGCTCCAGTTCAGCTTCCTGTGATGTATTTAGTCCAGCCATTACCCGCTCAGCATTAATTGAAAGCCGTGTATAATATCATATAAAACTGTTGCTACAAGTCTGAACCATGCTTCCAATGCCGCATAAAAATGCATATTCGGCTTAAAGCCCTCTGCCAACAAGCAAATAAAAAGAGGGTAATCAATACCCTCTTTATAAACAGATAACCCTATTCCGGATTCCGGTCTGCCGAAATGTTCAGTTAATCTCTACCATTTTTGCATAGCGGCAGAAAGGATCCTGGATATCTCAGTGAGGCCAGCTTCATCAATGGCTTTCTTTTCATAGTCCGTCACAGCAATAGACGTCCGGTTACCCAAATCGCCTAACTGAAGATTATACTTCTTACCGTCCAGAGCAAACGGAGTGATCCCCAGCGCTGCCCATACCTCATCATCCGGTTCATTGTATTCGACTTCCATAATACCCTGAGACTGATGGCGTTCGACTAGTTTAAAGCCCAATTGAGGTAACACATCCAGTGCGCGTTTCCAGAAAATGTTATACGGCGCACGCGCGATAATCACCGGCTGTCCGTTTCTGTCTTTTCCGGTACTGACCGGGATCTGCTTCACCAGTTGCAATGCTTTGCGTTCCGCTTCTGCCTGCTGTTGCTGATCGTATTTCATGGTAACCAGATTTGCCATAAGAGTACTGTAACGCTCCCGGTTTGTCTGGCTGGCCACACGAGACTGGCCGTCCTGACGCCATTCCGTCAGTTGCACCTTAAACCCATAACGCCGGTTTGCCTCAAAACGTTCGATGATATATCTTGTATCCAGACCGGAATCTTCGTCTTCCCGAATCCAGTTGACCCAGTCGGTTTCAACCCGGCTATCACTGTTTTCCCGCACAGAAATACCTCGTTCCTGCAGCACATCCAGCATCGTCGACCAGACACCAGCCATCTCATCTTCTTTCACCAGCCACATAATGACACTGCCATTATCTGTCTCAGTACGTGCTCCAGGAACCAGCTCCAGCAATTGTTGCGGAGGACGAATATCAACCGCTTCACCGACAGGACCGTTAAACTGACCAGCCGGTATCTCATAATCGGTATAAAACTCTGGTTTAGCTCCCTGTGGTAACTTCCAGGTTTCAAAGGACTGGGTTTCCAGATAGGAGAAATCCTCTCCGGCCTGCCGGCGCTCTGCCGGGCTGCTTGAACATGCACTCAATACAAAAACAGCCAGTGAACTCACCACCAGCTGACGAGAAAACTTCATCGGTACTCCTAATAAGCATCCGAGGTCAGTTGAAGTGATTCTCCAAATGACCCCGAAAAAAACAATCTATGCCACAAATGTCTATAATAAACACATCCAATAAAAGCGGTTTTAGAACGCAAGCTCTTATAACATAAGCACTTTACAAAAGATGCATCTTATAACAAATTTATCTTATAACAAGCCAGCGTCCGTCATCGCTTTTTCAACAATTGGCTGACTTTCCGCCGAAAGCTCTGTCATTGGCAGACGCAACAGACCGTGTTTAATCAGCCCCATACGCTGAGCAGCCCATTTAACCGGAATCGGACTGGATTCCACAAACAGGTTCTTGTGCAGCGTCATCAGTTTCTGGTTGATAATGTCAGCCTCTTCCCACTGTTTATCAGCAGCCAGACGGAACATCTTCGCCATATCTGCAGCAGCAATATTGTTGGTCACAGAAATAACGCCACTGCCACCGAGACGGACAAAATCAAGCCCGGTTGCATCATCACCACTCAGTAAGACGAAATCTTTGGCACAAAGTTCACGGTGCAGTGCAACTCTTTCCAGATCACCGGTCGCATCTTTCAGTGCCACAATATTTTCTATCTGCGACAAACGGGCAACGGTCTCCGGTTTCAGATCCACGGCAGTACGCCCCGGAACGTTGTACAGAATAACAGGAACTTCACTGACTTCGGCTATCGCTTTATAATGCTGATACAAACCTTCCTGAGTCGGTTTGTTGTAATAAGGTGTGACACTCAGAACACCGGCAATGCCCGAATTATTCAGCAAACGACTGAACGTCACGGCTTCATGAGTAGCGTTAGCGCCCGTTCCAGCAATAACAGGAACCCGGCCGGCTGCAAACTCTACGGTTTTATTCACTACCTTGACATGTTCTTCAATCGTTAATGTTGCCGACTCTCCCGTAGTTCCGACGGCAACGATACCATCAGTACCCGCTTCCACATGAAACTCTACGAGCTTTTTAAGGCTGTCAAAATCGACTTCGCCGTCACTGTCAAATGGCGTAATTAACGCAACAATGCTTCCTGAAAACATGTCTATCTCCCTTATTTTGTAGTTTCTGCATAGTAATGCATGCCTCTCAGTAAACACAAGGGATTAAACCCCGATTCCCGAGACTAAATCACGATTAATTCATCCCTGTCGGCTTTCGCTGCCGTTACTGTACTAAAACCCACAGAAAAACATCATGATATTTACCCTCACCGTCAATGTGCTAGTATGTCGGATACCACCACCTGTGAAGAAGCTGACATGTCTCAACATTTAGTGATAACTGCAATGGGTTCCGACCGTCCCGGAGTCTGTAACCAGATCGTGCACCTGGTCAGCGCCGCAGGATGCAATATTGTCGATAGCCGCATTGCTCTGTTTGGTAATGAATTTACCCTGATCATGCTGATTTCCGGCACTATCGGTGAAATCACCCGGGTAGAGACCACCCTGCCGCTGCTCGGACAGGAACTGAATCTGATCACGATCATGAAACGGACTTCTCCGCATACAGAACCGGAACACTGTTATACCGTCGAGGTTTTTGTCGAATCAGAAGACAGACCGGGGCTGACTGAACACTTCACTCACTTTTTTGCCGACAGAAATATCGGGCTGGCTTCTCTCAGTGCTCAGGCGATTAATAAAAATAAACTGAACCTGACTAGTGATCTGTTTCAGATCGCTGTCACCGCAACCGTTAGCTCAGAGTGTAACCTGATGCAGCTCCAGGAAGACTTTAACGCTTTGTGTCAATCACTTGCTGTTCAGGGCTCACTCAACTTTATCAAAAGCAGCCAGTAGCACCAACCACCGCTTTCCTTCACCCTCCGCCTTGCAGACTGGCACTGTACTGCCTATAAATATCTCTTGACCTGTGTGTAACACACAGGTTCTAAAATAACCATAAAAGATACCGTTCCTGATCTCAGAAAGGAAAGACGCATGAAGACATCTGAACTGGCAAAACGGGCCGGAGTAACCGCAGAAACCGTACGATTTTATACGCGCAAAGGACTGCTGACGGCTGCCAGAAATCCTGAAAATGATTATAAGCTCTATGATCAGTCGGCACTGGAACGACTGAGATTTATTTATCAGGCACGAGCCATCGGTTTCAGTCTGAAAGAAATTGAAGAAATTATCCAGTATTCACAGCAGGGCAATTCTCCCTGTCCAAAAGTACGCCAAATGCTGGGCAAAAAAATTCAGGAAACGGAAAAAAAAATTGCCGACCTTACCGTCAATCTGAGCATGATGCGGGAAACATTTTCTGAATGGGCCAATGAGCCGGACATGGTGCCGGACGGAAAAGCCATCTGCTGCCTGATAGAAGAATGGTCAGATAAACACGATGCCTTACCGGAGGAAGCCGAACATGAGCAACCATAATTTTGCACTGTCTCTGAGCGGTGTTAACTGCATGAAGTGCGTCGCGAAAATAACAACCGTTTTACGCGAACAGGATCCGGATATCTCTCTGGTGATGAATAAAAGTAAAGACCGGGCCGATTTCATCACACAACTGACTCCGGAACAGGCCATTGCACTGATTGAACAGGCTGGCTACTCGTCAGCACTTATCAGACCTGAAATACAAGTGATGCCGGTTACAAACGTATCCTGCCAGCACTGTGTGAAAAAAATCACCACCGCCATTCTGGAACAGGATCCGGAGGCAGACGTCCAGGTTGACATCCCGGCACAGAAACTCACTGCCACAAGCCGTCTCAGCTCAATTCAGATAGAAACAATACTGGACGAACTCGGCTACCGATCCCCAGAATCCGGCACAGAAGACGTTCCCCCTCTCCCTGAACCCAAAGCCCCCGAGGCCACCCCGACGACTCCCTCTGAGCAACAGACCATAAGGCTGGCACTGTCCGGTGTAACCTGTGCCAGTTGTGTGAATACCATTCACACGGCACTGAATGGTCTGAACAACGTCAGCTCCGTCAGTATTAACTTCGGAAACCGCACAGCAACCGTCATTTCCGATTATCCGGCAGAAACCCTCATCACCACCGTCCGTGCGGCAGGATATGATGCCAGACAGATTGTCGATGAAGATATCGCCGAAAAGGAACGCCAGCGTGAGGAACAACTGGAATATCAGTCAAAAATAACCCAGAGTGCTGTCGGACTGGGGGTCGGTCTGCCATTGATGTTATATGGCCTGCTTGGCGGTTCTATGCGCGTAGAAAGCAGCTCGGAACGGCTTATCTGGCTGGGTATCGGCCTGATCACCTTCCTTATTTTGTGGAAAGCCGGGCGCCATTTTTTCTCCGGAGCCCTGAAAGCTTTTATTAACCGCAATGCCAATATGGATACCCTGATCGCCCTGGGTACAGGTACGGCCTGGCTGTATTCTATGCTTGTCGTGCTGGCTGCCGGATATCTCCCGGAAAGTGCCCGCCACCTGTATTTTGAGGCTGCTGCAATGATCATAGGTCTTATCAACCTGGGTCAGGCACTGGAACTGAAAGCTCGGGGCAGAACGTCACAGGCAATACGCCGCCTGCTGGATCTCAGAGTCAAAACCGCCCTGGTCATCAGAAACGGGCAGGAGTTGATACTACCGGTCGAAGACGTTATAGCCGGAGACCGGATCCGGGTTCGGGCCGGAGAAAAGATCCCGGTCGATGGTGTCGTACAGGAAGGACAAACCGTCATTGATGAATCCATGCTGACCGGCGAACCCATCCCGGTCGAAAAAGTAGCCGGAGATAGCGTATCTGCCGGTACAGTAAACGGTCAGGGAAGTATTATTTTTACCGCTGAAAAAGTCGGCAGCGATACTGTACTTGCACAGATCATCCATATGGTAACCACTGCTCAAAACTCAAAACCACCTATCAGTCATCTGGCCGATAAGGTATCCGCTGTCTTTGTACCCACCGTCATGATCCTTTCTGTACTGACGGCGCTGGCCTGGTACAACTTCGGTCCACAGCCGGTGCTTGTCTATATGGTAGTTACCGCGACTTCTGTACTGATTATTGCCTGTCCGTGCGCACTGGGGCTGGCAACACCGATATCCACCATGATTGCTGTCGGGAAAGCCGCCGAATTCGGCGGACTAATCCGTAACGGTGAAGCACTGCAACGAGCCAGCGAACTGGATACCATAGTGCTGGATAAAACCGGCACCATCACTCAGGGCAAACCCATCGTCACCCACTTCCGTAACTTTACCGTGAATGAGGATGTGCTGAACCTCACCGAAGCACTGGAGAAAGGCTCAAATCATCCGCTAGCAATGGCATTAACCGACTATGCCATCCAACACAAACCCGCTCAGAGCCTGTCCGTAGCACTCACGAACTTCGAATCCGTGACAGGAATGGGTGTAAAAGCAGACTACGGTGATGCCCGTCTGCTGCTGGGTAATGAAAAACTGCTGCACAGATATGGCATTGACACAGAATCAGTGAAAGCCCTTGCCTCGCTATGGGAACATAATGCCAATACCGTTACCTTTTTTGCCCGCAACAACACAATAGAAGCCCTATTCGGGATCAGCGATCCGATCCGGGAAGATGCCAGACAGGCGATTGCCCGGTTCCACCAGCAAGGACTGCATGTGGTAATGCTGACCGGAGATAACGCCAATACTGCCGCCACCATCGCTTACGAAGCGGATGTTGATGAATTTTATGCAGAACTCATGCCCGAAGATAAACTCAACTGGATTAAGACCCTGCAGAACCAGGGGAAAGTTGTCGGCATGGTGGGTGACGGCATCAACGATGCTCCGGCATTGGCACAAGCAGACGTGGGTTTTGCTATCGGCAGTGGTACGGATGTGGCGATTGAAAGTGCAGATATCACCCTGATGCGCGGATCACTCCACGGTATCTCTGATGTAATTGCTATCAGCAGTGAGGCTATGAAAAATATCCGCCAGAATCTGCTGGGTGCCTTTATCTACAACTCACTGGGTATTCCGGTTGCAGCCGGAATTCTGTTCCCGATAACAGGCTGGCTGCTCAGTCCTATTATTGCCGGAGCCGCCATGTCACTGTCCTCCATTACCGTGGTCAGTAACGCAAACCGTCTGCGTCTTTTCACACCGCAGTCCCAGAATAAACAGGAGTAAATTATGTGGGTTAATCTGATCGGTATCGCCGTAATTGGCCTGATTATCTGGTGGTTCTGGATAAAATAACAGGACATCAGTATAGTGGCAGAACAATAAAATGATGCCCGTCTGCCTGGCAAGAACGGGTATCGCCACTTGATAAAAAGGAAGTCACGTTATGTTAGATATTGGTAAGCCGGCGCCGGATTTTACACTAGAAGATCAATCCGGTTCAGACATCTCCCTTGGCGATTTCAGAGGCAAAAAGGTACTGGTGTATTTTTACCCGCGAGCTTCAACCCCGGGATGTACCGTTCAGGCCTGCGGTCTGAGAGATTCGATGGCCGAACTGAAGAAACTCAACGTTAAGGTTCTGGGTATCAGCCCCGATACCCCGCAAAAACTGACCCGCTTTACTGAAAAACAGAACCTGAATTTTACCCTGCTGGCCGATCCTGAACATGTGGTTTGCGAAGCATACGGCGTATGGCAGTTAAAAAAATTTATGGGCCGAGAAAGCATGGGAATAGTCAGAACCAGTTTTTTAGTGGATGAACAGGGGAATCTTGAGTATGTATTTAACAAGTTTAAGACCAAAGATCACCATGAAGTCGTATTAGACTACCTAAACAGCCAATAAGCTTCCATGAGCAATTAACTCTTAACTTGGGGACAGGCATAATTGGATAGAAGAGCACGTGTCTGCCACCAAGACAGAGTTGAATTTCAGGTGGACATGTTCTCATAGCAAGCCTAGTTTGCCTGACTGACCCCATTTTTCGCAAACTCATTTGTGCCCCATTCGAAGTTAACGCAAACAGTTGATAACTGAGAGTACCACTGAAATTAAGATAATTTACCTCATGGACGTCCGTCATAAGTCTGAGCTTGAAGCTTCCAGTTTCGTATAAGAATAGTCTTCTAAACCAATTACTATTGCCTGAATTGTTATACAAGCATGCTCTTTAAGATCTATTTTCCATAGTAGGTTAAATTTAACCATCTATTTTTGTTATACTTTTCCTGAATATATTTTTATAAATAAAGGATTAATATGAAACTTTTCTCATTTCTTGCTGTGATTTTTGTGGGTTTATCAACTCAGGTTCACGCTTATGCCCTTGATAAAGAAGATGTAAACTGGCAGAGAATTCAAAATAAACCATTCACACTGAGATGTGCGGCTTACTCGCCTGACCAAAAATTTGTAGGCGATCGTACTTGGGAATTCTATTTGAAGAACTATTCTGAAAACGGTCATATGGTTCAACGAGTTATTATTGCTCGACATTCAGTGATGGATGAAGCAATCAGCCGCCCAATAGACAAAGAAAATGAGTACTATACTGATTTGGATAAATCTCGTCATGCATCTCTAAATGAATTTGCTCGTGGATTTAAGCTCAGTAGCGTATTTAAGGGTAAGAACTTCACTTTACATGAAACTTTATATTTAACCTTTGATATATATAACCATTCAATGATTTTAAATAAATTTGAGATCGTAGATGGTGAAATAAGACGTAATGATCCTTTATATTTCCCTAATTGTATGTAGTGGTTCACGAAAACTGACCACAGATATAGATCTTTCCATACTTTTTCTCATCTGAGCAGAATTCACATTGATTCAGCTCGTAAAAAGAAATTGTCCATCAGCGTGTCAGCGAGATCTCGGCTGGCACGAAAATGCCCCTAAACGTGTTTCGAGCGCATGAAACCAGCATGAGATTTATTTGGGCAACAAGCTGTTGCACAATTAGGAAACAGCCTGCTTCATCAAATGTCCAACAGGCTGTTGGACAAACTCCACCCCAAATTTTGCAAGAGCCTCTTGCTAAAATAACTCTGAAGCACTTCTGCCCCATAGTTTGCTAGAGTTAGTACTTTTAACAATGCCACCAGTTACTCTTTGACTTAATTAATCCAATACATCTAATATGAGACAAAGTATCTATTAAGTTGGTGTTTATTCACTAATTTGATAATAGGTAACTCGATTTTTTTAACAGACAGTAAGTGAAGATTAAAGTGAAAGGACAGGTAGTATCGTTCATAGCTGAGAAGAAATACGGATTTATTAAGGGCGATGATGGAGAAAGTTATTTCTTTCATTTATCAAGTCTTCTGGACAAATCTGAGGAATCAAAGGTCGTTAAAAATGCCTACTTGACGTTTGACCCCACTCCGACCCCAAAAGGCGACGCTGCAAAAAAAATAGCAATCATCGACACTTTATATAAAAAAGAATTTGTGCCGTTTTTTGTTACGCGGGAGGCGTCGCCTAAACATGGTGAAATTGAACACCATCATGCGCTAAGCACGCCTTATTATGATGATCCCAGTGATGCCAAGGACTACCTTGACCTCTTAGCAAGGACAGTTGGAGCCAACGCCATCCTGAACTATCACATTCGGAAAGAAACGTTTTCTGAGGGAAATTATAACTACTCGATGCATGCCGCCTTAGGTACTCTGGCCTTAGTCAGTGAGTTAGTCCCCTGTTCGGATGAGGAAGAAGTTGAAGAGGCAGAATATGAGATAAAAAAGGCCATTGCTCAATTTGAAGATGACTTTTCTATCGTTAATGACCGGGAAACTAAGATCAGAAATAATCAGGAAGGTTGGTCAATTCCTAGTTGGATTTGGCCAGCGCTGTTCATACTATTCCTGTTTTTTGTCTTTATTGGTTAGAAGATAATGGGAACTATTTGTTCCCATCTGTTATTTTCCTATTCAGGTTGAATAAATTCGTGCTTTTTACCTTGGCTATAGATGGCGGGTACAATTTCGCTGGTATAGGTATAAGTCACACCATTACCATGAAATTGAGGAAATGATGGTGTGTAAAGAAAAAATCCATCTGGTAATTCTTTTGTGAATTGCTTGTTAAAATCAACAAAGTTTATGTTTTTTGTTTTTACATTTAAAAACGCTGGCGTTGGAATACCAACGAGCATGTTTTTGATTAGTAAAGAGTTCTTATCCAAACCGTAGACATAGGCTTCCTTAAATTCACCATTAAACGGAAACTGTGTGCGAGTTAACAGATGTTTTCCCTTATGATTAATTTTACTCACAACACCAACAGGATAAGATTCACCGTCAACAACAACTTTTGTCACGGTAAAACGCTGGTCTTTCGTCACTTCATTCTTAACCTCACCATACGGATGCAGTACTTTGTTAGCCGCAGTATGGACAGAATTCAAAATGTACTCTTGAGCTTCATCTTCCCTGTTGAACTGTTCTACAGGAACAGCAATAATCCATCGTGATTTTGAAGCTGTATGGTTTTTGTGTGCAAGGCTGGTTGCCGCCCCGCCAGCAACATCTATAACACCGATTAAATCACCAGTTAAGATCCGCATTGCCCCAAAAAACTCGGATACACCCGCCCCGCTTTTTTTTGTCAGCTTTGTTTTCGTCTCATCAATTTCTTGCTGCGTAAAATCCCGCAGAGGGCTGTTATCTCGCGTGAGCGCGGTTTGCGCGGCAATGTTATAGGCAAAGCTATGGGTATCGCTAAATGCTACCGGAGTTATTGCTTCCGGCTTGGCTGCGCACCCCATAAGGGAGGCGGCTGAAATAGCGGTTAGTAATGTTAGTTTGATGCTTTTCATTTGGTGAACCTGCGTTTGGTGTAATTACCATTATTGTAACCAGATATTATTATTTTCAAAATTCATTATCATAGTTGAGCTGTTTCACTAAATTAAGTAGGAACTCTAAACAGTTTTTGTCCAAAAGTATGCTGACGGGGCATGTAACACAGAAATGCCCCAAAGCGCCTTAGTGCGATTACTCAGCAACGAGTTAGGCTGCGGAATTTGCAATACGTGAAGTTATGGTAGACACCAGAACGGCACTGCACAGGAACTCCCATTTTCGAGCAATTGCTGTGTTTCTTACACGTATTTCCCTTTTTGAATTGTTATGCAACTTGCTTGAAAGAAGGCATTGCTCGGGGAGCTGAGCAAGACCTAGAGTTTTTACACCCATCACCTATCTGAAACTGTGCACTTCTAGGCATTCATATGAGCCCATCTCAAACTCTCGACATATCCAAGTTCGGTTCTCATATATACTGCACTTGAAGGTTTCTCTATCTAGTGCTGAGCACCAGCCATCTGCTAGCCTAAGCATGATCTCTCCACCCCAAGCATCCCTACTTATATGCTCCTCTGGAACTGAAGTGTCTGAAATAATCATTACTTCAAGGCGGCAGCAGCAAGCCCTACAGTTTGAACAATTAATATTTGGCTTAATTTCGCTTTTGGCGGGTATGCTCATAAGTGCTTACAGATCAAATAATTTATCAAAATTGCGTTTATCAAGAATATCTTCGATTTTTCTTCTTGTTGATTTCGTATTTTTATTATCATTTTCAAGAGGTTTGTTTTCTTTTTTAGGTGATTTTTTATTGCTCTTATTCATCTGAGCTTTCCTTAGCATGGTTGTTAGACAATTTTGAAAGTGCCTAACTTAACCCCAGTGACTGATAATATACTTCCCATCATATTTGACTCGGAAAAGGCAAATTCTAGATTATGCTGTTTGGAGTGAAGTTTTGGAAAAATGTGACGTTGTAGAATGTCACTATTGAGTTGATGTATGCTTGCTGACCAATTTAGTTGTTCATTTTCCAAGAAAAACTCTATTTGGAACATACGTTGAGCTCAGCTTTATTTGGCCGTATGTATTTATCACATGATTTTTTATACCAGTATCGCTGGCGACTAGTTCTTCGAGACAATAAAACTCCTGAAATTTATGTGTATTAGATGCTTATATGGAAAGAATACGGGTGCAATGCACTTGTATTACACCCAATACTGCTATAGCGCGATTACGTTCGACGCCTGAGGGCCTTTTTGACCTTGCTCTACGTTAAAGCTTACTTTTTGACCTTCAGCTAGCGTTTTAAAGCCGTCAGATGCGATAGCTCTGAAATGTACAAATACATCAGCGCCGCCATTGTCTTGTGAAATAAAGCCAAAGCCTTTAGATTCGTTGAACCATTTTACTGAACCAGTAGTTTTAGTAGACATAGATACCTCTAAGAAATTAATAATATTGAAACTGCGAGCAACTGCTATTTAAAAAACTATGACGAGAAGCAATCACAGGAGCTAAACGAAGGTATCGAAAGGAAACTGGGAGAGGGCTTGTACTAAATTTTCACTAATAGCTCGTTTGCAAGAGCTACGCGCACTATACAGGTTGTTTGGAAAATGAACAGCTTTTATTTTATGTTTTTTCAAAATCTGTTGAGCTTGAGATAGCCCGACTCAACAGTAGTAAGTTATTTTAATGCGATTTAGATGCATAAAAAACGGTCATAAATGCCGAAATGGCTTTCAGATAGTGGAAGGTTTTGTCCAAAAGCTATCACGAACGGCATCTCGCATAGAGGTGCCGTTCGTCACTTTGAGATGCGAGAAGTTATCCGTGAATAGCTAATTTAGCAAAGTCACTGATTCAGAAATGTCCAAAAGTTTGTTAACCAGCATTGAATACAGGTTGTGATCACCAAGCGATTCTGTCTCAATGACAATCGGCTTCATCTTTCTATGGGCAGGGAAAGCAGCGAATAGATGCATGAAGCCTTAGCAATACGTTAACTGATACCATGGTAGCAAATTAAGCGATTAACAATTAAAAAATTGTTATCATGGTAACAATTACAAACCCATCATTAGGATAAATCTTTCGTCCCCCATGTTTTAGCAAGAAGATACCGGCCCTCCTTGCAATTGTTACTATAGTATCAATTTAATCAAAATTGGTGCTATAATTGTTACTATATTAGCAATTATCGAGGCGTGCATGTTATCGCTCTATACCGCTTATGATTTGCAGATGGAACTCAAGGAGTTTCTTATATCTGCGCGTAAAAAAGACAAGCTCAGTGTTCAGAAGCTGGCTGATCTCTCTGGCGTGCCTTACGCGACTATTCGAAAGTTTGAATCTACGGGCAACATCTCATTGCGACAGTTCCTTCAAATTGTCGAGGTATTGGGTGATTTGAAGAAGTTGAAAGACCTGACTAAACCGTCTGAGCCAGAATTTAAATCGATAGAGGATGTGCTTCAACATGCTTAAATCAGCCCTAATCGTAAAACGAACGCTTAGCACAGGTGAGAAGGTACTTGTCGGCAAGCTCGCTGAAAATCGTAAGCAAAGCTTCTTTCAATTTGATGAGACTTATTTAGGCGCTCACTCTACCTCTCTGGCTCCATTCAATTTAAAGGCAGATACAAGCCTACAAGTTGCGCCTAGAGAGCCGCATTATGGTATTCATGGGGTTTTTGGAGATAGTCTCCCTGATGGTTGGGGTCTTTATCTCATGGATCGCGTATTTAGACAGAACCATCATAACCCAAAAGAAGTTACCGCCCTAGAACGTTTAGCTTACCTAGGTGACAGATGTATGGGTGCGTTGAGCTATGAGCCTGAATTAAATTTACTTGATGAGTTCAAAGAGTCAATTGACATCATTACCCTTGGCCGAGCTGCAATTGAAGAGTTTGAAGGCACCGAGTCTGCTTTGCTTGAGCATTTGATGAATACTGGTGGATCGGGTGGGGCCAGGCCAAAAATGAACGTGACACGTTTATCGAATGGGCAGTATTCAACATTAGATGACGCACAAGGAACAAAGCTTATCGTAAAGCTGACATCTGAAAAGTTTGACTTGAAGCACTCTGAATCATTAGTCGAATATTGCTACATGCAGATGGCACGTAATGTCGGCATTGAGGTTCCCAACTTTAATTTAATTGATGCGGGTAATGGACAATTTTGGCTAGAGCAGGAACGATTTGATTGCACCGGGCAAGGCGGTCGAATCCATATGATTTCTGCGTGCGGGTTGCTAGACGCACCGTTTCGGGAGCCTTCTTTGGACTATGTGGATTTAGTTAAAGCTACTCGCATCATGTGCAGTGTCACTGAGTCTCAGAAGCTCATTAAGCGCTGCATGTTTAATTACCTAACGGTTAACCAAGATGATCACAGTAAGAACTTCAGTTTCCTTGCCAGTGACGCTGATAACTGGTCGCTATCGCCTTTCTACGACATTGTTTATAGCCCTAACCCTTACAAAGAGCATATGACAGCATTTGGTGGTAATGGCCGAACGCCAAAGAGCGCACTAGATCAGTTAGCTGCTCAGTCGGGGTTGTCTTCAAAGAAAGCAATTATGGTTATGGCTGAAGAAATATTTGAAACAACACGCTCGTTTAGTAATGAGGCCAAACATCTGGGCTTGTCACCTAATCTAATTAAGGAGATTGATAAAGATATGGTAGAAAAATTCAAGGCGCTGTATGTGTAATTCGCTATGGCTTGCAGGCGATTTGACAATCAGCTTCATCTTTCTATGGGCCGGAAAAGCATGAGGTACGCTCAAGAACATTCCCACGCCAATGCGTGGGAATAAGAAACCTAGTCTTCGGCTATCTCTTCGTCCTGATTCTTAATGGCATTCCATACAGCTTTAACCAGTGTTGCCAGCGGGATGGCAAAAAAGACCCCCCAGAAGCCCCACAAACCACCAAAAAACAGTACTGAGATAATGATTGCCACCGGATGCAGGTTGACCGCTTCCGAGAACAGCACCGGCACCAGCACATTGCCATCCAACGTCTGAATAATACCGTAGGCTGCCAACAGCCAGTAAAAATCCGGGGTAATCCCCCACTGAAACAAGCCAACAATCGCCACCGGAACCGTCACGGCAGCAGCACCGATATAAGGGATCAGCACTGATAATCCAACCCCAACGCCCAGCAGCACCGAATAACGCAAATCAAGTAATGCAAAAGTAATATAACTGCTGGAACCTACAATCAGTATCTCCACCACCTTACCGCGGATATAGTTTGAGATTTGCTGATTCATTTCCCGCCACACCCGGGTAGCCAGACGACGATTCTTCGGCATCAGGCTGCTCAAGGTATCCAGCATAACTTCTTTGTCTTTCAGCAGGAAAAACACCAGCAGAGGAACCAGAATCAGGTATACGACCAGAGCGGCAATACTGACCAGAGATGCCAGTGAACCTTTAACGACGGTTTCGCCCAGTCCCACCACCTGCTCTTTTACATTAGACATCACAGATTCGACGATCTTCAGATTTGCCAGTTCAGGGTATTTCTCTGGGATACTGGCAACAAACCCCTGTAAGCCGCTGAACATCGTCGGTATATCATTAATCAGATTACTCACCTGATTCCAGATCGTCGGGATCAGGCCGAACAGTGCAATCAGCATAACGCTGACAAACAAAATAAGCACCAGAATAACCCCAACAGGCCGGGGGATCCCTATCCGGGTCATTTTGATCACAGGCCAGTCCAGCAGGTACGCTACAACAATGGCCACCAGCAGAGGAGCCAGCAGATGTCCAAAGAAATAGATAGTGATAAATCCGAATAACAGAATAGCAACCAGACTGATCGCATGCGGATTGGAAAACCGGCGCTGATACCAGCGCATGATCATATCAAACATCTGTAACGACTCTCTTTTAGTCAACGGGATTTTTCCCGAAATCAATAGTATAGATTTTTGCCCTATAGTTCGAACTCTTTATCAGGACTATTTTTCGATCCCAGAAACAAAGTGTAAACTTAGAGGTCATACATTCAAAGTAAGATATAAAACCGGAGCCAGTTCCGCCTTATGTTCAAGCCCAGCCGATCTCTTATCGCCTTCTGTATTGCCGTTGCTGTCAGCACGCCGTCTCTCGCATCCCCGACGACAAATGTAACCGACATGGATCTGCCGGATATAGGCACGGCAGCAGCCGGAACCCTGACTATCGATCAGGAACTTATCTACGGGGATGCTTATATGCGGATGTTACGCGCAAGCAGGCCCGTTATTCATGATCCGGTTCTGAATGAATATATTCAGACGCTGGGACACAAACTGGTTGCCAATGCCAACGATGTCAAAACCCCTTTCCACTTTTTTATGATCCGGGATAAAGACATCAATGCCTTTGCCTTCTTCGGCGGCTATGTGGCCCTGCATTCCGGACTGTTTCTGCATGCCAGCAGCGAAAGTGAACTGGCTTCTGTCATGGCGCATGAAATCGCTCACGTTACCCAACGTCACCTTGCCCGGAGTATGGAAGACGAAGCCCGTCGTTCTCCTGCCACCATCGCCGCACTGGCCGGTTCCCTGTTACTTGCCATTGCTGCACCTCAGGCAGGTATCGCCGCAATGACAGCGACTACCGCAGGATCCATGCAGAGCAGCATCAACTATACACGCAGTAATGAGAAAGAAGCAGACCGCTTTGGTATGGCGACGCTGGCTAAAGCCGGGTTTGAGGCTCAGGCTATGCCCCGTTTCTTTGGCCGTCTGGCAGAACAGTATCGCTATGCCAGTACGCCACCAGCCATGCTGTTAACCCACCCGCTTCCGGAAGAGCGTATTACGGATTCCAGACTGCGGGCACAGCAGTATCCGGTAACAAAAACCCACCTTTCCCTTGATTATCATCTGGCAAAAGCCCGGGTGATTGCCCGTTACGCGAGTATAGACTCCGAGGCAGCGCTGGACTGGTATGCCCGCCAGCTGAAAAAAGCACCGGCAGAGCTGGTTCCTGCTCTGGAATACGGACAAGCTCTGGTGCATCTGGACAACCGGCAACTGGATAAAGCCGAACCTGAACTGCTGAAACTGCACCGGCAGGATCCCACCAATAATTTCTATCTGGATGCCCTGTCAGATCTCTATCTGTACCTGAAGCAGCCGGAAAAAGCGATTACCCTGCTCAAAACAGCACTGAGCAAAAAACCGAATAACCCGGTACTCAGTATCAACTACGCCAATGCTCTGGTGGAACATCGGCAGTACCAGCAAGCAATACCGCTATTGCAGCACTACACACACAATTATCCTGAAGATATGAACGGCTGGGAACTGCTGGCGAAAGCCAGTGCAGAAATGGGCATTACCGATGAAGAGCTGGCCGCCCGGGGTGAGATGTTTTCACTCAGAGCAGACTGGAATCAGGCCATTCAGAATTATAGTAAGGCCAGCCAGTTGGTTGAGCTTGGAAGCCTGAAACAGGCCAGATACGATGCAAGAATCGATGAACTTCTGGTGCAGAGAGAACGGTTTATGTCTTTGCAGTGATGAACTGTGTCATGGCGAGTTTTAAATATTGTTAACAGGCAGAGGAAACCTCTGCCTGTTTTAATTCAGCGTACCCACTCAAATACCAGCGGTGCCGTATCATCCGGCTGCACATCCGTTTCAGGCGTTTGTACGTTGCTGACAAAAACTCCGGTCTGAGGCGCAGATACCGGCACTGCATCTGCAGATGCAGTCGGCACAGCTGTGCTATTTTCGTCTGTTACTCCTGCGCCTGTCACTTCTCCGGCAGTAAGATCGTTCTCCGGTAACTGCACAGGTGCCGGAATAAATTCTGCTGTGTCCATCTCGAACTTACGCAACTTATTAAATTGCAGCAGTTCGCTGATGAAATTCTCTTGCACTGTCAACAAGTGGACTCGCAAAGTGATTTCATCCCCGGTAATCGTCAGCAGGTCAACACCGGCAACCGCATTTAATGCTTCAATCTGTTTTTCCAGTGCAAAAAATTCATCCGCTGCATGGATACCGAGAATCTGCACAACTACCGCACCGGAAGACTCTCCGCTGTACTGAACCGATCCTTTATGCGCAAAATAGTTACTGACATCATCCACCACATTTTCCAGCGCGGCGGCCAGCGTCCCCCGGCCTTCTCCCGACTGTGGCATCTGACTGGACGTCGCCATATACGCCGGATTCTCATCATACAGGGTATAGCGGATCCGGCTGCTCTCTTCGTCCCCTGAAATGCGTAAAACCAAAACAGCATCCGCCGGATACCGGGCACTGGCACGGCCAACAGACTGAACAAATCCCCCCCACAACTCCGGAGGCGTAATACCGGTGACATCTTCTATATCACCCACAGGAACCGTAACCGGAAGCCCTCTCAGTCCGGCAAAATATTTTAACTGAGAAACGGTGTTATCTTCTGACTGTTCCCAGACAATCTCCCGGCCATAACCACTGTCTTCCACGATCCAGACCAACACACCAGAACGTTCTTCTGACCAGAAAGGCAGCTGTGCCTGCGTCAGTAATGACCGGATCTGCGGCGCATTAAATACCATATTCAGAGTCTGTTGTTCCGCACGGGTTCCGTAGCCGATCTGCGAAAGAAATTCACCGCTCTGACGCAGCGCCTTCACAATAACAGGGTTCCCGGCCGCCAGCTTATCGCCGGAAGCACGTACTACAACCTGCTGCAAGCCCTGCTGTCTTGCCACTTCCTCTGCATCCGTTGCGTTTTCATCTAACACCACTTCGGCACGGTATACATCCACTTTGGTTGCCGCATAAGAGGGTAAAGAGAGTAATCCCAGTAAAAGAAAAGCAATATAGCGCATACGGATCCCAACAAGACAGAAATAGAACAACGATGATAAGCAACTCTTGGTAAGGGAGCAAGGTAATACCGTTTCTCCGTTCCGGCATAAAAGGCAAAAAACTTTAACTTTGTCACAGTTTTTTTGATCTTCACCCTAAAGCAAACGGTTGCAAAGTGATAGAATCCCGCGAATTTTATTTTTAGCCAGATGGATGACACTTATGACTAACATACTTCAAGGCGCTCAAATGCTGTTTGTAGCATTCGGGGCCCTGGTTCTGGTCCCGTTGCTGACCGGACTCGACCCCAATGTTGCACTCTTTGGTGCAGGTATCGGTACCCTTTTATTCCAGCTTATCACCCGTCGCTCTGTTCCTATCTTTCTTGCTTCCTCCTTTGCTTTTATTGCCCCTATCATGTACGGCACCCAAACCTGGGGCATTGCCGGCACCATGGGTGGCCTGATGGCTGCCGGTGTGGTGTATGTCTTTATGGGAGCACTGATTAAGGCCAAAGGCGTCGGTGTTATCCATCGTCTGCTTCCACCTGTGGTGGTTGGCCCTGTAATCATGGTTATTGGTCTGGGTCTGGCTCCGACAGCCGTTAATATGGCGCTGGGGAAAACCGGTGATGGCAGTGCTCAACTGGTTAATGGCGATATCGCATTGTGGATCTCATGTGCTTCACTGATCACCACCATCGCCATCAGTGTATTTGCCAAAGGAATGTTTAAGCTGATCCCTATCTTTGGCGGTATTATCGTCGGTTACACACTCAGCCTGCTGACCGGTATTGTTGATTTTACCCCGGTTGCCGAAGCTGCCTGGCTTTCACTGCCTAACTTTACCTTCCCTGAATTTAACCTGAACGCGATCTTGTTTATGATTCCGGTTGCGATAGCCCCGGCGGTTGAACACGTTGGCGATATGGTGGCCATTTCTCAGGTAACCGGAAAAGATTACCTG
Source organism: Vibrio sp. HA2012 (assembly GCF_002812955.1). GTDB lineage: Bacteria > Pseudomonadota > Gammaproteobacteria > Enterobacterales > Vibrionaceae > Vibrio. The sequence goes on along the minus strand of NZ_PFXK01000004.1, from coordinate 328,477 downwards.
AAAAAACCGGGTCTGCACCGCACCATTACCGGTGACGGAATCGCAACCATGGCAGCCGCTATGCTGGGCGCGCCACCAAATACAACCTACAGTGAAGTAACCGGTGCCGTTGTACTTACCCGCGCTTTTAATCCTGTGATCATGACCTGGGCTGCGGTCACCGCGATTGTACTGGCACTGGTCGGTAAATTGGGTGCCATACTGCAAACCATCCCTGTACCAGTCATGGGCGGGATTATGATCCTATTGTTCGGTTCCATTGCAACGGTTGGTCTGAATACCCTGATTAAAAACCATGTTGACCTGCATAAATCCCGCAACCTTGCGATTGTGGCGGTAACACTGGTATTCGGTATTGGCGGTATGGCTTTCGGTATCGGCGGATTCAGCCTGCAGGGCATCAGCCTGTGCGGTATCGTCGCTATCGTTCTGAACTTAATCCTGCCGGAAGAGCTGGGCGAATCACATGTTGTCGATAATGCGCAGATGGAAGAGGAAGCTTAATCCCTGAATTCTGATTAGATACCATCTCACGGTCTTCCATGAGAAGGTATCTTTGAGTTAAAGCCATTTCCAAAACAAGAAAGCCGGTCACTTCAACATGACCGGCTTTCTTATTTATCTGTTCGGATAACTACTTCGTACCGAAGATCTTATCGCCGGCATCACCAAGCCCGGGTACGATATAGCCTTTATCATTCAGCTTCTCATCAATGGCTGCGGTATAAAGCTCCACATCCGGGTGCGCTTTTTCCAGAGCTTCAATCCCTTCCGGAGCCGATACCAGAACCAGAACCTTAATTGCTTTACAGCCTTTCTCTTTCAGCAGATCGATAGTTGCAATCATGGATCCGCCGGTTGCCAGCATAGGGTCAACCACCAGCGCCATACGCTCGTCCATAGCTGAAGCCAATTTATTGAAATAAGGAACCGGCTCCAGAGTCTCTTCATCACGGTAAATACCGACCACACTGATACGGGCACTCGGAATATGTTCCAGGACACCGTCCATCATGCCCAGACCCGCACGCAGGATAGGCACAACCGTCACTTTTTTACCTTTAATTTGATCCACTTCTACCGGACCATTCCAGCCATCGATCATCACTTTTTCAGTTTCAAAATCAGAAGTCGCTTCGTATGTCAGCAGGCTGCCCACTTCTGTTGCTAATTCACGAAAACGTTTTGTGCTAATGTCACCTTCGCGCATTAAACCAATTTTATGTTTAACTAACGGATGCTTCACTTCAACAATTTTCATCTTCTTCTCCGGCTTTTTACAAAATATAAAACCTTGCAAGTATACATGATTTATCCGCACTTTTTGAGCAAAAAACCGAGATTAATTTTCTCACGCAAACGTTTTCCTTTTTCGCCTCCCGCCTGATAGAATAGCGCCCGATTTTCACATCCAAACTTAAAACGAGGATATCCCCGTGAGTGGTAACAACTCTTCTCTTAGCTATAAAGACGCTGGTGTAGATATTGATGCTGGTAATGCTCTGGTAAACAGAATCAAAGGTGTCGTGAAACGTACCCGTCGCCCTGAAGTAATGGGTGGCATCGGTGGTTTCGGCGCGCTTTGCGAACTGCCGACCAAATACAAGGAACCTGTACTTGTTTCAGGTACGGATGGTGTAGGTACCAAGCTTCGTCTGGCTTTGGATATGAAAAAGCATGACACTATCGGTATCGATCTGGTCGCTATGTGTGTTAACGACCTGATCGTTCAGGGTGCCGAACCGCTGTTCTTCCTGGATTACTATGCAACAGGTAAGCTGGATGTGGATACCGCCGCTAATGTGGTTGCCGGTATCGGCGAAGGATGCGTACAGGCAGGATGTGCTCTGATTGGTGGCGAAACCGCAGAAATGCCGGGCATGTACGAAGGTGAAGATTACGATGTGGCCGGGTTCTGTGTCGGTGTGGTTGAAAAATCAGACATCATCGACGGCACTAAAGTTGCAGCTGGTGATGCACTGATCGCCGTTGGTTCCAGCGGTCCGCACTCAAACGGTTACTCACTGATCCGTAAAATTCTGGAAGTCTCTGACGCCGATCTGAATGAAGATCTGCACGGTCGCACTATCGGCGAACAACTGCTTGAGCCAACCCGTATCTATATCAACTCTGCACTGAAAATGATTGCAGCACACGATATCCACGCCATCTCTCATATCACCGGCGGTGGTTTCTGGGAAAACATCCCTCGCGTTCTGCCTGAAGGAACAAAAGCCGTTATCGATGGTAACAGTTGGGAATGGCCGGCTATCTTCACCTGGCTACAGGAAAAAGGTAACGTTGAAACATTCGAAATGTACCGTACTTTTAACTGTGGTGTGGGTCTTATTGTTGCACTGCCGAAAGAACAGGCGGACGCAGCCGTTGCTCTGCTGAAAGCCGAAGGCGAAAATGCCTGGGTTATCGGTGAAATCGCCACAGCCAAAGATGGCGAAGAGCAGGTTGAGATCAACTAAGGGCAGATAATGAATAAGATCGTAGTACTGATTTCAGGGAACGGCAGTAACCTGCAGGCGATTCTCGATAGCTGTGAATCGGCGGTTATACAGGGAACAGTCGCTGCGGTCTTTTCAGATAAACCGGACGCTTTCGGCCTGCAAAGAGCGCATGACGCCAGCGTCCCGGCTATTTTCTCTGACCCGGCTCAATTCAGCTCCAGAGCAGAATTTGATGCCAGCCTGATCACTCAGATTGACCGGTATCAGCCGGATTTAGTGGTTCTGGCAGGCTACATGCGCATTCTGAGTGACGACTTTGTCAACCACTATGCAGGACGAATGCTCAATGTTCATCCGTCTCTGTTGCCTAAATATCCGGGGCTGCATACCCATAAAAAAGCCATTGAAGCAAAAGATAATAAGCACGGAACCAGTGTGCATTTTGTCACTCCGGAGCTGGACGGCGGCCCGGTTGTTTTGCAGGCCAGCGTTCCGGTATTCCCGGATGATACCCCGGAACTATTACAGGAAAGGGTTCAGACTCAGGAACATAAGATCTATCCGCTGACTATTCAGTGGTTTCTGCAAGGTCGTCTGAAGATGGCTAACGGAAAAGCTGTGCTTGATGGGAATATTCTGGGTTCCCGCGGCTACGCCGATGAGTAACAGCAGAAACTGACTCTGCATTCCCACGCGTAAAACATGGGAATGCATCTATCGATTAATGAATGCCCGGTTAATGCCCCACCTTTTCACCAAGATAAAATAGTACACTTTCTCCCGGCTGCATCTTTTGCCATTGTTCATTATCCGTCAGTGGCTGAGTCGCAATCACAGTAACCACATCGTCAGGAGTCGTCTCTTCCTGAAAGTTTACCGTGACATCTTCATCAATCAATGACGCCTGTCCGAACGGTGCCCTGCGGGTGATCCAGTGCAGATTATTGGTACAAAAGGTCATCAGGTATTCACCGTCGCTCAGCAGCATATTAAACACCCCAAGCGCTTTCAGTGTCTGACAGGCGTCGGCAATAAACCCGAATAGCTCAGCCATATTTTCCGGCGGTTCAGGAAAACGCTGTTCCATCTGGCATAACAGCCAGCAGAATGCCAGCTCGCTGTCTGTTTCCCCCACGGGACGGAAACGCCCGGTGTGCAATACCTGGTAATCCGTCAACTGACCGTTATGCGCAAACGTCCAGAAACGTCCCCACAGCTCCCGGGTAAACGGATGAGTATTTTCCAGTTTCACCCCACCGCGGTTTGCCTGACGGATATGACTGATCACGGCCCGGCTTTTGATCGGATAGCTCTGTACCAGTTCAGCAATCTTTGAATTATAACTAGGATTCGGATCCTTAAAGGTACGGAACCCTTTCCCTTCATAAAAGGTGATCCCCCACCCATCCCGGTGTGGCCCTGTTTTTCCTCCGCGCTGCATCAGCCCGGAGAAGCTAAAACAGATATCCGTTGGTACATTAGCACTCATACCAAGCAGTTCACACATGCATTACTTCCTTCTGCTTCTGGTACAAGGGGAATTACTCCGCTTTTGCCATTTCTTTTTCAATCAGTTGAATAACGATATGGATGATTTTGATGTGTATTTCCTGAATACGGTCAGCGTAGCCAAAATGCGGTACCCGTATTTCAATATCAGCCACGCCAGCCATCTTCCCGCCGTCTTTACCGGTCAGCGCTATCGTCTTCATGCCCTTAGCTTTAGCCGCTTCTATCGCTTTCAGAATATTACCGGAATTTCCGGATGTAGACAGTCCCCAGAGAACGTCGCCTGTTGAACCGACCGCTTCCACATAGCGGGAAAAAACATATTCGTAGCCATAATCATTGCTGACACAGGACAGATGGCTCGGATCAGAAATCGCAATCCCCGGATATCCCGGACGTTCGTCACGGTAACGGCCGGTCAGCTCTTCGGCAAAATGCATCGCATCGCAGTGCGAACCGCCATTTCCGCAGGAAAGGACTTTGCCTCCCTGCTTAAAAGACTCCGCAATCATTACCGCAGCCGCTTCAATCTTACGGATATTCTCATCATCACTAAGGAATTTATTCAGTACTTGCGCAGCTTCATTCAGCTCCGAACGGATCAAATCTTGGTACATTCTCGTCTCTCTTCTTGTTTGAGGCTGATAAGTAGGTGTTCACTTCTCCATGTAAAGGAGATGCAGGCAGATTGTGCAGATTCAACCCGCCAGACAGATGCTGACGAGTTTACTCATAAATTCCGTTACTTGTCGATTGCGGAGACTAGTTTTTTGGTGGTGCATCAAGCTGCATTTCCGGCTTGTCTGTTTTTCCCGCCCGTAATTTACCGATAATAAACCACGCCAACAGCCCGAGAAGAATCATTACCACATTACCAATAATGATCATCAACATATTTTTCTCTAATGCTTCCTCTCTTTCGTGACGGAGCCGAGCCAATTCCAGCGCCCGTTTCTGCTCTTCCTGAATGCGATGGTATTCCGCAGTAGATTTTTCTATATCCAGCATCTGCATCACACTGAAACTAGATTCAGGGAGCATCAGCGTTAATCCCCGGTTAGTCGCTGCTTCCGTTGCATAAACCGTCCCCGACCAAATATGTTTACCCGGCGTCTGATCCGCCGGCAGTGTAAAGTCAGCCGTCAGCGAATCTTTATCAGCGGAGCTCTGAGTTATGGTCTGTTCTTCATTCGGATTGGTCTGCTTGATCGTCACCGCAATACTGCCGGGGAGCGTCATACCCGCTTCCCCCGTCACCATCATCCGGTGCTCTTTCTGATCGTCACGAGCCCGCACAAAGGTCACAGTAACCGGAGAGGGATAAACCAGTGTTGTCTGTTCCACCGCGCGCATAAATACACCATTTCCGGAAACCACCCGTGCCCGGTATTTTCCGGGAGCCACATCCAGAGGCACTTCCACGGTAAATACCCCGTCACCGGGGTACTCATCCAGCCCGGTACCGTCATCCGTAAAGGCTCCCAGCATGATAGGATCCGGCTTTAACTCATCCGACAGATTTTCTTCATCTTCCAGATAAGGAATAAAGGCCACCTGAAGTTTGACCCGATCCAGAAAATCCCTTAATACCAGTGGCTTTCCGTCCTGTGTCAGCCTGGCTGTAAATTTAAATCTTTCACTGGCATAAGCACGGCTCGGAAATGAATCGACTTTCAGCTCCAGATTCGACAGCAGGATAATATTATTTTTGGGTGTAACTTTACCAATAGCCTGCCACGGCCCCGGCATCGGATCCGTAATGGAGATGATATCCAGCCCGTTTTCTTCATACCAGGACACATTGTCCGGATAATCTCCGGCGTAGTATTTTTTTCCGTCCGGACGAACCAGAACCACCGCCTTCGATGGCCTTTTCCGGTAGATAACGAACGAGATCTGTTTGATTGTAGGGTCGACACGGAAACGGTTATCAAGCAAGGACATGGCTGACTCTGTTGCAGACAGACTGAACGAGCTGAACAGCATACATAACAGTAATAACACGATCCTTAGCATAGTTTCCTCAATCGGTTCTATCAGGCGAAGACATCATTCACTGACGCCAGAGACAAGTACCACCCTTCTCAACAATATCCAGACGAGACTGGTGTGCTTCTAGTTCATCGGCCGATGCCCGTAAAACCTTTAGCGCTTTTCGCCCGCCGACAACCCGTTTTATGGCTTCAGATCCCGAATCGCTTCCCTCCTGCTGACTGGCATTAAACTGCAGTGAAGTCTGTCCCCCCGTCATTAACAGATAAACGTCAGCCAGAATCTCGGCATCGAGCAATGCCCCGTGGAGCGTCCGGTGAGAGTTATCTATACCGTAACGTTCACACAACACATCCAGATTATTTCTTTTACCGGGAAAAATCTTCTTCGCCATGGCCAGCGTATCGGTAACCTTACAGTACTGTTCGGTTTTACCAATGGCCGGATCCAGCTTTTCAAATTCATAATCCATAAAGCCGGTATCGAAGGGAGCATTGTGTGCCACCAGCTCGGCACCGCGGATAAACTCAAGGAATTCTGCATGTACATCGCGGTATTCCGGTTTGTCGACCAGAAATTCATCAGTAATACCATGAACTTCAATCGCATCCGGCTGGATCTCCCGGTCAGGTTTGATATAGACATGAAAGTGACGACCCGTCAGTTTGCGGTCAATAATTTCCACGGCACCAATCTCGATGATCCTGTGCCCCATATAATGAGGGCCGCCCTCACGGTTCATACCTGTGGTTTCGGTATCGAGTACCACGATACGTTCATGAGAAGAATTGTTTCTGGTATTCATAATGATATCTGTGTCAGACTATGTCGATTCTGCGATTTCAGGTAATAGTATCAGAACATGACAAAACAAGTTGAAATTTTCACTGACGGTTCCTGTTTAGGCAATCCCGGTCCCGGCGGCTACGGCGTTGTGCTGCGTTATAAACAAACAGAAAAGCAGCTGGCAAAAGGGTATACCCTGACCACGAACAACCGCATGGAAATGATGGCTGCCGTTGTCGCCCTGCGCACCCTGAAAGAACCCTGCCATGTCATACTGACCACCGACAGCCAGTATGTCCGTCAGGGAATTACCCAGTGGATCCATAACTGGAAAAAGCGTGGCTGGAAAACTGCCGATAAAAAACCGGTTAAAAATGCTGATCTGTGGCAGGCTCTGGATAAGGAAACAGCCCGGCATCAGGTCGAATGGCACTGGGTAAAAGGCCATGCCGGTCACCGAGAGAATGAAATCTGTGATGAAATCGCCCGTGCGGCCGCAGAAGCGCCTACCGAAGACGATACCGGCTATCAGGGCTGACCGTCCAGAATCACAGCCGATAACCGCCGTATCAGCGGTTATCCTCCGGACAAACCTTATCGCCGCATACCTTGTAGTTGATCCCCAGCGGATAAAAGCGCCGTTTCAGATGCCAGTGGGGTTTGATCGGTTTTAACGGATAAGTACGCTTTCTTGCCACGATAAAGTACAGAGAGCCGAACATCCGCATCCGGTCTCCAATACTGTTTTCCAGCCAGGCTCCCAAAGGCAGCCGGGTCGGAAAAACGGCATAGCGATCCATATGAATGACCTGATAGTTCAGCAGCCCCAACCAATCGCGGATCCGGTTTGGCGTAAACATTCGTCCGCTCCACGGCAGACTCTGTTTATGCCATGGAAGCAGGCTGGAAAGCCCCATGATACTGACGGGGTTAAACCCGGTAATGATCAGATAGCCATCGTCCACCATCACTCTGTCGACCTCACGCAGCAAGCGGTGCGGGTCATTACAGTAATCCAGCAGATGCGCCATCAGAACGCCATCAAAGCTCTTTTCCAGAAACGGCAGATCATAAGGGTCGGCCACCACAGTGCGCAGAGAGTTTCGAGTATCCAGACAAACCTGATGTTGAATATTACACATACAACTGGCAAGCTCACAACTCAGGCCTCCGAGTTTAAGCATGTGGTAACCGAATAACCTCGGGCACCATTCGTCAAGCCGGCTCTGGATAGATTCAGCGACCCACTGACCTTTTTTCAGTTGCTGCCAGGAGTGTGGCTTTTCAAGCTTTCGTGATGTACGTGCGGGTTTCACACCTCACCTCGCTCATAATAATTAAGGAACGAAATATGTTAGTCATCAAAAGCATACCTGCATTCAATGATAATTACATCTGGCTGATTCAAAATAATGATCAGCAAGCTGCCGTTATCGACCCCGGTGAAGCAGCACCGGTGCTGGACTATATCCGCCAACATGGCCTGACTCTGGAAACCGTACTGATCACCCATCATCATGCGGATCATACCGGCGGCATTTCAGAACTGCTGCGCCATAACCCGAAACTGAATATTGTCGGACCGGCAAACGACCCGGTTCCGGCTCTGACTCATTCCGTCTCCGGTGGTGAACAGTTTGAACTGTTCGGTGAGACCTTTGTAGTACTGGATTTACCGGGTCACACTCTCGGCCATATCGGCTATGCCGGAGCAGGAAAGTTATTTTGCGGGGATACCCTGTTTTCTGCCGGATGTGGCCGTATTTTTGAAGGCACTCCGCAGCAGATGTTCGACTCTCTCAGTAAAATAGCGGCGCTGCCGGAAAACACCGACATCTATCCGGCACATGAATATACCACAGCAAACATCACGTTTGCTCTGGCAGTAGAACCGGATAACCACCATCTGCTTGATTACCGGGAGCAGGTCAACCGGCTGCGTGCAGACAATCAGCCCACACTGCCAACCCGCCTCTCTCAGGAAAAACAGGTGAATCCGTTTCTGCGTACAGACGAAGAAAGCATTATCCGCTCTGTGGCAAACCGAACGTTTGACACCTCTTCCATCGCCGTCTTTACTGCTCTGCGTCAATGGAAAGATAATTTTTAAGTGTTATTGACTTGTCACTCATATAGTCGGCAAGTATGATCAACAGCCGTTTTTTTTAAAAGGCCGTATTAATGAAAAAACTCATCGGGTGGATGATGGTTCTGTCACTGGCAGGCTGTCAGATGACTCAGCAGAACCAACCTGTCATTCAGGACACGGAAACTGCGTCGGATACCGAACAGGCAGCCGCAGGCACCGCTCATACAGGCGAAACAGAGAGCACACCAGCGCTCAGTTTACCGGCGGAAACAACGGAACCGACTGCCGATGACATACCTGATCCGGCTGAGCAGGCCGATGTCTGGCAACGGATTGCGATGCAGTTTTCCATCCCGGTTCCGAAACATAGCAAAATAAATTACTACCGGAACTGGTATCTGACCCATCCGGGACATCTGGAAAGTGTGGCACAGCGGGCACAGCCTTTCCTGTATCTTATCGTAGATAAAATAGAACAGAGAGGCCTGCCGCTGGAGCTGGCTCTTCTGCCTGTAGTGGAAAGCTCTTTTGACCCTTTCGCCTATTCACACGGCAGCGCTGCCGGTTTATGGCAGTTTGTACCGGGTACAGGAAAGATGTATGGGCTGAAACAGAACTACTGGTATGACGGTCGACGGGATGTGGCTGCGGCTACCGATGCCGCTCTGGATTACCTGACCTATCTGGGTAACCGTTTCGACGGTAACTGGAATCACGCTATTGCCGCTTATAACAGTGGTGGTGGCCGGGTTTCCCGCGCCATCAGTAAGAACATCCGCCTGAACAAACCAACGGACTTTTTCTCTCTGGATTTACCGGTAGAAACCAGCAGCTATGTGCCGAAACTACTGGCGCTGGCCGATATCATCAGCCATCAGGAAGAATATGGTATCGTTATTCCGGCAATCCCTAACTACCCCGTACTGACAGAGGTGGATCCGCAGGAACAACTTGATCTGGCTATTGCCGCCAAATATGCCGGGATCAGCGTCAAAGAACTACAGAGCTATAACCCGGCCTTTAACCGTTGGGCAACGGATCCTGACGGCCCTTATACGCTGCTGATCCCAACTGAGAAAGCCGGACAGTTTGAGCTTGCTGCACAAGAAAACCGGGGCAAAGGACTGAAACTGATCCGCTACAAAGTAAAATCAGGAGATGCCATCAGCCTGCTGGCAAAAAAATATAAGACCACCGCAGATACTATTCGTCAGGCAAATGGTCTGTCCGGAAATACTATCCGGGCCGGACAGTACCTGATGATCCCGACTTCCACCAAAGACGGCAATATCTATGCTCTCAGCGCCCCTAACCGCCTGGCTAAAACACAAGCCATCAGTCGGGGACAGTATAAACTGACTCATATCGTTAATCAGGGCGACAGCCTGTGGAGTATTGCACAGCAACATAAGGTGTCTCATCAGTCACTGGCGAAATGGAATGGCATGGGCCCGCGTGATACGCTGCGCGTCGGTCAGAAACTGGTTATCTGGAAGAAGGGACGCAATGGTGCCATTATCCGTACCGTTAACTATCAGGTACGCAGCGGTGATTCTATCAGTGCTATCGCCAGCCGGTTTAAGGTCAGCAGTGCCGATATCATCCGCTGGAATAATCTGGGTTCGGATAAATACATCCAGCCGGGACAAAAACTGACACTGTATGTGGATGTCACCAAAGTCAGCGTGTAATCAGCAAACCGTCAGGGCAGGATAACAAAATGTACTGACATGGGATTATGGTCAGAAGCGTCCGTTACGGGCGCTTCTGCTTTTATCGGTGTCAGTCCGCGAAAAAACAGGTGATCCAGTTTATAGCCGGTCAGTATCTCCTCCCGGTTATCCGGATGAAAACTGACTTCATCCAGCCCCAGTTGCTGCATGTGGTGTTGCAGCACGTTCATCCGGTGACTGCTCCAGGAATTAAAATCCCCAGCCACAATCAGTGGCCCGGAATGTCCGGATACTGCTTCACGCAACGCCTCAAGCTGTTCGGAATACTCTTTGACACCCAGAGTAAAGTTCACCGCATGAATATTAATCACAGCCAGTGTCTGACCATCAGAAAGAGAATAGCGCGCATAGAGCGCAGATTTAGGCAGCCGTAACCAGGGCTCTGTTTGAGTATAAGCACACACCCGCTGCGGAGCTGTCCGCGACAGGTTCAGCACCCCGGCACTGACACCAAAAGCATTGAATGCACTGGTATGAGCTGCCTGCCAGTGATTATCCTCTATCCAGGCGGAAAATTCCTCGTTCAGGCTGCCTTCCTGCAACAGCAGCAGTTGTGCATTCCGGCTCAGTCTCTCCAGCGTTTCCTGCCAGCCGGAACGGTTCTCTTTGTAGATATTCCATACCAGCACACTCAGGGTTCCGTGGTTATCCAGTACCGGAGAGAATGTCTGCGAAGAACACTGTCCGCCGGTAGCTTGCCAACGGTGATGAGGGGTGGTGACCATCAGAAACGGGGATTCCGGAATGTCAAAGATAAGCAGAAATAAAAAAGACAAACCGGTAAGCAACAAGAGAAAAGCGCTAAAAAGCTTTTTCATGGAATAGTCCGAGAGGAGAGCGTATTCTTGTTCCCACAGCCCTCTGCGGGAACGAGAAATAAAACGAGATGTGTAATTTAAATCGCGTCTTCGTCTTCTTCGCCGGTGCGGATACGTACCACACGGTCTACATCACAGACAAATATCTTACCGTCACCGATCTTACCTGTCTGGGCAGTTTCGATGATCGTTTCAATACACTGCTCGACGACATCAGCATTCACCACGATTTCAAGTTTTACCTTCGGCAGAAAATCTACCATATATTCTGCGCCACGATACAGTTCCGTGTGGCCCTTCTGACGGCCAAAACCTTTTACTTCAGAAACCGTCATACCGGTAATACCGACTTCAGCCAATGCTTCACGAACATCATCCAGTTTGAATGGTTTAATAATTGCTTCAATTTTTTTCATTGTAATCCTTTAACTCCGGCGATTTATTTCGGTTATGCGGTTATTATTACTGATATCATTCAAATAGCAATCGGCGCTATCCAATTTTGTTTGGGTCACTGGTGTTTTCACTCCCATATCACTTCAACAGCATCACCGGAAAACTCCCGGTCAGTAAATAACCCGGCGACCATGGCCAACCGCTCACCGTACATAATCAGCGGCAGACGCCGGCGTTGCCATCCCGGAATACCATATTCCTGAAACAGCTTTTTCAGTTTCCGGCTATGCGTTCTCTGCTCAGGATGAGCCATCAGACCTTCCGGATTAAACCCTATCCATATGTTTTCTTCCGCCTTAGCCCGGCGAAGACAGAGCCCCTTTCCTGTGATGTTGTCGGTCAGCACAACCGAACCCAAACCATCCGGTAACCTGACCGGGCAGTTTACGCTCAACTCTGCACGCCAGTGGCTAATATCCCGGTATTTATCGATAAAATACAGACAGCCCCGGTAACGGCGGATTTCCCCCTGAGCAAGCTGCAGTCTGGGGTTCGCATCGCCTTGGGCGCAGGCGACTTCCTGCCAGATGAGTGCCAGTTGCTTTCGAGACGGCATCCGGCTACTGCATCGCTCCAGCCACATCCGGATCAACTGATTACGGGCAAGCGCTGTCTGGGCTTGTACTGCCTGAATGTTCAGACCGCCATCCGGTACAACCATGCTATCCAGGCTGTCACTAAGCAATTCCTGCAGCAAAGCTTCCTGTTCGGCACACAGGGCGGCACTGCGGGCTACCGCGCGCTCTATTTCAGGCCAGCGTCCGGTCAGTTGCGGGACAATGCAGTGACGAAGAAAATTCCGGTCATAGCGGGTATCCTGATTACTTTCATCTTCCACCCATTCCAGCCGGTGCTGCTGTGCATAGCGGATAATGGCATCACGACTAACGGACAACAGCGGACGCAATACCCGGCCGGAACCAAAAGCTGCATATTCAGGCATGGATGACAAACCTTTCGGGCCACTGCCACGTTTCAGTGCCAACAGAAAGGTTTCGGTCTGGTCACTTAAATGCTGTCCGGTCAAAAGCAGATCACCGGGCTGCATATATGTCTCAAACACCTGATAGCGCTTGATACGTGCCTCTTCTTCGATACTGCGGCCATTGCTCCGTTCAAGAGTGACTTTTTCAGCCACATAGTCAACCGAACCGGAAAGACTCCACTGCTGACAGAGTGCAGCCCAGTCATCTGCATTGGGACTTAGCCCGTGATGAACGTGTACAACCAAACAGTCAGTGTGGGGATGTTCCTGTCGATACAGGGACAGAAGATGCAACAGAACCCGGGAATCAACACCACCACTCAGGCCGAGCACAATTTTACTCTGCGGCAGGTAGTAACGGTTAAGAAGAGAAGAAAAATGGGGATAGAGCACAAGAACCTCTTTTTCACTCATTCCCGTGCTTTCACACGGGAATGCACACCTGAGGCAAGACGAAAATCAGCAGTAACCGTAATTCATCAGACGCTGATATCGACGTTCCAACATGGATTCAGTATCCAGATAGCCAAGCGCTTCCAGTTGTTTAAGCAGAACCGCTTTCAGGCTGACTGCCATCTGTACCGGATCCCTGTGTGCGCCACCCAGAGGCTCTTCGATAACGTTATCGATCAGCTCCAGCTCTTTCAGACGCGGAGCTGTCAGTCCCATGGCTTCTGCCGCCTGAGGGGCTTTTTCTGAATCACGCCATAGAATAGAAGCACAACCTTCCGGTGAAATAACCGCATAGGTGGAGTACTGCAGCATATTAACATAGTCACCGACACCGATAGCCAGTGCACCGCCGGAACCGCCTTCACCAATCACATTACAGATCACCGGTACTTTCAGTCCGGACATGACCTTAAGGTTACGGGCTATCGCTTCCGACTGGCCGCGCTCTTCCGCCCCCACACCCGGATAAGCACCGGCTGTATCGATAAAAGTAATCACCGGCATATTAAACCGCTCAGCCATCTGCATCAGACGCAGGGCTTTACGGTAACCCTCCGGTTTCGGCATCCCGAAGTTACGTCTTACCTTCTCTTTGGTTTCCCGGCCTTTCTGATGACCAATCACCATAACCGGACGGTTATCCAGACGCGCAATACCACCGACAATAGCTTTGTCATCAGCATAGGCACGATCACCGGCCAGCTCATCAAATTCAGTAAACGCATTCTCGATATAGTCCAGCGTATACGGACGACGCGGATGACGTGCCAGTTGAGCAACCTGCCATGCCCCTAAGTCACTGAAAATTTTCTTCTTCAGTTCCTGACTTTTTTCTTCCAGTTGATGGATTTCTTTATCTAAATCAACGGAAGCACCGCCACCATGACGCGAAACATCACGAAGCGCTTCAATCTTAGCTTCTAGTTCAGCGATTGGTTTTTCAAATTCAAGAAAATTCATGCTCATCTATGAATCCTTAGTTATTCAGTTACGTATTCGCTGCAACTGGATTTTAGTTAAATTCGAGTTCTACCTGATTCTTACCAAGTAGCTGTTTTAATTCATCTAATAACGAATCATTCGGCGTGACCCGCCATTCTGTACCCAGCTCTATTCTGGCCCGGGCATCGTCACGCTGATAATAAATATTGACGGGAACAGTACCTGCCTTATGCGGCTCCAGGATCCGGGCAAACTGTTCAAAAAATACGTCGTCAATTTGTGACTGCATCAGGGATACGGATAATCCGCGTGCGTATTTCTCCCGCGCTTCACCAAGTTCTGAAATTTCGCGGGCGGACATTTTAAAGCCCCCGTTGAAGTCATCAAAGCTGACCTGTCCGGAGATCACCAGTATTTTATCTTTTTCCAGCAGTTCTGCATACTTATCAAGCGCATCAGAGAAAAGCATGACCTCCAGCCGTCCGGATCGGTCATCCAGCGTCATGATGCCGATGCGTGTGCCGCGTTTGGTGGTCATCACCTTAGCGGCTACCACCAAACCCGCTACCGTAACCGACTGATCCCGGCGGGTTGGCGTCACATCTTTTAATCGACAACTGGTAAAGCGTCCGAGTTCCTTCAGATATTCATTTATCGGGTGTCCGGTCAAATAAAGACCCAGCGCCTCACGCTCTCCTTCCAGTCTGACCTTTTCCGTCCACTCAGGTGCTTGTGCGTATGCCTGCTCAACAGCTTCCGGCGCTTCAGTCAACACACCGAACATATCAGCCTGCCCAAAGGCTTCTGCCTGATGGAACTGTCCGGCAGCCTTTACGGCATCATCCACAGACGCCAGCATAGCAGCTCTATGAGGCCCCAGCCTGTCCAGCGCTCCAGCCTGAATCAGTTTCTCGATCACCCGTTTATTGACTTTTTTCAGATCGATACGAGCACAGAAATCAAACAGATCCTTAAAATATCCGCCCTTATTCCGGGCTTCGATAATGCTTTCAATCGGCCCTTCACCCACACCTTTAATGGCACCGATGCCATACACGATGGCACCGGTCTCATCAACGTTAAAGCGGTACAGACCGGAGTTAACATCCGGTGGTAGCACGGTCAGTTTCATACGGAAACACTCGTCCACCAGCCCGACCACCTTCTCGGTGTTATCCATATCTGCAGTCATTACCGCAGCCATAAACTCAGCCGGATAATGTGTCTTCAGCCACAGCGTCTGATAAGAAACCAGCGCATAAGCCGCTGAGTGAGATTTATTGAAACCGTAACCGGCGAACTTTTCTACCAGATCGAAGATCTTCATTGCCAGTTCGCCATCGACGCCGTTTTTGATTGCGCCCTCTTCAAAGACAGCCCGCTGCTTGGCCATCTCTTCCGGTTTTTTCTTACCCATGGCCCGACGCAGCATATCCGCACCACCCAGCGTATACCCTGCCAATATCTGGGCAATCTGCATCACCTGTTCCTGATACAGGATAATGCCATAGGTTGGATCCAGCGTCTCTTTCAGCGATTCATGCTGCCAGGTTTCATCAGGATAGGAGATCGCCTCCCGCCCGTGTTTACGGTCGATAAAGTTATCCACCATCCCGGATTGCAGCGGCCCCGGACGGAACAACGCCACCAGTGCGATAATATCTTCAAAACAGTCGGGTTGCAGACGCTTGATCAGATCCTTCATACCGCGGGATTCCAGCTGGAATACTGCCGTAGTCTCCGAATTCTGTAATACCCGGAAAGAGGCGGAATCATCCAGCGGGATCGACTCAATACGTACCAGAGGTTTACCCTCGCGCTCCATACGCGGGTTAATCAGCCCTAATGCCCAGTCGATAATGGTCAGAGTCCGCAGTCCGAGGAAGTCAAACTTTACCAGTCCGGCGGTTTCTACATCGTTCTTATCAAATTGGGTAACCGGAAAATGCCCTTCTGAATCGCAGTAGATTGGCGCGAAATCGGTGATGGTCGTCGGAGAGATAACCACACCACCGGCATGCTTACCGGCGTTACGTGTCACCCCTTCCAGAATGCGACACATATCGATCAGCTCTTTCACTTCCTCATCGGCTTCATAAATTTCAGGCAGTTGTGGCTCGGCCTTGAATGCTTTTTCCAGCGTCATACCCGGATCAGGCGGAACCAGTTTGGAAATGCGATCCACAAACCCGTACGGATGCCCCAGCACCCGACCGACGTCACGGATAACCGCTTTAGCCGCCATAGTACCAAAAGTAATGATCTGCGATACCGCATCCCGGCCATACATTTCCGCTACGTGATCGATAACCAGATCCCGCTTATCCATACAGAAATCAACGTCAAAATCGGGCATGGATACCCGTTCCGGGTTCAGGAAACGTTCAAACAGCAGATCATATTCCAGCGGATCCAGATCGGTGATTTTCAGCGAGTAGGCCACCAGAGAACCTGCCCCCGAACCACGTCCCGGTCCAACCGGCACATCGTTATCCTTCGACCACTGGATAAATTCCATCACAATAAGAAAGTAGCCGGGAAAGCCCATCTGGTTGATAACGTCCAACTCGATCTTCAGGCGTTCATCATACTCCGGCCTGCGCTGCCTGCGCACTTCCGGATCCGGAAACAGGAACTCCAGACGCTCTTCCAGACCTACCTCTGATTTTTTAATCAGATAATCTTCAATCGCCATACCTTCCGTCGGGAAGTTAGGCAGAAAATATTCTCCCAGCCGTACCGTTACATTACAGCGTTTGGCAATTTCCACACTGTTTTCCAGTGCCTCCGGAATATCGGCGAACAGTTCACACATCTCAGCTTCGGTACGCAGGTACTGCTGCGGGCTGTAGTTCTTTGGCCGACGCGGATCTTCCAGCGTATAGCCGTCATGAATAGCAACCCGGATCTCATGCGCATCAAACTGCTCTGCGGTCAGAAAGACTACATCATTTGTTGCCACAACCGGCAGGTTGCTTTTCTCCGCCTGTTCCAGAGCAAAATGCAGGTAACTCTCTTCATCCGCACGTCCAGTACGGGTCAGTTCAAGATAAAAACAGTCTGGAAAATGTTGCTGATAAAAGCCGATACATTTATCCACCAGAATCTGATTACCTTTCAGCAATGCCTTTCCTACCTCACCACTCTTACCGCCAGAAAGAATAATCAGACCATCACTGTGCTTAATCAGCCACTCTTTATCGATAACCGGCTGATGCTGGACATGACCGCGCTGATACGCTTCGGAGATCAGCAGGGTCAGGTTGTTGTAGCCTGTGTTGTCTGCCGCCAGAATGGTCAGTTTAGTCAGCTCATCGCCGAATTCGGCAGACTGCATAGAAAAATCAGCTCCGACGATGGGTTTAATGCCACAGCCATGAGCCGTGTTGTAGAACTTAACCAGACCACACAGGTTGGTAAAATCGGTCAAAGCCATAGCGGGCATGCCGAGCTCAGCCACTTTCTTAACTAATGGCGGCACCTTGGACAGGCCGTCCACCATAGAGAAATCACTGTGAATGCGTAAATGTATAAACTTGGGATCAGCCATGTTGCAGAATTCTTTTTACCGGCTTAAAACTTTTTCGGTGTTGATCAATGACACCGTGCTCTTCTATCGCTGCGAAGTGGGCTTTGGTCGGATAGCCTTTATGCTGAGCAAAACCGAACTGTGGATACACTTTGTCCAGCTCATCCATCTCCTGATCCCTGACTACCTTAGCCAAAATAGACGCCGCACTGATTTCTGCGACTCTTAAATCGCCTTTAACCACCGCCTCAGCGTCCATAGAAAGCGGCGGCACACGGTTACCATCAATCAGTACAAAATCCGGACGGAGCGTCAGTCCTTCTACTGCACGTTGCATCGCCAGCATAGTGGCGTGCAGAATATTCAGACGGTCGATTTCTTCCGGAGAACAACGGCCAATTGCCCATGCCAGTGCTTTTTCCTGGATCTCAGGGAAGAGTGCCAGACGTTTCTTCTCCGATAATTTTTTCGAATCCGTCAGACCTTCAATCGGATTAGCCGGATCTAAAATCACAGCCGCCGTAACCACATCCCCCACCAGAGGACCCCGTCCGACTTCATCAACTCCGGCAATAAGCCGGTAGCCAGACGGATATTCAAACGGAGGTAATTCTTTAGTCATTCTACTGTCCAATCAGTTTTAAGACGGCCGCTGCCGCCTGTTCATCGGCATTTTTACGCAATTGCTGGTGCATCTGTGTAAACAATGTCTGCATCTCGGAGTTATCACCACTCAACAGACGTTCTGCCTCCCGGGCAAGATTCTCTGCCGTACAGGCTTCCAGCAGAAACTCTTTCACGACTTCCCGACCGGCAAGGATGTTTGGCAACGAAACAAATTCAGTTTTTACCAGACGCTTAGCGATCATTGCCGTCAACCGGTTAACCCGGTAACCAACCACCATAGGACGGTTAACCAGCATGCATTCCAGTGCGACCGTTCCTGATGCCAGTAAAACGGCATCGGATGCCTGAATCACATGACGGGCAGTATCTTCCACCAGAACAAAATGCAGATCGGGTGCGATTTCCTGCCATACCTGAACAAACTGTTCCCGCCGCCTGCGATTAACCAATGCGACGACAAATCCCAGCTCCGGATGCAAATTGTGCAGACGCTGGCAGGTTTCAATAAATGGCCGGGCGAGCATATTCAGTTCCGAACCACGGCTTCCCGGCAACACCGCCAGCCAGCGTTTTTCCGTTTCCAGCCCCAGTAGAATCCTTGCCGCCATTTTATCATTGGTCACCGGTATGGCATCGGCCAGTGTATGACCGATAAATTCGCACGGAACATCAAACCGGTCACAAAAAGTTTTCTCAAACGGCAGAAAAGCCAACACCAGATTGGTGGCTTCTTTGATCTTAAAGATACGTTTCTGCCGCCATGCCCATACAGACGGGCAGACATAGTGGACGGTTCGGATACCAGACTGCTTCAGCGTTTTCTCCAGACGCAGATTAAAATCCGGAGCGTCGATACCGATAAAAACATCCGGCGGATTGTCTTTAAAATAGCGAACCAACTGTGCCTTGACGTTCAGCAGCCGAGGCAGGCGGCCAAGTACTTCCACCAGCCCCATGACAGCCAGTTCATCCATGTCAAACAGAGACACACACCCCAGCGCTTTCATCTTCGGCCCGCCGATACCAACAAATTCAGCATCAGGATACTGTTTGTGAATGGCTTTTATCAGCCCTTCACCCAGGGTATCCCCGGACAGTTCTCCGACAACAATGCCGATTTTCAGAGGACGTTGCATATTTTTTTCATGATCCTCATTGCCACGCTCCGGCGTGGGTATACACATCTGGCTAAGAACAAGTTTCCGACAACAGCTAACGGATAATCCCGCGCTCAGAATTATCCAGGAAGTCCATAAACAACTGCACAGATTGATACTCTGTCGCTTCTTTAGCAATCTCAGCCTTAGCTTCTTCCAGTGTCAGGCCGCTGCGGTAAAGTGCTTTATAAGCACGACGAATCGCCATGATCTCTTTTTTCTCGAATCCACGCCGTTTCAGACCTTCGATATTAATACCGAACGGTACACAGTGGTTACCCTGTCCCATCACATATGGCGGCACATCCTGTACCACAATTGAGCCACCACCCAGCATGCAATGGTCACCGATATGGCAAAACTGGTGAATCGCTGACATACCACCGATAATAGCCTGATCGCCGACTTTTACATGTCCAGCCAGAGTGGCATTATTGGCAAAAATACAACGGTCACCGATAACGCAATCATGTGCAACATGAGCATTGATCATAAACAGGTTATCACTGCCGACTTTCGTTACACCAGCATCCTGAATCGTACCCCGGTGCATAGTCACACTTTCACGTATCGTGTTACGGTCACCAATTTCCAGACGGGTATCTTCACCAGCATATTTCAAATCCTGGCAAGCCTCACCGATGGAAGCAAACTGAAAAATCCGGTTATCTTCACCAATAATCGTCGGTCCTTTTACCACGACATGGGAAAGAAGCTCTGTACCACGACCAATCTTTACCTTGCTCTCAACAAAGCAGAACGGACCGATTTTTACATCGGCACCGATAACCGCGCCGTCTTCAACAATCGCTGTTGGATGAATTTGTGCAGTTGCATGAATCATAATAATCAGAACTCTCGGCGGGCACATTTCAGTTCAGCAGAACAGACAACTTCACCGTCAACTTTTGCTGTGCCGTTAAACAGGGCAATCCCTCTGCGCTCTTTAATAAATTCCACTTCAATAACCAGCTGGTCGCCCGGTACAACCGGCTTACGGAATTTAGCATTATCGATACTTGCAAAATAGTATAGTTCGTTTTCAGTCGGCGCTCCGAAGGTCTTAAATGCCAGCAGACCGGTTGCCTGAGCCATCGCTTCAAGGATCAGTACGCCGGGAAAAATCGGCAACTGGGGAAAATGACCGGTAAACTGAGGTTCATTGACTGAGACATTTTTCAGGCCAACAAGGTATTTTCCTTCTGCATAATCAGTCACACGATCAATCAGCAAAAATGGATAACGATGGGGAAGCAGTTTACGAATTTCAGTTACATTCATCGTTTTCTTTTCAGTAGTCAAAATCATCTTCCTATATTACAAACCAGTTAACTGGCAGGGATTATAAACGAAAAAGACCTGCAAACGGCAGGTCTCTGTTAAGAAAAGTGCAGATCAGGATTCCAATTTCTTTTCAACGGCTTTGAGACGCTTATTCATCTCATCGATCCGGTGTACCCGGGCCGCCGTTTTGCGCCACTCTTTATTCGGCTGCAGAGGAATGCCCGATGAATACATCCCTTTCTCTTCAATACTGCGCATCACCATACCCATACCAGTGATCGTCACACCGTCGGCTATCTCAATATGCCCGTTAATGACCGCACCACCGCCGATAATGCAGTACTTGCCAATGTTCGTACTGCCGGCCACAATCGTACCACCGGCCATCGCACTACCATAACCAATGTGTACATTGTGTGCTATCTGGATCTGGTTATCGATAATCACATTATCCTCGATAACGGTATCGTCCAAAGCACCACGATCTATGCTGGTGCAAGCACCGATCTCAACCCGGTTGCCGATACGTACGGTGCCGACCTGAGGGATTTTTACCCACTCACCTTTATCATTGGCATAACCAAAACCGTCTGAACCAATCACTGTATTCGCCTGGATCAGGCAGGATTCACCAATCTGAACCCCATGATAGACAGATACATTAGACCACAGGCAGGTATTGGCTCCGATAACGGCTCCCTTGCCGATAAAGCAACCGGCACCAACCGAAACCTTATCACCCAGAACAACACCGGCTTCGATAACAGCGTTGGCTCCAATCGTTACCTGTTCACCCAGAGTCACATCTCCGGCAATGACAGCAGAAGGGGCAATCGTATCCGCCGGCTTGGGTGTACTGTCCAGAGCCTGAGCCACCCGGGCATAAGCCAGATACGGGTCATTAACCACTAATGCATTGGTACGGCACAGTTCCAGCTCCGACGCTTTTACCATTACGGCAGAAGCCCGACATTCGGTAAGGTGCTTACGGTACTTAGGGTTGGAGAGAAACGTAATGTCTCCCTCCCCCGCCTTGTCCATCGCAGCAACAGTCCGGACGGTCACATCACCATTACCGTGAAGTGTTCCTCCCGTTACTGCCGCTAATTCAGCAAGAGTTATTGTTGGCATAGTGTTCCGCTACTATCAGTTCAGTTCAGCCAGAACTTTTTCAGTCAGATTTAACTCTGGTTTTGCGTATGTCACCAGCTGGCTTTCAATGACCATATCGTAACCTTCCGCTTCCGCAACCTTGGTAACAGCCCCCTGAATAAGCTTAACCATTTCAATTTGAGCCTTACGCTGGCGCTCCTTGTTGGCATCCTTAAACTTATCCATCTTCATCTTCCCTTCTTCTTTCAGTCCGGCGATTTCGATCTGCAGTTTTTCCACTCCGGCTTCACCCAGCAATTCTTTATCGCGCGTAGCCTGTTCAATCTTGGTGTTGATCTTAGCTTCCAGCTTCTGTATTTCTGCGGCTTCATCATCAGCCTGCTGCTGCAGCGGCTTAAGGATCAGCTCACGCTTACTTTCAGGCACTTTATTTATCAGAAAACCTGTACTGACATAGCCAATCTTTTGCGCAGCTTCTGCTGAGTGAGCAAAGAATGAAGAACTTAGAATAACAAGGCTAATACCAGCCGCTTTTACGATTTTTTTCAAAACAATTTCCTTTTAGAACGTTTTACCGATAGTGAAGGTGAAGAATTCTTCGTCGTCACCGTCGTATTTTTTAATTGGTTTAGCCACAGCAAAGACCAGAGGCCCCATTGGCGACATCCATTGCAGTGCCGCACCGTATGAAGCGCGGTAATTAGTCGGATCCGAGTAATCATAGTAATAACGCTGACCATACAGGATATTACTGGAATCGTAATTAAATTCGGTATCCCAGACGCTGGCCATATCATAGAAGAGACTGGTCCGGATCTGACTCTGCATCTCATCCGAAGCAAACGGCGTCGGTACAATCAGTTCCACACTTGCCAGTGCCGTAGCATTACCACCGACAGAATCATCGGTTGCAATATATCCGGCATTGTTGCCGCTATTACCGCTGCCGGAAATGGCCCCTTCATTGTAAACCGCTTTCGGACCAGCCGAATTGGAACTGAAGCCCCTTAAAGTACTAAAGCCCCCGGCATAGAAGTTCTCATAAAACGGATACAGGTTATCGACACCGTCTGTCTGACCATAGCCATTACCGTATCCCAGACGACCGCGCAGTAACAGAGTAAACTCATGCTTTTTCGTCAGCGGGAAATACTTCCGGGCATCGTAACGCAGCTTAAAGTATTTCACGTCTGAACCCGGTGTTGTCATGCTGTAGGTGACACGCTGATGGCTACCGTCAGTCGGGAAATAACCCCGGTTCAGATTGTTGCGCGTCCAGGTCAGAGAAATATCAAAATCGTCTGCGGTCAGCTCACTGGCTCCCGAATCACCGGTCAGGTTCTGCAAAAATTGCTCAACCTGAACATAAGGATCAAGGTTTTCAATCTTGGTGTGGGTATACCCCACTCCCATTTCAAAGAAGTTCAGCTCATCGTACGGGAAACCCCAGGTCAAGCTGGTGCCATAACTTTCGTTGGTATAATCCACAATACCGGCATCGGAAGCTTCAAACTTGTTGTAGAACACCTTACCGCCCAGACTCACACCATCCAGATTCCAGTACGGATCCCGGTATTCCAGACTCACGTTCTGCTGGTAATCGTTGGTCGTCGCACTGATACCCACCCGGTTACCGGTACCGGCAAAGTTATCCTGTTGCAGCCCCACCTGGAAGCTCATTCCAGACTCAGTACCATAGCCGATACCAAAGTTAACACTGCCAGAGTTGGCTTCCTTAACCTTATACACCAGATCCACCTGATCATCGGTGCCCGGAACACGTATCGTTTCAACATCAACGCTTTCAAAATACCCGGTACGGCTGAGACGACTTTTACCCGTTTCAATCGATTTGGAGTTGAGCCAACTGCCTTCCATCTGACGCATTTCGCGGCGCAGTACTTCATCTTTGGTGACAAGGTTACCGGTAAAACGGATATCCCGCACATAGATCCGCTTACCCGTTTCAACATGCAGTGTCAGAACAACTTCCTGTTTTTCTTCATCAAACTCAGGAACCGTGTGCACCTGCGGATAAGCATACCCGGCTTCTCCGAGCACTTTTTTGACATCTTCCTCTAGCGAAGTCACCAAAGAAGCACTATAGATATCACCCTGTTCAAACGGCACCAGTTGTTCAAATTCAGCTTCTTTACCGATCAACTCTCCACGGAACTGTACATCTTTAACGGTATAAGGTTTTCCCTCATTCAGTACTAACGTGATATACACCCCTTTCTTATCCGGAGAGATAGCGACCTGAGTGGCATCAATCTTGAATTTCAGGTAACCACGGTTCAGATAATAGGACTTCAGAGACTCGATATCTCCGGCCAGTACCTGCTTCTGATATTTATCGTCTGACAGGAAATTCCACCAGGAGACATCGACATTCAGATCAAAACGGGACAGCAGTTCTTCATCATCAAAAACTTCATTACCGATAAAGTTAATCTGCTGAATCTTGGCTGAAACACCTTCAGCAAACACAAACTTCAGATCAGCGCGATTACGGGGCAGAGGTGTGACAATCGCTTTCACTGATGCATTATATTTCCCTACACTGTAGTAGAAATCTTCCAGCCCTTTTTCGATATTACTTAATGTCGTACGATCCAGAGCTTCCCCCATCCGAATTCCGGACGCGTCCAGATTCTGCTGCAGTTGCTCTTCCTTAATCGCTTTGTTACCGGAGAAAGAGATACTGGCAATGGTCGGTCTCTCTTTCACCTGAACAAGCAGCGCATCACCATCACGAAAGACTTTGATATCCTCAAAGTTACCGGAAGCATACAAGGCTTTAATGATGTCGGAGATATCCTGAGAATCTACCGTATCGCCAACACGGACAGGCATCTTCAGCAGAGCCGCACCCAGCGCAACGCGCTGCAGACCCTGAATATTAATGTCCTGAACTACAAATTGTTCCGCTCCACTTGCTGTGGTACTTGCTACAAGCAGTGAAGTCAGCAGTAATCGCTTAATCGCCATACCTGTTCTGATTATTCCTTTCTACTACAATGCCTACGGTTCTGGTAATCAGCCGAGATCACAGGCGCATAAAATCATTAAAAATAGCGATGGCCATCAATGAAAAAATGATAGCGCCACCGATACGATAACCCATTTCCCGGACTTTTTCCGGTACTGGCCTGCGGATAACCGCTTCCATTGCATAAAATAACAGGTGTCCGCCATCTAAAACCGGTAACGGCACCAGATTTATAATCCCCAGATTGACACTGATCAGCGCCAGAAAACTGAGAAAATAAACCAGTCCGAAATTCGCCGTTGACCCGGCTCCTTTCGCTATTGAAATCGGTCCGCTCAGGTTATCCAACCCGACAACACCGATAACCAGTTTTTTTAACATGGTAAAGGTCAGCTGGATTACCTGTCCGGTTTTCTCAAATGCCTTACCAACAGATTCAAATACATCATATTTAATTTCAATGCGATACTTTTGCGGCCATTCTGCGACATCAGGAGCAATACCGGCAAAACCGATCACTTTATCAGCAGAAAGTCTTCGGCTCTCTGGTGTCAGCAACAGCATAACGCTTTCACCACGGCGATCCACACCTACATTCAGTGTGCGCTCAGCAGAATCCTGAATATGCTCAACCACATCCTGCCAGTTCACTATCGGCTCCCCGTCGATGCTCAGAATCGTATCACCCGGCATAAATCCAGCCTTATCCGCTGCGCCGCCTTCAGACACATGTGCAACAGAGGTATAAACCTGCGGGCTGAATGGCCTGAAGCCCAGTGTCGTCATCGCCGACTCGGTTTCCGGATCAAAAGTCCAGTGGCTGATATCCAGCGAAACCGTCTGTTCCAGACCGATTTCGTCTGGCTGTGTCACCGACAAGGTCATATGCTCGTCACCAATATGAGCAATAAGCTGCATATTGGCAGATTCCCAATCCGGAGTTTGGATGCCTGAGACCGCTTTTAGTTCCATCCCCGGCTGAATACCGGCCTGTGCCACGATAGACTCAGGGATCACTTCACCAATAACCGGTTTAACCGTCGGAACGCCGAGAAGAAAAACCAGCCAGTAAGCCAGCACGGCAAAAAGAAAGTTAAATACCGGCCCAGCAGCAACAACCGCACTACGCTGCCAGAGAGGCTTATTGTCAAAAGCCATATGCTTCTGCTCTTCAGGAACCTCACCGTTGCTCCCATCCAGCATTCGGACAAACCCACCCAGTGGGATCACAGACAGGCTGTACTCCGTGCCATCCTTACCAGTTCTCTTCCACAACGATTTGCCAAATCCGATAGAGAACTTTTCAACTTTTACTCCACAACGGCGAGCCACCCAGAAGTGACCAAATTCATGGACGGCAACCAGAATGCCCAGAGCAATAATAAAGCTGGCAAAATTCCATAGTATATCTGTCATAGTGTTCGCTCTCTGACCATGTCTGTTGCGATTATCCGGGACATTCTATCCAGCTCCAGCAGACTTTCCAAGCTACCGGTGTCTGTATGATGAGTTCCTGCGCAAACCTTTGAAAGTACTTGTTCATTGACAGCAGCAATATCGGTAAAGTTCAGTCTGCGTTGCAAAAAAGCCGCGACGGCAATTTCATTGGCCGCATTCAGTGCCGTTGTGGCATGCTGCCCCAGATAGCAGGCATCAATCGCCAGTTTAAGACACGGGTAACGGGCAAAATCCGGCTCAAGAAAGGTCAGTTCTCCGACTCGGGTAAAGTCGAGCGGTGCCACACCGGATGAAATGCGACCGGGATAAGACATACTGAGTGCAATCGGGGTACACATATCCGGTTCGCCCATCTGTGCCAGTACCGAACCATCTGTGTACTGAACCATGGAGTGGATCACCGACTGTGGATGGATAACGACTTTCAACTGCTCCCGGGCACAGTTAAACAACCATTTGGCTTCGATATATTCCAGCCCCTTATTCATCATCGTCGCTGAATCAACCGAGATCTTCGGCCCCATCGACCAGTTTGGGTGTGCAATCGCCTGCTCAGGCGTTACATACGCCAGTGTTGATACGTCTGTATAACGGAAAGGCCCGCCGGAGCCGGTCAGCAAAATACTGGCGATACCGTGTCTGTTCAGATCGCAGCGGCCGGGGCGACGCTGAACCGCTTCAGGCAGACACTGGAAGATAGCATTATGTTCGCTGTCAACCGGCAGCAGTTCCGCTCCGGACTTCTCCACTTCCCCAATGAACAATTCACCAGACATGACCAGTGCTTCTTTGTTTGCCAGTAATACCCGCTTACCCGCTTTAACAGCCGCCATGGTCGGAACCAGCCCGGCAGCACCGACAATAGCCGCCATCACCATATCGACCTCATCGAGTGCAGCTACCTGACACAAGCCTTCCTCTCCGGCCAGAACTTCTGTCTCTAATCCCTGAACCTTCAGTTCCCGTTCTAATTGCCGGGCAGCCTCAGGGTCAGCCATTGCTGCATAACCGGGACGCCACTGCCTGCAGAGCGCAACCATTTTGTCCACACTGGAACCGGCCGCCAGCGCAGTCACGGAAAACTGCTGCGGGTTTTCTGCTATAACTTTGAGGGTGCTACTGCCAATCGAGCCGGTTGCACCAAGGATTGTAATATTTCGCATTCCAACGTCGCTGTATCTGCAAAAAGGTATCCGGATAAAAGAAGCGGCTGAGCCTCTCTTTTTATCAGAACAGAAAATAAAGTAAGGTAAATACCGGGAAAGCGGCCGTCAGGCTGTCGATACGATCCAGCAGACCACCATGTCCCGGAATAATATGACTGCTGTCTTTGATCCCGGACACACGCTTAAACATGCTTTCCACCAGATCTCCCAGCACAGAGATAACCACAGTGCACAAGGTGATCAGCAACATAGAAACGGAGCCGGAGAAAGCGATATCAAACCAGCCAGCAACCAGCCACCCAACAATCAATGCTGCAACTAATCCGCCCAGCAAGCCTTCAATCGTTTTATTCGGGCTGACTTTCGGAGCCATCTTATGCCTGCCCAGACTCTTGCCGGTAAAATAGGCTCCGCTGTCGGCTACCCAGACCAGCAGACAGACATACAACACCAGCTTAGCACCATGATAAGGATCGGCAGTGATCCCCTCTGCTCTGAGCAGAATCACGCTCCAGAAAAACGGCAACAGGGTAAATACGCCAAACAGATGTCGCAACAACACGCTACCCTGCCAAAACGGCAAAGACTTAGGGTATGTCACCGCAAGTACACTCGACACTATCCACCAAAGAACCCCTACCCCCAGTACACTGTAGTGAGAAGCAACAACCTGATTCAGGGTTTCGGCATCGGATGGAAACAGAACATAACTGCCAATCAGAACAATACTTGTCGGCAGCATAGCCGGTATTCGGGCACGGTTACCGGTAAACTGAGCCCACTCCCAGCATCCAACCAGAGAAACAACCAGCATAGCCAGTACAAAATAAGGAAGAGAAAGCTCAAAAATCCCCAGCACAACCAAAGGTGCCAGAATTAACGCGGTAATAATTCTTTGTTTCAAATGCGTTATCCTATTTATTTTCCATGAGCGCTTTTATCTGCTCACCGGTACAACCAAATCGCCGTTCACGGTTAATGAACCACGATACCGCCTCAGCCAGACTCTCTTCATTAAAGTCAGGCCAGTATTGAGGCGTAAAATACATCTCTGCATAGGCAAGCTGCCAGAGCATAAAGTTACTGATCCGACACTCACCACTGGTGCGGATCAGCAAGTCAACTTCAGGAAGATCTGCCATTGTCAGATGCTGCTGTACAACTGATTCTGTAATATCCCCCGCTTCCAGAGTTCCTTGCCGGACTTCTGCAGCAATCGACTTAACCGCTTCGGTAATATCCCATTTACCACCATAATTCGCTGCCACATTCACGACCATGCCGGTATTGTCAGCGGTTAGCGCTTCTGCACTGGCAATTTTATTCTGCAGGCGGGTACTGAACTGGGTTTTATCACCAATAATACGCAATTGCAGATTATTTTTATGCAGACGCTTCACTTCCTGAGATAAAGCGGTGATAAACAATTCCATCAACAGGCTGACTTCTTCTTCCGGACGACGCCAGTTTTCACTGCTGAACGCAAACAGAGTAATCGCTTTTACTCCAAGTTTGGCTGCTCCGGAGATGGACTTTCTAACCGCCGCAACCCCAGCTTTATGCCCGAACACCCGGGGCTTACCCTGAGCTTTTGCCCAGCGGCCGTTACCATCCATTATGATGGCGATATGTTTGGGGATGGATTCTAGCGCAACAGGATTATTCGACATAAAAAGATTAAGACACTGGTTAATTTAAAAAATCAGCAAAAAAAAACGCCGGGTCGCGAGCTGCCAACCACAGCGTTTTTTATTTCACGCATTCACGCGCACAATATCAGTTTATGGATTATTAAACTTCCATCAACTCTTTTTCTTTCGCGGCAAGAACTTCATCGACTTTTTTCACCGCAATATCAGTCAGTTTCTGAATTTCGTCTTGTGCTTTACGATCTTCGTCTTCTGAAATTTCTTTCTCTTTCAGCAACGCTTTCAGATCACCGTTCGCATCACGACGGATATTACGGATTGCCACCCGACCATTTTCAGCTTCACCACGAACAATTTTCACCAGATCTTTACGGCGCTCTTCTGTCAGCGGAGGAAGAGGAACACGGATAACCGTACCGGCAGACATTGGGTTAAGACCCAGATCCGACATCATAATGGCTTTTTCTACTTTCGGTGCCAGTTCTTTGTCAAATACGGTAATCGCCAGCGTTCTTGCATCTTCAGCAATAACGTTAGCAACCTGATTAAGCGGTGTCGGCGCACCATAGTATTCCACAGAAAGACCGGAAAGCAGACTTGGGTGAGCACGGCCAGTGCGAACCTTGCTCAGATTGTTTTTCAGTGCTTCTACGCTTTTGTCCATACGCTCCTGGGCGCTATTTTTAATCTCGTTAATCACGATGTCACCTTTGATATTATTCGGTCAGACAGAATACATTCCCGGCACAGGAATGCTCCTGTTATTCATTCTGTTAAGCTTGGCTGATCAAAGTCCCTTCAGCTTCACCCATCACCACACGGCGAAGGGCACCCGGCTTGTTCATATTAAATACCCGGATCGGCATTTTATGATCCCGTGCCAGAGTAAAGGCAGCCAGATCCATCACTTTCAGTTCTTTTTCAAGTACAGCATTGTAAGACAGCTTATCATACAGCTCTGCATCTGGGTTGGCTACAGGGTCAGAGTCAAATACACCATCCACTTTGGTCGCTTTCAGAACCACATCAGCTTCGATTTCAATACCACGCAGGCACGCCGCAGAATCGGTGGTAAAGAACGGGTTACCCGTACCAGCAGAGAAAATTACCACTCGTCCCTGACGCAACTGGCTGATTGCATCCGCCCAGTTATAATCATCACAGACACCATTCAAAGGAATGGCTGACATCACACGGGCATTCACATACGCCCGGTGCAGTGCATCACGCATTGCCAGGCCATTCATCACCGTAGCCAGCATACCCATATGGTCACCCACAACACGGTTCATACCGGCTTCTGCCAGACCGGCACCACGGAACAGGTTACCACCGCCGATCACCAGACCGACCTGAACGCCAAGTTCAACCAGTTCTTTTACTTCCTGAGCCATACGATCAAGAACCGCAGGATCGATACCAAACCCCTCGTCTCCCTGAAGAGCCTCACCACTAAGTTTTAACAGAATACGCTGATATGCAGGTTTAGGATTAGTCGCCATGGAGTTTCCTTCCAAACAGTGTTGTTGATTAACAGTTACCATTTAGCATTTCCTTATCCATAAATTGTGCGGAGAACCGCAGGTTGAACCAAAAGACCAAATGGTAACGGTTAGCCATGCACTGATATTTACATCAATAAATACCAGCCATTTGCAAAAAGACCGTAGCTCAACTACGGTCTTTTTTCTGAGCATTAACGCTAAGGATTAACCTTTTTGCGCCGCTGCAACTTCTTCAGCGAAGCTCATTTCTTCTTTCTTCTCGATGCCTTCACCGACTTCCAGACGAACGAAAGTAGAAACTGATGCGCCTTTTTCTTTCAGGATTTCGCCAACAGATTTCTTAGGTTCCATAACGAATGGCTGACCAGTCAGAGAGATTTCACCGGTGAATTTCTTCATGCGGCCAACAACCATTTTCTCTGCGATTTCAGCTGGTTTGCCTTCGTTCATTGCGATTTCAACCTGAACCGCTTTCTCTTTTTCTACTACGTCAGCTGGTACGTCTTCTGGGTTAACATACTCAGGACGAGAAGCAGCAACGTGCATAGCAACGTGCTTCAGGGTTTCTGCATCGCCTTCACCAGCAACGACCACACCGATTTTCTCACCGTGACGGTAAGAAGCCAGTGCAACACCTTCAACGTACTGAACGCGACGGATAGTTACGTTTTCACCGATTTTAGCAACCAGAGCAACACGAGTTTCTTCGAATTGAGCTTGCAGTTCTTCAACAGAAACTTTAGAAGCCAGAGCCGCTTCAGCCACTTCGTTTGCAAATGCAGTAAAGTTCGCATCTTTAGCAACGAAGTCTGTTTGGCAGTTAACTTCAAGCAGAGCAGCAATACCATCAGCTTCTTTGATGATGATTGCGCCTTCAGCCGCTACGTTACCGGCTTTCTTAGCAGCCTTCGCAGCACCTGACTTACGCATGTTTTCAATAGCCAACTCGATGTCGCCATCAGTTTCAACAAGCGCTTTTTTACATTCCATCATGCCTGCGCCGGTACGTTCGCGCAGTTCTTTTACTAGAGCAGCAGTAACAGCCATTCTCTATTCCTCAATTGGTCTGGATAAGATAAAAGTCAGGGGCCTGACTTTCGGCCCCTGATACTAACTATAGCTTAATTTGTGTTTAGGTTGTGTTTCACTGAAAAACGATTCATCACCAAAACACCGCCAACACAATTAAGTGTAAGACGTCAGAGTCCGCTATTACTCAGCTTCTTCTACGAAACCGTCTTGTTCAGCAGCAACAGCAACTACGTCTTGGTTACGACCTTCTTTTACAGCGTCAGCAGCAGCGTTCAGGTACAGCTGAACTGCACGGATTGCATCGTCGTTACCAGGGATGATGAAGTCAATACCGTCTGGGTCAGAGTTAGTATCCACAACAGCGTATACTGGAATGCCCAGATTGTTAGCTTCTTTAACTGCAATGTGCTCGTGATCAGCATCGATTACGAACAGAGCGTCAGGCAGACCGCCCATATCTTTGATACCACCAAGAGATTTCTCTAGCTTCTCCATTTCACGGGTACGCATCAGAGCTTCTTTCTTAGTTAGTTTATCGAAAGTACCGTCTTGAGACTGAGCTTCAAGATCTTTCAGACGCTTGATAGACTGACGAACAGTTTTGTAGTTAGTCAGCATACCGCCAAGCCAGCGGTTGTTAACGTAGAACTGGTTGCTTGCAATAGCAGCTTCTTTAACAGCTTCAGATGCAGCACGCTTAGTACCAACGAAAAGAACCTTACCTTTTTTCTCGCCAACTTTAACCAGCTCAGACAGAGCTTCGTTGAACATAGGTACTGTTTTTTCCAGGTTGATGATATGAACGCGGTTACGAGCACCAAAGATGAATGGCTTCATTTTTGGGTTCCAGTAACGAGTCTGGTGACCGAAGTGAACACCAGCTTTCAGCATATCGCGCATTGATACAGTTGCCATTTTAAAATCCTCTAATGGGGTTAGGCCTCCACATACCCCATGCATCCGACTTACCGCCAGCCGTCATTACAGCTTTCACAGCGGAAGCACCCCGGAACATGTGTCGGTACGTGTGTGATTTAAAGATAAATTGTTTACCGCCAAAAACCTGCTTCGCCGTCAGGAGAGAACAGACCTTTGACTTGGCGCGCTTTATACCATATTTTGCCACTCTATTACCAGTAATATGCTTAAATTACTTTACGATCCAAGATTAATTTCAGAATCCGTTGCAGTCACGTTCGCCACTGGTAGAATACGCCCATTGCAGTAAAGCTGAGAAACGAAATGACAATCAAAATCAAAACTGAAGCAGAGATAGAAAAATTACGCGTTGCAGGCAAACTGGCTGCAGACGTACTGGAGATGATCGAACCTTACGTCAAACCGGGCGTAACCACAGAAGAACTGGATCAGCGCTGTCACCAGTTTATTCTGGAACACGGTGCCTACCCGGCTCCGCTGGATTACCACGGCTTTCCCAAATCTATCTGTACTTCTGTCAATCATATCGTTTGTCACGGTATTCCTGCGACAGAAGATGCTATCGGCAGCACAGGTAAACTCAAGCCCGGCATTCTAAAAGACGGAGATATCGTCAATATCGATATCACTGTGATTATTCCGGACGATAAAGATGCTTCGCTGGAAACCAGACCGTACGGCTATCACGGTGATACCTCTCGCATGTTTTTGGTCGGTGATGTTTCCCCGGCTGACAAACGCCTGTGCATGGTCACGCAGGAAGCCCTGTATGTGGGTATGCGAAAAGTAAAACCGGGAGCAACCATCGGTGATATCGGCACCGCCATCGATAAATATATCCGGGAAAACAATAAGAAAAATCCACGCAACAAGTTCTCTATTGTAAAAGACTTCTGCGGTCACGGCATCGGTGACGAATTCCATGAAGAACCGCAGGTAGTGCATTATCGCAACAGTGATCGCAGAGTACTGCAACCGGGTATGGTCTTTACGATTGAACCGATGATCAATGCTGGTAAATTCGGCTGTTCTGTCGACAGTGAGGATGACTGGACAGTTTACACGGGTGACGGTAAAAACTCTGCCCAGTGGGAACATATGATTGTCGTAACGGAAACCGGCTGTGAGGTTCTGACCCTGAGACCGGAAGAAACTATCCCCCGTATTATGGTCAACAACTGATCGGCTTCTCTTCTGAACAGGCGTCATTCTCTTTCAGGTGAATGACGCCTATTTCTCTGCATATCTATAAGTAAATCACATTTTTACAATCGTCCCGCCCGCTGGTAAAGTGAGCCTTATTTACTTGCACGGAATGCATGGTATGCCGTATTTATCTCCGCTAAAACTGACCGATGGGCAACTCAATCCGATTGAGCTCCGGCGCCAACTGGATACGCTTTTTGACTATCAGAAGCAGGAGTTTCTGAACAACCACCCTATTTCTGATCTGATCTATGCCCGCAGCGAATATATGGATCAACTGCTGCAGCGCCTCTGGCAATACTATGGTTTTTCCGATATTGAAAATCTATGTCTGGTTGCCGTCGGCGGCTATGGCCGGGGGGAACTCCACCCTCTGTCTGATATCGATATTCTGATCCTGACCCAGTCCGTGCCTTCCGACGATTTAAAAAGCAAGATCAGTGAATTTATTACCCTGCTGTGGGATCTCCGGCTGGAAGTCGGCCATGCTGTGCGTACAGTTCAGGAATGTGCTGACGTGGGACGGGACGACCTCACGGTTGCCACCAACCTTCAGGAAGCCCGTTTACTGAGCGGCTGTAATAATGCGTTTTATGAGCTGAAAAAAGTGATTATGGCCGACTCCTTCTGGCCCAGTGATGTATTTTTTGAGGCCAAGGTTCAGGAGCAGAAAGAGCGCCACGCCCGCTACCATGACACCACTTACAATCTGGAGCCGGATATTAAATCCAGTCCGGGAGGATTAAGGGATATCCATACTCTCAGTTGGGTTGCCCGGCGTCATTTTGGAGCCACCTCCCTGCTGGAAATGAGCCATTTCGGCTTTCTGACCGATGGCGAATACCGGGAACTGAAAGAATGTCAGGATTTTCTCTGGCGGATCCGCTTTGCCCTTCATCTGGAACTGAAACGCTATGATAACCGTCTGACGTTTGCCCATCAGGCACAGGTAGCGCATCTGCTGGGCTTCAGCGGTGAAGGCAACATTGCGGTTGAAACCATGATGAAAGAGTTCTACCGGACCTTGCGCCGGGTGGCAGAACTGAACAGCATGCTGCTGCGACTGTTTGATCAGGTCATTATCAATCAGGGAGAACTGCCGGAAGCTGAAATACTGGATAATGACTTCCAGCGGCGAGGCTCACTGATTGAAGCACGTAAGCCGGCACTGTTCCAGTCACGCCCGGAAACCATTCTGGATATGTTTATTCATATCGCCAATGACTCCTCTATCGATGACGTCGCTCCGGCAACACTGCGTCAGTTACGTACCGCCAGAAGACGCCTGAACCGTTTCCTGCATACCATTCCGGCCGCACGGGAAAAATTTATGACCCTGATGCGCCACCCAAATACCCTGCATAAGGCTTTCAGCCTGATGCACAGACTCGGCGTTCTGTCCACCTACCTTCCTCAGTGGAGCCATATTGTCGGGCAGATGCAGTTTGACCTGTTCCATGTCTACACGGTTGACGAGCACAGTGTCCGGGTACTTAAACAGATTCACTCGTTCAACCATGCAGACAATAACGACAGCCATCCAATCTGTTGTGAAGTCTACCCACGGCTGCAGAAAAAAGAGCTGTTGATTCTGGCCGCTATTTTCCATGATATCGGCAAAGGGCGTGGCGGAGACCACTCAGAAATCGGAGCCGTCGAGGCTTATGATTTCTGTATCGAACACGGTCTGTCCAAGCCCGAAGCTAAACTGGTTTCCTGGCTGGTTAAAAGCCATCTGCTGATGTCGGTAACGGCACAACGGCGGGATATCTATGACCCTGAAGTCATTGCCGGGTTTGCCCGACAAGTACGGGATGAAGAATATCTGGATAATCTGGTGTGTCTGACCGTCGCAGATATCTGTGCCACGAACTCGGAACTGTGGAACAGTTGGAAAAGAACCCTGCTGGCAGAGTTATATTATTCTACCCAGCGCGCGCTGCGACGGGGTCTGGAACATCCGGTCGATGTCCGGGATCGCATCCGCCACAATCAGCAACTGGCTTCGGCTCAGTTGCGTAAGCAGGGTTTTAGCGCCAGAGAAATCGAACTGCTGTGGCACCGTTTTAAGGCCGACTATTTCCTGCGCCATACCTACCAGCAAATAGCCTGGCACAGCGAACACCTTCTGCGAGAGGAAGATAAGGATAAGATACAGATCCTGATCGGGGAAAAAGCCTCACGCGGAGGTACGGAACTGTTTATCTATACCAGAGATCAGCATGCACTGTTTGCCACTGTTGCCGCCGAGCTGGACAGAAGAAATCTGAACGTACTGGATGCACAGATCATGGCAAGTAAAGACGGCTATGTTCTGGACACCTTTATTATTCTGGATCAGAACGGAGAACCAATAGACGAAAGCCAGCACCAGCCATTAATCCAACAACTGATGAAGGTTATTAAAGACGGTAAACCAGCCGCCATCCGTCTGCGCAGAACCCCGCGCAACCTGAAACACTTTAATGTGAAAACACGGGTTGATTTTATTCCGACCAAACGAAGAAAGCAGACCCTGATGGAGTTTGTTGCACTGGACACTCCCGGACTACTGGCCAAGGTGGGGGCGACGTTTGCCGAGCTGGACATCAACCTGCACGGAGCCAAAATTACCACCATCGGCGAACGGGCAGAAGACTTATTTATTCTGACCTCACCAAGCGGTTCCCTGCTCACCTATGAACAGCAGGAGCAGCTAAAAGAGATGTTGATCCAGAATGTATCGGAGCTAATGCCGAGTTAAAGACAGGAAGAACTGAAACCAATACAGGCTTCTATAACGAATCCTGTATTGGTTATAACGAACCCTGTACTGGTGCACAGCCCCCGTCCGGGAACCCTATGCTACAAATCAGGCGCTGAACTTTTCTAATACTTCAGCTTCGGTCATTACCGGGCTGGCGGAATCTAAGCGATAATAAGAAGGCTTCAGATCAATAAAATACTGCATGGCTAACTCTAGCTTTTCATCCTTATCAATATCTAACACCCCGAGTAACACATTGTGCTCTCCGGTATCATTCAGCTTATAATACAAATGAGTGCCGCAGTGTTTACAAAATCCACGCGTTGCCCAGGGAGAAGAATTAAACTCAGAAACGTTATCCTTACCTGTTATCTCGACATGGGTTCCACATGGTAAGGCAAACTGAGGCCCTCCATTCCATTTTTTACAAATATTACAATGACAGACAATAAATTTATTCGTATTTGCTGTCACTTTCAGTTCTACGCTACCGCATAGACACTTACCCCTATACTCGCCACCTTCCATATTTTTTCTCCTTCGGAAACCCAGCTACAGACGGCGTCGTTCCATCTGTGCTTTCACTTAATCCTTCCGATCATCATAGGCAACCAGGCACACATCAAGGCGTTCTGTATATTCTTGCGAGAGACATCACTCCGGTAAAAAACAAACTCCGTCAGATCAGGAAGCAGCAACCGACCGCTGCAACTTAATCAGAGCTTCAGCCAGTTCCGGAGACGGCGTATTATGCAGCAGAGGCAGAAGTACCATCCGCAGTGCCGGAAGCATCACCAGATCGGAAAACAGCTGATTAAACAAAGGCTGGTTGCCCGTCAGAGCCAGACGCAGCAGAAACAGCCCGGCATTGTCCTCATTATCCAGGATCTGCCATGACCGTCCGGCCAGTCCGATAAGGACTTCCTGATGGCTCAACTGCGGGCTGGTCAGAATGGTATCCGTAACCCGTTGCAGTACAGAACGTTCAGCACCGGATAAGGCTCTGACCAAAGCAGAAAGCAGAAACAGATCCGGCTGAGTACGGTTACACTCGTTCAGTGCCATGTCCTGAATGCTCTGTGCCAGTTTTTCCGGCAACCGGCTATGTTCCAGTGCACCAAGCAAGGCATATAACGGCTCTGTCGGCAGATGTGATATCGCTTTACGGATCAGTACCCCATTCTGTTCATTATCCAGCCGGGCACACATATCGGTAATCCCCTGTAATCCTACCGTCTGCCATTGATCCCAGCCCGGCTCTCCGGAAAAATAATGCTGTGCATGTTTATAATACTGACTGACAGGCAGGGACAGAACGGCTCGGAGCTGACTATGAAATACCGCCATCTTGTCCTCTGATGGTTTGAACGTATACGGATTATTTGCCAGAGCCTGCTGCTGTTCTTCTGTCAATTGTTTATTCAGACGGGAGCCCATCGCTTCCAGAACATAGCGGATAAAATTCCCCACATCCGACTGCTTCAGCAGACCACGTTCATCCAGTGGAAATGTCAGAAACCAGATCCACGGCTGTTTATCGTGATTCCAGTACGCGATTGCCAATTGAGCATGGCGCTGAATAGGGTACGGATAAGGTTGCTGTCCCTGCTCGACATTAGCGAAAAGTGTGTTTGCAATCGGCTGAATGCGTCTGCCCAGATCAAAGATTGTATAGTCACAGCCGCTGTTGGTCAGTAACTGGGTCAGGGTATAAATGTTGTCCATAAGTGGAGTCCTGCTTGGAATTATGGCTATTGCCTAATAAATGGTACTCTTAGGCCAAAATTCAAGGCCGCCATTTTGGAGTGGCGCAGATTGGAGCCCAAATGACCAATATTGTCCGACTGAAGCAAAAGCTTATTGATCTGGAACTGATGCTGCGGGAAAAAGAATTGTGGCAGCCGGTTTCCCCGGCAAATGAAGCCTTAGCCAGCACTGAACCCTTTGCAATTGATACCCTGTTACCTCAGGAATGGTTACAGTGGATTTTCATACCCAGAATGCTGACGCTGATAGCCCATGGACAACCGATGCCCTGCGGATTTGCTATTACACCGTATTTCGCTGAAATCTGGGGACAGGAGAGCGACAAACAGGCTCTGCTCGCATTGATCCAGGAAATTGATGAGGTATGTCAGTAATGCAGGAACTGGATATTATCTATCGCGACGAATACCTGATTGCCGTAAATAAACCGGCGGGAATGCTGGTACACCGATCCTGGCTGGATAAATATGAAACCCGCTTTGTGATGCAGACGCTACGGGATCAGATTGGTCAGCATGTTTTTCCTTTACATCGTCTGGACAGACCGACGTCCGGCGTGCTCATCTTTGCCCTTTCCGGTGAAATCGCGGCAAAAGTGATGCCGATGTTTGCTGCTCATGAAATGCAGAAAACCTATCATGCTATCGTGCGCGGGTGGATAGAAGAAGCCGCCGTGCTGGATTATCCGCTTATTGAAGAACAGGACAAAATAGCCGATAAGTTTGCCAGCAAAGAACCGGAGGCGAAAGAAGCCGTCACGGCATACCGGCCTCTGGAGAAAGTGGAAGTCCCGTTTTCTACCGGACGTTTTCCCACCAGCCGGTACAGCCTGATAGAAATGCAGCCGAAAACCGGCAGAAAGCACCAACTACGCCGTCATATGCACCATCTGAGTCATCCGATTATCGGGGATACCACCCACGGTGACGGCAAACATAACCGCTTATTTCGCGACCAGTATGACGCCCATCGATTAATGCTGCATGCATCAGAGCTCTGTTTTGTTCATCCGTTCAACGGAGAAAACATAACCATTAAGGCCGGTTTTGATGCCGTATGGTTACGTTTGTTTGAGCAGTTCGGCTGGCGTCTTGGGGAATAAGAAAAACCCCGATACTTACGTATCGGGGTTCTGATCTTACTCGCAGCATTCCGGCCACTAAAACGAAGCTCCCTGCATCATCCTTAATAGTACCGAATCCTTCGGTTTATCCTGCCTCGCCTTCCCGGCGGTGTCCTGATCATCCTGATCTGCTAACTTCCTGATTAGCGCACATCACTTGTTCCCTGAGCGGTTTCCCTTCCATCATCCTGATGGGGTTCCTGCCTTCATCCTGAAGGTGTCCTTTCGCTCCATGCTGACTGCCGTCCCGGCAATCAAACTTCATCCTGAAGATAGCCTTTCCCGGCTAATGTTAATCCATGTCTGCATCCTGCCGACACCAGTAAGATTACCCGGTTCCCAGCTTCTCACAAGACGGTTTTTTATTTTTTTTATGCATGAAAGTGCTCACAAAACAAACAAGGAATTTAAAAACAACAAGTTACATAGAGCTTAGTGGCTAAAATTCCGAGAAAATTTCGCTTTTTCCTACAAACCGTGTGAGAGATATCTCACAAAACACTTCCTTATTTACCACAAACCAAAGCTGAATAACAATTCACACAGATGAATTATTAGTCACAAAAAGCCAATCTGATTGCATAAATACGGATTGGTCAGTACAGAAAAGAAAAATGACTTACCTAATCACGCATAAGCCAGTATCCTTGCTCATCATTATTTTCTATCAGGACAAGTCCATGCTCACCCAAGATGTTACTGAAGAGCTGAAACAGATAATAGACAGCCTGCACCAACAGGGGAAACAGCCAACAACCGCGTTGATCAAAGCTCGCCTGTCATCGCCAGTCCCCATGCCAGCGATTATTGCAGCGGTAAAAAGTTGGAAAAACACCAAACATGTCCCCAAGGTTGAGATAGCCCGTCAA
This sequence comes from Vibrio sp. HA2012, assembly GCF_002812955.1. GTDB lineage: Bacteria > Pseudomonadota > Gammaproteobacteria > Enterobacterales > Vibrionaceae > Vibrio. The sequence continues at coordinate 288,093 of NZ_PFXK01000004.1, read as the reverse complement.
CAGGGATCGGAACAGGAACGGATTCAACAACTGGAACAGCTGGTGCAGCAGCAGGCAGAACAGATACAGGCACTCAGTACACGAATTCAGGCGCTGGAAGAGAAATGACGATGAAGATATGGGTTGATGCCGATGCATGCCCGAAAGTAGTACGGGAAACCCTGTTCCGTGCCGCAGAACGAACCGGAGTTGAGTGTACCTTTGTTGCCAACCACTTTATCCCCGTTCCCTCCAGAGCTAATATCCGCAGCATTCAGGTACAGGCTGGGTTTGATATTGCCGACAACGAAATCGTACAGCGCTGCGAAGCCGGGGATCTGATTATCACCGCCGATATCCCGCTGGCCGATGAAGTCATTAGCAAAGGGGCACTGGCACTCAGCCCGCGCGGTGAACTCTATACCCGAGAGACCATAAAATCCCGTCTGAATATCCGCGACTTTATGGACACCATGAGAGCCAGCGGAATCCAGACCGGCGGACCGGCAGCTCTGTCGCAGACCGAACGCCGGGAGTTTGCTAATCATCTGGACAGAATTCTGGCTAAGCGGAAGTAAGCCTTTTTCTATTTAAGAAAATCCCAGGACAGGTTGGATACGATCCGGCACTGGTCACACTTAAAATGAAAAATATCGTGAATGGGCTGTTCCAGTGCCCATTCACCGCCACATATCGGACAGCAGCGTTGCTGTTCATCCCACAGGCTGGTGCCTCCTACCCGGTACAGATAATAGTAGGTCGGGATCTTGGTAATATATTCAATACGTCCCCGTACATCCCAGCCACGACGAAACAGATCACTGTCAACATCAGCAATCTCCCGCAATGCTGCATGTTCAGCTTTACAGGCACCGGCCATCTGCAATTCATCACACGCCTGCCATTCCGTCTGCCATTTAATCACCGTCTTATGGTCACCGTTCAATGTCGGCGGATTACGGTACAGAGGAATCGGCAGCAGAGTCTCCCCGCTTCTTAACGGAGAGCAGGTATGCACATACGTGGTATAAAGCACCTGCCATTCCGGCAGCTCATCCTCAGCAGCCTGTTCCGAATTCAAATCCCGCCCTAGCAGGCGTACTTTCGGAGCCAGCAGACAGGCATCCGACAAATTTTTCAGACAAAACCTCACATAATCCGAATGATTATCCGGGTGCAAAGCATCCTCTTCAGGGCAAACTGCCCGTACACTAAATACACCGTCCCCCATCACCACAGGAAACTCTCTTCCCAGCACTTGTCCGTTATAACGCAAAGCCTCCATCAGACCGTTGATACTCTTATCTACCGCGCTGATCGTGGTATCATCAAAACATTCAAATACGATTTCAACTACGTACATCGCCTTATACCTCTGGTTCCAGTCCGGTCAAAAAATCACTTACTGAGTCTGCCAGCACCTCTCTTTGCGATGTCCCCAGACGCTCAAAAATCACCTGCCCGGTCAGATTACAGATAGAGATTACATCCAGCTCAGCCTCAGTCGCTGCAATGAATACCGTTGGTTTCAGCTTCAGTCGCCGCTGGGTGATCAGATGACCCAGAATATTTTCCTGCAAACGGATAAAATCCTCATCATTCCAGACCTGTAACAGAGTCAGTGCATTACCTTTCCAGCTGCCTTCCATGTCCGCAGAATACTGACTACCAAAAAAAGCTTTAATATCATCATGCAGGGTCAGTTCTATGCCCCGCTCCAGATTGGAAAAATCAGCCAGAACCGGACGAACGACCGGGTGCCAGTACACTTTCCCATCTTTTGACTCATCAACACATACTGAAGGCAAACCGGCAAGTTCTTCACTAGCGGGAAGCGTCTGATACGCATCCTGCCATGCCTGCTGATAGCGCATAGAAAAAGAGTGTAAAGCCTGTACAGCAGACTGTGTCATAAGTGGCTCCTGACAAAAGGGTTAATGACAGCGAATGGGCTATTCAGTAAAATTCCGCATATTCTAATCGATCTTTGAAAAAAGCATGAGCAAATATTCCAACGCCAAAGAACTGTCCGGACTGACTCTGGGACAAAAAACCGAGTACCGAAATCAATACGATGCCAGCCTGCTGCAGCCTGTACCGCGCAGCCTGAACCGGGATGATCTTCACCTTGGCGGGGAACTTCCGTTTCAGGGATGTGATCTCTGGACCCTTTACGAGCTATCATGGCTAAATGAAAAAGGGCTGCCACAGGTTGCCGTCGGTGAAGTTTCCGTTCCGGCCACCAGCCAGAACCTGATTGAATCCAAATCCTTTAAGCTGTACCTCAACAGCCTGAACCAGACCCGCTTTTCCGACTGGGATCAAGTATGCGAAATACTGAAAAATGATCTTTCCGCCTGTGCTGGCGCTGAAGTCAGTGTCGCAATCTGGCCGGTCAACCATTATACCGGCAGTACGATCGCCGATATGCATGGCGAATGTATTGATGAGCAGGACATCCATATTACCGATTATGCCTTCCACCCGGAATATTTGCAGCAGGCAACCAGTGATGAGATAGTCACCGAAACGCTGCACAGTCACCTGCTGAAATCTAACTGTCTGATCACCAGTCAGCCGGACTGGGGCAGTGTGGAAATCGCATATAGCGGCAAAAAAATACACCGGGAAGCGTTACTGCGCTATATTGTCTCATTCCGGGAACATAATGAGTTCCATGAACAGTGTGTCGAACGCATCTTTACCGATATTCAGAAATACTGCCATCCAGATAAGCTGACTGTATATGCTCGTTATACCCGCCGTGGTGGTCTGGATATCAACCCGTATCGTTCTTCTGAACAGATGAATCCGGAGAGTAATGCCCGGCTGGCACGCCAGTAACTGACTAAACAAGGAATCGTTGTTGATGAGTATGTTCCGGCCTTTGTTAAAGAGGCATCTGAAACCATGGACTGGCAGGTTGTATCAGGCTCTTTTCCTGCTTGCCGTCTCTTTTACCGTGCAGGCAGAAATTTTTGCCTCTCCGGTACTGAATGAGGCGGAAAAACTCATCGACATCACTCCTGCCAGAGCCAAGGAAATTACCCAAAGCTATCTTTCTGCCCGTAAACTGGTCGCGGATGCCAAAGAAATCAGTGCATCCAGAGAAAATGCAGAAAATACCATCCGCACACCCAATACCACAGTAATGGCACTGCAAATTCTGGCCAGAGCCAAACTGGCTTTAAAAGATTCACACGGCGCACTGAATACAATAGATGAAGCCGCCGCGCTGGCTCTCAGATACGGTCTGGACTATGCACACCTACAAAGCCGGATCATAAAAACGGACATCGTATGGACGCTGTTTGCCGATCCGGAGAAAATCACTCCGGATCTGAAAGCCCTGCAACAGGATATACAGAAAAACGGTCTGTCCGACGAATCCCGACAAGCACTCCGCTATCAGTTAACGATGCTGCAGGGCAATATTGCCTCACTGTCCGGACAACAGGAACAGGCCGATACCTTTTTCACTAAAGCCGGCAATTACGCCACTGCATCCACTGTTCTGCCAGAAATGTTTATCCAATACCGGATCACGGTAGGAGAACATAATCTGCGCCACCAGCGTCTGAACCGAGCCTTATATGACCTGCTGGCTGCCTATTGGTCAGCGATTGAATCCAATAATCTGGTGCTGCTGGCCAAATGTAACCGCCTGCTGGCTACTGTTTTCTACCAGAGACAAGCCCTTGACCGGGCTATCGAACATCTGCTGCAGGCAGCTGATTTTTATGACAACTACAGCAACTCCATCATTCTGCCTCAGGTACTGAAACAGATGGGGGATATCTACAACCAGCAGGGCAAATATAATCTGGCTCTGGTGCACTATTTCAATGTGCTGGATGCGGAAAACAGCGACAGCAATATCGAAGAGGTCATCAACCTGCGTCTGGATCTGGCCAATACCTATATCCAGTTGTATAACTACCCTCTGGCGGAACAGTACCTGAACCGGGCACATAACCTGCTCACTTTTACCGAACTGCCACGCCAGCAGGCGAAATCTGTCCTGCTGGATGCTGATCTGGCTTATCATCTGGGACGCTACACAAATGCTATCGCCCGTGCGACAGAAGCACTGAAAGCCGGACAAAAGTACGCTGACAGTCACATTCAGATCCGCGCCCATGCCCTGCTGGCTGACAGCTATGAACAGACGAAAGATTTTCAGCAAGCCTATGAACACAGTAAACGCTATGACCAGTTGCTGATGCAGAAAAAAGACACCCTGCTGTCTATCTCCGAGGATGATTTTACCCAGCAGAAAACCTTTATCGAGAAATCGCTGCACTATCAGAATCAGCAGGATAAGCTGACAGAAACCCGGGCTGAGCTGCATAAGTACCAGAACACCCTGATGACACTGTTTGTCCTGTCATCCTTGCTGCTGTTTTTTGCCCTACGCAAAAGCTCGGTCAATCACCGGCTGAAAAAAGAACTCTCTGCCCTGTATGAAGACCACTACACCCACCCGCGTTCCGGTCTCAGAAACCTGCGGCTGCTTAACCTCAAGCTGCCCGGGTCTCTGGAGCGTAGCAGCGCCAACTATGAGCAGTGGCAAACCGGTGAACTGATTAATGAACCTCTGCATGACCGGCTGCGTTTTATCATGATCGACCTGCCCTTCCTGCGTAATATGTATCTGAACGGCGGCTACAAAGCCGGTCTGGAGCTGGAAAGCGAGTTCGGCGCATTTATCAAGCCCAAGATCATCAAACCGGCAAGACTGTATCATATCTCTGATGCCCTGTTTTTGTACGTTGAACCCAATACCAATCCGGATAAAGAACCGGAACAAATTTTTTATAAAATTCGCGGCTGGATAAACGAATTCAAAACCGAAAAAAATATTGATAAAAGCATCAGAGCCGGTATCGCGGATTACCCGTTTTTACCCCGGGCTTACACAGCCATCAATGATAAAGAACTGATCGATATTTTGCTGATGGCTTCGCACATGGCCAGAGACATCAGTCTGGAATATGGTGGCAGCCAGTGGGTTTGTCTGAAAGCGATAAAAAATGCCCCGGCGGCCAGTTTTGCCGGAGACAATATTCGAGCGGCCTGCCGTGATGCCATCGAAAAAGGGTTAATAAAAATACTCTCTTCACGCAAAAATGGGGATGAAATCAAAAAATTCACACTTAGCGAGTGAAATACAATCATTCGCACCGAAATGGCCGTGACGTTGTTACATAATTTGGTATTATCACTCTATTGTGCTTTTTGTTAATGCGGCTTAGCTAAAGTCTGCTTGAGTTCTGCCTCTTTTGCTTTGAGATATATGAGTGATACCGCTTTAGTTGTTCAGGAAGATTTGATTTCTGACCTGAACCAGTTAAAACTACAGTTAGAACAAGCGAAAATGCGCCATCGCAACGCTTCGTTCAAATTTACCAGAGAACAGCGGGTTCTGAAGCGGGTAATTGCTAAACTGAGCGAAACCTGTCTTGGTTACCACGATGAGCTGGATAAATGCGTTTTGACATTAAAAACGGCATTAGAGCAACAGCACGATATCAGTAGGCTACTACCGCATATGGCGGTACTTGAGCGACTGCTCAAAAAAAATACATATAAAATGGAAAAACAGAAAAGTCATCTAGATGAGCGAGTCAGGCAGAGTGGTGAAACTCTGCAACGAATTCCCGGGCTACCCGCCCAGCTCAAACGCGACTTAAGAAATTTACTGAGTTTCCCCTCAATAAAAAACAACAAGCAACTCGATAATGCGATCCGCCTGCTGGGTATCTATGAGCGGGCCATCAAGATTATTATGTCGAACTCGGCACATACCCTAAACCATGGGATGGCCGGTATCAGCAAAGAACTTCAGAACCGGCTTTCCGAAGAGCTTCAGAGCCTGATCAACGAACTCGATTTTTCTGGAGAGTCCGGTGATCTGCTTGCCGATATACGAATCAAACTGCTTTCGGGGATCAATTTTGAAGAGCTGATCGATATCACGCTGCAGATCTTAAAACTGGTGATTCAGGGAACGCACTTTGAGAGGAAAACCTCAGAGCAGTTCCTGAATAATGTCAATGACTCCCTTTCCGGAGCCATAAAAATCAACAATCAGTGTCTGGAGCAAAGTGCTTCTTACGCTGGTCATCGGCGTGAAATGCATCAGGAGCTCACATCTCTGGCCAGCACCAGTCAGGATTATCTGCACAAAGCGACGAGCATAGAAGAAGCCAAAGCTGCGACAAAACCGCTGTTTGAGCAGATCGCAATGCTGACAGAACGACTGCAGCATAACGAACAGAGAGAATTAGCTCTGCTGGATCGGATGCGGTACAGCAAAAATCAGCTTGAAGCTCTGTTTGAACTGACCCATGACTACCGACGCCGACTGGAAGATCAGTCTCAGCGCATGCAACTTGACCCACTAACAAAGGTACTGCACCGCACCGCCTTTATGGAGTATCTGGAAACTGAATACCACCGCTGGATCCGTGCACAGCATCCGCTGCACATTATTCTGCTGGATATGGATAACTTTAAATCCATCAACGACAGTTTTGGCTACTCTGCCGGAGATAAGGCACTGAAAATCATTGCCAGAACCCTGACTAATGTTATGCGTGAACAGGATATTTTGGCTCGTTTCTCCGGGGAAGAATTTATCGCCATTCTTCCGGACATTAACCAACCGACTTGTCAGACCCTGCTGAATACTCTGCAAGGCACCATCAACAAACTGCCATTTAAGTTCAGAGAGCAGAGTATCACTGTCGGCGTATCCATTTCAGCCAGTACGTTTAAAGACTCCGATACACCAGAAGAAGTGATGGAGCGCCTGAACCTCGGCCTGAAAGAGGCCAAACAGAAAGGCTACAATCAGATCGTGTGGAAATAACCCGCAGTAAGGAGTTTTCATGATTACCCATATCAGCCCTGCCGGCAGTATGGATCTACTTTCCCAACTTGAAGTACAGCGCCTGAAAAAAGAAGCCTCCAGTGAACTGTATCAGTTATACCGGAACTGTACCCTTGCCGTGCTTAACTGCGGCAGTCATACCGATAACTCCAATGAATTGCTGGACAAACACCGGGAGTTCGATGTCAACGTCGTCACCCGTGAACGAGGACTTAAACTGGAACTGAGCAACCCGCCTCAGGAAGCGTTTGTCGACGGTAATATCATCAAAGGTATTCAGGAACACCTGTTCTCCGTGATGCGCGATATCATCTATGTCAATATGCGCCTGTCTGAGATGCATACAGAACAGCAGGATGATTCCGCCCATATCACCAACCTGGTCTTTGCGATCCTGCGTAATGCCGGTGCTCTGCATGTCAATATTGAACCGAATCTGGTCGTTTGCTGGGGAGGCCACTCCATTAACCCGGTGGAATATCAGTACACCCGGGAAGTCGGCCATGAACTGGGGCTGAGAGAACTGAATATCTGCACCGGTTGTGGTCCGGGCGCAATGGAAGGCCCGATGAAGGGAGCCGCCATCGGCCATGCCAAACAACGTTTCTACGAACAACGCTATATCGGCCTGACGGAACCGTCCATCATTGCCGCCGAACCACCGAACCCTATCGTCAATGAATTGATCATCATGCCGGACATCGAAAAACGCCTGGAAGCCTTTGTACGCATGGCACACGGTATTGTGATCTTCCCCGGAGGACCGGGAACGGCAGAAGAATTACTCTACCTGCTGGGGATCATGATGCATCCGGACAATGCCGATCAACCAATGCCGATTGTACTCACCGGTCCGGAAGAGAGTGCCGATTACTTCCGCTCTATCGACCAGTTTATTGCCGATACGCTGGGTGATGAAGCCAGAAAGCATTATCAGATCGTGGTCGGCAATCCGGCACTGGCCGCCAGAATCATCAAAGAGGGGCTTCCGGAAGTGCGCGAGCACCGTAAAGCCACTCAGGATGCCTACAGCTATAACTGGTCACTGACCATCGACCCGGTTTTCCAGAAGCCGTTCCAGCCGACACATCAGAACGTAGCAACACTGAATCTGAATATGGGGCAGAAACCAGACATTCTGGCAGCCAACCTGCGTCAGGCATTTTCAGCTATCGTGGCCGGTAATGTAAAGGCCGAAGGGATCAGAGAGATAGAACAGCACGGCCCTTTCCGTATCGACGGCGATCCTGTTTTGATGCAGAAAATGGACCGCCTGCTGAACGACTTCGTCAAACAGCAGCGAATGAAGCTGCCCGGCTCAGAATACGTTCCCTGCTACACCATCGCAGAACGCAGATAATTCCGTTAGAATAAGGGCTTAGTGTTAAGCCCTTATTATGTTGGATCCCTATGTCTGCTATACATCTGGTTATTATCGATGCCCTAAACCTGATCCGTCGCGTTCATTCGGCTCAGCCGGATCCGGCCGATATTCCCCGCACCATAGAAACCACACAGAGAACCCTTAACCGCATCCTTGCTGAATCTCAGCCAACCCATATTATCGCGGTATTTGATCACCACAGTCAGGATCGCGGCTGGCGCGCCGAACTGCTGCCCGACTATAAGCAGAACCGTAAACCCATGCCTGAGCCACTGCTTAACGGCCTGGAGGAGATTCAGGACGCGTGGTGGAAAATGGGGATCGATTCCCTGCTTTCTGAAGGCGACGAAGCGGATGATCTGGTCGCCACTCTGGCCGTTAAGGTAGCCAGTCACGGAGCAAAGGTTACCATCGTCTCCACCGACAAAGGATACTGCCAGCTGTTATCACCGACCCTGCAGATCCGGGACTACTTCCAGCACCGCTGGCTGGATGCCCCTTTTATCGAAAAAGAATTCGGCGTAACGCCTTTACAGCTGACCGATTATTGGGGGCTGACTGGGATCAGTTCCAGTCAGGTGCCGGGTATTCCGGGAATAGGGCCGAAAGCAGCCAAAGCGATCCTGACTCAGTATACCGATATTGAGCAAGCCAATGCAGCAGAGGATCTGGCAGAAAAATACCGTAAGAAGTTTGCAGAACATATAGAAATGGCAAGGATCTGTAAGCAGGTTGCCAGCCTGAAAACGGATATCGAACTGGGGTTTAACCTGCAGGATATCCGGTATATACCGCCGGAACTGATAACAGATTAAGGCGATTTCAGGAACAAATCCCCATTCCCACGCAAAGCATGGGAACACGCAATAACCGGGTTATACTCAAGCAACCTCAGCGGCTTGAGTATATTAATGTGGAGAAATGTTCGACAAACACTGAACATGGACGGTGATCTCCTCACGGTCATGGTACAGATGCTTCGCCTGCAATTTATATTTCACGTCATTATCATTCAGAAAGTATTTCAGATTCTCAATATCTTCCAGCACTTCGTCATAACGGCCTTTCATCGGCAGCTTCAAATTAAAAATAGCTTCTTTAGCCCAGCCACTGATGATCCATTCACCCATCAGCTGTGCCACGCGAGACGGTTTTTCTACCATATCGCACACCAGCCAGGTCACATTCTTTTTGGCCGGTTCGAATTTAAAACCATCTTCCGTATGATGCTTCACCTGACCGGTTTCCATCAGACTATCGGCCATCGCACCATTATCCACAGCATGCACAAACATAGAACGTTTTACCAGCTGATAAGTCCAGCCCCCCGGACAAGCCCCCAGGTCCACGGCCCACATACCGGAGGCCAGACGGGTCTCCCACTCATTTTTCGGGATAAACACGTGAAAGGCTTCTTCCAGTTTCAGGGTAGAACGACTCGGTGCATCTGCCGGGAACTTCAGCCGCGGGATCCCCATAAAGAAAGGCGAGTTATTGTCCGTATACGAATAACCTGCATAACAATGACCCGGAGCAATAAAGCACAAGTGCAATACCGGCTTCTTCGTATTATCCTGAGCAAACAGCAACCCCTTACCACGCAGAGCCTGACGCAGAGGCACGGTAAACTTCCGACAAAATTTCAACAGCTCTTTGGCTTCATTTGTATCAGGAGTTTCTACCCGTAAATCACCACAGCGGGGAAAACCGTCTACCGCCGAAAGAGCCGCCAGAATCGGTGAAATCCGGTCATCTTTCGGCAACGCCGTACACTCCGCCGCAACAGCAAACATCTGCCGGGCAAAAATCAAAGCCTGAAAATCAATCTTCCTGATCAGAACATCCGCATCCCCTTCCTGATAACACTCAAACAGAACGTAGCCAGAATTATTTTTCACCCGAGGAAAGCCATAGATTTCCAGTTGAGTTGCTTTGTCCTGAATTTCACCGGCACACTCTTTTTCAAATCCGGAGCGGCAGTAAAGCATTACGTGTTTCATGGGGTCACCTTATCTGTTCGGGGTGCTGATAATAATAGAATTGCAATCTGAGTCAATAAAGCCAGCTATATCACATCCGGCAGAGCTGACACTTTTCGCTCTTCAGCCGCCTTAGCCAGCATCCAGTCACGAAACGTGGCAATACGCCCTGTCTCCGCCTGTTTATCATGGCATACCACATAAAACGCATTATCGGTCATCAGTACCTGTGAAAAAGGAGAGACCAGACGTCCGGCCTCCATTTCCGGCTGAGCCAGCACATTATTTCCCAGAGCGATACCCTGCCCGTGTATGGCCGCCTGCAATACCATCGTCGAGTGACTGAAAATCGGCCCGTGGTTCACATTAACCCCGTCAATGTCATTCTCTTTGACATACTGTTTCCACTCTTTTCGGGAAGTATCATGCAGCAAGGTATGATGTTTCAGATCCCCTAATGATTCTAATGGTTTCTTCCCCAGCAACAGTTGCGGGGAACAGAGCGGCACCAAAAATTCCTGATACAGCTTATCGGCTTTCAGACCCGGCCAATTGCCTCTGCCATAATAGATGGCAACGTCTACATCATCCGTCAGAGAGCCTTCATCCATATCAACCGCTTTAATCCGCACATCGATATCCGGCTCCTGTTCGTTGAAATCAGCCAGTCTGGGAACCAGCCACTGAATAGCAAAACTGGGCGGTAAACTGATGGTTAACGCGCCTTTTTCACTGCGTTCCAGAACTTTGTCCGTGGCTTCTGCTATTGAAGTAAAGATATCTTTTATATCCAGAAAATAACCCTGCCCCTCTTCCGTCAGTAACAAAGAGCGATTTCTGCGACGAAACAGCTTGAGGCCAAGATATTCTTCCAGTGCTTTTATCTGGTGGCTTACCGCAGCCTGAGTGACAAATAACTCTTCTGCGGCGCGGGTGAAACTCAGGTTCCGGGCTGCAGCCTCAAAAACCTTCAGTGAGTTCAGCGGGGGTAATCGTCTGGACATCTGTATTTCCAAAAATTATAGCATTAGTTTTTTTTATCCGAAACATTATAAATTGTCGATTGTCCAACGGCCAGATAAATTCTATATTTCCCCCCGCAACGCTGGCCTGAACGGCTTGATTTTCCTGAATCAATTGGCTCAGATGTTGCGATGTTGTGTTTGCAAAACTCAATTTTGAGTTAGGTAGTTTTCTACCACCCATGTTCTGCATCATCACCTGATGCATGACATATACTTCCTGTATTATTTTGACCTGTCTGTCAAAACATTCTTGCACTGCCAATTTGGCGGTGCTTTTTTTTATCCGGAAGTTAGTGTTAAAACTGGTAGGCATTCCCACGCAGAATGCGCGGGAATGACGAATGGAGAAAGGGTATTTACGGACGGTATACTTTAACGTTATTAAAACCTTGCTCTTTCAAATACAGTGCCTGCAGACGGCTCATTACACCACGTGAGCAGTACAGCAGATAGGTTTTTGACTGATCCAGATCGCCGAACTTAGTGGCCAGCTTATAGAAAGGCAGGTGCAGCACCTCAACACCGTCGATGTCCAGCGGACGCTCATCTTCCTCATCCGGGCTGCGAATATCCAGTACAATAGCGTGCTCGTGTACTGCATCCACCAGTTCCACTTCCGGCGCTTCCTGTTCACTCTCTTTGCCAATCTCACGGATATCCATAACCCGAGCGTTATATACCACCTGCTCCAGAATAGAAAAATCAAACTTGGCTTCTTCCGCTTCCAGTTTAGCCTTCACCGCTTTTACCGTTGGTTTTCTGGAGATCACACCACAGTATTCCGGCATCGTCTTAGCAAAATCTTCCGTACCGATTTCACGGCACAGATCGATAATATCTTCTTTATCCCAGTTGATCAGAGGGCGTAGGATCAGAGTATCCGTTACACCATCAATATGACGCAGGTTTGTCAGGGTCTGGCTGGAAACCTGTCCCAGCGCTTCACCGGTCACCAATGCCTGAATACCGAATTTCTCAGCCAGCATGCCTCCGGCACGCATAAACATGCGCTTCAGAACGACCCCCATCTGGCCATCATCCACTTTTTCCAGAATCTCAGCGACTACAGGTTCAAAATCAACCGCAATAAACTTCACCTTAGCCGATGAGCCGTAACGCTCCCACAGATAATGCGCAACCTGCTTCACACCGATTTCATGTGCCGGACCACCCAGATTAAAGAAACAGTAATGGGTTTTAGAACCGCGTTTAATGTGCAGATAACTGGAGACACCGGAATCGAAGCCGCCGGAAATCAGACTCAATACATCTTCCTGCGTTCCCAGAGGGAAGCCCCCCAGCCCTTTATGCCGGGCCAGGATCTGATTCAGCTTATCACCGGACACTTCCAGATTGACCGTCACTTCCGGGTTACGCAGCTTCACTTTCGCACTCTCTACGGCCTGATTCAGTCCTCCCCCCACGTACTGCTCAAGTTCGATGGAGGTAAAATCATGCTTACCGCGTCGCTTCACCCGTACCACGAAGGTTTTATTCTCAATCTTACTGCCGCTCAGCGCCAGTACCTGCTCGTAGATATCGTGTTTATCCTTAAACTCAGACTGCTGTACTTCCAGCACATGATGGATCCCCGGAGTACGGGTCATGATCGCCAGTACTTCAGGGTAGTACTGGTCACTCTCAGAGGTCACTTCGATATGATCCCGGCGATTGAATACCGCCACCGACTCGGTTTTATTTTTGATAATGTTACGGATATTACATTCCAGAATTCGGATAAAGCGTTTACGAACCGAATCACTCTTAACAAAAATTTCCGGATGTGGTTTAACGATAAATTTCATGCTGGCTTCGCTGATCTGAGTAGAAAATAAGGCGCAGAATTATACATGATATTCAGTGAGAGAGAAAAGCAGAGAGGTATGAAAGAGGTGAAAAAAGAAAGGGAGAGGCATTACTGCCCCTCACCGACACTGACTTCATCACTAAACTGTGGTTTACCCTGCAGGATACCAATTTCAACCCTGCGGTTACGGGAACGCTCTTCCAGCGTTGTATTCGGATTCAGCGGCTCAGTATCCGCCATACCCCGCACACGCAGCCTCAGGTGGTCAAAGCCTTTTACCTTTTCCATTTCCTGTGCCACGGACACAGCCCGCTGTGAAGAAAGATCCCAGTTGGAACGATACAGTTCCGAATCCAGCATCTGATCATCAGTATGCCCAGAGACACGCACAATTCCCGGGACATCCTTCACCAGATCGGCTATCTGCCGAACCAGAGGGCGGAATTTCGGCTGCAAAAATGCAGAACCGGCCGGAAATGCGCCCTTCTCACGAATACGGATAATGATCTCCTGCCCCAGATTTTCCACTTCAATAGCACCCTGATCAATCTCCCGTTCCAGGGCTTTTTTCAGGCTCTCTTCCAGCGTTTCCATCTCTTCAGACATGGCTTCCGACTGCTGCTGTTCCTGTGGCTCTGTCTGCTCCTGAACCTGCTGTGCCTGCTGTTCTTTATTCATCGTGGTAGAGGTTTCCGGAGAGCGTCCCCCAGCCTGCTTACCATCATCGCGCTGCTTACCACCGGCACTGGAGGATTCCCCTTCGTGAAAATCCAGCGTCTGCTGAGTGATATCGATGGTTTGCTGCATGATCACTTCAATGGGGGTCGGCTCCGGGCGTCCCGGACGAAACTCCTGTGCAATCACACTGGTACCTTTGGGAATGTCTTTAACTTCCAGCTGGTTCTGTACCCCGAAAGCGAATTTCATAGAACCGGCGATCTGCTTAAACTTCAGTACATCCATCTCAGAAAAAGAGAGCAGCAGTACAAAAAAGCACATCAGCAGTGACATCAGATCTGAGAAAGTCCCCATCCACGCCGGAAGACCGGGTGGCGGACATTTGCAATCTTGTTCTTCCATCAGCCGAACTCCTGGTTACTCTTTATCGACATCAAGAGCACGTTTCTTCTCATTCAGGTAATTTTTCAGATAACCGTCAATAACCCGAGGGTTCTGACCGTCCTGAATAGCCAGAACACCATCCATGATCAGACGCCGGTTCAGTTTTTCCTGATCCTTACGCAGCGACAACTTATCGGCTATCGGAAAAAACAGCATGTTTGCCAGCACCGCACCGTACAGAGTTGTTAACAGCGCTACCGCCATCGCCGGTCCGATAGATTTAGGGTCATCCATGTTAGATAACATCGCAACCAGACCAACCAGCGTACCTATCATGCCCATCGCCGGAGCCACATCCGCAAAAGCCCGAAATGCCTCACTGCCCTGACTGTGACGCTCATCGGTTAACGCAATATCTTTTTGCAGAGCGGCACGAACCACTTCAGCATCGTGACCGTCCACCAGCAAATCGATTCCCTTCTGCATAAAACTACTGGAAATCTCCATCTCTTCCAGAGCAAGAAAACCACCTTTACGGGCAGCATCAGCCATCTCTACAATCTTGGCAATCAGCTCTTCCGGATCATCCGTTTTATACATAAAAGCCTTACCGGCTATCTTAAAGGCACCGAAAAACTGACCCAGCGTAAATTTCATCATGACCACACAGGCAGAACCACCAACAACGATCAGTACTGATACCGTATCCATGAACATACCCAGACTGCCGCCGAGTATCATCGCCATGATGACAAATGCGAAACCACCAATTAACCCTATTAATGTCGCTAAATCCACTTTCTCACCTCTTGTGCTGATTTACTGCAATCAGTAGGAATACTCCATCTATCGGCCATAACCTTAGATTTTTTAGCTTATTTTATGGTTATTTGACCGGATATTTGCGGCATCCCTTCACATTTTACCGCATCCTCCCACAGCATAAGCCCTGATACCCGAATTGCCAAGCCACTTCGGGGGAAGGGATATGTACCCATCCCCGTGATTTTTCCTCTATCAAATTTGACCATTCCACCCGCCTGAGGTAACTTGCCAGCACTTTCCTGATATACCCATCGAGAGCAAAATAATCATGGCCGGTAAAAAACCTGAAAACATGTCTTTTGAAGATACACTGCAAGAACTGGATACGCTGGTCAATCAGCTGGAAAATGGTGATCTTGCACTGGAGGACGCACTGAAAAAGTTTGAGCGGGGTATCGGTTTAGCCAGAGCAGGTCAGTCTAAACTCACAGAGGCAGAACAGCGTGTTTCCATTCTGCTGGCAGAAGACGATAATGCAGAACTGACTGAATTCAAAAACGAACTGACCGATGAAGAGTAGTAGTTGATGGTAGCCACCCTAGCCTTTTATCAGGAGCGTAATAATACCCGACTCAGTCACTGGCTGGATACCTTCTCACCGCAGGAACAGCCGTTGATTCAGGCCATGCGCTATGGTCTGTTGCTGGGCGGGAAACGGGTACGTCCCTATCTGGTGTACATTACCGGTGAGATGCTCGGCTGCGCCTTAGAAGAGCTGGATACACCAGCAGCTGCAATTGAATGTATTCATGCCTACTCGCTGATCCATGACGACTTGCCGGCCATGGACGATGATGCACTGCGCCGCGGTCAGCCGACCTGCCACGTGCAGTTTGACGAAGCCACCGCCATCCTGACCGGTGACGCACTGCAAACACTGGCCTTTACCATTCTGGCGGAAGGTTCATTATCCGCAAAGGCTGAGAGTAAACGGGTTACCATGATCCAAATGCTCGCAAAAGCATCCGGTGCGCAGGGGATGTGTCTGGGGCAGGCTCTGGATCTGGACGCAGAAAACCGTACGGTTTCTCTGGCCGGTCTGGAACATATCCACCGGAATAAAACCGGAGCACTGATAAAATGTGCCATTCGTCTGGGAGCACTGGCTGCCGGAGAAAAAGGACTGGAGATTCTTCCGCAACTGGAGCGCTATGCCGATGCCGTGGGACTGGCATTTCAGGTTCAGGATGACATTCTGGATATCGTCAGTGATACAAAAACACTGGGAAAACCGCAGGGCTCTGATGAAGCTCAGCATAAATCAACCTATCCGGCCCTGCTCGGTCTGGAAGGTGCAAAGCAAAAAGCGCATACTCTTTTACTTGAGGCACTTCATGCTTTGGATTCGATCCCTTACAATACACATTTACTTGAAGAGTTCGCCCGATATGTCGTCGAGCGCAAGAATTAACACTATAAGAAAGCGCAATCTATGACTCTTGATATTTCCAAATATCCGACACTGGCTCTTGCTGATACTCCGGATGAATTACGTACCCTGCCCAAAGAGGCACTGCCGGGCTTGTGCAGCGAGCTGCGAACCTACCTGCTGAATTCCGTCAGTCAGTCCAGCGGGCACCTTGCCTCCGGTTTAGGCGTCGTTGAGCTGACCGTTGCGCTTCATTATGTGTATAACACACCATTTGATAAGTTGATCTGGGATGTCGGTCATCAGGCCTATCCGCATAAAATCCTTACCGGACGCCGGGATCAACTGCCGACTATCCGTCAGAAAGACGGCCTGCACCCATTCCCCTGGCGGGAAGAGAGTGAATACGATGTACTCTCTGTCGGCCATTCATCCACATCGATCAGTGCCGCTCTGGGTATGGCGATTTCTGCCGAAAAAGAGGGGTTGGATCGAAAAGTCGTCAGTGTGATCGGCGATGGAGCCATTACCGCCGGCATGGCCTTCGAAGCCATGAACCATGCAGGTGATATCCACCCGGATATGCTGGTGATCCTGAACGATAACGAGATGTCGATCTCTGAAAACGTCGGCGCACTGAATAATCATCTGGCACAGATCCTGTCCGGCAGCCTGTATACCTCTATCCGTGAAGGTGGTAAAAAAGTGCTGTCCGGTGTACCGCCAATCAAAGAACTGGTACGCCGCACCGAAGAACACCTGAAAGGGATGGTCGTACCCGGCACTCTGTTCGAAGAATTCGGCTTTAACTATATCGGTCCGGTAGACGGACACGATGTAAACGAACTGGTGAAAACACTGAAGAACATGCGTAACCTGAAAGGTCCGCAGTTCCTGCACATTATGACCAAAAAAGGGAAAGGTTACGAACCGGCAGAAAAAGATCCAATCGGCTATCACGGCGTCCCCAGATTCGATCCCAAACACAATTGTCTGCCGAAAAGTACCGGCAGTAAACCGAGTTTTTCTCAGGTATTCGGCGATTTTCTCTGTGATATGGCCGCCGATGATCCCAAATTAATGGCGATTACCCCGGCCATGCGAGAAGGCTCCGGCATGGTACGCTTTTCCAGAGAATATCCGGATCAGTATTTTGATGTTGCCATTGCAGAACAACATGCCGTCACCCTGGCAACAGGGATGGCTATTGGCGGCCATCATCCGATTGTTGCTATCTACTCGACATTCCTGCAACGGGGCTATGATCAACTGATCCATGATGTCGCCATTATGGATCTGCCGGTGATGTTTGCCATCGACCGAGCCGGTATTGTCGGTGCCGACGGCCAGACCCATCAGGGCGCTTTCGACCTCAGCTTTATGCGCTGTATCCCGAATATGCTGATTATGGCACCGAGCGATGAGAATGAATGCCGTCAGATGCTGTACACAGGCCATAAGCACACAGGCCCAAGTGCGGTACGCTACCCGCGAGGCTGTGCAACCGGCGCAGAAGTTCAGAAAACCATGACCGCTCTGGAGATTGGTAAAGGCCGCATCGTTCGTCATTCTGTTTCCCCGACAGGAAACACCCGGGTGGCCATTCTCAGCTTCGGAACCCTGCTGGCCAATGCCCTGGAAGCCGCAGAACAACTGGATGCCACCGTTGCGGATATGCGTTTTGTAAAACCGCTGGATGAAACACTTATCCGGGAGCTGGCTGAAAGTCATGATGTATTGGTAACGCTGGAAGAAAACGTGGTAGCCGGCGGTGCAGGCAGCGGCGTTCTCGAATTTATGATGCGGGGCAAACAGATAAAACCGGTACTGACTCTGGGGCTTCCGGACAGTTTTATTCCTCAGGGTTCGCAGGCAGAAATTCAGTCTGTACTCGGACTGGATGCCGCAGGTATAGAAAATGCCATCCGGAACTATTTAAAATAAATACACACATCCTTCCCTTTTCCCACGCGTTGCGTGGGAAAATATCTTTAATTTAAATCACCTGAAAAAACAGAAAAATACTCTATAGCTCCGGATATATTCTGGAGATTTCAAGCTCGCCTGAAACATCACAAATTTACTGAAAAATATTTGTATTTATCCACGATTAGGTCTACTTTTTATTAGCATATGCTTATAAAGAGCACGGTATAAAGGAGTATAAATATATGAGTTGTGACACGGGCTTAACGCCCATTAAAAGTAAAAAACCAGAATCAACAACATCTAATGAACCAACAACGGAGAAGGTTAGCATGAGTTCAACAATGGTTCGCCGCGAAATGCCAGAATTCACAATGGATGCGTTCGACGCAAAAACCGGCCACTTTACAACCGTATCAAGTTCCGATTACAAAGGTAAATGGGCCGTAGTTTGTTTCTATCCGGCTGATTTTACTTTCGTTTGTCCAACAGAAATAGCCGCTATGAACGCCAAATATGATGAATTTCAGGCTCTGAATACTGAAATTCTGGCTGTCTCTGTCGATTCAAAATTCTCACATAAACGCTTTGTTGAAACTGAACCGTTATTAAAAGGATTAAAGTTGACTATCGGTGCTGACTCCAATCAGGAAGTTAGCCGTATGTTTGGTGTGTTAATTGAAGAAGAAGGCGTCGCATTGCGTGGTCGTTTCCTGTTTAATCCAGATGGGATCTGTGTGGCTCAGGAAGTACAGGCAGACTCCGTAGGCCGAAATGTGAATGAGTTCCTGCGTCAGGTTGAAGCATGGCAATACGCAACCAAAACCGGAGAAGTGTGCCCTGCTGGCTGGCGTCCGGGTAAGAAAACATTACCTGTTAATACGGATGCTGAGAAAATGGCTGGTCATGTCGGTGATTACATTACCATCGATGAAATCATGAGTTAATTGCTCGCTTTTATCCCTTATCCTTGGGTTGAAATTCCCACGCGTTGCGTGGGAATTAATCGCTGTAAATTAGATTAGCTTACTGGGGCTTACTTACTGGGAGCTTAAATAAAGCTTACTATTCCCCATAGTACAGCGGCGGCCATGATCCCGGCGAGTATATCATCGGCCATAATGCCCAGACCGCCGTGAACGCGTTTATCTACCCAGCCGATAGGCCAGGGTTTTAGAATATCGAACAGGCGGAATAGTACAAAGCCGGCTATGATCCATGTCCAGTTATAAGGATTCAAATCCAGAGCCGGTATCACCAGCATAGTGATCCAAAGCCCGGCAAACTCATCCCAGACAATCGAGCCATGGTCATGCACGCCCATTGCATCAGAGGCTTTCTGACAGATTTTCACCCCGATGATACAGGTAAAGACCACCGCTGCGATATAAGCCGGCAGAGGTAACTGTACCAGTAAAAGGTAACACGGAATGGCTGCCAGTGTGCCGAATGTTCCCGGAGCAAATGGCGACAAACCACTGCCGAAACCGGTCGCCAGCAGGTGCCAGCCATTAGACATTGAAAGTTTTTCCAGCGGATTACTCATGCCTGTCCCTCAAAGTGATCATACCCGTGTAGCTGCCATTTTGCCTGCTGCTCTTCACTCAGTCTATTGCCGTCTTTCAGCAGTTCAAACGTTCCTTCGGCACGGATCTGTCCGATACAGGTAAGCGGTGTTCCGGTGTGTGCCAACGTACTTTCCAGCATACCACGGAATGCTTCCGGAATCGTAAAGCAAAGCTCGTACTCCTCCCCGCTGGTCAGTGCCAGTTGTTGTGCTTTTTCCGTGCTGCCGCAAAAGGCAATCAAGGGTTCAGAAAGTGGCAGTGCATCAATATCCACACAAGCTCCTACAGCAGAACGCTTGAGGATATGCTGCAGATCAGCCAACAGACCATCTGAGATGTCCACACAGGCAGAAGCCAGGTTCAGCAGCGCCTGACCCGCCAGGATCCGGGGCGTTGTATGATAGTGACGCTCTTCCAATTTATCGGCAAACGGTTTATCCCGGCATACCGGATCCAGTATCACCGCTAACCCGGCTTTACTCTCCCCCAGATTACCCGTGACATAAATCCAGTCACCAATTTTAGCCCCATCCCGGCACAACGCCCTATCCTGCGGCACAAATCCCTGTACCGTCAGAGTAATACTCAGAGGCCCCTTGGTAGTATCTCCGCCAATCAGTTGAACGCTGTAATAATCGGCCAGAGCAAAGAATGCATCGGTAAACGATTTCAGCCATGCTTCATCCGCTTCCGGCATAGTCAAAGCCATAGAAACCCAGGCAGGTGTCGCCCCCATTGCAGCCAGATCACTCAGATTAGAGACCAGAGCCTTATGCGCCACCCATTCCGGCTTTGTATCCGGCAGAAAATGGGTGCCAGCCACCAATGTATCAGTGCTGACAGCGATGCGTACATTATCCGGACAGCGTACCAGCGCACAGTCATCGCCCTGAGCCAGATCAACATCTTTACGCTGCTGCTGACGGTTGGAAAGGTATTTTTCGATCAGGTTAAATTCACCGGACATATGGATTCTTTTCTTGCTATGCCATTCTGATAAAGTTTCTGCCTATCTGAATGGATATGATGAAACAAAAAAGGTCAGCAAATGCCGACCTTTTCTACTCGTAATTCAATTATTTTTTACGCACATGGGGTGCGGCTTTATCCAGCACACCGTTAACGAATTTATGGCTGTCTTCGGCGGCAAAAACTTTAGCCAGCTCGATAGCTTCGTTAATAACAACCTTATAAGGCACATCGTCACGGCGAGTCATTTCATACATCGCCATACGCAGCAGTGCCAGCTCCATCATATCCAGATCCTGCATCGGACGGGACAGATAAGGACGCAGCTTGCTGTCCAGATCAGTGTGGCTTAATACGACACCGCTCAGCAGGTCACGAAAATAATCTACATCGGTTTCTGGTGCAGCAAGAGAAGGTTCTGTCGCATGATGCTCTTCTTCATCATACTTACCACCAGACAAAAACTGCTGTTCGATAGTAGCAACATTTTCTTTAGTAATTTGCCATGAATAAATTGCTTGCAGAGCAAATTGACGTGCATTACGACGTGCGGCTGGTTTCACACTGGCCCCCATTAGGAATCGATTTCAGAAAGAACGTTGATCATCTCAAGTGCGCTTAGTGCAGCCTCTGCACCTTTATTACCAGCCTTGGTTCCTGCGCGTTCGATAGCTTGATCTATGGTATCTACAGTCAGAACACCAAATGCAACCGGAAGACTGTATTCCAGAGACACCTGAGCCAGACCTTTATTCATTTCACTGCAAACATAGTCAAAATGAGGCGTACCACCACGGATAACCGTCCCCAGAGAAACGATAGCATCAAACTTTTCAGTCTTCGCTACACGCTGAGCCACCAGAGGTAACTCAACCGCACCGGGACAACGCACCACTGTGATGTTATCTTCAGCAACCTGACCGTGACGTTTCAGGGTATCGATCGCACCGGACAGCAGACTTTCGTTAATAAAACTGTTAAAACGAGAAATAACGATCGCAATCTTTGCGTTTGGTGCCGGGTAACCACCTTCTATCACTTGCATAAGCTTTCCTTATAACTATGTTCACTCAGTGAGAATCGCCGGATTCTAGCACAATTCTGTGAGCGATATCTAGAAAAGAATCGGCTGACACCGGCGCTGAAATACGAGCAGTAACGGAGATACTGGTCGCTATTCGCTGATATATTCCACTACATCCAGACCGAAACCAGACAAGGCATGATAACGTTTAGAAGCAGAAGAAAGCAGCTTCATGCGTTTAACGCCCAGATCAGCCAGGATCTGTGAGCCGACACCAACACGACGGGAAGTCCCCTGCTTTTTCGCCATTGCCGGAGCGTCACCTTTATCCTGCTGTTCAAACGTTTTGACCCGGTGAATAAGCAGCTCTGAGGACTCTTCATTACCCAGGATCACCATAACGCCACCTTCGCTGCCGATACGCTGCATGGCGGTATCCAGTGTCCAGCTGCGATCAGCATTACGATTAGAACGCAGCACATCAGAGAACACATCATGCAGATGTACACGTACCAGACAAGGTTCATCGGTGATCTCACCTTTACGTAGCGCATAATGAATCTGGTTATCGATGGTATCGCGATAAGTCACCAGATCAAATTCGCCGAATTCGGTCGGCAGTTTACATTCAGCTACCCGCTCAATGGTGGTTTCTGTGTTATTGCGGTACTCGATCAGATCAGCAATAGTACCCAGTTTGATACCGTGTTCTTCAGCAAACCGTTCCAGATCCGGACGACGTGCCATAGTCCCATCGTCGTTAAGCACTTCAACAATCACCGATGCCGGTTCCAGACCAGCCAGACGAGCCAGATCGCAGCCCGCTTCGGTATGTCCGGCACGGGTCAGTACCCCGCCATCCTGCGCCGTCAGCGGGAAAATATGTCCCGGCTGAACCAGATCCGATGCTTTTGCATCTTTCGCAACAGCCGCCAGTACGGTTTTCGCACGATCAGCCGCAGAGATACCGGTCGTCACCCCTTCAGCGGCTTCGATGGACACAGTGAACGCCGTACTGAACTGGGCATTATTGTCCTGCACCATCGGAGGCAGACCCAGAGTTTCACAACGCGCTCTGGTCATGGTCAGGCAGATGAGTCCCCGCCCGTATTTCGCCATAAAGTTAATCGCTTCCGGAGTGGCCTTTTCGGCAGCCATGATGATGTCGCCTTCGTTTTCACGATCTTCGTCATCCATCAGAATGACCATTTTACCCAAACGGATATCTTCAATAATTTCCTGCGGCGTGCTGATTGACATGGCGTCTGTTTCCTGTTGTTGGCAGCATGAACCGTTTCGTCTATGCGAAACCATTCTGCTGTAAAAATTCCATTGTAAGTCTGGATTCCGGTTCAGCGCTTGTCTGCCCCTGCAGCAAACGCTCGAGATAACGAGCCAGAACGTCGACCTCCAGATTCACTTTGCGTCCGACCTGAAATGCATCCATGGTCGTTTCTTCTGAAGTGTGCGGCACAATAGTCAGTTTAAACGCATTCTTGCGCAGACCATTCACCGTCAGGCTGATCCCATCTACCGTTACAGAGCCTTTCTGTGCCACATAACGTGACAGTTCTTGCGGCATTTGTACCCAGAATTCGATAGCCCGGCCAACCGGATTGCGCTCAATAATTTCACCAACGCCATCCACATGACCGGAAACGATATGGCCACCGAAACGGGTTGTCGGTAGCATAGCCTTTTCCAGATTGACCTTATCTCCTACCTTATATTGGGTGAACCCGGTCATTTTCAAGGTTTCGAGAGAAAGATCCGCCGTATAACGGTTTGCTCCATAGTCCACCACAGTCAGACACACACCGTTAGTGGCAATACTGTCCCCCAGTTTAACATCCGACATATCCAGCTTGCCGGTTTCAACGGTAATAGAGACATCTTCACCTTTCGGTGTAATGGCAGTAAGCGTACCTACTGCTTCAATAATTCCTGTAAACATAACTTAGTCTTTCTTTATCTGTGCGGTGATCCGCATATCGGAACCCACCATTCTGACATCGCTGAGCACCAGATCGACTGCCTGCTCCATCCGCTCCAGTCCGAGCAGATTAACGACACCCCGCCCGTCGGCACCCATCAGTTTAGGAGCCAGATAGAGGATCAATTCATCCACCAGCTCCTGCTCTATAAGCGCTGCCGCCAGTGTTGCTCCGGCCTCGACCCAGATATGGTTGATATTATGCACCTGTGCCAGTTGCTGTAACAGATCATGCAAATCCAGCCGGCCATCAGCTGAAAGAGAGACCAGCAGCGAGCTTTGTCCCTGAGCAGAAACCGTCACCACCTCGCCGCCATCCTGATACAGACGCAGCTCCGGTGTGAGCTGATGCTGCCGGTCCAGAATCACGCGCACAGGCTGGCGGAGCGCTTGCCCGGCATAGTGCTGTTGCAACGCTTCAGGCAGATCATCCCGGCGCACCGCCAGAGACGCATTATCATCCACCACGGTTCTGGCGGTAGACAGAATTGCGCCGGCTCTGGCTCGGTATGCCTGCACATCCTGCCGGGCTTCCGGTGAAGTAATCCACTGGGAAACACCGTTTTTCAGTGCTGTTCTGCCGTCCAGACTGGCCGCCATTTTCAGCTGTACATACGGCATACCCGTCTGCATCCGCTTGATAAATGCCGGATTCAACGCCCGCGAATCCTGTTCCAGTAAACCGACCTGCACGTCGATCCCTGCCTCTCTCAGCATGCGGATGCCACGTCCGGATACCTGAGGATTAGGATCCTGCATAGCACACACCACCCGAGCCACCTGAGCCTTGATCAGGGCTTCGGCACAAGGCGGGGTTCGGCCATAATGGGAACAGGGTTCCAGTGTCACATAAACCGTCGCACCGGCTGTTTTTCCGGCAGCAGCGCGCAAGGCATGCACTTCTGCGTGGGGTTCACCGGCACGGTAATGCAATCCTTCCCCGACAATCTCTCCCTCCCGGGTGATCACACAACCGACATTCGGATTCGGTGCCGTTGTATAAATCCCCTTCCGGGCAAGCTTAATGGCCCGCGCCATCATCCGGTGATCAAAAGTGCTGAACTGAGGCTGCTGGTTTTCCATCATTCTCCCTTAGTCCTCCAGTTTGGCTATCTCTTCACCAAACTCCCGGATATCTTCAAATGAACGGTAAACCGAAGCAAAACGGATATAAGCAACCTTATCCAGCTCTTTTAGCTGATCCATCACCAGATTACCGATCATCTCACTGGGTACTTCTCGTTCACCGGTTGCCCGCAACTGAGATTTAATATGGCTGATAGCCAGTTCAATCGCATCGGCACTCACCGGACGTTTTTCCAGTGCGCGGTGCATCCCACCCGCCATTTTGTCTTCATTAAACGGTTCCCGGCTGCCGTTGGATTTTATCACCTTAGGCATCACCAGTTCCGCCATTTCAAAGGTGGTAAAACGCTCATTACAAGCCAGACACTGCCGGCGACGGCGCACCTGATGACCATCGGCAACCAGCCGTGAATCGATTACCTTGGTGTCTTTTTCAGAACAAAATGGACAATGCATGTCACCTCCGGATGATTATGCTCTCAATAAATAATGGTTATGCTCTGGACAGATAGTTGGCCTTACCTACCCACTTATAACTGGTCAGCTCTTCCAGCCCCATCGGCCCGCGAGCATGCAGCTTCTGGGTAGAAACAGCCACTTCAGCGCCTAAACCAAACTGTGCACCATCGGTAAACCGGGTTGAAGCGTTCACATAAACTGCCGCCGAGCCAACAGAATTAATAAAGCGCTCAGAATTTTGCAGGCTATTGGTCATAATGGCATCGGAATGGCTGGCGTTATGCACTCGCATATGTTCAATGGCTTCTTCTACATCCGCCACCACTTTTACCCCCAGCGTATAAGCAAGCCATTCGGTATCAAAATCACCGTCAACGGCATCGCGTATCTGTTTTACGTTCCCGAGCAGCGCTCTGGCTTTCGGTTCGGCAACAAAACTCACCCGGTCATTCAGACGTTCAGCCAGCATAGGCAGAAACTCAGCAGCCACAGCTTCATGTACCAGCAAGGTATCCAGTGAATTACAGGCCGACGGACGCTGAACCTTGGAGTTTTCCACCACATCCACCGATTTAGCCAGTTCAGCACTCTCATCAATAAAAATATGGCTGATGCCGAAACCACCAATAATCACAGGGATTGTGCTGTTTTCTTTACACATTTTATGCAAACCGGCACCACCGCGCGGGATAATCATATCCACATATTCATCCAGCTTAAGCAACTGAGACACCAGTTCACGATCCGGCTTTTCGATATACTGTACCGAAGCCGCAGGAAGATCGGCTTTTTGCAGAGCCGACTGAATCACCTTCACCAGTTCCATATTGGAGAAAAACGTCTCTTTCCCGCCGCGCAAAATACTGGCATTACCGGTTTTCAGGCACAGTGCCGCGATATCAATCGTCACATTCGGCCGCGCTTCATAAATCACGCCGACAACCCCCAAAGGTACGCGCCGGCGGGAGAGTGACATGCCGTTTTCCAGCACCTTACTGTCGATCTCACTGCCAACCGGATCATTCAGGCTAATAACATTACGCACATCACCGGCAATACCTTTCAGGCGCTCAACATTCAGCATCAGCCGGTCAAGCAGAGCTTCACCTAATCCGGCAGAACGGCCTTGTTCAATATCCTTTGCATTCGCGGCAAGAATCACATCCGCGTTGGCTTCCAGTTCATCAGCAATGATCGCCAGTGCTTTATTTTTCTGTGCCGTAGAGGCTGTTGCCAGATGGAAAGCCGCCTCTTTGGCCGCTTTCCCCATTTGAATCAATTCCATTTCTCGTTTCCTATTCTTGAATAACAACCAGATCATCCCGATGAATCACTTCCGATCCGTACTCATACCCCAGTATGGTACCAATCTCTTTACTGTGTTTCCCGGTGATCCTGGCTAAATCCACACTGGAATAGCTGGCAATACCTTTTGCTATCAGCTTTCCTTCTGCATTACGTACCCGTGCCACTTCGCCCCGTTCAAAATGTCCGGTTACCCCTGTCACCCCTTTGGCCAGCAGACTGCTGCCCCGTTCAACCACGGCATGAACAGCGCCATCATCAATCATGATGTCTCCGGATGCCATCGGCCCGGCCAGAATCCAGCTTTTACGGTTTTCCAGCGCATCTTCCAACGGCAGAAAACGGGTGCCGGGAGGCTGTTCGCTCAGAGTATCCGCGATAACATTTTTAGCACTTCCTGCTGCGATGATCACTTCAATTCCGGCTCGACGGGCAATATCTGCTGCCTGCAGTTTGGTTGCCATACCTCCGGTTCCGAGCGTAGTCCCGCTGCCCCCGGCGATTTTACGCAGTGTGGCATCAATGGTTCTTACTTCACGGATCAATTCCGCATCCGGGTTACTTCTCGGATCAGCTGTAAACAATCCCGGCTGATCGGTCAGCAGCAGCAACTTATCCGCACTGCAGAGAATACCAACCAGTGCCGATAAATTATCGTTATCACCGACTTTGATTTCTGCCGTGGCAACCGCATCGTTTTCATTCACAACCGGGATAATATTGTTATCCACCAGTGCATTAATCGTATCTCTGGCATTCAGAAACCGTTCACGGTCTTCCAGATCCGCACGGGTCAGCAGCATCTGACCGATTTTTAGCCCGTAGATGGCAAACAACGATTCCCACGCCTGAATCAGCTGACTCTGGCCCACAGCAGCCAGCAGTTGTCTGCTCGCCATTGATTTGGGGAGTTCGGGGTAATCCAGATGCTCTCTGCCCGCTGCCATTGCACCGGAAGAGACCATCACCACAGAGTGGCCCTGTTTTTTCAGTTCCGCACACTGCCTTACCAGCTCAACCATATGAGCCCGGTCCAGATGGTTGGTTCCGCCCGTTAGTACACTTGTACCCAGTTTCACTACTATCGTTTGCGCAGCAGGTGAAACCTTCCCGTTTTGGTTCGTAGTCATGATTACCAGAATTACTAAAAAGATGAATAAAAGAGGATACGCTGTTTTAACAATCAGAAGAAGATTGCACAAGAAGAAAAAGGCGCATGATGCGCCTTTTTAATCTGAAACCGTCATTTCATCAGAGGTGGTCAGACAAATTCTGCAGATTCAGTATGTAAACCAAACTCCAGACCAAAACGCTCTTCCAGCACTTTGCTGAGTTTTTTCATAAATTCATTCTGAGTCCGGGTCACTTCGTCACGGACATTATCCGGAACCTTCGATTTTTCCCAGCAACCGGACTGATTGTACAGACCGATCTCAAAGTTGGCAGTGAAGCCTTGTGTCACTTCTTCCCGGACACAGGATTCCAGTTCCATCCACCACCCCCAGAACTCGCGTTCTTCCGGTGATTTCTGATCATCGACACAGACAGACAGACAATCAAACAGATAATTTCCGTCCTGAGAATCATTCTCTCTCAGGTAGGGGCCGATGGCTCTAAGCGCAGTTAACAACCTAAAATGTGTGGGATTAGCCGTTACTTCCGTCATAGGAATCTCCATTTCTTTGTAATAATTTGAAATATCAAATGTGTTTTTTGTACGAAAGAGAAACTATATTTAACCAAACATCAACAAAAGTCATCAATTTAATTCATCTTTTAGCCACTTTATTGCTAAATCGAGGGTTTGCTCATAACCGACAGAAATAGAACGTGCCGAAATCTGTTTGGCTTTTCCGCCATCACTGAACATCGCCACCAACCGGTTATCCGAATAAGGCGAAATCGGATCGCCCTCCAGCGCCACCGCCAGAATTGGAACCTTAGTTTTACGTCCGGAGAAAAAACCCTGCGACTTCAGTGACCACGCCTGCATCTGCCCGGCAAAGCTGTTCAGATCCACCGATGCTTTTCCCAGGCGAGAGACCAGCACGTCCAGATACATTTTCGATGCACCTTTCACTTTATCTGCCGTTGAAAAGAAATGATGGATAGGCGCACCAATAGAAACACACGCCTTAATTTTATCCGGCTGCATAAAGGCAAGACGAACCATCGCATTACCGCCAAAACGGTAACCAAGCAAACCGACTCTGTGGTGATCCACCCACGGCAGTTCAGGCAGCTTCTCCAGCACAGCACGGTGCAATGAACAGCTGTTTTCCGTAAGCGTAAACTGGCTGCTGTGACCGACGGAAGGCATATCCAGAATAAGCATGGCAATATTGCCCGGAGCCAGATAATCCCGGAACAGCTTCCATAAATCACTGTGCAGACTGTCCAGACCGGCACCGACAACAACAACCGGCAACGGCTCTTTCGTGTGCGGCAGGTGTAGATAAGCACGAATTTTCTTCCCTTCAAAAGGAACCTCAACCTGCTTGATCACGTAGCGGCTGTGCTTCCCGACCTCATCATAGGCCGTGCTGGCCAGTGCCTGAGCCTGCAGCGCCAGACTGTCACCTTTCAGGTGCGGATAACCGGCCAGACCAAAACACAAGCTGGCATAGGCGTATTCATCGGCAGCCGCATCCCCTTCCATGTCTGCCGCTTTTTTCTGATGCTCCATTCCCAGAGCTATCCACTCATAGGTCCAGTTTCCGGAGTGATACCCCATCACGGTATCCAGCCACTGTTCTTCCGAACGGGAATTCGGCGAAGAGGCGATTTTGGCCAGCACCCTTTCCTGCTCTATCGGATCCATACCCAACCAGATCCAATGGTAGCGGCGCAAGTTGCGGTACCAGGAATACCCTTCACGCTCCCGCTTCTCTTTCAGCAGTTCCAGACTGCTGGGCAAATAACGGGTCAGTTGGGAAGTTTCTTTCGCTTGTCTGTGTTTTTTAAACAAGGTTTCGGAGAGATTTTTACTTTGAGAGTCAGACATAGCCAGCCATAATTTGGACAATATGTTCTTATCATATAAAAAAAATGACCCGGAGTCGGGTCATTTTCTGAATTTTGCCGGTAAACAGGCAGAATAAAGCGAAGAGCTTATTTTTTATTGACAGGCTCAACAAAGGTCAATGCCATATCCCATGGTTGCTCAATCCAGGTATTCTGAGGAATATCAACAACATACTCATCAACCAGATCTACACCAGCCGGTTTGGCACATACGGTCACCAATTTTGCTTTCGGATACATTTCACGGATCTTACGTGCTGTATCACCACTGTCTACCAGATCATCAACGATCAAGAAACCTTCACCATCACCTTCAACCGCTTTCAGTACGGTCATGTCACGCTGATGGTCGTGGTCATAGCTCGAAATACAGACGGTATCCACATAACGGATACCCAGCTCACGAGCCAGAATTGCTGCCGGAACCAGTCCTCCACGACTTACGCCAATAATTCCTTTCCACTGCTCAGCTGGCATTTGGCGTTCCGCAAGTTGGCGACAATAATGATGCATATTGTCCCAAGTGATGATGAATTTATTACTCATAATATTAAAAACCTGTTCGGCTTACCGCATTCGCCATTACGCGAATGCAAATTTCAGTGCAAAAATAACAGCAAGCACCCAAACTCCAACCGGAACTTCACGGCCTTTACCGCTCAGACCCTTGATAGCTGCATAAGAGATAAAACCAAATGCAATACCATCGGCAATAGAGTAAGTCAGAGGCATTAACAGACACACAACCGCGACAGGAGCCGCTTCAGTCAGATCGCGCCAGTCGATAGCCACCAGACCAGACATCATCAGGATCGCTACATAGAATAGCGCACCGGAAGTTGCATAAGCTGGGATCATACCTGCAAGTGGCGAGAAGAATAATGCAAGTAGGAACAAAATGCCAACAACAACCGCCGTTAAACCAGTACGGCCACCACAAGCAACACCCGCAGTACTTTCTACATAAGATGTAGTGTTTGATGTACCCAGCAGCGCACCCACAGCCGTTGCGGTAGAGTCAGCCAGCAGCGCACGGTTCAGACGAGGAATTTTACCGTCTTCTTTGATCAGGTTTGCTTTTGTTGCCACACCAACCAGAGTACCGGCAGTGTCAAACAGGTCAACGAACAGGAATGCAAACACAACGGAGATCATACCCACTTCAAATACAGCAGAGAAGTCCAGTTGCATAAATGTCGGAGCAATACTTGGTGGAGTCGACATAATACCGTGGTACTGCACATCACCAAAAAGAATACCCAGAACAGTAATAGCCAGAATCGCAATCATTACCGCTGCTTTGAAGCCATGAGTAACCAGAGCAATTGTCAGGAAGAAACCAACCGCCGCAAGGATAGCGTGCAGATTTGTCATATCGCCGACTGAAACCAGTGTTGCCGGGTTATCACCGACAATACCGGCACCCTGCAGAGCGATAAACGCCAGAAACAGACCGATACCGGCAGAAATACCCATACGCAAAGACATAGGAATAGAGTTGATGATCCATTCACGGATACGGAACAGACTCAGCAGGATAAACAGCACACCAGAGCAGAATACCGCAGCCAGTGCTACCTGCCAGGTATGGCCCATACCCAGAACAACAGAATAAGTGAAGAAGGCGTTCAGACCCATACCCGGAGCCTGAGCAATCGGGTAGTTTGCGATAAAGCCCATAATAAAGCAGCCAATCGCCGCAGCAAGACAGGTTGCAACAAACACAGAGCCTTTGTCCATGCCTGTAGCAGACAGGATCGCAGGGTTAACAAAAATGATGTAAGCCATAGTAAGGAATGTGGTTACACCGGCAATAATCTCAGTGCGAACATTGGTTCCGTTCTCACTCAGTTTAAATAGCTTTTCCAGCATCGTGATATCCTAAAAATGTAGTTAAAAAGAAAAACTGTAAAGTAAACGTTTGCGCGAATTATAAAGTTATCAAAAACCAAATTCCACCATCAGACTGCTGTTCAGGGCATTTTTTGCTGCAAAAAAACAACCACCCACAGTCAAAAAACAGAAAAAACAACATAACACAATGATTAAAAAACGAAAAAACCAGACAATGGCATGGGTGTTTTTTAACCATGTAATAATACAACAGGTCATTTCAGCGAATTTTTCCGCTGCTAAACATAGCAAAAATTATATAAATGCAGTGATTTAATCCAAAGGCACAAATATAGTGCAATTATGTAATGGATTACATTATAGAAAAGAAAAAACCGCTGCTCAAAATAAGCAGCGGGAGAATAAGAACAGCGCCAGGGCTGTAAGAAATTTCCAATAACATTAGGGTGAACAACAAGTTCAAATCACACGTAAAGCAATCAATCACTGACAACCACGATTAATAACTCAAACATGTCAGGGTAAAGGTTCCGGCCAGTCGCAAAAAAAAAACACCAGACCAGAACCTTTAAAACCATTGGTTGTAAATATACCACCATGAAAATTTATTACAAGATTTTAAGTGATCTCGATCACCATTTTTTACATTATCCTGAATAAACCACATAAAAGGTAATTAAATTACATAAATATCAATTAACAGTTACATCGACTCAGGCAGACAAACTCGTATATGACTTTCAGCATGAGGATAACTAGTGGTATGATGACAGCATGCTACTATCTCATGGATTAAACAGTTATTTTCTCCGACAAAACTGAAATAACTCAGGATCTAATCTGGTTAAAAACAAAAAATAAGGAGTTTTCTGTGACAAAACCACACTCAGAAATCAGTTCTCTCTCTCCGCAACCTCTCTGGCAACTTTTTGACCAGATTTGTGCCATTCCTCATCCGTCTTATGAAGAAGAAGCACTGGCGGCTTTTATTGTCAACTGGGCAACAGAGCAGGGACTGAACGTAAAAAGAGATGCAACCGGTAATATCTTTATTAAAAAGCCGGCCACTCAGGGCATGGAAAACCGTAAAGGTGTGGTTCTTCAGGCTCACCTTGATATGGTGCCACAGAAAAACGAAGACACCGCTCACGATTTCAGTACCGATCCGATCCTGCCTTATATCGATGGTGAGTGGGTGACGGCCAAAGGTACGACTCTGGGTGCCGATAACGGTATCGGTATGGCATCATGCTTAGCGGTTCTGGCTTCTGATGAGATTAAACACGGCCCGCTTGAAGTGCTGCTGACGATGAATGAAGAAACCGGTATGACTGGCGCATTCGGTCTGGAAAAAGACTGGCTGGAAGGTGATATTCTGCTGAACACTGATTCTGAGCAGGAAGGCGAAGTCTACATGGGCTGTGCCGGAGGTATTGATACTACGCTGACTTTTACCATGCAGCGTGAGCCCCTGCCAGCAGGATTCTCTACCCGTCAACTCACCCTGAAAGGGCTGAAAGGCGGCCATTCCGGCTGTGATATTCATACCGGACGCGGTAATGCCAACAAGCTGCTGGCTCGTTTCCTTGCCGGCTGTGCACAGGAACTGAACCTGCGCCTGATCGATTTCCGGGGCGGAACACTGCGTAATGCGATTCCTCGTGAAGCCTTCGCAACCGTTGCTGTGCCGGTAGAGAATGAAGGTCTGCTGCATGAAAAATTCAACCAGTATGCAAGCCTGATCAAAGAAGAACTGGGCCGTATTGAAACCGATATTATTGCTTACTATGAAGTGAGCGAATCCGCACAAGCTCCGTTTGTTCAGGCTGAACAATCCCGCTTTATTGCCGCTCTGAATGCCTGCCCGAACGGGGTAATGCGTATGAGTGATGAAATTCAGGGCGTGGTAGAAACCTCACTGAATGTCGGTGTGATCAAAACCGAAGATAATCAGATCTCCGTACGTTGCCTGCTCCGTTCACTGATCGACTCCGGTCGTATCCAGATTCAGGAGATGCTGGCCTCCGTGGCAGAGCTGGCTGGTGCCCATATCGAGTCCAAAGGCGCTTATCCAGGCTGGAAGCCGGATGCTGATTCAGAAATTATGCATGTTTTCCGTGATACCTACGAAAAGCTGTACGGCAGAAAACC
The DNA here is from genome assembly GCF_002812955.1 of Vibrio sp. HA2012. Classification (GTDB taxonomy): domain Bacteria; phylum Pseudomonadota; class Gammaproteobacteria; order Enterobacterales; family Vibrionaceae; genus Vibrio. The sequence goes on along the minus strand of NZ_PFXK01000004.1, from coordinate 254,409 downwards.
GAATATCATGGTGATCCACGCCGGTCTGGAATGCGGTCTGTTCAAGAAACCTTATCCGGAGATGGATATGCTTTCTTTCGGTCCGACGATCAAGTTCCCGCACTCACCGGATGAAAAAGTAGAGATCAGCACCGTCGCCTTATACTGGGAACAGATGATCGCAATTCTGGAAAATATCCCGGAAAAGAAATAGAGATCCGTCATCGCTACGCTTCCAGAAGCTAGATACTATAAAAGAAAAAGCCTGCTAACCGATTAAGTTAGCAGGCTTTTTTACATCAAGAATACAGAGTGCTTCGCTTTAAGCATGACGTTGAACACTCAAAGGCACGTTACCGTGCCCTATGACTAATCCTATCAGCCAATATTTACCCTGGCATTGCGGAACATCCGCATCCACGCAGAATCTTCACCCCATGCATCCGGCGCCCAAGAGTTAGCCACCGTACGGAATACACGTTCCGGGTGAGGCATCATAATGGTTACACGACCATCTATCGTTGTCAGACCGGTGATCGCATTTGGCGAACCGTTCGGGTTGTTTGGATACTGCTGGGTTGGGTTACCCATGTTATCCACGTAGCGAACTGCAACCGTACCTGACGCTTCAATCGCCGCAAGGTGCGCATCATCACGGACTTCCACACGACCTTCACCGTGAGAAACTGCAATCGGCATACGCGAACCTTGCATGCCATTAAAGAAGACAGAATCTGACTTCTGAACTTCAACCAAACTGAAACGCGCTTCAAAACGCTCAGATTCGTTGCGAACAAAACGTGGCCACAGATCCGCGCCCGGAATAAGCTCATGCAGGTTAGACAGCATCTGACAACCGTTACAAACACCAAGAGAGAAAGTATCTTCACGCTTGAAGAAGGCTTCAAACTGGTCACGCGCCTGTGCATTGAACAGAATCGATTTCGCCCAGCCTTCACCGGCACCCAGTACGTCACCGTATGAGAAACCACCACAAGCCACCAAACCGTTATATTCATCAAGAACAGCCTGACCCGTCAGGATATCGCTCATGTGGATATCGGTTGCTTCAAAGCCCGCACGGTCAAAGGCTGCCGCCATTTCGACATGAGAGTTAACCCCCTGCTCACGCAGGATTGCCATCTTAGGCTTAGCGCCGGTTGCGATATAAGGAGCCGCAATGTCTTCATGCACATCAAAGCTCAGTTTCACATTCAGGCCAGGATCCGCATCATTTTTCTTCGCTTCAAATTCCTGATCCGCACAGGCTGGATTATCACGCAACGCCTGCATCTTATGCGTGGTTTCCGCCCAGATAGTACGCAGCTCGGTACGGGAACGGTCAACCACAACATCTTCACCAGACTTAACCACCAGTTTATCAGACTGCTCTACCGCACCAATTACATGGCTGCATTCCGCAAGACCATACTGTGCCAGTGTTGCCTGTACCGCTTCGATATCGCTGTTCAGTACCTGAACCACAGCACCCAGTTCTTCGTTAAACAGAGCCGCCAGAACATCATCGCCCAGTGCAGCAATATCAGCCTGCACACCACAGTGACCGGCAAAGGCCATTTCCGCCAGCGTTACCAGCAGACCGCCATCGCCTTTATCGTGGTAAGCCACCAGCTTGTCATCTTTAACCAGAGCCTGAACCGCGTCATAGAAGCCTTTCAGCTGTTCTGCGCTGTCCACATCCGCAGGCTTGTCACCCAGTTGCTTATAAACCTGAGCCAGAGCTGTTGCACCCAGACGGTTCTTACCGTTACCCAGGTCAATCAGAATCAGGCTGGAATCGCCTTTGTCGGTACGAAGCTGTGGAGTCACAGTCTTACGCACATCTTCCACACGGGCAAACGCGGTAATGATCAGTGACAGCGGAGAAGTAACTTCTTTCTGCTCGCCATCTTCTTCCCATTTGGTTTTCATCGACATAGAGTCTTTACCAACCGGAATGGTCAGACCAAGTGCAGGACACAGCTCTTCACCAACCGCTTTAACCGCCTCATACAGACCCGCATCTTCACCCGGGTGACCCGCCGGAGACATCCAGTTTGCAGACAGTTTAATATGTTTGATATCACCAATTTCTGTCGCCGCAATGTTCGTCAGAGATTCACCGACAGCCAGACGGGCAGAAGCACCGAAGTCCAGCAGAGCAACCGGTGTACGTTCACCCATTGACATGGCTTCACCGTGATAAGTGTCATAACTTGCTGCGGTTACTGCACAGTTTGCCACCGGCACCTGCCATGGACCAACCATCTGATCACGTGCAACCAGACCGGTTACAGAGCGGTCACCGATAGTGATCAGGAACGTTTTCTCAGCAACAGCTGGCAGACGCAGTACGCGATCCACAGCGTCATTCATTTCAATGCCAGAACGGTCAATAGCCGGATTCTGCACTTTCAGCGTCACCGCATCACGAGACATCTTCGGCGGCTTACCAAGCAGAATGTCCATCGACATATCAATCGGCGTATTATCAAAATGGGAATCTTCCAGAGTCAGGTGACGCTCTTCTGTTGCCACACCAACAACCGCATAAGGCGCACGTTCACGCTTACAGATAGCGTCAAACTCGTCCATGTTCTCCGGAGCAACGGCCAGAACATAACGTTCCTGAGATTCGTTACACCAAATTTCCAGTGGACTCATGCCCGGTTCATCATTCGGTACATCGCGCAGCTGGAATTTACCGCCACGTTCGCCGTCATCAACCAGCTCAGGCAGTGCGTTAGAAATACCGCCCGCGCCCACATCGTGGATAAAGGCAATCGGGTTTTCTTCACCCATCTGCCAGCAGCGGTCGATCACTTCCTGACAACGACGTTCCATTTCCGGGTTTTCACGCTGTACAGAAGCAAAGTCCAGATCTTCAGCAGACTGGCCAGACGCCATAGAAGAAGCCGCACCACCACCAAGACCGATGTTCATCGCCGGACCACCCAGCACGATGATACTCGCGCCTACCGGGATCTCACGTTTCTGTACGTGTTCGTCACGGATATTACCCATACCACCAGCGATCATAATCGGCTTATGGTAACCACGGATCTCTTCGCCGTTATGGGAGTTCACTTTTTCTTCATAAGTACGGAAGTAACCCAGCAGATTCGGACGACCAAATTCGTTGTTAAATGCTGCGCCACCCAGAGGACCTTCCAGCATAATATCCAATGCGTTTACGATACGACCCGGCTTACCGAAATCGGTTTCCCAAGGCTGCTCAAAATTCGGAATACGCAGGTTAGAAACCGTAAAGCCCACCAGACCCGCTTTTGGCTTACCGCCGATACCCGTTGCGCCTTCGTCACGAATTTCACCGCCAGACCCCGTTGAAGCCCCCGGCCACGGAGAAATCGCTGTCGGGTGGTTATGCGTTTCTACCTTCATCAGGATATGAGCATCTTCATTGTGGTAGTTATACTGACGAGATTCTGGATCCGGGAAGAAACGACCCACTTTTGAACCTGTCATTACTGCGGCGTTATCTTTATAAGCAGACAACACATAATCTGGTGTCGTTTCGAAGGTGTTCTTAATCATCTTAAACAGGGATTTTTCCTGCTTAACACCATCAATAGTCCAGTCTGCATTGAAAATTTTATGACGGCAGTGCTCCGAGTTCGCCTGAGCAAACATCATCAGCTCGATATCGTTCGGATTACGGCCCATCTTAGTAAAGCTTTCTACCAGATAATCGATTTCATCTTCCGCTAGAGCCAGACCCAGTGCAACGTTAGCTTCTTCCAGAGCCAGACGGCCACCGGCAAGCACATCCACATGAGCAACCGGAGCTGGTTCAGCAATAGTGAACAGTGCTTGAGCCTGAGCCATATCAGTAAACACGCTTTCCATCATCCGGTCGTGGATAATGCTTTTCAACTCGCTCAACTGAGTCTCTGACAACTCGGCAGAAGTTTCGACATAGTAGGCTGTTCCGCGCTCAAGACGCTTAACCTTACTCAGACCACAGTTGCGTGCGATATCGGTAGATTTTGAAGACCAAGGTGAAATAGTGCCCGGACGAGGAGTCACCAGAAGCAGCATACCCTGCGGCTCATGCTCTTCAATCGTCGGGCCGTAGGTCAGCAACTTGGCAAGCTTTTCCGCATCAGACGCATCAAGGTCTGCGGTTAAGTCTGCAAAGTGCATAAACTCGGCATAAATGTCGGTGACAGGCAGGCTTCGTTCACGACAAAGTTCCAACAGTTTGTTAACTCGAAACTCAGATAGAGCTGGGGAGCCACGCAGTATTTCCATGTGCTTAGGTCTCTTATGCAGTTGATTAAGGTGGTATTGGAATAAATTCAACGGAATCAGCCTGATCTCGCTTAAGGATAAATTCCTGTTGTAAACTTATACCAATTTCACCTCTTTTATTGCCGGCGTATTATAGAGGAAAAGTTTTTGTGACGTAACACCCAAAGCAACCGTTTGCGTCATTTTTTGTTATTTACCCGGAACTGGTTAAAATCCCGGCCTGAATCAGAAAATCGTGACTGTTTTTCTTCCGTTGCTTTGTCCCTGACTCTCCCTCTGCTATAAAGAGCACTGAGATAAGCTTTATGATACAAAATCAAATGCATAAGAATTATTACCGGTGGTTGTGCCTGTGGGCGCTGACCGCCCTGCTGGGCGCTGGTCTTACCGGATGCCAGATAGAATCCGATCCGAAAAGTGAACTGGAAAAAGTTCAGGAGCGTGGTGTGCTGCGCGTCGGTACTCTGAACAATCAGCTAGCCTATTATATCGGGCCCGATGGCCCGACGGGGTTGGATTATGATCTGGCAAAACGTTTTGCCGACGAGCTGGGCGTAAAACTGGAAATGAAACCGGCTTACCACCTGACCGGCCTGTTTCCGGCACTGGAAAAAGGTGAAATTGATATTATTGCCGCTGGTCTGTCTCAGTCCCCCGAAAGACTGGAAAAATACCGGGCAACACCTGCTTATTATTATGTGAGTCAGCAACTGGTGTATAAAACCGGCAGTTGGCGTCCCAACAGCCTGGAAAAACTGGTCAACCGGCTTCAGGAAACCGACGATCAACTGACTATTGTCAAAGGCTCTCACTTTACAGAGACGCTGGAAACCCTGAAACAAGAGTATCCAGGGCTGACCTTTAACAGCGATTCAAACGCAGATGTAAAAGATCTGCTGGAACGGGTATCAACCGGTGAACTGGCCTTTACCGTAGCTGATTCAGTAGAAGTGGCTCTGAGCCAACGTCTGTATCCGGATCTCGACCGGGGACTGGAACTGACCGAAGATCAACCTATTTCCTGGTTTATGCGCCGTTCTGATGACGAAGCTCTGTATGCCCTGCTGATCGAGTTTTTCGGTAATATCAAACAATCCGGAGAACTGGCACAACTGGAAGAGAAGTACTTCGGTCATGTAGAATCGTTTGACTATGTGGATACCCGGGCTTTTATCCGGGCTCTGGATGAAAAACTACCGCAGTGGGAGCCGTTGTTCAAACAATATTCCAAGCAGTTTGACTGGCGTCTGATCGCCGCACTTTCCTATCAGGAATCCCACTGGAATCCGAGAGCAAAATCTCCGACCGGTGTCCGGGGCATGATGATGCTCACCCTGCCGACAGCAAAAATTGTCGGCGTAAAAAACCGTTTGGATCCCGAGCAGTCCATCCGCGGAGGGGTTGAATATCTGAACAGCATTGTTGACCGGGTTCCGGATTCCATCTCAGATCATGAAAAAATGTGGTTTGCACTTGCTTCTTACAATGTCGGCTATGGTCATATGATGGATGCCCGCAGGCTGACCAAAATGCAGGGGGGCGATCCTGATTCATGGAGTGACGTAAAAGACAGACTGCCTCTGCTAAAACGACAAAAATATTACAGCAAAACCCGTTACGGTTATGCCAGAGGCGATGAAGCCAGAAAATATGTGGAAAATATTCGCGGTTATTACCAGTCGATTATCGGCCATGTTGAAAAACAAACGGTGACGGAAGCCGAAATCAATGTGGATGATCTGCAGGTTATTGACATTCCTCTTACCGATATTGAGCAGGAAGAACTTACAGCGGCTGAAAGGGAAGAAGAGGAAGCTGCAGCAACGGAAAACGATAAATCGTCACCGCGTTCCCTTCCGATCCTCCCCGCCGTACAGGCTGGCGAAGTTGATATGCCGTAGAGCATATTGCTATTAATAAACTAATCTGTTATATACCGGCTACAGGCAGCGGACAACGTATCCGCTGCCGGAAATTACAATAACTATAGTTGGGAGATAATTTATGTTATCCAGAAAACGACTGGCAAAGCGTCTTGCCTACAAGACCGTTGCATCTAACCGTCGCAAACGTATGTTAGCGAACAACAAAAAGAAAATTATCTGGCGTCATCATGCCTTTATGTTAGACCGCTAATTGAGCACCTGATGGCAAACATCCAACGATGTTTGCCTCTGAACCCCCCTCTTCTTTCACTGATTATTGTCCTGATCCTGATTCGTTTCCTGAACCTGTTCCTGCTGCCTGAGCGCTTTCTGTTCTTTACGTCTACGTCTGAAAAAAGCCTGTAACTGTTCCCGGCATTCCGATTCCAGCAGCCCGGATTCAATAACGGCATAGTGATAAGCAGCCTGACTGGCAAACAGATCCAGTACCGTCCCTGCCGCACCGGCTTTCAAATCCGGCGCGCCATAGACAATCCGTTTTACCCGACTGTGTAACAAGGCTCCGGCACACATAGGACAAGGCTCCAGCGTGACATATAAAGTGGTATCCGTCAGACGGTAATTGCCCAGTTGCTGTCCGGCCTTTCTCAGTACCTGAATTTCCGCATGCGCCGTAGCATCATGCTCACCAATCGAACGGTTCCAGCCCTGTGCAATAATTTGCCCGTCTTTTACCAGAACCGCACCGACCGGGACTTCACCTTCCTGCTCTGCCATCGCCGCCAGCTCCATGGCTTTGCGCATAAAAAATTCGTCCTGTTCTGAAAAAGTCTGCTGCACAATCCCATCCGGTTACATATTAAAGCCAGTATTGTAACGGGGAGAAGAGAGAGAAAGAAAGCAGAAAAGACAAGGCTAATACATCATATACCGGAGACCACACCAGATTCCGGTAGCAAAGTCCGGAGGCTGACACTGCGGGTAATATCCAACCTGTCCTGCCAACTGACCGTTACTTGCACTGATTTCAGGGTTGGGAATGGATCAGACACAAACCACTGAATACGGTAACTGCCCTGAACTTCATGTCCATTACTTATTCCCGCAGAATGACTGATTACTGCAGAAGTCTTCCCGAGTTCCCCTTCCGGTACTGAGCGACTGCGGAAGAATTCCAGTTTAGCCTCAGCCAGGTACAAAGCTTCGGTACGGCAGAGGGTAGTATCCAGTTGCCGATCCATATACACCTGTAATTTGATTAAGCCCAACACCCCGACCGAAAGCAGCACAGCAGAGAGAAGCACCTCCATCAGAGCCACACCTTTATTACCCGATATCATATGCTCAGAAATCACGCCAGCTTCCCTGTATCCGGATGAATTCGAATGTACCGTCACGCTCATCAATGCGGACAGATTGAGAGATCCGAACATGGCTATAACGGGCTTCGGCACGGTATCTGCCCTCACCTTCCGGCGACAGAATGAGTTCCAGCCCGGAAGGAAGGCCGCACAAACTGAACGGTGACGGAACAGAATGGACAACCTGAAGCTGGGCATACAAACATTCCAGCCCACCTTCAGCAATCCAGAATGCCTGACGGGAAATCAGCTCATTCTGGCTGCGTTTTATCTGAAAATAGAGCTGCCGGTAACCGGTAATGGAAAGGGCCAGAGTCATCACCAGCAGCATGCTGGTCATCAGCAGGGTAATGGCTCCTTGCTGCCCGTTCATGATCCGTTCCTCGGCTGTACGCTAACCGACAGGGTTCGTCGAACCCCGTGCTCCTCACTCAGCTCAGCCGACAAACGGATCCGGATCAGCGGCTGCGCGGTTACGGAAGCAACAGACTCTATCTGTAACTCTGTCAGTCGAACCCGGCTCTGATCCAGCAGTGAAAAATAGCGGGAGCAGTCGCTGATATGCGGCAGAGAAGACTGAGTATTAATACACAGTCCCAGAACCTTCTGCCTGTCTGAATTTACATTTTCTTTCACCGCCACCTGCTCATACTGACCGTCTGCATTGTGATACACATAACTCAGCATCTGAGTACCGGTCTGAACGACATGATGTGTTCCTTTCTGCATCAGGCTGCTGTCCTGATCAGGGATATAACCGGCTCTGCGGATATCGTCTTTGATGTATCTTAATGCTCCGGAAAGCTCCTGCATCAGTAACAATTGCTTCCCCTTATCTGTTATGAGCTTCTGCCCGGAAATGAACACCGAACCGACCGATGCCAGAATAAGCAGGTTTAAACTCATTGCCAGCATCAGTTCGATCAGCGATGTACCACACTGATCCTGCCGCAGCCGGCGAGCCGCGTTCCCAGTATGTCCTCTATAGACAGGCGGGATAACCATAATAGCCACCGCATATCCGGACTCTGCCGGTAATATGATGAAAGACCAGTTTCAGCGGCTTATCTGCGGCCTCCTGTACCGCAAAACGGATGTTGCCGGGCCGGTCTGGCTTGCCGCTTACGCCGTCCAGTTTTACCGTTTCCCAGTTTATCTGTATCTGTGCTTCCTCACCGCGGCTGAGCATAATGGAATGATCCGCCGCGGTTGTGTAGGTAACCGGCATATCATCTTCTCTGAGAACCAGTATCCAGCCCCGCTGGCTGTTCCCTTGTTGTGCATAATGAATCCAGAGATCCCGGTGACGCATGACCGCTTCCAGACGCGCCTGACTAAAAAAGCCCTGCAGCTCAGCCGCCAGCCTTTTCATTCGGTACTGCTGGATCATTCGCTCAAAGCCGGGGGCTGCGCCGGCCAGAAGAACAGACATAACCAGCAATGAAATAAGCGTTTCAATCAGCGTAAATCCGCGAGGCATTTCCCAAATCCCGGTGCAACTCTGTGCAGCCTGTCAATGACACTTGCAGCCATGCTAGCAGTTACTGAAAATACTGGAAAAAGAAGAGGATAAGAACAGGAAATGCTTCGAATAAATATATGTAAATCGTACGCAGTCCGTATCAGAGGGATGACACTACTCGAGATACTGACCGTCATTATTATCATCAGTGTTGTTGCGGGAGTCGCCTATCCCGGCTACACAAAATCAGTGCAGAAAGCACACCGCTCGCAAGCTATCTCAGATATGGTCAGGATCCAACTGCAACTGGAGCAGACGTATGATGCACTAAGCGGCTATGACCTTGATTTGCTGAATACAGGGTGCCCGCAGAGCTTATGTGATACCGACGACGATCGTTACCGTTTTTCCCTGACCGGAGAAGACATCTATACCATCCGGGCAGTTCCGCAGGCTGCACAGGATTCTGACCCGTGCGGAACATTGGTCCTGAATGCCAGAGGCGAGAGAAAACCCGCTTCCTGCTGGTAGCAGAAACAAAAAAACCGGCAGGATATATACCCGGCCGGTCTGGTCTGTTATCGGATGACGAAGTAATGCCGGGATCAACCGGTCAGATCATCAAAGAATTTCTTCACGCCTTTGAAAAAGCCTTCAGACTTCGGTCTGTGCGTATTGGCTGCCTCGCCACCACAACTCTCTTCAAACTCTTTCAGCAACTCTTTCTGCCGCGCGCTCAGCTTAACCGGTGTTTCAACCACCAGCTTGACGATCAGATCACCCACCGCGCCGCCGCGTACCCCTTTCACACCTTTACCACGCATGCGGAACATGCGACCGGTTTGTGTCTCTTCCGGCACCTTCAGGTTTACCCGGCCATCAAGAGTCGGTACTTCAACTTCACCACCCAGCGCCGCCTGAGCAAAGCTGACTGGCACTTCACAATACAGGTTATTGCCGTCGCGCTCGAAGATCTGGTGCTCACGCACATGCACCTGAACATACAGATCCCCTGCCGGTGCTCCTTGCTCTCCGGCTTCACCTTCGCCGGACAGACGAATACGGTCTCCGGTATCCACACCCGCTGGGATCTTCACATTCAGAGTTTTTGTCTTCTGCTTACGTCCCTGACCATGACATGAGGTACATGGATCTTTGATGATCTTACCTTTACCGTTACAGGTTGGACAGGTCTGCTGAACCGCAAAGAATCCCTGACGCATCTGTACCTGACCATGACCATGGCAGGTCGGACAGGTCTGAGCCTGAGAACCGGGTTTCGCACCGGAACCATGACAAACTTCGCATTCAACCAGAGTCGGAACCTGAATCTCTTTTTCACAGCCCCGCACCGCTTCTTCCAGTGACAGATCCATGTTATAGCGCAGATCCGCACCGCGCTGCGCACGGGCATGACCACCGCCGCCGCGACGACCACCACCAAAAATATCACCGAAAACATCACCAAAGATATCACCGAAATCGGCACCGCCGCCGCCAAAACCACCACCACCGAAGCCGCCACCCTGCTCGAATGCAGCATGGCCGTATTGATCATAGGCGGCTTTCTTCTGTGGATCCGTCAGGATTTCATACGCTTCTTTTACTTCTTTAAACTTGTCCGCAGCACTCTCATCACCCTGATTCCGATCCGGGTGGAACTTCATCGCAAGACGCTTATACGCCTTCTTAATATCTCGCTCTGAGGCATCACGGCTAACGCCTAATACTTCGTAAAAATCACGTTTTGACATGTTTTAAACTACCAATTTATTTCCAGCAAGAAGCAGATGCTTCTCCATTTCTATATCGATCTAGATAATATTACTGCTAAGAAATCAAATTCTTAACCAAACTCAATTCTTAACTAAGCCCAGTTCTATTAAACTAAAATAGTATTATCTAGACGGACGCTGTAACTACAAACATGCGGGCGAGAGAAAAACTCTGACGCCCGCAACAAATCTGACTAAAGACTTTAAGCCGGAGAGCAGTGTCTACGGCAACAAGTTCTTACTTCTTGTCGTCTTTTACTTCTTCAAACTCTGCATCGACAACGTCATCGTCCTGAGACGGCTGAGCGTCATCCGCACCAGCAGCCTGTTGTGCCTGAGCCTGTTGCTGAGCGATTTCCATTAGTTTCTGAGAAGCAGCAATCAGCGCCTGAACTTTCGCGTCGATGGCTTCTTTATCGTTACCGTTCTTCGCTTCTTCCAGCTCTTTAATTGCAGCTTCAATCTTCTCTTTCTCGTCTGCAGGAAGAGCGTCGCCCGCTTCTTCAATCTGCTTACGGGTACCGTGGATCATCTGATCAGCCTGGTTACGGGCAGTTACCATCTCTTCGAACTTTTTGTCCGCTTCTTTGTTGGCTTCTGCTTCCTGTACCATTTTTTCGATTTCTTCATCGTTCAGACCACCGGATGCCTGAATGGTGATTTTCTGCTCTTTACCTGTTTGCTTGTCTTTTGCAGACACATGCAGGATACCATCCGCATCCAGGTCAAAGGTCACTTCGATCTGCGGCATACCGCGAGGAGCAGGGTTAATACCTTCAAGGTTGAACTGACCAAGAGACTTGTTGTACATCGCCTGTTTACGTTCACCCTGCAGTACGTGAATAGTCACTGCGTTCTGATTGTCTTCAGCAGTAGAAAACACCTGATTCGCCTTAGTTGGGATCGTGGTATTTTTCTCAACCAGCTTAGTCATCACGCCGCCCATAGTCTCGATACCCAGAGACAGAGGGGTTACGTCCAGCAGCAATACGTCTTTCACTTCACCAGCCAGTACACCACCCTGTACCGCAGCACCTACAGCAACAGCCTCATCAGGGTTAACATCGCGACGCGCTTCTTTACCAAAGAACTCTGCCACTTTCGCCTGAACCATTGGCATACGAGTCTGACCGCCAACAAGGATAACGTCAGTGATGTCGCCAACCGCGAGATCCGCATCAGCCAGAGCAACTTTCAGTGGTTCAAGAGAACGCTGAACCAGATCTTCAACCAGTGATTCCAGTTTCGCACGGGTCACTTTGATGTTCATGTGCTTAGGACCGGTCGCATCCGCTGTTACGTATGGCAGGTTTACGTCAGTCTGTTGTGCTGAAGACAGCTCGATTTTTGCTTTTTCAGCCGCTTCTTTCACACGCTGCATTGCCAGAGGATCGTTCTTCAGATCGATACCCTGTTCTGATTTAAACTGGTTTACCAGATAGTTAATCAGACGGTTATCGAAATCTTCACCACCCAGGTGAGTGTCACCGTTGGTTGACAGAACTTCGAATGTTTTTTCGCCTTCCACTTCATCAATTTCGATAATAGAGATATCGAACGTACCACCACCCAGGTCATACACAGCAATCGTGCGATCGCCGCCTTGCTTATCCAGACCGTAAGCCAGTGCCGCAGCTGTTGGTTCGTTGATGATACGCTTCACTTCCAGACCCGCGATACGGCCGGCATCTTTTGTTGCCTGACGCTGTGCATCGTTAAAGTAAGCAGGAACAGTAATTACTGCACCAGTCACTTCTTCACCCAGGAAGCTTTCAGCCGTTTTCTTCATTTTTTTCAGGACTTCAGCAGAAACCTGAGGTGCAGCCATTTTCTGGCCACGTGCTTCAACCCATGCATCACCGTTATCAGCCTTAACAATTTTGTATGGCATGATTTCGATATCACGCTGAACTTCTTCGTCTTCAAAACGACGACCGATCAGACGCTTGATTGCAAACAGCGTATTTTCCGGGTTAGTCACTGCCTGACGTTTTGCAGGCTGACCAACCAGTGTTTCGCCATCGGTATAAGCGATTACTGATGCTGTGGTACGCTCACCTTCAGCATTTTCAATTACGCGTGGTTTGTCACCGTCCAGTACGGCAACACAAGAGTTAGTAGTACCTAAGTCAATACCAATGATTTTACCCATCAGGCTATCTCCGAAAATTCAATCTATTCTTTTTTGCTATATCCCCTATGTGGGGATGTGAAGCCGGGATTCAACCCTGTACTTCAAAATAAAATGCAAAGCACTTGCTTCATCTATGCCCTTTAGATAAGGGCGCTGAATAAGTTTTCAAGGGGAAAATATAAAATTTTCCGCAATTATTCCACCGGATCAAAAAAGGCTGCACACCCGTGCAACCTTTTTCCAAGCAAGGTTCCGGAACTGATCCGGTCCCCTCAGTCGCTCAGCCAGCCTTATTTGGCAACCATCACCATCGCCGGGCGGATAACACGGCCATTCAGTTCATAGCCCTTCTGCATCACAAACATAACCGTATTGGAATCGTGATCCGGACTTTCCTGAATAGACATCGCCTGATGATATTCAGGATTAAACGCTTCCCCTTCCGGATTGATCTCTTTCAGACCGAATTTAGCAATCACATCCACAAACGTTTTATGCGTCAGTTCCACACCTTCGAGCAGAGGCTTCACCGCCTCATTCTCAGTATCTGCGGCCTGAATCGCACGCTCAAGGTTATCGATCACTGGCAACAGTTCTTCTGAGAACTTGTTCAGTGCGTACTTACGTGCCTTATCGACTTCCTGCTCAGTACGGCGACGCATGTTTTCCACTTCTGCTTTGGCTCGTAGTACAGAATCCTGTTGCTCTTTCACCTTAGCTTCACTAAGCAGCAATGCCGCTTCCAGTTGAGCAACTTTAGACGCTTCAGCGTCCTGTTCGTCGTCGTTCCAGTCGATATCCGCATCAGTACCGACAACGTCCGCGTCAATCTCTGTCTCAACTTCTGTTTCCTGCTCAGCCGCTGTTTCCTGCGTCTTCAGCTCTTCTTCGTTTACCTTAATTTCTTCGTTGGTCATGATATCTCCAGACTTCAGATTCATTGTTATATCAGGTTGTTCCGGTGACACACGCCTGTTCTGCAGGCAATTGACCTAAACTTGATATAAAAGACTCGCACATTCAAACTTGTTGCCTTTATTATGGGGACGAACATCTGTGATTCAAGCATAAAATTTCAAACTGGAATATCCGCATGAAAAAGCCGTTTAATATCATTGCTATTATAGGTAAGCCACGCAACCATCAAGCCATTCAGACCCATAAAGAACTTTTTCAGTGGTTGGATGCCAAAGGTTATCCGGTTCTGGTTGATGAACGGCTGGCCGATATTCTGGATACCATCCCCAAAGAACACTTTACCAGCCTGATCGATATTGGTGAAAAAGCCGATCTGGCTATTGTTGTCGGCGGCGACGGTAATATGCTGGGCGCTGCACGGGTACTTTCCCGCTTTGATATTTCTGTGATAGGGGTAAACCGTGGCAACCTCGGTTTTCTGACGGATCTCAATCCGGATGAGTTCTGCTCCACGCTGGAAAACGTACTACAGGGTGAATATCTGGAAGAGAAACGCTTTCTGCTGGAAACTGAAGTCTACCGTCACGGTCAGCGAAAAAGTCAAAATGCAGCACTGAACGAAGCCGTACTCCATCCAGGGAAAATCGCCCATATGATTGAATTCGAAGTGTATATTGATGACAGCTTCGCCTTTTCCCAGCGTTCTGATGGCCTGATCGTCTCAACCCCGACCGGTTCAACCGCCTACTCTTTATCCGGTGGCGGTCCGATCCTTTCGCCCAGCCTGAATGCCATTTCACTGGTGCCGATGTTTCCGCACACCCTGTCTTCACGCCCACTGGTGGTCGACGGTGAGCGCACCATAAAACTGCTGGTGTCACCGGATAACCGTGGCACACAGGAGATCAGTTGTGACGGACAGATCTCACTACCGGTTTCACCCGGTGATGAAGTGCTTATCTACCAAAGCCCCAATATACTGCGTCTGATCCACCCGAAAAATTATAGTTATTATCATGTACTCAGAAACAAACTTGGCTGGTCCAGTAAGCTGTTTTAAGCAGGTAAGACGACAGAAATCATCACTAAGATCACAAAAATAAATTGTTCACATAAAAATCACCAGCACCACTTTACTGTATAAAGAAACAGTATATACTGTCTTTCTATACAGTATTGTTTAATTACACAGGTACTCAGGATGCTGGCCCATTTAAGTGTGAATAATTTTGCGATCGTTAAATCTCTGCAACTGGAACTTTCTCAGGGAATGACCACCATTACCGGTGAAACCGGAGCAGGTAAATCCATCGCCATCGATGCGTTGGGCTTATGCCTTGGCGACCGGGCAGAAACAGGTATGGTTCGCCCCGGAGAAGAAAAAACCGAAGTCAGCGCCGCCTTTCTCTTAGACAATAACATTCATGCTACCCGCTGGCTGGAAGACAATGAGCTACTGGATGGCAACGAATGTATTTTGCGCCGCCTGATCACCAAAGACGGCCGCTCCCGTGCTTTTATCAACGGTAGCCCTGTTCCTGTTTCACAGCTCAAGTCTTTGGGACAGAAGCTGATCAATATCCACGGACAACATGCCCATCATCAACTGATGAAAAGTGACTACCAGCTTTCTATGCTGGATCAGTATGCCGGGCATGCTAACCTGACGGACAAAACCCAGAACAGCTACCAGAAATGGCGCTCAGCCGAAAATAACCTGAAAGAACTGCGGCAGAACAGTCAGGAAAATATGGCTCAGAAACAACTGCTTGAATACCAGATCAAAGAACTGAATGAGCTTGCTATCGGTGAAACTGAATTTATCGAACTGGAACAAGAGCATAAGCTGCTGAATAACAGCGGAGATCTGGCTGTTCACTGCCAGCAGACCATTAGCCTTCTGTATGAAGGAGAAGAGGTAAACGCACTCAGTCTGCTGCAATCGGCCAGTCAGTCATTGAGCCAGTTGGCCGAACTGGATCCCAAACTATCAGCTCTGCCCGCCATGCTGGACGAAGCCATTATTCAGATAGAAGAAACCAACAGTGAGTTGCGCCATTACCTGGACGGTATTGACGTAGATCCGGAAAGAATGGCTTATGTAGAAGAGCGATTCTCTAAAGTAATGTCGATATCGCGCAAGCATTATGTTCAGCCAGAAGAGCTTTATACACACCATCAGCAGCTACTGAAACAGATAGAAGAGCTGGACTGCTCGGATGAAAAACTGGATGCTCTGGCAGAAGAAACCGAAAAACGCTACCAAAGCTATCTGTCTGATGCAGAAAAACTCAATAAATCACGCATCCGTTATGCAAAAGAGCTGGATAAACTGATCAGCAAAAGCATGCATGAACTCAGCATGGAAAAAGCCAAATTTACTATTCAGGTTACAGCAGAAGCAAAACATGCCTCTCCGCTGGGTATTGACCATGTCGAATTTCTGGTTTCCACCAACCCGGGGCAACCCATGTCACCGATTGCCAAAGTTGCTTCCGGCGGTGAACTGTCGCGGATTTCTCTCGCTATTCAGGTGATTACCGCGCAGAAAGTGGATACTCCAAGTCTGATTTTTGATGAGGTCGATGTGGGGATCAGCGGTCCGACAGCCGCGGTTGTCGGCAGGATGCTGCGCACTCTGGGAGAATCCACTCAGGTATTGTGCGTGACTCACCTCCCACAAGTAGCTGGTTGCGGACATCAGCAGCTGTTTGTGTCGAAAAAAACAACCGCAGGTAATACAGAAACCCGGATGTACCCGCTCAATGAAGAGCAACGGGTCTCTGAACTGGCTCGTCTGCTGGGAGGCAGTGAGATTACCGCCACAACACTGGCAAATGCCAAAGAACTGCTGGCAGCATAAATTCGGGAATAACAGATAAACTTGCAGAGATATTTGCAACTAATCTCAAAAATTACGGTCTCATCTACAGGCTTTGGTACAGTATCTTTTTACATCGTGCCAGAGCTTGTTTATTATCAGTCAGATTTTAGATTAGAGATATAAGAAGTATCAGCTATGCAGTTTAAAAAGTGGTTAGTGGCAATCCCACTGGCAGTAACAATGCTGACCGGATGCTCGGTAGCAGAAAAACTGGTTTACCGAATTGATATTAATCAGGGCAACTATGTCGAGCAGGAAGCCGTCGATCAACTGAAATTCGGTATGACAAAAGAGCAGGTTCGCTTTGTGCTGGGCTCTCCAATGCTGGTAGAGAACGGCTACCCAAATACCTGGTACTATATTTATCACCATACTCCAGGGCACGACGATTCCGTACAGAAAAATCTGCTGGTACATTTCAGCGAACAGAATACGCTGGTCGATATTATGGGTGATTTCCAGGCCGGCAATACTTTCTTTGAAAGTATTAACTGAATCCTGATATCTGAATACGATTGAGGCTCGCTCTGGCGAGCCTCTGCTCTATCAGCCGGTCAGTCCGCTTTTTTGAACACATTAGGTTTTCCACCGGTTACCGGATCCGCTGTACCGGATACTCTGGCCTGTTCCGCCCGTCTACGCCGGATCTCTTTTGGATCCGCCTGCAATGGCCGATAGATCTCGATACGGTCTTTATCCTGAGGTTGCATATCCAGCTTGACATTACGGCTATAAATACCCACATTATTTTTACTCAGATCGATTTCCGGATACGCCTCCAGAACACCGGAACGGCGGATAATCTCTTCCACTGTAGAACCGCTTTCCACCATTTCAACAAACACTTTTTGTTCATAAGGCAGCGCATACACTACCTCGACCCGAATTGTATTCATCAGTACACCTGTTTAGCCCGCCGGGTAAAAGCGGTTACCATATTATTTGTCAGTTCATTAAATACCTTGCCAAAGGCCAGCTCTATCAGCCGACTGGAAAACTCAAACTCCAGCTTAAGCTCAACCTTGCAGGCATACTCATCCAACTCCGTGAAATACCATCCCCCCCGCAGATGCTGAAAAGGGCCATCCACCAGTTCCATCAGAATAGACGTTCCGCTCTCTAGGGTGTTGGCCGTGATAAAAGTCTTACTGATCCCGGCCTTTGACACATTCACCGATGCCAACATTTTTTCTCCGGAAAATTCCAGCACTTCAGCTCCGGCACAACCAGGTAAAAACTCGGGGTAATGCGCCACGTCATTGACTAAATCATACATCTGTCTGGCACTGTATGACACCAGTGCCGAACGCCTGATCTGCGGCATTTCAACTCCTCTTATCCCTTTGTAATCGGGCGATAATACGCTATTTTTGCTCTTCTTCGCAGAAAACGCTGACGGATGAACAAAATAAGGATTTCCAATACGAAACTAATCCGTATAATGACGCCATTATGGCAAAGAAAAAATCAAAAACCAAAGCGGGCAGCAATACCATTGCTTTAAATAAGAAAGCCCGTCACGAGTATTTCATCGAAGACGAGATCGAAGCGGGTCTTGAGCTGCAGGGATGGGAAGTCAAATCTCTCCGTCAGGGTAAAGCAAACATCGCCGAGAGTTACGTTTTTCTCCGTAATGGTGAAGCCTTCATCAGCGGCATGACAATTACTCCTCTACAACAAGCCAGCACTCATGTGGTGGCGGATCCGACACGCGTGCGTAAACTGTTGCTCTCCCGCAGAGAGCTGGACAATCTATTCGGACGCATCAACCGTGAAGGGATGACTTTAACAGCACTGTCGCTGTACTGGTCCCGTTCCTGGGTAAAACTGAAAATCGGCGTAGCCAAAGGTAAAAAACTACACGACAAGCGCACCGATATGAAAGAAAAAGACTGGGCGCGAGATAAGGCGCGGATAATGAAAGGTAAATTGCGCTAAACTTAATCATATAGAGGGAGTCGGACTGGACAGAACTGGTTTTTCTGATACCATGCTTCCTCTTACCTGGGGCTGATTTAGGATTCGACGGGAATTTTGCAGTCTAAGGTGCATGCCGAGGTGCGGTAGGCCTCGTTAACAAACCGCAAAAAAATAGTCGCAAACGACGAAAACTACGCACTAGCAGCTTAATAACCTGCTCAGAGCTCTCTTGCCCTAGCCTCCGCTTGTAGGACGGGGAATTCCAAGGGATCAAACTCAATCAAGCTGGCGTGGATTCCCCCACCTGAGGGATGAAGCGTGAGATTTAATTCAGGTTAGCTATTCATTCGCGTGTCGGTTCGCAGGTGGTAGTGAAATTAAAGATCGACTAAGCATGTAGTACCAAAGATGAATGGTTTTCGGACGGGGGTTCAAATCCCCCCAGCTCCACCAATCGCATGAAACGGGACGTCTCAAGACGTCCCGTTTTTCGTTCTAACCCCTTGCAAATACTGGCTTTGCTCGTATCAGCTTGTCTCAAGAAATTTCACTAAAGCTCATTATTGAAGTAACATTTAATGTAACACGGAACATCTAGTGCTTATTTTCATGTTACATCGATGGTAAGGAGAACTGAAATGGCTAAGACAATCAAACCATTAACACCGACAACGATTAAAACGAAAGCTAAGCCAAAAGAGAAAGAATTTTCCCTTGCCGACGGCAACGGACTTTATCTGCGCGTCACGCCGAAAGGCACCAGATCATGGATATTCAACTACATTCATCCCATCACTAATAAGAGAAAAAATATTGGCTTGGGAAAATTTCCTGATATCACGTTAGCTTCAGCCCGAGAAAAAGCTCGCTCAATGCGCCAACAAGTAGCTGAAGGTATTGATCCAAAAACTTATAGGGATAATGAAGCAGTCGCTGAACAACTTGCGATTGAAACTACTCTTTTGTCTGTAGCAAAAGAATGGATTGATGTAAAAAAGCATTCTGTAACTGACGATTATGCAACAGATATTTGGCGTTCGTTGGAACTACATATTTTTCCAAACTTAGGCCAATTACCGATCAGCGAAATTCTCGCCCCTACAGTGATTACGCAGTTGAGACCGCTAGAGAAAAGAGGTGTGTTAGAAACTGTCAAGCGTGTTTGCCAGCGTTTAAACGAAATTATGGACTATGCGGTCAACAGCGGCAAGATTCAAGCAAATCCACTCACTAACATTAGACAGGTATTTAAAAAGCCCAAAGTCGAGCATATGAAGACAATCCGCCCTAATGAATTACCTTTATTAATGAAAAGTATGTCTGAAATAAATATCAAGCTAGTTACTCGTTGTGCGTTTGAGTTTCAGCTCCATACACTAATTCGTCCCAGCGAATGTGCTGGTGCAGAATGGAGTGAAATCGATTTAAATAATAGGCTCTGGGTAATACCAAAAGAAAAAATGAAAATGAAGCGGGATCACAAAATTCCTCTGAGTGATGCTGCTCTTCAACTATTAGAGTTTATGAAACCCATATCTTCAGACCTAAAATATGTTTTCCCGAGCGATATTAACAAGAATAAGCATATCAATAGCCAATCGGTAAACGCTGTACTCAAGCGCTCTGGTATGACAGGCAAGTTGGTCAGTCATGGTCTCAGATCAATTGGCAGCACGGCTCTCAATGAACAATCTTTTAACAGAGATGCCATTGAGTTGTCTTTAGCTCATGTCGATAAAAATGCTATTCGTGCAATTTACAATAATGCTGAATATCTAGAAGAACGTCGCGAAATTATGGCCTGGTGGAGCGAATTTGTAATCAATTCATCCGAGGGATGCTACACAATAGCCAAATAACATTACAGCACGTAAATCATCCATCCTTATGGCTCTTTAGAAAATTGAGCCATAAGGAAAATCATTCAAAAATTGCAGTATTCACCATCTTTTTTAACCAAATCGCCATAAATAATATTTTTTAAAAATATATTCTAAAAAATATTTTGAATTATTTTTTTGTTACACTTCATTAACAACTAGCATTTATCGGGGGATACTTCACCCAAAAACATGCTTAAAATCAAAGCCATAAAAATTAATATTTTAAAAAAACATATTAATTTCCCTTTATAATACAAATAGTTAAAAACAAAACAACATTGACATGGTCAAATTTCCTTCATATGCTAAAAGCAGAATAAAAAGTAACCACAAGCCAAAATGTGCTCAGTGGTTCATAAAGGCAGAAACATATGACTAAAATTGAAAATTTAAAAATTGAGAGAAAAAATGATGTATTAAAAAGAGTACCTTTTTCTAAAGCCACGCTACATCGCTATATAAATCAAGGAATTTTCCCACCATCCATTTCACTGGGAGCAAGATCAGTCGGATTTCTTTCTCACGAAATCGACGCCTTCATAGCAGCAAAAGCATTAAACCAGGATTTATCTATGTTAGTTGAAAGTTTACTTAAGCAAAGAGAACAACTTTCTGCTTCCTTCCTTTCCTTCTTTCCTCACTCGGCAAATAAGGAAGGAAACTAACTATGGATCTACAGGAACTAAAAAGTGTTTATCACTCAGCCATAATACAGAAAGGCTCAGATCCCGAACGTGGTACTACATTTGAAAAATATTGGAATTGCTTTAACTCAGATTCACCGCCTCAAAACGCAACTCAACTAAAGCTCATCGCGGGCGGTGAATCAGCAAAAGCGCGGATTGCATTTGAAATAATATCAAATGCCTTGAAACCCAAAGCGGTAGCTAGAACAAAAGCTGGCTGGTATGTGGAAATGGAACAGTCGCTGTTTCACACTTTTCAGAAAAAACTAGATTCACTCTGGGATACATTTGATCGCGAAGTACAAGAACTAGCAAAAAGCCGATCACAAATAGCTGAAGGGAAAGCAAATCAACTACAGCATGAGTTAAGTGAAATCGACGCTGCTGTGGATGAATTGGAAAAAGAACTGTTATCTCAGCGCCAGAAAAATAAAGAGTTACAAGATCAAATTCAATCGTTTTCAAAACTGGAACATAAACTAGAACAACTCAACATTCGCCTCGAAGAAAAGCAACAGCAGATCGACGAAAAAAATAAGCAGATTGAAGAAGTCCACCAGCTTAAACAGGATCTAGCTCTCTGCAAAGCGGAGCTTAATTCAGTTCGCCAAGAACTTGCTTCTAATGGTACAGCTCTTGAAAGAGTACGCTCGTCATATGAAGAGCAGTTGACAAGAAATGGCAGACTAGAAGGTGAATTAAACGCATTAAAAGCCCCTTCTGATAGCGTTTATGGGGACGAGCAATTTTACGGGCAAGAGGATGATATCGATGATCCTTTTTAATCTAAAAATCATGCGCTATCGCGCATGCTCGTCCGTGAATTCTGACTTGTATCCAGTTTGTAGACAAGCGATAAGAACATGTTTCGCGAATGTGGAACGTGTTAGTAACCAGCTGCGCTTCCATCACACTTTTGCTGCGCAAAAGATGAGACGGAAGCTGCTGGCCAGAGGGTTAGCCTCTGGACTCCAAAACATCATTTACCTAGGAGGTAAATGATGAGAGCAATTCATATTTTTCATCGTCGAGTTAATTATACATCTGTTTCAGCAGATCGCATGAAATGTGAAAAATCACTAAGGCATTCGCTACGGCTAATCACTGAAAGTTCATCGGATTCAACAAAAAAGTTTGAGTGGAATAAAAAATTATCTCACAACAATATAATCTGGTACGAAGGCGGTATTTCACCGCTCGACAACTACACTACGCAAGAGAGATGGGAAGTTCTTTACGATATCGCTCCTGAACCCGAAATTAGAGATAAAACAAAGCTGCTCAACCAACAACGACAGTATCGCTTAAAAATTAAAAAGGCGATTTGCAGTGAAGAAAAAGCTGGCCACACTGAAGCTGTCAAATTATTAAAAAAAGTTATCGATACAAAGAGATTTGTTGGTTCTGAAGTACTAGATGAACTGAAACGCGCACCATTAAACAGACCTCAACAACGACTAAACATGGTTTATAAGTATCTTAATGCACATAACCGACTGATTTACCGAGTACCTTCTAATAATAATGTTTATGTCCAGGAAGGTATTTTCAAAATTCCACATCAGTGGCAAGTAACCTCTACGGTCATCGATCTAAGAATTTACATTGAGTTCACACATCAGTTTTTGACGGAACATTTTCCCGAATTTGAAGTAAAAGCGATTTTTGGCCACGACGATGAAAGACTTGAAGAACAGCAAACAGGGTTACATACACATTATTTTATCTCGGGACGAAAAAATCTTACGAACGAATACACTCTGCACAAAAAACAAATCGAGGTAGTCAATAAGTATTTATCAGATAACGGACGAACAGAAGAGCAATTACCAGTGGATGGTAAGATGACTCATCAACAGAGCCGTTTGTTTGGACGATATTTTCAAGAAATGTTTTTAGATTACACTAACAAACAGCTACTGAATCAACATGGGTTAATGGCAGAGTTCACGGATGAAACAGAGAGAAAATCATATCAATACAGAAAAATGAATGAGCAAGCAAAGCTGCCAAAAGGCGATAGAGAATTCAACTTTTATAACATGCAAATTGAAGCACTTAATCATAAGGTTGCAGAATTACAAACTGATGAATCACGCATTTTGGAACGAAGAGATGTTTTGATTCCGCTCTTGCAGCAGGCTGAATCAGATTTGAAAAGTGCAGATAGTGTCTTAAAAGATCAAAACGGCGAACTACAAAAATTGGTACGAAAACAGTCTGAACTAAAAGATGACATTGAAGCACTTGGGTATCGTTACATTTCAATGGAACATTCAATGGAGACGAAGATATCTGAATTGGCTAAGGTTGAAGAAGAACTTGCACAGGCTGAAAGCAACTTGGCAGAAGTAAATATGCAGACTTTAACACTGATGGAAAAAGTTATTGAAAATGCATTTATCGTCATTTTGGCTAAAGCTAAGAACAATCGGTCAGTTGCTGTTAAATTTCTGGAAAAGTTAGCTGAGTCGGTCAAGTTCCCTATTCCGTCGGCTCTTCGTTCCGTCATAGACAGAACTACGTTACTGGCGAATGATGATGATTTCATAGATGAACTAATTGGATCGACAAATGAGAAAAATGAACCAACAATGCCGAAGGACTAGATAACCCTCTCGGCATGCAGGATAAAGCAGGTAACACATATATGGACAGAAGCTCGTTAGAGTAAACCAACTAGAACCCGTGATTCGGATAACTTTTCGTATCCTAAAACGGCAACGACCACCGTTGTCGGCGGTGGTCGATTTGAGCGGAACTGGGAGTTATTGCTCATGCTATTTCAGCGAACAGTCATGAGCTAGATTTAGGCTAGTGGGATTTTCTGCCAGTCATTTTCCAGATCATAGCATACTGTTCGTGCCCAGTATGCTCACATGTAGTTTTTCCTATATCTGTAAAACCATGACGAATATAAAACTGATGAGTTTTTTCATTTTCCGCATAGACGGTTAATGTAAGCATGTTGTATCGTTGCTTTAAGTACTCTAGCAGTTTTGTTCCGACACCTTGAGATTGAGATGCAGGATCAACAAAAATTGCAGGCATATCTCCTTCGTAATAAGAGATAAAACCAAGAATACAGTTATCTTTCTCGTAAACCCATGACGTACAATTAGGTAGATATAAGTCACGCATATTTTGTTTTTGGGATGACCAAAACTCTTCAGGAATGAAGTCGTGGGCTTTAATTGATGCTGAATACCAGATTGATACTGCGGTATCTAGGTCTTCTGCGCAAAGTGGTCGAATCATAATAACCTCGATAATTCAAAACTACTGGCAGACTGTATTGATTTCCAAGTGCTCACACGCCTGCCAAAAAATGACATTAGTGAAAGCACCTATCGCTCAAGGTTACTTGGCTTTTCCTTGGACTCTCAAGTTATGGATGGTATACCAATAATGGTTGTAAAACAAACTAGGAAGTAACACTGCTAAAATAGATTTTGAATAGCTATTCACACTACCGACTTTGCTCTAAAGAACGCTTTTCGCCCAGTTTTGGGAGCTTTCAAGCGCCGCACTTTAGCTGCCAACTATGAGAAAAATACTGCGATTTCAGTGGCGTGAACTGCCACTGAGTAATTACGTTAACGCAGAAAGGGGCAATTTCGTGATAGTTATCTTACTAAATTAGTAATACTTAAATTACTTTATGTATTGAAAAATCGCTTAATTCACTGTCTAGTTTCGATTCTTCAGCTCACTATTTAACGTATCTATATCTGAGACATTTTCTGATAGTGTTCAGGATAACCCGTGATTTCGAATAGTAACCTTAAACCTTCTCTAAACGCCCCATAATCAAACTCTTTGAAATCAATAATATTCTGACCAAGTGAGTGTGATTCTCGGTTTATATATCGAATGAAAGCCTGATACTTCACATCTTGAAGCTCTTGTTTTTGCATTACGTTACTCAAGTCTGATTTCTGCACAAAGTTGAAGAAGTATTCAACTACGTTCCTCATACAGTTTGCAATCAAAGCCGCAGGTTGATCCTTGTCATTAATAACAGACCAGTATGATTGATAGTCATTCTGTACTTCTTCATACTTCATCGTTTCAATAGTTGTACCTTTCGTATTTTTAGATAGCCGATACAGAGATTGGTTTTCTTTTCTGCGTTTGTGATTTGAATCAACAAGCTCATAAAAGAAGTAAAGGCTGTGCGTGAGGACAAAAACTTGCTCCACCCCATCACCATTGAAGAAATCGTTCTTTATTAGCTGCCCGATATTGTAAACAAAGATATGAGACAAGCTTGAAACTGGGTCGTCGATTACCGCAATTTTTTTAACGTGCGCCTCATCAGCCGTTTGTTTACCTTTAAACAATTCTCGGAAGTACAAAAAGCTAATTATCATCTTTTCACCCTCCGATAACGACAAGAAGATCGGTCCCTCTGTTCCAGTTCTTACAAGTCGATATAGGGCTTTTTCGTGCTTCTCAATATGAAAATCAGTAATCCCAATATCAACAAGGCCTTTATTGATATTTTTAATCGAATCGTCAATGTTAACTGTTTGTTTTTGTTGCTCGGTTCGTTCAGCTTCGAGTTGAACTATCTCAGTATCGACATTTTCCTTATCTGCTTTCAACTTGATTGTTTTGTCATTACTGTCTTTTTTGCTTGATTCATACCCTTTGATGGTCTGATCGTATTCCCAACGAACGATTTTCCAAAACTCGTCTTTAATACGTTTCAATTCTTGCGTTGAATTAGCAATTTTTTGGTTGTTAATGCCAATGCTGGCATTAACAGCATCTACATGTTTATTAAAAGAGGCAACTTGCTCACTAAGTTCTTCCAACTCAACTTTCAGGCTTGGCGTTTGCTCTTTTTGCTGAACTTTGAGTAAATTGGATTTTAATGTTCCAGCAATTGACGTATAAGACTCTGTCATTTCTGCAAGGAACTCGATAGAAAAAGGCGATGTCTTGTAGGTTTCTAAATCAGTAAGAGAATCAACTATCTTTTGGTATTTGGTAAGTATTTTGCCTATATTCTGCTTACTTTCTTCATACGTCTCATCAAAGTAGTCTTTGATCTGTGTGATTAACTCAGGCGTAATCGTCTTAGACTGGCAGAACGGACAAGTTTCATCTTCAATATCATCAAGGTACTGCAAACCATCACTAACCCAATCAGAGTTTTTCAACTGATTAATCAGTTTTGCGATTGGGCTATCTTCATTACCAATCACTATTTCTTTAAGTAGTTCTAATTCCTCTGGCAAAAGCTCTGACAATGAAATCTTAGGTAAGACGGTGTAAGTAGTGGCTTTATCACCATCAATTGCAGCAACTTCCTCTTTAAGCTGTTCAATCGTTTTAATTGGTTTAACGGCTGGCAAAGGGACAGAGACAAGATGATCGAACAGAACGGTTTTGTTCCCCATTAACCGTTCAAGGCAAAATTTCAGAACGCGATCACCACCAGAGTAGTTCGTCTTTATTTCCCAGGCCTTTTTTTCTGCCGTATCTTTCGCTTTCTTCAAAGCACCAATTTGTTTGTCAATGTCAGCTTGGTAGCCCTTGCTTTTTTCACTCAGTTGATCGATATCTTTCCCAAGCTGCTCTACCTTTTCCTTAGCTTCTTTGTTCTCTTTGGATAAGCTAAAAATACCATTAATAGAATCTTTGGAATAAAAGTTATCTCGAATAAACTTCTGATTATAAACAAGAACCTTACATCCATCGTTTGTGTGAGAACAGCCTTTGTATTTAGGGTCATCGGGCGCATAAAAGTAGTTTGAGAATGTACTTTTTCCAGTACCATTTAAGCCATAAATGATGTTTACTTTTTTATCTGTGTTGAGAGTTGTTGTGTTTCGATAACTTGCTACATCACCAAGGTTTATTTGTGTAATCATATTCTGCCTATACCAACTGGAGATTGAACTTATTAGTTATGCTGATTTGAAACAGCCATTGAAGTGCCACCAATATCATATCCACTTTTAGAATGAGAAAAAGTATGACAAATCACGGCTCGGCAATAAGGTGAGCTAATTAGGTGTAGCTAGCAGAGAACTCCCTTCAGCACGAATCTGGACAATTTTGTTTTAGCGCAAGACCTAGTAACGCCTGCAATAAGGTGTGCCCCAATGAACTAACAAAGCACACTGAACTCCGTGCCAAAACCGCCAAATGTAACGCATCACCTTGATTGCTTTGTTATAAATCAGTCACTCGATGCTTCAGATTTAGAATACCCAAACTTGCTTGATATAGGAGGCATATCAAATAGTGAAACTGATAAGGCCTCATCTTCAATTACATGAAGATGACTCAAATAATAGCTAGATTTAGGAAACAATCTCCAGTTCACAACTTCCTCAGCAATAACCTGATTCTGGCCATCGGCAGTAAATATTTTCAGATCGTCACCAACTTCCATTACTGTTCCAAATGGTGAAGATTGTGCTTTGAAGTATTTAAGAGTCGACAATTCAGATTTTGTTTCAACTAATTCATATTCTGTTGGGCTTTCAGTGTTATTCCAGTAAAGTTTCAAGTCTTCAGTAACACTAAACAACCCTTTGCCTGAAAACCAAGATGAAACAATATTTTCACCATTAATTTCTTTACGCTCTTTAATTTCAGGTCGAGTATTTTTTAGAACTTTCACCAGTTCCCAGTATTCTTTATCCGTACCGTCAAAATCTACCTTTTTGGGAATAGGACGATAAGAAGCAATGAATTGCCCGTCAACGGTATTAGCTACTAAGTTAGTACTATGCCAATGACAGTCTGAGCACGGAACATCGATTAGCTGGCTTACATGCTCTCTACGTGCATACTTTTGTTCTGGTGTAACAGACAATAAACCAGATTTACCCGCAGCTATTGCTAAACGATGATAGGAACTTGTTGCTAACTTAAATGACACCTCATCATAAATTCTTGTAGGACGAGTGAATTTAGATACTTTACCGTCACCCCAATCAAAATCGAATGCATCTACACCACACTCGGAAGCAACATAAAAGCGATTTTTGTAAATATTAATATCAGATGGCCAAACACCCAAATTCTTTGAGCAAAGTTCAAATTCCTCGAGCGATTTTTCTGAGACAGAATATGTTCCACTTAACTCGTCTGATATAGAAGCAGATCCTCTTGAGTAGTTTTGTAGTTGAACCTTCTGGAAAAGACCTAAACCTTCCAAACTACGTTCAAAAACGTTATCCCAAGAGTATGCCTTAAGATTTAAGTCAGAATTAACAAGAAACAGGACACCAGAATATATAAAGGAGTCGATGTAATCCCCTTCGATCTCAATCTTAACTTTGCTAGTCATTAGAATTGTCCCTGTGCCATTTTATTGCCAATACGCTTACGTATAATTTTTCTATCTACCCAATCATTGATAGCAGATGTTGGTGGACGGTCTAGCTGTCTCTTCGTTGATACTGGAAAACCATGCCATTCACCTTGGTTACCCCAAAATTTTGCAACAAACAATTCGCCGACTGCATCTACACCTATTACATCGAAATCGTCATCAATTGACCATAAACAATCTTTAGGACAAATCCACTCATTTGTTTTTGCTTTTTCAAACAAATCCGTTTCTTCTGCTTCAGTTACTCTCCATTGACTCTTTTGAGAAATCGGTAAAGCCCCTCTGTGCTGTGGATTTACCTTATATCTTATAAAATTCAATTAAGCCTCCGTAGATGAAGAGATTTATAACAGTCTTTTTTCAACGGACAATGTCCACATTTGGCAGAGATAAAATATGGACATGATGGCAGTAATTGCCTGATTAATTGCCCAAAATTTAAGATAATGAATACAAATGTGGAACATGTCGTCCTAATAAGATTCATCATGACACTTGAAGGAAAATAGTCAACCAAACTCATAAAATACGTGTACTGAAGAAGGGGGAATTCCACGAATTTGGGCATGATCGAAAAATGAAATGAGGTATTTTCGTGTTTCATACCCGTCAGCACGTCTATGGACAAAACCTTCTTAGATCAACCTACAGCGCTAGAGTAATTTTGATTAGAAAAAGTATATAGACTCCCAATAATATATTAGGTATATTTCAGTCTGGGATATTAATCCTAGAATCCAAATGGCCTAAGATAAAACGGTGTTCTTCAAATTCTGGTTCAGATTTTTCTGGCCACACAAACCCCATAACTAAATACATTTGAAATTTGTTCTTTAGTTGATATTTAGGTATATGAGTAAGAATATTAACTAAATCATTATACGTTAACCATTCTGATTTATCAGGTATGCAGCAATATCGTCTATCATAACCAATAAACTCTTTTCTAACATTACAATATCCAGTCAATATATATTCATCCCTCGAGTTAACTTTCTTGATAAAATCAATATCTTCCACAAAATTATCAATGGATATTTTAACATAAGCATTTCTTTTACTATCAGGTACGAAGTGCAGTAGGCTAAGTAATTGTTGAATTGATGGGTATTTTAACTGTGGGTCATCGACCATATTAATTAATGATGCATGGAAGCTACCTAAGTTAGACACATCCGTATGCTCAACTTCCCATAAAACAGAAGGCCATGATACCAGTTTACTAGCATCTATTCGCTCACTATGGTCAAGGATATAATACAGACAAGAGCCTTTAGGTGCTTTCTTGGCAAGTTCCAAAACCGACGCATTTGAAAAACAGCCATAGTCTGACCAACGTTCCAAATATTCTTCAAACGATACTAAACTATAACCATAGTCAACATTACCACCGCCTCCCATACATAACATGGGTTTAACTTGGCCAGATTGTGAAAGTAATTCGACACAAAATGGTCTATCTGAGTGCCCTTCTTTACACAACACTTCTAGATAAGCAATAAGTTGTTCCCAGTTTCTGGCTGGATTGATAAACTTTGTAAACGCTATTTCTTCAGTAGTTAATTCAGAAAATTCAAACTCGTTTAGATCTCGAAAATCAGCGGGGAGAGATACCGTCATATCGAATTTTGTGTCAAAGCAAAAGTCCCCAATTAATGAATTGGAAACCCAAGGAAGTTGGCGTTCATTACTTTCAGCATAGACCTTCTCACGGACGAACTTAAAAACGTTATCTAAATGGAGGTTTGTTTTTCGGATTGCTTCGAGTAAGTGGCTTGTATATAAACCATTTCGCCCACCTATACTAGAATCGGATGCTGTTTTTCCAGGTGATGTTGCATAGGCAATAAACGTTCCCTTACTAGCCGATATTTCAGCCAACCCTGAGCTTGTGATACTACGATTTGCTTCAAAAGGGTTATTTCGACAAGCATCAAGAATAATGATATTGGTATTTTTTTTATTAGTACTAATTCGTTCAATAAGCTCGTCTAAGGGATAAGCACGCCAGCGAATTTGAGTTTCGTCATAAAAATCTTGACCAACTGGTATTAGGTAGTTCCGCCCATCAACTTGAACACCATGTCCAGCAAAATAGAATAAAGTGATATATTCGCCATTTTTAACTGAGTTACAAAAGGTAGAAATCTCTCGATCAATATTCTCTATATCTAAATCATGTTTAACAGTAACATCAAATTCCTTCTCTGAAAGTAAGCTAGCTATATCATTTGCATCGTTTATTGGAGTCAACAAAGGTTTATCTAAATAATTTTCGTTGCCAATAACAAGTGCTTTTCTTAACATTTCTACTCCAATACTTCTCACAGATCGCTTAGACGTTTGCTAACTGTCCTGACTTAGTCGATGAAGCAGGAAGTCCGCGATAACACCAACCATTTGAATGATATTTTCACCTTCAGTATCACTTAACTTGGTCACTGAAATACGACCATGTCCCGTACCTTCCTTGTTACGTACCCTGTTTATAGCTAATGCCATATTGAACATAGCTTTTTCATACTCAGCTACAGGATTATCTGCAACTGGAGTAGCATTACTCTCTGGGATTGCCATTTGAAGCGCGGAATATGCCTGCCCCATTAGCGTCGGGAAGTTAGCATTGTTAGGATGTGCACCATACTTACAATGGATTACGTGTTTAGCTGTAGCTTCTAGTAACTCTTTTCCTGTACCAGCAAGCAATGCAGGATCTCCGACACCTTTTTTAGCTCTTTGGGCATAAGCTAACAGTGCGTCTGTCAGTTGCTTACCAGATAAATTGTCCAGCACTTTTGCTCGAATACTACCATCAAAAGAAAGCTCAAACCCTTCTACATCAAAAGCACTTATAGCGTTTTCAATACTATCTAACCCCACGAAGTTGGCTGACTGCTGCCTAAAGCCACCGACAGCTCGAACATGGGACAAAACTAGTAAAATAAGTTCACTTCCTTGATGTGGAGAGTTTTCTAAAGCCCAATACAAAGTTTCTTTTAAGCGTTTCGCCTTACCAACACTTTGCCCATTTTCTTTAGGATCCACATTCTTTAAACCCGATTTATTGATCATAAATGACAAATCAGAATGGCTCGGTTCACGCTTACAGTCAGACTGTGCATCGTCAATTAGCTTTGCAACGGCAACGATACAGCTATCAGTTATTGGTAGACTCATCTTTCAACACTCTAAAGTTCAACTCTTTTTAACTATAAAATGGGCTTAAAACTCTACTTTTCAAGGCACAAGAGCAAAGTGTAAGCGCTAAACCACATAAAAACTACTCACTCAAATACAACTCAGCCATACCATCTAAGCGGCTTTTCACTTCCTGCCAGTTAGGCATAACGCTGGTGAGCAAGCGCCAGAACTTATCGCTGTGGTTATACTCAGAGATATGGCAAAGTTCGTGCAGGATCACATCGTCGATACACTCTTTACTTTAAGAACACCATGGTCAGAATAACGTCTTTGTAGATGGATGGATCGACCGTACCACGGAAGGTATCGCAGGCGTTTCACACGGCTTTGTTGATTTCACTTTGGTTAATAGGGGTATGTGGCATAGATCCTAGCTCTTATTTGCTAATTTTATTGGGTTAGTTGCGATAGCTTAAGCGGCAGCCATCGGCAGTACTGAATATTTCAATTCTCTAATACAGTCGTTGAATGATGCAAATAAATTTTGGCCAAATCAGTTGATTGAGAGACAAAACAAATCTTTACTCTTTGGGTGGTCACATTTTGCAGTATTAAAAACAATTTTAATGGCCATTAAAATAGGAAGAATGGCTTAAAAAAGCCATTCCTTTGTCCTCACACTACTTGGGACGATATGAAACACCGATCTTATTTGATAAATGTTGTGCAAATCCTTTGCGATTCGAAGAACCACCAGAATTCACAACGTACATCCCATCATCACTTAAACTCAAACAACTACAGTCAGACCAATGCGTAGCCACGCGAGAGTAATCAAGCTTTCCAAGCTTCTTAGCCGCTTGATATATATGGTTGGTTCGTTCAGCAGGAGCAAGGCTTTCATATGTTACCCAAAGATTATTAAATACTATCCCTAGACCCTGAATGAGTGTAGTAACCAACTGAAATCCTGTACGGTCTTGAGAATAAGAATCACCTTGCTCATCAATCCAAGTTTCAAAAAACAATATTAAATCATGTTTTATTGGGTTGAGATTTTTACCTGAAAGAATAGCTCCGTCTGCCATTTCCCGAACACCACGCACTTTGCCTTGCATACGTTCTCCACCCAACGCACCAAGGATAAAACGAGTAACTGTATTTAAAGTGATAATAAACTCACTTTTTTGGGTCACCTTATTATCATCGAAGCTCATGCCGCCATGAGACTTCACAATTGGAAGTGCGCCAATCTCACGGGCAAACATCACCACATCATCTGTTCTGGCCAATTTCATGAGTTTATTGGTACTCATAGGTGTAGCTTGACCATTTACATCAGCGAAAATTTGAGCAAAATCATCTTCAGATAAAGCTCTATCTTCCCTAAAGATAAACAAAACCTGAACGCTCAACTCTTGCAATAAACTGGACAATTCAATTCTACGTTTTAACCTGGCATCAGATTCTTTCACTTTTTTGATCAGTGACTGATCATACCCGCCCAACACCATTCCGAGTGTTGAAAGCCTGTTTAAACCATCAACTATGAAATTTTTATCTGGCTGAATCACCAATACATCATTAAGCCTGGGATCTTCACTAAGCTCAATTTCAACTTCTGACATACATCCGATAAGAACTGGAGGAATAAGGCCACTGATATCAGTAGAAGCCGTCAAATGTCGGTAGCAATAATCTTCAAAGCTGTGCCTTCGGCTAGGGCTAGCAACTCTCTGAATCTCTTTATATATGCTTTTTAAATATGCTGGTAATAGATCAAATGAACATGCTCGTAAAAGATCGGACACCGTCATTACTGTCGACATCGTATACACACCGTTGAATGCACAATGAGTTACACAACCAAACACTTGCTTTGTCGTTGCACCTGATCGTTGCTTTTCATTAAGAAATTTACCCATCAAATATACCTACTTAGTTAGTTACTTTGGGTTAATCATTGATCGGGGCGACGCCCCGATCAAGCTTTTTTTCCATTTTTTCTTTATCATTTCCAAAAAACAATGTGAAAAATAAAAATATAAATAAATGAAAAACATAAACGAACTGATACGAAGTGGGATTCAGAGTAACAACGTGCTTGGTGGTTTATCGTTACTCCAAAGCTATATAAGTGTTGAGGAGCTACTAACCACTCTTCCCCAAGAGCACCTCTTGCTAGATCGATTTGCGGCAAATTACGAACGCTCTGTAAACAAAGAGAGACTTAGTAAAATTGAGAACTATTTCCTAAAAAGTGTTTTAGAAAATACCCCATTCGATAGCCCTAAAATTACCGTATTTGTTTTTGGAAATACTCGTGACGAAGTAGCACATAACAAACTGACAACTCTACATTATGATCAAAATACATCAGCGATTATTGAAGGTTTTTTACCAATAAGTGCTCTTTGCAACCTTTTAGATCAAGTTGACCCATTCACAGGAAAGAAAGCTCACAAAAGTAGACTTTCCGATCTCCAAAAACAAAAACTAGCAGAGATTGACGTTCGACTTAGTATTTACTACGGACATGATAGGCATATTAATGAAAAGGTAATGTCAAAATTATTTTTTGATATTAACTCTATAGATACCAATGTGTACTCACCATACATCGCAACGCACAATCAAGAATCACCACTTAGCCTTAGTGCAGAAAAACTAGCCCTAGCCCTTAAACTCGATACTATCGGTGGAGTTTCTGAACTCAATAAACTCACCAAGTCAGATAGTTTTGTTACCACAAAAAGTACGTTAATACATATTTTACTTGCTAGTTTAGGAGGCAAAGGAGCTAGAGTTGAAAAACAATTGCCTACTCATTTACCAAATAAAACTCTTATTTCAGCTCAAATGGTAGATGAGGCTTTAGAAACAGTAATTCCCCTCATGCGAGGCTGGCTCTCATGCTTAGAAAATAAATTTAAACAAGATACCAGTGGGTTTCATCGCTCTATGCAAATCTGGCAAGCATTGGGAGTTGTTGCATATTACTTAATAAATAATGCTAACCTCACCACCGAGTCTGAACTATTTTCCGCAGGTAAAACTTTAGGAGAACTCGACTACAGTAAAACGGCTTCCCATTGGAAAAACTGTAAAGCATTCAAAAAGGACGCGAGTAATAAGTTCTGGATAAATGCAACTGGCGGAGGCCGAACTCTAAGAGATCAAGTAGCTGAGTATTTTATTTCCGTTTTGGTGAGTTAGTCGTAGCTAAACTAGATTTTTGAAATCACGAAGTAACGAAATCTGGCTGGTTGTTATGAATCAATACCCACAAACCAGAATGTATCTGCTACAGTAAGAACAAGCTGAGTAAAGAATCAAAATACGACCTTTAGATTATTTTGCTATATATATAAAGCATTAAAATAACCAATAGATATACCTGGGCGCGGGTTCAGTTCCTTTTGAAGTAGGATTTTAATGTAACATTCAATGTAACACCAAATTCGAGCTTTCATTTTAACTTATTGAATTTCATTGGAATGAGACATTAATTCAACTCCCCCCAGCCCACCAATTCAACATCTAAAGACGTCCAAGGACGTCTTTTTTTGTGCCCATCACAACGAAATATCAACAAGTTAGCTTCTATTAGTGTCCAGTAACATATTTGACTTTTGGAACCAATGTAGGAACCTTTGTTTTGTGTTCCTAAAACCTGGTTCCTAACTATGCCTAGACAAGCCAACTCTTCTCACACGAAAACCCTCAAGAATAGTTCCGCACATTGCGGGGCTATTCTTCGTTAACAATGCGTCTAAACGAACAGATATAAGAAGTCTAAAAAAATCGTTCTGTGATAACAGTCGTTCAGTTCGATTTAAGCATGCCTCTGCTACGAAGTACTGGATGACAAAAAACTAAAAAATACTTCACGATATCACCCATGAAATACAAATGAGCGCATAGAAACAGCACCAAGATCTATCCCCTCAACGGTAGTAATAAGTTCATCTCTGCCATCAGACGCTCCAGCAATGGTTAATGCCGGGACATAGTGCTCAAATGTCGGGTTGGCCATTGTCATCAGATTTCCCATTGAGCGGATATCAGTCAGGGCAGTAAAATTGCGTTCATTGAGTGTCCTGGCAAAAAAATCATCAAACTCAATAGCCCAGCTGTGTGGCTCACCATTAAACCGCAGAGCATGGAGATTGTGAACCACATTGCCAGACCCAAGTATAAGCACACCCCGGTCTCTCAGCTCTGCCAGAGCCTTGCCTATCTCAAAGTGCCAGCCCATATCTCTGGTAATATCTACCGATAACTGAAAGACAGGCACATCCGCGTCTGGATACATTGCTTTTAATATAGCCCAGGCACCATGGTCTAAACCCCAACTATCATCTTTTTGCACCCGAAAATCAGAAAGTAACGTCGCAACTTCGCCTGCCAACTTCGGATGTCCCTTTGCGGGATATTGCTCCGTGTAGAGTTCATCCGGGAAACCATAAAAATCATAGATCGTTCTGGGCACCAAAGAGGTATCAACCAATGTGGTTCCTCTGGTCATCCAGTGTGCTGAAATCACCACAATAGCCTGCGGACGCGGCAGAGATCGTCCAAGCTCATGCCAGCTGCGTTTATATGAGGAATCCTCGATAATATTCATTGGTGAACCATGACCCAGAAATACCACCGGCATTCTGGGTGAAGCTTTAAGGCGGTTCTTTAGCTGTTGCAGTACAGTTTTAACATTCATCTTCTTTCTCCGGTTATTCAGTTGCCTGTTCTCAGGCCATCCGCTTGATATGAAAAAGTATGACGTATAAGTTTTTCAACACAATGGAGATGATGTAGAATAACAATCCTCAAAATGTTCTAAATAACAGAAGAACACGATGGATATAATCGATGGGTTAAAAGCTTTTGTTGCCACAGCGCAAACAGGTTCTTTTACTGAAGCCGCTGAACGTCTTGGTATCTCAAATCGTTTAACGTCAAAATACGTTGCTCAGTTGGAAAAACGTATCGGGACAAGGTTATTACAAAGAACCACCCGTAAGGTCGGCTTAACGCCAACAGGACAAGAGCTGCTCTCTCGTGCATCAACACTTCTGGACGAATTCGATGATATGCTGGATACCGTGTCTGAGGAATCAAAAGGATTAACGGGCTTACTTCGCATCTCTGCGCCCGTCACCTTTGGTGAGATCTATATTACCCGCTTACTCAATCGTTTCTCTGAACTCCATCCAGGGCTATCAATCGATCTACGTCTTACGGATTCTTATGTTGACCTCGCTACCGATGGATTCGACCTGGCATTTCGAATTGGGCTTCCGGATATTGCTACTCTAAAAGCCCGTAAGCTCGGAGAAATTACAAGTTTTCTGGTCGCGTCTCCCGATTATTTGGTTGCCAAAGGCACACCAGCAACACCGGAAGAACTTAGCAATCATATCTGCATTGTCGATACCAACCGCAGAGATTACGGGAAGTGGATCTTTTTCAATGAACAGAACCAGTTGTCATTTACACCCTCTCGTAACTTTATGGTAAACAGCGGAAAAATTGCCCGGGACTGGGCTATAGACGGACGAGGAATAGCACTGTGTCCAGATTTTGTTTTACAGGAAGATATCAACGAGGGACGACTAATTCAATTACTCACTAATTATAACACGCCAACACATCCCGTCAGTGCAGTATATCTGAGTGGTCATGTAATGCCACGCAAGGTTCGGACTCTGATTGACTTTGCTGTGGAATATTTCAAATGATGTACTACACAGAAGTAACCTGGCTAATATATACCGCCTCCAAGAGGCTTATCTTACTTCTGTTCTCGTAACCTTAAAGAGGTCTATTCTATCTAAGCTATCGTAATATTATCCCTGAGGTTGGCAGTGATGGCTAATTGTCCATCAACGGTAATAACAATGGCTTCCATACCATCAAGACTATTGACCGTTTGCAAAATACGTTTGGGATCTAACCCAAATAGTTTAGTGGTGTAGATATCACAATCCAATGATTTATCAGCAATAATAGTCAGTGAGGCCACATTGTTATCGACCGGATAGCCAGTGTGACTATCGAAAATATGGTGATACTTATTTCCGTTGAACTCAAAAGTCCGTTCATAGATACCAGAGGTTACTACTGACTGATTTCTTATCTTTACCTTGGCAACACAGTGGCCTCTTGGCAGGAAAGGATTCTGTATACCAACCTCCCAGTCCAGGTTTTGTTTAGGTGATTCTCCATAAACAAGCAAGTTGCCGCCGATATCAATCATGGCAGAAACAGGCTGTTTTTGCTTGAAGAAGTCCATGATCTTATCGCTGAAATACCCCTTAGCAATGGCACCCAGATCGATCTCAAGCCCCTCTTGGGAAAAAAATACCGATCGCCGATCATCATCCAGGACAATATTGGCAGGATCTAAGCTATCCAAAACCTGTCGGATCTCTTCTTGGCTAGGAACCCTTGCTTCTTTAAAACCGATACGCCAAAGCTTAATCAAAGGACCAATGGCAATGTTTAGAAAACTATGGGGTTCAAGACTATGCTCTATCCCTATTTTGATTAATTCATACAAATCACGGTCGACCGCTACAGGGCAACTCGCTGCCGTTGTTTTCAAAGCAGACAATGGTGACTGTTCACTGTTAGCACTAAAGACTTGCTCATAATGCCTCAACATTGTACAGGCCTCTGTAAGCCACCTCTCAGCCTGATCCCCTTTAAAATAAAGGCGAATCTTGGTTCCCATCAGATCTATTACCTTATTACCACCGGTCATGGATTTTCCTTTATATATCATCAGTCGTGAACTGTATCTTTATAACGCAGGAATGAATCAAGCAGATCTCTATCCAAAGCAGAGAGTTCCCGATTATCGTGGTGGGCTATGAAGTAATCTAAGTTTAATTGGTCAATAGGCAGAGCATAGATATTGTACTTTGCAGGACAAGGTGCTATTGCCAAACTCTCCGGGACAAAAGTAAGTCCGACACCAGCCATAGCGAGATGTTTTACTGTAGCTATTTCACTACTTTCTAAAACAATATCCGGCTTTATTTTATAAATGCCCAATAAATGATCCAGTTGTGCTCTAATGGCCGACCCCTTAGAAGTTAACACAAGCTTTTGGCACAATAACACGTCAATGGCAATACTCCCCTGTTCAATTGTGGCGATATCTTTTTGATAAAGCTCACAAGAGCTGGGTATGACAGCATAATAACTGTGTCTTCCCCAGGAAACGGCAAGAAGATCAGGAGCAAGATTACTTGAGTTCTGCCCAATCAAAAAGTCCACCTCCCCCTTTAAAAGCCGCTTCTCATTATTTTCCGGTATATCTTCCACTAACTCTATTTGACATTCGGGATGGAGAGCCAGAAATTTGGGCAAAAACAGCGGAATCAGGTAGGTTCCGATACTGGCTAACATACCGATTTTTATTGTCTGCTTATCCATCTCAGTTATCGCAGTAATTTGCCTGCGCATGTTGGAGTAAACCGTCTCAAGGGAGCCAAGATAATCATAGTAAACCTTGCCCTGCTCAGTTAAGCGGTAAGGTAGTTCACTGCGGTTAATGATTTGACAATTTAGCTCTTTTTCAATGCGTTTGATGACCTGTGTCAGATAAGGTTGGGAAATATAGAGGGATTCAGCAGCCTTACTGTAATTACTGAACTTTAGCAGAGCATTAATAAAAGATAAGGTATTTTGATTGTGATGTTTTGACATGTCCCTTTATTCCCTGTTTACCAGCTCCTCCACTATAACAAATCACTTATCAAGTGTTAATAACTAGCTATTAGATAGTGATTTCATACTGTGTTAAAACAATACCCAGAAACTGATTATGGTTATTAAAATATAGGAAAAACGGATATGAACTACTTAGCAATTGTTGGCACTAATTCTAATGTGTCAACAAACCGCCAGTTACTTCAATTCATGCAAAAGCACTTTCAACAAGAAGCCGAACTGGAACTCTATGAAATAAGAGATCTGCCTGCTTTTTACGAAGCCGAAGGTGACCAAATCCCTCATGAAGTAGAAACCCTGTCGACTAAAATCCTAAAGGCTGATGGGGTTATTATTGCCACACCGGAATATGACCACGCAATACCTGCTGTGTTAAAGAGTGCACTGGAATGGATCAGTTATACCAGTCAGGCTCTCACTGATAAGCCCGTCCTGATTGTGGGCGCTTCCCATGGATCACTAGGTTCTTCACGCGCCCAGACTCACCTACGTCAAATTCTCGACTCCCCGGAATTAGCCGCCCGGCTGATGCCAAGCAGTGAATTTCTGCTTGGCAAATCACAAAGTGCATTTAATGCCAGCGGAACTTTAATCTATGAAGATAAGCTGGCTGAACTCGATGAAATTTTCAGAGAATTTGTTCTATTTTCAGACATCATAACAAAACTATTATCAGAAAAAGCTACGATCAAAAAAGATAAAAAATACGCTTGGCAAACTCAGGAGGCATAAGAGAAATGAAATTTACAGCAATCGTCGGAACTTCGTCTCCAAAGTCCTACAACCGGACACTGCTTCAGTTTATGCAAGCGCATTTTAAAGACAAAGCTGAAATTCAGCTGTTGGAAATTAACGAAGTCCCTATGTTTAATCAGGACACCCCGTCTAACAATCCACAGCTATTGAAAATTAATGAAAACATCATCGCAAGTGATGGTGTAATCATTGCTACGCCAGAATATAACCACTCTATTCCTTCCAGCCTTAAAAGTGTGCTTGAATGGCTAAGCTATGAGCTTCATCCTCTGGATGGCAAGCCGGTTATGATTCTGGGCGCTTCTATTGATTCTCAGGGTTCATCCCGTGCGCAATTGCACCTGCGTCAAATTCTGGATGCACCAGGAGTCAATGCTAATGTGATGCCTGGTTACGAATTCTTACTCGGCAATGCTCATAAGGCCTTTGATGAAAACGGCCAGTTAAGCAGCGAAGGTACTATCGACTTTTTGGAAATCTGCTTCTTAAGGTTCATGCGTTTTGCCAAGATCTCGAACCAATTGAATCAAGAAGAGGATTTCTCTTTCGCACCTGGTACTTATGACGTTCATGCATTGGGTCATGGTGGTGCTCTTCCAATGAAGGTTTCCTTCAGCGAGAAGAAAATCGAAAGCATTAATATTGACACGGCTGGAGAGACAGAAGGTCTGGCAGATGTAGTATTTGTTCGAATCCCTGACAAGATCATCGAGGGTCAAACTCTTAACGTTGATGCTCTATCTGGTGCATCTGAAACCAGTAATGCAGTGATTGATGGCGTGGCCAAGGCGGTTAAGCTGGCCGGTGTGAACCCTGATATCTTAAAAAAACGGCCTAAACCTGCCAGCAGCCTGAATCGTGGTGATGAAGAGTACACCTGTGATGTGGTTGTTATTGGTGGTGGTGGCGCAGGATTAAGTGCGGCGGCAACCGTCTTGCAAGAAGGCAAAAGTGCTATCGTACTAGAAAAATACCCGGCTGTTGGTGGTAACACTATCCGTACCGGTGGTCCTGTTAATGCCGCTGACCCTGAGTGGCAGAAAACATTCCAGGAAAACCCAGGCGAAAGACATACTATTGAAGCATTATTAAGCACACCTGAAAGTGATATTCACGCAGAGTATCTGCCTGATTTCAGAGCTCTGAAAGAAGAATTTGCGGCTTACCAGCAGCAATTTGGCGATGAAAAAGGCTATCTGTTTGATTCTCCTCTTCTTCATAGAATGCAGACCTATTTCGGTGGTAAACGAACTGACCTTCAAGGCAACAACATCTATGGCCAATACGATCTAGTTAAAATCTTAACAGACCATGCTCTGGAAAGTGTTCAGTGGCTTGAAGACATCGGTGTTGAGTATGATAAAAGTATCGTCTTTGCCCCTGTTGGTGCTCTATGGCGTCGTGGACATAAGCCAGTTAAAAAGTATGGTACAGCCTTTATTCTTGCACTAAGCAAATATATTGAAGAGATGTCCGGAACGATTATCACCGATAGTCCAGCAAAAGAATTCCTCATCGAAAAGGGAGAAATCAAAGGGGTTATTGCTACAGGAGTCAACGGACAGAAGATTACAGTTCGAGCCAAAGCAGTGGTTCTGGCCAGTGGAGGTTTTGGTGCCAATACCAAGATGCTACAACAATACAACACTTACTGGAGCAACATTGCCGACGATATTAAGACAACCAACTCCTACGCTATGACAGGTGACGGTATCCTTCTTGGTCAATCAGTAGGTGCAGGATTAACGGGTATGGGCTTCACTCAGATGATGCCAGTAGCAGACCCTAATACAGGAGAACTCTTCAGTGGTCTTCAAGTACCACCAGAGAACTTCGTCATTGTGAATAAACAAGGTAAACGTTTCATCAATGAGTTTGCAGGACGTGACGTATTGACCAAGGCAGCATTGGCAGAAGGTGGGCTTTTCTATCTGATTGCCGATGATGAGATAAAGAAAACCGCTGCCAATACCAGTCAGGAGAAAATTGACCGTCAAGTTGAAGCGGGAACTCTGTTTAGAGCCGATACTCTAGAAGAGTTGGCTATTAAAGTGGGCATGGATCCAGCGGTACTTGTGGATACAGTCAACAAATACAACAGCTATGTAGAGGCAGCTGAAGATCCTGAATTCCACAAGGATACCTTTAGCTTGAAGGTGGAAAAAGCACCTTTCTATGCAACCCCTCGCCAACCAGCCGTGCACCATACTATGGGCGGTCTGAAGATAGATACAGCCACTCGAGTTCTTGATGAAAACAACCAACCTATCAAGAATCTCTACGCTGCTGGCGAAGTAGCAGGTGGTATCCATGCGGGTAACCGCCTAGGTGGTAATGCACTGGCTGATATCTTTACTTTTGGTCGGATTGCAGGCAAAACGGCTATTGAAGCGATGAGCTAACACTCTCTAATCAAAGGAGTAACTCTCTAATCAAATGAGTAAGGCCAATTCACACTCGAGATTTCTCAGCACCATGCACAGGATTCCGCATAGGTGAGTCAATCAAATTGACATTTAGATTGTGAAAATTTATCAACCAAAGAGACTAATCCGAATAGGATTAGTCTCTTCCTCATAATCACAACTTGAATTACAGAGATCAACCAGAGCAAGAATCAAAATTAAAATTCAGCTAGTTACACCTATTGGTTTTTATTTTTAGCAATGGATGCGCCTAATAATGACTAAATCCACCCCTTACGGGCTGCGATAACAATGGTCTGTGGATTCGTTGACGCCCCCAGAAGCTCCCGAATCAGCCCCATATAACGTTTGACTGACGGCAGACTGAGCTTCACTTCAACTGCAATTTCCTGCAGATTTTTCCCTCGACTTAGCGCTTCGAGAATCTGTCGGTACAGTAGCGGAAGTTGCCAGACTGTATAACAATAAGCATTAAAAGCTCGCCAGATAGTAACGTAAGACGCCCGTGATACTCCCGTTAATGCCTCTTCTGTTATCTCTTCCAGACGAGGACAATAATGACTTTCTCTTGGTAACCAGATAAGAGAAAAAGAGGCCTGTTGGCTGGTTAAAGTCAGGCAAATACTGGTTTCCGCATGGTAGATCTTACCTTCAAAACCCAGTACTTCCATAAACTGACACAGACACAGTTGCGATGCTTCTCTGCTCTGCCCGGATTCGAACCCGAGTAACAGCTCAACCAGTGCCCGATTATGTATAACCTGCACCATCACTACGCAATCAGCCCCATAATAATCCCTTTGGCAACCAGTTCCTCATGGGTGCTTGCCTGCAGCAGTTTTTTCAGCATCTGTAATTCTTTATTGATGGTATGGATTGAACGGTGAATTTTACTGTCAGCGATTTCCTGAAGTCTCAGCCCATCGGCTAACCAGCGCAACAGATCATGCTGACGCTGAGATAACTCCGGCACAGCATTCCTGCTTTTATTATCCTCCGGTTGCTGAAACTGCTTCAGTACCAGACCCAAAAAATAATTAGCCTGCTGAATCTCCCGCTCATGAGCAACCACTTCATTCCGGTACTCTTCCTTGTTCATACCGACGGCCGACACCCCGAATCCTCGGGTCATACGTCCGGCATAAGTATCCAGAGAAACGGCATAACCGAAATTAATCTGATAATCCAGACTGATTTCCTTAATTAGCAGCTCTTCTCTGGTCACTTCCCGCCCCAAAAGTTCGCTGGCACAACAATTATCGTCGTTAATACAGAAGTCGATTTTATTCTGCCGGGTGGCAAACAGAAGCTGAGCCGACAGATCGTTTTTTACGCCTCCGGCAGCAAGATAATCACTGAAAAAACCTGGCTCATAGGCAGAAACATAGCTGATATTGTCGTTTTCAAACGGGCAGGTCATCACATAAGGAGAGGAAACCAGAACGCCGCCGGATAAGCCGAAACGACCGACATAGCCCATATACTGATAAAAACAGTGATCAGCATCAGTGCTTCGGTTCAGCTCTTCGTAGAAATCCATTATCTGCTGCACAAACATTCCTTCCGGTGCATATAAAAAGATAAACGCAGTCTAATTATATACACAATCATCAGTAACGGTAGAGCAACGAACATGGCTAACGTTATATCTGCCGGGATTTTTCTGCTGAAATACTATGCTCCGGATAACAAAATACACAGAATTACAGAATCGTATAATGCTGCCGGAAACCTTTATATGCTAGCTTCTGTTGATATACAAAGGCATAAGCCGCACCAAGCAGATGCGGCGGCTATACATCAATCATCGCCACAGAAATAGCAGAGGGTTCTATGAAAA
The DNA here is from genome assembly GCF_002812955.1 of Vibrio sp. HA2012. Taxonomy (GTDB): domain Bacteria; phylum Pseudomonadota; class Gammaproteobacteria; order Enterobacterales; family Vibrionaceae; genus Vibrio. The sequence goes on along the minus strand of NZ_PFXK01000004.1, from coordinate 209,992 downwards.
TAAAAGGACTAGTGTGCACATTAGTACTCGTACTGGCAGCGACAACCAATAATGCTAATGCCGGAGATAAAGCAGATACGGCTGCCGCACTCGTTAAGGGACTTGGTCAGGGTGTTTCCGGTGCTATCCAGGCCGTAGGCAGCACGATGACAGGTATCGCCAAGACACTCAGAAATACTCATGGCAGTCCGACAATCGGTGGGAATGCCACCGTCAAAGCCAGCATTAATGGCATAGGCGGGATCGTAAACGTAGGGGTGAACGTAGCAGGCGCTGTAGACGCAAAACAATCCGTTGCCGGAATCCTGTCCGGAAACGTAAAAAATAACGCTAAAGTTGATGTGAGTATCAATGGAGTCGGCGGGATTGTAAACGTAGGGGTTGCAGTGGCAGGTGCCAATGCTACCTGTCAGTCAGTCGGCACCATCGGCAGCCCTGAGTGCTAAAGTATGCATAAAATCATACTGATCTCAGGCCTGATACTGCCCACACTAGCCTGCGCACAAGATATGCTGGATACCGATCTTCACTCAATGCTGTTGCTGAATAAAGCCAAAAGTACCCATCAGCACCAGCAGGGACAGATGCCAGGGCCTGGCGGACATAATGAAAAACTGCGAGCCAACCGGAACAGTGATATTGCTGCGTATAACCAGACCAGTGGTGGTGGAGTCTCCATAGGAAATATTACGCCTCAGAACGGTGCCCATGGTAACCACAGTACGACAGTAATCATCCAAGGCCCGATAATTAATACCAACTAAAACAATATACAGATTTTAATCAGGAGTTATTCCATGAAGAAGTGGTCTGATTTTTTAAAAATCGCTCTTACATTTACCTTGTCATCAGGCATGTTTATTCACTCGGCATTTGCCGCTCCGGATGATTTTAACGGCAACTCAGAACAATATGCCACACCGGCAAGTGCGGTTAAAAATGCCCTGACCAGACTGGGACACAACTATACAGAGTCAAAAGATATTCAGGGAAACCCGCATTTTGTAATAACAGATGATAACGATGCAAACGTCCAGAATATCGCTGTGTTTATGACCGACTGTGGAAAAGCCGGTTGTGATGATGTGCTGCTTTATGCCGATTTCGGTGTGCTGAAACATATCACTCCGGAACATCTGAATAACTGGAACCATATCAGTGCCATGCACAGAACCCGCCTATTCCTTTCCGGCGACGTAAACAGTGCACGCCATGTCGGTCAGTCATCCGTTGTCAGCTTCTTAGGTCACAGCAAAGCCGATCAGGAAAAACTGGCCATGCAGATCGGCCTGTTTCTGGTTGAAGTGGGTATATTCAGCAGTGCTGTTGAACAGTCAGGGCTCAAATGAAGCATTTACTAACCGTAACCGGGCTGGGAGCGATGGTCTTACTGCAGGGCTGCTCCGGGTTTGATCATGATGTCGGTATACAGGTCGAAACGGCTATTGTGTCAGCACCGGTAGGAGACATAGGAACCCGTCATCTGCGGCATAATACCAGCAGTAACAGCGTATCTAACTCTGTGGGTATAACAGAATCAGCACTCTCTGCGGGCTCGGTTTTCGCCTATGACAATCCGGCTGAACAGTGGGAAGTAACCAGCGTCGATCAGCAACATATCGCCTGGAGAAGTACCACAGGCGATACCAAACTGACGACCCTGTCGACGATACTGCCACCGCTGCGCTGGAATGGCGATGACACCATTGGCCGTCGGGTTATACGAATCGTTTCCGGAGACCTGCACCCGCTCAAAGCAGGCAATAAGTTTATCTTCCATGAGGACGTTCTGACAACCCGTCCCCCCGGAGAATACACTTTCCGCTCAGAGTGTGATGTGCAGGGTCAAGTCACCCTGACGATTCCACTGGGTACGTTCGATACCTGGCAGATCCTCTGCAAAAGAAACGGCAGAGAAGCGTTTCTGGTGAACTACTCTGAACAGCTTGCCAACAGTGTCAGAATTATCAGCGTCAGTGAAAACAGCACCACCCCGGTGGTACGCCATCTGGTTGCTGTTTCACAGACACAGCCTGACAACAAAAACCGGCAGGAATAAGTACTAACAGAATACAGCAAACAAGTAAGTACTTACTGAAATGGAACTCACTGACATAGCACTTGCTCAATAGCGAGCACGTAAACCTAATAGCGATCAGTCAACTGGAATCTTATGAGCTTAACTTATCCATCAGCTTTAACGGTAAAAACAGCGATAGCCCTTATCGGCGGTCTTAGTGTTTTTGGCTGTTCGTACAATAAAATGCCCGTCATGCCGGATGAAACCAAGGCTTTCTACCCGTCAAACCTGCCCAATCCGGTGATCACCAATTTTAATGAAGCCAGTGCCTGCATGGATGATCTGATGCTGATAAACAGAGTCTCTCCTGTTTATATCACGTCAGAACAGATCTACAACTACACCTCATCACCGGAAATCTCTTCCGGCGGTAAGGAAATGCTGATCACGGCACTTTCCCGAATGGCCATTCGCAGCAACGGGGTCAGATATGTAGCCTACGGATCCGATGTCTCAGACATTGTCACTCTATATGGCTCACATCCGGACAATAGCAGCTTCCATGTGCCGGATTACTTTATCAGAGGAGGCATCACCCAATTTACCAAAAGCCTCTGGTCGGGACAGGAAGGTGACGGTCTTTCTGTCACCATTGATAACGGTGATCTCATTGATCACAACACCTTCTATTCTATTATCAACTCAGAAGACGTTAGCGGCAGTAACTCCAACAGTTCATCCTATGGTGTCGTCACGCTGGATATGAGCGCTGGCTTTGTCTCCAACCTGCAGATTATTCCCGGAGCAAGCTCGGCAAGCACATTGGCCATGAGCGGCGGTACAAACAATTCCCGTTCAACCGATTTAACCATCGGTGATTTAGGCTACAGCTACCATTTTTCTGAAAAAATGGGCACCGATTTTAATCAGGCCTTCCGCTCACTGATACAGGTTGCAGCCATAGAGATTGTCGGTAAGATTCAGGGCGTGCCGTACTGGCGATGTCTGGCAAATGCCGGAACGGTAGAAACCAAGAATGAAGAACTAAAGACAAAGTTTGTTCTGTTGAATAATACCGACAAGGAATCTCTGGTACGCTTTACCCAGCAAGCATTAACGGATCTCCATTATTATCAGGGAGAGATTAATGGTGTGCTGGATATTCCGACCCGTGAGGCCTTGCAGGAATATCAACAACATATGGGACTACTTGCCTCCGGCGTATTAACCTACGATACCTTCCGTATGATCAATATTTTCACCCCGGCCAGAGACTCGGCTTACGTTCCATGGTGGCAAAATCATACGCCGCTCCCGAACGATGTCAGTCGAACCAAAGACAGCAATGCCCCCTAATCATGATGAGTCATACTGTATGAATGGTCGTTTAATCACTCGATTCAGAAACACCCTGATGGCACTGCTTCCCCTCCTGCCCGGAGGGGCTTATGCTGCTGCGGAACCGGACGGAACCAGTGTGTCAGTGACCACCAGCAATATCATTCAGAATGTCGGTATTGCCGCTGCAGGAAAAAGTATTGCCAAACAGCAAATCGGCAGCGCTGCGAGCCAGCAGGAATCAGATACACAGATCAATGTGATATTAAATCAAAAAGTCACTAATGTTGCCGGAGCCATTGCCGGGGCAGCAGAAGCGTATCAGAACATTGCGGTTACTAAAGGAAATAAAGAAACTTCCAGCAGCATCTCCGTCACGGCAAAAGGCAGTCTGGTCAACGTTGCCGCCGGTCTGGGAAGCAGCATTGCCAATTTAGGTGATGTGGTCGCTCATCTAGGCGACAGCATCTCTAATCAAATCCCGGTATCAAAACAGAATATCGCGGTCATAAACAGTGACCAAAGTAAAAACGATCATATCACTCTGAACCTGATGAATGATGTCACCAACACAGGCGCTGCAATATTGGGGAAAAGTTCAGCGATACAGAATATAGGAACGATTTCCGGTAGCAGTTCAGTAAGAGACCGCATACATATTACGGCCAGAGGTAAAATCCAGAATACTGCAGAAGGCATTTTAGGCTCAGGCACAGCACGACAAAATATCGGCACAATTAACGGTCAGTCTGAAGATAACAGCATAGACATCGCAGCCAGTAATATTTCCGGATTAGCCCGCGGTATACTTGGAGAAGGTTCAGTACAGCAAAATATCGGGGGTATCGCATCTGGCGGAAAAAATAATCACATCGCCATCAGCACAAAGAACATTATCGGCTCAGGTACAGGTTTTATCGGCGCGGGTTCCGTTGAACAGAATATTGGCGTGATAAAATCAGGTGGAAATAATAACAATATCACCATCTCCAGCGGCAATATCAGCGGCTCCGGTAAGGGGTTAATAGGTAAAGGCAAATCCATTGAAAATATTGGCGAAATAGACAAAAAAAACAGCCAAAATATAACCATGAACATTCAGACCGGAGATATTACTGCCGCCGCATCCGGTGTAGATTCAACAGCAAAAATTGATATAGGTCATATCACCGGAAGCGTGAATAATGTTAAGGAAAATATTCAGCTTGGGAATGTATCTAATTATATTCTCTCCGCCAATAGCATCGCCACTATAGCTGTCGGCAATATCAGTACCGATCTGAAAAGCCCGGCAGATATAAATATCAAAACCGGTGATTTAACCACGAATGTAACGGGTACCCTGAATTCAAAAGAGGGAGATATCGGTATCTGGGTCGGTAATATCAGTAAAGCTGACAGCGGAAAACAGACCATCAATATCAGCACCCATGATTTAACCGTTGATGTCACGGGCTGCTATTCCTCAGATTGCCTATTTGGCGGATATTCCCGGATCAGAATCGGCAATATCGGAATGGATAATAAATACGATAAGAGTATCGGAAAACAGATCAGTGATTGTGTAAAACACCCAGGTAAAAGCTGTTTAACCCACCTCAAAAGCTATTTTGAACAAGATAGTAGTCTGATTAAAGACGCGTGTAGTAACAAGCTTAATCAACATATCTGCAACTGGGTTGACGATGTCGGAGATCTAATTAAATATCTGTAGCCGGCTATGTTTCAGAAAAAACAGGCATTTCCACGCAGGGGCATGGGAACAAAAAATATTAAAATTATCAGACAGATACTCTTACGGTAAATCAAATATCAGCGCGGTTACTGTTTCTGAACCTCGATTGCTCAGAGCAACCGTATCCTGCTGTACCACTTTTGCAGCATCACCCGGTGCGATTTCGGTTTGGTCTACCTTCAGGTTACCACTGATCAGATGAATATAAGTATTGCGCTGCTGGCGGGTCTCAAATGTCAGTACACTGCCCGGCTCTAAGATCAGGTGATGCAGAACAGCATCTTGTTTAATTTTCAGCGTACCGTTTTCACCACGTTCAGTCGCAATCGTTGTCAGGCCGGACTGTTTATCAAACGCTTTCTGCTGATAGCCCGGCAGACCACCCGGAGTATGCGGCTGGATCCAGATCTGCAACAGGTGCAGCGGCTCACTTACAGAAGGATTGTACTCACTGTGAAAAATTCCCGCTCCTGCGGACATTAACTGAAACTCCCCGGCTGGCAGTATCTTGGTGTTCCCTTCACTATCTTTATGTTCAATCGAACCACTTAGCACATAAGTGATGATCTCCATATCCCGGTGACCGTGCGTAGCAAACCCACCGCCAGGCTGAATAACATCCTCATTAATCACCCGCAGAGCTGAAAACCCCATATGTTCCGGGTCATAATAATCGCTGAAAGAGAAGCTGAAACGGCTGTCAAGCCAGTCCAGTCTGCCTTGTCCCCGCTCCTCTGAATATCTTAGCGTAAGCATAATTCTGTTCTCCTCTGCTCTTGTATTGCCTTAGTCTAAGTGGCTTCAGAGAAAGAAAAAAACGGAATATTTTGACACAAACATTCAAATAATTTGAACCGCAGGGGCTGAGATTAATTCAACAGACAAAAGTAAAAATATGAAAATTCAGATCAGGCCATGCTTGCTGCGAGCGTTTATAATATCTTCTATCCGCTTTTGTTCTTTTTTAGCATTTTCATACTGCTGCTTTTTTTTCCAGCGTTCCGTTACCTGCTCTAAATACTTCACTCTGATATGACTGGCTTGCAGCTGTTTTCGGGAAAACTCATATTCCGCGTCCAGTATCGCTTTTTCATGCCGGTGATGTCTTAATGCCCCATTCAGCATAGCCTGAGCTTCAATAGTATTATTTAATATCATGCTATTGCATGCCCCCTTTCCCTGAGCGACAGAGGCACAACCGGATTGAAGTTCCCCCAAAGCATCCAGTTGTCGCTGATAATGATCGACATGACGTTTCATCTGTTCAAGAAGCATCCCTTTCTGCTCACGCTGTTTTTCAGCAAGCTTCTGCAATTTGCTCACAGCCCTTAGCTTACTCTGCACTCTTTATTCCCCTGAGTTTTAGTCATAGTATCAGCAAACAATTCCGACAACTGAGTCAGGCTGGTAATAAAATCAGAACGCTCATCCACCCCCTGTTGAAGATAAGCCTTCAGCTCTGGCTGCATTCTGACAGCTCTGTCCAGTTCAGGATCCATTCCAGCCTGATACCCTCCCAGAGGTAACAACTCTTTAACCTGGTGATAATTAGCATTCAACTGACGAAACTGATTTGCCAGTATGACGTGCGGTGGTTGAGTGCAACTGTTCATACAACGACTAATGGAAGCATTAATATCAATCGCCGGATAATGTCCCTGCTCAGCTAAAGTACGGGATAACACAACATGCCCGTCTAAAATAGCCCGTGCGGAGTCCACAACAGGATCCAGTTGATCATCACCATCAGCCAGCACGGTGTAAATAGCGGTAAGACTTCCGTTCGGATGTTCACCATTACCCGCACGTTCAAGGAGCTGCGGAAGCAAACTAAATACAGAGGGTGGGTATCCTCTTGACGCAGGTGGCTCTCCAAGGGAAAGTGCAATTTCTCTCTGCGCCATCGCGTAACGGGTGAGAGAATCCATCAGAAGCAGCACATTTTTTCCCTGATCCCGGAAATATTCCGCTACCCGATGACACAATTTTGTCGCCCTTAAACGCATCAAAGGGGATTCGTCGGCCGGAGCTGCAACCACTATTGCCCGCTGCATACCTTCCAGCCCTAAATTCCGCTCAATAAATTCACGGACTTCCCGACCTCGTTCACCGATCAGACCCACAATGATAACGTCTGCCTCCGTATTTTTGGTAATCATCCCCATCAACACACTTTTACCGACGCCACTGCCGGCCATCAGTCCGATACGCTGACCTTTCCCAACTGTAAGCAAGCCATTGATGGCCCGCACCCCCAGATCAAGCGGAGTATCAACCGGACGCCGTTTTAATGGATTAATAGGATTGGGTTCCAGTGAAAAACGCTCACCACTCAGAAGAAGTTCTCCATCATCTAAAGGTTCACCTAATCCATTGACAATCCGTCCAATCCAGTCAAAGCTGATCTGTACCATACTGCTTTCATTCATGGGGATCACTTTCGCTCCGGCAAATAACCCACCAAGCTGCCGGACTGGCATCAAATAAGCCGTATGATGATCAAAACCCACCACCTGAGCCTCGATCATAGTATTACTATCAGTTTCAACCAGACAACGTTGATCCAGCTTAAAACGACAACCAACGGCCTGAAGCATCAATCCGTTCACTTTAACCAGCCGGCCTGTCACCTTAGCAACAGGAATTGACTCCAGTGACGCTAAAGCCTCATTCAATCTCTCCGACAATTGAATGTTACTCACCAGACACCTCTGTTTTTGGGAGCACAACCTGTATATCAGAAAGAGAAGAAGGTGCTTCCCCCAACAGGTGCTCTCTGACATTCTGCATACAAGCTTCCAGTCGGGCATCACAGCCAGCATCGGCTTCCGCATGGTCAGTCACCAATTGACATCCTCCGGTTGGCAACTGGCTGTCAGCCAGTAACTTCCAGGCTTGCGGCAAATCCGCATTAATCTGAGTGATCCGTTCCAGATCCTGTGGATTTAAATGCACCACAACTTTTTCTGTTTTTCCAGGTAACGAATCAAGCGTTTCATCCACAAGAGCAAGGATTTGCTGAGGCATCAGCGTCAGTTCTGCGCGGATCACCCGTTGTGACACCTTCTGTACCAATTCACAAATATGTTCACGTTGTTCCCGTTCTCTGTCATTCTGCCAGCGGGTCATTTTCTCCAGTAACTGATGCACAGGCTTTACAGCCTTTATGAAAGTTTCCTTTCCTGATGCCTCACCACTGATAAATCCTTTTTGAAATCCCTCTTTCTGCCCTTCCAGCAACCCTTTCTGTTTTCCTTGCTCCATCCCCTGCCGTAAACCTTCTTCATGCCCCTGCTGAATCCCCTGATTAAAGCCGTCTTCCAGTCTCTGTTGCAGTTCGATTCTGACATCTTTCATGTTATGCACGTCATCCAGAGAAATGCTTCCGTCTTCAGACACAGGCTCGGCCACAGGAGGAAACCTGTGTTTACGGTATTGACCGGGAGACAAACGCACCACATCACTCGTCTTCATCCTATTCCACCGTCTGTTCCTGATACAAGGTCAACTCTATTTCGCCATCATCAGCCAGTGTCCGGGCCACTTGCATAATTTCCTGACGTGCTTTCTCTACCCGGCTGAGAGGCATTGCCCCTTTCAGATTCATTTCATCTTCCAGTGATTTCACCATACGCTGCGGCATTGACTGTTTGATAGCCAGTTGCAAAGGCAGCTCTGCACCTTTCAAAGCAACAGCCCACAACTCAGTAGAAACTTCCTGCACCAGACGATCCATCGTTTTTTCGTTCTGTCGCCCAAGAACCATAAAGTCGAACATATTTTCTTCAATTTCAGAAACTACTGATTCATCATGCAACTTCAACAATTCCATCAACTGGGCACGATCACCTTCAAATCGATTGATAATATCTGCTACCTGCTTAGTACCGGATACCGCAGCTCCCTGATTGGCAGACATAAACTGGATACAACGTTCAATCAGTTCATTGAGATCCCGGGCAACTTCATGATCAATTTCCTGAATACGGGCAACACGATAAAGCAGCTCATCCTGAGAATCTTCCGGTATCTTCATCAACACCTTGGAAGAGGTGTCCGGCGGCATATAGGCCAAAAAAATTGCCTGCATCTGCGGATGTTCCTGAGTAATAAATTTCGCCAACAGTTCAATATCCACCCACTGAAGACGCAGCATGTTATTACGGATCTCATCACCATAAATATTATTCAACAGGCCCTTAGCCAAATCATTTCCCAAAGCCTTGCGCAGAGTATTAGAAAGGTATTCCTTCGATGCTCCTCGAATCCCACTGTGCTCTTTAAAATCCTGAAAAAAACGGTGGATGACTTCTTTCGCACTATCACTCTTGATTCCATGCAATTTGGCCATTGCTCGGGTAACACGCTGCACTTCATCACGGCTAAAATGCTGCAGGACTTCAGCTGCCGCATTCTCTCCCATGCTCAGTAAAATTAAAGCGGTCTGTTCTACATTGGTTAGTTGAGTATCAAACTGATTCATTCTGTGTACGCTGCTCGTTAATATTCACCCATTGCTTCAGTACTTCTGCCACACGCGTTGGCTCGTCACTGGCAATAAGCTGTAAATGTTTCAACTGAATTTCCAATGGTGATCCTGGCGGTGGTAACAAATCGCCTCCCGAATCCAGACCAGAAGTCGCCCCAAGTTCGATCCCCTTATCCGATAAACGCTGATTCAGTACTTTCTCATGTTCACGTTCAGAACGTGTTTGCAGGCTGCTATCAAATTCATCCTCCTCATCCCCGGAAGCAAAATTCAGTTCATCATTTCTACGCTCAATACCGGTCAGATGCAGAACCAGAGGCCTCAGAACAAAGAAAATCATTGAAAGCCCCAGAATACCGCCAATCAGATAGCGGATGGGCTGCTGGATAGTAGGATCCTGCCACCATGGGATCTCAGCCGGAGCTGCCATTTCTACCTGAGTAAAATTAAAACTCAGGATACTGAGATTATCCCCACGTTCAGCGGAAATACCGACAGCATCACGGATCATCGTACCTATTTGCTGTTTTTCGTCCTCAGTCCAACCTGTTTCTACTGGTGCAGAAGCACTGTTCAGCAACACAGAGACAGACAACTTATTCAGCTTACCTTGCTGGTAACGGGTATGGCGAACGCTACTGCCCACCGCATACTGACGGTTAAGCTCTGTTCTTTGGCTGGTATTTTTACTGTCGTCGGTGTTTTGCCCCCGAACAACCGGCGGTTCATTACTCAGAGTACCGGGAACTCCCAGTGCAATTTTATCTACCGTAGCATTATCGATTCGGTGTTCATTGCGAACAACAGGGTCGTTATCTACGACTTCCTGAGTCTCTTCAGTTCGGCTAAAATCGAGATCCGCAGCGACCTGAACCCGAAAATTACTGGCACCGACAATGGGTGTCAACATATCGGAAGCTCGCTGAATAATCTGTTTCTCCAGCCGTTTTTGATAGTCCAGATATTTCGCATTGACCCGGCCTGATTCTTCAGAACCAATGTCTGCACTTAGCAGACGGCCATACTGATCAACTACCGAAACATTTTCGACTTTCATACCTGTAACACTACCGGTCACCAGATTGATAATAGCTTCTACCTGCTCAGTTTTCAGATCTTCACCAGCTTTTAGTTCCACCATAACGGAGGCTGACGGAGCCTGAGCATTATGACGGACAAAAAGCGTTTCACGGGGTATTGCTAAATGCACACGGACATTCGTTACGGCGTTCAGCGACAGAATAGTCCGGACAAGTTCCCCCTCCAGACCATGCCGATAACGTGCAGTTTCCATAAACTGACTGGTTCCCAAAGAGGACTCATCCTGTAATGATTCCAGACCGGTAGGTAACTGGGCCTTCACTCCTTTTGCTGCCAACAGCATCCGGATCCGGGCGACTTCCCCTTCTTCCACCAGAACCTGACCGTTTTCTTCCTGAAGGCGGTAAGGAATATCCTCTGTTTCCAGTACAGAGATAATTTCTCCGGTATCAAAACGTTCCTGATTACCATACAAAGGCCGGTAGTTCTGGTTAGAACTCCAAAGCGCAACCACAATAATAGCAGCAACAATAGCGGCCAGAACGGCAGATAAAACCAGATTTCGCTGACTGCTGTTCCATAGGGATCTGGCTCGCTCAAAATATGGATTACCCGCGACATAAGAGGAAGAAACAGCAACGGGTTGTGGAATAACTTCAGACATATTTACACCGGCATTTTCATTACATCTTCAAACGAAGAGACGACTTTATTTCTCACTTGCATAAGAGCGGAGAACGATAAGCTGGCCTTCTGGCTGGCAATCATGGCACCAACCAGATCATCACTCTTACCCGTTTCAACAGCAGCCATCAGATCACTGGCTTCCGTTTGACTGGCATTCACTCGGTCTAAAACCTGACGCATCGCCCCGGAAAAAGATAACGGCTCATTCATAGCCGTCGCGCTGAAGCTATCGTTAACTGACAACGACTGATCAAACGGATTAGCAGCCACAACAAACGGGGTCTGAGCCTGTTGTCCCATTATTTCCATTTTTTCCAGCATCAGTTGTTGTGCTGCTGACATCTGCATTACACTATTGGTTTTCATTCGTTATCTCCAAATTAAGCTGCTGAGCCCAGTACAGCCAGTAAGTCAATACCCTGCTCTCGCATCGCCGCTAACTTGTAACGCAAAGCCCGGGTCGTTACACCAAGTGCATTTGCGGTCTGCGTTCTGTTGCCGCCAAATTTACGCAGCATGTCGATAATATATTGAAATTCTGCCTGCTTCTTAACCTCAACATGGCCATATTCAGACATAGCACTATGGCTATAGTGCATGGGTGTCGTGCTTTCTACAGGCAACATAAGATCCTGCGCTGTAATAAAATCTCCATGTCGCATCACCAGTGCCCGCTGAATAATATTTTCCAGTTCACGAATATTGCCCGGCCAGTGGTATTGCAGTAATGTTCCCTGGGCATCATCGGACAGACAACAGTTACTTCTGTCCTTATATTTCTGAATAAAAAAACGAGCCAGTGGCAGAATGTCTTCCGGACGATCACGCAATGAAGGCCAGTGCAGTGGCAGCACATCAAGCCGGTAGTAAAGGTCTTCACGAAATGTCCCTTTTTGCACCGCCATTCGCAGATCCTGATTCGTTGCGGCAATAACACGGATATCCAACTTAACCGTCTTATGACTGCCGATCCGTTCCACTTCCCGCTCCTGCAGTACACGTAGTAATTTGGCCTGTAATGCCGGAGACATTTCAGCAATTTCATCCAGTAAAATAGTTCCGCCATTGGCTTCTTCAAATTTACCGGTCTGAGTCTGAGTCGCTCCGGTAAAAGCACCTTTTATATGACCAAACAATACCGCTTCCAGCATAGTTTCCGGAATTGCAGCGCAGTTTACGGCAATAAAAGGGGCATTAGCCCGGGGAGAGTGCTGATGAACATAGCGGGCCAGAACTTCCTTACCTGTCCCGGACTCTCCTGTGATAAGAATCGTAGCATTGGTACAGGCAGCCCTATGAGCCAGTTGCAGAACCTGTTTACTACGCCAGGATTCAGCGACAATATTTCCCATTGGCTTTTCCAGTGTCTCTACCCGGCGTAATAAACTAAGTAGTTGATTGGGTTCAAAGGGACGCAGCAGATAATCGGTTGCACCAGCTTTCATCGCGTCTGCAGCCATTAATCCCTGATCCTGATTAACAATTGCGATAGCGCTTTTGCCTGAACCTCGTTGCTGGTTTCTGCGGATCCACTCCGTCATGCCCATATCAGAAAGCTCTGAACTCACCAGAGTTATCGCATCATCTCTTGCAGGAAGACTACGCCCGGATGTTGAATGGAGCACCTGATACCCCGCTAACTCCAGAATCTCCGTCATTTGACTCGCTTTATCCAGATTGGGCTCGATAAGCTGTATCTTTTTGTACTGCATTATTCCACCTATTCCCTATCATCCGTCGAACGGATAACTCTGATGGTTACCCTACGGTTTTTCGCTTTTCCCTGCTCAGAATCATTACTGGCTACCGGATAGCGGGCACCATGAGACCTGACTTCAATAAGCTCAGAATGAACTCCCGCTTCATGCAGAATACTGGCAACATCATCGGCCCGGACACGGGAGATCTGCAGGTTACCTATGGGTGAACCAACATTGTCTGTGTGACCGTCGATCAAAATAGCGGATACTTTTTTATCTAGCTGAACATACTCGGCCAGATGCAATAACATCACTCTCTGCTCAGGAGTAACACTTCTCTGTCCCAGCTGATAATTCAGTTCCATATCTCTGGCTTGCTTATATGACAATTCAGGTAGCTCAGCCCGGCACTGATTAAACCGGGCCATAGATTTACTACTGTTTACCGTCGGGAACTGAATAGAAAAAGGATGTCCACCAGAAACAGATGTCAGTTGCAGCCATGCTCCCTGAGACATAGCAGAAATCAGCCCTGAGACTGATTGATGAAAAGTGATTCTGTGCTTATTGATTGATGCTGACTGGCTGACCAGTTTTTTATGACTGATGTCCAGATAAGGCTCTGACAATAAATAAATCTGAGCATTTTCAATAGGCTGAGGCAGAATAAAACTGGTAATTTCAAGGCGAATCTGGTGGTCAGGTTCAGCAATAATTTCTATTTTCCCAATTTTTTTTACTTTTTGATTTAATAAACAACGAAAGTGGTCGCCTTTATATTCCCACTGTGAAATATCCATAGGAATAGTTATATCTTTTGCTACTGAAAAATCAGAATAAAAGTTTAACACCATAATGGATAACATAGTTAAAAACGCATTATTATGAAACATAATACATTATTATTCCTAAACCAATATGCCGACAATCAGTCCATTTCTATAAAGAAAAATGAACAAAATTGACAAGCAAAAATAGACAACATTTAAATCAAGTCACGATCTTAAGCTAAATAAAAAATCTTATAATTATAAAAACGAGCATGACAGAAAACAGTTCGGTAACTGATCTGTTTTACACCATTAGACATTTCAAACGTAACATTGCATTAATTTTGTGACAAAAAAAGTCTGCGTAAGCGTTAAAATTTATTTCGTGGATAGAGATCACACTTTCAAAAAATGAGCCAATTAAAAACATATTGAACAGGTTAATCTCCAAATCCGCAATAAGTATTAACAATAAAAAACAAGCAACCTCATTAAGATAACGAAATGTTAATTTTTTTTTAGAATAGTGTTTTAAGTATATTCATATGAAGCTATCAACCAAGTTGGACGCAAACATTACCAATATTGACATTGAGCTATTGGGTAAACCCATCAATGCAATAAAGGATGAATTGCACGATATTTTATTTAAAGCAACATTAGATATTACGCATACATTACGTACATGGTTAAAAGAGCCTGCAATAAAAATATTGTTTAGCGGAATGACTATCCAGGTATCTGATAAAAAAGAATATTCTCTCAAGTCTGCCGTGCTTAGACATACGGACGGTGGCCTGCTACGTACACACATGCCTTCCGCCTTACTCATGCGCTTATCTGACTGTTTCTATTCAGCGGATGTTGTTCGTAAACCAAGCGATGACAGTACACAAGAAGATCCGCTGACCAGTAGCGACCTGCGCCTGCAACACCGTATCGCTAAGTTAATAGCTTCATATATTGCCCCTGAAGATATGTGGTACCAGATTGATGCAATAACAGGGAGAGATATCAGTCTGAGAGCTGAATTTACCATCAGTCTGAAAGATTTTTCTGGCGTACTCTGCCTTGATCTTGACAGTTCATTGGTGCAGACCCTGATAGATGAACTCGATCTTTCCCCCTCGAAAGCACTCAAAGAAAAGTTTGCTAAGGCATTAGTGGATACCCCGGTAAAACTCAATACTGTGCTATGTCGTAAAACTTTATCTCTGGATGAGGTACTGAAACTACGGCCTAACGACATTATTAACATAGACCTGCTTTCCAGTATGCCTGTTAGCATCGGTAAGGAACGCCTGTTTAACGGGCATATAGCGGAACAAAACGGACAACTGGTATTAATTCTGAAGGACTAACCCTATGAGCAACGTCAACGAACAAACTACATTTCACACCGATGATTTGATGCTCGATGAGCTGGAACTGGAGCAATTTGGTCACGGTGGAACCGACGAGTCAGACCCAATAACCAACACACCAACAGCAAGAGATTTAAGTTTCTTCCATAAAATTCCGGTAAACGTCACGCTGGAAGTATCCAGCACCGAACTTTCCCTTGGTGAACTACTGAAGGCCGGAGAAGGCAGTATTATAGAACTGGATAAGCTGAATGGTGAACCGCTGGACATAAAAGTAAACGGCTCTCTGATGGGACATGCCGAAGTCGTCGTCATTAATGATAAATACGGGATGCGTATTATTGATGTCATAGAATCACCGCTTGATTCTATAGGCAACTGACTATGAAACGTCTTCTCCATAAGTTTACGCCCTGGATGTTAATACTTCTGGGGGGAGGAGCTTTTGTTTTTTGCAACTCAGCCATATCAGCTCCACTGGGAGAGAGTGGTAGCCTGTCGTTTCTGACAGTTACAGACGGTCAGACTGAGCAAGCCTATAGTGTGAAGTTGCAAATACTGCTACTGATGACAGCCCTGAGTTTCATCCCTGCATTTCTGTTAATGGCAACTTGTTTCACCCGAATCATTATTGTACTGGCCATTTTGCGTCAGGCTCTGGGTTTACAACAGAGCCCTCCCAACAGGGTGCTGGTCGGGATCACTCTGGCGTTGACCATTTTGATCATGCGTCCTGTCTGGAGCAATATATACACTAATGCCTTCCAACCCTATGACGCTGGAGAGATCACCCTTCTTCAGGCTATGAGTACGGCCGAGAAACCCGTTAGGGAGTTTATGCTGCGTCAGACTCAGCAAACAGCGCTGGAACAGATGCTACGCATTGCAAATGAACCTCTGGATCAGCATGTCGATGACATCTCTTTTGCTGTTGTATTACCGGCATTTGTGATCAGCGAACTGAAAACTGCATTTCAGATCGGCTTTATGCTGTTTATTCCATTTTTAATCATCGATCTGGTTGTAGCCAGTGTACTTATGGCGATGGGTATGATGATGCTGTCGCCACTGATTGTTTCATTGCCGTTTAAACTGGTGATTTTCGTGCTGGTCGACGGATGGGCAATGACTGTGGGCACTCTTGCAGCCAGTTTTGGCTAAGGTACTAACGATGACTCCGGAACTTGCTGTCACTCTGATATCCGATGCTGTCTGGCTCATTATTAATATTGTCATGGTTCTGATTATACCGGGGTTACTGGTTGGGCTTGTGATCGCTATATTTCAGGCGGCCACTCAGATCAATGAACAGACTCTGAGTTTTTTGCCCCGCCTGATCGTCACTCTCCTGATGGTTATCTTTACCGGACACTGGATGCTCGGAAAGTTAATCGATCAGTTTGATTACCTGTTCCATAACATTCCGGGCATGATCGGGTAAGGTCTAAGGTAACACACCATGGAAATCAGCTTCTCAACCATTAATGTCTGGCTGGGTCAGTTCTGGTGGCCTTTCTTTCGTATGGGGGCAGCGGTACTTGCCATGCCTTTTTTCGGTGATGCCCTGATCCCCATTTGGGTCCGAACCTTGCTGGTATGCTCTCTGGTTGTTATCACCGCCCCTCTGATGCCAGCTATGCCAGAGATCGATCTTTTATCTTTTTCTGCAATTGCTCTGGCATTTGAACAAGCCATATGGGGGATCCTGTTTGGCTTAATACTGCATCTGCTTTTCACCGTTCTTACCATGCTGGGACAAATCGTCTCCATGCAGATGGGGCTGGCTATGGCTATCATGAATGATCCGGTTAACGGATTATCTGTTGCTATTCTGGGTCGAATGTTTCATCTCTTTTCCCTGCTGTTATTTCTGGCACTGGAAGGACATCTTCTGGTTATAGATATTCTGATACAGAGTTTCAGCATCTGGCCTGTCGGCTCCGGCTTCTCCGGACTATCCATACAAAATATCATCAACATGGGAAGCTGGATGTTTACCGCCTCACTAGCATTAGCGCTGCCAGCAATTGTATCCATGCTACTGGCGAATATCAGTTTTGGTGTAATGAATCGGGCAGCTCCCAGCCTGAATGTCTATGCTCTTGGTTTTCCCATGACCATGCTACTCGGGCTATTCAGTGTACTTATCTCTGTCAGCCATGTTCCCGCACGTTATACCGAGCTGGTACACGTCACACTAAACCAGTTATATCTCTATATTCAGGGGGGCGCATGAGTAATCAATCCGCTCAGGACAAAACCGAAAAAGCTTCACCGCAAAAGATAAAAAAAGCTCGTAAAGAAGGACAGGTTCCCCGGGCAAAAGAGCTGACGACAGCGCTGGTGTTTATCGGCGTTATGTTTTTTTTCTATTTCTATACGGAGAATATCTGGCAGAAGCTGGCTGGGGTATTTCGTCTTAATATGAGTCTGACAGCGTCAGATCTGGATAATCCCTGGCAAACCATAGAACATCTGGGTAATTGCCTGGGAATGATCATTGAACTTCTGCTGCCACTGTTTTCCATCATTCTTATCATCGCAGTAGCCAGCAGCATGGTACTGGGCGGCTGGTTGTTTCATCTTGCAGGCGTCTTTCCCAAACTTTCCAAACTCAACCCGCTCTCAGGCCTGAAGCGAATGTTTTCTACCCGCTCTCTGGTTGAACTCATCAAATCAGCTCTAAAAGTCAGCGTTATTTTCACCCTGCTGTATATCTACCTGCAACATCATCTGGTTGAGTTGCTCAGCATGCAGTCGATGCCTTTCAGAGAAGGCGTTATTACTATACTGCAAATCCTGTTTAACGGTGTTCTGATGCTGGGAACCATTCTGCTTCTATTTGGTTTAATCGATATTCCCTACCAACGCTGGGAACACATGAAACAATTAAAAATGACAAAGCAGGAATTGAAAGAAGAATTTAAAAACAGTGAGGGACGCCCGGAGATAAAACAGCGTATTCGTCAGGTACAGCAGCAGATGGCACGACGAAAAATTGAGAGAACCGTCCCAGATGCCGATGTAGTAATAGTTAACCCCACCCACTATGCGGTCGCAATTAAATATGAGCCGGCGATATACGATGCGCCTTTTGTCGTGGCAAAAGGCATTGATGAAGTCGCAATGCATATTCAGAAGATAGCCAGAGAAAATCAGGTTGAAATTGTCAGTTCTCCCCCCCTGACTCGTTCCATTTACCACACGACTCAGATAGAACAGGCAATACCTAACCAGCTTTATGTGGCAGTCGCACACATTTTAACCTACGTATTGCAACTGAGAGCGTCCAGAAAAGGTCAGTGCCAACAGCCTCATCCTCTTCCGGCCTTTGCAATACCGAAACATTTACAGCACTAACGGAACAACAGATGCTTAACTGGATACAGACATTTAAAACAACCGGCAAAGGCTATGCAGGTATTCCTATTGTCCTTCTGATGATACTGGCTATGGTAATACTACCATTACCGCCACTATTACTGGACGCCTTGTTTACCTTCAATATTGTACTGGCCATTCTGGTATTACTGGTCAGTACGACGGCTAAACGCCCGCTGGATTTCTCCGTTTTTCCGACGATTCTGCTGATCGCTACGCTGATGCGGCTGACACTAAACGTTGCATCCACCCGAGTGGTGTTACTGAATGGTCATAACGGAGGAGATGCAGCCGGTAAAGTGATCCAGTCCTTTGGTGAAGTGGTCATTGGTGGTAACTATGTGGTGGGTATGGTTATTTTCATCATACTGATGATCATCAACTTTGTGGTTATAACCAAAGGGGGAGAAAGGATTTCAGAAGTCGCAGCCCGCTTTACTCTGGATGCTCTGCCCGGCAAACAAATGGCCATTGATGCTGATCTTAACTCGGGACTTATCGATCAGAATCTGGCAAAACAACGGCGTAAAGAAGTCGCGAATGAAGCTGACTTTTATGGTTCTATGGACGGGGCATCAAAATTTGTCCGCGGAGATGCCATTGCCGGTTTAATGATCCTATTCATAAACATCATCGGCGGGGTCAGCATCGGGGTCTTTGAATACGGACTTCCTGCTGCGGAAGCATTCAGAACTTACGCTCTTCTTACCATAGGTGATGGTCTGGTAGCCCAGATCCCGTCACTGTTACTGGCAACATCTGCCGCCATCATCGTTACCCGCATCAATGACAGCGATGAAGATATGGCACAGTCGATGCGCAGACAACTGCTTGCCTCACCGGCCACGCTATTCACCGTTGCTGCCGTTATGCTGATCATTGGTCTGGTTCCCGGAATGCCTCACCTGGCCTTTTTCACATTTACGGCTGTTTTAAGTTTTGCCGGCTGGAGACAGATACATGCTCCTGGTCATGGTCAGCAACTGGATGAAATACAGAGCATTTCGGATGCAATGCACTATGACGAGAGTCAGACACTAAGCTGGAATGATATTCCTCACGTTCACAGTATGTCGCTGGCACTAGGTTTCCGTCTGGTTCATCTGGTGGATAAAACACAGGGAGCCCCCTTGTCTCAACGTATCAGGGGGATTCGAAAGAGTCTCTCAGAACAGGCAGGATTTCTGCTTCCGGAACTTAGCATCCGGGATAACCTGAGCCTGAAACCCAACCAATACACAATTTCAGTAAATGGTGAAATCATTGAACAAGGCTTGATTGAGCCTGACCGGTATATGGCCATCGCCGTAGGAGATACTTACGGGGAAATAGACGGTATTCTTGGCAGTGATCCGGCATACCAGTTACCGGCCGTGTGGATTGAATATCAGAATAAAGCTAAGGCACTGAACATGGGCTATCAGGTTGTGGATGATGCAACTGTCATAGCCACCCATATCAGTAAGGTAATGAAGAGCCACCTGAACGAGCTATTTACTCACGATGATGTTGAACAGATAACTCAGCGACTGGCTCATCAGGCACCAAAACTGGCAGATGCTCTTAACAGTGCCCTGAATCCGGCACAACAACTTAAAGTATATCGCCAGTTACTGCTGGATCAGGTACCGCTCAAGGATATCCGGACCATAGCGAATACAATGCTGGAAAGTTCTGAAAATACCAAAGACCCGATTCTTATTGCAGCCGATGTACGCTGCAGCCTCCGCAGAACACTGATCAGCCTGCTGAACGGAGACAAAAAAGAGCTAAACGTCTATACCCTGTCTAATGAACTGGAACAGACCCTTCTTGCCTCCCTGCAGCAAGCTCAGGCAAGCGGACCGATTATGCTGGACAGTTTCCCGGTCGAACCCAACATTCTGAACCAATTCCAGCAGAATCTACCAGTGGTTCGCCAGCAACTAAAACAGCAGGGTAACCCTCCGGTACTACTGGTCATGCCTCAGTTGCGGCCACTATTGTCACGCTATGCCCGGACATTTTCCCGTGGACTGGCTGTACTGTCCTATAACGAAGTTCCTGAAAATAAACAGATAAATGTGGTAGGTAACCTTGGATAACGAACTAAGAAGTCAGGCATTATATAACTATGTCATGCAACAACTCCCGTCTGAAGCAGAAATGCCGGATGATGAGCTGTTGCTTGAAGCATTCAGGCATAACGATGTGCGCCATGCCTGTCAGCCGATCCGCCACATCAATACAGACAGAGTCATTTACCAGCACCTGACACTACGCTACGGTAGTGACGGTGAACAGAGTCTCTACCGGTTTAATTCATCAGAAAAAATGAAGTGCTTTCTGGATCTGTACAGTTTTTATCTCTCGATTCATCAGATCAGTTTCCAGTTGGAAACCCTGCACCCCGATGTGATTAATAGTCTGGTTATTCCCCTGCGGGCAGAAACCTTTTCCCATCCTGCCACCCAAAATTTCATACATAAACTGATTCATAGTCATCGTCAGGCTCTGAATCAGATTATTCCTACTGTTCAGATATTTAGCACAGATTTGGATCTTGTTGCTCTGAATTCTCAGTTACATGCACTGAGAGAATACTGTGCCGAACTCTGGTTTGATATCAAGTCTCCGACCCCTTATCTGGATCAACTGACATTACTCAGTCCGACAACCATTAAAGTTTCTCAGCCACTGTTGGACGTATCTTCACGGGTTGGACTGGTTCCTATTGTTAAGTACATTCGCAGCCATCACCTGACATTGGTTTCCGGACAGGTCAACACGCAGAAGGAACTGAACCAGCTGAAAAAACTGGGAACCACATATTACTTTGGTTATATCAGTGACATTCCTATTTCCTATTCTTTTCACGGTCCGGTGGGGCGGTTTAACGAAGCAGAAAAAAAATAACCACCTCTATTTATAAACATTTTTTCTCAGCCCGGATTTTCCGGGCTGAACATTAAATAAAGTATCGAACCGGCATTTACATTTTAGAGCAATATCACACTTCTTCTTCCTAATAAAAAAAGCACTTTTTTTTTCCGTTTTCTGATTAATTCTTCAGTAAATACATCCGCATAGTGTAGGTGACTAGGAACCAACCTCAGATAGATTTTATAAGGAGAACTATCATGGCTCTTTCAATGCACACTAACTATGCATCACTGGTTACTCAGAACACACTGAACAATACATCTGAACTGCTGAACACTGCGATGGAGCGCCTGAGTACAGGTTATCGTATCAACTCAGCGGCTGACGATGCTGCCGGTCTGCAAATCTCTAACCGTCTGGAAATGAACTCTCGCGGTATGAGTGTCGCCCAGCGTAACGCTCAGGATGGTATCTCTATGCTACAAACCGCTGAAGGTGCTTTCGATGAAGTGACCAATATTCTTTATCGTATGAACGACCTGGCGACTCAGGCAGCAAACGGCACCAACTCAGCAGATGATAACGCAGCACTGAATGCAGAGTTTGCTGAACTAACCAGCGAACTGGATAACATTATGAGTAACACTACCTATGCTGGTGAAACTCTGCTGACAACCAGCGGTATTAAAGCCGGTGGTCTGACTCTTCAAATCGGTTCTTCCGCATCTGAAACACTGGATCTTGCCACTACGGTAGACTCAGGCGTAGGTGCTGCATTTGATAACCTGGTTGCAGGTTATACCGGTATCGATACTCAGGCAAACGCCAGTACAACAATGGGTGAACTTTCTGCTGCTATCGATTTGGTCGGCAGCGCACGTGCTGGCCTGGGTGCAACGATGAACCGTCTGGATCACACTATCACAAACCTGGGTAATATGATTGAGAACACCGATGCTGCAAAAGGACGTCTTACTGATGCAGATTTCGCAGTAGAAACCTCAAACATGACTAAGAACCAAATGCTGATGCAAGCAGGTACTAACGTACTGTCACGTACTAATCAGCTATCCAGCCTGACCATGTCTCTGCTGGGCTAATCCAGGATAGACGTTTTTATAAAAAACCTCCCGTGCGGAGGTTTTTTTATTCATCGTCCAGAGGAACAACGGAAAACAGAGACGGAAATCAGGAGGAAGAAATACTTCCTCCCCGCTCGCATTTAGCATTATAAGCACATGAAATTTAATGAATTTATTTTTTATTCATCTGGCATGTTACTTGCGTTTACACCAAAGGCTAACTGAGGAGTCTGACAATGAGCACAATTGATCCCGCGACCATGGCACAGCAACTGGCGACTTACGATATTCAGGGATTCCAGACCCGCTATACAACTCAGCAAACTGAGTATGAAGATGAACTGGAAGCACTGAATAATATTGAAACCGCTCTGGAAGCATTCCAGACAGCAGTCAATGAGATGAACACCAGTACCAGTACCGTTCTGAAAAATTCAGCAACCGTCTCTGAAGAAGGATACTTTACCGCAAGTGCAGATGCGAATGCACTTTCCGGCAGTTATCAGGTTTTTGTTCAGCAGGTTGCCACCGCTCATCAGATGTCAATCGGTATGCCAGACACCCTGACTTCCGATACGGAGATACCAGCAACCGGCTCTCTGGATTTTTCGATGAACGGAGAAAGTTTGTCTATCGATCTGTCGGCAATTGATGCCAATGGAGATGGTATTAACACAGTTTCAGAGCTCGTCAATGCTATCAATAATGCAGATGAGAATCCTGGTATTAATGCCACACTGGTCAGAAGCGATGGTATCACTCATTTCATGCTCAGCAGCACTGAAACAGGCACAGAAAATAGTATCACTGCGACAACAAACGGCACCGGAGAAACCTGGTTTGAAGATGCCATTGCCTCTCAGACAGATATCACCGTTCCGCAGGATGCCATCATCTGGCTGGGCGCAGAAAATACCGGTCTGCAACTAAGTAACAGCTCAAACACCTTCAGCAACGTGATTGATGGCGTTGATCTCACAGTAACTAAAGTTCAAACAAGTGGTGATGCATCTATTGCGACTACGATTGAAATTGATGAAGAAGGCAGTAAAGAGCAAATCAATAATCTGATTAATGCTTATAACACATTGATATCCACGATTGATAAATATACCGGTTCAGGGGATGAAGACACCGACAGAGGCATTCTGGCAAACGACAGTATGATTCGTTCTGTTGAAAACAGAATCAACAGTCTGTTCCGCTCACAATATGAAGGCAGTTCCCTGATGGATATTGGCCTGAGTATCGACCGGAATGGCAAACTCACATTAGACAGTGATCGCTTCGAAGAGGCTCAGAAAAATAACAGCGCAACACTGGAAGCCATGTTCAATGGTGACGGTAACCTGTTTGACTCTATCGATGATGTTATTGAGCCATTCGTCAAATTCTCTACAGGCTTGTTCAGTTCCCGTAAAGATTCCATCGAGCAGAATATAGACCGGATAGATGACAAGCTGGAAATTCTGGAACGTAAATACAACACCTCTTACCAACGTTACCTGACCCAGTTTACCTATATGAACAGTCTCATTACTCAAATGGATCAGACGTCCAGTCTGTTCTCTGTATAAAGGAGCTTAATAATGCTAATGCATGATTCAGGATATGGTTCCTACCAGCAAACCAATTTGGATGCTCAGGCAGCTTCTGCCACCCCACATCAATTGGTTCTGATGCTAATTGACGGTCTGCTGGATGAAATGATCCGTGCTAAAGGCCATATCAGTGCCAACCGTCTGGCAGAAAAAGGCCAGAGTATCAATAAATGCATGAATATCCTTATTGGGCTGGACAGTGCTCTGGACATAGAAAATGGCGGAGAAATTGCAGTTAACTTGCATGATCTTTACGAATTTGTACAAACGGAACTGTTCCGGTCCAGTGTCAATAATGACATCAGTCATATTGAAACCAGTGAAAATATCATCACCACCATTCGAGAGGGATGGAAAGGGTTTAGCCAACATGCATAACCTAACCCCAAACACTCTAAAGCGCTATGCCAATCAGCTTTCTATCGCGGCACAAAACAAGGACTGGATCCAAATCCAAGATCTGGATTTACAACTTCGCCCATTACTAAAACAATGTCAGACCATTTCTTTATCTCCGGCAATGAAACTCGAACTGCGCTTTCTGAAAAAAAGTCATCGGCAGGCCTACGAAACATTATCAGAAGCTAAAGCACATCTGGATAACCAATTGAGCAACTTTTCCGAAAACAAAGAGCGTCATCTGGCTTACGAGATGACTATGAATCTGGAGTGATGTTATGGGAATGAGTATTCCGAATCCTTCTCAACAAATAAAGCCAGCACCAATACTGTCCGCGGATAAAGAGCAGATCCGTCCGTCTTTCTCTTCACAGGACAACACTGCCGGGCAAGAAACGCCGGCCGGGTTCACTCTGCACCTGCCAGAGATTATCCCTTTCCCGGAAGAAAACCTAACCCGGCAGACAGAACAAGCTACCGATATTCACACTAAACCCGAGGCGGAAGACAATATCGATGGCCCCCTCCTTGAGTTTGCCGATATCAGTCAGCCGCATCAGCAGGAAATGTCTTCTTTTTTCAGGACAGGCCACCTGCCGAACTCAGTGACAACTGAACTTGTCACTCATCTGCATTCAGAGTCATTCAAACATCAGACAAGCAGTACCGAATCTTCTTTGGATAAGCTGTCTTTCAGCAGCCAACTGCAGGAAAAACCATTTCTACTGACAGCAACATCTTCCGAAAAACCGGGTGATTTTCTGCATTCACTCAAAGAAGTCACCTCCATCAGTGCAGCAATTTCGGGATCTGAGATCAAAAACCTATCTTCGATGATGCAAACTGTCTCTCTTCCAACCGGCACGACAGCCGCAGACAAACCCGCCTGGGCCAACATACAGATAGATACAACTCAGGGAAAATGGGGAGAACAGATGCTTCAGGTATTGCAGGATCGCGTATCCCTACAGGCAAACCAGAAAATGCAAGAAGCACATATCCGTCTCGACCCACCTGAACTGGGCAAGCTGGAATTACTGGTTCGCGTGGATGGAGACAAACTGAATATCCAGATAAATGCCAACCACGCCCAAGTTCGGGAAGCCTTGCTTCAGGTCTCCGAGCGTCTGCGTAGCGAACTGCAGTTACAGCAATTCGTTCATGTTGATGTCAATATCGGTGCCGATACTTCCGGTGGTTCTTCATCCCGGCAATTCAATAAAGAAAGCGATGAATCGTATCGTGTCACAGCAGCAGTAACAGACACCGACAGTGACACCACTACACCCGCTAATACTTCTGACCACTGGCTATCCACCAGCGCATAGTAAGGAACTCATTTATGTCTAAACGTACTACTATTGTTCTTTGTATTTTCATGCTGCTGAGCAGTATTCTGGTATCAGCAGGAACAGTTGTCCTGACCAGCAGCTACCTGCAGAACCCGGATGGGTTTGCATCATTATCTTTCGTTCCGGATATGCTGTCAGGGTCAGAAAAACCGGAAGAGAAGCCAACCTTTCACTCCCTTGAAAAATTGGTACTTGGTGTAAAAGGCAAACGTCAGACTCATTTCATCATGCTGGAAATTGCCGTTGAAACCCGCCAGCCAAAACATATTGAAGACATAGACAGTTATATGCCGGTTGTCCGCAACGCTCTGCTCAAGATGTTCAGTAATAAAACTTATGAAGAACTACAGGAACAGAAAGAAATAGATTCCCTGCAAAATGAAGTCAAATCAACACTGCTTACAGCTTTTGCAAATACACATTTTGTCAGAGATATCGATGATGTCATCCTGACCAAATATGTTATTCAGTGAGGCTGAAATGTTTGATACTTATTCAGTGTCCGATTATCAGGCAGGGTCTGACTATCAGCCAGCTCATTACTCTGCAAACATTGACGAAAACCAGCTCATTAAAAAGCATCTGATTATTGTCAAAAGAATAGTCAGCCAGCTTAGCTGCCACTGCACGCCTCACTGTAGTATTGAGGACATGCAACAGATTGGACTCATGGGGTTACTGGAGGCCGGACGCCGCTATGGTAATGTGGAAGACCCTAACTTCCCTGCATTTGCCGTTTGTCGTATACGCGGTGCAATACTGGATGAATTGCGCCGTCTGGACTGGCGCTCGAGACAGACAAGGCAACAAGCACACGAGCTAAATGATGTTACCCGGGATCTAACCAAAAAGTTAGGACGACAACCCAAAGAAGCCGAAATCATTGCAGCACTCGGAACTGATGCAGAAGACTTTCATCAGCGTCAGTTAGCCAGTATGGCCAGTGAAATGCAAAGTTTGGATCAGCTACTGGAAAACGGGGGCGATTACGGTTTAACCGAGAAATACAACAGCATAGAGCATGAACAAATACGACAAACCCTGAACGTTGCACTTTCCAGATTAAATCCGCGTGAACAATTACTTATGACTCTTTTCTATCAGCACGAAATGAACCTGCATGAAATAGCCATGGTATTGAATCTAACACCGCCCCGAATCTGTCAGCTCCATAAGCAGGCATTAGAACAACTGAATCAATATCTTTCCACTCAGGAGTCCCCATGCAAAAGTTCATAGGTATTTTCATTATCATCATCTGTGTGTTCGGAGGATACCTCTGGGCAGGAGGCAACCTGAATGCTATCTGGCAACCAGCTGAAATGCTGATTATTACCGGAGCAGCCATCGGCTCAGTTATCATTGGTAATCCCCCTCATGTGCTCAAAGAAATGCGAAAACAACTGAAAACGGTTATCAGTGCCCGTAAAGAAGAAGCTAAGTACTATATGGAACTGATGGCTCTGATGCAGATTCTGCTGGAAACCGTACGGAACAGCGGGTTTAAATCTCTGGATTCGCATATTGAAGAACCACAAAACAGTGATATTTTCAGCCGCTTTCCACTAATAAAACAGGACGCTCATCTGGTTGCTTTTGTTACGGACAATTTACGTTTAATGGCAATGGGACAAATGTCGCCTCATGAACTGGAAGGACTTCTGGAACAGGAAATCCATGCCATTGAACAGGATCTTCTACTGCCTTCAAAATCATTGCAGCGTACTGCAGAAGCACTACCCGGATTTGGTATTCTGGCAGCAGTAATGGGGATCATTATTACGATGCAGTCTATCGACGGTGCTATTGCTATGATTGGCTACCATGTTGCAGCGGCTCTGGTCGGTACATTTCTTGGTATTTTTGGCTGTTATTGCCTGTTGGATCCAGCAAGCAACTCAATGAGTCAGAGAGTAAAACGCGACATGTCCGCCTATGAATGTGTGCGGGCAACTCTGGTAGCCTATCTGGCAAAAAAACCAACATTGCTTGCGATTGATGCCGGACGTAAACATGTTCAGCTGGATATCAAACCCAGCTTCAATGAGATGGAGAAATGGCTGGCTAGCCAGGAGGCGTAATGCAGAATCACGAACAAGTCGTTTTCAAGCGTACCAGCCGGAACCGGCATGATGAACATCATGGTGGAGCATGGAAAGTCGCATTTGCCGACTTTATGATTGCTTTAATGGCTTTATTTCTGGTGTTATGGCTAATATCGGTTGTCGATCAAGAGGAACGAGAGGCTATTGTTTCCTACCTCAACAGCTCCAGCATCTTCGACGGGCAGGCTGGCAACCCTTTTAATACAGCCAGTAGTATGCATCCTATTGACTTCGGTGGTTCAGCTAACGACCTGAGTACCCACAGTACGGTAGTAACCACCGCATCCTTTTTTAGCGGAAACGGAAATGGTCCAGAATCGGATGCTCTTATACCGGGTACTTACGATACTCAGGAACAGCTCGCCATACTGGCCAAAGTGATTAAAGACATGATTGCTCAGATATCGGCTCAGGGTAATGTTACTGTCGAAGTC
Source organism: Vibrio sp. HA2012 (assembly GCF_002812955.1). Classification (GTDB taxonomy): domain Bacteria; phylum Pseudomonadota; class Gammaproteobacteria; order Enterobacterales; family Vibrionaceae; genus Vibrio. The sequence continues at coordinate 181,632 of NZ_PFXK01000004.1, read as the reverse complement.
ACTCCTCAGGGGTTACGCATTGTGCTTCAGGATGACTACAAACAGCAGATGTTCACACGAGGAGAATCTGAACTGACCCCGTATTTCGAGGATCTGTTACTGGCTCTGGGGCCGGTTTTCCAGCGAGTAGAGAATCCCCTGATTATCAGCGGCCATACTGATGCAACCCGTTATAACGGACGCCACAGTATATCTAACTGGGAACTTTCTGCTTCACGGGCAAATGTTGCCCGCCAGACACTGCTGTCTGGTGGTATGCCAGACGAGAGAGTGCTGCAGGTTACGGGCATGTCTGATCGTGCACTTCTGAATGAAGAGGTTCCTGCAGCCAGTGAAAACCGCCGTATAGAACTATTTGTACTCACAACCCCGACAGCTCAAATCATAGATACGCTGTTTGGCCGGAAAAACGCAGACAATGCACTGGAAAAAGCCAAACAGCAGGCTCACTTTAATCAGCCGGTTCTTCGCCGCGAGCGGGAAGCAGGGTAACCGGGACACCCGGTACCCTGAACTGCATAAAAGTAACGCTATCTATGCCTTATCTGTCAATTAACAGTCGTAAACCCGATTTATTACAGAAAGTATTTGCCTGGCTGGTTGTCATTGATTATCTACTGCTAAGCACATTTCTGCTTAAACTCAACAGCCTCACACTCAATGCAGGTGTAAGCATAAGCATACTCTTGGTTTTTTATAATATACTGCTGACATTTCTCTGCTTCCGGCGAGCTCGGCGTGCTGAAGACTTTTATACCGTGTATCCGGTTTTGTCTGCCACTCTTCTGGCTTTTGTCCTATTTCTCTATTTCTTTTTTATGCTTCCCTAATCTCCTAATAAATAAAAAACCTGATGGATAAAAAAAAGGGAGCACTAAGCTCCCAAAAAGTGGCAAATCGTTATGTCAGTAATCGCTACATCAATAATGCAACAACGGTTTGTCTATGGACATTGGCCTGAGCAGACAACGTCTTATAGGTTGAGGTAAACCCATCCTCATCCAGATGAACGGTAGCCAGTCGATCTGCAACACTAGCCTGTTGTGCTTCAGAATCAATACCTTGCAGAACAGTTTCACTCAGTTGCTTCTGATAGCTCTTGATATCGTCCGAGTTTTGCTGAACCTGACGAAGATACGAGTTAACTGATGCCAAAGTCTGACGTACGGAATCTCTGTCTTTGAGTACGGGTGTTAAATCTTCCACGCCTTGTGGATTAGGCTGAACCCGGACCAGATTAGGCTGCCCAGCCGGATAACGGTGTCCCTGGCCGGTCACCATCACTTGCTGTTGCATCTTCTGGTAGGAAGACTCTCTGGCTGAAAATAAAATCTGCCCGGAAGCATCCGCACTGACCCGAACCCCTAAAGGCAGCAGATCCCGATCCATACGCTGCATCAATATATTGTTATTCGTGTCTGGGCTAAACTGCAATATTGCCGTTCCCTGAGCAGGAAATTCAACCCTTAATCGTTCTTCCTGCTGCCGGTGACGTTTCAGATCCACCCCGGGAATGGTAAATGTCCGGGTTACTTCACCCTCATACTGAACATTAAGCTGAGCATCCAGAACACGCCGTCCGTCAACCGTTGCAGCATTAAGGATCTGCCGAATAGAGCGGGTATGTTGTTCGACTCTTGTACTGACAACCGGTAATGTAATACTTGTCGTTGCCAGAGACTGAGTCAATTCCCGCTTCATCTGTTGCAACGCTCTCCCGACCTGACCCAAAGCCTGACTGGCAACCTGAGAGGTTGTCACTTGTTGCTGACTCCGGAGTAACACAACCCCGGAAGCAGAATAACTACCGGCGGCAGAACCTGTAGTACGGGGGGCGTACATCCGTTGTGCAGACGTTGTCTGACTACTGACTTGTGGCGACGGTGCTATCGTCGCCTTATGCTGCTGCTCAGTTAACTGAACGTGCTGAGAGCGGAGTTTTACTGTTGAATTCACTAACATTTCTCTCTATATCCGATCAAACAGAGAAAGCTCCGAAATTTTCATATAACTCGCCTGTGTCGCTTCCAATGCAGCCTGATAATCAGATAAGCGAACGGAGGCTTCAGCATAATCAAGCGCACTGATGTCACTCGTTACCTTATCAACAAACAGTTTATTGTCAGCATGGCTGTCATCAAGAAGATCCAAGTTATTATGCAACCCACCGATTTTGGTAAGCCCGCCCAGCACGTTATTAACCGTCTGGTCAATGGCTGCAAGCGTACTTTCCACTTCAGCATCAAATACCGCTGTCGGATTCTCAAACTCTGCAATCATTCTGTCCAACTGATCCAGAACGTTGTTGCCAGCCCCCAGATCAAACATGTCCTGAGCAGTCAGATTGGATTGCATAGAGATCCCTTTTGCAACCGTAACCATACGCTTGTCCGCATTACCATCAAGATTATAACCCGCCGCAGAAGAGGAAATTGCCGGTACATCAGTCTGAGTGCCGGAAAACAGATAGTGCCCCTCTTCATCGCTGCTGTTAGCAGAAGAAACCACCGCTGATTGCAGTTCCCGTAACTGAATAATGATCCCTTCGCGGTCATCATCACTCAAGGTACCATTGGCTCCCCATAAGACTAAATCCCGGGTGCTTTGAAGACTGGAATTGATTGCTGTCAGTCCGATTTCCTGAGCGGAGAGTGTCGTCTTTACATTCTGAATATTATCCTGATACTGTGAAATAGCGCTGGACTCACGCTCAAGATTAACTAATTTTACGGCTGTAATAGGATCATCCGACAACTTGGTCAGCCGATCCCCTGTCGACATCTGCTGCAACACTTGCCCCAGACGACTGTTATTGGTTTGCAAGCTGTTCAGCATAATCTGACTCAGTTGCCTGTCACTGATTCTAATCATTACTCTTTCACTCCCTGCAGTCAGAACAGCTGCAATACGGTATCAAACAACTCATTGGCAGTACTGATGACCTTCATATTCGCCTGATAAGCATTGGAATAAACCATCAGGTTCGCCGCTTCTTCGTCTTCATTTACAGCACTTAAACCATCCCGAACGGCGATGGCCTGCTGGTACAGTGCGCTGGCCGCAGTATCATCAGAACTTGCCTGCCGGGCCTGTATTGCCGTCTGGCTGATCATGGATGCAAATGCATCATGTGCACTGATGTTACCGTACCCGGAGATGATAAGTGGCGTATTGCTGCTATCGATTAACTGCTGCAGAACTTCATTGTTACCCGGAGTACCATCCACAGAGAATGCCAGCTCTTCAGCAGTAATCGCGGTGATCTCAAGACTTGCAGCCGGATTGGCGGCGTTATAGGTGAACAAAGGCTGACCCGGATTTCCGTTTAGATCCTGTCCTGATGCCAAAATAGAGTTCAATTCATCAGCCAGCTCAGCAGCCATATCATCCAGCGCCTGATAAGCCGGAACCAGAATGTCTGTCTGATACTGACTGATGGCTCCAATCTGACCACCGGCATCACCGGTAACGACAAACTCCTGGCCAGAAAATTCAACAAACAGATCCGCAAGATAAGGGTCACTGGCATCCGGTACAGCTTTCAATTGAGCAGCACCATCCCCCAGTACCAAGGGCTGACCCGTTGCAAGAGTCACCTGTAGGGAACCATTCTGTTGCTGAGTCGTACGTATATCAACCAGAGACGATAACTCTTCAATAAGAAGATCCCTCTCGTCTTCTAATAAAGCCGGATTAGCACCACTACCTTGCATCTCTACTATTTTGCCATTAACGTCAGCGATGTTCTCTAACAGGCTGTTTGCTTGCGCAACTGCCGCCATACGTTGTTCACTGAGATCCCGATGCTGAGAAAGCAGCGATTCGCTCAGCGTACTGAAACGGTTTGTCAGTGCTTCAGCCTCATTTAATACCTGCAGCCTGAGCGGTGAAGATTCAGGCTCAACGGAAGCATCGTTTAGTGCTGCATAAAAATCATCCAGACCGGCACTGATACTGAAAGCATCCGAGCTGAGCATAGTTTCCAGTTCGCCCATGCTGGCAGAGAAGTTCTCCGTGAATGCTGCCTGACTTCCTGTCAGCCAGGTCTGACGCACAACATACTGATCCGTTACCCGGCGAATACCGGTAATTTCTACACCATTACCGCTCGTTAGCCCCGTATACTGATATGCACTAACCGCTGCCATATTCGCCTGCTGCCGGCTGTACCCCGGAGTATTGATATTTGCAACATTCTGAGAAGTTACATCCAGTGCAACCTTATTTGCATTCAATCCCGACAAAGCAATATTAATAATACTCATAGCGGTTCAGTCTCCATATTTCTCAGCAAAGGCTGCTGAAAAGCAACACATTCCGATAAAGGCCCGGCCCAGTCAGGCCGTTCCGCTAACGGAGTCTCTGGATATAAGGCGTCAGATAGCATCTCATTATTAAGTCTCATCTCTTTCTGTTGCCTGTTACTTACTTCGGTTACAGTCATCACCTCATTCGCCGGTTCAACCATTTGTGCTACCGCCTGATATTGTGCCGGACTTAGCTGTTTCACCAACATGTCAGCAATACCACCACGCTGTTTACCCGCTAGCTCAATAGCCATCTGGCCATCATAAAAATCACGGTATACCCCCTGTTCCTTACTGGAAAAAGGCGAATCATCCGCAGAAAGTACGTCACTTGCACTGCGCATCTGCTGCAATACCATTTGTAAAAACATGGCTTCAAACTGACCTGCCACCACTTCCAGATTATCTTCCTGATTCTGGTTATATTTCACTGTCGTCAGTGCACTGTTATCGTGGTACAAAACAGCATTCATAGCCTGTTCTGAATTAGCGTTTAGTTTCACTGTTTCTCCTAAATCGTAATCAGTTCAGCATTAAGCGCTCCGGCTTCATCCAGCGCTTGTAAGATGGACATAAGATCATCCGGTGTTGCCCCCAGACTATTGACTGCATCGACAATAACTCTCAACTCCGTTCCTTCCGGCCAGATATACATCTGAGCCTCTTCCTGATTGATTCCAACCTGGGAACGGTTGACAACCTGAGTCTCACCTTCACCAAACGGGTTAGGCTGACTCACCTGATCGGCTTCGGTAATGGTAACCGTAAGATTGCCATGACTGACGGCAGCTTCACTGACTTTTACACTTTGATTAATCACCACGGTCCCGGTACGGGAATTGAAAATAATCCGTGCAGGTTTGCGTCCTTCCTCAACGGCCAGCTCTTCCAGCATGGACATCATAATTACCCGCTGATCGGTATCTTTCGGAGCCTTAACCTCAACCCTGCCCTTGCTGACAGCCGTTGCGACATCCGGACCAAAAGTATTGTTGATTTTTCGAACAATATTCTTTGCAGTCGTAAAGCTCGCTTTTTTCAGGTTCAGACTGATCTTATCCTTGCTGTTAAAATCAGAATGAATCTCCCGTTCCAGCGTCGCCCCTCCGGGAATACGTCCTGTGGTTGGCGTATTGATAGTGATCTTTGAGCCACTGCGTCCTTCTGCTGTAACCCCACCGACAATCACATTTCCCTGAGCAACAGCATAAACTTCACCATCCACCCCTCTGAGAGGCGTCATTAATAAAGTTCCTCCCCGCAGACTTTTCGCATCACCAATGGAAGAGACGATGATATCCAGAGTCTGACCCGGCCCAGCCATTGGAGAAACCGATGCGGTCACACTGACTGATGCTACGTTTTTCAATTTAGGGTCCGTACCTTCTTCAATCTGAACCCCGAACTGGCGCAGCATATTAGTGATAGATTGACTGGTAAACTTAACCTGATTGCGGTCACCATTGCCATCCAGACCAACCACCAGACCATAACCCACAAGTTGGTTGTCCCGAATACCCTGAACATCAACCAAGTCCATTAAAGGACGGGTATCATCAGCTTTGACCTGTGGCGTAATAAAAGAAGACCATCCGCAAATCAAGAGCAGCACATAGTGAGAAACAAACTTCATTAAAAAGGCATCCATGGACTGTTAAAGAACTGAGACAACCAGCCGGCGCTGTTACTGTCAGATAAGGCTCCTCGCCCCGAATAGGTGATACGGGCATCAGCTATACGCTGAGAAGAAACCTGATTGTGCCTGTTTACATCATCAACCCGGACAATTCCCGTCAGACGAATAAATTCATCACCCTGATTCAGACGAATCCACTTTTCTCCCCGAACCCGTAATACCCCATTGGGTAACACTTCGTGTACCGTGACTGTTATCGCACCTTCAAGCTTATTTCCCTGTGACGAAGAAGAGCTGCCGTCAAAAGCACGATCAGCAGAAACACCAACGCCTAAACCACTCACAGCATGTCCGCCTATTTCCGGAATACCGAAGTCAACAGAAGAGTTTTTTCCATACTGAGTATCGGCCTGCTTACTTGATTCAGTTTCTTCATCCAACTGGACAGTAAGAATATCGCCGTTGCGAAAAGCGCGCCGATCACGAAACAGAGTCATCGCAAAATGATGTCGATACAAACTGCCGTTTTCTGCTTCTGGCAAAGAGTAATCCACAGTCGGTGGTGCATACGCCTGATCATCAGGTTTAGGCGGAACAAAATCAGGATGACTAACACATCCGCTTAGTACCACGCTAATAAGCAATAAAAGTCCGGCTGAGAACTTTTTCATAACTGTTACCTTATCTGTATCAGGCTTTACACAGACTGAGCGACAAACTTCAGCATGTCATCCGCTGCTGCAACGACTTTGGCATTCATTTCATAAGCTCGCTGAGTTGTGATCATATCCACCATCTCTTCAACGACCTGCACATTAGAACCTTCCAGCGCCCCTTGCTTAATACTGCCGACGCCTTCCGTCCCCGGAACCACTTCATCTGCCTGTCCGCTGGCCTCTGTCTGACGGAACAGGTTACCTCCAATCGCTTCCAGACCGGCTGGATTAATAAAAGAGGCCAGAGTAATCTGCCCCAGTTCCTGAGAATCCGATTCACCGCTAACAACGGCAGTGACCGTTCCGTCAGTCCCGACCGAAACACTGGTAGTACCATCCGGAATTTGAATCTGCGGCTCAAGCGGTAATCCCTGGCTATTCACCATCAAGCCTTCTGCATTCACATGAAACTGACCATTACGGGTATAGACAATTTCACCATCAGAGTTTTCGATCTGGAAAAAACCTCCCCCCATGACAGCCATATCCATTTCCTGAGTTGTGTTCTGCGTTGTTCCCTGAGTAAAGACTTTTTGTGTCCCTACAACACGGACTCCACTTCCTAACTGAACACCTGTCGGGAGGGTATTCATTTCATCAACCTGAGCACCGGGCTGACGCTGAATACTGTAGAACAAATCTTCGAAAACAACCCGGTCACGTTTAAAACCAACCGTATTGACGTTTGCCAGGTTGTTGGAAATAGCAGTCATTTTTGTATCCTGTGCCGCCATTCCGGTTTTACTTACCCATAATGCAGAGTGCATATCCCTCTCCTTTATCTCTTTTCAGTTCTTATCTGCTGCTCATCAGGCGATTTCCGGCTTCAGCCAATGTTTCTGCCGTTTTCATTGCCCGTACCTGCATTTCGAAATTACGCGTCAGAGACATCACTCCCACCAGTTCCTCGATTGCAGACACGTTACTGCCTTCAAGGTGTTCAGGAGCAACCTGAACAGCAATATCGACAGGAAATGCCCCCCCCTGCACGTTATGCAGCAGACCGTCACTTTCTTTCTGTAGCTGATCAATTTCCGGATTCACCAATTTAATCTGCCCCACGTTGATCTGTGCTCCCCCCCCTGGAGGAACCACTGTCACCATGCCACGGCTGCTGATCTCAACACTCTGATATTCAGGCAGCACAATAGGACCACCATCCGCCATAAGAGCAAAACCGTTGACACGCATATTTCCGTCCTGATCAACACGGATATTACCGGCACGGGTATAGGCTTCATTGCCATCCATTGCCTGCACAGTAAAGAATCCATCACCATTAACAGCAATATCCAGTGCTCGCCCTGTTTTAACCAGGTCACCATTGTCAAAACGGGTTGAAGCAGAGTTAGTAACCACCATTGTGCGTCCATCAAATCCAGTTCCAGGAACCGTAACACTTTGAGCTCGCTCCATATCAGCCCTAAATCCGGCAGTATCCGCATTTGACAAATTATTCGAGCGGACATGTTGTGCCTGCAGCACCCGACTTGCGCCACTGCTGGCGGTATACAATAAAGCATCCATAAAAAGACTCCTGACTCTCTTTGCCGCTACACAGCGTTAAACAATGCCTGCATCAGTTGGTCCGCTGTCGAAATGGTTTTGGCATTAGCCTGATAGTTACGCTGAGCTGTCATCAGACCAACCAGCTCACTACTCAGGTCAACATTCGATCCTTCCAGAGCACCGGCTGACAAATCACCAAGAGTGCCACTTCCCGGGGAGTTGATTATGGGTTCTCCAGAGCTGTAACTTTGCATCCAGGCTGTTCCGTTACTCTTAACCAGACCTTGAGAGTTAGCAAAATCAGCCAGAACTACCTGCCCCTGCAGCAAAGACTCACCATTGGAATATGCGGCATACACCATACCGTTATCTTCGATACGAATACCGGTAAGTTCACCCGAAGTGTAGCCATTAGGGCTGTTAGTACTGACATTAAAATCGGAACCGAACTGGGTACTTCCAGTGAGACTGATATCAATACTCATGGCATTAGCCCCGGCAGCCGGAAAACCGATAGTAAAACTGCCGGCTGGTGTTAGTAATGAACCGTCAGTATCGAACGTTACCGTCTCTGTCGCGACCGTACTGCCGCCATCAACCTGAATGTTCACTTCCCAGTTATTTGCCGCTGTTTTAGTAAAATATTGAGTTACGGTATGCGGGTTCCCCAAAGAGTCATACACTTTAGAGGTATAAGATGAGTTGAAGCTGTCCGTATCTGTCGGATCAAACGGCGTTACCGCTGTATCTATCTCAGTGGCGCGCGAATCAAAATTGGCTATAAAATCAAGACGATTTGTTGCATCGGCTGCGAGTGATGCGGTACTAATACTTAAATCACCCACACTGCCGGTATACAAAGCAGAACCATCGGCCGTCGCCGCATATCCTTGTAGCTTCAACCCCGTATTGCTGATAATGTTATTGTCTTTATCGGTACCAAACACCCCGGATCGGGTATACAACGTTTGGCCGGAACTGTCTCTGGTGACAAAAAATCCGCTGCCGTTAATCGCCAGATCCAGAGAGCGCCCTGTTGTTGAGACTGAACCATTTTCATCAAAATTTTGTGAAATACTAGCTACTTCTACGCCACCAGCCTGCATGCCGTTATAGACAGCCGCAAATTCTGTTCTTGATTTTTTAAAGCCGGTCGTTGACGAGTTAGCAATGTTGTTACTGATGGTATTGATCTGACTATTGGTCGCATCCAGACCGGTTAATGCAATATCAAAACTCATAAATTCCTCTTTATCAGGCTGTGACAGCCTGCTTGTTATTCCGGTTAACCACCAAACTGGCTGATTTCATAAAATGGTACACTGCCGACACCGGCAACATTGACCAACGCAGAACCACCATTAGAAGGCACGGTTACCTGAGATATTTCCCCGGCCAGCAAGATATCGGCGGTTACACCATCTTCCAACTGAGCAGTAATGGTGTAGCTGCCGGCAGCCAAATCCAGCGCTTCCGGATCAAGGGTAAAACTGACTTCTCCTGCAGCCTGAGGCCCCAGAGAAACTTTCGTCACTTCTCCATAAGCGTCCTGAATCAGCAGATTGACCGAGTCCGAAGCACTACTCAGAACCAGTTTTCCATTTTGTTCATTCTCTACCAGTTCAACAGTGTCAGCACTGACATAGACAGTTTGTCCAACCAGACCTGCGGTCGTCAGTACCTGCATGTTGTCCATCAGCACCAGATTGTTCTGCATCAGTGTCGCCATATTTTCGGTGCTTTCCACCTGAGAAAACTGTGCCAACTGGCTGACATATTCCGCACCATCCATCGGATTCAGCGGATCCTGATTCTGGATCTGGGCCACCATGAGTGTCAGAAATTCATTTTTTAGTGAATCTGCATCATTGGCATTTCCTGCCACACTAAGCTCTGCTTCTGTCGTAGAAACAGGAACATCCATCGCAAGAGCATCAAATTGTGCAATAGTCATTAGCTACCCTGCCCTAAGCGAAGCAACCCCTGCTGCATACTTTTTACATTGCTCAAAACTTCCACATTCGTTTCAAAACTGCGGGTTGCTGACATCATGTCTGCCATTTCAGCTACCACATCGACTCCCGGGTAGTACACATAACCTTCGTCATTCGCCAGCGGGTTATTTGGCTCAAAACGCTTTTCTGCTTCTTGCGTGCTCTGCACAACATCCACAATCTGTACCTCAGCATTCGGAAAAATATTGTCACCGGCAGACAACTGAGAGTTGCTGTATACAGTTGCAAATACCGGCTTTAGTGCCTTATAGGCATCCTGAGGGTTAGCAGAGACGGCATCAGCATTAGCCAGATTACTGGCAACCGTATTCAAACGTACCGTCTGAGCTGTCATCGCAGAACCGGCAATTGAATAAATATCAGTAAAAGCCATTGGATTAACGTCCTTCTATCGCTTTCGCCAGCCCCTGAAATTTCATGTTCAGAAAAGTCAGACTGGTTTGAAAGTCCATACTATTTTGGGTAAATTTTGCTTGCTCTACGCCCAGTTCCACGGTATTTCCATCACGGGAGTTCTGATAAGGCATTGAATACTTTGAAGTAATATGCATTCTCGGTGGAGGCGTATCCACTTTGCCCGGAGAAACACTGGTCATTACCGTGTCAAAACTTAAGTCTTTGGCAAGGTAGCCTGGCGTATCCACATTTGCTAAGTTACTTGCTATGATCTTTGTTCGCTGAACCCTGAAATTCAGAGCATCTGGATGAACGCCCAGTGCGTTATCAAAACTGATCGCCATGTAAATACCTTGATTCCGATTAAATATCAGAACAGGTAAAACAAAATACGTGCCAACATATTAGTTATTATTTATCAATGAATTACATATATATACGGAAGAAAAACTTCCGCTCATCGGAAGCAATACGGAAAAGCAGGAAACCGGAGATAGTTCAGGCGATACTGACAATCCTTCTTCTGGTCACCACGATGACCAAAGTCAATGCATCAGGAGAGCGTCAACTGGAAAACATATCGGAACGAGCTGTACAGCAAGAGATAGCCGATTATGCCCGCTTACATAACTGGAAAAATTACACTCCCCGGATAACACCCCGTGTTCCTCCGTCTGCAGCCTATCTTCCTCCATGCCCCCCAGACAGCCTGCATATCGCGGCTCTTGATTACAACCAAGAACCAATCGGTAATCTAAAACGCCAACTCAGTTGCAACATACCCGGGCAAGAGTGGAAAATCAGTATCCGGGTAAAAGTAGAGATAGAACTTCCTGTTGTTATTGCAGCATCCACGATTAGTCGGGGAACAATGATCACTGCCGATATGCTAAAACTCGAATCCATAACTTTTCTTCAGCCTAAAGATTTTGTTACTGATTTCAGTCCATTACTTGAAAAAACGGCCAAACGACGTATCCGAAGTGGACAGATTGTCAGCCCGTCCAACCTAGAGCAGAAATGGTTAGTAAAAGAAGGGGATGACGTTGTGATTATCGCCAGCAAAGATGGAATTCAGGCTACAACCAAAGGAATAGCGCTGGAAAGCGGAACTGAAAAGCAACAGATTAATGTCAAAAATACCGGCTCAGGAAAGATTATCCGTGCAACAGTAACTGCCCGTGGGAAAGTGAAAACCATGTTCTAAAACTATTTAGCGGTAAAAAGTATTTAACTTCCCATGAATAGCGGCCGCTCTTACTAGGCAAGAGAATTATATTCAGGAGCCTTCCATGAAAATCGACAAAGTTGTCAGCACGGCGATCCCAGCTTCACAACTCAATCAGCCAACTCAGTATCAGGCTGAAACAAAAATAACATCGGCTACAGTCCGTCCAGAAATCACTATCAATAAAGAGTTTATTGTTCAGGCTAATACTCAGCTGGAACAACTTTCAGATATCGATATGGATAAAGTTGCTGCGGTAAAAAGTGCTCTGGAGCGTGGTGAATTATCACTGGATATTCAGGCTCTATCCGCTGCAGTAATGCGCTTTCACACAGGACACGAGTAACCGAAACTGCGATGGCAACTTCACCCAGCAAAGTAGATGTTCTCAAAGAAATAATCAGAGGCATCCAGCATGATCTGACTCTTTATGATGCACTGTACAGGCTATTGCTAAAACAGCAGCACTGCTATCTGTCATTCGATGACAGCTCAATGCAGGAAATCACAGAAAAACTGCATCCGATGATAGATACGCTACATAAAAACGCAAAACACAGAACAGCACTACTGGGGTACTTAGGGCTGAAACAAAGCAAAGAGGGGATGAAAAAGCTCATCAATACTCTGCCCGGCAATTTAAAAATTCAGACCGCAACCCAGTGGAAGGAGCTGGAAGTCATGGTTCAGTCCTGTCATCAACAAAATCAACTTAATGGGCAGCTTTCAGTTTCTTACCGGGAAATGCTGCGTCTGTTTGGCCACGAAAATGCAAATGACTACGCATCGACAAAATTGATGGAGTTATAATGTTTTTATTTACCAAGAAATTTCACAGGCTTTTTACCCCCATATTACTTAGCACATTATTGAGTTTGTTTTTTTCGCTTTGTGCTACAGCGAAAGAAGCAGGGAGCGTTTCTTTCCAGGATAATCCAGAATATAGACAACTGGCTAAGTTTACGACTCTGATAAATCAACAATTCGAGCATTCCCGCTCTATTGTTCAGTATATTCTTGCCGAACTGGAAACCCGTGAACTTCCGATAAGTCTTGCGCTAATCCCTATGATAGAGTCTTCTTTTCAGCCGGATGCTGTATCAGAAGACGATGCAGCCGGATTATGGCAACTGATGCCACAGACAGCAAAACAGTATGGCTTGACGGTCAGTAAAGCTATTGATGAACGCTTTAACCTATATAAAAGTACAACCGCAGCTCTGAATTACCTGGCTTTTCTGTATCAAAAATTTGATAAAAACCTGTCACTGACCCTTGCCGCTTATAATGCCGGAGAAAACCGGGTACAGAAAAATCTGGAAAAAAACAAATATTTTGCAGAACTACCGCTTCCTGATGAAACAATTCAATATGTTTATCGTTTCCATGCCTTACAACAAATCGTGGATCTTAGTCGCTATTCTGCCAGTAAAACCGGGCTGTCTCCGGTTATCCGACTGACATCAACGGCAGATCAACCGATTATTCCATTAAAAGGTAACGACATCATGTTTCTGAAAAACCTGTTCGAAACACGTACATTCATTAATATGGCCAAGATTCAGCCAGTTATTATCCGATAACGTTCAAAGCCCCGATATGACACGTCCTCCATTCCTATTCACTAACGGGAATGGAGTCTGACGAAACACAGCCACACAAACATTCAAATAATTTGAACCGCAGGGGCTGAGATTTCAGTGTCGGTTTAACAAACAATATCCGATTAAGATTTCACCTCAGTGAGATCTCGTTCTTATTTTTTACTGCTTAAGGATTCGCTTAACTTGTATTTATGCCGCAGGATTAGGTATAACTCTCGCAAAACTATAAAAAATAAAACGTCAGCAGGACAAGTCATACAAATCTCTCCTATAGTTCTATTAGTCTTTTTCTGATCATTACGTCTGGAAAAGGGTTAATAGCCGGACTTTTGCTGTCGCTATATTTGCACACATCACTACGGGAATCCCTCATATGCAACTGACCGTAATAAATCGAACCATACTTGGTTTCGCCCTGATAATACTTCTGATGACAGTGATCACCGCAGCCAGCGGCATCGCACAAAATAAGTCGAATGATGCTTATAATGTCACCACCCAATCACTGATCCCTATCGTACAGAACAGCTATGAACTGGCGGTTATTGCCCAGAATGCCAACAAAGCCGTCACCCAGTACACCAATGCCACTGAGCCTCAGCAGCAACAGGCATTACGCAGTGAATTCGGGCAGTCGGTACAACAGTATGAAGAACGGAAAAATACGCTGGAAAAACAACTTGGCACCTATCCGGCTCTGCTGGTTAAACTGGAAGCTGCTGACAAATTGATCCAGCAGGCCTTTGCTGAAGAAAAAGCTCTGCTGGACATTCAGGATGAACTGCTGCAGGTCCGGATGCAGTCCCGGAATGAAATTCAGAATAATACCGCCCGCTGGATCACATTCAATGATGCTATCGGTGCTTCATTACAGATGGCACAAAATCAGAGTCTGCTGACCAAAATCGCCGTCAGCGCCATCGCCGATTCCCTGACGCTGGGCGAAACCGCCCTGAGCGGCGTCGGTAATATCGATAATCTGGCCCAGTTGGCTCAGTTACAAAAAAATCTGTCCAAACAGATACAGAAAACCACAGAACGTATGGAAAAACTGAAGCTGATGTCGTCCGGCGTTTATAACAAGCTGCAAACTTTTTCCCAGTTTTTGGACTACGCGGTGAATAATCCGTCCGGTTACCTGCCGCTGCGCATCAAATTGATCGAATCCGGTCAGCATATCAATGAGAGCTTGCATACAACCGCACAGTTTATCAACTCAGGCATCAGCGAGCTCAGCGCCCTGTCTTCAGAGATCGACATCCTTGTACAACAGACCACATCTCAGGTCAGCGAAACCTCCCGAAACTCACTGATCACTATTATTGCCCTGTACGCCGCGGCTATCGTACTGAGCCTGATCATAGTGTATGGCCAGATCCGCAGCATCCGGGTGCCGCTGAAACTGATCACCTCAGCACTGCATGAAATCAGTCAGGGCGATCTGACCCATAAACTGGCGGTGAAAAATCGTGACGAATTCGGCACCATCGCACAGGGGGTTAACAATCTCCTTGAACGTCTGGGCAGTATCCTTGGCGATATCCAGACCACTTCCGGCACACTGGCCAGCTCCACCACCGAAGCCAGCCGTTCAACACAGCAGTCCAACGACATGCTCAGCCGGCAGAAAGAGCAGACCGTACTGGTTGCGACTGCCGTGACCGAAATGGAATCGGCTTCTGCGGAGGTAATGAACAGCGCAGAACGTTCTCTGGCTGATATTCTGGACATCAAAGGGCTGGCAGAAGTCGGTAAAGACACCATGGACAGAAGTATCCGCTCGATTGCGACACTGGACGAAGATGTCCGTAAAGCCGCCAGCACCATCAATAATATGAAACAGGAATCGGAAAATATCGGCAATATTCTGGCCGTAATTACCGGCATCGCTGAACAGACGAACCTGCTGGCACTGAACGCCGCCATCGAAGCCGCACGCGCAGGTGAACACGGCCGCGGATTTGCCGTTGTTGCTGATGAAGTCCGTAATCTGGCCACCAAAACACAGCAGTCTACGGAAGAAATCTATGCCATGATCGAATCATTGCAGCGAATTTCCGTCAATTCCGTACAAATTATGGAGAAAAACAGCCAGACAGCCGATTCTGTGGTTCAGGACTCCAACTCCGCAGAACAGTCCCTGCTGCAGATCATCAGTGCTATAGACTCCATTACTGAACAGGTCGAACAGATCACTCAGGCCGCAACCGAGCAGTCTAAAGTCGCTCAGGATGTCAGCCACAATATCGTGACAATCTCTGACGTTGCAGAGCAGGTGTATCAGATTTCGGAAAACAATACCCGTACTTTCGAATCGCTGCTGCTGCTGGCGAAAGAGCAGCAATCCAAAGCCGAACAGTTCAGAGTGTAAGGAGCACAAAAAGATGAAAAGCATAAACACGATCACCTTAGCCTGTTTATCCGCCTTAACCGTCAGTGCTGCTTCTTTCGCTAAAGACAGTGTAGAAGTACTGCACGGCTGGTCTTCAGGAGGGGAAGCTGCAGCACTGCAGGTACTGAAAGACAACCTCGATAATCAGGGGATTGGCTGGGAGGATCTCAGCGTTGCCGGTGCCGCCGGAGCCAACGCCCGGAACTATCTGCGGGTACGGGCTGCCTTTGGTAACCCGCCGACGGCCGTGGTAATGGGCGGCTACACCATCCGTAACTGGGCTCAGGAAGGCGTTATGGCGAATCTGGATGCAGTTGCGAAAAAAGAAGGCTGGGAAAATAAAGTACCACCAGCGCTGAAAGACTTTTCCAAGCATGACGGACACTGGGTTGCCTCCCCGGTCGGTATCCACCGCATCAACTGGATCTGGGCCAACAAGCGTATCTTCGATACCCTGGGTCTGGATGTACCAACCACCTTTCCGGAACTGATACAAACCGCCAGAACCATCCGGGCAGCCGGATATCTGCCGTTTGCAGCCGGGGGACAGGCATGGCAGGAAACCACCATATTCGACAGTGCCGTAGTCAGTGCCGGTGGCGTTGAACTGTATCAGAAAGCATTTGGTGATATGAATATCGCCGCCATAAAAAGTCCTGAAATGATCCAAGCCTTTAATCAGTTAGGAGAGTTTCGGACATGGCAGGATGAGGGATACACAGGCCGCGACTGGAACGTGGCAACGAAAATGGTCATCGACGGTAAAGCCGCTATGCAGGTTATGGGCGACTGGGCCAAAGGCGAATTCATCAATACGGGTAAAGTGCCGGATAAGGACTTCCTCTGCTTTGACTATCCGGGAACACAGGGCAGCTTTATCTTTAACGCTGACCAGTTCGGGATGTTTGCGGTCTCTCAAGACAAACAGAAAGCACAGCAGGCCATGGCAACCGCCATTATGCAGCCGGAATTCCAGATCGGTTTTAACAAGGTAAAAGGCTCGATTCCGCCAAATATGGATATCAGCCCGGAAGCCTTCGATGCCTGTGCACAGAAATCCATGCAGAGTCTGAAATCAGCCGTCGCCAATAACAAAGTGGTCGGCAGTATTGCCCATACCCATATGGTTCCGGCTGAGATCCAGACGGCCATCTACACGGTGGTCAATCACTATATGAACAGCGATATGTCCTCCTACGAGGCGGCACAGACACTGGGTGATGCGATTGAGTTTCTGAAATAGTTTCAGGTAAGGAAATAGTTTCACACTATTTCAGTCACAGGCGTTATTCCCCTTCCGTGCATGCGGAAGGGGAATTTTTTACTGTCGGTTATTACAGAAAATCAGGCATTATACGCCCTGAGCATTGCCCCACAGATAAACATGGAGCTGTGGCAGAACTGTAACGTTGTACCAGCCTTTTTCGATGACTTTATCCACCAGTTCACGCATATTAGCTGCCAATTGTCGCTGATCCGGCTCACCATTCAGATACGGATTACACGGCTGTAAATACAGAGGCAGGTGCGGATACGCTTGCTTCATCGCTTCAGCCCAAAGCAAATCCTCGTCCGAAGCCACCACAATTTTCATACTTTTCTGACTTTCTCCGGATGCGTTAAGGCAAGCCTCAAAACGCTCTGGACGAAAACGCATTTTGCTGGAAGGGGGCTTCGGACTGAAAGTGATCATATCCAGATCCGCAAACCAGGCTGCCGAAACACTTCCCTGCGTTTCCATCGCAAAACGGTAGCCTTTGGCTTTACCCAGGGAAATCAACTCCGACAGATCCTGAATCGCCGGGTTACCACCAGACAGTGTGATCAACAGGGGGGTTCCCTGACTCAGAGCTTCCACCTTCTCCATAATCTGCACAGACGTCATTTCCAGCCACTCTGCACGATAGGAACGATCTACGGCATGCAGCGTGTCACACCATTCACAGCGAAAATCACACCCGGCAGTACGGACAAAAACCGTCGGCACGCCAATAGCCGCCCCCTCCCCCTGAATGGTGGGACCGAATATCTCTGAGATCAGGATCATGGCCGGTACTCGGCCCAGGTTTTCGGTGTTTCAGAAACGGCAACGGCACAGGTTTCCGGCCAGAGAACCAGACACCAGTCATAAAAATGTTTTGCCAGACGTTCAGCGGTAACATGTTCATCACCCAGCACATCATTCAGATGGCGGTGATCAACATGGTCATCAATATAAGTTTTAAACGCCGAAAGATCGCGGTAATCACGCACAAAACCGGTAGCATTCAGCGTTTCGGAAGCCAGTTCGACAATGACTTCATAATTATGCCCGTGCAAACGAGTGCAAGGGTGATCATCCGGCAGCCCCATCAGCTGATGAGAAGCAGAAAATTGAAAAGATTTACGGATACGATACATAGTGCATTGTCCTTAAAGATAACATTAACAATGCAGCACAAAAAATCCCCGCCGGATCCGGCGGAAGATTGTGTTTTTAACCTGGTGCTACGACAGGGCTTCAAGAGCGGAGCGGAGTGTAGCACAACTGGTGTCCGTCCGTAAATCCGGGGAAAATTAAATCCCCCGGAACAGTCCTACCCGGCTACGCAAGTGACTCATTTCATTACCAATCGCTTCCGTTGCAGTACGGCTCTGCTCAAACAGACGAGCAGTTTGATCACTCTGAGCTCCGAGGGATTCCAGATGCTGATTAATCGCAGAGACCGCCGCATTCTGTACGCCGGCTCTTTCTGCGACCTGTTCGTTCATCGCAAACAGCTGGTTCAGGAATACATCCAGCTCCGCCACTTTTTCCGCGACCATCTTCTGTCCGTCCAGCGTGGTAAGGCTTTTATCACACGCAGTTTCAATGCGCTCAGTCACCTCTTTAGAGGCCGATCTCAGATGGTTGATGATGGTCTGAATTTCTCCGGTAGAATCGCTGGTACGCTGCGACAGAGTCCGTACTTCATCCGCCACCACCGCAAAGCCCCGGCCGTGCTCACCCGCACGAGCCGCTTCAATCGCGGCATTCAGCGCCAGCAGGTTAGTCTGTTCAGATATAGCGGTAATCACTTCCAATACCGAGAGAATTTTTTCGATATGAATATTCAGCTCATCCAGACTGGATTTACTGCTGATCATCTCATCACCCAGTTCTTTCAGATAAGCCAGACTGCTCTGCACCCCTTCATTGGCGTAATTCAGTTCCGTATTACCTTTATGGGACAGCTCTCCCGCCTGCAACGCCAGCTCCGTCATCAGACCGCTCTGCTCAGTAATATCTCGGGTCAGAACAAAAATCTGCTCAACCGAACGTCGCTCTTCATTTGAAGCCTGATGCAACTCATCGGCCTGTCGGTTCAGATCAACAATGGCACCATCCGTTGTCGATACAGCTTCATTCACTGTGGTAAGAGAATCTTTCAGCGTCACCAGTAAGGTATTGATCGAAGTCGCCAGTTTCCCTATTTCCGCTTTATCCGTGCTGTGAATGGTATGCGCCAAATCCAGATGTTTAGCCACCTCATTCACTTCCCCGCCAATCGCAAGAATCGGCTTACTTAATGAGGCAACAGCAAAATGCAGCACAAGCAGAGAAAGGCCGACAAAAATCAGGATAAATGTCCCCGTACTTAACAGTTGCTGATACACAGGAGCGGTGATCTGTTTTGCCGGTACTTCAACCATCAGGAAACGATCCAGCGTCGGTATCCATAAAGATCCCAGATAATAGGTCGCGCCACCGATCTCTTTCTGCACAATGCTCAGTTGTGATTTATCCGTAACCAGATCGAGAATATCCTCTTTCTGAATCACATCGATAAACGCATCCTCAGCCTTTGCCTGAATATCTCCCTGATCGGTAACCAGCATCGCCCGGCCATGCTCACCCAAATGCATTCTGGTGATCATATTCACCAACTTATCCACTTTCAGTCCCAGTCCGGCAACCACATAAGGTTTCTCCGTCTCTGGATTAACGGCCTGACTGCGATAGTTAATAAACATCACAAAGACACCGCCGAAGTTTTCCATATTCAGCTCATATTCTTTTCCGCTGGCAAGAAAATTCGTATAAAAGTCTTTAAACTCATAGTCTTTTAATAAGATTTGAGAGAATTCATTGCCATACTGGATATATTTCGTTCCCTCCGGAGACTCTACGGTATAAAAAGCAGAATCACTTCCCAGCTTTTCTTTTATGGATTGTAAATTCTTTTCGATAACCACTAACTGTGCTGTGTCTGTACGCTTGTCTACCCAGTGTTGAATAAACTGATCATTGGCCATCATCTGCGAAGAAGCAATCAGAGGTTTGATTTCAGAACTCACCTGAAATGCCATGCTTTTTAGGTGGTTAGGGAGAATATCTTCCTGTAGCTGTTGCAGTTCTGCCTGCATAGTGGTGAATGCCTGCCGACCGGCCAGAATCGTACTGCATATCACCAGCAACAATCCCAGCACGATAAACATCCTGCTGCGAATAGATAATTTTTGCCAACCCATGTTCTACATCCTTTCATTATATTTCTGCGTTTATTGTTATTAATATGGGGAAGTCATCATTATTTTTACGACCACATATCCGATGAGTTTAGTTGCATAGCAATAATTAATCCATTAAATATTATCAGAGCTGAGGTACCGGTTTCAGGCAACCTTTTTCATTCTCAACTATGATTAATAATGACTCCATGGCTTTGCTCTCGCGATAAGCCCAGACTCACGACCGTTCTGATGTATGCCAATAGAGCCACGACCGCACGAAAGATAAAACGCAAAAATATAACATTGCTGGGCGGCTGTTACATCAGGATGCACATGACTAACGTGAGCAAGGAGGATATATGCCTGTCCCCACAAATCATCACCCCGAATCCCTGACGACAACGACAGAGAAAACCGGCAGCCGGATCATGGACGGCAGTGAAGCTGCTGCCTCAGTGGCCTACCGCTGCAATGATATTATCGGTATCTATCCGATTACTCCGGCTTCCGTCATGGCCGAACTCTGCGATGAATGGAGTGCAGCCGGTAAACTGAATTTTCGCGGCACTGTACCGGAGATCTTCGAAATGCAGTCCGAAGGTGGGGCTGCAGGTTTACTGCATGGAGCCTTAACAGCCGGAGCTCTGGCCACTTCGTTTACCTCTTCACAAGGGCTGCTGCTGATGCTGCCGAACCTGTATAAGATTGCCGGTGAACTCACGCCATTTGTGCTGCACGTCGCCACACGAACAGTCGCCACTCATGCACTTTCCATCTTCTGTGAACATTCCGATGTCATGGCTACCCGTCAAACCGGTTTTGCCCTTCTGGCCGCAGGTTCAGTACAGCAGGCGCATGACTTTGCTCTGATAGCACAAGCCGCAACGCTGAAAAGCCGGGTGCCTTTTGTGCATTTCTTCGATGGCTTCCGCACCTCACATGAAATTAATCATGTTCAGGTTCTTCCGGATGAGATACTACGCAGCATGCTCAGCGCACAGGAAATCAGTAAAAACTATCAGCGCAGGCTGACACCGGATGCGCCGACCCTGCGGGGCTCTTCGCAAAACCCGGATACCTATTTTCAGGCCAGAGAAGCCATCAATACGTTTTATGATGCCTGTCCCGATAAGGTCGAAGAGGTAATGACGCATTTTGCAATGCTGACCGGCCGTCATTACAAGCCATTTGAATACTATGGTGTTGATGATGCCACCGACCTGATAGTAGTGATGGGTTCTGCCACCAGTACTGCCAAAACTGCCGTCGATGCCCTGAACCGCTACGGCCGCAAAACCGGCCTGCTCAGCGTTAACCTGTACCGGCCTTTCTCCGTTAGTCATTGTCTGCGGGAAATTCCGGCCGGAATCACCCGTATTGCAGTGCTGGATCGCACCAAAGAAGCGGGAGCAACCGGTGAACCTCTGTATCTGGATATGGTTTCAGCCATCAATCAAGGCTGGGAAGAACGCCACCATACACCTCTGCCACAGATAGCCGGCGGACGCTATGGTCTGTCGGCAAAAGAGTTTACTCCCAAGCATGCTGAAGCAGTCTTTGTCCAAATGCAGGAAGGTCACCTGCGGCATAACTTTACTGTAGGCATCATTGATGACGTCACCCAGCTGTCTGTACCTATGCCGGAAGAATCCGTTATCACCGATCAGATAAAACTGAGCGCCATGTTTTTCGGACTGGGCTCAGACGGAACCGTGGGTGCCAATAAGAATACCATCAAAATCATCGGAGAAAACAGCCCGTTATATGGTCAGGGCTACTTCCTGTACGATTCAAAAAAATCCGGCGCGATGACCACCTCCCATCTGCGCTTCGATAACCATCCTATCGACGAACCCTATCTGATAGAACAGGCTGATTTTATCGGCTGTCATCAGTTCGCCCTGCTACATCAGAATGATGTGCTGCAACACGCCAAGTCCGGAGCAACCCTGTTGTTTAACAGCCCGTACGGAAACGAGGAAATCTGGCACCATCTGAGTTATCAGGATCAACAGCAGATCATCGATAAGCAACTGACCGTTTACACCATAGATGCAACCAAAGTGGCGAATGCGTGCGGTATCCGCGGGCGGATCAATAATATTATGCAGCGGGCATTTTTCCTGCTGACCGATATTATCGATAACGATCTGGCTCTGCAGGAACAGAAAAAAGCCGTATTCAACACCTATAACCGTAAAGGACAGGCAGTAGTAGATGCCAACTATGCCGCCATTGATGCCACTCCAGCGGCTCTGCAACGGGTTGTCATTACGCCGGACATCCGCTCCCCAGATACGGTGATGCCAGTCATATCCGGCAAAGCACCAGAGTTTGTCAAACGTGTCACCGCCCAACTGATGCAGCATAAGGGAGACTTACTTCCTGTCAGTGCTTTCCCGGTCGACGGAGTCTGGCCGACCGGCACCAGCTGCTGGGAAAAACGCAATATCGCCGCCTCAGTGCCGGTCTGGATTGAAGAGAACTGCACCCAGTGTAATATCTGCAGTCTGGTCTGCCCGCATTCAGCAATCCGCACCAAGGTGATTCATCATGAGCATAACCTGGATGACGCTCCGGCCTCCTTCAAAGCGGTGCCATACAAGGCCAGGGATTTCAAAGGAGAACGGTATACGCTGCAGGTATCCCCAGAAGACTGTACCGGTTGTCAGCTATGCGTAGAAATGTGCCCGCCGAATAAGAAAGACGATACCAGCCGTCATGCTCTGAGGATGGTAAACCGGACAGAGATCAACCACGAACAGAGTGATAACTTCCGCTATTTTGTTGACCTGCCGGAACTGGAACCCATCCAGATCGAACATATCGACGCCCGTACCAGTCAGTTGCTGGAGCCTTTATTTGAGTTCTCCGGTGCCTGTTCCGGCTGCGGGGAAACGCCTTATATCAAACTGCTGACCCAGCTATACGGTGACCATATGCTGGTCGCCAACGCTACTGGCTGCTCCTCCATCTATGGCGGTAACCTGCCAACCACTCCATACAGTAAGGATCCGCAAGGCCGGGGACCAGCATGGTCTAACTCGCTGTTTGAAGATAACGCCGAGTTCGGACTGGGTATGCGTATGGCCGTGGAAGCCGATCAGGCATACGCGACCAGTCTGCTGGAACACTATAAAGATACCCTGCCTCAGGAGCTGTATCAGGCAATCGTACACTTCTGCGGAGATTCTTCCGTTGAAGGCATTTCCGCCCAGCGCAAACTGATCACCCAACTGAAAGAGCTGTACGCCGAGGATCACCCGATGTACCGGCATGCCGATGCACTGATTGCCAAGAGCGTCTGGATCATTGGTGGCGACGGCTGGGCGTACGACATCGGTTACGGCGGACTCGATCATGTTCTTTCCTGTGGTAAAAACGTCAATATTCTGGTGCTGGATAACCAGGTATATGCCAATACCGGTGGCCAGCAGTCTAAAGCTACCCCAACCGGAGCCGTGGCCAAATTTGCCAGCAAGGGTAAAAAAATGGTCGGAAAAGATCTGGGGATCACATCGATGGTGAACGGTAATGCTTATGTCGCTACCGTCGCTCTGGGGGCAAATATGAACCAGACCATGAAAGCGATTCAGGAAGCCGAATCCTATCCGGGTCCGTCCATTATTATTGCTTATGCTTCCTGCATTGCCCACGGCATTGATATGGCCGAAGGCATTGAGCAACAGCGTCTGCTGATTGAATGCGGACTCTGGCCTCTGTACCGCTTCGACCCCCGCCTGAAAGAAGAAGGCAGACCAGCGCTGCAACTGGATTCCAAACCTCCGAAGCATGATGTGGAGGAATTCTCCGAACTGCAGAACCGCTTCTTCCAGCTTTCCACCCGGGATCATGACAGTTATGAGAATGTACTTGCTTCGCTTCGGGAACAGGTCAGCTATAAACAGTCTCTGCTGTCTCAGCTTGCTGAGTGGAAATAGACGTAAACCGGATATTAGTATATAAGACGGTTTATGATTTACCCCTTTAATTGGCATATGCCAATTAAAGGGGTATACTGACCCTTGAACTTACACCAGGAGAAACCATGGCCAGACCCAAAAAATGCCGGCGCATTTGTGGGCGACCAGCACACAGCTGCTTTAAACCCAATGGAATACCGCTTCGCCAGTTGACAAAAACTGAGATGCTCCCGGAGGAGTTCGAGGCAATCCGTCTTGCGGATTACAACAACCTGACCCAACAGGAAGCCGCTGATCAGATGGGAGTATCAAGGCAGACTTTCGGCAATATAGTCAGCAAAGCACGCTATAAACTGGCGGCCAGTCTGGTCGAAGGTAATGCCATTATGATTAAGAATGAGGAATCAGAAATATGATTTATGCCATACCACACAGCCGGGACGGCGTCGCCAGACATTTTATGAAAGCGAAAAAATTCAGCTTTCTCAGCGAAGACGGTGAAATCATCAAAACCATAGACAGTCCGGCAGCCGGAAATTCCACTTGCAGCGATAAGTCAAAAGCCATCAAACTGCTCAGAGAAATGCAGACGGATGTGGTTATCGTTCACAACATCGGTGAACGCTCGCTGGGTAAACTGCTGAATGCCGGGATCCGGGTTTTTCAGCTTGAAGACAACGCATCGGTAGCCGAAGCCATCAGAAGCCCGATGCAAGAACTGACCGACAGTAAACAGGCGCGGCCTTCTCCAAATCATGAGAAAAAAGGCGGTTCATGCTGCGGTTCACATGACCATGATCACCATAGTGCCCCCCGAATCGGCCTTCGGGCTATGACTGGCTCAGTGAATACGTTATCATCTTTTCGTCCGGTAAAATAACAGGCAATAGATATGACTATAGTTCTCATTACGTTCGGTGTTTTTCTTATCGTTATTCTGCTGATGGCGATCGGTGTGGTTCTGAATAAAAAGACCATTCAGGGCAGTTGTGGCGGGCTGAATAATGTTGGTGTCGAACGGGTGTGTAACTGTGAAGATACCTGTGAAGAGCACAAACTGTATCAGATTTCAGAGCCGGAAGAGCAGAAAAAAGAGCCGTAATTTTTCCTTCCGTTTCCGCTTGAAGAAGCATTAAAAAACCCCGGTATCGATGACCGGGGTTTTTGTTTGTTCAGTATCAGCAATAATTATGCGGTTGCCGCTGCAGCGGCCACTTCAGGCTGCTTAGTACGACTCAGACGAGGTTTACCAACCGGTAGAACTTCACGACCAAATTCGTTGTTCAGTACTGTTGCCAGAGCAAAGTAAACCGCACTTGCACCGCAGAAGATGCCTTCGAAACCAGCAATCATGCCGATAAATTCATTGTGCGTGAAGTCGCGGATAGCCAGCAGAGCAAACAGAATAGTCAATGAACCGAATACAACCTGCTTAGCCGTTGGGTACAGCAGAGAACCGACAAACATAAATCCGGTAAAGATACCCCACAGAGCCAGATACCAGCCCATAAACGGAGCCGGACTCGCAGGCAGACCCATTTTGGGCATCACAATCAGACCAACCAGTGTCAGCCAGAACAGACCGTAAGAAGTGAAGGCGGTAGTACCAAAAGTATCACCACGTTTGTAGCACATGATGCCAACGATAACCTGACCCAGACCGCCATAGAAAATACCCATAGCCAGGATCATTGAATCAAGCGGAAAAAATCCCGCATTGTGGATATTCAGAAGAATGGTAGTCATACCAAAGCCCATCAGGCCTAATGGTGCTGGATTTGCTAGTTTTGTCGACATCTCGGCATTGCCCTATTCAAATAAATGTATATTCAACTTATTGTAAAAAGTTGTGGGAAAATTTTAACGCGCGGATAATAGTCTATAAAATGGCCAGATTCAACAGATATCAGAAGGGAAAAAAATAAATATTTTTACGCCATTTAGACCACAGAGAACAAGGGAGAACAAGGGAGAACAAGGGAGAACCCCATTCTCCGGTCGGGTATTAGACAAGTAATAAAGAAAAAACATTACTCATCATCAAACATCTCATTAAATACACCTTCATAATTGCCACACGATGTATTTACGCTATCTTATAATAACTTAGACAATGTCTGCCAAAAACAAAAAAAGTCCGCAATTACGCGGACTTAAGTATGATTTAGTGCCTGTTAATGCCAGACCTTTCTTAAAGGAGGATTATTCCCACTCGATCGTTGCTGGTGGCTTACCGGAAATATCGTACACCACACGGGAGATGCCATCGACTTCGTTAATGATACGGTTGGAAACCTTACCCAGGAAGTCATACGACAGATGTGCCCAATGCGCTGTCATAAAGTCGATGGTTTCTACTGCACGCAGTGATACTACCCAGTCGTATTTACGGCCGTCACCCATGACGCCCACAGAGCGAACCGGCAGGAATACCGTAAATGCCTGAGAAACTTTGTTGTACAGATCAGCATGGTGCAATTCTTCAATAAAGATAGCATCAGCACGACGCAGCAGATCGCAGTACTCTTTCTTAACTTCGCCCAGAACACGCACACCCAGACCCGGACCAGGGAATGGATGACGGTATAACATGTTGTACGGCAGACCAAGCTCAAGACCGATCTTACGCACTTCATCTTTAAACAGTTCACGCAGCGGCTCAACCAGCCCCATTTGCATATCGTCAGGCAGACCACCTACGTTATGGTGAGATTTGATTACATGCGCTTTACCGGTTTTAGATGCTGCTGATTCGATAACATCAGGGTAGATAGTCCCTTGCGCCAGCCATTTTGCACTGGACAGTTTCTTCGACTCTTCATCAAAGATATTAATAAACTCATGACCGATGATCTTACGCTTCTTCTCTGGGTCGGCTTCACCTGCCAGCGCATTCATAAAGCGCTCTTCTGCATCCACCTTGATGATGTTCAGACCAAAATGGTCACCAAACATTTCCATCACCTGATCCGCTTCGTTCAGACGCAACAGACCGTTATCGACAAACACACAGGTCAGTTTGTCACCAACAGCACGCTGCACCAGCATAGCCACCACAGAGGAATCCACACCACCAGAAAGAGCCAGAATCACTTCGTCATCCCCGACTTTCTCTTTAATACGGGCAACCGCATCATCGATAATAGACTGAGACGTCCACAGCTTTTCACAACCACAGATATTCAGTACAAAATTTTCCAGCATACGCATACCCTGACGAGTGTGCGTGACTTCCGGATGGAACTGAACGCCGTAGAAACGTTTTTCTTCGTTCGCCATCGCAGCAAACGGACAGTTTTCGGTTTCGGCAACTTTCGTGAAATCAGACGGGATGGCCACCACTTTATCACCATGGCTCATCCAGACATCCAGAAGCGCATTGCCATCTTCAGCAACTGCATCTTCGATGTTTTTGAACAGTTCACACTCAGCAATCACTTCTACCTGAGCATAACCGAATTCGCGCTCATCAGAACCGGCCACTTTACCGCCCAGTTGCTCAGACATAGTCTGCATGCCGTAACAAACACCGAATACAGGCACACCGGCATTAAATACATATTCAGGCGCACGCGGAGAGTTCTCTTCCGTTACGCTTTCAGGGCCACCGGAAAGGATAATACCGTCGGGGTTGAATTCGCGGATATCCGCTTCTTCAACATCCCAGCTCCACAGTTCACAGTAAACGCCGATTTCACGAATACGACGGGCAATCAGTTGCGTGTACTGAGAGCCAAAATCCAGGATCAAAATACGCTGGTCATGAATATTTTTGGTCATTTTCTTTTCTCAAAATTGATTGAGTTATTCCGTCACCTGCTTACTGAGGTAACACCGGATATTCGTCATTCCTGAGAAGGCAGGAATCTCATTCAGAGCACCGGCGATTTTAAGCAGATCCCAGCCTTCGCTGGGGTGACGACAAATCTTTAGAGACCATTAAATATGGTCTCTTTAACGATTAGCTTTTACTAACCTAAACGGTAATTCGGTGCTTCTTTAGTGATCTGCACATCGTGTACGTGCGACTCTTTCATACCGGCACCAGAAATACGCACAAACTCAGCTTTGGTACGCATATCTTCGATCGTTGCAGAGCCAGTCAGCCCCATTGATGAACGCAACCCACCCATTTGCTGGTGAACGATCTCTTTCAGGCGGCCTTTATAAGCGATACGGCCTTCGATGCCTTCAGGAACCAATTTGTCGGCAGCGTTATCAGACTGGAAGTAACGGTCAGAAGACCCCTGAGACATCGCCCCCAGAGACCCCATACCACGGTAAGCTTTGTATGAACGACCCTGATACAGAATCACTTCACCCGGTGCTTCTTCAGTACCGGCGAACATAGAACCAACCATCACACAAGATGCACCGGCCACGATAGCTTTACAGATATCACCGGAGAAGCGGATACCGCCGTCGGCAATCACAGGAATATCGTATTGACCAGCCACTTCAGCCGCATCAGAAATAGCAGTGATTTGAGGAACACCAACACCGGTTACGATACGGGTAGTACAGATAGAGCCCGGGCCGATACCCACTTTAACCGCACTCACGCCCGCTTCAATCAGAGCCTTAGCACCCGCTCCGGTTGCCACGTTACCGCCGATAATATCCAGCTCAGGATACGCAGCACGCGTGTCACGGATACGCTGCAGAACACCTTCAGAGTGACCGTGAGAAGAATCGATCAACAGTACATCCACACCGGCTTCAACCAGCGCAGCAACACGCTCTTCGTTACCGGCACCGGCACCGACAGCCGCACCGACACGCAGACGACCCTGCTCATCTTTACAAGCGTTAGGTTTTTTCTCTGCTTTATGGAAATCTTTTGCGGTGATCATACCTTTCAGTTGGAAATCGTCATTCACAACCAGCACTTTCTCAACACGTGCTTCGTGCATTTTTTCCTGAACTTCGCTGCGAGGTGCGCCTTCTTTAACCGTTGCCAGACGCTCTTTCGGTGTCATCACTTTGTCTACCGTTTTGCTCAGATCTGTCACAAAACGGATATCACGACCGGTAATAATACCGACCAGCTCATTGTTATCCGTCACAACAGGATAACCGGCAAAACCGTTCTTTTCGGTCAGTTCCAGAACTTCTGCAATAGTATTGGTTGGCTTGACAGTAACAGGATGTGCAACAACACCTGCTTCAAAAATCTTAACCAGACGAACCTGTTTTGCCTGCTCTTCGATGGACATATTCTTGTGAATAAAGCCGATACCACCTTCCTGAGCCAGAGCAATTGCAAGGCGAGCTTCCGTTACCGTATCCATGGATGCAGAAATCATAGGGATATTCAGGGTAATATTTTTGGTCAGACGGGTGCGAAGATCCGCCGTATTAGGAAGAACTGTGGAATGTGCTGGGACTAGAAGAACGTCATCAAACGTTAGGGCTTCTTTTGCGATTCGTAGCATTGCAATATCTCTCAACAAAGGATTATAAAGAAAAAAATCCACCCCCGTCGTTTCGCATAACAAGGATGAATCTGAATTGATATTGCAGACGCATTATACGCACAAGGCAATCGGTTAGCCACACATTTTTTGCATTTTTATTT
This sequence comes from Vibrio sp. HA2012, assembly GCF_002812955.1. Lineage (GTDB taxonomy): Bacteria > Pseudomonadota > Gammaproteobacteria > Enterobacterales > Vibrionaceae > Vibrio. Next base: position 151,855 of record NZ_PFXK01000004.1, on the reverse strand, counting down.
GCATTCCCCCCCTTGATATGTATTATATTGCCGCTAATTTCCATACCTATGTCCGGTAACGTTCTGTGCCTGCCTCTAAGAATCCCGCTATATTTACTGTCTCCCGTCTGAACGCGGAAGTTCGTCTATTACTCGAAAACGAAATGGGGATAGTCTGGCTGGTCGGAGAGATCTCCAACTTCTCGGCACCGGTTTCCGGTCACTGGTACTTCTCGTTAAAAGATTCACGGGCGCAGGTGAAATGCGCCATGTTCCGCGGCAATAACCGCCGGGTTACCTTCAAACCCAGCAACGGGAATCAGGTACTGGTTAAAGCACGACTGTCCCTGTATGAACCCCGTGGCGATTATCAGTTGATCATCGAATCCATGCAGCCGGAAGGTGACGGCAGACTGCAGCAGGAATTCGAAAAACTGAAGATGAAACTGGCGGCGGAAGGTCTGTTTGCTCAGTCTATCAAGAAACCATTGCCGGAACATCCGACTCGCATCGGCGTGATCACCTCCAAAACTGGGGCTGCTCTGCACGATATTTTGCACGTACTGAAACGCCGGGATCCCAGCCTGCCGGTAGTCATTTATCCGACCCTTGTACAGGGAGAAGATGCTGCAATCAAAATTGCTCAGGCCATAGGCCGGGCAAACAGCCGCAACGAATGTGATGTACTGATTGTCGGCCGGGGCGGTGGCTCGCTGGAAGATCTATGGTGTTTTAATCACGAAATTGTCGCCCGCACTATTGCAGCCAGTGACATTCCGGTTATCAGTGCTGTGGGACATGAAATCGATGTCACCATTGCAGATTTTGTTGCCGATGTGCGCGCACCGACCCCGTCAGCGGCAGCCGAACTGGTCAGCCGGGATCAGACCCATAAAACCCAGTCACTGAGTACGCAGCATGCCACCTTACGTCGAGCCATGCAGTCCTACCTTACCCGTACTCAGAGCGAACTGAAAATGCTGCAGTACCGTCTGGAAAAACAGCATCCGAATTACCGTCTGCAACGGCAGAGCCAGCAACTGGACGAACTGGAATCGCGTTTAACTGCGGCTGTCCGGCGCAGCATCTCAAACCGGCAACGTCATGTGGAAAAACTCAGTTACCGGCTGGAACTGCACTCGCCAGTACAATCCATTACCCGGCAGAAATATGCACTGGCCAGAGCCCGGCAACGCCTGCTGGACGCAATGGATCGACAACTGCTGGCAAACCGGCATCATCTGGCGATAACAGCCGAAAAGCTGGATACCGTCAGTCCACTGGCGACATTGCAACGCGGTTATTCTATCACCCGCAACGACCAGAAGCAGGTGATCCGCCATGCTGCAGATGTCCGGCCCGGAACCCGACTGATTACGACACTTGCTGACGGCGAAATTCACTCTGTCGTCGAATCGGCCAGCTCTCAAACAACCCTATTATCTGATACTGATCATTAACCTGTATGAATACATCACTGCTCTATTTTATTGATATGTTTGGTACTGCCATCTTTGCTATCTCTGGCGTATTGCTGGCCGGACGGTTAAAGATGGATCCTTTTGGTGTGATGGTACTCGGAAGTGTTACCGCTATCGGTGGCGGCACTATGCGCGATATGGCTCTGGGAGCCACACCGGTATTCTGGATCCGTAATCCAGCCTATATATGGGTTATTCTGTTTACCTGCCTGCTGACCATATGGCTGGTACGCCGCCCGAGACGCCTGCCCTGGTATGTCCTGCCGGTCTGCGATGCTATCGGACTGGCAGCCTTTGTCGGTATCGGCGTGGAAAAATCCCTGATGTATCAGGATTCGTATCTGGTCGCCGTTATTATGGGCGTACTGACCGGCTGTGGTGGCGGCATTATCCGCGATATACTGGCACGGGAAATTCCTATGGTTCTGCGCAGTGAAGTGTATGCCACAGCCTGTATTATCGGCGGCACCTTCCATATCAGTGCTCTGGCACTGGGATACGATAATGCAACAGCACTGCTGTCCGGCATAGTGTCTACACTGGTGATCCGACTGGGCGCGATAAAATGGCACCTGTCGCTACCGACTTTTGCGATTGACCGATAAGCCAAACAGCCTCACCAGAGAGGTGAGGCAAACTGCCCGGCAGTATTTATGCCTGTCAGCATTCGATATCCGTTTAAGAGGAAAACAACGACTCCTCCAGCAGTTCATTGACCCCGAGAAGAGCGGTAATACATGCCTGTTTTCGTACCGCTTCCCGGTCTCCGTTAAACTGATGCACCTGCTGCACTTTTTGATCGCCTTTCTGCCAGGCAAACCAGACTGTCCCTACAGGCTTTTCCTCGCTACCGCCGTCCGGCCCGGCAATACCACTGACCGCAACAGAAATAGTACCACCAGAATACAACAGAGCCCCCTGCGCCATCTGCTCGACCACCTGTTCACTGACTGCCCCCCACTTATCCAGTGTATCTGCGCGTACACCAAGCATCTCCATCTTGGCAGCATTACTGTAAGTAACGAACGCCCGGTCAAACCATGCGGAACTACCGGCTATATCGGTTACCGCACTGGCAATACCACCACCGGTACAGGATTCAGCCGTTACCAGTGTTTCGCCTGTTGCTTGTAATAACTGCCCGGTTATCTGACTTAATTGTTTTAACTGTTCCATTATTTTTAGCCTTTTCAACCCTATGCACCTTCACCTTATTCACGTATCCTAAGCCGCTATTACACAGAGATAAAGTCATAAAAGGTTTCCGCCGTGAAAAGCACTTCCAAGCATACGCCCATGATGCAGCAATATCTGACCCTGAAAGCAGAAAACCCCGATATTCTGCTGTTTTACCGTATGGGAGATTTTTACGAGCTGTTTTATGACGATGCCAAACGCGCCTCTCAGTTGCTGGATATTTCCCTGACCAAACGTGGTGCATCTGCCGGAGAGCCCATTCCGATGGCAGGTGTCCCTTTTCATGCCGTTGAAGGCTATCTGGCAAAACTGGTACAATTGGGCGAATCGGTCGCTATTTGTGAACAGATCGGCGATCCAGCCACCAGTAAAGGACCGGTAGAACGCAAAGTCGTACGTATTGTCACTCCGGGGACAGTCACCGATGAAGCTTTGTTGTCAGAACGTACCGATAACCTGATCGCTGCAATTTATCAGTCAGAGAAAGGCCTCTTCGGTTATGCCACTCTGGACATAACTTCCGGACGTTTCCAGCTGTGTGAGCCGGAAAGCGAAGAAGCTATGCAGGCAGAACTTCAACGCACTTCCCCGCGCGAATTGCTGTTCCCGGAAGATTTTGCGGCGGTGCATCTGATGTCCAGCCGCAACGGTAATCGTCGCCGTCCGGTATGGGAGTTCGAACCGGATACCGCTCGTCAACAGTTGAATCAGCAGTTCGGTACCCGGGATCTGGTCGGCTTCGGCGTGGAAAATGCGACGCTTGGCCTGTGTGCAGCAGGATGTCTTATCCAATATGTCAAAGATACCCAGCGTACCGCCCTGCCGCATATCCGTTCTCTGACCTTCGATCGACAGGATCACTCCGTTATTCTGGACGCAGCCACCCGACGCAATCTGGAGCTGACCCAGAACCTGTCTGGTGGCACAGAGAATACGCTGGCAGAGGTGCTGGATCACTGTGCAACTCCGATGGGCAGCCGGATGCTAAAACGCTGGCTCCACCAGCCGATGCGCTGCCGGGACACCCTGAATCAGCGTCTGGATGCGATTAGCGAATTAAAAGAACAGGCTCTATTTACTGAACTTCAGCCTGTATTAAAGCAGATCGGCGATATCGAACGTATCCTTGCCCGTCTGGCACTTCGTTCTGCCCGTCCGAGAGACATGGCACGTTTGCGTCATGCAATGCAGCAGCTACCAGAACTGGCAGACACTCTGCAACCACTTACCAATACCTATCTACAGAAGCTGACACAATACGCCGCTCCGATGAGTAACCTGTGTGAACTGCTGGAAACCGCAATCAAAGAGAACCCTCCAGTCGTGATCCGCGATGGTGGTGTTATCGCTGATGGCTACAGTGCCGAACTGGATGAATGGCGCAAACTGGCTAACGGGGCAACAGAATATCTGGAACAACTGGAAGCAGAGGAACGGGACAGGCACGGTATCGATACCCTGAAAGTCGGTTATAACAATGTGCACGGTTTTTATATTCAGGTTAGCCGCGGACAGAGCCATCTGGTGCCTCCGCATTATGTGCGCCGTCAGACCCTGAAAAATGCCGAACGCTATATTATTCCGGAACTGAAAGAACACGAAGATAAAGTCCTTAACTCAAAATCCAAAGCACTGGCGCTGGAAAAGCAGCTGTGGGAACAATTGTTTGATCTGCTACTGCCACATCTGGAACAAATGCAGAATCTGGCTTCTTCAGTATCACAACTGGACGTATTACAGAACCTGGCCGAACGAGCTGACACACTGGACTATTGTCGTCCCGTCCTGACAGAAGAAGTGGGTATTCACATACAGAATGGCCGTCACCCAGTAGTAGAACAAGTGATGGACGAACCTTTTATCGCCAATCCGATAGTGCTGAATCCTCAGAGAAAAATGCTGATCATCACCGGTCCGAACATGGGCGGTAAATCCACCTATATGCGTCAGACAGCCTTAATTGCCCTGCTGGCACATATCGGCTCTTATGTTCCGGCAGAAGCGGCCACCATTGGCTCTGTTGACCGTATTTTTACCAGAATCGGTGCTTCGGACGATCTGGCTTCTGGTCGTTCTACCTTTATGGTTGAGATGACCGAAACTGCCAATATTCTGCATAATGCCACACCGCATTCACTGGTTCTTATGGATGAAATCGGCCGGGGAACCAGCACCTACGATGGTCTGTCTCTGGCGTGGGCGAGTGCCGAATGGTTGGCAAATCAGATAGGAGCGATGACCCTGTTCGCCACTCACTATTTCGAGCTGACCGAACTGCCAAATCAATTATCTCATCTGGCAAACGTTCACTTGGATGCAGTAGAACACGGCGACAGCATCGCCTTTATGCATGCGGTGCAGGAAGGTGCAGCCAGCAAGTCTTACGGTCTGGCCGTAGCCGGACTGGCCGGTGTTCCGAAACCTGTGATAAAAAATGCCCGCGCCAAACTTCGGCAACTGGAGCAAACCGGTCAGGCTGAAGGCCAGACAAACGCCGTAAAACCAAATGTTGATATCGCCAACCAGCTCAGTCTGATCCCGGAACCAAGTGAGGTAGAAGAAACCCTGAGCAGTATCGACCCGGATAACCTGACCCCAAGACAAGCACTGGATGAACTGTACCGACTGAAACAACTTCTAAAGTAATACGTTAATAGCGTTAATAGAACAGGCACCTTTATCTTAATGGACAGACATTATCTTAATGGGACAGACATCATAATACCCCGGATAATTTTTCTGATAACATTTAAAAAGCCCTTGAATCATCAAGGGCTTATATTTAGACAAAAATAAGTAAATAAAGGCTCACACCGGTTCCTGAATAATCACTTGATCCGCTTTACTCATGTACTGTTCCATCTTATGGAAGTTCAGATAACGATAGGTATCCTTTGCGGTGGCATCGATCTGTCTGGCATATTCAAAGTACTCTTCCTTAGTAGGAATATGACCAAGGATCGCACCCACAGCAGCCAGTTCAGCAGAAGCCAGATACACATTCGCTCCGGTCCCCAGACGGTTCGGGAAGTTACGGGTCGATGTGGAAATCACTGTCGCACCGTCTGCTACACGAGCCTGGTTACCCATACAAAGTGAACATCCCGGGGTTTCAATACGTACCCCAGCACGACCGTAAATGCCGTAGTAACCTTCTTCTATCAATTGATCACGATCCATTTTAGTCGGCGGAGCGACCCACATGCGAGTTTTCAACTGAGCATTCTGTTTATCCAGCAATTTACCAGCCGCACGGAAGTGACCGATATTCGTCATACAAGAACCAATAAACACCTCATCAATGCCTGTCCCCTGAACATCAGACAACAGACGTGCATCATCAGGGTCATTCGGCACACACAGAATTGGCTCTTTAATCTCAGCCAGATCAATTTCAATGACATGAGCGTAATCAGCATCAGTATCTGCAGTCATCAGAGTCGGGCTATCCAGCCATTCCTGCATTGCTTTAACACGACGTTCAATCGTACGGCGATCACCATAACCTTCAGAGATCATCCACTTCAGCATAGTGATGTTTGACTTCAGGTACTCTTCAATCGATTCCTGAGATAGCTTCACCGTACAACCAGCGGCACTACGCTCGGCAGACGCATCAGATAGTTCGAACGCCTGCTCAACAGTCAGGTGCTCAACGCCTTCAATTTCCAGAATACGCCCAGAAAATTCGTTAATTTTACCTGCTTTTTCAACAGTCAACAGACCTTGTTTGATACCATAATAAGGAATAGCATGAACCAGATCACGCAGAGTGATACCTGACTGCATTTCACCTTTAAAACGCACCAGAATCGACTCAGGCATATCCAATGGCATAACCCCCGTCGCAGCAGCAAACGCTACCAGACCAGAACCTGCTGGAAAAGAAACGCCCAGAGGGAAACGGGTATGCGAGTCCCCCCCCGTGCCGACAGTATCTGGCAGCAACATGCGGTTCAACCATGAGTGGATAACACCATCCCCCGGACGCAGTGATACTCCGCCACGGTTCATAATGAAATCAGGCAGAGTATGGTGAGTATTTACATCAACAGGCTTAGGATAAGCTGAGGTATGGCAGAAAGACTGCATCACCAGATCCGCAGAGAAGCCAAGACACGCCAGATCTTTTAGCTCATCACGCGTCATTGGGCCGGTTGTATCCTGAGAGCCCACTGTTGTCATTTTAGGCTCACAGTAAGTACCCGGACGTACGCCGGCAACACCACATGCTTTACCAACCATCTTCTGAGCCAGCGTAAAACCTTTACCGGTATCTTCAGCAGCAACCGGACGGCGGAATACGTCTGAAGCATCCAGGCCAAGAGCTTCTCGGGCACGCTCAGTCAAACCACGGCCAACAATCAGTGGGATACGCCCACCAGCTCGGACTTCATCAATCAGAACGTCTGTTTTCAGAGAAAACTCAGCCAGCACTTCACCCGTTTCGTGATTAGTTACTTTGCCTTCGTATGGATAGACGTCAATCACATCCCCCATGCTCAGCTTAGACACATCAACTTCGATCGGCAGCGCACCAGCATCTTCCATAGTATTAAAGAAGATTGGGGCGATCTTACCGCCCAGAACATAACCACCAGCACGTTTATTCGGTACATGAGGAATGTCATCCCCCATAAACCATAGCACAGAGTTAGTAGCAGATTTACGTGAGGAACCAGTCCCTACAACGTCACCGACATACACCAGTTGATGACCTTTTTCTTTCAGTTTATCAATGAGTTTAACCGGACCAATCACACCTGGTTGTTCCGGTTCAATGCCATCACGTGCATTTTTCAGCATCGCCAGTGCATGCAGAGGGATATCTGGACGAGACCACGCATCCTGAGCAGGAGACAGGTCATCGGTATTGGTTTCACCAGTAACCTTAAAGACTGTCAGTGTTACTTTTTCCTGCAACTGAGGCTTAGACAGGAACCACTCCGCATCGGCCCATGATTGCATTACGGCTTGCGCATATTCATTACCCACTTTCGCTTTTTCTTCTACATCGTAGAAAGCATCAAACATCAGCAGAGTATGCGACAGAGCTTTAACTGCAATCGGTGCCAATTCCGCATCATCCAGCAGAGCAACCAATGGTTCAATATTATATCCTCCCTGCATAGTACCCAGTAGTTCAGCCGCTTTTTCACGACAGACCAGCGGAGAAGTAGCTTCACCTTTTGTAACAGCAGTCAGGAATCCGGCTTTGACATAAGCCGCTTCATCCACTCCTGGTGGGATACGATTTTCCAGCAGGTCGAGAATAAATGCTTCTTCACCCTGCGGAGGATTTTTCAGTAATTCGACAAGAGATGCAGTCTGATCTGCATCCAGTGGTTTAGGGACTACATTCTCATTAGCACGCTCTTCGACGTGTTTACGGTAGGCTTCAAGCACGACATATTCCTCATCATTATGGCCAGATTTCAAAAACGAAAACCGACTTCCCTGGAAAATATAATTTCATCATCACGGTTATCGTCCTGATAAATGTAGCCGTGAATCTGATGTTATTGTGCTTGGAGAATAGCAAATTTATCTATAAATGAAAATCTGCTCTCAGTTTCCTTTCTGAGGACAGGCACCTTGATAGGTAAATATGAATCAACTTTTTCTTCTCTCATAAGGACAGGCATCTAAAGAATAGGAGCTATTCATGAGGAAATCATTTTCTCATGAAACTCAACATATTCAGACAAACTATAATATACGACAAGCTGTAAGGAACCAGTTGTTTTTCTTCGTTAAAAAGGGAGAATATGGGTATATATTGAGAAAAGATACACCTTAATACATACAAAATTAAGCAGTAAGATGTACTATAGATGATGAGAAATTAACCGAACTGATAACCGCATACTCTCTTTCTGCGGAATTGTGATCTGGCTGCTTTAAGACTCCCACCATGACCAATAAGTAATGCTCGTTTTCTCTCCAGTCCGGAACATATCTGCAGCCATTCCCCGTCGGTAACATTCAGCCTTGCCAAAATTGGAGGAAGGTTTTTCCCAATAGCCGATTTACCATCACACAGTACTCTTCCAGTCTGATCTACTAAGGCTATATAATCGAGCAACAGAAAAGGAATCCCCGATAAACCCAGTTTAGTTCTGCTTCCAATAAAAGGATGCAGACACAGAGCTGTAGGCTGGTTATTTTTTAACGCATGAATACGTTCTTTTATGGATGTGTAGTCAGAAGTTTCTGGTGTCTTTGATATACCGGCCCGGATAGGATTCAAATCCACATAAGCCATCGCAGCAAGTAATGCTTTATCATCCAACAGAGCCTGGCTTTTGTAACGGCTTTCCCAGAAATGACCTGTACACTCATCCTCCTGATTAGCCTTAAGAGCTATCTCAAAGTTTAATTCACGCATAAACCAACTCAGGCTAAATAGTCTCTGCCGCCACTGTCCGGCAATTTTTTTGATAATGCAAAGTTCTTGCTTAGACAAAGCTTCATAATTAAGAAAACGTTGAATCAAACCAGATCTGGCATGCAGCATAGACCAGCGTTTAATTACCTCCCTCTCAGTTAATGACTTGGCCTTTTCCTGATTAATATGCACCACAATATGGTAATGATTACTCATCACCGCATATGCACAAATATCAATGCAATAGATGGTAGCAAGTTGCTTGATACGAGTCTCAATCCATTCTCGCCGATGCTCATAATTTTTTTGGGAAACTTCATCATACCCACACAAAAATGTACGTCTGACGCAGCGAGAAACACAGTGGTAATAAGGGGTAGCTTCCAGGCAAATCTGCTGTTTTCTGGCGGTAGTCATAATACATCACCTGTTTAAATAAACAGTGGTTAGTATAATAAGTCCCTGTCAGCCACAACAAGGGCTTCTTTATTACTGTTCGAGAGAACTATTACTTTACTGAAACTGATAAACTTATCTATTTCATAAAGTGCCTGTCCTTATAAAGAGGGCTACACCACCAGAAGACACTCATTTTTCAGCCGAAAGTTATCTCTAAAAAATACAGGTAAATACTTCCAGTCCTGTACCCGAACCGAAATTGGAATATCCGCATTCTGCAGTGCATACAGGAACTCATTCAGGTTATTGACTTCTCCCTCAGGAGTAAACAGCATCAGATTAAGATCAGATGTATCCAGTGCCGTTCCCTGAATCCGGCTACCGTATACCCATAACTCTGTCCCTTTTACCAGATATTTCTGCGCCAATTCAGCCACTACCAAACGTTCATTTTCTCTTAACTCAATCATAGTTACCTCTATACGTCGTCTGCTAATCTTTGAGTCCAGAACAAGTTAACCACAATCAGGGGCCACAGAAAGAAACAGCGTTGGAATTATCGAGGGAGTTCAAATCAGGCAGGCAGGGCTTAGTGACAAATTACTCACGATGTCTCAAAAATGAGTCACCCTAAAACAATCCAAATATTAGCCACTTGGATGTAGGGTATAAGTGCAGTACCATAACAACCATAGCCCTTGCGCTTTGCTTACGGCATTGTTATCACCTGTGATCAGGGCATCATCACAACATATCAGACAAAAAGAGTCTCAATAATGAAAATTGCAATTGCCGGAACCGGCTACGTTGGCTTATCTAATGCTGTTCTGCTGGCACAACACCACGAAGTGTATGCCGTAGATATTATCGAAGAAAAAGTAAACCTTATTAACAATAAACAATCCCCTATTGTCGATGCAGAGATTGAAGATTTTCTGGCAAACAAACCGCTGAATTTGACAGCAACTCTGGATAAACAGCAAGCTTATAAAGATGCGAAATTTGTGATTATCGCCACACCGACCGATTACGATGTAAAAACCAACTACTTTAATACCAGCTCAGTGGAAGCAGTGATTAAAGATGTAATGGAAATCAACCCGGATGCAGTGATGGTTATCAAATCCACCATTCCTGTAGGTTACACCAAAGGCATTAAAGAGAAGTTCAACTGCAATAATATTATCTTCTCGCCGGAGTTCCTTCGTGAAGGTAAAGCACTGTATGACAATCTGCACCCTTCACGTATTATCGTAGGTGAAACTAGCGACAGAGCGAAAACATTTGCCAGCCTGCTGGTTGAAGGTGCCCAAAAAGAAAATATCGATGTTCTGTTTACTGATTCTACCGAAGCGGAAGCCGTAAAATTGTTCTCGAACACCTACCTTGCTCTTCGAGTAGCCTATTTTAACGAACTGGACTCCTACGCAGAAGCACACGGTTTGAATGCCCGCCAAATTATCGAAGGTGTGGGGCTGGATCCGCGTATTGGTTCTCACTACAACAATCCGTCATTCGGCTACGGTGGTTACTGTCTGCCAAAAGACACCAAACAGCTTCGCGCCAACTATGAGAATGTACCGAACAACATCATCGGAGCAATTGTCGATGCGAACACCACTCGTAAAGACTTTGTGGCAGACTCAATCCTGAGCCGTCATCCCAAGCGTGTCGGTGTCTACCGCCTGATCATGAAGTCCGGCTCTGATAACTTCCGTGCCTCTTCAATTCAAGGCATTATGAAACGAATCAAAGCTAAGGGTGTCGAAGTAGTGGTATACGAACCAGTACTGAAAGAAGACGATTTCTTCAACTCAAAAGTATATCGGGATCTGGAAGAATTTAAGGATGCATGTGATGTAATTGTTTCCAATCGCATGGCTGAAGAGCTACAAGATGTTGCAGATAAAGTGTATACACGCGACCTATTCGGTAATGACTGATCGAAAATAAGAGTCAGGATACTAATGCAGCATATCTAACATACTATGAGAGATAATATGAAATATCTGGTAACCGGCGCCGCCGGATTTATTGGTAGTGCGGTCGTAGAAAAACTGACCGCAAAAGGTGAAACCGTAGTCGGTATCGACAATCTAAACGACTACTATGATGTTGCCTTAAAAGAAGCCCGCCTAAAGCGCATCGAGCACCCGGATTTTCGATTTATCAGACTGGACATTGCAGACCGCAATGCTGTGGCAGACCTATTTGCTACAGAGCAGTTTGACCGTGTTATCCACCTGGCTGCTCAGGCTGGGGTTCGCTACTCACTGGAAAACCCGCATGCCTATGCTGACTCAAATCTGGTCGGACACCTGAATATTCTGGAAGGCTGCCGTCAGGAAAAAGTTCAGCACCTTGTGTATGCCTCTTCCAGTTCAGTCTACGGCCTTAATGCCAAAGTTCCTTTTTCTACAGCCGACTCCGTTGATCATCCAGTGTCTTTGTATGCAGCCACCAAGAAATCCAACGAACTGATGGCACACAGCTATTCACATCTGTACGATATTCCAACCAGCGGTCTGCGCTTTTTCACCGTTTACGGCTCATGGGGACGTCCGGATATGGCTCCGTTTATCTTCACCAAGAAAATACTGAATGGTGACACAATAGATATCAACAATAACGGCGATATGTGGCGTGATTTCACCCATGTGGATGATATCGTTGAAGGCGTGGTTCGAGTTGCCGATGTACTCCCACAGAGAGACAGCTCATGGACAGTAGAAAAAGGCACCCCGGCAGGAAGCTCTGCTCCTTATGCGATATACAATATTGGCCACGGTTCCCCTATCAATCTGATGGATTTTGTAAAAGCCATTGAAGATGAACTGGGCATAGAAGCAAAGAAAAACTTCCGGGAAATGCAGCCGGGTGATGTATACCAAACCTACGCCGACACCGAAGATCTGTTCAAAGTCACCGGCTATCAGCCCAAAGTGAGCGTAAAAGAAGGTGTGGCGGAGTTTGTCAACTGGTACAGACAGTTTTACTCAAAGTAAATAAACATTCCCTTTCAGCCCCAGAACGATAGTATCCCGGAGCTGTATAGCAACATTGAAAATAGCCGGAATTATTTCGGCTATTCTTCATCAACCTCCATAATACCACGACCATAACCAACAGCATGGCAATAAGTTCCCAGCTATACTTTTAGCCTTTCTTAAGACGTCTGTCCTTTTAATATTTTAAGGTGTCTGTCCTTTCAATAATTCTCCAGCAACATTATGTTGTTCAAATTCTGTCGCAAATTTCCAGCGTCATCATGCAACAGGGCTGATTTTACTACTACTTCTCTCGCGATCTTTCTTTCTGCTGGTTTTTTATCCACAACGATTTTCCTACTCTGGGTAAGTCAAATCACCCGACCAGCAGAGATAATATATATGCAGAGACACGAAAAACAGCAGGGGTTTTCCCTGATTGAACTGATGATTGTAGTTGCGGTTATCGGCGTGTTGACGTCAATTGCCGTACCGCAATACCAGAGTTATGTAAAAAAATCAGAACTGGGCTCAGCCTTAGCGACAATTACTGCCCTGAAGGTGCATATTGAAGACAGCATTGCCAGCAGAGGCATCTTTCCGACCATTGCCAGTACAGCAATGGCATCTGAATTAGGTGCATCCACGACTGTATTAGGCACCCTATCCACGCAACAGCACAGTTCCATCAGACAAGCAGGACAGATCCAAATCCTGCTGGCTGCCGACACCCAGTTGGGCGGGAACATTCTGGCTCTGGAACGATCAGACAGTGGAGGATGGCGCTGTCTGACGGATATTCCTGTGACAGAGAAAAAAGCCTTTCCTAAAGGATGCGAAACCGGAACGGTGCTCTAGCATGCAACCGTATACCAGCCTCGCCATCATCCTGCATCAGGCCGGACTCATTAGCCAGGATCAGGAACAAGCGATACTCAACCGGGTTAAGCAAGAAAAACAACCGGTTCCGGCTGCCGTGCTCGCGCTGGGGATAATGACACCAAATACACTCAGCGAACATATCAGCCAGATTTTCCATATGCCACTAACCGAACCAGAACAGTTTGACTATACGAACGTTTGTCGGAAATTAGGGCTTGGGGAACTTGTGCTGCAGCATATGGCTCTTCCAGTCAAGCTTTCAGACACGACAGTGACGATTGCTGTCTGCGATCCGGCCAATCCCCAAACCGAAGCAGATTTTTGCTTTGCCACTGGCTTAGCAGCGGAACTAGTGCTGACGGATGTTAAAACACTGTCTGCTGCTATTCGCCGACTGTACGGCAAACAGACTCCCCATCCCCCGGAACACAGTGGAAAAACAATCAGTGAAGATGAACTCGCCAATCTGGTTGACGTTTCTGCAGATGAGGCTGAAGTCAGCGAAGATCTGAGCCAGGATAATGCCCCCGTTAGCCGCTTTATCCACCAGATATTACTGGATGCTGTACGCCGGGGAGCATCCGATATCCATTTCGAACCGTATGAAGATCGCTACCGTATCCGTCTGCGCTGCGATGGTATATTGGTGGAAACACAGCAACCAGCCAGCCATCTCGCCCGCCGGCTGACTGCCCGGCTGAAAATTTTGTCCGGACTGGATATTGCAGAACGTCGCCTGCCTCAGGACGGACGACTCAAACTACGTCTGGACAGTGAAACAGCTGTAGATATGCGGGTCTCTACCCTTCCGGCACTTTGGGGAGAAAAGGTGGTTTTACGTCTGTTAGACAGCAGTGTTACTACGCTGAATATCCACACTCTCGGCTACAGCTCGCAGCAGAAAACCCTATACCTGAATGCCCTGAACAGACCGCAGGGCATGATACTGGTAACAGGCCCGACCGGAAGCGGTAAAACCGTTTCACTCTATACCGGGTTGTCTCTGTTAAACACACCTGAACGTAATATATCCACCGCCGAAGATCCGGTCGAAATTAACCTGTCCGGGGTCAATCAGGTACAGATCAGCAGCAAAATCGGTTTTGGCTTTACCGAGGCTCTGCGCACATTCCTGCGTCAGGATCCTGACGTAGTGATGGTCGGAGAAATCCGGGATCCGGACACAGCGGCCATCGCAGTGCAGGCAGCACAAACCGGGCATCTTGTCCTGTCCACCCTACACACTAATTCTGCCGCAGAAACGGTTATTCGTCTGCAGAATATAGGCATTATGCCTTTTAACCTCGCGTCCTCTCTGAGCCTGATTATAGCCCAGCGTCTGGCACGCTGTTTATGCCCACACTGTAAACAACCGGATACGCTGACACCAGTACAGGCCGAAGCGCTGAATATCCATCAGGAAGAACGTCTGTACAGGGCGAATAAATCCGGCTGTGCCGAGTGTACCGGAGGCTACTGCGGACGTACCGGTATTTATGAAGTCATGCCGTTCGATAACCGGCTGGCAGAGGCAGTAATAAAAGGAGCATCGGTTAAGGAGATTGAAACAATAGCCAAAGAACAAGGAATGAAAACACTAAGGGAGTCGGGAATTGATAAATTAAAACTGGGAATAACCAGCTATGAGGAGCTGCAGCGGGTACTGGCGTTGTAAAGAATATACGTGGGAAATATGACTTGTTCGCATACGGTGTATAAAAATGCAATGAGGGGAAAATAGTATGCCGCTATTTCAGAGAACTTCCCCCCGGCTCAGTCACTTTCACTGGAAAGGGATAAACCCAAGCGGACAGCCTGTTGCCGGACAGATGCTGGCGGCCGGGGAAAACGAAGTAAGAGAACAGTTACATTATCAGCAGATCCGGATAATACACATCAGAAAACGGAGACTCTCTTCTGTTACCCGCATCCGGCATAGCGCAACCAGTAAGGATATCACCCGTTTTATCCGACAGTTATCTGTTATGCTTCTGGCTGGAATGCCCCTGATTCAAGCACTGAAACTACTGGAAAATAGTCAGACCAAAGCCGGAATGAAGCAGATCCTGATGCAGATAGTCAGACAGGCCGAAGCCGGTACACCGTTATCGAAGGCCATGTGTAATGCCAGTATATATTTTACCGGTCTGACGGCAGAACTGGTGACCAGCGGAGAACAGTCCGGCAGGCTTGCAGAAGCATTTGATCAACTCGCCACGTACCGGGAAAAAAGCGAAGCCCTGCGAGCCAAGGTTATCAAGGCCATGATCTATCCGGGGATGGTGATGTTGGTCGCCAGCGGTGTTTCATGGTTAATGCTGACACTGGTTATTCCTGAGTTTGAAAGCATGTTTCAAGGCATGGGAGCAGAGCTGCCCTGGTTTACACGCCAAGTCTTAACATTATCTGATTGGGTTCAGAATCACAGTCTGATTATACTTATAACTATAGCAAGTACTTACTTATGCATTATGTACCGGCGCAACACATCAGCCGTGTTCCGTCTACAAACCAGCCGCTGGGCATTACGGATCCCCATTATCGGCAACATACTGTCCAGAGCTGCCATTGCCCGCTTCAGCCGGACTCTTTCGGTCAGTTTCAGTGCAGGTATTCCTCTGCTGACCAGCCTGATGAACACCGCCGGATCAGCAGGAAATCAGCATTATGAACAGGCCATTCATCGTGTACACAAAGAAACGGCTTCTGGTGTTCCCATGCATATTGCGATGCGCAACAGCCGGGCATTTCCGGAACTGGTACTGCAGATGATCCGGATCGGGGAGGAATCGGGTAAACTGGACGAAATGCTGAATAACATTGCTGCGGTGTATGAAGCCGAAGTGGATAACTACGTCGATAATCTCGGGAAGATCATCGAGCCGCTGATTATTCTCTTTCTCGGAACCGTTGTTGGCGGACTGGTGATATCAATGTACCTGCCCATCTTTAACTTAATGACAGTATTAGGATAAAATGCACACTACTGCATTTAATTAACTGAGAATCAGAATGGAATCCTTTAACCCGGAAATGTTTAACCAGTTACCCTGGCTGTTTCCCTCTCTGGCCGGAGTCTTCGGCCTGATCGTCGGCAGTTTTCTGAATGTTGTGATCTACCGTCTGCCGATTATGATGGAAAGAGAGTGGAAACGCGACTGCGCTGAAACCTTTCCGGAACTGAATATTCAGACGGACTCAACACCGTTTAACCTGAGCACTCCGGGGTCTCGCTGCCCAAAATGCAACACACCGGTTCGGATCATTGACAACATTCCGCTACTGAGTTGGCTGCTCCTCCGGGGCAAATGCCACCACTGCAAAAACCCGATCAGCATTCGCTATCCACTTATCGAAGCATTAACAGCAATACTGTGTACCACCGTTGCCATAAAACTCGGGTTTAGTTATTACACCCTTGCCCTGCTGTTTTTTACCTTCTATCTGATTACCGCCACCTTTATCGATTTGGACACCATGCTGCTTCCGGATCAACTGACATTACCACTGATGTGGGGTGGAATTGCACTGGCATTGTTTGAGATCTCACCGATATCACTCAGCAGCGCGGTGATCGGAGCCATGAGCGGTTATCTCTGCCTCTGGAGTCTGTACTGGGTATTTAAACTGCTGACGGGTAAAGAGGGGATGGGGTACGGTGATTTCAAACTGCTGGCGGCTCTGGGTGCATGGCTAGGCTGGCAGATATTACCGGTAATTATTCTGCTCTCATCGCTGGTTGGACTGATCTTCGGCATTATTCAGCTAAGGCTGCAAAAACAAGGTATCGACCGCCAGTTTCCCTTCGGCCCTTATCTGGCTATTGCCGGCTGGGTCAGTCTTCTCTGGGGAAATGATATCATTCACTGGTATTTTTCTTCCGTGCTGGGAATCTGAATAAGATGCCACTGATCATCGGCGTAACCGGCGGTATTGCCAGCGGAAAAACCACCGTCGCCAATCTGTTCCGTGACCACTTTGCGATCGATATTATCGATGCGGATATTATCGCACGCGAGGTGGTAGCCCCAGGAACGCCCGGCCTTGACGCTATCCGGACGCATTTCGGAGCAGAAATACTGACCGCCGAAGGCTGCCTTGACAGGCCAAAGCTGCGGCACAAAATTTTCTCCGATAAGATGGCCAAACACTGGCTGAATACGCTGCTGCATCCGCTGATCCGCAGCGAAATGCAGCAAGCTTTAAGCCGAGTGACCAGCCCCTATGCATTATTAGTGGTTCCCTTATTGGTTGAAAACCAGCTACAATCTATGACAAATCGGATCCTGGTGGTCGATGTCAGCGAAACAACGCAGATCACCCGTACCATGCACAGGGATCATGTTTCCCGTGAGCAGGCTGAATCGATTCTTGCAGCACAAGCCAGCCGAAGCGAAAGGCTGAAATATGCTGACGACATCATTATGACTGACGACTATGACCGGCTGTTGCCACAGGTCTCTCAGTTACACAGAAAATATCTGGATCTCAGCCGGACAGGCTGCAATGATATGCAGGCAAACAGCACAGGGAGGACGGAAAGGCCACCGGAATGACAATTCATAAATTTGAACACCCATTAAATGAAAAAGCCCGCATTTATCTCAGAGTGGAATCCCTGCTGAGACAGATGCATCATTCCGCCGACTTTTCTGACAGCCTTCAGTATCAGCAGTTTTTCCGTTCTATTTTTGACCTTCTGGAAATATTCGAGCAAATCCAGCTTAAAGCCGAACTGGCCAAAGATCTGGAAAAGCAACGACTTATGTACAAAAGCTGGCTAAATATTGACGGAGTGGATCAAGAGAAACTGCATTCCATTCTGGGTGAGATTGATACTGTACATAAAAAACTGA
The DNA here is from genome assembly GCF_002812955.1 of Vibrio sp. HA2012. Classification (GTDB taxonomy): domain Bacteria; phylum Pseudomonadota; class Gammaproteobacteria; order Enterobacterales; family Vibrionaceae; genus Vibrio. The sequence continues at coordinate 133,686 of NZ_PFXK01000004.1, read as the reverse complement.
TGGCCGCTGAACGCTTCGGTAAGTCATTAAAGGAAGACCGTTTTCTGAGTTCAATCCGCCAGCGCTTTAATCTGCCGGGCGGCACCTGCTGTTTTGACCTGCCCGCCCTGCACTACTGGAACCATCTGCCGGTGGAACAGCGCATCCGCAATGCCAAAGGCTGGATGGATACGCTGGAGTCGCTATCCGAATCACTTGCGATATGGCTGAAGCTTTGCCGGGAAACCGGTTATCTGAAACCCCAGATCGCCCGCAACGGTTTTTTCCAGAGCGAAGCCGAAGAAGCCAGCATTCTACGCCTGTCTATTCCCTTGAATTACGGTGTTTTTCCTATGATTTCCGGGCATAAGAACCGCTTTGCCATTAAATTTATGTCGTTTGAAACCGGGCAGGCCTACAGTCAGGATGTAGAATTCGAGCTGGCCGTTTGTTGTTAGCAATCTTCCGACCAACCGTCTGAATCAGACATATCCGGAGCACCCGGAATCGATTTTTCTTCATCAGCCCATTCACCGAAATCGATCATCTGACATTTTTTACTGCAGAACGGACGGTAAGGACTTTCTTCTCCCCATACAACCTTTTGCTGACAAGTTGGACATTTTACGACTGTTTTTTTTGGTGATGACATTGATTAATCCTGTTCTTTATGGCTGAAAGGTGACGCACATAGCTTTTGTTTATCTCTGACTCCATACGCCAGTGCAGGAATAGAGTCCGGGTCTGGATCGATTCAGCATCTTCTATTCTAATGCCTTTCAGCATATAAAAAAACGGGTTCCATTTGGAACCCGTTTCTTACTATGAGAATGCCTGGTTTAGCATTACTTCTTAGCAAGTTTCTCTTTGATACGAGCAGACTTACCAGAACGCTCACGTAGGTAGTACAGCTTGGCACGACGTACTGCACCGCGGCGTTTAACTTCGATGCTATTAACCATTGGAGAGTGAGTTTGGAACGTACGCTCAACACCTTCACCGTTAGAAATTTTACGAACAGTGAAAGCTGAATGTAGACCACGGTTACGTACAGCGATTACAACGCCTTCAAAAGCCTGTAGACGCTCACGGTCACCTTCTTTTACCTTAACCTGTACAACAACAGTGTCACCCGCGCTGAACTTAGGAAGGTCTTGTTTCATTTGCTCTTGCTCAAGAGCTTTGATGATGTTACTCATGTTTCAATTCCTAGAATAAACTGATACTAAATAAAATAGGTTACTTGGCATTCGCACTGCGATGTTCTTTTACGAACTCTGCCAGTAATTGTTCCTGTTCGTCAGTCAGAGCTAGGTTTTCCAGGAGCTCTGGTCTTCTTAGCCAGGTTCGGCCCAGCGATTCTTTTAACCGCCAGCGACGAATATCCTTATGATTGCCGGATTTCAGTACCACAGGTACTTCCTTTCCGTCCAATACTTCCGGACGCGTGTAATGCGGGCAATCCAGCAAGCCATTAGCAAAAGAATCTTCTTCCGCCGAAGCAAAATCACCCAGCACCCCCGGAATAAACCGGGACACCGAGTCGATCAGCGTCATGGCTGGCAGCTCGCCACCCGTCATCACAAAGTCTCCGATTGACCATTCTTCGTCAACCTCAGACTGAATGATGCGCTCATCTACCCCTTCGTAGCGACCACAAATAAGAAGCAAGTTCTCATTGGTTGCCAACTCTTCAACCCCTTTCTGGTCGAGTTTTCGACCTTGTGGGGAAAGGTAAATCACTTTCGTCTTTCCCGGTGAGGCTTCTCTGGCTGCATGGATGGCATCGCGCAAAGGCTGAACCATCATTAACATTCCGGGGCCACCACCGTAAGGTCTGTCATCGACAGTCCGATGTTTGTCGTGCGTAAAATCACGGGGATTCCATGACTCAACCGACAAAAGACCTTTTTTTACCGCCTGACCGGTAACTCCAAAATCGGTAATTGCACGGAACATGTCAGGAAAAAGGCTAATTATGCCAATCCACATCTGTTCTGTATCCTTACCAAGAGTTAAAATCCAGGATCCCAGTCAACTTCGATCCGTTGAGCTTCACGATCAACATGTTTGATCACTTGCTCCTCAAGGTACGGTATCAACCGTTCCTTCTGGCCGAAAGCATCTTTCAGATTCGCTTTCACTACTAAAACATCGTTGGAACCTGTTTCCAGCATGTCGACCACTTCACCAAGGTTATAACCTTTGGTCGTGACCACATTCATTCCGAACAATTCACGCCAGTAAAATTCATCTTCTGACAGTTCAGGTAGTGAGTCCGGGTTAATCGCAATCTCGAAATTGGTCAAAAGGTTAGCATCTTCACGAAGATCCAGTCCTTCCAGTTTTGCAACCATACCTTTGTTATGGCGCTTCCAGCTTTCTACTTTGTACTCAACCCATGTGCCCTTCTGGTTAATGTACCAGGGGCTGTAATCGAAAATACTTTCAGCGTTGTCTGTATAAGAAATGACTTTAAGCCAGCCACGAATACCGTAAGTAGCACCAAACTTGCCTACAGTAACTTTTTCGTTCTGCTCACTCATCGCCCGGGTTCCTTCTACTGACATACTTATGTGTTTACTGCTAATGATTAAGCCGCTTTTTGAGCGTCTTTAACCAGTTTAGCAACACGGTCAGACAGAGATGCGCCTTCACCAACCCAGTGGTTTACGCGATCCAGATCCAGACGCAGACCTTCTTCCTGACCTTTAGCTGTAGGGTTGAAGAAACCTACTTTCTCGATGTAGCGACCAGTTGCTGCGAAGCGGCTGTCTGCTACTACAACTTGATAAAATGGACGCTTTTTAGCGCCGTGACGTGCCAAACGAATGGTTACCATATCGTCCTCTTTGCTTTCTCAATAATAAAATTAACCCCAAAAACCGCTTCGTCAAAAACAGTCTGGGGTCTCGTGCCAATTTAAAGCCCCGGAATTTTACTCTTATGGTGGGATTTTGCAAGAGGAACGGGGAAACTTTCAGCAATTATCCACGCGGCGTATAGACGAAAACATGTAATAGAAGTCAGCACAGTGTCCCAATATCCCAGTTATCAGCATCAGCCTTCTCCGGATACAAAATTTTCCACTCTTTTCTATACTGCCGTGGTGAAACCCCGACATATTCTTTAAACTTTTTATTAAACTGAGACAGCGAAGTAAACCCGGATTCTAAAGCCACGAGCGTAATTGCCGATGATGAATGAACAAGCAGATTACAAGCCTGCTCTATTTTTATCGTTGTCAGATACTCAACATAGCTCATCCCAAAGAGTTGTCTGAACACCCGAGTAAATGTCGCTACCGATATATTCATTCTGCACGCAATATCTTTCAGCGGCAAAGGGGACAGCTTATTCATCCGGATACAAGCGATAATGTCAGCGCCCGTCTTATCCACCACAAAATCACTTCCCTGTGTCAGGTAATAACGTGGTTTTTTCTGACTGATACTCAGAAAAAATTCTACGAAAGCCAATATGCGTATTTCTCGTGTACAACTGAATATTCTTTTATATCGTTCAGATTCCTCTCTATCCAGATGAAATACAGCACCTCTTCTGAACCAGTTGGTGATGCCTTCCAGGATATTCAGTTCCTGAAGATGCTGCTGCAGCACATGCAGCAGATGTTCCTTACTATGGATATAGTATGACGTAAATTTCTGTCCATCACGAAGAGCAGAAAATGCATGCGGGATATTCGCACCAATCAGCAGCAACTCATTCTCAGACAATTCCCCTTTCATCTCACCGATAACGTAGTTAACTTTTCCCTGAGAAATAAAGACGATTTCACCTTCAGGATGAACATGAACCGGACAGAAAAAAGCATCGCCTGAAAATAGCCTGCAGTTCAGGCTGCGACCTTCCGGTATCAAAAGTTGTTCAAACACAGGCTTTTTCATCGCCATCCACCAGTACAAAGTCAGGAGAAGAAACAAGTGTGCCATGCCATCCGGATTTCCTGTGCGTATCACTTCACACTTATACCGACGTGATTAAATAGCGGTATTTTCTGAGCAGAAACGAAGAGAGCGATTTATCAGTCCATGGTTTTATTGAGGCGTGAGACCAACTGGAGAAAACCATGAAATACTCAATTCTTGCCTTATTGACCATGTCATTTTGTGGCGCAGCTAACGCTTACAAGATGGAAACCATTACTATAGACAGTCAGGCGATAAAAAAAGACCATAAAGCCATCGTCGTTTTACCCGATAGTTATCAGAAAGATTCAGACTATCCGGTTGTTTATGTGTTGCATGGCTGGAGCGGTGATTATAAATCCTGGACAGAGGGAACATCGATTGCACAACAGGCCGACCGACATAACCTGATACTGGTGATGCCAGATGGCAACTATGACAAATGGTATATAGACAGTCCTGTCCTGAAAGGTTCAAATTACCAAAGTTATATAGCCAAAGATGTCGTCAGCTATATTGATAAGCACTATTCGACCAGAGCAGAAAAATCACAGAGAGCCATCACCGGATTAAGTATGGGGGGATATGGTGCCTTGCACATCAGTCTGATGAATCCAGATACTTTTGGCAATGCCGGTAGCATCAGCGGAGGCGTTAACCCTGCGAATTTCCCATACAATTGGGGGCTGGAGAATGTATTGGGCGATCCGGTACAAAACAAAATACTTTGGGAGAAAAAGGCGATAAAATTCAATGCACACAAGTTCCTGTCAGGAATTAACCTCACACTCGACTGCGGTGCCAGTGATTTCTTTATTCAGGATAACCGTGAACTGCATCAGTTACTGAATCAGTATAATATCGCTCATGATTATACTGAACGTCCGGGAGGACACACCTGGGATTACTGGAATAACGCCATCGCCTATCAGATGATCTATTTTGCTGATAAGTTCTCTGAATGATAACTCAGCTTTTTAAATGATAACCATGGGCGTGGCTCCGGAACCGGGAAACAAATAACCCGTCCAAGGAAATGAGCAGCACAAAAAAAGCCACCGCAGTTTGCGGTGGCTCTGTTTTTTTCTTTTATGAACGAAGTTACGCCTGCGGGCGCATAGCCGGGAACAGAATAACGTCGCGGATGGTTTGTGCGTTGGCGAACAGCATGACCAGACGGTCGATACCGATACCCTGACCCGCTGTTGGCGGCAGGCCATGCTCAAGTGCACGGATGTAGTCTGCATCGTAGTACATGGCTTCATCATCACCCGCGTCTTTGGCCTCAACCTGCGCTTTAAAGCGTGCGTCCTGATCTTCCGCATCGTTCAGCTCAGAGAAACCGTTACCCACTTCACGACCACCGATAAAGAACTCAAAGCGGTCAGTGATAAACGGATTGTCGTCATTACGACGCGCCAGAGGTGAAATCTCTGCCGGATATTCAGTAATGAAGGTCGGCTGAAGCAGCTTAGGCTCCGCCGTTTCACCGAAGATCTCTTCCAGCAGTTGACCACGGGTCCAGAACCCTTCGATTTCCATATGTACGGATTGAGCCAGTTTCACCAGATAATCGCGATCCTGCGCTTTAGTATAATCCAGAGCCTGAGCCAGTTCGTTATCAGGATTATACTTCTTGATCGCTTCAATCATACTCATGCGAGGATAAGTACCACCAAAATCAACCGTTTCATCCCCGTAAGGCATCGACGTTGAGCCCAGCACTTCCATAGAAACGGTGCGCAGCATCTCTTCAGTCAGATCCATCAGGTCATTGTAATCTGCATACGCCATATAGAATTCCATCATGGTGAATTCAGGGTTATGACGAGGAGACAGACCTTCGTTACGGAAGTTACGGTTGATTTCGAATACACGCTCAAAACCACCGACAGTCAGACGCTTCAGATACAGCTCCGGAGCCACACGCAGGTACATATCGATACCCAGTGCGTTATGATGCGTGATAAACGGACGTGCGGTCGCACCGCCTGGGATCACGTGCATCATCGGTGTTTCCACTTCAAGGAACTGCTTCGCCGTCATAAAGTTACGGATGGCAGACACCAGCTTAGAGCGGATAATAAAGGCATTACGGGAATCTTCGTTCACGATCAGATCCACATAACGCTGACGGTAACGCATTTCCTGATCGGTCAGGCCGTGGAATTTTTCCGGCAGCGGACGCAATGCCTTAGTCAGCAGTACGTACTCTTCCATATTGACATACAGATCGCCTTTACCGGATTTGTGCAGCGCACCTTTCACACCGATGATGTCACCAATATCCAGACCGTGATATTTCTCTTTCAGTTCTTTCTGTACATCTTTAGCAGCATAAGCTTGAATACGACCGGATACTTCCTGAATCACCAGGAACGGGCCGCGTTTTGCCATGATACGACCGGCAATAGCAACAGTATGATTCAGCTCTTCCAGCTCTTCTTTGGTTTTTTCCCAAAATTCAGCCTGAAGATCGCCCGCCAGACTGTCACGACGGAAATCATTAGGGTGACCGTTCGCCTTACAGCTTTTACGGATATGATCAAGTTTCGCACGGCGCTCGGCAATCAGTTTGTTCTCTTCCTGAGCGTTGATTTCTGGTTGTTGAACCTGTTCAGTCATTTTGTTTGTTACCCTTTTGTGCGCTTACAGGCCTGATTTCAGGCTTGCTTCGATAAATTTGTCTAGGTCACCGTCCAGAACTGCCTGTGTATTGCGGTTCTCGATACCGGTGCGTAAATCTTTGATACGGGAATCATCCAGTACATAAGAACGGATCTGACTTCCCCAGCCGATGTCAGATTTGGCATCTTCATTGGCCTGCTTCTCGGCATTCTGCTTTTGCAGTTCAAATTCAAATAGCTTCGCACGAAGCTGTTTCATCGCCTGATCTTTGTTCTTATGCTGAGAACGGTCATTCTGGCACTGAACCACAATATTCGTCGGCAAGTGGGTAATACGTACCGCCGATTCCGTGGTGTTTACGTGCTGACCACCGGCACCGGACGCGCGATAGACGTCGATACGCAAATCCGACGGGTTGATATCAATCGCAATATTGTCATCAATCTCAGGATAAACAAATGCAGAGGCAAACGAAGTATGCCGGCGACCGCCTGAATCGAATGGTGATTTACGTACCAGACGATGCACGCCGGTTTCAGTACGCAGCCATCCATAAGCATATTCACCGACAATACGAACCGTTGCCGATTTGAGACCCGCGACATCCCCTTCAGAGACTTCAATCACCTCAGTCTTGAAGCCTTTTGCTTCAGCCCAGCGCAGATACATGCGCAGCATCATTGAAGTCCAGTCCTGAGCTTCCGTACCGCCAGAGCCGGATTGCAGGTCGATATAGCAGTCAGACGCATCATGGTCACCGGAGAACATACGGCGGAATTCCAGCTGTTCCAGCTTGGTTTCCAGCTCGGCCAGTTCCGGTTCGATCTCGTCGAAGGTTTCCTGATCTTCGGCTTCGATAGCCAGCTCCAGCAGACCTTCCACATCGTCCATGCCCTGATCCAACTGGTCGATGGTTTCTACAACCGCTTCCAGCGAGGCACGCTCTTTACCCAGCGCCTGTGCACGCTCAGGTTCGTTCCAGACATCCGGCTGTTCCAGCTCTGCGTTTACTTCTTCAAGACGCTCTTTCTTGGCGTCATAGTCAAAGATACCCCCTCAGGACATTCGTGCGTTCTGACACGTCCTGCAGGCGGTTTTTGATGGGATTGATTTCAAACATGTTTGCTCAATATTAGGTTGATACATTTTTCTGCGGTCAGAGACCAATGGCAGTTATGTGTATGAGTAAAATTTAACCGGGCGATTCTACTGAAAAATGTGACAGAAATCGAGTCTATTTCGTCTCAATATGTTCAATCATCAGTTGTAGTGACTGATTTCCCCTGAACTCATTGATATCCAGCCGGAATGCCATACGCGCGGTTTTGACGGAAGCATCCGGCCAGCGGCGCAGATCGATATTAAACTTGATCGCGTCCAGCATAATATTGGTCGGATGGCCTTTAAACAACGGTTCGACCATCAGTTTCAGGTGTTTCTCTCCCACCAGCTTCTGGTGCAGGATTTTAAACTCACCATCAAACAGCGGCTCAGGAAAAGCCTGTCCCCACGGGCCGGCATCACGCAACAATTGCGCCGTGTGCATGGAAAACTCTTCCGGCAGCAGTTCACCGTCAGACAAAATCACACCTTTCAACGCACTCTCATTCAGCTCTTCACGCACCGAGCGATCAAACGCCTGAGAAAAGCGTTCCAGATCTTTTTCTGCGATAGTCAGTCCGGCTGCCATCGCGTGACCGCCGAATTTCAGGATCATACCGGGATGCTGTTTATCCACAATATCCAGCGTATCCCGCATATGCAGCCCGGGAATAGACCGGCAGGAGCCTTTAATCAGTCCGTCTCCGCCGTCTGCAAACGCAATCACCGGACGATGAAACTGATCCTTAATCCGAGAGGCCAGAATACCAATAACCCCCTGATGCCAATCACGCTGAAACAATACCAGTCCGATAGGCAAAGTATCGGTCGCACCGAATTGCAGCCGTTCGCAGAAAGCCACCGCTTCCTGCTTCATTCCCTCTTCGATCGCTTTACGGGTCTGATTCAGGCCGTCCAGCTCATTCGCCATCCGCCTTGCCGCATGAATATTATTACACATCAGCAGCTCAACCCCGAATGACATATCATCCAGACGTCCGGAAGCATTGATTCTGGGTCCGAGAGCAAAACCGAAATCCGCCGCTACCAGACGGGCTGGTTCGCGTTTTGCGACTTCGATCAGTGCCTGGATCCCCGGTCTCGCCTTACCGGCACGGATGCGTTGTAGCCCCTGATGAACCAGAATACGGTTGTTTTCATCCAGCGCCACCACATCGGCAACCGTTCCCAGCGCCACCAAATCCAGCAACTCAGCCAAATTAGGCTCCGGAGTACCGTTTTGTGCAAAAAAGCCCTGCTCGCGCATATAAGCCCGCAGCGCCAGCATCAGATAAAATGCTACGCCAACGCCAGCCAGAGCTTTAGAAGGAAACCCGCACGCCTGCAGGTTGGGATTGACCATGGCATCCGCCTCCGGCAGTACACTGCCCGGCAGGTGATGGTCGGTCACAATCACCTGCAAACCCTGTGCTTTGGCAACACGGACGCCGTCAATGGAAGAGACCCCGTTATCGACGGTCATGATCACTTCAGCACCGAGTTCAATAGCCTGTTCAACCACTTCCGGACTCAGCCCATAGCCGTCTTCAAAGCGGTTCGGCACCAGATAATCCACATTCCGGCACCCCAGCGCACGCAGAGCCAGCACAGAGAGAGCCGAGCTGGTCGCGCCGTCGGCATCGAAATCCCCGACCACGATAATACGTTTATTCTGGCGGATCGCATCCAACAGCAGCGCCACCGCTTTATCGATGCCCCATAACTGCTGAAAAGGCAGCAGCCCCTTAGCACCGCGCTGCAGTTGTGAAATGTCTGTGATACCACGGCTGATATAAATACGTTTTAACAGCGGCGTCATCGTATCCGGTAACAGAGACAGGTTGACGTCGGAGCGACGGGTTATTTCAATCATTGCTTTCTTTATCTAACAGGAAATTCGAATTCCCACATTTCTGCGCGGGAATGCATACGACCATACGGATATCACATCTGCATCAGACGCTGATACAGACCAGCTGGCGGTAAATAACCTCCGATGAGTTTACCGTCAGGCATAAAGATAGATGGGGTACCGGTAATACCTAACTCTCGTCCCAGTTGATAATGCTCAGACACTGTCTGGCGGCACTGGGTAAGGTTAGCAACCTTATCATTAAAATTACGCTTCAGCTTCGCATCATTCATCGCCTGTTTCTGATCATCGGCACACCAGATATCAGCCAATTCCTCAGCCGGTTTACTCTCCGGCCCCTGACGCGGATAGGCCATATAGCGAACTGTGATACCCAAATCATTATATCCCTGTATCTGCTGATGCAGACGCACACAGTAACCACAACTGGTATCGGTAAACACGGTGACCACAAACTTTTCATCGTCGGCCTTAAAGGTAATCATGCTGTCTTTCATTGCTTCGATTTTAGCCGCATTAATCGGAGCCTGGCGCTCTGCAAGCACATCGACATATTCACCATTTTCTGCCTGTGCATACAGGGTTCCGGCAATAAACTGCTTACCATCCGGACTGGAGAACAGCAAACCTTTATCTGTTGTAACTTCCAGCACGCCTTCGATAGACGATGGCTGAATATCCAGCACAGACAAGCCTATATCAGCAAAGTTTTTTATAATTTCCAGCTTATCCGCATAATCATCCGATGGATCTTTATCCTGTACGGCGACACCCAAAGCAGCAAAACTCTGAGCCATTTCAGCCTTATAATCATCCTTCTCTTCTGCCTGAATGCTCATCGTTACACAAGCGGTCAATAGCAGTGTCAGTGTTGTCCTTACCAGATTCATCATTTCACCTTAATTATCGGCAACCACATCCGGAACTTATTCTTAAACAGAAACTAGGCTCTGGGGTGATGCTCCTTATGAATAAGTTTCAGTCGCTCCGTCGCAACATGAGTGTATATTTGAGTCGTAGAGAGATCACTGTGTCCCAACAGCATCTGCACCACCCGCAAATCCGCACCATGATTTAACAGGTGCGTCGCAAAGGCGTGTCTTAATACGTGAGGAGACAGCGTGTCCGCATCAATACCGGCAATACTCGCATAATGTTTAATGCGGTGCCAGAAGGTTTGACGGGTCATGGCTCTCGCCCTTTTGCTGGGAAAAACCACATCCGACGTCTGTTCTCCTAGCAGCTCAGACCGCCCATGAGTAAAAAAAGTTTCGATCCACTCTACGGCGTTTTCTCCCATCGGCACCAGACGCTCTTTACTGCCCTTACCGATAACACGCACCATGCCCTGCCGCAGACTGATATTTTCCATAGTCAGACTGACCAGTTCGGTAACCCGAAGCCCGGTGGCATACAGCAGCTCCAGCATGGCTTTATCGCGCAGTTCAATAGGATTGTTGCCATCCGGAGCCTCCAGCAGCGCCTCAACCTGAGCTTCAGACAGATCTTTCGGCAGCCGTTTAGGCAGCTTAGGGCTGATCAGCAGCGCTGTCGGATCGTCGCTGCGGATTTTTTCCCGGAGCAGAAAACGGAACAGAGCCCGGATAGCAGAAAGCATCCGTGCCCGGGAGGTGGCTTTGTACGCATTTTCCACCAGCCATGCCTGATAATCCTGCAGATCAGCCATAGAGATCGATTGCAGGGAAAGTTCCTGCTTCTCCACCCACAGTATCAGCCGTTTCAGATCATTACGATAAGAATCGACCGTGTTCTGCGACAGCCCTTTTTCCAGCCAGACAGTATTAATAAACTGCTCCAGCAACGCATTATTGCTATTCATTATAAACTGCCCCTGATTAATCTAACCTGCCACCTTACCAACCGAAATCATCCTGTATTTGGTAACCACTACAAACCGAACAGATTTTTCAGCCACTGTCCCGGCCCTTTCTCACACGCCTGCTGGAGCCGGTTACCTTTATCCCAGACAGGAAGACGGAACTCATTGTCACAGTCCAGCGCCAGTGCTCCGCTGCTCTTTCTTGTAAAGCCGACAGTGCGGATCCCCTGCGGCCAAGGCAGACTCAGACGCTGCGGGATACGGTAATCCAGATACTCAGCATACACCCTCAGCGCCCCGCCGGCACCCGTCAGTTTTATCGGCTGATTATCATCTCGTCCCAGCCAGACGGTGACCACTTCCCGGCCATCGATACCGACAAACCAGCTGTCCCGGCTGTCGCTGGTCGTACCGGTTTTACCTGCCAGTGCCGCCCAGCCAAAACGCCCCTGAAGATAGCGGCCGCTGCCTTCCATCACAACCCGCTTCATGGCATAGGTTGTCAGCCATGCCGCCTGCTCATCCACCGTCGGCGTCATTTTCGGTATCGACTGATACAGGACATCGCCTTCCATATTTTTCACCATCCGCAGTGCTGAAAGTGGTGCCCGGCGGCCAGAATTAGTCAGCGTCTGATACATCTGCGAAACCTGATACGGTGTCAGGGAAAAAGTACCGAGGAACATCGACGGCACCATGCGGATTTCATCACGCCGGATCCCCAGCGCTTCCAGTGTATTGGTTACCTGCGGGATACCGAGTGCCATACCCAGTTTTACTGTCGGTACATTCAGTGATTTCGCCAGTGACAGGTACAGCGGTACTTCTCCGCGGTATTTAAGATCGAAATTTTTCGGCGACCAGACCGAGCCCTGGCTACCCTGCAAAGTAATGGGCTCATCGGTTAAAGTGGTAGCCAACGTGTAGGTGTCCGGTTGTGCCAGTGCCGTCATATAGACAGCGGGTTTAACCAGAGAACCGATCGGACGGCTGGCGTTCAGCGCCCGGTTAAAACCATCATAGCCTGTGCGCTTGCCACCAACCATGGCGCGGATCTCCCCCGTCCGGCGGTCAACAGCGACCGCAGCCGCCTCCAGCCCTTCGCCACTGACTTTTTCCAGTTGCGGGATCTTCTGGGTGATTGCTTTTTCCATCATCGCCTGAGAAACGGGATCCAGTGTAGTAAACAGCCTCAGCCCCGAATCCGACTGAAAACGTGCGCCGACTTTCTGCTGCAGTTCGTTTTTAAGCTGCTGGAAATACGCCGGCTGACGGCTGGCGATTTTAGGGTTGTCCTGAATATCCAGCGGACGACTGACCGCCTGTTCATACTGAGAAGCCGTCAGGATATCCTGCTGCATCAGTAGACGCAGCACCAGATCACGCCGTTCTTTGGTACGCTCCGGATGGCGAACCGGGTTATAGTAAGAAGGACCTTTAACCATGCCCACCAGCAGAGCCAGTTGATCAATCCTCAGCTCCTGCAACGGCAGACCGAAATACAACCGCGCCGCCAGGCCGAAACCATGCACCGACTGGCGCTCACTCTGCCCCAGATACACTTCGTTCAGGTACGCTTCCAGAATACGGTCTTTGTTATAGCGGTAATCCAGGATCAGAGCGATATAGGCTTCGCGGATCTTGCGCCATAAGGTTCGTTCGCGGCTCAGAAACAGGTTCTTGGCCAGTTGCTGCGTCAGCGTACTGCCCCCCTGCACAGTGCGCCCAGCCCGGATATTCGCCGCCAGAGCACGCAGAATTGCCAGTGGGGACACCCCGTCATGCTGATAAAAATCCCGGTCTTCAGTCACCAGCAGTGCATCCACCAGAAACTCAGGGAACTGTTCACGACGCAGATACAGACGAGTTTCGGCCACATCTTTTTCCAGCATACCGAGCATCTTCGGCTCGATACGCAAGAATCCGAGATCCGCATTCTGTTCCAGAGACTGAATGCGCTGTAGACCGGATGCATCGAAATGCAGCATCACATGCCTGTCCGGCTCCGGTCCATCTTCAAATTCAAACGCGCGGCGGATCAGCTCTATTTTTCCGGAAGAGGCAGAGTATTCGCCGGGACGGCGGGGGGAGCGCACTTTACGGTAGTGAAGAACATCCAGCTCTTTGCGCATCTCCTCGATAGTGACTTCACTGCCGGGAGCCAGATCCAGCACCCGGGCATACACTACGGTCGGCAGATCAAAAATATGCCCGTCGAATTTTGCCCTGACCATGGTGTCTAAATAGATACCGAGAAAGACCAGTACAGCAAATACTGTCAGAGAGAGTTTCCAGCCGAAACTCCATAAACGCCGCAGCCAACTGGTTTTCTGCGTTTTTTTCGCGGCGGATCCGGTCCGTTTCCGCGAGCCGGACTTGCGTGCCGGTGTCTTCTTCAGCGTAGTTTTTGGCTTCGCCGCTGTTTTTCTGCCAGACGGCGTCTTTTTCTCTGCTGCTTTTTTGCTGCTCATGCTTCTGTGTTATCTATCCTGCGCTTTCCGTTACGACAACAAACTGGTTATGCCGATGACCTGATGCAACAGTATATACGGAAGTCTCTTAAATATCTCCGCTTCTCAGTGTCTTGTAGCGGATGATAAACAAAGTCTTTAGGATCAGCAGAACCAGCAGAAAAATCCTCAGCCAGGTAATGTGCATAAAAAACAAAATCGTCACGCCGATAGAAACCCAGACAAACAGCAAAATATTGCGTTTTTCCTTCCAGCTAAGTCCCTTATTTTCCCGTATACGCCGAATAAACGGCCCCAGAGAAGAACGATACAGCAGCCAGTTCTGAAAGCGAGGGGAACTCATACTGAAGGCATAACAAGCCAGCAAAGCAAAAGGCGTAGCCGGTACCCCAGGCAGAAGTACCCCCAGAAAACCCAGTCCGGTCGCGACAAAGCCCAACAACAAAAACACCGTTTTCTTTAGCATCATGTTTGTTCCTCTCCGGCCATCAATTCACCCTTATCCATGATCCATGTGTGAACCTGAGACTGACATGCACGAAGGTAGCGGGAAGGCACAGAGTGATGAGAGATTTCCACCACAACACGATGACTGAAAAAGGATTTTATACGCCCCCGAACCTCATGTTCAGTTTCCCTGTCCAGAGCACTGAAAGCCTCATCCAGAAAATACACCGGTGAATCACGCAGTATGGCTCGGGCGAGGGCAATTCGTTGTCCTTCACCACCGCTGACTCGCACACCATTCAAGCCCATCAGAGTATCCAGACCATCTTCCATCCGTTCCAGTGCAGGAAGCAAACAAACCATACCCAAAACCTGCATGATTCTGTCATCACTGACCTCAAGACCCAGACACAGATTATGCCGCAAGCTGGCTGGAAAGATAACCGACTGCTGCGGGACATAGGTGATCTGCTGCCAGAAAGCCTCGCGGTTGTCCTCTTTGATTGGTAATCCATTAAAGCATATCTCACCCTGCTCAGGCACCCATATCCCCGCCAGAAGACGGAGCAGTGTCGTTTTTCCGCTGCCACTTTCCCCCTGCAGCAAGTGATAATCACCCGCATATATCCGCATGTTGCCATTGTGGATAACCGGAACAGCTTTATTGTGGGAGAAACCAACATTCCGAACATCAAGCAAAGGTATGGGGAGGGGCTCGACACAGGAAGACGACTTTTCGTCACCAGCAGAAAACCATTTTTTCCCCTCAGAAGACGTATCTTCATCAAACAATAGTGCCAACACCCGTTTACAGCAAGGGATCGTCAATGACAGATCTTCAAAGGTTCGGGTCAGAGCCAATACCGGACCGAAAGAGGAGGCATACAGACACAAGAGTGACAAAGACAGTTGTCCATCGGCATACCCAAGCCATGCCACCAGAAGTAATCCGAGAAAACCGATGCCGATCACCAGATCCGTCAGTCCATCTTTCATGCCGTTATGTAAAGCCAAACAAGCATACCCAGCCTGTAACGCCTCCCCTTGCTCTTGTATCCGCCGACGGAAAAACGCCATACTGCGCCAGTGCTGAATCTCTTCCGTACCGTTAATAATATCCGTCAGGCAGGCATTCATCCGGCCAAAATTTTCCCGGACAGTTTCCCCATCCAGCGTCAACCGGCAGTAATGAATCCAGGGGATAAGAACGCCGGCAATAAACAATAACAGCAGATGCAGCGCAGCAACGTCACCACCAAACCACACCCAGTCACACGCAATGAGTAACAAACTAACAATCACAGCGGAGAGCACGGGTACTATGGTGTGAGCATAGAAAACCTCAACTCTTTCGATATCAGATATGACCCGAGAGATAAGATCACCACTAGACAGATGACCGATATTCCCCGGACTCTGCTGTTCCAACTTCCAGTAGATCCGATCTCGTAACGCTTTCAGTACTGAAAATGCCGTGTGGTGGCCAGAGACCTGCTCCAGATAACGGAAAACAGCCTTAATCACTCCGATAACCAGCAAAGGCAGCACCAGATATTCAAAAGGTAAGGCATCCCTTCCACTGTGCAGCAGATGATCAGCAAAGCACCCGGCAATCACCAGCATGGCTATCGTTCCGGCCTGATTAACCACCCGACACAGAAGAGAAAAAAGCAAAACCGCCGCATAAGGACGACCAAATGCCAATAAACGGATAATTAACAGCATAGCGCCTCCTCAGCAGATTCAGGCTCAGATCCGGAATTGAGATTCACCACCTTGTCTGCTGCCTGTATAACCGCTTCAGAATGACTGATAATCACCACTGCTGAAGTCTGTTTAAGTTGTATCAGTTCCCGGATGATCAGCTGTTCGGTCTCTGTATCCAACTCCCGGGTCGGTTCATCAATAAGATAAAGATCCTCACCGGCTACAAAAGCTCTGGCCAACCCAAGTCGGGTACCTTGTCCTCCGGACAAAGTATGCCCCTTCTCTCCAATATCATGTTCAGAACAATGATTTTCTGTCAGATGCGCCAGCCCCAGACGATTAAAAATGTCATAACACGCCTGTTCACCAACAGCTGGACTAACCAGACGAATATTATCTTCCATACTGAGATTAAACAGATACGGGTACTGCTGAACGTATCCCATTCGGTCGCTGCGTAACATTATCTGCCCGGAATCCGCAGACAGCCTGCCGCTGATCAACTTAAATAACGTAGATTTTCCTGCTCCGCTGGCTCCGGTGATCACCACCAGTTCTCCTTTCTGTACCTGTAAATTCAAATCCCGGAACAGAGGCTTATCATTCCGGTAACCAAAACTGAGTTCCCGTATATCCAGCGCATAGGCAGAATGAGGATCCGTGTGCAACGGCAGGCGCTCCGGGAGCGCCATGGTCACCCGCAGATCCCGCTGAACCTCACGCCCCAGAGCCCCGGCAAAAAAGAAAGCCCCCATCAGTGATAAAGGCCGTATCAACTCAATACTGGCGAGAATAATAAATCCGGCATCGGCCAATGTCATATCCCCGTCCCGGTAGCTACTCAGTGCCAACACAGAGGCAGCGACAATGGTTCCCAGCGAAAACAGCAGATCCACCAGCAAGATAACCAGTTGGTTGGTTATCAGTAATTTCATGGTGGCTTTTCTTAGTGTTTCTCCCTGCTGCTCGATCTGTTTTCCCCAAACAACGGAGTAGCGATGCAACTTAAGAAGCGGCAGCCCATGCAGGCTCTGAATAAACAGTTCAGTCAATGAAGCAAGGTTGTCTTTATACTGACTACTAACACGGGCAAAACGCCTGAATATCAGCATTAAAATCAAAGGAATAAGGGGGATCAGTAACGCAAGAACGCCACCAATAAAAGGATCAATCAAAGCGATCAGACCACACACCATCAAAGGGCCGAGCAGACCGATAAAAAATTGCGGAACAAACAGTCCCCAGTAAAGATCCAGTGTTTCAACACCTTCACCAAGCAACCAGACCAGCTTTCCCCGCCGCTCTGGTGTCAGCACGACAGGATCCAGTCGCTGCAGTTTATCCAGCAGCTGCTGCCGATATTCCTGTTTAATCTGTGCAGCCGTTTTCGCGCCATTCACCCGGTGCAAAACAACACAGCCCAGACGGACAAGCAGCAACAGTATAAAAGCAAAGATAATCCCGGCAGTAATATCACCGCCAAGCAGCCGGCTAACCAGCCAGTACTGGGCAACCAGTGCAGCAATCACCAGCATACCGGTGAGAAAGGTACCCAGCAGCCATTTTCTTCCTGACGCAGGAATAGATCCTATCATACAAATTCATTCCCTTAGGATAATACGAATGGGAACCCATCTTATTGATAACGGTTTTCATTATCAATAGATAATTTGCATGCTCTGCTACCGCGTTTTTCTCGCTAACGACTCTATAAACGTTTCTTCGTTTTCTGAGTGGGGATATGATTCACCGGATCATCCGGCCACGGGTGCTTGGGGTAGCGCCCTTTCATTTCCTTCTGTACCTCTTTGTAGGCTCCCGCCCAAAAACCCGCCAGATCAGAGGTGATCTGCAACGGACGCTGTGCCGGAGAAAGCAGCTCCAGAACGATCTTCTTCCGTCCGTCGGCAATAACCGGCGAGACGGGTTCACCAAACATCTCCTGCATACGCACAGAGAGTACCGGTTCCTGCCCGGCCTGATAGCGAATCGCCTTTTTCGATCCGGTCGGCACCGTATAATATACCGGCAGCAACTGTTCGATCTCCTGATTCAGCGGCCAGCCGAGATAGGCATACAGCGCCTGACAGAGATCGATACCGGCCAACCCTTTCACATTGCGCACCCCACTCATATACGGCACCAGCCACCGTTCCAGATTATCCAGCAGCGCCTGCTCCGTCACCTCTGGCCACGCTTTTTCCGGTATCCACTCAGCAGCGCAGCGGATCCGTTCCAGCAGGGCAAGGCTTCTATGCTCCCAGTTCAGCGCCCCCAGCCCTTTCCTGCGCAGATAATTCAGCAGTGCGGCACAGACCTGATCACTGTCCGGCTCAGGAAGGGCTTCCCTTGCAATAATCAGACGCCCCAGGCACAACTGCTTTTCTGCGCTCAGACAACCTCTGTTTTCATCCCAGTCAGCGACATCCCGGCTCTGAAACAGCTCCGGCACTTTTTCCTGCAGCAGGCCGGTATCCAGTCCGGCCGCCAGAAAAATCTGACTGGCATCCTGTCCGGTACGCATCAGATCCACCGCAACGATATAGTCATACGCCGCCAGTGGTTCATCATCCGCCAGCATACCACCGTGACCATTGGCAAGCACAAAACGCCCATGCTGCCGCTCACGCCGTTGTGCCACCCTGTCCGGGTAGGCCAGAGCCAGACAGACCCCAGCCAGCGATTCCTGTACCCGCTCCGGGTCAAACACCGTATCCAGCTTATGTGCCAGTGCCGATGCTCGCTGTTGCCAGCGGCTGTTTTTCTGGCTGCTACCCTGTTTCAGCCGGTAAAGGGCATGACTGATATCCGTCACACCCCGCTCAGGTTCTTCCAGAATAGATACCAGAGCCAGTGCCGTACAAAGCCAGATGTCACCACCGATATGCTCCGCACTCAACAACATGGCCGCCAGACGCGGTTCAATACCCAGTTGGTGCGCCTGCCGGCCTTTATCGGTCAGTTGGCCATGTTGCGTAAGTCCCAGCGAATCCAACACATAGCGTCCCTGTGTCAGCGCAGTGTCCGGTGGCGTATCCAGCCAGTGCAGGTCACTGGCGACAGCTCCCCACTGCGCCAGCTCCAGCACCAGCGGAGCAAGATCGGTATGCAGGATTTCCGGTTCCGGTACCACGGGCTGCTGTTGTAACTGACCGTCACTGTACAGGCGCACACAGATCCCTTCTTCCAGACGCCCTGCCCGTCCGGCTCGCTGCTCTGCCGATGAGCGGGCAATCCGCACCTGCTCCAGACGGGTGATGCCGGTGCGCAGATCAAACTTAGCGACCTTCTCCAGCCCGCTGTCGAGCACCATACGGATCCCTTCTATCGTCAGTGACGTTTCAGCGATATTGGTCGCCAGCACCACTTTTCTCCGTCCCTTCTGCGCCGGGGCAATCGCTTTTTCCTGCTGAGCAATATTCAACTGACCGTACAGAGGACACACATCAATATTCGTCCTCACATCACCATTCGTTCCCGGCCTGTCCAGCTCTTCCGCCAGCCGCCGGATATCCGCACTGCCCGGCAGAAATGCCAGCAGAGAACCGGTTTCGGTACGCATAAGATGGCGGATCTGCCTCGCCATTGCAGGAACCAGACGCTCATTGGGAGCCAAAGGAGCATAACGCTGTTCCACCGGATAAGCCCGCCCCTGCGATTCAATATAAACGGCATCCGGCATCAGTGACCGTAATGCTTCACCATCCAGCGTCGCCGACATCACCACCAGCTTAAGATCATCCCTTAGTGCCTCCTGAACTTCCAGACTGAACGCCAGAGCGGTATCGGCATGGAGACTGCGTTCGTGGAACTCATCAAAGATCAGCAGATCGACCCCGTTCAGTTCCGGATCGTTTTGCAGCATCCGGGTCATGATCCCTTCGGTGACGATCTCCAGCCGGGTCTGAGCACTGACCCGTGTTTCACCCCGCACGCGAAAGCCGATGCTCTGTCCGACTCTTTCTCCCAGTTGCTGCGCCAGATATGCCGCGATATTTCGAGCAGCCAGACGGCGCGGTTCCAGCATGATGATCTTCCCTGCCACCACATTCTGCTTCAGCAGTTGCAGCGGGAAGAAGGTCGATTTACCGGCTCCGGGAGCCGCTTTCAGGATCAACTGGCGGGCATGAGCGACACCGTCCAGCAATGCTGGAAGAACACTCTGGATAGGAAGAGAGGCACTGACTTGTGACAAAAGGATAACCTTATGGTATGAAATAAATGAACCGCTATTGTACTGAAAAAAAGGGGAAAGTAATGCGCTTCGATCCTCCGCTACAGCAAGCCGTATTGCTCAGGCGCTATAAACGTTTTCTGGCCGATATTGAACTGCCCGACGGCAGCGTGACCACGATTCACTGCGCCAATACCGGAGCCATGACAGGGTGCGCCGATGCAGGAAACCGTGTCTGGTATTCCACCTCAGATAACCCTAAACGCAAATATCCTTACAGCTGGGAACTGAGCCAGACTGTGGATAAGGCAATGATCTGCGTCAATACCATCCGGGCGAATCAACTGGCAGCTGAAGCAATTCAGTCGGGTGTTATCACTGAACTGAGCGGCTATACCACGCTGAAAACGGAAGTGAAATACGGTCAGGAAAACAGCCGTATCGATATACTTCTCTCCGCTCCCAGCAGACCAGACTGCTTTGTGGAAGTAAAAAGCGTGACTCTGGCGGGGGAAAATGGTCAGGGTTATTTTCCAGATGCCGTCACAACCCGGGGACAAAAACACCTGCGGGAACTGACAGATATGGTGAATTCCGGTTCCAGAGCTATACTTTTATTTGTTGTTTTACATACAGGCATTGAAAAAGTATCTGCTGCGTACCATATAGATGCTTTATATTCTAAATTATTAACACAGGCGAAAGAGTCCGGAGTAGAAATTCTCTGTTATAAGGCGAACATTTCAGGCAGTGAAATACATTTAGTCTCTCCCGTTGCATTTTTAGATGATAACTCTGAAAAACAGCAACAATAAGACAAAAATGGTGTCATGTTCACAATGAATGCAAGCCAATAAAATCAGTAATTGCCTCCGACAATTCTTTCTGCTATAGATACCCGCCTTAAATTAGCTGCATAACGGTTAAAATTAGGTGTAAGTAGGAGATGCTGTATGCCAGAATCGAAGAAAAAAACGCTAGGCATTCTAGCCATTGCAGGTGTTGAGCCGTACCAGGAAAAACCTGGCGAAGAGTATATGTCGCCGGAACAACTTGCTCACTTTACTAAGATCTTAGAATCATGGCGCAACCAGCTCATGGAAGAAGTGGATCGTACTGTACACCATATGCAGGACGAAGCAGCAAACTTCCCGGATCCGGTTGACCGCGCTTCACAGGAAGAAGAGTTCAGCCTTGAACTGCGTAACCGAGATCGTGAACGCCGTCTGATTAAAAAGATCGAAAAAACGCTGAACAAGATAAAAGAAGACGATTTCGGTTTCTGTGAATCTTGCGGTGTTGAGATCGGCATTCGCCGTCTTGAAGCGCGTCCGACAGCCGATCTGTGTATCGACTGTAAAACACTGGCTGAAATCAAAGAGAAACAGATGCAGGGTTAATTCCGGCATGTGTGCTATCTGACCGAAAAGGGAGCTCTGGCTCCCTTTTGTTTTTGTACTCCGAAGGAACACGACTCGCGTTATGACATATATTGGCCGTTTTGCCCCATCACCTTCGGGGCCACTGCACTTCGGCTCTCTTATCGCCGCTCTGGGCAGCTACTTTCAGGCGAAATCACAGCAGGGGCAGTGGCTGGTACGGATAGAAGATCTCGATCCGCCGCGTGAAATGCCCGGCGCTGCCGATACCATTCTTCGCCAGTTGGAAGCCTACGGCCTGCACTGGGATGGCGGAATTATGTATCAGAGCCAGCGTTACGCAGCCTATCAGGCACAGATCGATGCCTGGCTGAGCAACGGCACCGCTTATTACTGTCACTGCACCCGCAAGCAAATCAAAACCTCCGGTGGCTATTATCCGGGCACCTGCCGCAATGCCGGCATCACAGATGCCACCGATTGTGCCGTACGGATACAAATGACCCTTCCTACCTGTCAGTTTGAGGATGAAAAACACGGCACTATTGCCATTCCCCCGGCTCTGGCAGAAGAAGATTTTATTATTAAGAGACGTGACGGCCTGTTTGCCTATAATCTGGCTGTCGTACTGGATGATATCGAACAGGGGATCACTCAGGTTGTTCGCGGTGCCGATCTTATCGAACCGACAGGACGGCAAATCAGTCTTTACCGTCTGCTGAATAAAACACCGGTCAGTTATCTGCATCTGCCTCTGGCCACCGATGGACTAGGCCATAAACTGTCAAAACAGAATCATGCCACAGCCATCGATCTGCAACATCCACTATCTATCTTAATCAGCGCGATGGCCTTTCTCGGCTTCGAACTGCCTGCGGATATCCGGGGCGGAAGCGTGGATGAAATCATTCGTTGGGGGGAGCAAAACTGGTCGGTGAAACAGCTTCCGGAACAGACAGAGATCACATCACCATTCTCAAATGCTGTTCTCTGAGCTATTATTAGCCGCGATTTATAGCAAGGCACCGCTAAACAGATAAAAATTAGCGGTCAATACAGACGTGAGGTGGGCTATTTTTAGTCAAGTTGCCAGCTTTTGCCGCCGACTAATCTCCACAGAAAAAAATCGCCATTCCGACAGCGATATCCAGACAGAGATTACATTGAATATTATTGAGCGACAAAAGCATAATATTTCCCGACAGGACATCAGCGATAATGCGCTGAAGGTCCTTTATCGCCTGCATAATGCAGGATTTGACGCATTTCTTGTGGGTGGCGGTGTCCGCGACCTACTGCTCGGCAAAAAGCCGAAAGATTTTGATATCGCAACCAACGCGACTCCGGAGCAGATCAAAAACCTGTTTCGTAACTGTCGCCTGATTGGACGCCGTTTCCGCCTGGCGCATATTATGTTCGGGCGGGACATTATAGAAGTCGCCACCTTCCGCGGCCATCATCAGGAAGCGGCGAAAAATATTTCCGCCCAGTCGAAAGAAGGTATGCTGCTGCGGGATAATGTATACGGCAGTATTGATGAGGATGCGGAACGCCGTGATCTGACCATCAATGCTATGTATTACAATATCGCTGATTACAGTATCCATGACTACGCCGGTGGCGTGGATGACCTGAACCAGGGGTTGGTCCGTATGATTGGCGATCCGGAAACCCGCTACCGGGAAGATCCGGTGCGCATGCTGCGGGTCATTCGTTTTGCCGCCAAGCTGGATATGCGTATCGCAGACGCCACAGCAGCACCGATAAAATCGCTCTCGCATCTGTTGGATGATATTCCGGCAGCCCGACTGTTTGAAGAGTCATTAAAACTGCTGCAGGCAGGTCAGGGGCTAGAAACCTATCGTCTGCTACGCAAATACGATCTGTTCCGGCGTCTGTTTCCTCTGGTTGCCGAAGAATTTACCGATACTGCCGATTCTCCGGCTGAGAAGATGATCGAACTAGCACTAGCGTCGACCGACCGCCGGGTCAATGAAGGCAAGCGCATCAATCCAGCCTTTATGTTTGCGGCCCTGCTCTGGTATCCGCTGGAAAAACAGGCGCGTTTTCTGATGGAACACCGCCGCTTCAGCTACTATGACGCCATTATGGAAGCCAGCAATATCGTGCTCGACAAACAGGTCGCCAGTATCGCTATTCCCCGACGCCATACAGCGACAATTCGGGAAATCTGGCAGTTACAGCTACGTTTGCCACGCCGTACAGGAAAACGGGCATCCCGCCTGCTGGAGTTGAATAAGTTCCGCGCCGGGTTCGATTTTCTGGAGATGCGCGGTGAGATTGAACAGGGAAATGTGGCTGAACTGGCTCACTGGTGGAGAACATTTCAGAATGCCGGACGGAATATGCGTCAGGCAATGGTAAATGACCTGGATCAGGGAAAAGGATCTCAGCGGCGGCGGAAGAATTACCGGAATAAGAAAAAACCGACCGAAGAATAATATCACCCGGTTGCATTCCCACACAAAGCATAAGAACAAATGCTTTTCAGTGTGGAGCCGGAAGTTGTCAATAAAATAGGAAGAGACCATGACCATCGCTTATATTGCCGTCGGCAGTAATCTGTCGGATCCGGTTACTCAGGCTCTGCGGGCGATTGAATCGCTGAAAACGTTGCCGAAGTCAACATTTTTACAGGCCTCTTCCCTGTATAGCAGCACCCCTATGGGGCCGCAGAACCAGCCTGATTACATCAACGCTGTGGTCTGCATACAAACAGAATTAACGCCGCTGGAACTGCTCGACTGCACACAAGCCATCGAACAGGAACAGGGGCGTGTCCGTAAAGAAGAACGCTGGGGACCAAGAACCTTGGATCTGGATATTCTTCTTTTCGGCAATGAGGTGATCGATTCCGGGCGACTGACCGTCCCGCACTACGGTATGCAAGAGCGGGAGTTCGTGCTCTATCCGCTGTCTGAAATCGCACCAAATTTATCACTCCCGGATGGGACTGAGTTGCCGGATCTGCTGAACAAGGTGGATCGTAACGGCCTCAGAATCTGGCAATCATAGCCAACTCCTGATAAGGAAAAAATGATGAAAAAAATAACAATCAACGATCTGATGCGCTGGAAGCAGGAAGGTCGTAAATTCGCTTCATCAACCGCTTATGACGCAAGTTTTGCGCAGCTTTTTGAAGAACAGAATATGCCTGTTCTTCTGGTTGGTGACTCTTTAGGTATGGTGCTGCAAGGCCGCACAGATACGCTTCCGGTCACAGTGGAAGATATCGCTTACCATACCGCTTGTGTCCGCGCTGGCAGCCCGAATAGCCTGCTAATGGCGGACATGCCGTTTATGAGCTGCACCACACCAGAGCAGGCTTGTACAAACGCCGCTAAAATCATGCAGGCCGGAGCCAACATGGTGAAAGTGGAAGGCGGCGAATGGCTGGCTGAAACCGTCAGCATGCTGACCGAACGCGCAGTACCTGTGTGTGCCCACCTCGGCCTGACGCCTCAATCGGTCAATATTTTCGGCGGCTACCGCGTTCAGGGCAGAGAAGACGATAAAGCAGAACAGATGCTGAATGATGCGCTGGCGCTGCAAAAAGCCGGGGCTCAGATCGTGGTACTGGAATGTGTGCCTGCCGCACTGGCACAACGTATCACAGAAGCTCTGGATATTCCGGTTATCGGTATCGGTGCCGGTAATGCCACCGACGGGCAAATCCTGGTGATGCATGATATGTTCGGTATCTCTGCTAACTATATGCCTAAATTTTCTAAAAACTTTCTGGCAGAAGCTGGCGATATCCGAAAAGCAGTTGCAAATTATATTGAACAGGTTGAAAGTGGTGCTTTCCCCGGTTCAGAACATACCATTGCGTAAGGATAACCAATGCAGACATTTGCAGACATTGCTTCTCTCAGAGAGCAACTGAAACAACTGCGACGTGAAGGACGTACGATCGCATTTGTACCGACCATGGGCAACCTGCACGAAGGTCATCTTACCCTTGTGCGCAAGGCTTTTGAAAATGCCGATGTGGTTGTGGTCAGTATCTTTGTCAACCCGATGCAGTTTGACCGGGCCGATGACCTGAACAACTATCCGCGAACCTTAGAGGCCGACCTGAGCAAGCTCAACGGTGAAGGTGTGGATTTTGTCTTTACACCGACACCAGAGCTGATGTATCCGGAAGGTGCCGATAAGCAGACCTTTGTGGAAGTACCGGGCATGTCCTATATGCTGGAAGGCGCTTCCCGTCCGGGACATTTCCGTGGAGTATCAACGGTTGTCGCCAAGCTGTTCAATATCGTTCAGCCTGATGTCGCCTGTTTCGGTGAAAAAGATTTCCAGCAGTTGGCATTAATCCGCCAGATGGTGGCCGATCTGAATCTGGATATCGAGATCATCGGCGTACCGACTGTACGTGAAATGGATGGTCTGGCTATGAGCTCCCGCAATGGCAGACTGACCATCGACGAACGCCAGCGAGCACCGGTTGTCGCCCGTACTATGCGCTGGATCAGCAGCCAGATCCGTGCCGGTAAAAATGATTATCCGTCGATGCTCGAAGATGCAACGGATCAGATGCGCGCAGCGGATATCGAACCGGATGAAATTTTTATCCGCGATGCCAGAACCCTGCTGCCCTTGTCTGATGCCTCTTCACAAGCGGTGATTCTTATCTCTGCATTCCTCGGTAGTGTCAGACTGATCGACAATCTGGTTGTGGAACTGAATAGCACCCAGGACATCGAAGAAGCACCGGAAGCGGCAGAATAAAAACCGCTTTCGTTTCCATACTTCCTCTCTTCTTACTCCCATGCACCTGCGTGGGAGTAAGAACATTCAAAGACCTATTCTTCCTGAGTAAGGCATTAAATAGAGCTGGATTTACAAAACTACGTTCTCAGCCCAATCCCTCTGGAAACCAGATAATGCGCCAGGCTATAGAGGCCGGCAATAAACACCAGAAGCACACCGAATGAGGTGGTGATCGCCACATCGGAAACCCCCAGAAAACCGTAGCGGAATGCGTTGACCATATAAACGATAGGATTGATCTTAGAGACCCCCTGCCAGAACTCCGGCAACAGGCTCAGAGAATAAAATACCCCGCCCAGATAGGTCAGTGGTGTCAGCACAAAGGTCGGCACAATAGAAATATCGTCGAAGGTTTTGGCATAGATAGAGTTGATCAGCCCGCCTAGCGAAAAGACCACGGAAGTTAAAAACACCGTCGCGATAATAATCAGCCAGTGATGCACATTAAGATCCACAAAAAACAGAGATACCATGGTAACCAGGCAGCCTACTGCTAACCCGCGGGCTACCCCCCCCATCACATAACCCCAGATGATCACATAGTGCGGAACGGGGGCGACCATCAGCTCTTCGATACTTTTGTGCATCTTGGCGCTGAAAAATGAAGAGGCAACATTGGAATAGGAGTTGGTGATCACCGACATCATGATCAGACCCGGAACGATATACTCCATATAGGAAAAACCACCCATCTGGCCGATACGCGAGCCGATAAGGTTACCGAAAATGATAAAATACAGCGTCATTGTGATCGCTGGCGGAACCAGAGTCTGAACCCAGATACGCGTAAAACGAGTGATCTCTTTTTCTACCAGACTCTTAAACGCTGTCCAATATACACTATACATCATAATTCTTTTTCTCTCTGATCACGGACGATACTGACAAACAGCTCTTCCAGCCGGTTGGCTTTATTGCGCATAGAGAGCACCCGTACCCCCTGCTCACTCAATTGGGTAAAGATGCCATTTAGCCCCTGACTTTTTTCCAGCTCGATTTCCAGAGAACCGTTACCGGCCACAACAGAATTCACCCCGGCCAGCTCACTCAGTCTTTCCAGAGCAGGCACGGTGGCACCCGGTTCCAGATCCAGAATAAAAGTCTCTACCTGCAACTTATTCAGCAAGGCCTTCATCGAGGTGTTTTCAATCAGCTCACCACGATTGATAATGCCGATATTACGGCACAGCATCTCAGCCTCTTCCAGATAGTGCGTCGTGAGAATAATGGTCACCCCCTGCAGGTTTATCTCGCGCAAGAAATCCCACATGGAACGCCGCAGTTCAATATCCACACCCGCTGTCGGTTCATCGAGGATCAGCAGTTTCGGCTCATGCATCAGTGCCCGGGCAATCATCAGACGCCGTTTCATGCCACCGGAAAGTTCTCTGGCTCTGGCATTACGCTTCTCCCACAGATCCAGTTTGGTCAGATATTTCTTAGCCCTTTCTTTGGCCAGACTCCGGGATACACCATAAAAACCAGCCTGTTGCAGAACAATCTGCT
Organism: Vibrio sp. HA2012; assembly: GCF_002812955.1. GTDB lineage: Bacteria > Pseudomonadota > Gammaproteobacteria > Enterobacterales > Vibrionaceae > Vibrio. The sequence goes on along the minus strand of NZ_PFXK01000004.1, from coordinate 105,855 downwards.
CGACCGTTTCAAACATACTAAAGTTAAACTCCTGCGGCACCAGACCCAGTTGCAGCTTAGCCAGTTCAAGTTCTGAATCGATATCATGTCCGAATACCTGAACCGTACCCGAGCTTTTGTTCACCAGTGACGAAATAACCCCTATGGTCGTTGATTTTCCGGCTCCGTTCGGCCCAAGCAGGGCATAAAAATCCCCTTTTTCAACACAGAGACTGATGCCCTTTACGGCTTCAACCCCGCCGGCATACGTTTTTTTTAAATGCTCAATTTCCAGTGCGTACATAATCTGTTCTTTATATTAAGAGATGCTGATTAACATGGGGGTCAGAGGGCATAAAAACAACACTTTCCGACCGAAACATTCCTGACCATTTGATAACCACAAACGGATAAAGGTCATTAAAACCACACTAATCTGACCAGTGACTCCCGACGATAAAACACTCACTAAAGAGAAGAACAATCATCACACCTCAGGTATAGTGAGCTGAAAAGAGGAGTAAACATGCCAGATATTATAGAGCTATTGGATAAAAACGCAGCCTGGTCTGACAGAATGACAGAGGAAAGCCCTGAGTATTTCTCCCGGCTGGTCAACAGACAAAGTCCGGATTACCTCTGGATCGGCTGCTCAGACAGCCGGGTTCCGGCGGAGTTGCTGACCGGGCTCAATTCCGGTGAACTCTTCGTGCACCGGAACGTAGCCAATCAGGTGATCCACACCGACCTGAACTGCCTGTCCGTCGTGCAGTACGCCGTCGATGTGCTGAAAGTAAAACACATCATTGTGTGTGGCCATTACGGCTGTGGCGGGGTCAATGCTGCGATTGATAATCCGCAACTGGGACTGATCAACAACTGGCTTTTGCATGTGCGGGATCTGTATCTCAAACACCGCAAGTGGCTACTGGAACTGCCGGAAGAGGAACGCGGAAATAAACTGTGTGAGATAAACGTTGCCGAACAGGTGTATAACGTCGGTAACTCCACCATTATGCAGAGTGCCTGGGAACGGGGTCAGCAGGTGGATATTCACGGTGTGATCTACGGTATTGATAACGGTAAGCTGGTCGATCTGGGCATGCGCTGTCACGATAATGCGTCTCTGGAAAAAGCATACAGCAAAGCAATTACTAAAATCACGAATGGTGAAGTGACATCATAGTGTCTGGTAAATTAAAAGACATCAAAAAAGGAGCGATTCCCCGCTCCTTTTTTTGTCTTAATAATAAGACTAACAGTAAATTAATTTTGTGGTACGACCTTACCGATATAAGGTAAATGACGGTATTTTTGTGCGTAATCGATACCCACACCCACCACAAATTCATCCGGAATCTCGAAGCCGATCCACTTCACATCCACATCCACTTCACGACGAGAAGGTTTGTCCAGCAGCGTACAAATCTGGATAGAATTCGGCTCACGAATAGAGAGAATTTCACACACCTTACTCAGTGTGTTACCGGTATCAATAATGTCCTCTACCAGCAGTACATCCTTGCCTTTAATATCGTCATCCAGGTCCTTAAGAATACGGACATCTCTGGAGCTTTCCATACTGTTTCCATAGCTGGAAGCCGTCATAAAATCAACGCAGTGCGTTAATTCAATGGCTCGGACCAAATCCGCCATAAAGACAAATGAGCCCCTCAGCAGACCGATGACAACCAGGTTGTCAGAGCCCTGATAATGGGCGGTAATCTCTTTCCCTAACTGGTGAACGCGATCCTGAACTTCCTGCTCTGAAATCATGACTTCGACGGTGTGTTTCATACTCTTCTCATTTCTTTACTTACATCAAATCGGTGACAAAACGCATGGTAACGTTTGCGCGCATTCTATCATTTCGTCCAATCCCTGACCTTACTTTTTTCATCTGGAACCGGATTCTCATTATACCGATTTCATAATAACAACTGAGTTGGTTATAAATAACAATGATTGACTTCACACTATGCACCCGTATACTCATCAATTGCAGTATATGCACAAAATAATCAACTTATAAATAATATAAGTGACATAAAAATAATCGGGTTATTAAGCCCGAACCTAATTAAACGTCTATTTGTTTTATAAATATTAGCTTTATAAAAATTAGTTTTATAACTGTTGTTTTTATAACTGTTGTTTGTATGCCAGCGCATGTGAACACAGACAGATAAAACAAACCTGTTGGCAAGGAATTCACCATGGATATGATCACTAAACGCCCCAGAACCCGACTTTCACCGCAAAAACGTAAACTGCAATTGATGGAGATTGCACTTGAAGTTTTTTCCCGTAAAGGGATTGGCCGTAGCGGACACGCCGATATTGCAGAAATTGCAGAGGTTTCTGTTGCAACCGTATTTAACTACTTTCCTACCCGGGAAGATCTGGTTGATGAAGTTCTGCACCATGTTACACGACAGTTCTCTGGCTTCCTGAGCGATACCGTCGATCTGTCAGTACCGGTACAGACAAACCTCGCAACCATCTGTCATCAGTTGATTGAACTGGTAAGACTGGATACACACTGGCTGAAAGTCTGGTTTGAGTGGAGTACCTCAACCCGCGATGAAATATGGCCGCTCTACGTTTCTCTGAATAAAAACAGCCTGATGCTGCTTCAGAGCCTGTTCAAAAACGGCATCGATAAGGGCGAGATCTGTGACAAGCAGGAGCCTGAAGCCCTGTCCCGTATGTTCCACGGCATCTGTTATGCCATTTATATTCAGGCAAATCGTGAGGACGATCGTAAAAGCATAGATAAATTAGCGGATAGCTTTCTCAGTATGCTATGTATCTATGCAAACCGATAGTATCTGTACAAACAAATAGCATCTGTACAAACAAACTGTCATTGTGCAAATAAATAACAACGTTACTGGCTAGTACAACAGAAGTAACAAAAAAGACAAAGGCGATGGTGGAAACCATCGCCTTTTTTGTATTACTTCTTCTTCGCTTTAGGGTTTGGCAGATCAGTCACCGTACCTTCAAACACTTCAGCAGCCAGACCAACCGACTCATGCAGGGTCGGGTGTGCGTGAATGGTCAGAGCCAGATCTTCTGCATCGCAGCCCATCTCGATAGCCAGACCGATTTCACCCAGCAGTTCACCACCGTTAGTGCCGACAATCGCTCCACCGATCACCCGGTGAGTCTCTTTATCGAAAATCAGTTTGGTCATACCGTCAGAACAGTCGGACGCAATCGCACGACCGGAAGCCGCCCAAGGGAAAGTCGCCACTTCATAATTCAGACCTTCCAGCTTCGCTTCTTTCTCTGTTTTGCCTACCCATGCCACTTCCGGTTCGGTATAAGCAATAGACGGAATCACTTTCGGGTCAAAGTAGTGTTTCTTACCGGCAATCACTTCTGCGGCAACATGACCTTCATGCACACCTTTATGCGCCAGCATAGGCTGACCGACAATATCACCGATCGCATAGATATGCGGGATAGCGGTGCGCATCTGCTTATCAACATTGATAAAACCACGTTCATCCACTTCCAGACCGGCTTTTTCCGCATCGATCAGTTTACCGTTCGGCACCCGGCCAATCGCAACCAGCACAGCATCATAACGTACCGGTTCAGCCGGTGCTTTTTTACCTTCCATGGAAACGTAAATACCGTCTTCTTTCGCTTCGACAGCCGTTACTTTGGTTTCCAGCATCAGGTTAAATTTATTTTTGATGCGCTTGGTGTAGATCTTAACGATATCTTTATCCGCCGCAGGGATCACCTGGTCAAACATTTCAACCACATCGATTTCAGAACCCAGTGCGTGGTATACGGTTCCCATTTCCAAACCGATAATACCACCACCCATCAGCAGCATTTTTCCCGGAACTTCTTTCAGCTCCAGAGCATCGGTTGAATCCCAGATACGCGGATCTTCATGCGGAATAAACGGTAACTCAATAGGACGGGAACCGGCAGCGATAATAGCATTATCAAAGTTCACCACTGTAACGCCGTCAGCACCATTGACTTCGATGCTGTTCGGGCTGGTAAACTTACCAAAGCCGTTGACGATATTGACTTTACGCATCTTAGCCATACCGCCGAGTCCGCCGGTCAGCTGAGTGATAACCTTCTCTTTCCACATCCGGATTTTGTTAATATCCGTTTTCGGCTCACCGAAGACAATACCGTGTTCAGCCAGAGCCTTGGCTTCTTCAATCACTTTTGCTACGTGCAGCAAAGCCTTAGACGGAATACAGCCTACGTTCAGACAAACGCCACCCAGCGTGTCGTAGCGTTCAATCAGAACGGTATCCAAACCTAAGTCTGCGCAACGGAACGCAGCTGAATACCCAGCTGGTCCAGCACCAAGTACCACGACCTGTGCTTTAATTTCTTTGCTCATTGTGACCTCTTATAGTCATTATCCATGACAGGCTAATCAGGTTATCCCTATTCCATCCAGTCTACAAACATGTGCAGCGGATGGAAAGGCAGCTCTGACAGCCTGTGAGCTATACATCAATTCGGAGCGTTCAGCTTCCCCACCATCACAGCCGGAGAAGCCACTCCGCAAACCTTTGTTACATTACCAGCCGACGAATATCTGACAAGCAGGCATTCAGGTAAGTAATAAAGCGAGCCCCTTCCGCGCCGTCAATCACACGGTGATCGTATGACAAAGACAGAGGAAGCATCAGTCTTGGTGCGAATTCACTGCCGTTCCAGACCGGTTTCATCTCAGATTTAGATACCCCAAGAATACCGACTTCCGGTGCATTCACTATCGGAGTAAAGGCTGTACCGCCAATACCGCCAAGGCTGGAGATGGTGAAACATCCGCCCTGCATATCCGCGGCCGTCAGTTTACCGTCACGTGCTTTCTTCGAAACCAGAGCCAGCTCTTCAGACAGCTCGTAGATGCCTTTTTTGTTGACATCTTTAAACACAGGCACAACCAGACCGTTTGGTGTATCCACCGCGATGCCGACATTGACGTATTTCTTCAGGATCAGGCTCTCACCATCTTCAGAAAGTGACGAGTTAAACGCCGGGAAAGCTTCCAGTGCTTTGGCTACTGCTTTCATGATAAACACCAACGGCGTAATCTTCATACCGGAATTTTTCTTCGCTTCCAGAGCATTCTGCTCTTTACGGAATGCCTCCAGTTCAGTGATATCTGCGTTATCCCATTGGGTAACATGCGGGATCATCACCCAGTTTCGGTGCAGGTTTGCACCAGAAATTTTCTTGATCCGCGACAGAGGCTGTACTTCTGTATCACCAAACTTGCTGAAATCCACCTTAGGCCAAGGAAGCAAACCTAGAGCGCTGCCATCACCTTTACCTGATGCCGCACCGGACTCCAGACGTTTCAGCGCTTCTTTTACATAGTTCTGTACGTCTTCTTTCAGAATGCGGCTCTTACGGCCGGTACCGCGTACCTTAGCAAGATTAACGCCAAACTCACGTGCCAGACGACGTACCACCGGTGAAGCATGGGTGTAGTCATCATTTTCCTGAAACTCACCCGCACTGGCCGGAGCGTCCGTTTTTGCTGCCGGAGCGGCTGCTTTTGGTGCTTCCGCTTTCGGAGCCGCTGCCGGTGCTGTCTCAGAGGCAGCCGGAGCCGCGCCCGCGACTTCAAATACCATGATCAGTGAACCAGTAGAAACCTTATCACCCTGCGCTACTTTGATCTCTTTGACCACACCAGCGAAAGGAGCCGGAACTTCCATAGAAGCCTTGTCGCCTTCAACGGTGATCAAAGACTGCTCTTCTGTCACCGTATCACCGACTGCTACCATAATTTCAGTGACTTCAACTTCGTCACCACCGATATCCGGTACGTGTACGTCTTTAGCTTCAGCCTGAGCAGCCGCAGCCGGCGCTTCCGCCACGGCTGGTGCTTCCTCAGCCGGTGCAGCTTCTGCCGCACCGCCTTCCGCTTCAAAGATCATAATCAGTGAGCCGGTAGAGACTTTGTCTCCTTCGGCTACTTTGATTTCTTTTACGATACCGGACTGTGACGCCGGAACTTCCATAGAAGCCTTATCGCCTTCTACCGTGATCAGAGACTGATCTTCTTCCACCTTATCGCCAACGCTGACAAGGATTTCAGTTACTTCAACCTCATCCGCACCGATATCTGGTACATTAATTTCGATTGTCATTGTGTTTTCCTATCTGTCTGCGTCTTATGCGTATAACGGATTCATTTTTTCAGTATCGATATCGAATTTCTTAATCGCTGCAGTCACAACTGATTTTTCGATATCACCACGTTTTGCCAGTTCATTCAGAGCCGCAACCACAACATAACTGGCGTTCACTTCAAAGTGACGACGCAGATTGTCACGGCTGTCTGAGCGGCCAAAGCCGTCTGTACCCAGCACTTTATAAGACTCAGCAGGAACAAAAGCACGCACCTGTTCTGCGTAGTTCTTCATGTAATCCGTTGCTGCTACAGCAGGCTCGCTACCCAATACCTGAGTAATATAAGGTACCTGAGCTTCCGCTTCAGGGTGCAGCATGTTGTAACGCTCTGCCGCCTGACCGTTACGGGTCAGCTCGTTGAACGAAGTAACAGAGAATACATCCGCAGTCACGCCGAACTCATCCGCCAGGATCTGACCGGCTTTACGGACTTCATTCATGATAGTACCGGAGCTCAGCAATTGAACTTTCAGGCCCTTATCAGCAGAAGGCGCATGGGTTTCCAGTTTGTAAATACCTTTACGGATCCCTTCTTCTGCGCCTTCCGGCATCGCTGGCATCGCATAGTTTTCGTTCATCAGCGTCAGGTAGTAGAACACGTTTTCCTGATCACCGTACATACGACGAATACCATCTTGCATGATAACCGCGACTTCATAAGCGAAGGTCGGATCATAAGAGACACAGTTCGGAATCGTACCAGCCATCACATGGCTATGACCGTCTTCGTGCTGCAAACCTTCCCCGTTCAGAGTGGTACGTCCGGCTGTCGCACCCAGCAAGAAACCGCGTGCCTGCTGATCACCCGCCATCCATGCCATATCACCCACACGCTGGAAACCAAACATAGAGTAATAGATGTAGAACGGGATCATTGGAACATCGTTTGAGCTGTATGACGTTGCTGCCGCCACCCAGGATGACATCGCACCCAGCTCGTTAATACCTTCCTGCAGAACCTGACCGTTTGCCGCTTCTTTGTAGTAAGAAACGATGTCTTTGTCCTGAGGAGTGTAGTTCTGGCCGTGCGGATTATAGATACCAATCTGACGGAACAGACCTTCCATGCCGAAGGTACGTGCTTCATCGGCAATGATAGGTACGATATTTTTACCGATTTGCTTATTCTTCAGCAGAATATTCAGGGTACGGACAAATGCCATAGTAGATGAAATTTCACGTTTCTGCTCATCCAGCAGCGGCTGAAACTCGTCCAGTTCCGGAGTCACAAACTCCTGAGTAAATTTCGGCAGGCGCTTCGGCATATAGCCTTGCAGTGCTTTACGATGCGCATGCAGATACTCGTATTCCGCACTGCCTTCTTCCAGTTTCAGGTAAGGCAGAGATTTTACATCGTCATCCGACAAGAGATCTTGCAGAGCCAGACGGTCACGCAGATGCAGAACATGGGTCATATCCATTTTCTTCACCTGGTGCGCAATGTTCATCCCTTCTGCGGCTTCACCCATGCCGTAACCCTTGATGGTTTTGGCCAGAATCACAGTCGGGCGACCTTTGGTTTCCTGAGCATTTTTGAATGCAGCATACAGTTTAGAGGTATCGTGACCACCGCGTTTCAGAGCGAAAATCTCTTCATCAGTCATGTCAGCAACCAGTGCCGCCGTTTCAGGATATTTGCCGAAGAAGTGTTTACGTACGTAAGCACCGTCTTTTGATTTGAATGTCTGATAATCGCCGTCAACAGTTTCGTTCATCAACTGAATCAGTTTACCCGAAGTATCTTTAGCCAGAAGTGCATCCCAGCCGCTGCCCCAGATAACTTTCACGACGTTCCAGCCAGCACCTTTAAACAGGCCTTCCAGTTCCTGAATCACGCTTGAGTTCCCCATAACCGGGCCATCAAGACGCTGTAGGTTACAGTTGATCACATAGCACAGGTTATCCAGTTTCTCACGGGCAGCGAAAGAAATCGCACCGCGTGATTCCGGCTCATCCATCTCACCGTCACCCAGGAAAGCATAGACGCGCTGTTCTGTGGTGTCTTTTAAACCACGGTTGTTCAGGTACTTCAGGAATCGAGCCTGATAAATAGAAGACATAGGAGCCAGACCCATAGATACGGTCGGGAACTGCCAGAATTCAGGCATCAGTTTAGGGTGAGGATAGGAAGGAATGCCCTTACCATCAACTTCCTGACGGAAGTTATCCAGTTGCTCTTCAGTCAGACGACCTTCAACGAATGCGCGGGAATAGATACCCGGTGCGATATGACCCTGATAGTAAACAAGATCGCCGCCATCTTTTTCGTTGGGAGCACGGAAAAAGTGGTTGAAGCAGGTTTCATAAAATGCAGCAGAAGACTGGAATGATGCCATATGGCCACCCAGTTCCAGATTTTTCTTAGAGGCGCGAAGAACAATCATTACCGCGTTCCAGCGAATAATTGAGCGGATACGGTGCTCAAGTTTTCGGTCACCCGGATAAGCAGGCTCTTTATCTACCGGAATGGTGTTGATGTAGTTGGTGGTGGTGCCGGTTGGCATATCCACACCGTCAAGACGTGCTTTATCTAAAACTTGTTCAAGTAAGAATTGAGCACGCTCTATACCTTCTTCACGCACTACAGACTCAAGAGCTTCAAGCCACTCCTGGGTTTCCAGCGCATCTACGTCATTGGTCATGACTTCAGACATGGCGATCTATCCTTTTGTTAGTTGGATCCAGTGAAGGAACCGGCGAAGGCTACCTATTCAGCCACTCCCATGACTTATAGATCATCTCCGTCAGTCTGCTGAATCCGGCGCAAAGAACGCTTTCTACGGCTCTCTTCACGATTAAGATCCAGCATTGTCTCTTCAATGTAGGCCAGATGAACGTGCGCCAACTCCCTTGCCTTTTCAGGGTTTCGGGAAAGCACCGCATCCATAATATCGGCCCGGTGTTTACTTACTTTCTCCACCGCATCATTACGGCGGTATAATAGTTTTAAATTTTGTAAAACGTTTTTCTCCAGCAAAGGAAGCATACTGCGTACGATATGTAGTAAGACTAAGTTATGAGACGCTTCGGTGATGGCTATCTGATACTCCATCACGGCGCTGACCTCGCAGATAATATTCTTGTCTTCCTGTGCCTGGCTGATCCGTTGCAGACATTGACGGATCACTGAAAAATCTTCTTCGGTACCGCGGAGAGCCGCAAAATAAGCCGCAATGCCTTCCAGCGCGTGGCGGGTTTCCAGGAGATCAAACTGGGTTTCCGAATGGGAGGAGATTAACTCCAGCAGCGGATCGGACAACCCACTCCATAGTTCATTGCTGACAAAAGTACCGCCACCCTGACGACGGACAAGCAGACGCTTCGCTTCCAGTTTCTGGATAGCTTCGCGTAAAGAAGGACGGGAAACCTCAAACTGTTTTGCCAGTTCCCGTTCCGGTGGCAACTGCTGCCCCGGAGAATAAGCGCCTTCCAGAATAAGCCGTTCCAGCTCCGCTTCAATCACTTCAGAGAGCTTAGGCTGTCGTATACGCTGTGTCACCATATCTGCTACCTGCGGTCTCTCTGCTCAGGGTGTCAATTGGTATTACCAATTGTTCAATTGACATAAAAGTTAACATGTGTGAAATGTTTTTGTCTAGCGCAAATTGATTTAAATCATAAAAACACTACACTTCAGACTTAATTTAACATTCAAGCATCATTTAATTTACATCTAAATCGTTTAATTTATACATTTATTTTTTGGGTTGAAATAAATAAGCATCACAACGGTAAATGAAAAAAAGCGGCCAAAACAAGCAGTTAAAAACACATGATATATAAGGAAAAGATAATATACAAGCCATAAAAACATTGCCATGCTAGCCTCTAAAAAAAGCTAAACGAAACTAAAAAGCCCGTTATTCGGATGAGAATAACGGGCTTTTTTATACACTCAATGTATTTAATTTGTTACTGAAAACGCATTGAAAGATCCATCGCAGTAAGATGCTTGGTCAGCGCGCCGACAGAGATATAATCGACACCGGTCTCCGCATACTCACGAATCGTTTCCAACGTCACATTACCCGAATTCTCCAGTGCAGCACGGCCGGCATTAATGATAACTGCCTCACGCATCATATCAGTGCTGAAATTATCCAGCATCACGATATCCGCTCCGGCTTCAATCGCTTCTTTCAGTTCATCCAGCGTTTCCGTTTCCACTTCAACAGGCTTGCCCGGGTTCAGCTTTTTCGCCGTTTCCACGGTTTTTGTAATACCGCCGCAGGCAATAATGTGATTTTCCTTAATCAGATAGGCATCAAACACACCGATACGATGATTATGACCACCGCCACAAGCAACGGCGTATTTCAGCGCACTGCGCAGACCCGGAATCGTTTTTCGGGTATCCAGCAGTTTACATTCAGTGCCTTCCAGTGCTTTGACATAACGAGCCACTGTCGTTGCACAACCGGACAGGGTCTGAATAAAGTTCATTGCATTACGTTCACCCGTCAGCATAATACGTGCCGGACCACGCAAGGTACATAAAATCTGGTTCGGCTCTACCGTATCGCCGTCTTCCACAAACCATTCGATAGCCACTTCACCGCCCAGTTGCCTGAAGACTTCTTCAGCCCACTCTTTACCACAGAATATGCCATGATCACGGGTGATCAGGTTGGCAACACTTTGGGTATCAGCAGGAATAAGGCTGGCAGAGATATCCAGAGCAGGATCAATTGTGCCACCGAGATCTTCTCTGAGCGTATCGGCAACAGAGCGGGTAATTTCCAAAGGAAGCTGGGTTTTCAGGTAGGTAAGACGAGCCAGGCTGTCGTGTCTGTATTTCATGTCGAATTAGTATTAAATATTTACAATAATCACGGATGATACCTCCGATGATAAAATATTGCAGCTATCAATCCCAGATTTCGTTATTCTGCTAAAAACAAAGGTGAAATTTGGGGGAAAAATGCATCCATACACGATCAATAACGGCTGGCTGAACAACGCCAGACACACACCGTCCCCCTTTTTTGACCAGCGTCCGGCATCAGAGACCATCTCCCTACTGGTGATCCACAATATCAGCCTGCCGCCGGGACAGTTCGGCAGTAATGATATCGAGCAGTTTTTCACCGGAAACCTGCAGGCGGATAAACACCCGTTCTTTACCGTCATTCAGCATATGCAGGTGTCGGCACACTGTCTGATCCGCCGGGACGGCGAGGTGATCCAGTTTGTCTCTTTTGCCGACCGGGCATGGCACGCCGGGAAATCCAGCTTCGCCGGGGTGGAAAAATGCAATGACTATTCGATTGGTATTGAGCTGGAAGGAACCGACTATACGGCATATACCGAGGCGCAGTATCAGGCACTGGCTGCCGTAACCGGAGCGCTGCAAACCGAATACCCGGCAATAACATCACACCGTATCACCGGACACCAGTATATCGCCCCGCTGAGAAAAACCGACCCGGGGCTGGCTTTTGACTGGCGAAAATTCCGCTCACAGTTGTCGCATTCCCACGGGATCGCGGGAATGGGATTGAAGTAGATAGAATTACATATCCTCTACATCAAACAGGGATTCCATATTCAGTCCCTGTTTCAGCAGGATCTCACGCAGGCGGCGCAACCCTTCAACCTGAATCTGGCGTACCCGTTCCCGGGTCAGGTTAATCTCACGTCCCACTTCTTCCAGCGTGGACGGCTCATAACCCAGCAGACCGAAACGCCTTGCCAGTACCTCTTTTTGCTTCGGATTCAGCTCTTCCAGCCAGTCGATCAGGGAGAGTTTAATATCATCATCCTGAGTCGATACTTGCGGATCTGAGTTTTTGATGTCCGGGATAATATCCAGAAGAGCTTTCTCTCCTTCGCCACCGATAGGCGTATCCACAGAACCGATACGTTCATTCAGGCGCAGCATCTTGCTGACATCACTGACCGGCTTATCCAGTTGCAGGGCGATCTCTTCCGCTGTTGGTTCATGATCCAGTTTTTGTGACAGTTCACGGGCAGTACGCAGATAGATATTCAGCTCTTTGACTACATGAATAGGCAGACGAATAGTACGGGTCTGGTTCATCAGCGCTCGTTCGATAGTCTGACGGATCCACCAGGTCGCATAGGTAGAGAAACGAAAGCCTCTTTCCGGATCAAACTTTTCTACCGCGCGGATCAGCCCCAGATTCCCCTCTTCAATCAGATCCAGCAGAGCCAGTCCCCGGTTGCTGTAACGGCGGGAAATTTTAACCACCAGACGCAAGTTACTTTCGATCATCCGTTTACGTGCTGCTTCATCGCCTCTTAATGCTCGACGGGCATACAGGACTTCTTCTTCTGCGGTCAGTAGCGGTGAGAAACCGATTTCGCCCAGATAAAGTTGTGTGGCATCAAGACTTTTACTGCTGACATCAAAGTCTTCCTGCACCTGTTTGGAAAACGACTCTTCCTCTTCAAGTTCCACATCCAGTGCATCAATATCTTCTGCTTCAATATCAAAACGGTCCGTTTTTGTTGCTGCATTGCTGATACTCATAGCGCCTCCCCGTGGCGAGTTAGCAAGACATTACTGCACATATGTCCTGATACCAGTTCTCAATAATTATCTAATAAACTAACTATTGATATTGGTATAACCTGCTATAGTTAAATTACCATCAGTTAAAGTGACATCAGGGCAGATAACGTTGCGGGTTAACCGACTTCCCCTGATAACGAATTTCAAAGTGCAGTTTGACCCGGTTTGCGCCAGAGCTGCCCATGGTGGCTATTTTCTGGCCGGCCTTAACACTTTGTCCTTCTTTTACTAGCAAACTGTCATTGTGTGCGTATGCACTTAAGTAATTATCATTGTGTTTAACGATAATCAGATTACCGTATCCGCGCAGAGCACTGCCTGAGTAAACAACCGTGCCTCCGGCGGTTGAAACAACGGATTGACCTCGCCGTCCGGCAATATCAATCCCTTTGTTTCCCTGATCACCGGAAGAGAACTTTCTGATCACTCTTCCTTTCGCCGGCCAGAGCCAGTTATCGACTTTGGTGCCTGCAGAAGAGACTCTGGCAGTGTCAGGTTTCGTCTGTTTTACATTCTTTTTAACATTTTGTTTACTTGCAAGATACTCTTTTGACTTAGTTTGATCAACCTTATTAACAACAGGTTTCTTATTCGAAGTTGAATTTTGAGAGGTAGAACGGCTTGCCGTTTTAGTTGTTGATTTTGCTGCTGAAACTGCCGGGGAAGCTGTCGCAGCAGAGGAAGAGGATGTCCCACGACCGGCGGTACTGCCACCGCTGCCGCCATAAGCCGGAGCCTTGTAGGCTGGCCTCCAGAGACGCAATTTCTGTCCCGGCTGGATGGTATAGGGAGCGGACAGATGATTGTAACGAATCAGTTCATTTACATCTTTATCTGTGATGTAGGCGATATAATACAGGGTATCACCCTGACGAACGTCGTAGTAACTCCCCCGGTAACTCCCCCTTTCTATCTGGCTGTAATCTTTATTCAGACTGGAAACAGGAGCAGGAAAATGTGCTGAACAACCCAGTAACAAGGCACTCAGACCGGCACAAACCAAGGCTGTTTTAATCTGCATCTTCATGTCGTTACTGCTTGCTCTTATCCATCATGATTCGTCAGGCCAGCTCTCCGGCAACCAGTGGCACAAACCGCACTGCTTCGATGCTGCTGGAAGTGAAATTGTCGCCGCAACGAACGACTTTCATCAGTTCCTGATGGGCTTCGCCGACAGGAATAACCAGACGCCCTTTATCCGCCAGTTGATCCAGTAACGCATGCGGGATCTCGCTGGCCGCCGCCGTAACGATGATAGCATCGAACGGGGCTCTTGCCGGCCAGCCTTCCCAGCCGTCACCGTGTTTGGTCGCAACATTGTAGATATCCAGTTGCTTCAAACGCCGTTTCGCTTCCCACTGCAGAGATTTAATCCGCTCAATGGAGTAAACCTTATCCACCAGTTGAGCCAGTATTGCCGTCTGATAGCCCGAGCCGGTACCGATTTCCAGAACCCGGCTGTCACTGTTCAGTTCCAGCAGCTCGGTCATTTTTGCCACCATGTACGGCTGCGAGATAGTCTGTCCGTGCGCTATCGGCAGCGCATTGTTGTCATAAGCCTGATGCATCATAGCTTCAGAAACAAAATACTCACGCGGTACCCGTCTGATGGCATCCAGAACATCATGGCTCTGTATGCCGTTAACCGATAAATATTCAACCAGTTTTCTGGCCTGAGGACTACTCATGGTTACTTCTCTTTAAGCCACGCATTTAAACTCTGTAGGGATTCATGCGCCGTCAGGTCAACCTGCATCGGCGTTATCGATACCATTTTATGCTCAATGGCATAAAAGTCGGTACCCTCACCAGCATCCTGCTCTCTACCCGGAGGCCCCAACCAGTAGATATCGTGCCCACGCGGATCTTTCTGTTTCAGCATACTTTCTGCATGGTGACGGGCACCCAGCCGGGTGATCTGCTCCCCTTTCAAAGCATCAAAAGGCACATCAGGAATGTTCACATTCAGCAGCCGATTCGTCGGAATCGGGGTTTTCAGGTGTTGTTCCACCACTTTGCGCACCACTTTTGCCGCCGTGTCGAAATGCTGATCGCCGACCAGAGAAAACGCCACTGACTGAACACCGAGAAAATGTCCTTCCATTGCCGCTGCAACCGTACCGGAATAGAGTACATCGTCACCCAGGTTGGCACCATGATTGATGCCGGACAAGACCAGATCTGGCATGTCATCTTTCATCAGTTCATTCAGGGCAAAATGAACACAATCCGTTGGCGTGCCCTGAACAGAGTATCGATTATCGCTGATCCGGCTGACACGCAGAGGATTTTCCAGCGTCAACGAGTTTGAGGCTCCGGACCGGTTTCTGTCCGGAGCAACAATAACAATTTCTGCCAAATCGGACAGTGCTTCAGCCAGAACATTCAGGCCATCGGCATACACGCCATCATCGTTACTAAGTAGAATTTTCATGCTTGTTTCCTTCTGTTCCCTACACGGGTTCAGGCCTGAGAGTAATGACGCTCAACCGGGATCTCTTCTGCCAGTTCCCGGATAACCGAGGTAGCAAAACAGCCGGAAGATAACGAGAAGGAAATTTTTATCTCATTATCCATACATTCATACTGCAAAGATTCCGGCAGCAGCAGGATGTCCCGCCGTTCATGCCGCATCCGGTTCCCACGGATCAAAGCCATCAGATCCGGCTCTGCATCCAGAACCGGCTGCTCCAGCTCCAGCGCCGCATCCTGTGTCGGCAAGGCATTATCCCCAGCCAGAGCCGCAGTGATAAACAGAGTCTGTTCAGCGGATCCGGCTTCCAGCCCAGCCCGGTTATCGGCACTGACCACTATGGTTTCATCACCGCTTCTGACCAGATCACCACTGAGCAGGGTAGCAAAACTGCCTTGCTGAATACGTGCCGAGACAATCTGATTAAACATCCAGGAACGAGCCGCCGACAGATACATACTGCGCTGATTCTGATTACGGGTGCGGACATTGTCCCGCCCCCAGCGCCGGGCTTCCGTCAGGTTGTTCCCTTCGCGGCCAAACCGCTGAGCACCAAAGTAATTAGGTACGCCGTGCAGAACTATCTGCTGCAGACGTGTTTCAACGGCAGCAACATCGGTGACTTCTGAGAGGATAATATCAAACTCATTACCGGCCAGCTCGCCCGGACGCAGTTTTTTATGGTGCCGGGTCACAGCCAGGATCTGAATATGCGGATATTGCTGCTCAAAAGCAGAAAAATCCGGATCATCCCCTTTCGGCAAGTGGATACTCAGCCACTGTTCAGTCACAGCATGACGGTCTTTCAGACCGGCCCAACTGACATCTCTGGATTTTACGCCACAGTATCTGGCTAACTCATTGGCAACAAAGGTGGTGTTTTCACCGCTTTTACGGATCTTCACCATCAGGTGTTCTCCCGTACCGGTAAAATCATAGCCAAGGACTTCACGCACAATAAAGTGCTCAGGTACGGCTTTCAGTTTTGCTTTGGACTGTGGTTTGCCATACAGGTAAGCCAGATCAGCAAGAATATCTGTCATAGGGTTCACTTCTTCATCAGCAACACAACGGCTTCACAGGCAATACCTTCTTTTCTGCCGGTAAAACCCAATTTTTCCGTTGTGGTTGCTTTAACATTAATATTACCGATATCGGTAAGTAGATCTGCCGCAATGGCTTCACGCATCGGCTGAATATAGGGCAACATTTTCGGTGCCTGAGCAATAATGGTGACATCCAGATTACCGATCCGGTAGCCTTTGTCCTGCACCATAGCATACACGGCTTTCATCAATTCCCGGCTGTCGGCTCCTTTCCACTCTGCATCCGTATCCGGAAAATGACGGCCGATATCGCCTTCGGCAATCGCACCGAGCAGGGCATCGGTCAGGGCATGCAGAGCGACATCACCATCAGAATGCGCCAGCAGCCCCTGCTCATAAGGCACAGCAACCCCACCGATAATGACCGGCCCTTCTCCGCCGAATTTGTGTACATCAAAACCATGACCAATACGAATCATCATTATTCCTTCGTGTTACATTCTCTTTCGAGGTAAAAACCGGCCAGCACCAGATCTTCCGGCTGAGTGATCTTCAGGTTATCGGCGCGGCCTGCAATCAGACGGGGAGCAAGGCCGGCCCATTCCATCGCCGACGCTTCATCGGTAATACTGACACCGGCAGCCAGTGCCTGTGAAAGTGCAGCATGCAGTTGCCCGATACGGAACATCTGCGGAGTCAGAGCGTGCCAGAGATAGGTTCTGTCTACCGTTTGGGTAATATGCCCGTCGGCACGGCTGCGTTTCATCGTATCCCGTACCGGAGCCGCCAGAATACCACCGACGGCATCGTCAGACAGTTCACGGATCAGTGTATCAATATCACTGACGGCAACGCAGGGGCGGGCGGCATCATGCACCAGCACCCAGTTATCAGTGAGTGACTCAAACGCTGAAAGTAAAAAGTTCAGCGCCGACAATACGCTGTCTGCGCGTTCCCGACCGCCATCCACTCGGATCACATCAGGATGCGAAGCCAGCGGCAGTTGCGCATAAAACGGATCATCCGCGCTGACGGCAATGATAACCTTACCGATGGCCGGATGACTCAGCAGCTTGTCTGCGGTATGTTCCAGTATGGTTTTACCGTGCAGCCGCAGATACTGTTTGGGCTTATCCGCCATCATCCGGCTGCCGACACCGGCGGCAGGAATAATGGCATACATAGTGTCGTTTTGGGGTTGTGTCATTGTCTTTTCTGTATCAGTGTGCCCCTTCACCGACAATGCGGTAGAAGGTTTCCCCTTCTTTTACCATTCCCAGTTCATGCCGGGCGCGTTCTTCTACCGCATCCAGCCCCTGCCGAAGGTCATCGATTTCAGAAAACATTTCGCTGTTACGTTTCTGCAGGTTCTGATTAACCGACCGTTGCACGTCGATCTCGTTCTGTACCCCGGTGTAGTCAAACCAGCCGTTTTTCCCCCAGAAAAAGGTATAAAGCAGCAGAGCCAGTAATATAAACAGCCCCAGAGTAAATAAACGCACGCCGTGTTTCCCGTTGTTGGAAATGGAAAATAAAGACTAGTTATAACATATCTGGAAGAGAAGAAGAATATAGGACCAGAGACCCGACAGTCCCCCAGCCGAAACAGAGATGCAAGGTTTCAGCAGATACCGGCGATCGCTATGTACTTCTCAGAAGATAAACAGTACTTCTCAGAAAATAAAAAGGACTTCCCAGAAAATAAAAGCGCCTCCCAAAGGAGGCGCTTATCAGAACGTCATCGTTCTTTAATACAATCGTCGATTAATACAATCGTCGGTTAACCCAATAAAGAATTAAGCCTGGCCTTTAACTTCTTTCAGACCATTGAATGGTGCTTTTGCGCCCAGAGCTTCTTCGATACGGATCAGCTGGTTGTACTTAGCAACACGGTCAGAACGGCTCATAGAACCAGTCTTGATTTGGCCAGCCGCAGTACCAACAGCAAGGTCTGCGATAGTTGCATCTTCAGTTTCACCAGAACGGTGAGAGATAACAGCTGTGTAGCCTGCATCTTTAGCCATCTTGATAGCAGCCAGAGTTTCAGTCAGAGAACCGATTTGGTTGAACTTGATCAGGATAGAGTTAGCGATGCCTTTTTCGATACCTTGAGCAAGGATCTTAGTGTTCGTTACGAACAGGTCGTCACCAACAAGTTGGATCTTGTCGCCTAGCAGTTTAGTTTGGTGTGCGAAACCATCCCAGTCAGACTCGTCCAGACCGTCTTCAATAGAAACGATTGGGTATTGAGCAACCAGACCTTCCAGGTAGTGGTTGAACTCTTCAGAAGTGAAGATTTTACCTTCACCTTTCATGTTGTAGTTGCCAGCTTCTTTGTCGTAGAACTCAGATGCAGCACAGTCCATAGCCAGAGTAACGTCTTTACCCAGCTCGTAACCAGCCGCTTCAACAGCTTCTTTGATTGCAGCAAGAGCAGCAGCGTTAGATTCCAGGTTAGGAGCGAAACCACCTTCGTCACCAACCGCTGTGTTAAGACCTTTCGCCTTAAGTACTTTAGCCAGGTTGTGGAATACTTCAGCACCGATACGCAGAGCTTCTTTCAGAGTAGAAGCGCCCACTGGCTGGATCATGAATTCCTGGATATCAACGTTGTTGTCTGCGTGCTCACCACCGTTGATGATGTTCATCATTGGAAGAGGCATAGAGTAAACGCCAGGAGTGCCGTTCAGTTCTGCAATGTGAGCGTACAGAGGCATGCCTTTAGCAGCAGCTGCTGCTTTTGCGTTTGCCAGAGAAACAGCCAGGATTGCGTTTGCACCAAAGTTGTTTTTGTTATCAGTACCGTCAAGGTCGATCATGATTTGGTCAACAGTAGCCTGATCTTTTGCGTCTTTACCAAGCAGAGCTTCAGCGATTGGGCCGTTCACAGCAGCAACAGCTTTAAGAACACCTTTACCCAGGAAACGTGATTTGTCACCGTCACGCAGCTCAAGAGCTTCACGAGAACCAGTAGATGCGCCTGATGGAGCTGCCGCCATACCAACGAAACCGCCTTCTAGGTGTACTTCAGCTTCTACAGTTGGGTTACCACGTGAGTCGATGATTTCACGACCTAGAACTTTAACGATCTTAGACATTATGTTTCCTCTCGTTCAATATAAATGTCAAAATTAAAGACAGCAGCACCACTAACGCTGCTGTCCGTATCCTTACTTAACTTAAACTTACAAACTTACTTAACTAATTCACCGCGCTGATATTCGCCAGCTGCTTTTACGAATCCTTCAAACAACGGATGACCGTCGCGAGGCGTCGAGGTAAATTCAGGGTGGAACTGAGCCGCGACAAACCATGGGTGAGCCGGGTTCTCAATTACCTCAACCAATTTTTTATCCGCAGACAGGCCAGACACTTTCAGACCCGCTTTTTCAAGCTGCGGACGCAGGTTGTTATTCACTTCATAACGGTGACGGTGACGTTCGTAGATCGTCGCGTTACCGTACAGTTCACGCGCTTTCGTCCCTTTTTCCAGATGACAAAGCTGTGAACCTAAACGCATAGTACCACCAAGATCGGATTTTTCGGTACGTTCTTCGACGTTGCCTTCCTGATCAACCCATTCGGTGATCAAGCCTACCACAGGGTACTTGGTTTCTTTATTAAATTCTGTTGAATGTGCACCTTCCATACCCGCGACGTTACGCGCGTATTCGATCAGTGCGACCTGCATACCCAGACAAATGCCCAGATACGGGATGTTATTCTCACGGGCATACTGAGCTGCGCGGATCTTACCTTCAACACCACGGTCACCGAAACCACCCGGAACCAGAATCGCATCCAGTCCCTGCAGAGCTTCTTCGCCTTTAGTCTCTACATCTTCGGAATCCACATACTGGATATGCACGCTGAGACGGTTCTTCAGGCCCGCATGTTTCAGGGCTTCGTTCACCGACTTATAGGCATCCGGCAATTGTATATATTTGCCGACCATACCGATTGTCACTTCACCAAGCGGATTCGCTTCCTGGTAGATAACCTGTTCCCATTCAGACAGATCCGCTTCCGGTGCATCAATACCAAAACGGGCACACACCAGATCATCCAGTCCCTGAGATTTGATTAACTGAGGGATCTTATAGATGGAATCCACGTCTTTCATACTGATAACCGCTTTTTCCGGCACGTTACAGAACAGCGCAATTTTCTTGCGTTCCGGTGCAGGGATCATACGGTCACTACGGCATACCAGAATATCCGGCTGAATACCGATAGACAAGAGTTCTTTCACTGAGTGCTGAGTCGGTTTGGTTTTTACTTCACCCGCAGCCGCCAGATAAGGGACCAGTGTCAGGTGCATGAACATGGCACGTTCACGGCCCAGCTCAACCGCCAACTGGCGAATCGCTTCCATAAACGGCAGTGATTCGATATCACCGACAGTACCGCCAATCTCTACAATGGTCACGTCCTGACCCTGAGCACCGTCAACAATACGGTCTTTAATCGAGTTGGTGATGTGCGGGATAACCTGAATGGTTGCACCAAGGTAATCACCACGACGCTCTTTACGCAGTACGTCAGCGTAAACACGACCTGCCGTAAAGTTATTGCGCTTGGTCATTTTGGTACGAATAAAACGTTCGTAGTGGCCAAGGTCAAGATCGGTTTCAGCGCCATCTTCCGTGACAAACACTTCACCATGTTGCGTCGGGCTCATTGTACCCGGGTCAACGTTGATGTAAGGGTCAAGCTTCATCATGGTCACTTTAAGACCGCGAGCTTCTAAAATTGCTGCCAGTGAAGCAGCTGCAATACCTTTACCTAGTGAGGATACAACCCCGCCAGTAACAAAAATATAATTTGTCGTCATGTTTAACCTGAAATTGGTTGAATGTGGGAATGGGTATGTTCTGGACGGGATGCAAATATACCAGAACGCCCTTTCTGTCACAACGTGAAACTTATCACAGCCTGATTTTTTCTTTTTTGCTTCAAATCAATTCTGCTATCTCTGTTTATAGCGACCCGATTGTCTTTTTATATTTCCGGTTATCTTCTTATATTCCCGATCGTCCTATTATACGGTTTATTCAGCACGTTTAACCTGAACCCAGTGTTCTTCCAGCTCTTCCAGCGAACACTCTTTCATCTGTTTGCCCTGCGCCCGAACCCCCTGCTCGACCTGACGAATACGGCGGTCAAATTTATTGTTCGCCTTGCGCAGCGCCACTTCCGGGTCTTTGCCCAGAAAACGCACCAGATTCACCACAGAAAACAGCAGATCGCCCAGTTCTTCTTCCAGATGTTCTTCATCCGGCGTTACCTGAAGGGCTTCTTCCATTACCTCGTCAATTTCTTCCCGAACCTTATCCGCCACCGGCCCCAGCGTATCCCAGTCAAAACCGTGTTTGGCACACTGCTTCTGGATCTTCTTCGCTTTGGACAGTGCAGGTAAAGAAGCTGGTATTGAGTCTAGAATACTTTCTGCCGCTTCGCCTGTTTTCTCCGGATTTCCTGCCCGTCTGGCTTTTTCCGCCTTTTCTTTGGCTTTTTCCAGTTCCCAGTTGGCATTGATCTCAGTCTCAGAAGCAAACTCAGCATCGGAAAAAACATGCGGATGACGGCGGATCAGCTTCTGATTCAGCCCGCGAACCACCTGCTCAAAATTGAAGTGACCGGATTCCTGTGCAATCTGGCTGTAAAACACCACCTGAAACAGCAGATCACCCAGCTCTTCCTGCAGGTTTTCCCAGTCACGGTTATGGATGGCATCCACCACTTCGAACATCTCTTCAATGGAATGCGGGATCAGGCTGTCGATATCTTGTTTCCGATCCCACGGGCACCCCTGCTGCGGATCCCTGAGTGTTGCCATCAGCGCCAGCAGCTTCTCCGTTTCCTGTGTCATCACTTTTATCCTAACCGCTTCACTTTTATTACATCTTTTATCTGTTCAATACGGGCAGAGATGCGCCCCAGCACTTCAACGCTTTCCACCTCAATATCAAAATCCATCACCGACATCTGACGTTTATAGTCCGTGCGGCTTTTCATCCCGGTTACCTTCATCTTTTCGTTCGCCAGCAGAGTGGTAATGTCTTTCAGCAGACCACCGCGCTCCAGCGCTTCTACCCTGAGCGTCAGGATGTAAGAGCCGACAAAGCCGCCGCCCCAGACTGTCTCGATGATCCGCTCCGGTGCGTGGATCCGCAGTTCGGCTAACTGTTCACAGTCGGCGCGATGCACCGAAATCCCCCGTCCCTGCGTGATATAGCCGCAAATCGCATCACCGGGGATAGGCTGGCAACAACGGGCAAGGTGCGTCATCAGGTTATCCACCCCTTCCACCACCACCGCATCTTTATGCGGACGGCTCTGCTGCTGCACTTTGGCCTCGGCTCCCTGCAGCTTTTCCAGCACCTGCTGATCTTCTTCTTCAGCGGTCGGCTTATTCACCAGAGCATTAATATGGTTGATGATCTGATTGATACGCAGGTCACCGCTGCCGACACCGACATACAGTTCATCCGGAGTATTTACGTTAAAGCGTTTCAGCGCATATTCGCTGGCATCTTTCAGGGTCGCGCCGATCTTATGCAGTTCGTGCTCCAGTATTTCCCGACCGGCTTCCAGATTCTTCTCCCGGCTCTGCTTACGGAACCAGGCGTTAATTTTGGCGCGGGCACGTCCGGAATGCACAAAGCCCAGTGACGGGTTCAGCCAGTCACGAGAAGGATTCGGTTCTTTCGCGGTAATGATCTCAACCTGATCACCCATCGTCAGTTTATGGGTGAAAGGCACAATACGTCCGCCCACTTTGGCACCGATACAGCGATGGCCGACCTCAGAGTGAATATGGTAAGCAAAATCGAGCGGCGTAGCCCCCATCGGCAGGTCAACCACATCCCCACGCGGGGTAAAGGCATAGACACGATCATCAAACACCTGAGAACGCAGCTCATCCAGCATTTCGCCGGAATCCGACATTTCTTCCTGCCAGTCGAGCAGTTTTCGCAGCCAGGTAATTTTTTCATCGTAACCGCTGCGGCCACCGCTGCCGCCTTCTTTATATTTCCAGTGAGCCGCCACCCCCAGCTCCGAATCTTCATGCATCTGCTTGGTGCGGATCTGGATTTCGATCGTCTTGCCTTCCGGACCTAAGATCACCGTATGGATAGACTGGTAGCCGTTGGGTTTGGGGTTGGCGACGTAATCGTCGAATTCGCTCGGCAGATGCTTATATTTGGTATGCACCACACCCAGCGCGGCATAACAGTCCTGCAACTGATCAGCAATGATACGAACAGCTCGCACATCGAACAGTTCGTCAAAGGCGAGGCTTTTTTTCTGCATCTTACGCCAGATGCTGTAGATATGCTTCGGACGGCCACTGACTTCCGCATTGATACCGGATGCACGCATTTCATCAGCCAGATCCGTCACAAAATCAGCAATGTAATGTTCCCGGTCGATCCGCCGCTCAGCCAGTTGCTTCGCTATCTGCTTGTAAGTGTCAGCATGCTGATAACGGAACGCATAATCTTCGATTTCCCATTTCAGCTGACCGATACCAAGCCGGTTCGCCAGCGGCGCATAGATATTGGCACACTCTCTGGCGGCTGCCTGCCGAACCTCATCCGGCTCCTGAGTGACTTCGCGCAGGTTGCAGATCCGCTCTGCCAGTTTGATGATCACGCAGCGGAAATCATCCACCATCGCCAGCAACATGCGGCGAACATTATCCACCTGCCCAGAGGCTTCGGAGCCTTCCAGCGTGACATTCAGCTGACCGATAGCCGCCATCTCTTCCACACCGTCAATCAGCTTGATGATCTCTTTACCGTAAGTTTCTTCAAAGGCTTCCCGTTCAAAACAGCCGGAAGAAACCACAGGGAAAAGCTGTGCGGCCACCAGTGTGGCTCTGTCCATAGACAGGGTGATCAGTATTTCGATCATCTCCCGTCCGCGCCACAGCAACAGGGCTCCGTTGTCTTTACCTTCGACCTGTTTTTCACACTGCCGGTATACCTCCAGCAGCCTCGCTGAGGTCGCCTTATCCTGCTTTAAGCTGGCAATCCAGCTTTCCAGTTCAAACTGTTCGTCTTTATTTAAGTGTGCGCCACGTACTGCGACCATCGATCTTTCCCTAGCTGCTGACCGGTATCGCCCTGAATAAGCCAGCGGATACCGGTACTATTTATTGTGCTTGCGGATATCTGTGATCCGTTATCTGAATAAGTTCGCCGTTATTTCACAAACAGCGCCATAGACTCCAGATGACTGGTGTGCGGAAACATATCCAGCATGCCCATCTTCTGCAGCTTATAACCCTGTTGCAGTAAACATTGAGAATCTCTGGCAAGAGTAGCAGGGTTGCATGAAACATACACCACTCTTTTTGCCCCCAGTCCGGCCAGCTGTTCAACGACACCGGCGGCTCCCGCCCGTGCCGGATCCAGCAGCACTTTTTCAAACCGGGTCTCTGCCCATGCCTGTCCGGCCAATGCCTGTTCCAGATCTGCCTGATAAAAAGCGGTGTTGTGCAGGCCATTGGATGCGGCATTATCGGCCGCCTGAGTCACCATCTCCTGAACGCCTTCCACACCGACAACCTGTGCAGCCTGCTGCGCCAGCGGAAGGCTGAAATTACCCAACCCGCAGAAGAGATCCAGTACCTGCTCGTCCGGCTGAACATCCAGCCATTCCAGTGCCTGAGCCACCATCTGCTGGTTGACACTGCGGTTGACCTGAATAAAGTTGGTCGGCAAAAACGGGATACGGAGTCCGGTTTCCGTATAGCAGGCCGTCTCACCCGTTATCCGCTCTGGTGCGCTGTCAGCCACCTGCAGATACAGAGCTAAATGATGCCGGCCGGCAAAATCGGTTATCGCCTGTTGATCGGCCGCCACCAGCGGTTTTAGGATCCGCAGCAGAACCACAGGGGTATTGTCTCCCAGCACCAGTTCCGCATGTCCCAGTTGTTCCTGATGCTTAAACCCGCTCAGTACACGTTTCAGCTCCGGCAGCAGGGCATTCAGCTCCGGTGCCAGTACCGGGCACTGATCAATATTGACGATCTGTTTACTCTGTTTTTTCCGGAAACCGAATCGGAGCGCCGCGGTTTTCTTATCTTTTAACAGACTGAATCTGGCCCGGCGACGGTATCCGGTTTGCGGGCCGGTAATCGTCGCCTCCGGTTCGGTCTGCTCACCGGCAAATTTTTTCATCAACTGACTCAGAGAAGCCTGCTTATGTTTCAGTTGCTCAACATAAGAGAGATGCTGCATATTGCAACCACCGCATTCACTGTAATGCGGGCAGAAAGGCGTGACCCTATGTTCGCTGACAGAAAGCTGTCGGATCAATGTTCCCCGGGCGTATTTACTTTTGTCTTCAGTAAGCTGAATAAGCACCTCTTCACCGGGCAGAGCACCTTCCACAAAAACCGGTTTACGGTTCAGATAACCGATACCGGCTCCCTGATGGTCCAGTTTTTCGATCATGATTGCCTGATGTTTGGTTGCCGGTGCGGCTTTCTTTTTCGGTTGATAAAAACGTGCCATGCCTGTTGCTCAGATGCCCTTATTTGTGTCCGGTAAAACGAGTTCCCCCTGAATATCACTATTTTAGCAGGGAGGAATTGTCGAAATGGTCAGCTTTGATTTAAGCTACTGCATATTTTCCCATATCCGGACCGCCTTGTAATCAGATAAACACGGTAATCGGGTAAACACGGCAATCAGGCAAACATGACCAAATACGGCTTACGCGCCCGCGTCATCACTTTAACACTCGCTCCGACACTGATTATCGGGCTGCTGTTAAGTTCATTCTTTACCTTCAATCGCTATCACGATCTGGAGCATCAGCTTATTGACTCAGGAACCAGTATCCTTGAACCTCTGGCTATCGCCAGTGAGTACGGTATGCTGAGCCAGAGCCATGACGCCGTCAGACGCCTTATCGGCTATGCGCACCGGAAAAATTCCGACATCATCCGCAGTATCGCCGTCTTTGATGCTAAACATCAGCTGTTTGTGACCTCCAACTTTCACCCCAATTTTGAATCCCTGACCCTGCCGAAAGATAAACCGATCCCCCTGCTGAGCCATGTTGAAATGCTCGGTAACCGTCTGATCCTGCATGCTCCGATCCTGGCCGAAGGGCAGTTTGATATGGAAAACGGTCTCAGAACCGATATGACCCGAGTGCTGGGCTATATCGCCATGGAACTGGACACCTCACCACTGCGGCTGCAGCAATATCAGGAAATGTTTGCCGCATTGATTGTGCTGATCTTTGGTCTGGCTCTGGCCGGGCTGTTTTCCTACCGCCTGATGCAGGAAGTCACACAGCCGATCACTAATATGAAACGCACTGTGGATAAAATCCGCCGCGGTCATCTGGACTCGCGGATCGAAGGCAAAATGCACGGGGAACTGGATACGCTGAAAAGCGGTATCAATGCGATGGCCATGTCGCTGTCGGAATACCATATGGAGATGCAGAACAGCATCGATCAGGCAACATCGGATCTGCGGGAAACACTAGAACAGCTTGAGATCCAGAACGTAGAACTGGATCTGGCGAAAAAACGGGCTCAGGAGGCCGCGCGGATCAAATCTGAATTTCTGGCCAATATGTCCCATGAGCTGAGAACACCACTAAATGGTGTGATCGGCTTTGCCCGGCAGATGCTGAAAACCACACTGACCAGCAGTCAGGTGGATTATCTGCAGACCATTGAGCGCTCGGCCAATAACCTGCTGAATATCATTAACGATATTCTGGACTTCTCCAAACTGGAAGCCGGTAAGCTGCTGCTGGAAAATATCCCGTTTGAGTTTCAGGAAAATCTGGAAGAAGTGGTCAGCCTGCTGGCACCGTCGGCGCATGAAAAAGGGCTGGAACTGACCCTGAAAGTAGACTCACGCATCCCTCCGGGTCTGGTCGGCGATCCTCTGCGTATCCAGCAAATTCTGACCAATCTGGTCGGTAACTCGATCAAATTTACCGAACGGGGCAATATCGATATCACGGTAGAGCTGAAAGATCAGCATAACGACTCCGCCGAACTGCAGTTTATGATCCGGGATACGGGAATCGGTATTTCAGAACGGCAGCAGACACAGCTGTTTCAGGCCTTCCGTCAGGCGGATGCCAGTATTTCCCGTCGCTATGGCGGCACTGGGCTCGGGCTGGTGATCGCCCGGAAACTGGTCGGTCAGATGGGCGGGGAGATCAGCCTGACCAGCCGTCTGCACCAGGGCTCCACCTTCTGGTTTACCCTGCATCTTGCCACCACCGATCTGCCGCTCAGCCAGCCGATTGATAAACAATACCTTAAAGATAAGCGCCTGCTGCTGATTGAGCCGAATATGCAGGCCGCCTCTGTGATCCAGCAGATGCTCGGACAGGAAGGCGTTCAGGTAACCTACCAGACCAGCGTTCCGGAACAGTCCCGCCCACAGGACAGCGTGCTGCTCAATCTGTCACCGAAACAGGCGTGCGATCCGGCCACCATTGCCGGCTGGATCGGCACCATCCGCCAGTATACCGGGCAGATCATCATCGGCCTGCCGAGTACCGAGCTGGCGCTGTCGGAGCAACTGCTGAAAGCCTTCCCGGTACAGTGTCTGACCAAACCGATTTCGCGCCGTAAGCTGCTGATGACCCTCACCCGCCACCAGCAGGTCAGCGCGCTATTGCCACTGGCAGAGCCCGTCAGTGATGAAGAGAAACTGCCGCTGAAAGTCATGGCAGTGGATGATAACCCGGCCAACCTGAAACTGATTTCGGCTCTGCTGAAAGAACGTGTGGAACAGGTTGTGTCCTGCAGCAGCGGCGAAAAAGCCGTGGAAGAAGCCGGTAAACAGAAGTTCGATATTGTGCTGATGGACATCCAGATGCCACATATGGACGGCGTGCAGGCCTGTCAGCATATCAAAGCTATCCCGCTCAATCAGGATACCCCGGTGATTGCCGTTACAGCACATGCGATGTCAGGGGAGCGGGATCGGTTGCTCAACGCCGGGATGGATGATTACCTGACCAAGCCGATTGAGGAACATATTCTGCAACAGGTACTGGTGCACTGGAATCCGGCGACCGATGCCCGTCAGGTCGAAAAGCTGGTACTGACCGGAGAGCCGTCCGAGACTCCGGCACACAATGGACACATCATCGACTGGCAGAAAGCCTTGAAACAGGCCGCCAATAAGGAGTCTCTGGCCAGAGAAATGCTGGATATGCTGGTCAGCTATATCGGCGAAGTAAGCCGGGTGGTCGATCTGGCGATTGCCGATAAGGAATATTCGATCAATACCCTGCTGCACCATATCCATAAACTGCACGGCAGCTGCTCATACAGCGGTGTTCCGGGACTGAAGAAAGTCTGCGCAACGATAGAAAAAAATCTGCGTTCCGGCATGAGCATTGAAGAGACAGAACCGGAACTGTTCGAACTGCAGGATGAGATGACAAAAGTGGTTCAGGCTGCCGGGGAATATTTAAGTGAGAAGGATACCTAAGCTGTTTCAGGAGCTTTTACTTTTAAAGCTTTAGCCAATGATGACTTGCTTTTACAAGCGTGAGATTGCATACGTTTAATTGCTTTAAAAACTGCCACTTTTAATCTGTGAGCAAGAGTATGCTTTATTGTCATAGGCAACTCGTAATTTGATTTTGATTTTGAGTTTATCTATTCTTGTTGTGTTAAATATTAACACACATAGGTAAAAATATGTCACGCACAACGAGTGTTACGATTGGCTCTCAGTTAGATGAGTTTGTTAGTCAACTCATAGCAAGTGGTCGCTATGGCTCAACAAGTGAAGTAGTTCGTTCTGCATTGCGGTTACTCGAAAGACAGGAGAAACAAACTACTGCTCTAAAAATGGCAATTGAAGCTGGTGAACAAAGTGGCGAGTGCTCATTATCACTTTATGACATCGCGGCTAAAGTAAAGCAGAAACACAATGTATAAACTGTCCAACCTTGCCGCAAAGGACTTTGAGCAGATTTTTGAATACACGCTACTGAACTTTGGCATAGAACAAGCTGATGTTTATACAGACAGTATGCATAACGTTTTGCTAACTCTTGCCGAGCAACCGTTGATGGGCTTTGAGTGTATGGAAATTGCTGAAGGACTTCGTCGTCACGATCATAATAAACATGCTATTTATTATCGAGCACAGTCTCATGATATTTACATCATTCGTATTCTTCATCAGCATATGGAGCCGTTACTGCACTTACATCCGAGTATTTACTAAAAATGTAGTACAACATCGGTTTATCAGTTCGCTTCCCTGGTAGTTTCTTAACCGATTTAAGTCAGGTGCTGCGGTTAATACCAGCTTGTGCTGTAAGTCGCGATAAGCCGGTTCAATAGCTGCTAAATTAATAGCCTGACAACAATGGCTTATGCAGGTATCCATGATAACGATTGCTTTAATCGACGACCATACGATTGTCCGTTCAGGTTTTGCTCAGTTACTCAATCTGGAACAGGATATGACGGTAAGCGGCGAGTTTGATACGGCAAAAGACGCCTTTCGCGGCTTAGTCAACACACCGGTTGATGTCGCAATTATTGATATCTCAATGCCGGATGAAAACGGATTAAGCCTGCTGGAACGACTGCATCAGCATGATCCGGCATTTAAAGCGATCATACTCAGTATTTACGATTCCGCTTCTTTTGTAAAAAAAGCCTTAGATGCCGGGGCGCAAGGCTACCTGTCCAAGCGCTGCGGCCCCAGTGAGCTGGCAACCGCGATTCGTACCGTAGCAGCCGGTAAACGTTATTTATGCGCCGATGCCTTAATTAACCTAAGCAACCCCAACAGTCAGAATGCACTGAGCGAACTCACCAAACGTGAAGTAGAAATCTTCGATCTGTTAATTCAGGGAAAAGAGGTGAAGGATATCGCGCAAGCACTGTTCCTCAGTCATAAAACCGTACATGTACACCGCGCAAACATACTCAGCAAACTCAACCTTGCCAACAACGTAGACTTAATCCGCTTTGCCTTGCAGCACCACCTGCTGGCAGAAGGCCAATAAATAATAGCAGAAGGCCAGTAAACAATGGCAAAACGGCTTTTTCCCTTAACGTTCAGCTTTGTTCTCTACAGCATCAGCCAGTTTAGCCTGTGGAATATCAGTCAGTATTTAAGCCAAACCCCGGTACAAGCCTATTTATTGTTTCCGACCGGTCTGCGTCTGGCCGCTTATCTGCTGACCAGACCCGGCTATGCTGCGGTATTTATCAGCAGTGACCTGCTTCTGGCCGGTGCCATTATTTATTTTATTCCCACCCAGTCAGATACCCTGTTGCTGTTGCTGCCTTTTGTAAGCTGGTCTGCTACATTATTTGTCCGTCAACGCTGGCAGAATCTGACACTCTACTGGCAACGGCTGCTCCTGATCGTTGCCCTGATTATGCTGCACAGTGTCCTTATCGGGGTCACATTTGTTCTGCTGGGCAAGCCTTTGAACATCGACAACCACGCCATTATTTCGTTGCTGATAGCTTCTCTTACCGGAGGGATCGTATTAGCGCCGCTTCTCTATCTGGTCACTGACTACCTGCGACAGCAAATCTGGGCTCCGCTGACGCCTCAGCTTATCCATCATGACGTCAGGCTGCGGCCAAAGATGCTGATCTGGTGCCTGTTCTTTTTCGGGCTGGGCTTACTGGCCGAACTCACCCTGCTGGAGCAGATGAAGCCCTTTGCACTGCTGCTTATCATGTTTCCGACGCTTTTCCTTGCTTACCGCTACGGCTGGCAGGGAGGTGTGCTGGCCACCAGCATCAATTGCATTTTACTGACCACCGCCAAGCAGGTCAGCGGTGCCTTCGGTTCCAATCAGGAACTGATGATCTTTATGTCCAGTATTGGCTTAGTCGGATTAGGGTTAGGCATCGCCATCAGCCGCCAGCACCGGTTGTCGCAACTGGTGCAGGAGGTTAACTCTCGTTTAGCCACCGAACTGAGTGAAAAACAGCAGCTCGCCCGGCAACTGGTGTCACTTGAAGAGCAGATCCGCAAATCCATCGCCCGCGAACTGCATGATGAAATCGGCCAGAACATCACCGCAATCCAGATACAGTCTACGCTGGCAGAACGCTTAACCGATAACGAACAGATCAGACAAACAGCGACCACGATCCAGTCTCTGGCCAGCCGTATTCATACCTCTACCCGTCAATTGTTAAAACAGTTGCGGCCGCATATTCTGGATGAACTGGGGCTTGAGCATGCGATTCGCCAGTTAGTTCAGGAGATGCGCTTTGTCGAACAAGGCGTCGAAGTGCGGCTGAATATGGGGATAAAACAGCAGAAATTAGACGATACCACCAGCGTCACACTGTTTCGTATCCTGCAAGAACTGCTCAATAATATCGCCAAACATGCCGCCGCCACAGAGATCCATATCAGTCTCTTACCTGGCCGGGACATGGTACTCGAAGTGAAAGACAACGGCATAGGTTTACCCGAAGATTGGCGAATTCGCGGTCAGGGATTAAAAGGGCTAACAGAGCGGGTATCGGCATTGGGCGGCAATTTACTCGTTTCGGCTCCCCATCTTCCGGATACGGGCACCCGGGTTATTGTGCATTTACCGACCACCCAGACCTGACCGGCACCGGTTCCCCATCGGCTATCGTTGATCGCATCACAATCGTTAGCCTCATCACAACCGTTGCCCATGCTGCAAGTGTTAACTCAGCCACAAAAGCGTAAAACCCCGTCCCAAATTAGGAAAAATTCCTAGATGAATAAAACACCTTCTCATGTTTTTACGCCGACCTTTCTCTAGACTCAGTGCAAATAAGGACAGATAAGTATGACGCAGACACCGGCACAAGAGAGCGATACCCATCAGGCCTATCGTTACTGGCGCATTCATCTGATGATCTCTATGTATGTGGGTTACGGCGTTTTCTATCTCACCCGTAAGAGTTTAAATTTCGCACTGCCGGAGATGCTGGCAGATTTAGGCATGAGTTATTCCGACTTCGGCCTTTTGGGGACACTGTTTTATTTAACCTACGGTGCCTCCAAATTTATTTCAGGCATCATGATTGACCGCTCTCCTTCCCGTTATTTTATGGGGCTGGGACTCATCGCTACCGGTCTTATCAATATCGCCTTTGGCTTAAGTTCGTCGCTGTTCGCGTTTACCCTGCTCTGGTTGGCGAATGCTTTTTTTCAGGGTTGGGGATGGCCGGCTTGTGCCAAGATATTAACCCATTGGTATTCACGCAGTGAACGCGGATTCTGGTGGTCAGTATGGAACACCAGCCACAACCTGAGCGGAGCACTCATTCCGGTCGTTATCGGCTTTGTCAGCCTGACCTTCGGCTGGCGCTATGGCTTTATCCTGCCCGGCTGTATTGCCATCGTAACCGGGGGCTGGCTCTGCTTTCGCATTCAGGAAAAGCCCACACAGATAGGGTTACCTTCCGTCGGACAGTGGCGTCATGATGAGCTGGAACTGAAG
Source organism: Vibrio sp. HA2012 (assembly GCF_002812955.1). Classification (GTDB taxonomy): domain Bacteria; phylum Pseudomonadota; class Gammaproteobacteria; order Enterobacterales; family Vibrionaceae; genus Vibrio. Next base: position 73,148 of record NZ_PFXK01000004.1, on the reverse strand, counting down.
CACGAAAAAGAAGGCCAAGAGCTGGCATTTAATAAAGCGGTTTATCGCTATGTACTCAGCAACCGTTATATCTGGCTGTTATGCGGATCTTACTTGCTGGTGTATATCGTCAGAACCGGCATCAACGACTGGGGAGCGCTATATCTGGTTGAACGGCACGCTTACAACATACTCAGTGCCAATACAGCGGTATCCCTGTTTGAAGTTGGTGGTTTTTTAGGGTCACTGTGTGCCGGATGGGGGTCGGATTACTATTTTCGTGGCAACCGGGCGCCGATGAACCTGATATTTGCCCTCGGGATTTTTATCTCAGTCGCGGCATTATGGTTAACCCCGATTGATCACATCTGGTTTCTGGCGGGCTGTTTTTTCTGTGTCGGTTTTTTCGTGTTTGGCCCGCAGATGATGATCGGAATGGCAGCCGCAGAGTGTGCCAGAAAAGACTTAGCCGGAACAGCAACAGGATTTATCGGTTTATTCAGTTATCTGGGCGCGGCACTTGCCAGCTATCCGATGTCGCTGGTTATTGAAATCTGGGGCTGGGAAGGTTTCTTCAGCCTGATTACTGCGGCAGCAGCTGTGATCAGTTTACAGCTACTGCCCTTTATAAAAGAAGCTCAGCAAGCCACCAACGGTGATGAGCTGACAACAGAGTAATACGGTAAGACCAAAGCAACAAAGTAAAAACCACCCAATAACGTGACAGTGCTCCGCTTAATAGCCTCTCTGAATGCAGGGGATCCGAGGGAGCATCAATAAAGAGGGAAACGCTATGATTAAAGCAAAACGTACGCTACTCGCATTGAGTATTCTTGGTTCGGTTATCGCAGCGCCTGTCGCACAGGCAGAAGGACGACTGGTTGTGTACTGCAGTGCGACTAACGCGATGTGTGAAGCAGAAACACAAGCCTTTGCAGAGAAGTATGACGTTAAAACATCCTTTGTGCGCAACGGATCCGGCAGTACTCTGGCCAAGATTGATGCCGAGAAAAATAACCCGCGTGCCGATATCTGGTACGGCGGCACCCTTGATCCGCAATCTCAAGGCGGTGAAATGGACCTGCTTCAGGCTTATCAGTCACCACAGCTTGAGAACATTATCGAAAAATTCCGTGATCCGGCAAAACGTAAAGGCAACTACTCTTCAGCCGTTTATATGGGTATCTTAGGCTTTGGTGTCAACACTGAACGTCTGGCACAAAAGAACCTGCCTGTCCCACGTTGCTGGAGCGATCTCACCAAACCTGAATATAAGGGTGAAATCCAGATAGCGGATCCGCAAAGTTCCGGAACCGCCTATACCGCTTTAGCGACTTTTATTCAGTTGTGGGATGAACCGACCGCATTCGAATATTTCAAAGAGCTGGATAAAAACGTATCCCAATACACCAAATCCGGGGTCACCCCATCCCGTAACTCCGCGCGCGGAGAGATAGCCATTGGCATCGGTTTCTTACACGATTACTCACTGGAACAGTCAAAAGGAGCCCCGCTAGAGCTGATTTCTCCCTGCGAAGGCACCGGCTATGAGATTGGTGGTGTCAGTATAATTAAAGGGGCTCGTAACCTGGATAATGCCAAGCTGTTTATGGACTGGGTTCTGTCTAAAGAAGGACAGGAACTGGCATGGAAGAAAGGACAATCGTTCCAGATCCTGACCAACACCCTGGCAGAACAATCCCCCAATGCGCTCAACCCGAAAGATCTGAATTTGATCAACTACGATATGGAAACCTACGGTTCATCCGATGAACGTAAACGTTTGATCACGAAATGGGTCAACGAGGTCAAAATGGGTAATTAACCCGGATTGAATGTCACCGCCACGATGTGGCGGTTCTACGCTCCTGACACTTAGCCTGAACGATTGATCGGGCAGGTTAAGTGCGACTCAAATTTAAGGTTTTACTATGAACGAGCAACTTCAGGCTCTGAACATTGCACGCCAGCAGCGCCGTATTGACGTGGTGTTTTACTGGCTCGGTGTCATGCTGTTCAGCTTTATTCTTCTACCGTCCTTTTCCCTTGATTACGGTCTGTTTGAATCCACCTCCGATGAATTCTATGCAGCAATGGGCTGGAGCGGGGTCAATATCTCCTGGCTATGGTTCAGCTTGCCCCTGCTGCTCATTATCCGCCCATTCACACCATTGGGAATGCAACATAAAAGACGCCATTATTTCGATATCGGCTACACAGCATTCTGCATGCTGGTGATCCTCTTAACCGCCTGGCTATCCCACAGAGGGCTGGGTTATTCAACGATCCTGCTGTTTATCACTCTTGGCGCCATCATGACCATGGCATTTGCCCGTCTGGAATACCTCGGTGGCGATCACTTTGTGATTGGTTCACTGATCAGCATTATTCTCCTGATCGTTATTTTTATTATTTTCCCCAGCGTCGCTATTTTTCTGCCCATGTTTAAGGATGAGATGGGAAACTGGGTGGCCTGGCAGTTTTTAGATATCCTCTTCCAGTCTCATACCGTGTCGGTGATCCGTAACTCCATCGTACTTGGTATCGCTGTCGGGGTCGGAGCAACCTTCTTTGGTCTGATTTTTGCGATTTATACAACGCGTATTGCTCAGCGTTCAGCCTTTATTGCCCGTATCTTTTCTATCCTGCCGATTGTCACCCCGCCTTTTATCGTCGGACTCGGAGTCACGCTGATGCTGGGTCGTTCCGGCTACATCACCGAACTGATGGTCAGTTGGTTTGGACTGCAAAAGACCAACTGGCTGTACGGCTTTACCGGTATCTGGCTGGCTCAGGTGCTGGCCTTTGCCCCCATGTCGTTTATGATATTGGATGGTGCACTCAAATCGCTGCACCCTTCTCTGGAAGAAGCGTCTTACACCCTCAAGGCCAACCGCTATCAAACGTTTTTCCGCATTATCATGCCGCTGCTGAAACCGGCTCTGGCCAACTCGTTTCTGATTATTTTTGTACAGTCGCTGGCTGATTTCAGTAACCCGCTGGTTCTGGGCGGCAGTTTCGACGTATTAGCCACCCAGATCTACTTCTACATTGCAGGGGCACAGCTGGATTATGCTTCAGCCAGTACCTTAGGTTCCGTCCTGCTGATTTTCTCACTGACCATTTTCATTGTGCAGTATCTCTGGATTGGACAGCGCTCCTACGTCACTATTTCCGGTAAAGCCTACCGTGGCGACGTACAGGAAATGCCGTCTTCCCTCAAGTTAGGGGTCACCATCATTCTGTATTTCTGGATGGCCTTCAACGTTCTGCTCTATGGCAGCATCTTCTTCGGCAGTTTTACCAAAAACTGGGGAGTAGACTACACGCTGACCCTGCACAACTACATGAATCTGTTTGGCAACGGACTCTCTGACGGTGCCTGGCCATCGCTGATCACCACCATGATCTATGCCGGTGTGGCCGCCCCGGTTACCGCCCTCTTCGGCCTGTTAATTGCCTATGTCGTGGTTCGGCAACAGTTCTATGGCAAAAAAGTGATTGAGTTTTCAACCATGCTCTGTTTCGCCGTACCGGGTACCGTTGCGGGTGTGTCTTATATCTTAGCCTTTAACGATGCACCGATTTACCTGACCGGCACCGCCGCCATTGTGGTGATCTCGATGGTGATGCGTAACGTTCCGGTCGGGATCCGTTCCGGCATTGCCGGGCTGGGTCAGTTGGACAAATCGCTGGATGAAGCGTCACTCAGTCTGCGAGCCAGTTCACTACAAACCATTCGGCATATCATTCTGCCGTTATTACGCCCGGCGATCTTATCGACACTGGTTTACAGTTTCGTCCGCGCCATGACGACCGTCAGCGCCATTATCTTTCTGGTCACGCCGGAAACCCGGGTGGCAACCTCGTACATTCTTAATCGCGTTGAAGACGGTGAATACGGCATCGCTATCGCTTACGGTTCCGTACTCATTGTTGTGATGTTAGCCATCATATTGTTATTTGATTTGCTGGTCGGTGAAGCGCGTGTTTCCCGGTCGAAAGCCACCAATCAGGATTCCTAGGAGAGCCGATAATGGAAAAACAAAATTTTGTGGTACTGAAAAATATTTGTAAGCGTTTTGGCAACAATACTGTCATCGGCAATCTGGATCTTGAGATTAAAAAAGGCAGCTTAGTCACCCTGCTCGGCCCTTCCGGATGCGGAAAAACCACAGTACTGCGCCTTGTGGCCGGGCTGGAGAAGCCCACCAGCGGGCAGATTTTTATTGATGGTGAGGACGTGACGGAGCGTTCTATCCAGCAACGCGATATCTGTATGGTGTTCCAGTCTTATGCGCTGTTTCCGCACATGTCGCTGTACGAAAACGTCGCATACGGTTTAAGCATGCTCAAACTGCCGAAAGACGAGATCCGCCAGCGGGTAGACGAGGCATTAAAGATTGTTGATCTGGAAGGCATGGGCGAGCGCTTTGTGGATCAAATTTCCGGTGGTCAACAACAACGAGTGGCGCTGGCCCGGGCTCTGGTACTGAAACCCAAAGTACTGCTGTTTGATGAACCGCTCAGTAATCTGGATGCTAACTTACGCCGCAGCATGCGTGAAACCATCCGCGAACTGCAACAACGGTTTGATATTACATCGCTCTACGTTACCCACGATCAGGCTGAAGCCTTTGCGGTATCAGATACGGTTATCGTTATGAAAAATGGGGATATTATGCAAATAGGCTCCCCTCAGGAGCTGTATAAATCGCCACAGTCGATGTTTATGGCCAATTTTATGGGGGAAGCCAATATGTTTTCCGGTTATCTGCAGGATGACGCCATTCGCATCAATGGTTACGTCATTCCCGCATCAGCAGAGATAACCCAGGGTAAAACAAACGGAGAATACCAGATCGGCATACGGCCGGAAGCCATCACCCTGCAAACGCAGGGGGAGGACAGCCAGGCTTGTGAGATCATAAAATCAGCGTATATGGGATCAATGTATGAGGTCACCGTAAACTGGCATGAACAAGAGCTGCTATTGCAACTCAACTCCGCCCGGTATAACTGCAACAGTCACCAGCACGCGTATCTGGAATTCAACCCGAATGGGTTATTTATTCTGGATAAAGAGTAACGCCATTCTACAAATCCCCCACTGTGGCGCAGACCCAGAAAAAGGCCATCAACTCTGAACTGATGGCCTATCCCTGTCCTTCTAAGAAGACTGCTTACTCAAACAGACATAGACTGATTTGCCGAACAAACGTACGAAAATCATCAAGATGCTGCTCAACGACTGCAATCACAATATCCAAGTTAAGGTTTTGATAATCATGCACAGCAATATTACGCAGCCCCACCATTTTTTGCATCGCGACAGACTGTTCCGAAGTCAGTATTCCCATCACCTGTAACTGGACAAATGAATCCCTGCTACTTTGAGGAACCGGGCCCTGATTCAGTTTCAGACAGCGGTTTGCAATATCAATAGAGGCCTCACACGCACGCTGCAAATTTAAGATCACCGAATCCTGCTTAGTGAAATTACGTCGAAAATCATCGCTGTCACCTTGATATTCTTCCGCTATACGCTGTAAACAACGTTCAATAATCGTGATTTTATTAATCAGAACATCATCCATAGCTACTCCGCATATATTATATTCTATTTGACCCAACGTTGTTTAAATGCAGCCAAATTATCCTGACGGCTGAACTGCAAATCCTGATACATACGATAGGTGTCCGTTTCAAACATCGGTGCCTTATTCTGTAAATCAAACAGCAAAATCCCCTGCTGGATAACCTGCATTCTAAGTACCGTATTGCATTCCATCAGGTTAATCACATCGACATCTTTTCCTATCGAAATCGCCAGTTTTTGTGCCAACTCCCACACCTGTGCATGTGCCATCGGTTTAGAAGGCAATATTGCTACATCAATATCACTGTGCTCATTTTCCCTTCCATGAGCATACGATCCAAACAGATACCCGAGCACTACCTTTTCACCGGCCAACTGTTGCAAAGTTTGAGCAATTTTAGCCTTGTCCATATATTATCCTGACATTACCCAAAGAATATTTATGTTCAATAAATACAATCAATAAGGCCATAATACGTGGTTTTATCCTGAGTTCCCATACACTTCCTCGGTATCCGTGGTTATTTGACCTCAGGGTCTTGCCTATCTTTTGGCTACATGCTTGTGATGAAATTAAGCCACCGTAACGGTGACCATGGGTTAATCTCTTTTAGGTAAAGCCATCGCGGCTTGTACCTTGGCAACCTCTGCCAAGGTTTCAATTCTAACCAGACGTTTATCAATTCCATCCACTTTATCAGCAAGTCTCGTTGTGTTGCTGTTAAGTCTCTTTACTTCATCTGTCAGCGTTAGAACATCTTTCAAAATCCCCATGATTCCTGATACTGCCATTATTCTTGTTCTCCTAGCTTATCTAATAGTGATTCAATTTTCTCATTGCTATCTCTGGTATCTTTGATAGCGGCAGCAAGGTGATCAGCTAAGAACTGAATCGCTTCGCGTGTAAATTCATCTTCTTTTGGCTTGTCTGGGTCATAAGCCTCAATTGCAGAACGAACCGCCTCGGCTGCGGAAATGTTCTTACGTTTAGTTATGTCTTCTAGCTTTGCTATATTGGAATCACTAACTAAATATTGCTTGCGGTGTAATGTTTCAGTTTGCATATTCGGCCCTCCATTTCGTATGTTTACATCATACACATACACAACAATATACACAACTTTAGAGCAAAAGTTGTGCAGCACTAAACAGCAGGGTTATAACTTTTACTCAATAAATAAATCAGTTAGAAAACACACACTCCAATACATATGCTTGACATATGCTTGACATATGCTTGACATATGTTGCACACAGCCTACACTAGACATATGTTAAGCATATGCCTTTAAAGAGAGGATGTGATGAGAACCGTATCTATATTTAAAAACGGAAAGAATCAGGCGGTACGCTTGCCAAAAGATTTAGAGTTCGATGGAGTCAATGAGCTTGAAATCCATAAAGAAGGGGATGTGATTACCCTGCGTCCGGTTCGTCCTGATTGGCTTTCTTTTGCCAGCCAAGAGAAAGCGGATTCTGATTTTATGACTGAACGTGAAGATGTCATAACAGATGAAGGACGGTTTAATTTTGACTAAGAAAATCACTTATATGTTAGATACTTGTATCTGTTCATTTATCATGAGAGAACAACCTGTTTCTGTCCTGAAAAAGCTGCAGTCGGTCGTTAATCAGCAGCATAGAGTAGTGATTTCCGCGATCACTTATCAGGAAATGCAAGTTGGTTTGCTAGGCAAGAAAGCATCTCCGAAACATGCGGTATTAGTGACTGAGTTCCTAAAACGTGTAGAAGAAGTATTACCTTGGGACAGAGCGGCCGTAGATTCGACGATACAGGTGAGAAAGCAGCTTATGGCTAAAGGAACCCCTATCGGTAATAACGATAGCTCCATTGCCGGTCATGCGATCGCTACAGGCTGCGTAGTCGTCACCAACAATACAAGGGAATGTAGCCGTGTGGAAGGGCTGATATTCGAAGACTGGGTACATTAGATTAATAAACAAATCACATCCCCATCTCATATTTTAATAACAAATTTTAAGCTGACGTTCGTTAGCCTAACAAACATCAGCTTAGTGACTTTAGATCCCCACCAGCTACTACTCTTCCCGGCGAAACGCAAAGCGAATCAGCACCATCGCCACACCGAGCATACCGCCCAGCAATGTGCCTAACACACAGATCAGAGCACGCTTAGGTTTAATATGCGACGTCGGTTTAACCGGAGGACTTACCACCTGAATCAGTTCAGAACTCGGATTCTCCAGAACCGCTTTTTTATAAAGCTGCTGAGCATAAATTTCCGCAACCGATTCCTGCACCTTCCCCGACACATGAGCATTTTCCAGCGAAGCCGCTGAATCCACCGCCGACGAAACGCCAGCCAGCATAACCTGTTTAAGAATGGCGTTCAGATTCTGATAAACCAGCTCGACACTCTGAAATGCCTCATCCGGAGAAGCGGATGTTTTAGACACCGTAATTAACTGCTCCCACTTATCAAAAGCGATACTAATCCCACGTAATAATGACTCATCAGCGTCAACCTGAGATGCAATCACCCCTTTAATCAGTTTCCCGGTCAGGATCTTAGGTGATAAAACCGGTTTTTCAGACTCTTCAAGGCCATAAATATTATTGTTAAGCACAAAAGAGGCCTGAGCTTGATAGATATTCGGCTGGCTAAACGCAAACACCGCCGCTCCAATAGCAAATAACGCAGTTGTAATCAAGACAACCCACTTGCCTTGCCATAACGCTTTAAACAGATCACGAAGATCTATCTCGCCACCACGATAAAAATCAGGTACCTGCTGAGCAGGAAAATAGTTTGTTTTTTGAGGGGGTTGTTCTGACACGACGCAATGGATCCTTTGTTACAGTCAACATACTGACATATTTATAAAAATGATTGCTCAAAGAAGAAGCAACCCGTGACAACGATCTTAAAAAGACCGAAATTTACCCGATAATAAGTCTTTGCTAGCTTTATACTAAAACTAATTTGTTTTAAAATCACCTTATCACTATAACAACAGGCATAGAACTTGTGTTTACTACCATTGTCAATTTGGCTTTTTTGTTTTTCTTCTCTTTGACTAGCTTATTTTTCTTGCGTAAATTGGCTCAACGAATTGACTTAGTTGACAGACCAAATGCTCGAAAATTACACAATGGTGCAATACCATTAGTTGGTGGTATCTCTATCTGTCTGTCGTTACTTTACTTCTTATTTAATAACCCAACAATCATTCCCAATACACCCATCTATATCGCTTGTATTGTTATATTGGTGATCGTCGGCGCATTGGATGACAAATTTGATATCAGTTTTAAAATTCGTTTTATCGTCCAAGCCGGACTTTCTATCATAATGATGAAAATAGGAAATATTGAACTTCATACCATAGGAAATATTGTTGGTTCAGGAGAAATAACCCTAGGTTGGTTTGGCTACGTCATTACAATATTGGCAGTTATGGGGGCTATTAATGCATTTAACATGGTAGATGGTATAGATGGTCTTTTAGGTGGACTTTCTATTGTAACATTTGTTGGACTAGGGGTTCTGCTTACTCATGATGGACAACTAAATATTGCATATGTCTGTCTGGTCATGGTCGTCATTACCCTTCCTTACATCCTGTTAAATTTAGGGATATTAGGCAAAAAACATAAAGTATTCATGGGTGATGCCGGTAGCATGCTAATCGGCTTTACTGTAATTTGGCTCTTATTACTTTCTAGCCAAAATGGTAAAACTCCCCCCCTCCGCCCTGTTACAGCACTATGGCTGATTGCTGTACCACTGATGGATATGGCCGCGATTATGATTCGCCGTATACGCCGTGGTGATTCTCCATTTAAACCAGATCGAGAACATCTACACCATATATTTCAAAGATTAGGATTAAGCTCATACCTAACACTAATAGCAATTATATTGATTGCAGCATTATTTGCAGCATTGGGTATACTAGGCGAAATATACAATATTAGTGAAAGCATTATGTTTTATAGCTTTATACTATGTTTTATTATTTACACACTATCACTGAATTATATTTGGCGCATCACAAGTATATTGAGGAAATTAACCAAATAGCCATTATTTTTAATGTATTGTATTTTTTTAAATCATTAGCATTTTATCAGCGGCTAGTTCCCTGATAAACATTTTAGATTGTTTTATTCCTGACATTTTAATATATTTATATATTAGGGCAAGATTACGAAGCCCCTTGCCCTGCCTCAGTGACTGTTGCACCAATGTTTTCCAGTGATAAAGCACCGATTAGGTTCAGGAGTATGCGGCTACCAGTTATTTAGATAAGCTTATCGTGAGTGAATAGTTACCTTTCTAACAAGCCCCCTCTGGCAGGATAGTTGTCACTGTTAAAATTTAACCAGTTAGGGGCGGTAACAGAGTAAGTCATGTCTCGTTATCCGCAGGAAAGAAAAGAAGCAATATTGAAAAAGCTATTACCTCCATACTCTCGTTCAGTGGCGGAAGTAGCAAAAGAAGAAGGCATCAGTGAAGCAACCCTGTACAATTGGCGTAACGCATTAAGACAGTCAGGAGCCGTTGTGCCAGATAGTAATACTTCCTACGATCAGTGGTCAGCCCAAACTAAGTTAGCAGTGGTTGCTGAAACCTTTTCCATGACAGAGCATGAGTTAAGTCAGTATTGTCGTGAAAAGGGGCTTTACCCTGAGCAGATCAAAGAGTGGCGCAGCGAATGTATGCACGGCTTCATGACTCAAAAAGAACGAGAAGCGGAAGCCAAGAAACAGGCAAAAGCGGACAAACATGAAATAAAAGAGTTGAAGAAAGAACTCCGTTACAAAGAAAAAGCGCTGGCAGAAACCACCGCGCTTCTGGTGCTGAGAAAAAAGCTCAGAGCCTTTTACGGGGAAGAACCCGAGGACGATTAACCTCAACCGATGAAAGGCAAAGTTTGATTGCACTCATCCATGAGGCTCGACAAAATGGCTGTCGATTGGAGAATGCCTGTCATGAAGCTGAGATCGATTTACGGACTTACCGTCGCTGGTATCAGAGCGGTGAAATACAGGAAGATCAAAGGCCGATAGCGACACGACCAGAGCCAGTAAACAAGCTCTCGAAGCAAGAAAGGCAGTTGATTGTTGAAGTCAGTAACGCACCTGAATACGCGAGTTTACCACCGAGTCAAATCGTCCCAACCTTGCTGGATAAAGGTGAATATATTGCATCGGAATCGAGCTTTTATCGGGTTTTGAAAGCAGAAGGTCAGCTCAGTCGTCGAGGTCGCCAACGTAGTCGGAAAAAGTCATCGAGACCAACAAGTTACACCGCTACAGGGCCGAATCAGGTTTTCACTTGGGATATTACGTATATGCCGTCTGGGGTTTGTGGTCAGCATTATTATCTCTACATGATCGAAGATATTTATAGCCGAAAAATCGTTGGGTATGACGTCTATGACCGAGAGTGCGGAAAGTTGGCAGCTCAGTTACTGCAACGAACCTTGATGCGAGAGCAATGCTTCAATCAGTCTCTGGTTCTGCATTCAGATAATGGCGCTCCAATGAAATCATTGACGTTCAAACCCAAGATGGAAGAACTGGGTATTATCTCGTCCTACAGTCGCCCACGAGTCAGCGATGACAATCCGTATGTGGAATCCTTATTCCGCACATTGAAATATGTGCCGAATTGGCCATCGAAAGGATTTAGTGGCCTAGACGTATGTCGAGCTTGGGTGGCTGAATTCGTTGTCTGGTATAACACCGAACACAAACATAGTTGCTTAAACTTTGTCACACCATCAGAGCGCCATAGTGGAAAAGACAAGCAAATCTTGGAACATCGGACAAAGGTGTTGATGGAACATCGCCAGAAAAAACCAGAACGCTGGTCAGGGAAAATCAGGAACTGTGAGCCGATCGGAGAGGTTCATCTGAACCCAGAAAAAGAAGCTGCTTGATAATTAAGCAAGTCGTGACAACTAGCTTGAAAAACGCCGCAAGCGCTATTCGCAGATATGACAAAATCACAGATGCATTCCCAATCAACCAAGACAGAAGATACAGTGCGAATGGATAACAGAATAATATCTGCCAACGTATGTTTGACCTTCGATTTTTTGGCGGTAACTTTGAATGATGTTAAAAAACATAACTGAATGTTCTTTCGGCTACAGCGACTTCTGGCAGTAGCCGTTACACTGCTCTACAACGCGCTCCTTACCCAGTTTAAGTTGTTTTGATATCAACGAGGTTTGAATTCTGTTCAAACTAAAAACACTCCCGATTTTGCCATACAGATCAATGCCACTAGTGATTTCCCCCTATTTCATTCGCTGGCTCACCAATCAGACACTAGCTTGATGAACGACTAGCTAGCCATACCCTGCCAGCATGGAACTAAGACGATTTTCCTGAGACACAAAACTAAATATTCGCCCTTCCGGACATACCCCAAAAAGTGAGACAGTACGGATGTTTTCTTTATTTTCAGGCAGTAACAGTGGCAGCTTTCGCCGCCCAATAGGTCACACTATTGGGCTCGCCATCAACATTAGAGAAGCGATAACTCCAACTGCTGAATTCGCGTTAATACCGTTACCACCAACTGTTTGGCTTTGTCTACAGAATCCGATTCCGCATAGCAACGCAGCTCTGGGGCATTACCTGACGGTCTTAGGTGAATAATATCACCATTGTCTAGCGTCATACGCAAGCCATCAGTGGTATCAACCGTAGTCACCTCAACATCATAACCCAATAGTTCAAGTAGCTGACTTTCTTTACCTTCAGCTTTAGCCAAAATTTCACGACTCTTTTCTGTAGCAAAATTCTGCACGCGATCACTGTCGGTAAAGCGTGTAGAAACTTCACTCACTAGTGGTGCAATCCCATCCAATAAGCCCGCGAACAACACCATCAGCGCAGGTAACACGGCATCACGAGTCGGCAAAGATTTTAACATCTTACCATTAACCAAAACATCGCTTCCCAACAAAAAACCACCATTAGCTTCAAAACCTGCGATTGACTGGTAGGTTTTCGCCAATTGCTCAAACTCAGCAATCACATACGGAGAACCAATTCTAGTCAGGGAAACATGAGAAAAATCCGGAGAAACTTTAATTGCGGTATTACTACTTACCGGAATCGCCAGTGCTTCAATATCCATCGCTTTAGCACACAAAAGTCCAAGAATATCACCACGCAGCCACTCACCATTTTCATCCGCAACGAGTGGACGGTCACCATCACCATCGGTTGAGAAAATGAAATCTAAATCGTGTTCTAGTGACCAGATTTTAGCCTTAGCTTTATCACCGTCAGATACCGCTTCGGTATCAATCGGAACAAACTCATCGCTGCGCTCGATCGCGATAACTTCCGCACCCAGCGCACCAAAAATATCGGGATAGAGATCGCGTCCAGCACTGGAGTGCTCATAAATACCAATACGCTTACCCGTCAAAGTTTTTGCATCAAACAAGCTGACATAGCGTTCAATATATTGCTGTGCGGCTTTATTATCTGCTTCCAATTCGGGCAAGTTGGTCACAGACGTAAACTCAACATCGGCACTTAAAATAGCCAGTTCATCGGCTTTAGTAATTTCGCTATCGGGGCGATAGAATTTTAAACCATTACGATCAAACGGAATGTGGCTGCCAGTAACCATGATGCAAGGAATATTGTCTTGCATTGCAGTATACGCCAGTGCGGGTGTTGGGATCACACCGTAATAAATCGGCGTTAATCCGCGATCTTTCACTGCCTGAATGCACGCCTGAGCCATCGCCAGACTGCTTGGTCGGTTATCAATCGCAATCGCCACTTGCTTGAAGTCAAAATCAGCAGTAATGCTGCTGATAAATGCATGCACAAAGGCTGCACAAACATTCGAAGTAAATTGCGTAACCAATCCACGCGCTCCACTGGTGCCAAACTGGATACCGGAGGTTTGAATTTCTTGATTAGTATTAAGTAACATCATAACGCCTTAAATATTTTAATAACCTTCACCAATTTGGCCAATACGAATAACATCATCCTCTTCCAAATACCCCCCAGTTCTTACTTCGATGATCACTAAAGGTATTTTCCCTGGATTTTCGATAGCGTGTTGCTCTCCAATTCTAATATAGATAGATTCATCTTCAGAGACGATTTGTGAGCCTTCACCCCTATGAACTCTTGCAGTACCAGAAACAACTATCCAGTGTTCAGCCCGATGGTAATGGATTTGCATCGCAGTTTTTTCACCAGGCTTAACTGTCACTTTTTTCACATGATAACGAGAACCTTCGGCAACGTGGTCATGTTTACCCCAAGGCCGATAAATCTCTCGATGCTCCAAAAACTCACTTCGGTCGCAATATTTCAATTCACTAACCACATTTTTGACATCCTGGACGTTGTCTTTATGCGCAACCAATAGTGCATCTTTAGTATCAACAATCACTAAATCTTCCACCCCAACCGCCGCGACTAAACGCTCTGGAGCTGATATGTAGCAATTTTGGGAATTATCTGCAATCACATCACCTAGCAGTACATTACCGTCAGCATCTTTATCGCTAACTTCCCATAAAGAAGACCATGAGCCGACATCACTCCAGCCTGCATCCATCGGAACTACTATAGCATCGGAGGTGTTTTCCATCACTGCATAATCGATAGACTCATCAGGACAGTTTAAAAACACTGGCTTATCCACTCGAGTAAATTCTAAATCTCTCTTTGCCGCCTCTAGCGAGGCTTTACAAACCGTTAAAATATCAGGCCGAAGCTTAGCTAATTCATCGAGATAACGCGAAGCTTTAAACAAGAACATACCACTGTTCCAATAGTAAGCTTGGGTAGCAAGATAAGATTGAGCCGTAGCTAAATCTGGTTTTTCGACAAAGGCATCAACAATATAAGCTGATGCATCATCAGATGTCGTCACCTCACCCCGACGAATATAGCCATACCCGGTTTCTGGAGATAGTGGCACGATACCAAAGGTCACAAGCTTATCATTTTTGGCAAATGCACCCGCCAGTTCAACAGAGCGGGTAAAAGCGCCAACATCTTTAATCAAATGGTCAGCGGCTAACACTAGCAGCATAGGATCATTGCCTTCAGACATCGCTTTTAAGGCCGCTAGCGCAATCGCCGGAGCGGTATTACGTCCAACCGGTTCAAGAATAATTCCACTATGGCTAGTTTGTGATTGACGTAATTGTTCTGCCACTAAAAAGCGGTGCTCTTCATTACAAATAACACAAGGCGGCAGGTGTTCAATACCATCGAGTCTGGAGACGGTTTGCTGCAACATTGATATATCACCCGAAAGCGACAAGAACTGCTTAGGATAATGAGTACGTGAAAACGGCCACAATCGACTGCCTGAACCACCAGCCATAATAACGGGTAATAACATAATATTTCCTGCATAAATCATTTATTTTTTAAACTACGTCTCACTCGCATACAAATGCTATGCAAATTACTTACTTTGAAGTAGAGATCTGACAAGAAAACTAAAAAAGGGTTTCTAGTTTTTGTATTGAAATATTTATGACGGATACCCTGCATTTCCTGAACACTAATATTTCTGTAATTGCTGGTTAAGGAGCTATCGTGAATCCGGAAACTAGATAAACAACTTGAAGATCGACTAATTTCACTAGTTAAACACCTACAAAAAAAATCATAGTCTCCAGCCATTTTTAATTGTGGATCAAACCCTCCAACTTCGACAAACAACTCAGACTTCCAAAATGTACTGGGTTGACCAAACATGCTATAATTCACATTTTTGAAAAAGGTTCTAATTAATGGTGGGTAAATAACTCTTTGTTTATAGTCCTTACCAAAAATGTACATATTACCAAAAAGAAACTCTGTCTTAGGACTTTTCAAAAAACAATCACAAACACTTTCTAGAGTGTTGTTTTCATAAAGATCATCACTATTCAGATAACAATATATATCGCCACATGCCAAATCAAAACCTTTATTTAAAGCATCGTACATTCCCATATCTTGGGAGGATCGAACAAAAATATTAAGTTTATTCGAATATGAATCTACAATCGCTAATGTGTTATCTGTTGACAATCCATCCGAGATTATCACCTCGAAGTTTTTATATGTTTGATCGACCAAAGAATCAAGGGTTTCAGAAATAAACTCTTCACTATTATATGTTGGGATGACTATACTAAACTTCATTATCTAACACCAAGTTTTTAATTATATCTTTAAAGCTATATTTAGCTTCCCAATTAAGGTTGACAAGAGCTTTACTAGGGTTACCAACACTAATTTCTATATCATCCTTCCTCACAAAATCTAGATTCAGTTCATAGTAATCTCTAAGATCAAGGTCAAAATAATTAAAAATTCCTTGAGCTAGTTCAAACAAACTATGTCCTTCTCCAGAAGATATAATATAATCCTCCGGCGTCTCCTGATTTAACATCAGGTGCATAGGAACAACATAATCTTCCGCCCAACCCCAATCCCTGATTTTATTCAAACACCCTAGTTCTACATGTGAACTAATTCCTAACTTAATAGCTCTAGCTGAATTCACTAGCTTTTTACTAAAGAATGTTTCTGGTCTAATATTAGATTCATGATTAAACAAATAACCATTAACACAATATAGCTCGTAAACATTTCTGTATAACTTAACTAATTCTGATGTTGTTTTTTTGGCCACCCCATAAGGACTAACAGGATTCATTGGTGAGTCCTCTGTTGCTCCTTCGAGAGGAGTATTTCCGAAGACCTCACTAGAGCAAGCGTTATAAAGACGTATTTTTACGTTCTTATTTCTTATTCCATCGAGGATCATAGTTAAAGGTATTACAAAGCTAAAAATCGTTTGTGAAGGCTCATAAAATGAACGTCCTACGGAAGATTGACCGGCCAATACATAGACTTCGTCTATGTTTGTCCAATCCATAAACTCACAAAGTTGCGTCTCACTCCAGTAATCCCAGCATGACCATTTATCAACGTATGAATTATCACATTCACTATATCCCCTAGACACCCCGTGAACGAAATAACCTTTACTCTTCAATAGCTTGGATAAAAAAAAACCATCTTGTCCCGATGCACCAAAAATTACAGCGTATCTCCCCACCATCACACCACCCCCTTGTATGGTTTTCTTTCTATGCTTTCTGCATAGTGACAGGTGCTCTTTAGTTTAGTTTTAAGCACTCGTAAATCAATTACATATTACCAGAATTTAAGTTAATCCAAGCAATGAAAGAAATTCGTTTCTTTTCTTTTCATATGAAAAGCCACGTATAAAAACCTTACCACTACGACTCATTTCGTTGAGCTTTGATTTACTATTGACAAGAGTAGTAATTTTATCTACTAGGTCGTCAACATTTTTAGGTTCACTGATCAAAGCTGCTCCAGATGCAATAGCAACTTCACTAACTCCCGACTTCTTAATGTCAGTTGCAATTACTGGTAAACCATACGCATACGCTTCTATCTGAGCCATTCCATACATTTCCTGTTCAGATATCGATGGAAAGCAGAAGATGTGAGAGCTCTGAAGTTCAATATCTAACTCATCTATTGGTACGTTTTGTCTAATTTTAACTCTTTCTTCAAGACCATATTTTTTTACTCGATTACACAATTCTTGATATAACGGACCACTTCCAACCAGAGTTAAGTAAATATCATAGTCTTTAATGAGTAACTTTTTAACTGCTTCAATTAAATATACTTGACCTTTATAATCAACCAACCTACCTATATTTAACAATTTAATCCCGTCACTAAAATCAAAATATTTTTCTGATTCACTCAAAGACACATCATACAATTTTCGACTTACAGGATAACTGAACTTCCGGCATTTATCTGACAACGAATCGTAATTTGGCATATTCTTATAATGAGCAGATGTCGCACCAAATATATAATCAGCTCTTTTTAGTAATTTATTCTGAAAAAAATTAACCATGTATTCAAGAATTGGATATCCTTTTGACTCAGCATGCCAATAAATAATAATCTTTCCGTTATAGCCAGCTAACAACAGTGATATTATCGACCAAGGGTTAGGTACATGCAATATAATATAATCATATTCATTTACATGTTTAATTATACTAAATAACATAGAAAGACTAATTGGTGTTCTATGGACATGTATATAATTGAATCGATTTATTGACTCATCGACTTCCTCTTGTTTAGAATCACCATATACAAAAGTTGTAACTTCGATGTCTTTACTCGATAACACATGGTTCAAGTTATAAGTTACAGTCTCAATCCCCCCCCAATTAGGGGGGTAGTATTTACCTAATTGCAGTACTTTAATAGTCATTTATATACTACTTTATACGTTAGATTTAAAATATTCATAAGTTATTCTAAGCCCTTCACTTAATGATACCTCTGGCTTCCACCCTTTCCCTTTAAGCAAAGAGGAATCTAATAATTTCCTTGGAGTGCCATCAGGTTGAGTACTGTCGAACTCAATCTCACCTTCAAACCCTACTATTTCCTTAATTATATTAGCAACATTTTTTATACTAATATCTTCGCCATAGCCTACATTTATATGCGATTGCATATCATCAAGCCTATCATAATACTTATCTTTAGGCAGGCCTAACAAGTGAACGCACGCAGACGCCATATCATCAACAAAAAGAAACTCTCGCTTTGGTGTGCCAGAACCCCAAACCTTTACAGATGGTAGATTTTCAAGCTTAGCCTCATGAAAGCGACGAATTAGAGCCGGAACCACATGGCTATTCTCGGGGTGAAAGTTATCATTCGGGCCATAAAGATTTGTCGGCATCACACTTCGATAATCCCGACCATACTGGCGGTTATAACTTTCGCACATTTTTATTCCGGCGATTTTTGCTATTGCATATGGCTCATTTGTAGGTTCAAGAGGCCCAGAGAGGAGGGATTCTTCTCTAATGGGCTGCTGGGCCATTTTAGGGTAAATACAAGAAGACCCTAAGAAGAGAACTCTATCAATATCAGCTAGATGTGAGCCATGAATTAAGTTATTTTGAATTTGAAGGTTATTATAAATAAATTCTCCAGGAAAGTGGCTATTTGCATAAATACCACCGACCTTTGCCGCAGCAATAATAACAACATCGGGTTTTTCTTCAGTTAAAAAGTCAAAAACGTCACTTTGCCTTAAAAGGTCTAATTCCGTTTTGTCTCGAACTAATAGTTCGAATTGGCGTTGTCTACTCAAAATACGGCAAATGGCACTACCAACCATACCATTATGTCCTGCAACGAAAACCTTCATTGGATAACACTCCACTAAATTTCTAAGGATACAGGTAGATCGAGTCCGTTGGTTTTAAGTACTAGAGACCTTTTTGCGTTTTTCAAATCTTCGGCAACCATCTCTGAGCACATTTTTTCAACTGTAATTTCAGGTATCCAACCTAAATTTTTCTTAGCTTTGGTTGGATCTCCCAATAATGTATCCACTTCAGCTGGGCGGAAAAACTTCTCGTTGACTTTAACGATCACATCACCAACTTTAACCTCTGGAGAGATTGAGTGATCAACTGACCTCACTAATCCGACCTCTTCTACGCCTGATCCTTGGAATTCTAGATCAATACCCAACTCTTTCGCAGACATTTTTACGAACTCTCTCACTGATATCTGGTAACCTGTAGCAATAACGTAATCCTCTGGTTTATCTTGTTGCAACATTAGCCATTGCATACGCACATAATCTTTAGCATGCCCCCAATCCCTAAGCGAATCTAAATTCCCTAACTCTAATGTATTCTCCAGCCCTTGGGATATATTCGCTAAGGTTCTAGTTATTTTACGCGTAACAAAAGTCTCACCTCGTCTTGGTGACTCATGGTTAAATAAGATACCGTTACAACCATAAATACCGTATGATTCTCGATAGTTGACCGTTATCCAGTAAGCATACATTTTTGCTACGGCATAAGGTGAACGAGGATAGAAAGGAGTAGTTTCCCGCTGAGGCACTTCTTGAACTAATCCGTATAATTCTGAAGTTGAAGCTTGATAATATTTACTTTTCTTCTCCAATCCATTGATACGAATGGCCTCTAGCAACCTCAATGTTCCAATAGCATCAACATCAGCTGTATACTCTGGAGATTCAAAAGAAACCGCAACATGTGACATAGCACCAAGATTATAAATCTCGTCAGGTTGAATCTTACCGATTAACTGAATCAAATTTGCCGAATCAGTAAGATCCCCATAATGCAGATGGAGGTTGTCTGTATTTTGCTTTATCAAATCAATTCTACTGGTATTTAGTGAAGACGAGCGACGAACCAAGCCATGAACCTCGTATCCCTTTTCAATCAAAAACTCAGCTAAGTAAGAGCCATCCTGACCGGTAATGCCTGTTATAAAGGACTTCTTCATATTATGTTACCCTTTTGACTTTTCTACTAAAAAACATCCAACATATACACATTATAAAAGGAAAGTTAAAATATCCCATTCCTCTAATAAATAACAATACTAAAATAGAAGTACAACACACAAATCCAAAAGAAACAGTGTTATCATATATTAATTCTGTAAAGGTAATTTTGCTCAAAAAATTCCTAACCTTTAAGAGAAAAAATGCAACTATAATAAAACCTAAAATACCAAACTCAGAGATAATCTTTGAAGACACAAAGGAGCCATCACTAACATTAAGTGGCATGCCTAAAAATCGCACGATATCTTTTGTATAAGAACCATATTCAGAAAACGCTCCACACCCCATTCTGTTAATACCCACACCAAGCCCATTTGTGTTGACCAAGTAGTCATAAAGCATACTCCACCCATTCAACCAAACGATAGAACTTAAGGCTGAATCTTGAATATTACTACCTGCTTCAATTATTCCGGTAACGCGTGCGATTGTGTCCTGCATGCCTAACGCAAATGCCATAAAAACAACTATAAGAGTAACTAATGGAAGACTAAAAGATAGTAAAAAAAATCCAAATCTAACATACATTAACAAGTTAGCAGCTATAAAACAAAAAACAAATGCGGTTGAGCTAAATCCAAATCCCATTATTATTGTAAAGCTGACTATTGAATAGAGCCTTTTTCCCACGAAAAATAGATACAAGACGGAAGGTAAACTAAATATTGCCAAATGAGAGTATTCAGAGTATAAACCAATCTTACTCCGTGTTTTATAGGCCAATAAATCAATAATACTATAACCTAACAATGATAATATTAAAAAGAATACTGTTAGACCCACGATTAGATAGTGAAGAAGAGGATCGCTAAATGCGTAAAATACATCTTCTCTATCGTAGACAATAAAAACAACCAAAAGTAAAAACAGGGAAAAAGTATACTTAAAGTTAAAGTCGCAGGGGTTAAAAACGTAAGCAATAATAAAATGGCTTGATATCGTAAAAAAAACAATTAACAAACTGATATTAAGTCTTATATAAAGACCTTTAAAAACTAAAAGTAAAGACAAGATTACTAAAGATGAGGCCATTGGATATATATTAAATCCTACAATCTTTTCTATTATTTGTGAACAAATCGCTAACGATAATAAAATAGTTAGTAATGTAGGTGACGTTTTGGGTCTTGGCCCCTTTCTATATATATCTAGCATATTCATTAATACTTTTCTCAGCTCTAACTTTATAATTCACTAGCGTATTCATAGACGTTTTTGAACAAAGAAGCCAAAATGTCTTGTCATCAAGACTACTTACAAGTACTGGTAACTGCTCAAAAGTTTCAGGCTCAATAAATAAGTCATACTCCTCTGGGAAGTAGTCTGCTACCCCACACCTTCTTGATACAATAGCTGGTGTTCCATGTGCGGCAGCTTCTAATGGAACCAAGCCAAAAGACTCATACCATACCGAAGGCATAATAACTGCCCTTGCCTTTTTAATGTGTTCTCTAACCGTATCCTTATCACACCAACCAATAAACTCGATAAACTCTGATTTAGGCAGTTTCTTTCCCCTAATATCACCAACTACTTTCAAAGGTATTTGATACCTCAAACAAGCTTCTATAAGAGCATCATAACCTTTTTCATCATCAAGCCTGCCAATATACAGCAATCCAGATCTGGATTCAAAAGAACTTATTTTTTCATCTATAGGTAAAGATATCTGATTAAGTACAATACGTGAACAATAGCCAAAAGATCGCAACTTGTTTTTTGACACTATTGAAATAGATAAAAACTTAGGCATACGAAAAAAAAATATAATTTTCTCGATACTAAACTTGATCCTTCTAAGGATTCCCTCAAGCCAACTTCTCTTATCGCATCCAGTTAGATAACACTGAAGTCCTCCACCTTTGATTTTACATGGTTTGTGTATTTTAAAATTATAATGAGCACCATTTGGGCAAATGGTAAAGTAGTCATGTGCAGTAAGGAAAACCTTTCTATCGGAAAATCTAGGAATGGAAAGAAATATACTAGACGTAAACTCATTAACGTATGTGTGTATATGGATTATCGAGTCTAATGGATAGCTAGCTAACACCTGTTTTAATAATACAAAAGCTTTAAAGTTAAAGATATAGTTCAAAGCTCTAATAACTTTCCATTTAGAACCAACAGAAAGACAAATTAACGTTACGTTATTACTAGCAAAATATTTTCTAGTTTTCTCATCAATTTTTGCACATATAAATGTAACTTTAAATTTTCCTGAATTAGCTATGCTAATTGCAGAGTCTACAGCGACTCGCGCAGCTCCACCATTAACAAAGCCATAATCTGATATTATAATTATTTCTTTCTTTTTATGCATGTTCCTGGTTTCACAATACTGTTTTCTTCTACTACAACCCCTCGCAGGATTGTTGCATTCGCGCAGAGCCATGAATTAGATCCAATAACTATTTCACTACAACGTTTTCTCAAAAAGTCTATCGTGATGCCGGTTTTATTTGAAACATAATAGTCATTATCTGTAATTGTACAGAAATGAGAAACTCTAACCCTTTCATTAATAGTTATACCTTTTTGACAATATATAATATTGTAAGGTCCAATCCATACATTATCTTTTATACATAGTCTTGCACCTTTATATACATGGATAACACTTCCTGACGTTATGCGAGAATTCCTACCAATTGAGAATTCTGCACCAGGTTCCACTCTAAGCTCCGAAAATAAAGAAATCCAAGAACCATACTTAATAAATGCAACAAGCCTTAAATAAATAGAATTCGATGTCAGCAGGAGCCTTGTATATAATTTGTGGAATTTCATATTAGTAAAGCCTTAAGAATTTATAAACTCTTATAAAAGTTAGCTGTCTCTTCTCTCATATTATCCCAAGTGAATCTCTCCTTGTTATTTGAAAGAAAATCCATATTCTCTGAAGCAATTTTTTCTAAAGAGCAACTATCTATTAGGTGACTTAGCTCATCCTTCTCAGTCAAATCAAAAACAAACCCGTAAGGAGAAAATAGTTCTTCAAAAACACTATTACAATGAACTATTGTTCTGCACCCACTTGCTATTGATTCAAAAGGTGTTAACCCAAACCCTTCATATAGAGAAGGCACCACATGCAAGTAGGCATTTCGGTAAAATTCCGTCAAGGTACAGTCATCACCCTGAACGAAAGAAACTTCCTCTTCTGAGAGTCCAAGTTTATCAAGCTCCTTCATCTCTTCAAGAGTAGGTGGTGCACCAAACGCTACAAGCATTCCACCATTTCTCCGAAAAAAAGACATAGAATAAGCATCTAATAATGTGGAAAAATTTTTATATCCATTTCGGTTACCAACAAATAAAATGTATGGCCTATCACTATTAAAACTATCTACGGAGACATTAACACCTTCCAGAAAATCCACTCCAAGATATATCGTTTTTATTTTGTTACTTGACACACCATAAATATCAATTACATCTTGAGCCGTCGTATTTGAAATAGAAATAATTTTATCTGCATTTTTTATGCACTTACGCTTTTGTGATACAACCCGGTCGTCATTTGAATCTACGCCTAACTTTTCGTGAATACAATCATAAACAGTGATTATATTACTACTATTCGAACTAAAGCTATCAAAGTCATAGTAGCTTATATGCCGAATATCACTACTGCTAAGTCTATAGATATTTTTATTGATTAATCTTTGAAGTCTATTTATATAGCGGTTATTGTATATCCGGTACCTTCCTGGCATATACAAGTTGTTTCCGAATATTACATCACAATTAATTTTTAGTTCCGATGACTCAATTTTATTTAGCTCTGAAAAATATCGAGATATTCCACCTACAGTTTGAGAATGAAAAATCTCTGGAGATATATTTATATTTAACATTCTAACATTTCTTTTAGCTTATTTTGGGATTCACTTATCCAGTAATTCAATTCTGAATTTAAGCATTTGTAATCCAATCTCTGAGGCAACTTGTCAGTCACCGTTTCTTCATCAACAAATCTATCATGAAGATCTAATCGATTAACCACTGTTTCCAATTTATTTTTCCGATATAAGTCTTCATATATAAGAAATTGTTTGTTAAACTTCAAAGAGAACATAACCCCATGAAACATTGATGTAACGACCATTTTACAACTAGCAAAAATATCAATAAATTCAGATGGTGATAAAGCGATTATACTTTTTATACCAGGTATTCTATAACCTATCGCAATCACCTTAAAATTCCTGTCCTTGGCATACTCCACAATCTTACGAACAAACTTTTCAGGTAAACCTGTAGAGTAAATTACTATCGTATCTTTGTATTTATCCAACCTAACTTTTGGTATATCATACAAAAACACTGGATCACAAACTATATTAGACTGTTTCCCCAAGTTTTTTGATATTATAGATTCTGAATTCGAATCTCTAGTAGTAATATGTTCAAATTCACTTAAAGCATTTATAACTTCGCTAGGCAATTCTTTATTCTGCTCTACAGTACCAAAACTAGGGGCATAAGCTATTTTCTTCTGATATTTGGTGCCAATTTTCCCAAAAAAAACCAGATCTAACCCAATTAGCGGGTTGGTAAAATTCCAAATTTCATCAGCACCAAAGACTAAAGTTTCGATATCTGTATCAGAAAGTTTGTCTACTGCAAGTAACTTGAAATTTTTCTTCTGATAATTTCTAAACTTTATAAGCTTTATATAATTTTTCACTAAAAGGTTAATTCTTTTAGTGAAAAATAAAGTTTTTAATTCATTTGATTTAAGTGTGCCTGGTTTATAATCGACTATAGAAACATCATGACCAAGCGATTTCAAAAAATTCGCCAAGCAACTTGCTTGCCAATAAGCACCGTAATTAATTCCATCATGGTAAGTAACTGTAGCTATTTTCATTTTAGCTTATCTACTATTTCAATTTCAAGTTCTGTTTTAATCTTTGTAAGCTCTCTAAACTTCTCTATATTACTTTTAAATTCGTTGTAGCTTATTCCTTTATTTACAAAGCAATTCAAGGTAGACTCCGATATATTTTCAGATAGAGATTTAGGTATTTGCCTTGAGAATAAAGTGTATTTTCTAATCAGGTTAGAATATGTCTTATGCCTATCCTTTGTGATTTTGGATACACTACGAATTAACATTTCTACGATGTTATCAATTAAGTTATTACGAAAGATATCTTTGTATATATTTCTAGTAGAAAATGTACTACCAAGATTAGGGTATTTTTTCTCTTGATAAGAACCTCGTAATAACCTCACTTTTTTAGCATTTTCAGCAATTACTGACAGATCATTAGATTGACTTAGATTTGAAAGCAAACAGCTGACAATGATTACATTCTGGAATTCATCTCTCCTAAAAATGCTTGTTCTCCATCTAAACTCACACTCTTCTTTTGGGATTGTCTGTATTTCACCATTTCTATTTATATATGTCACACTCTCTATAAAATCGGAAATACAACAACCATAAGAACTAGCATTCATATAAATACCTCCTCCAACAGTTCCAGGTATACCTACCAGGCCTTCAAAGCCAAGATAACCTTTTTTTATAAGGGATGTAGCTAACGAAGGCATAAGTGCACCAGCACCAACTTCTATTTTATCATCCTTTATTATTATACTTTTGAAATATTTTAACGAGATGCCTACCGTCTTGATTCTACCCTCACGAATGAGAACATTGGATAAGTTCCCTAAAACGAAATAATCTCTATTATCATTTTTAAGAAAATTTATCAGCTCAAAAAGTTCATCTAAACTTTTTGGAAAGTAAACCACATCGAATATACCACCGATTTTAACGTAACTCTTTTTGGATGTGTCATAATCTCTTTTACATAGGATATCTTCTAACACAACTTCTCCTCACATCTTGTTTTATAACTAACTTTGGCTAACAGCATAAAAATTAACACTGAATATCCTGCTACAACACAAAAAGGTACATTAATAGGCTTGTCAGTACCAAAAATGAAAAGTAAAGAGGCATACACCATAATTGCAATAAGATTAAACTTAGAAACATTTATATTGTCTCCTGTAGAAATCAAAACTGTTTGAATCATAGAAGCTATATGTGATAAAAGAATATATAATACCATAGGAAAAATAAATTTAGCATCACTGTGAAACTTTTCATCTATAAAGTACTCTAACCCAATCTTAGCTATAGGGACATAAAGAAAGCTGCCACTCACAGTGATCAACGAAAATATTGCAATATATTTAAATTGCATTTTTACATTTTCTCTATTTCTATATATCGATGTATATATAACTCGCCCAAACCCATTAAGACAAAGGTCAAGTGGTAAACACAACGTATATATTAAAAAATATCCCCCAGCTTCATCCACACTGTGAAGTTTACCCATAAATAACTTATCTGAATACAACAAAAACCAAGTCATTAGCGAAAGTGGATATAATTTAAATCCTTCTATTATCCATTTTTTATTGATTATTTTTAAAGACATTCTATATATGGAATTATTTATTTCTCTACAAAAAGGAAGATATAAACCAACAATTATTGCACATGCACGGGTAAAATAGTCCAACTCATTAAGAAAGAAGAAAAGTAGTGTAATTAATATATTACCAATCATACCAATTAACTGTAATATACCAAACCTCTTTGCGTTGTTATTTAATTGAAGCTTCATTAAGTGTAATGCACTAAAAGAACCAAATAAAGATGCCATCAAGGATAGAATAATTAATTCCCCATAAACAGGAATAAATAACCAAGCCATTAAGGCAAACACCATTGCAACAATAAAGACAAATATTGAATTATTTTGTAAATGACTAATTATTAATTTATTATCTGTATTGAAATTGCGAGATAGTGTAATATTTCCATTCATCGAAATTAATGGTGTAAAAAATATCATCAAGTTTGAAAATATGGATAAATAGCCAAAATCATCTTTGGACATATTTACAGTTAATAGAGGAAGTAATACGAATGCCCCAGAACGTCCTAATGCAGTAAATATTATATATGTAAAAGCGGTTTTAAACATTTTTTCTTGCTACTTTAGCGGGGTTACCTAAAGCTATAGTGTTGTCTGGAATATCTTTGGTAACAACGCTGCCAGCCCCCACTATCACATTCGATCCAATCGTAACACCCTTTAAAATAATAACACCAGCACCAATCCAACTGTTATCACCAATAGTTATCGCCGATATACCCACATCTGACCAATCTTTAGTTCTTCCAGATAGGTAATCAGGCAAATCTTTCATTCTAACTTTGGGATCAAATGAATGCCCATTATTATCCGTGAATAAACAATTAAATGAAACTAGTACATTGTTGCCAATATATATACTATCTGCTATAGATAATATAGTTCCTGCTCCAATAGAACTATTATCTCCCAAATTCAACTTCGATTCATTTCGCTCAAAACTCACCAAAGCCCGACATATCGATCCTTTACCTAAATGTAGTTTTGAAGGATCGGGACTAACACCATAAGCATATTGAACACTACCTAAGTTGCTCAACTTCGACTTTATGGTCTTCGATTTTATCTTCTTTAATAGTTTGATCAACATCATACTATGTCTTCACTTGTATTTTGTAATATTAAATTATGCACTTTTTCAATAGCTTTGTCAGACAAGCCTTTTTCGCGTATTTCTTTCATTGACGTAGTATTATCAAAAAACGATCTCAACACATTAGATTGAACTGCTTTTATGTCCATATAGGTATACATAGCTCGCTTCGCAACTTCCATTTTATCAAATGAAAAATCATCAACACTTTCCAAGTAAGATAAGTAGTCAGTAGCGTTACTAAATTCTTCGGCTATACCTAATCCAGTATGGGGTCCATCTCCGGCTGTTACTACTTTTTTTCCTAGCGATGCCGCTTCAAATGTAATAGTTCCCCTACATGTAACTATAAAATCAACTTCTTTAATTAATTGAAAAGTACTTACCTTCGTATCTGAGTCTAAGAAATATATGTTGGGTGGTATCTTCTTTCCAAATAAATCATTTAGTATTGTAACTACTTTTTCATTTGTCCCTAAATGTTTCTCAGAAGGATGTGATTTAATAATCCAGTTAACATCATTTCTTTTTTCAGCAATTTTTAGTGTTTGGATTAACCAATCAATATAATCTTTAAATAGACTTTCGTAACCTGGATTATCCCATACTAGATGGCAGGCAACTAAAGCATTATACTTATTTTCTTTCACATCAATTGAAGTTATACCAAAGTTCTTACCCTGCTGATAACCTCCATCAAAGAGTTCTGTCTTTCCTTCAAAACGTTTGTCAACAAATTCCTCAATCACTGAACTATCTATAGTCTGTGCTTTGGCCCAAGTTGAATCGTTAAACGAAAATGGAAATCTTCTTACGGCATCATTATAATCAGCGTGGTTGACATAACTTCTACCGCCGATTTTTCCAGTCTTACCGTACGGAAAAGAGACGATAGTGTTTATATTTTTATTTAGTGATGCTATGAACACAGGCAAAAATGACGTATATGCGATATCTGAAAGCAATAAACAATTTATACTTTTTTCTTTCAAAAACTGTTCCATTGCCTCATAACGACCTAAGAATTCTGAGATTTCCTTTTCATAATAGTGAGTCTCCGGATAAAATCTGCCAATTTTGTTGTTTCTTAATTTGCTGAAATATATATCTTGACCAACATTAAATCCATTAAAGTTTATATCGGTTATGTATTTATTATTTTCAATAAAATATAATAACCTTTCTCCAACCACTTTTTTACCAGATAATGTTATTTCTTCCGCATCCAAGTAATTTTTTAGTAATTTATTTTGCCAAAGATACTTATCCATAGATTTTTTATATACTAAGTATACTTTATTTATTTTATTTTCTTTTAATAATTTAGATAAAACAGCTACATAGTAAAAATTCAGAACTTCATATCCAGTAAAGCACTCAATAGCTATATTGATTCCTTCATTGTTGTGCCTTTTATACCTTTCCCTTCTAGGTATAGCTGTATTGTCGTTAGGGAAGAAATTATTAATCCTATATAGGATGCTATTAAGAAAACTCATATAATACCAATATCCTGTTATTTAAACACCTTTCCCAAAAACAATAAAATCTTCATTTTTATTTATTGGTGAAATTAATTGTTTAGCTAGATTTTCCGGCAGTTTCATACTTTCAGCCCGATCATCACTTTCACTGATTAGATGATTCACTTTGTCAAGTTTATGTAGTTTAAACCAATCATATCCGCTTGAAGTCACACCTAACCAATCAAAAAATGGCTTAACACAAACTTTCGAACATGTGTAATGAGCTGAAATCTGATTTCCTTCCTCTGTAGATATCCTTCCATGACGAATTTCCCTCGCCACGTGATCTGTCACTTTTCGATAACCAACACGCTTATACTTAAGGATATCGTGCAGATTATAATATACCGAACTTCCTGCTCTCTCATAGATATCAAAAGATGAAGTGTTTTGTTCGGGCTGAAAGCCAAACTCAATAACACTCTTGTTCTGAGCTAAAGGGTCCCAACGAAAATAATTGCTCAAGTAAAGCCCCTTCACACCACGACGCCCTAAATCTGAAACTTTGGGATACTGATAATAGTTCAAATGGCGTAAATCTACCTGAGCACCATTACCAATCAATGTATCCACTTCCACTTCAAATAGATCATGTTGTCGTCGACTCCAGCGACTCATCTGCACGGCGTCATGATGTGAAAATTTACCAACTTGTTCAACCGATTGATTTTGTCCCCATATAATTAACGGGATCTTCCGTTCATACGCAACATGAACAGGAAAAGACGTATGTAATTGTAAGAACGGCAGCAAAATATGATCATATTTTCTTAAAGACGTTCTGACTAGGTCTTTATAAACCCTTATATCTGGGTTAAATACAAAAGAATCAACATCAAAATGTGTAATTAGTTGATGTATATTATGCCAACCAATATCATTTTTAAAATAGTCATTCACGCAAACTACTAAAGGAGAGAGCCCAAGTTCCAGCACCTTCGATAAGGTATAGAAATCTTCTGCATCTCCGATGACTGGTACAACGCAATCATACTTTCTGTGATTATTTTTATATTTCTTAATTTCTGCTTCTAACTCACCGCGCTTATCAGACCAGTTGATAACATCTTTTTCTCGATGGGTAAAACACCCAGAACATTCATCATTGGTAATACTGAGGCCAAATGGATGCGCTTTAGGATAATGGCATTTAGGACAAAACTGTTGCATGTTTATAACCTGAAATTGAATACTCTTGGTGCAATACTTTGTTATCGATCAAAACCGATGCTAAGTTCTTCTGACGAGCAATATGCAATGTTTTTTCCCCTACCCCTCCACTAATAATTAATTTCCCGAATGGAAAAGGTACGCCTTCCAGTAATGCCCAGTCAAACTTATCACGGCTTCCTTCATGAAGTATGTCAAAAAGCACAACCTCGTTTGCAAGCTCATCAATGAACTCAATATCAATTTCAGAAAAAGGAATGAACCTCCTTTGAGAGCAGTGATAGACGACAACATCACTCCCCCGATAAGCCACTGGCAGTAGACATTGAATGGCTTGACGACCAAATAACTCATTTGCCATTACAATTAAATTTCTATTTTTTTCAAGAAATGCAGAAGAAAACACAAGGCGCTCAATTGGAAGATCTTTAAACAGCTTTAGATGCTCTACAGAACGGATTCCCCCACCAAAGCTAATTGGTGTCATGGTTTTAAGTGCTGTAATCACTTCTATATCCTGCTGGAACTGGAGCAGCGTATCGTCATGCCTGACTGGACGAATAATTGTCACTTCATCACAGTGATACTCTTCCAATGAGTCTAGGACGCCTTGTAGACTTCCCAGAGGACGAACTCTATTCCACTCGTAGGATTGCACACATTGTTGTTCACTCAACAGCACTGTTGCACCTATTCGCATATTATTACTCCTACAAGATCATCGAAATCAGTTCTAACCCTGTCAGTTGACTTTTCTCAGGATGAAACTGAATACCAATTATGTTGTCTTTCACCAGCAGACCGCTGTATTCAGACAGACTTTCTGATATCGGAGTTGTAAAAGCCCCGGTTTCATTACTCACAAAGCCATATTCATGGTTGTAAAATACTCGTCCATCAAGAATTCGTTTTTGGGTTAAATGACACTGACTATGGAAGGATTGGCTATTCATTTCATTACGTCGTAAGTATATAGGCTCCCAGCCATTATGAGAAACATCCCCTTTCAGGCGCTCTACATAACCATTAATCAAATTCAGCCCTTCTACCCCGCCATCCTCTTCTGAGTGTGATGACATAATTTGAAAGCCCAAGCATATACCTAATAGCCTACCTCCTTTATCCACATGTTCCAGCACTGCCTGGTCATAGCTGCCCTGCTTAAGACGCGACATGTAAGAGCCAGCTGAGCCAACACCGGGTAAAATCAGTAAATCCGACTGAATATTAGAAGGTTTGGTAACAATACGCGTCGGTACATTCGCTTTCTCAATCCAGTTCTTAATCGAGCGTATATTACCACTGCCAATATCAAGAATATCAACTGTCATAATCCACTCCGACTTCAAACTTACGTACAGGTCTTTCCCCCGAACGAATATGAAAGATATCACCATTTACCCATTGGTTTGCTATATTCCAAAACTCTGTTTCGGATATCCCAACATAGTCGGAAAAGGCTCGAATAATACGGTCAGAGCACAAACCATCATACCGCTCAACCACCTTAATCGCCTCTTCTCTGCTCATTCGACCTGCACGAATTTTTTCGTTGACACTATCTGTCGCTCGGCCAAAACCAAATTTGTAATATTTCAGCATCATATTGATATTGGTAAATTCCTCATCCAACATTGATGCATTCGACAGATCTCCCGTCTCAAGCTCTTCTCCCGGACGCAAGGTTAATCCCTGAAGAGATGCATAAGTAGAATTATCATCATTACTCCAGTCATCCCAGGCTGGGCCTAAGTAAAAAATATTAATTTTCTTCTTTTCAAATTCTATTTCATCTGGATAGATATAATGCTCTGACAAGTAAGGATGTTTAACAGAATCTTGAAGCCACTCCATACCACCCGCCGTTAATGTATTTAGTCGGCGAAGATTATTGCCATCAAACTCGTCAAATCCCTCTACCGCAGCATCTCCCACCTGTAGAGCTGGGTTTTCCCCCCAAAAAATAGTGTTCACTCCTAGTTCAATTGCAAGACGCGGCACTGTAGAAAATAACGACATCTCGGTTGATTTGCATACATTGCCAAACTGCTTGAATGATTCTAATGCCAAATGTGCTCCAGTTTGAGGTGCCGGCGTTGCCGTAATGACATCAAACCCCATTTCAATTAAGTTAGAGAGGTTTTTGGCACCAATTTCCGACATCTGCTTGGGAGGGTAAGCGCAGCACACCAATAATGGCCTTAGTCCCAGACGATCCCTTACCCAGTGAGCCTGACGAGTGCTGTCTTTACCTCCGCTTACACCAACAATGCAGTCATAGGCACCTTTATTTCTCTGTTTCTGCCGGCTTTTCTGAATCTTGTCCTGAAGTATTTTGAGCTTAAGCTCCGTGTTACCGTGATGCTCAGACTCAGAATAACTACACGCGATGCATACTCCATCACTCAAAGATGCATTCGGCCTCAAATCCGTAGTCAGACATTTTTTACAATACTTCACACTATCATCTCTCTAGCAGATCAAAACTCAGTGCTGTTCCTCTGGGAATATCGTTCTTCGCTTTCTGACCAAGCACTTCTTCATAATATTTTGGTGCAAGCCCAAATCCTGGACGAATGCTTCTAACATTTTCTTCGGTCAAGACTTCTCCGGATTTAATATCCTTAACGACATACAAGGAGCGGCGAAACTTAACATTACCTTTCTCTGCTTCTGTGCGCTCATAGTTCACCTTTCCCATTGCTTGCCATGCTGTCTTCGTATCTTTGCACAATGCTTGAAGCTCATGAGGCTCTAGTGAAAAACTATCATCGGGGCCACCACCATTTCGATCTAATGTCACATGTTTCTCAACAAGGCATGCTCCTAATGCAATAGATGCGACTGCCGTTGCATTATCAATGGTATGATCAGAAAGACCTGACAACACATAAAAGCGCTGTTGCATATCAGTAATTGTTTTCAGGTTATACTGCTCTGCAGGCGACGGATAGCCACTAACACAATGAAGAACCACTAACTCTTCACAACCGTTGCTTTTAGCCACGGTAATCGCCTCTTTAATTTCTTCTTCATTTGCCATACCTGTTGACATAATCACCGGTTTGCCTGTTTTAGCCACTCGAGCAATCAACGCATGGTCAACCAGTTCAAATGATGCAATTTTATAAGCAGGAGCATCCAGTTCTTCAAGCAAATCAACCGCTGTAAAGTCAAATGGTGAACTAAATATTGTAATGCCGACTTCTTTTGCTTTTTTAAATAATGCTTTGTGCCAATCCCAAGGAGTATGAGCCCATTCATAAAGCTGATATAGACTATAGCCACCCCACAATCCACCATGAATTTGGAAATCTTCTTTGTCACAATCTATGGTAATAGTATCCGGACGATAAGTCTGAAGCTTTATAGCATCTGCCCCTGCCTTGTGGGCCTCTTCTATAATTCTAAAAGCATTATTAATATCGCCATTATGATTAGCAGATAGCTCAGCAATAATGTAAGGTTCGTAATCAGGGCCTATTTTTCGCCCCTCTATCTCGATATAATTCTTAGGCATCTGCCTTCTCCAAACGAATATTGTATTTTGTATCATTGATTATCACGTAGGCTGGATACCTATCCGGGTCACAAATTCTTAGCAAATTAAACTGCGATCGAATCGATGCATCTGCATCAAGTTTACTGTCTTCCGGAGTGCGCTTTCGATGATAACTTCCTACAATGTCACTTTGAGGCTGAGCTATAGATGATTCAATGCTCTCACAAGCCCATGACATTAATTCCAATTCAGCGATAAACAACTTGTGATTTATCTCATCGTAAAGCTCATTACCACGTAGCCTGATCTGTTTCTTTTGCCAAATATCACCTGTATCTACAGGGTCTTCAACATTCAGTAAAGATAACGTCAAGGTATCTTTTCCATTCAAAATATCCCAAATGTAGGGACTCCAGCCTCGACCTTCTGGCAAGTCACTTGCGTGTAACACCAAACTATAGCGGAACATGTTTCTTATAGAGTGATGAACAATTTCAGAGCAAGATACTAAAAACAAAATATCTCTATGATCAGAAACATCCTTCACTGTCGTTAACAGCTCAATATCGTAGCTATTACTATTTTCTTTTTTCCATTTTTCTAAATAAGAATAAACCGGATGCTGTGGATTATTGCATATAATAGTTACTTTCATTGTTAAGCCTAATAATTTCTTGTGTCACTCTTTCTGTACCTTTTCCATCACATGAAGCAAGGCTTCTGTGAAAGAGATCTTCCCAACTTAAGCAAAGTATATTAAACGCACCAGGAAGCTTCTCCTCAACTTCATTGAGCAACACCTCTATCCCTATCCCATACTCAACCAACTGCTTACAGATCTCTTTTTGATTATCCGCTAGTGGGATGATTATACTTGGTAATCCAAGACAAGCTCTTTCCCAACTCGTACTGCCTGGAGCACCAATAGCTACATCATGCTCTAGCATCATCGTTGCCATGTCACTAACAAATTCAATATGATGAACTTCATCATGCTTCGCACACCAATCAGAAACCACCTTAAAGTTAGGGGAGCGTTTACTGAGCAGCACTGAGAATTCTGCCTCAACACACCCAACCAATGACTGTAACACAGACATTGTCGCATTAGGCATATCAACCCCCCCCATAGAGATCAACACTTTAGGCTTGGAAAAATGGAACTTACGTTTTTCAGCTTGAGGTCTGACTAATGCAAACTTATCATTTAATAATGCATACTTTGTCCCTGTTAACGCCACCCCATTAGTCTGATACTCACAAGCAGTTCTTCCTAAAGTTTGGTCGACGATTAAATCAGCATTATGTTCCCTCACTAAGTCATCGATGGCTACAATAAAGCAATCTCGCTTTGCTTTGATGATATCGTGCCATGACTTACCAATACCATAATGATCAGTGATGACTAAATCAGCATCCCGAACACATTCTAAAAAGTCAATAGCATCTTTCGCCTGTGACTTTTGAAGCCAAGCTTCATAATCTGAGCTATGCTTAGGTGTTTGGAATACTTTTGGTGGGGTGAGTTCAATGACCTGGTAACCACGCTGGCTTATAAAGGCTTTCATATCACCATTTTGAGGGAGACAAGCGAAACTCACGGAACAGCCATGGGACTGTAGTGCATCCGCCAAAACTAGGCACCGCATAACATGCCCACTGCCGATCCAGACAGATGCATCAACTCGGATTACGACTTTCATATGACTTTAATTTAATGTAGAGAAAAGGGCTTCAGCAAACTCCCAATCTTCCAGTGTATCAATATCCTGAACTCGGCTTCTTGGTAGCAGTACTACTCTGGAATGTGGAGCAAAAATGGATTTACGCTCCAGGAATGCAGCTTTACGTCCCCAATAAAACTGACCTGCATCATGGTAAGCTTCTTCTAAATCTTGAGAGCGCACTTGCTCTTTACTTGGCTCGAACATGGATACTGCACCAGTATCTGATAATTTAATTGCACGCTGAATAGGAAAAGAAAATGTTGCTGCACTGAATACAAACTCAGCATTATCTTTTTCTAATCGTTGTAAACCTTCTACCAAATCAGTTGATGTCACTAATGGTGCTGTTGCATACAGACAACATACGATATCAATATCCCACCCTTGCTCTTCACACCAAGTAATTGCATGCTGCATTACATCCATCGTTGTCGCATAATCATCAGAGATACTCTCCGGACGGATAAAAGGCACCTCTGCTCCATATTCTCGTGCAACTGCTGCGATCTCATGATCATCAGTGGAAACGATAACCTTATCAAAACATCCAGACTGCAATGCAGCATCTATGGAATAAGCAATCATTGGCTTACCGTGAAAAAGCTTAATATTTTTACGAGGAATACGTTTGCTCCCTCCTCGTGCCGGGATAATAGCGACTTTCATTACTTACCTCGCTAAGATATCAGATAAAACCTTTACGACAGTATCCTGCTGCTCCAAACTCATACTATGAAATATTGGCAGGGAGATTGCCTCTTGGTAATAGCGTTCTGATTCAGGAAAATCGCCTTGTTTAAAGCCCATACGCTGATAATAAGGTTGGGTATGTACAGGAATATAATGCAAGTTAACTCCAACCCCACGTTCTCTGAGCAATTCGAACACTTCCCGATGAGAAAGCACGATATTATCCAGCTGCAAACGAATAACATATAAATGCAGACCAGAATATGTATTTTCCAGCTGGTAAGGAACCGTTACCGGCAAGTCTTTTAATAACTCGTTATATCGCTTTGCCAGCTTATGTCTTGCCGACACAAACCGCTCCAGTCTTTGCATTTGAGTAACACCCAATGCAGCCTGAAGCTCTGTCATCCGGTAATTATAACCAAGCTCAACTTGCTGATAATACCAACCACCGTGGGACTCTCCTTCTATCAAAGCAGGATCCCGGGTAACACCATGGCTACGGAAGAGAGCCATTCTTTCTGCTAACTCTGACTGATTGGTCAACGCAGCCCCACCTTCAGCAGTGGTCACTATTTTCACCGGATGGAAGCTAAATACCGTAATATCAGAATACTCACAATTCCCTATGGGTTGACCATGATATTGGCCGCCAATGGCATGCGAAGCATCTTCGATTACTTTAAATCCATATTCTTTCGCAAGCTTGCCTATCGCCTTCATATCACACGGCTGTCCACATAAATGAACCGGCACGACCACTTTAGGCAAGGTCCCTTTGGCTTTTGCTTCTACTAATTTTTGCTCCAGTTTCACCGGACACATATTGTAGGTGTTAGGGTCAATATCAACAAAATCAACTTTTGCTCTACAATACAAACCACAGTTTGCTGAAGCTACAAACGTGATTGGTGACGTCCATAACCAATCCCCCTCGCCTAATCCAAGCGCCAGACAAGCGATATGCAAAGCTGATGTTGCACTATTTACTGCCAAAGCATGCGTAGCTCCAGTTTGATTCATCAGAGCTTTTTCAAACTCAGGAACCTTAGGCCCCTGAGTCAAAAAATCGGATTGAAGGACTTCTACAACCCCATCAATATCTTGCTGGGTAATCTCTTGTCTGCCGTATGGGATCACTTTGTTACTCACACTGTAAAGTTAGGGTCAACATGTTCTTTAATTAGCTCACGGAGGCTTTCTACGGTTTCCCACTCAGTGTTAGTACCGGAGTTATATTTAAAACCAAATGGTACTTTTTTAGCGTTATGATGCTTAATAAAATCCTCTTCGGTATTATCAAAAGACACTGATGGTAAAATTACATAATATTTACCTAAGTCTATAGTATTTAAAGAGTCAGCATCCGTAATCATCTCCTCATGAATCTTTTCACCTGGCCGCACACCAACAATTTTCATCTCACACTCAGGAGCAACAGCTTTAGCCACCTCAATAACACGATAAGATGGAATTTTAGGAATAAAAATTTCCCCCCCCAAATGATGTTCAATCGCGTACATCACCATATTGACGCCATCTTGCAACGAAATATTAAAACGTGTCATTTCTTCATGAGTGATTGGAAGTACACCCTCTTCTTTTTTCTTCATAAAGAAAGGAATAACTGAGCCTCGAGAACCCATCACATTTCCATAGCGAACAACACTAAAACGAATATCTCTGGAACCCTTAATGTTATTGGCTGCAGTAAAAAGTTTATCTGATACTAATTTTGTTGCACCGTAAAGATTTACTGGTGCGCATGCTTTATCTGTAGAAAGCGCAACAACATCTTTTACACCACAGCTCAACGCTGCATGTATCACATTTTCGGCACCATCAACGTTTGTTCGAATGCATTCTGTCGGGTTGTATTCAGCAGTATCAACTTGTTTGATAGCTGCGGCATGAATTATCACATCCACCCCTTCACAAGCCTGAATCATACGCTGGCGATCACGGACATCACCAATAAAAAAACGCAACTGCGGATAATATTTATGAGGATACTTTTGTTTTAATTCAAACTGTTTTAACTCATCTCGTGAAAATATGATTATTTTTTTTACTTTAGAGAATCTATTTAAAATAGTTTTAATAAATTGTTTACCAAAAGATCCTGTACCACCGGTAATTAATACCACTTTATTATTTAACATATTTATTTTATACCTATTAACTTATTTTATTGAGGTAGCATTTTCATTAACACCACACAAAAACATTAACCATTTGACAAATTGGGTTTTCTTTATATTCTATATTATAGAAATAGAAAAATCACCAAATTCCACATGTAGATTTTTCATTGCAATTGCTTTGACTTTTAATATATTTTATATCTAAAATAATTAATATTAATTAGTTGTAAATATGTTGTAACCAAACAGACTTAAGATACAATCCAAACATATCTCTCATTTCAAACACGCTACCGCCCTTAGGTTTCGCCCCTAAATGCGTTCAATAGTCTTTCGCAAATACTCTTGCTTTCTGCGTGTTTTGGTGCCCAAGAGTGTAAACCAAAACACACTTGGGTGCGACTGCTTGTCGGCATTCGGTTACAAATTGTGATTCGATACGTAACTTAACTGTATACAACTTGAGCACCCGGAAAAACAAGGTGCTTTTCCGGGCTGAGACGGTATAAAAACACATCAGAAACAGCGGTTAATCACATACCGCTGCCGGGCTTCTTTGATGCATTGCACGCCAATAAGCAGGTGAGTGGGTTTGCCATCGGTGTTTATTGTTTCCACATCAATAAAGATTCTGGCGTTGCGCAGTATGGAATGCAGGGTGTATTTCCCGGTGATGCGCAGTTGCCGGTTGATCTCCTCCAGGCTCACCGGCTGCGGATAAGCACAGAATAGCAGGTTCAGCAGCTCGTAAGTGCGGCCATCAGCACCGTTAATGTGGGCCTGTAAGATCCGTTTTTCCTCTTGTAGCGTTAAGCGTGTTTTCATACATCACCTGCCTGTTACTGAACATTTATGCTGTCGGAGCATATGCTGAATATGCCGTTCGATGGGGTGTTTCTTGCCGCTATTGCGGTATTTTTCGAGTGCTTTATCGGTTATTCCCGGCTGGGTGTCTGATGCTGAGCTCGCTTGCCGATGCCGTAAACTGCCCGCCTTCTGAAGATCTTTTTCTTTATGACCGGTTATGTGTGCAGCGCGATCATCCTCTGCCGGTGCAGCCGCTGCGTCCTCCCCCGTGCAGGAATAGCATGGCTCCACATGGCAGTTCTCCGGTATACGCAACTGATACAGATTGCTTCGCTGCCTTCCCCTGTTATCGAAACGGTTGATCCGGGTAATAAAACCGTCTTTCTCTAAGGTTTTGATATGGCTTTTGACCGTGCGCAGTGAAATTTCACAATACCGGGCAAGGTAGTCACAAGAAGGGAAACAGACGCCGCGGCTGTCTGCGTTATCGGCAAGCTTTAACAGGATCAGTTTACTGATGGGAGAACCGGTTTTTACTGCCATAAATGACAATATCAGCTGTTGGCTCATACGTGCTCCTTATGTGGAATGAGGAGCCTCCACCTAAACAGCGAATGGCTGATTAGGGTTGAGTTGACTATCAATAAATCGGGTTAGTTGTTGATTTTACGAACGAACGTTTATTTTTTCCGGAAAAGAAACCTCTTTTTTAGCCCACTCTGTGTGGTCACTCCAAAAACGCAACAAAACTGTTTCTTTGCTCAAACTGCCCGCCCCTTCTGCCGGTTTCTCTTTTACTCTGTGCCCTGACTCAGCCACAAGGAGGCCATATTTATCCTGTTACCCATCACCGGAGATCAATCTATGTGCATGACAATACGGCGATTTATCGCGGTTTATTCCCCTGCAACCGCCAGTGCAGAAACCCGGCAGCAGCAGAGCCTGTTTGTGCCGCCGGAGCAGGAGTACGGCGAGCTTATCAGCCAGGAAACCTTCTTGTACCAGCTTGCCCGGGCAAAACGTCATTGTCCGCGGGGGTTCTGTCTGGCCTACCTGCGCTATGTTCACACCCGGCAGCGGTATTTTCTGACCCTGATGGTGTGGCTCCGGCAGCAGATGGCACACGCACCGTTTACCCGGCAGCAACAAACAGCCGTTGCCCTCACCTGTCTGTATCTGTTGCTTTGTCAGAAGCATAAGGTGACATACCGGCAGGCGCTGCATGTGTACCGCTTCGGCACCATCAGCGCCGAGCAATTACAGATGAGCGAGCACTGGGTCAACCAGCTTTATTATCGTTTGGAACAGGAACTGGCGCAGTTTATACAGTTGCTGGAAACACAACCGACGGAGGCAGAATGAAACAACATCCGCTTAAATACATCACGGTTCACTGCAGCGCAACCCCACCCGATATGGATATCGGAGTCGCAGAGATCCGCCACTGGCATCAGCAGAAAGGCTGGCAGGATATCGGTTATCACTATGTGATCCGCCGTTGTGGCACCGTGGAGCATGGACGGCCACTGACCCGGACCGGGGCGCATGTCAGAGGACATAACCGGGGCAATATCGGCGTGTGTCTGATTGGCGGATGCGATACGCAGCAGTACCCGCAGGATAATTTTACCCTCGCCCAGCGCAAGTCGCTGTTTCTGCTGCTGGCTGAATTGCAGCATGTCTTTGCCATTGATGATGCGCATGTCTGCGCCCACTCCCAATGGGACTCCGGCAAAGCCTGCCCTGTGATCAGTATCCATGCGGATCCGTTTTTACCACTACCCGAAAAGGAGTAACCGATGGGTTTATTCGGACGAATATTTGGCAGCCCGACGCTGTTGGAAAAAGGCCTGAACACTCTGACCAAAACAGGAGATGCGATGTTTTTTACCGACGAAGAAAAATCACAATATAAACTGAACCTGCTGAAGGCTTACGAGCCGTTTAAGTTAGTACAGCGCTATATTGTGTTGTTGTTCACTGTCCCCTATGTGTGCCTGCATATCTGTGTCATTCTCGGTTGTATGCACGGACTGGCGTGGCAGCCGTTAAGTGTGATGATCAACGATGCATTCGGCTACCCGGTACTGGCGGCTGTCGGTCTGTATCTGACCGGAGGCGTGCTGAATAAGAAGTGA
This sequence comes from Vibrio sp. HA2012, assembly GCF_002812955.1. GTDB lineage: Bacteria > Pseudomonadota > Gammaproteobacteria > Enterobacterales > Vibrionaceae > Vibrio. The sequence continues at coordinate 31,841 of NZ_PFXK01000004.1, read as the reverse complement.
GTGAATAAACCTCGCCCTTCCCTCGCTTTGGGGGAGGGGTGACATCGGCCATACAGCATTTTGATTAGTGTAAATTATATTACAGTAATATAATTTACACTAAAGGTATCGTGATCTATTCTAGTGCTAATTCGTGAAAGCAAAAGTAAAAGGTAATGAAAAAATTTTATAATCGTCAGAAGGAATTAAAAGCTCTACAAACTGTTTCTGCGCAAATAGTAGAAACAAAGGGGCAACTTAGCGTCATGGTTGGGAGACGACGCGTAGGTAAAACCCGTCTTTTAAACGAAGCTTTTCACCAAGGCAATACCCCATTCCTTTACCTTTTCATCAGTCGAAAGAGTGAAAGCGCCTTAGTGGCTGAATTCGCAGAAATCATCAATAGTGAGCTCGGTGTTAAGTTTTTCCAGCCCCAATCACTGCGGGATATCATTGAGTTCTTGTTGGATTATACAAAGCAAAAACCTCTGACCGTCATCATTGACGAGTTTCAAGATATCGATATCGTTAACCCTGCTCTATTCTCCGATATGCAAAATTTATGGGATGCAAACAAGAGAGACTCGATGATGCACCTAGTGTGCTGTGGCTCCCTTTACAGCATGATGACGAAGATTTTCAAAGGCAAAGACGAGCCTCTATTCAATCGTGATGATAGATTCTTTAAAATTCAACCGTTGCAGCCCTCTTATCTTGCTGAGGTAATGAAAGATCACAACCAATTTGATGCTGAAAATATGCTCCGATGGTGGTGCCTATCTGGCGGGATACCCAAATACCTTGAGTGGTTAACCCGATTCTCCGCTGAGAACGATGACCTATTTGAGGCGGTAATCTCCGAGTTCTCACCACTCATAAAAGAAGGAACTCATCGACTTGTGGAAGATTTTGGCTCCGAACATCGAATTTACTTCGATATTCTTGGTGCAATATCAAAAGGCAATACAAGCCGTGCCCGCATTGAAAACTTCTTAGGTATGAGTGTCGGAGTTCATCTGGAAAAGCTTGATGGCGTTTTTGATGTAATTACCAAAAAACGCCCGATTAGCTCTAAAGAGAATTCACGAGATATTCGTTACTCCATTTCCGATCCGTTTCTGAATTTCTGGTTTCGATTCATCCATGCCAACAAAAGTGCTGTTGAGATGGAGAACTACGAATACATCCGAAGATATATTGAACGAGATTTCACCGTTTACTCGGGGCGGGAATTAGAGAGCCTGTTCGTCGAGATATTGGTTGAATCAAAGCAATTTGGAAAGATTGGTGGATACTGGGATGCCAAGGGTCACAATGAGATCGATATCGTGGCTATTAATGACTTAGATAAAAAAATACTCATTGCCGAAGTGAAGAGACAGCAAAAACGTTACAGTGAGGCCAAATTAATAGAGAAATCCCACAGCCTTTTGAATAAGTTAAATCTACAAGGTTATGATATTGAATATCGTGGGTTTTCATTGGATAACTTAGTTGAAACAATGCAAGAGTATCAAGCGTAATCAACACCTTTGTTCTTGAGATGCTTTTGTCACACCCGATCATACCGCATTAAGACTCAAACAGCACGGTAACTACGGCGTAGTGGCGTTCGTCGGAGATAGAAATATGGGTATGCTTCACCCCCATACCCTGTGCGATTTCCAGAGCTTTATGGCTCAGCACCAGCACGGGTTTACCGTGTTCATCGTTGCTGACCACAAAATCATGAAAGGTAACGCCGTGGGCAATGCCAGTTCCCAGTGCCTTTGAAGCAGCTTCTTTGGCGGCAAAACGTTTGGCCAGGTAGCGGGATTTCTGCTTCAGTCCGGCAAATACCGTCATTTCCGGCTCAGCCAGAATACGCTCGGCAAAAGCCTCACCGGAGCGTTCCAGTGCTTGTTCAATCCGTCCGATTTCAGCGATATCGGTGCCTAGTCCAAGAATTGCCACGTTATACTCACCCGATACAATATAGGAAGTCCGTTATTATTAACAGCAGACAAAAAGTGCTCAGTTCCGATTAATCGCTAGCGGCGCGCTTCCAGCATCACGGCTTTCATATCCGCCACGGCCTTATCCAGCCCATCGAATACGGCACGACCGATGATCGAGTGACCGATATTCAGTTCATAGATTTCCGGCAAGGCTGCAATCGCCGCCACATTGTGGTAAGTCAGGCCATGCCCGGCGTTCACGGTTATACCCAGTCCGGTCGCATACGTCGCTGCCGTTGCAATACGTGCCAGCTCGCTCTGCTGCTCGTCTTCCGTTTCTGCATCGGCATAGTGCCCGGTGTGCAGTTCGATAAACGGAGCGCCGCACGCCTTGGCGGCATCAATCTGTGCTTTACTGGCATCGATAAACAGGGAAACTTTTATCCCGGCAGCCGTCAGTTTTGCTGTCGCAGCTTTGATTTTTTCCAGCTGACCGGCCACATCCAGCCCGCCTTCTGTGGTCAGTTCTGCGCGTTTTTCCGGCACCAGACACACGTATTCAGGTTTAGTACTGACAGCAATGTCGACCATTTCATCCGTGACCGCCATTTCTAGGTTCATCCGGGTCTGGATCGTCTCACGCAGGATCCGTACATCACGGTCTTTGATATGCCGGCGGTCTTCACGCAGATGAATGGTAATGCCGTCAGCACCCGCACGTTCGGCGATTTCTGCCGCATGCACAGGATCCGGATATTTCGTTCCGCGGGCATTACGTAAGGTTGCGATATGGTCGATATTGACGCCTAAAAGAATGGAACTCATGATTCAGTACTCCGTACTACGGGAGCTGTCCTTAAGGTAAATAGCTCCCTGCTTTTTAATGGTTTTCCGCCAAGATACGGCTTAAGTGCTATGCGTGTAAAGCGCTTTGCCGCTTTTAGCTGTTCTTTGGTTAAAAAACGCCGCTCAGCAATGGCAATCAGTTCATTGCCCAGAAAGGTCAGGTTATCCCGGCGTACGCTGGCAATAAAGCCTTTCTGCTCCCGGTAACGATAAGTCATCTCCGGGGCAACCGGTTCGCCGGTTCCGGCGCAGTGCAGAAAATCGACGCCGTAGCCCATGGCAGACAGCAGCGCCAGTTCAAAGCGGCGCAATGCCGGTTCCGGGTTCTCAGCCTGAGCCAGTTCGGCCAGCACCAGCAGGTAGTCGTGAAACAGTGCAGGATAAGGGGTTTCGGCTTCCAGAACCCGCGCCAGCAATTCGTTGACATACATGGCGGAGTAAAGTGTGATCCCACTCAGAGGCAGGCCGAGACTGATGGGTTCAGCCTGACGCAGGGTTTTCATGCTGCCCTTTCCCGACCATTTGATCAGTAGCGGCGTAAAAGGCTGCAAAGCACCTTTCAGGGCAGAACGTTTGCTACGGGCTCCTTTGGACATCAGGGTCAGGCGGCCGTATTCTTCGCTGAATACGTCCAGGATCAGGCTGGATTCGCTGTAGGGGCGGCGATGCAGAACAAAACAACGCTGGAGAGCGGAAGCTTCCTTCATATTAGCCATCCCCTGATTACGTCTGCATTTCCACTTACGTATGCATTCCCACGCAAAAGCAGGAACGAGGGATTCCCCCGCTCCGTATGCCAATGATCCTAATCCAGATCGTCAATATAACCCAGAGAGCGCAGAGCACGTTCGTCATCTGCCCAGCCGGATTTCACCTTCACCCAGGTTTCCAGATAGACTTTGCGTCCAAACAGCTCTTCCATATCCAGACGAGCCTCACGGCCGATGGTTTTGATTTTTTCACCACCCTTGCCGATCACCATTTTCTTCTGCCCGTGGCGTTCCACCAGGATCAGGGCATTGATATGGAAACCGTCCGTTTCCGGATTATAATCAAAACGTTCGATCTCCACGGTGACCGAATAAGGCAGCTCTTCTCCGGTAAAGCGCATCAGCTTTTCCCGGATAATTTCCGAGGCCATAAAACGCTGTGAACGGTCAGTCACATACTCTTCCGGGAAGTGATGTATCGCCTTTGGCAGATGCTCACGCACATGCTTGCGAATCGCATCGGTATTTTTACCGAGCTTGGCCGAAACCGGGATCACATCCACAAAATCCATCTTCTTCGACAGCTCCTGCATGTGCAGCATAACGTCGTTGCGGTCTTTTACGTTATCGACTTTGTTGACACACAGCACGACCGGAAAGTTCGCTTTTTTAAGCTTGTTCAGCACCATCTCGTCATCGGCAGTCCAGTGTGTTCCTTCCACCAGAAACAGCACCAGATTGACATCACTCAGCGAGCTGTTGGCCGCACGATTCATCAGGCGGTTAATGGCCCGTTTCTCTTCGATATGCAGTCCGGGAGTATCCACATAAATGGCCTGATAATCACCATCGGTCTCCACCCCCATAATACGGTGACGGGTGGTTTGCGGTTTACGCGAGGTGATGGAGATCTTCTGCCCCAGAATATGGTTCAGCAGGGTGGATTTCCCCACATTCGGACGGCCGACAATGGCGATAAAGCCACAGTGCTGGTTGTCCGGCTCCGAACTTTTCTCGCCATGAGCAGCGGCAAAGTACGCATCCAGATCGAATTCGTTGTTGTCATCAGACATGGGTTAATTTTTCCAACGCTAATTCCGCAGCCGCCTGTTCTGCCTTGCGGCGGCTGGTGCCTTTACCGATAACAGGCGCGTCCATACCTGCTACTTCACACGCAACCGTAAATTCCTGATTGTGTGCTTCGCCTTTAATGTTAGAAACCGAATACACCGGAAGCGGCTTCTTCCGTCCCTGCAAAAATTCCTGCAGACGGGTTTTCGGATCCTTCTGTGACACGCCCGGCTGGATACTGTCCAGACGGCTCTGATACCAGGAAAGAACGATGCCGCGCACGGCTTCGATATCGCTGTCCAGATAGATGGCTCCGATGATCGCTTCTACGGCATCCGCCAGAATGGAGTCACGGCGGAATCCGCCGCTTTTCAGCTCACCTGGACCTAATTTTAAGTAATCTCCCAGCACGAACTCACGCGCCAGTTCCGCCAGCGTATGACCGCGAACCAGAGTGGCACGCATGCGGCTCATATCTCCTTCATTCACCTTCGGAAAACGATGATAGAGATCGTCAGCGATGACAAGACTTAAAATTGAATCGCCCAGAAACTCAAGACGTTCGTTATGTTTGCTGTTGGCGCTGCGATGTGTCAGCGCCAGATTGATCAGGCCGCTGTCATTAAACTGATAGCCAAGCCTTCTTTCTAATCGATTAATAGGAGTAGTCATACTCTCTCTGTTATTTAATGCCACCGATGCGCTCGAAGCGAACACCAGTAGGAACCCATGAAGGCAGTGCGCTGTCTGCACCGCGTTCAAATTCAAAGCTAATCCAGATACCGATAGCTTTACCAACAAGGTTTGCTTCCGGGACAAAGCCCCAGTAGCGGCTGTCTGCACTGTTATCACGGTTGTCACCCATCATAAAGTACTGACCTTCCGGCACCACCCATTCATTAATACCGGGGCGAGGCTGATACGCGGCCACGTTATCCCGGCGAACAGGGTTCACCAGAACCTGATGCTGTACGTCACCCAGTTGTTCATCCATGCTCATCAACGGAATGCCGCTTTGCTGAAACTCGCTTTCCGCTACATGAGACAGTTGAACCGGTGTGCAATCGGAGGTGCCCTGCGGCTGAATGCAGATCTGCTTATGGCCACTGTAGCGAATCGTGTCACCGGGCAAGCCAACCACACGTTTAATATAGTCAATGTTCGGTTGTGGCGGATATTTAAATACCACGATATCCCCACGCTCGGGCTGTCCGGTTTCGATCAGTTGCGAACGAAACACCGGGTCTTTAATGCCGTAGGCGTATTTTTCCACCAGAATAAAATCGCCCACCAGCAGGGTCGGCATCATAGAACCGGATGGGATCTGAAACGGTTCAAACAAAAACGAGCGCAACACCAGCACAAAAGCAATGACCGGGAAGATAGACACGCTGTTTTCCACCCACCATGACTGAGGGGCAACTTTATCGGCCAGTGCGCTGTCCAGACCATTTGCAGTCTGAGCTTCTACATCGGCCAGCTTCTGTGCCCGCTGCTTTGCCCATACAAACTTGTCCAGTACCCAGACGATTCCGGTCACAAACGTCACAATCACCAGAATCAGCGAAAACGTATTAGCCATCTAGTCTCCCTTATATTTTATGGGTTCCCGGGCAGCCCCCGGGAATCAATGCTATTTTAATCTTTACCCACATGCAGAATGGCAAGGAAGGCTTCCTGCGGCAACTCAACGTTACCAATCTGCTTCATGCGTTTTTTACCTTCTTTCTGCTTCTTCAGCAGCTTCTTCTTCCGGCTCACATCACCGCCGTAACATTTGGCGATCACGTTTTTACGCAGCTGTTTCACCGTAGAACGGGCAATAATATGGTTGCCAATGGCGGCCTGAATGGCGATATCGAACATCTGGCGCGGAATGAATTCTTTCATTTTTTCCACCAGAGCACGGCCGCGGCCCTGCGCCTGATCCTTGTGCGTGATAATAGCCAGTGCATCCACCCGGTCACCGTTCAGCAGAACATCCACCCGCACCATATCAGACGCTTCGAAACGCTGGAAGTTATAATCCAGAGAGGCGTAACCGCGCGAAGTCGATTTCAAACGGTCGAAGAAGTCCAGTACCACTTCAGCCATCGGGATATCATACGTCACCGCGACCTGATTACCGTGGTAGATCATATCAACCTGAATGCCGCGTTTTTCCACACACAGGGTAATAACGTTGCCGAGATAATCCGCTGGCACCAGAATATTACAGCGGGCGATCGGCTCGCGCATTTCCTGAATATCATTCACCGCCGGCAGTTTGGCCGGGCTGTCCACGTGGATCTGTTCGCCATCGGTTTTCACGACTTCATACACCACAGTCGGAGCCGTGGTGATCAGATCCAGATCGTATTCACGTTCCAGACGCTCCTGAATGATCTCCATGTGCAGCATGCCAAGGAAACCACAACGGAAACCAAAGCCCAGCGCTGCGGAGTTTTCCGGCTCATAGAAGAGAGAGGCATCGTTCAGGCTGAGTTTACCCAGCGCATCACGGAAGTTTTCATAATCGTCCGAAGAGACTGGGAACAGGCCGGCATACACCTGCGGCTTCACTTTCTGGAAACCGGGCAAGGCTTTTTCACAGCCGTTTTTCGCCAGTGTCAGCGTATCCCCGACCGGAGCACCGAGAATATCTTTAATACCACAGACGACCCAGCCCACTTCGCCGGTACCCAACGTTGTCGTATCCAATTGTTTCGGGGTAAAGATCCCCAAACGGTCAACGCCCCAGACCTGACCGGTACTCATGACTTTGATCTTGTCGTTTTTCTTCAGTACACCGTTTTTGATCCGCACCAGAGAAACCACACCCAGATAGTTATCAAACCATGAGTCGATAATCAGAGCCTGCAACGGTGCATCCGGATCCCCTTCCGGAGCCGGAATAGCGCTGACGATATTTTCCAGCACATCTTCAACCCCGAGACCGGTTTTGGCCGAGCAACGGGTAGCTTCCAGTGCGTCGATGCCGACAATCTCTTCGATCTCTTCCGCGACCCGTTCCGGATCGGCCGCTGGCAGATCAATTTTGTTCAGGATCGGCACGACTTCCAGATCCATTTCAATGGCGGTATAGCAGTTCGCCAGTGTCTGGGCTTCAACCCCCTGACCGGCATCCACCACCAGCAGAGCCCCTTCACAGGCAGCCAGTGAGCGGGAAACTTCATAGGAGAAGTCCACGTGTCCGGGAGTATCGATAAAGTTAAGCTGGTAAGTTTCCCCGTCTTTAGCGGTATAGTTGAGTGTCACACTCTGCGCTTTGATGGTAATACCACGCTCGCGTTCCAGATCCATAGAATCCAGAACCTGCTGTTCCATTTCACGGTCGCTTAAGCCTCCGCACACTTGGATCAGACGGTCTGAAAGGGTCGACTTACCATGGTCGATATGGGCGATAATCGAAAAATTGCGAATGTGCTTCATAGATTGGCGTGACTAAACTCTTAAATAGGTGGATGGAGGAAACACCGGCTCGGGCGGGTATTTCAATCAAGTTGCGCGATTCTACCCAATATCGATCGGATCGCCAAGCACTCTTATAAGCGTGATCGCCTGCTCGGATGCCTGCTTCATCTTTCCGGCGATCCGACGTGCCAGCCAGAGTCCGGCAGCCATAGAGAGGAAAGCCGTCAGAATCACACCGCCTTCCCCGGAAGAACCCAGCAGAGACTGGCCGAGCAAACCACCCAGCATCAGCATCAGCAACGGGATAAGATAGACAACAGAAGCAAACTGGATCAGCTTCTTCTCCGGCAGGCCGATTTCAATCACCTGCCCCGCCGAAACAGGCTGCGGGGTGACCAGCTCCCATTTATGGCTCCGGTTACCGACAGCTTTAGACACAATACCTGTGCCGCAGCTACTTTGTGAGGCACAATGGCTGCAACTGGTCTGCTGTTGGCAGCTCAGTTCCAGCACGTGTCCCCTTTCATCATCCTTAACGGCAATCACGGTTGCCAGTGCAGTCATCATGGCTGAGTTTCCTTACTCTGGGGAATGGCTTTGTCCCCAGACGGTAACGCGTTTTTTCCGGCTGCGCCAGCGTTAAATACCACAGAAAGGGCGATCCGCTTGGCCGTTTCCGGCGGGATATCTCCCACCACGGTGATCTCTTTATTGCCTTTCACATAGGTTTGCAAAGTGCGGCGTCCCTGACGAACCAACTGACCGGACAATTCACTCTCATCACCGGAATCGGAGACATAGACAGAGAAATTAAACAGGCCGTCGCTGAACATCTGACTTTCCACCAGCTTATCCACCTTCATCATTTTATAGCGGTGAAGATGACGGGGCTGAAAGCCGTCCGGAACCCAGCCAACCTGCCAGAAAGAAGCTTCTGTTTTGCTTTGTGGCAGGGTGATCACTTTAGGCAGGGTGACATCATTGAGATGCTCCATGACCCCGGCAATCTTGTCATTGACCGAATACGAAACGGTCCGAAACTGTTCCAGTACTTCGCCGTCCCGGTCAACCAGATCCGCCCGCAACGGCAGCGCCGATTTTTCATCGACCCACAGCATATAGGAATAACGGGTGCCGTCTTTTGGTACAATACGTACTACCTGAGACGCGGATCCGGCTTCGCGGGCACGTCCCATCAGTACAAAGTCATAATAGGTTTTGAGCTGGCGGATATCGCTCTCCAGCAGCGGGATCAACGGAGCGATCATCTCTCCGGAGCGGATCGAAAACGGTTCTACACCCGGTTCGATATAGCTGATTTCCTCCCCGCGGCGGATCACTTCCCGGACAGGACCACTGAGGTACACCAGATGCGCCAAGTGTGCGTCATCGACCCGTGCATGACGGTATACGAGTGGTTCAATGCTGTTTTTCTTTATCAGCATATAAGACAGTTCGTAATTTAATTGCTGACTGGCCTGGTTCATTTGAAGCAACAAAGCCTCCGCAGAGTTCTCTTCTGCCGAGGCTTGTGTTGGGATCAAACTGAACAGTGCCAGTGCACTGATCAGAAGTTTTTTCATTCTACTACCGGTTGTAAAGATTCATGTTCCGCAGTCAGCGTGCCTGTGGTATTTAAGCGCAATTGCAATTCATAATCCTGCAACAGGGCATTGATCTGCCGACGCTGTTCCAGCACCTTGGCTTCACGTTCCTGCTGAGTTTTCTGCGGATATAAAGCCTCTCGGGTTAAACTGACCGGCTCAACGTTTCCGGACAGAGGAATCGTCTGCAGCACAGGAAGCTGACCGGCCTGCTGTGACATATCACTGCCGCCATATTGCTGCACCCCAACGATAACCGCCAGTGAAACGCTGGCTGCAACAGCCACCTGACCGAACTGAGTCAGCCACATCGGCAGCCTTCGCCGCGCTTCTTTCGGTGTCGGCTGAGCTTCAACCATTGGGGTCGCAGTTGTGAATTGCGTGTGAGCTGGTTCATCTTCCAGCGCCGCCGCAACCTTACTGGCGATATCCCAGTGCAGGGTTTCCGGAGCTTCTCCCCGCATAATATCACCAATCAGATGATAGTTTTGCCATGACGTCTGACTTTCAGGCTCCTGTGACAGCTTTGATATCAAAGCCTTATCGACAGTTTCCCCATCCATGAGCGCTGAAAGTAATTCTTTGTCAGCCATTCTTTTCACCATACCTGTCTGTGGTTTCGTGTATCTGTTGTTTGGACAATCAACTCTGTCTAACGTTCCAGAAGTGGTTGAATTTTTTTCTCAACCGCTTCCCTGGCACGGAAAATCCGGGAACGTACCGTACCAACGGGACAGTCCATCACTTCGGCTATTTCTTCATAGCTCAGGCCATCCAGTTCGCGCAGTGTCATTGCCGTTTTCAAATCTTCCGGCAAGGCATCTATCGCAGCAAAAACCGTGCGTTTCAGCTCACCGGTCAACGCCAGATTCTCCGGGTTTGAGACTTCTTTTAACGCACTGCCGGTTTCATAATATTCGGCATCGTCAGCGTCAACATCACTCGCCGGAGGCCTGCGCCCTTGTGCGACAATGTGATTCTTGGCTGTATTAACAGCAATACGGTATAACCAGGTGTAAAATGCGCTTTCACCTCTGAAATTCGGGATGGCCCGGTATGCCTTAATAAAAGCTTCCTGTGCCACATCCGCCACATCACCCGAGTTGTTGATATACCGGGAAATAAGATTGCATACTTTATTTTGATATTTAATCACCAAAAGGTTGAATGCCTGTTTATCTCCTTTCTGAACCCGCTCAATCAATACCTGATCGGTCAATTGCTCGTTCATGCGAGCATGTACTCCTATTCTTTCGCCCTTACCTTCTCAGATATGAGCACTAATTATGCAAAATGTAGTATTGACACCACCACTTACATGAGCACTATTGTGACTCACCGGTAACAGGAAAGTTCCACTGTTCCTCAATTTTTTTACCGTTTCTGTCAGGTAATGATTCCACACACTCAGATAAAAATGAATGATTCGCAGTGAAAATAACAGGATTATTTCAAAGCAGGCAGGCAAAGTCATTTGAAGGCATGAGTGTTTAGCCGCATAATGGTTGGAATCTCCGTTATGGTTTAACCTCTTTTTGAAGAGCGAATCTCTGATTGCTCCAGTATAGTTCGGGAATTTAAACGTTTTATGAACACAGACCGAGAACATCAATGCGATGTATTAGTAATAGGGAGTGGTGCTGCTGGCTTATCTCTGGCACTGCGTGTGGCAAACAAAGGGAAAGTAATCGTCTTAAGTAAAGGACCGTGGAGCGAAGGCTCGACATTCTATGCTCAGGGCGGTATTGCTGCCGTATTCGATGAATCCGATAGCGTTGAATCCCATATCAAAGACACCCTGATCGCTGGTGCCGGAATTTGTGAAGAAGAGGCGGTCGAATTTATTACCCGCAATGCCAAGAACTGCGTTCAGTGGCTGATTGACGGTGGTGTTCCCTTTGACCGGGAAGAAAACGACTCCGACGAACACCCCCGCTATCACCTGACCCGCGAAGGCGGACACAGCCATCGCCGTATCCTCCACGCTGCCGATGCAACCGGCATGGCTATGCAGACTTCTCTGCAGGATAATGTGGCCAACCATCCGAATATCACCATTCTGGAACGGCATAATGCGCTGGATCTGATCACCGAAGATAAACTCGGCGGAGATAAAAATAAAGTTGTTGGGGCTTATGTCTGGAACCGCAAGAACGAACACGTGGACACCATCCGTGCCAAATTTGTGGTACTGGCAACCGGTGGTGCTTCCAAGGTGTATCAGTACACCTCCAACCCGGATGTTTCCTCCGGTGACGGTATCGCCATGGCATGGCGTGTCGGCTGCCGGGTCGCCAACCTTGAGTTCAACCAGTTCCACCCGACTTGTCTGTTCCATCCGGAAGCACGTAACTTCCTGCTGACCGAAGCGTTGCGCGGTGAAGGGGCTTATCTGAGACGCCCGGACGGTTCCCGCTTTATGAAAGATTTTGATGAGCGTGGCGAACTGGCTCCGCGGGATGTGGTTGCCCGGGCAATCGACTTTGAGATGAAACGTCTCGGTGCCGACTGCATGTATCTGGATATCAGCCATAAACCGGCAGATTTTGTCGAAAAGCATTTCCCGATGATCTATTCCCGTCTGATGAAGCTGGGCATCGATATGACGCAGGAGCCGATCCCTATCGTTCCGGCCGCCCACTATACTTGTGGCGGGGTCATGGTGAACCAGCAGGGTCAAACCGACCTGAAACAGCTGTATGCCATCGGTGAAGTGAGCTATACCGGTCTGCATGGTGCAAACCGCATGGCCTCCAACTCTCTGCTGGAGTGCGTGGTCTACGGCTGGTCTGCGGCCAATGATATTTTATCCAAACTGGCGGATGCAGAACTGCCGGGCTCCCTGCCGCAGTGGGATGAAAGCAAAGTATCCAATTCCGATGAAGAGGTCATCATCCAGCACAACTGGCATGAGCTGCGTCTGTTTATGTGGGACTATATGGGTATTGTGCGTACCGATAAGCGTCTGGAACGCGCCATGCGCCGTATTCAATTGCTGAAACAGGAAACCCACGAGTACTACAGTAATTTCCGGGTTTCCAATAACCTGCTGGAGATGCGGAACCTATTACAGGTGGCAGAGCTGATGGTACGCTGTGCGATGAAACGTAAGGAAAGCCGCGGCCTGCACTATACGCTGGACTATCCAGAACAACTGGAAAACAGCGGCCCGACCATTTTAACCCCGGCAGAGGTTGAAGCGGAGTAGATGCCTGATGGCACAGGCTATTCTTCGGTCTGTGCCTTTTCTATGATTCTAATAGCACGATTCGGATCATATAACCTCCCCATTTACCTGATTTGCTGTACCACAACGGACAAATGGCGATAATCATTTTCGGCACAGCTGTCCCGCCAGATCCGGATTAGTGGCTGATGTTCGGCTTTTATCCCTATCATCAGAGGACGGAAGCGGGTGTTCACCTGCACAATCCGGTGTTCTTTTTTCTCTCCGCTCCGGCTCTCAGCCACCAGATAACCGTCTTTGCGTATCCGCAAGATGCCGGTGTATTCCGGTGTCAACAGCTCCGTTTTTTCAGACAAACTCAGCCCGAACAGAAACAGAGCCACAGGCAGAGGAATCGCCGAGCTCACGATCACCCAGTTCAGCATGCCGCAACAGAGCAGCCGGAAAATCAGCCCTGTCCGGGATGCTCGCAGATAAAGATTAGCCGTGCTTACCGAGGTTATAGGCAACGATTTTGTCCACCATGTCCGCTAGCCTGCGGTCGTCACTCCTTCCCTGCCGCATTACCCAGCGAAACAGATCCGGATCATCACATTCAAGCAGAGCCACAAAATCCTGCTGCTCTGCTGCGGGTAAAGCCTCAAAACACGCTTCATAAAACGGCATAATCATCACATCCAGTTCCAGCATACCTCTCCGGCATGCCCACTTGATGCGTGCTTTTTCCTGCTGCGTATACATAATTCCAACCTGATTGATTACTCTGTTTCTGATGTATTTTCCTGTCGAAGTGACAAAGTACCGCAAGCCGGAGATTTCAGCGAGATATTATTAGATAACAGGCAGATATCCTCATCACAAACCCACAAAAAAGTGGTGGCTGACAAACCGGAGGAAGAGGATTAACATGGCGGATACAGATAACAACAGGTAGCCCGATATGACTTGGAACACACTATTTACCCCTTTGGACACCACACCAGCAACACCGCTTCCTGCGCTGGTCATCACCCATCTTGCCTCCTGGGCTGCCATCAGCGTGACCGGAGCGGATCAGAAAACCTATCTGCAGGGGCAGTTAACCTGTGATGTGAACGCCCTGAGTGCCGGGCAGTCCACGCTGGGCGCACATTGTGATCCTAAAGGTAAAATGTGGAGTATTTTCCGTCTGTTTCATCACCATGCCGGGCTGGCACTGTTTCAGCGTGCTGATGCTCTGGATACGGCTTTACAGGAGCTGAAAAAATACGCTGTATTTTCCCAGACGGAAATCACCCGCTCAGCCGATATTGCACTGGGGGTGATCGGTGAACACGCAGACGCGTTTATCGGTTCTCTGTCAGAACAGACCGGAGATGTCAGAGCGGTCAGTGGCGGTACGGCGGTAAGAATCAGCCCGCTGCGCTGGTTACTACTGCTCAGTGAGGAGAGTACCGAAGCAATAATTTCCCGTACGCAGAATGCCATCTTTGCTGATGAAAGCCTCTGGGATTATTACGATATTCAGGAAGGTATCCCGCGCATTACAGCGGTGAATCAGAATGAGTATATCCCACAGGCGCTGAACCTGGAGCGCCTTGACGGCATCTGTTTTACTAAAGGCTGTTACTCCGGTCAGGAAACCGTCGCCCGGGCTAAATATCGCGGGGTAAACAAGCGTGCTATGTATCAGGTTTGCGGCCACAGCGACACTAAGCTGGAAGAGGTCACTGAACTGGAACGGCAGGTAGGAGATAACTGGCGCTCTGCCGGTCAGTTGATTGTTCATTACCGGCACAGTACCGGCGAGTGCTGCGGACTGATTGTTCTGCCCAACGATCTGGAAACGGATACAGCACTAAGAATCAAAGAACAGCCAGATTCACAGTGGAGAATTGAAACACTTCCTTACCTATCGGAAGAATAATCTCCAGCCAGCCTTTCACTATGGATCATAGCATACACTCCGTTCCCTCTTATGGGAACGGAAAAGATATTAAGTACCAGTCTGTTATCTCTTCCTACACAGGGTATAAAACGCGCAAAACAGTGACACAGATCACAAAATAAAATGTAGCACCATGAATATTTATCGATCAGTTATAAATAAATATTCACAAACAGAGAAATCCTGTACTCTCCTTTTGCCCGCCCTATTGTGTCCCTCTGCCGAACCGGCAGATATATAGCTTCGGCGGGTCAAAAGTGAATCCACTGGCTATTCACGGGTCTGTAAGGAGACTCTGGTAGTCATATCCACTTTTTGTGTAATGCATCTGTGACTATTTCGCCCGCAATTTTTTGCGGGCTTTTTTTTATTGTTTCAGTGCAAAATTTCTCATTTCTGAAAAGCCGGACTAAGCTTGATCTGTAGGAAAAACACCTGCCAGGCGCTATGTGGCTCTGGTTATTTTTTATCCGGAAAAGGTTCTGATATTTACTCAGGAAGCAAGCCCGGACAGCCTGAAAATGGAGGCTATCCTTCATTTTTGCTAGGCTTAGCACAAATCACTAAATTAGCCGGGGTTATGCATAAGTTCTCCTAATCCCGTCACAATAGTGCCACATAGGTATCTGTATAATCCGACGTGCAAGACAGATAAAAAGGATAAAATATGAGGCTGTTTAAGCGTTACACGCCAAATATGATAGCGAAACACGTGAGTCGGTTATTTAAGGGTAGAATCTATATCTACGGTGTCGGAAAGTTTGAGTTTGACAACGGTAAGTTGATTCTGCCGGAACGTGCGGAACAGCGACATTTTAAGACGGTAAAAGAAGTCAATCAGGCCATTATGAAGCTGCGCTGCTCTTATGCTTGAGAGCGGATGTAGAATAATTATTCTAAAACGGTGCTTTTTCCGGTTCCGTCTGTATTCCCGTACAGACGGATGAGGACAGGCCGCAGAATAAAGAATAAGCAACATAGAGAATAAGCAACAAAGTATGAAGAGCTAGCGGGAAAGGCCTGAAGCCTGAGCCCGCTAGTCGCTGAACGAATAATCTCTTGCCAGTTCGGGCAGTTCGCCTTTCAGCCCCAGAGCGCGCTGCATCAGTTCAGATTTGGCTCCGGGCAGTTGATCCGCCAGTTGCATGCCAAATCCGCGCAGCAGTTTTTTTACCGGATTATCCCCGTCAAACAACGCCTTAAATCCCTGCATAGCCGCTATCATTCTGGCCGCTTCCGCTTTGCGCCACCGCTCGTAAGGACGCAAATTGATCCGGGTACCGATGTCTTCTCCGGCCTTCCACAGGCGCTGAATTTCCTGAGCCAGACTTGCCGCATCCATCAGACCAAGGTTGACCCCCTGTCCGGCAAGCGGATGAATCGTGTGTGCGGCATCACCGATCAGAGCCAGCCTGTCCTGTACAAAATCCCGTGCGTAACGCATCCTGAGCGGATACCCGGCTCGCTGGCCGATCACTTCACACAGTCCCAGACTCATATCAAACTCGGCACTGAGGATTTTATTGAATTCAGGTTCGCTGACCGATAACAGTTTTTCTGCCCTGCGGGTTTCCGCTGACCAGACGATAGCACTCATATCCGGCTCAGCATGCGGCAGAAAAGCCAAAGGCCCGTATGGCGTAAATACCTGGCGGGCCACAGAACAATGCGGCTCATGGGTACGTACGTTTGCAACAATAGCAGACTGTCCGTAGTCCCAGTGGGTTAAGGGGATATCCGCCTGTTCACGCAGCCAGGAATTTGCTCCGTCAGCACCGACAATCAGTTTTCCTGTCAGGGATACGCCGCTGTCGAGCGTCAGCCAGACTTCACTTTCCCCGATGATCAGGCACTGACAGCTGTCCGGCATAAATAGGCTGACATTCTCCTGTTTATACAAAGTATCCAGCAGCGCCAGTTGTACGACCCGGTTTTCCACGATATGTCCGAGATCAGGCTGACCGATATGAGCGGCAGAAAAATCGATGCGGGCAAAGCTGTCCTGTTCCCAGACATGCATACCGGTATAAGGCGAGCTGCGGCGTTGCTCTATCCCGCTCCAGACACCAAGATTAGCCAGCACAGACTGGCTGGCACGGTTCAGTGCCGAAACCCGCACATCAGGCAGCCAGCCTAATTCGGTTTTCGGCTGTGTTTCCTCAATCACAGCGATGCGCAGATCCGATTCCTTTAATGCTGCGGCAAACGTCAGACCGACCATGCCGCCGCCAACGATGATGACGTCAAAACTCTGTATCATAATTATCTTTTCACTAATCCCAGTGTGCGCAATAAAAAAGGCATGGCCGGAGCAGAACAGGTATCCATCACCATGAGCCCAGCCTGTCTTGCCATCACTAAAGGCAGACGGTTATCAGAAAATAACGCCACCAGATGACTTGTTAAGTCTATCGTAGATAAACAATCCTGCTCTCTGCGTTGCCGGTATTGTGCAAGAAATGAGAAACTTCCGACATCTTTTCCCCCGCAAGTTGCACTATTTACTTCTGACAGAACACCATTTACCTCTGACACAACACTATTTACCTCTGAAACAGCATGGTCAGTTTCATTGCACTGTTCCGCCAGCAGTTCTGCCAGTGTCGCGACGTCCCGGATCCCAAGATTGAACCCCTGTCCGGCAACCGGATGCAGTGTCTGTGCTGCATTTCCCACGGCAACGAACCGGTGTGACACCGGCCGGTTTTTCTGCCGGATCTGTAACGGGTAAGCCGTTCTGGCTCCCGCTTTCTGCATGGCTCCCAGCCGCCAGCCGAACATCGTCTGCAGCCGCTGCAAAAATGCGGCCTCAGAAAGCTGCATTACATCTCCGGCCTGCTGTGGAGACATACACCAGACCAGTGACATACGCCCGTCACTCATGGGCAGAAGAGCCAGAGGGCCATGTGCCGTAAAACGTTCAAATGCCCGGTGATGATGCGGCTCTGCGGTGACAATATTGGCAATCACTGCGACCTGATGAACGTCGTGACAACGCTCCGTCAGCCCGAGTTGACGACAACAGCCGGATGCGGTGCCGTCCGCCGCCACCAGCAGAGAGCAGGAAATCTGTCTGCAGGAAGATAAGCTGATGATGTTTTTATCCGGACAGCGTTCAATCTTATCAACCGTATCAGGACAGAAAAAATCACCCGTGGAAGCCTGCAGTTTTCTGTGATAAATACGCCCGATATCCGCCAGTTCTGCCACATATCCCAGCGCACTGATGCCGTAATGTGCCGCAGACAGTTGCGTCATTCCGGCATGCCCCCGGTCAGAGACATGGATCTCGCGGATCGGTACGGTAAATGGCTGCAGTTCATCCCACAGGGAAAAAGATTTCAGCAGTTGTACCGAACCATAAGACAACGCAATCGACCGGGCATCGAAACCGGGATGGTCATCCCCAGCACGGAATGGTTCCACCACCGCAACAGAAAGACGCCCTTTCGCCAGCGTTTCCAAAGCCAGAGCCAGCGTGGAACCGACCATACCGCCTCCGGCAATGACGATGTCATAATGCGTCATTTTCCAAACCCTTCCGTCAATGAATGGTCGGCTCTTTGGCGCTTGCAGACGGTTTCTCGCCATATTCGGCATGGACCGTCAGGACACACACCTTAATATGTTCAATCACCTGCTCCAGCAGTTCCTCCTGTTCAGCCAGATCACCCTCTTCATCAATGCCCAGCTTAGCCATCTCTTCCAGATCCGCCAGCGCTTCTCTGACATCGTCCGGGATCTGATTCAGTGTCGCATTGGCCAGTCCAAGACCGGAAATAAAGTGATTCACCCACTCTGAAACCTCATCGGCCAGTTCCATCAGTCCGGCTTCCGACGGCAGCAGCAAAGAGAGTGTCATCATGCCGCCGGTCAGCTCTTTCGCAGCCAGTGAGAACAGGTTCTCCGCGGTTGTTAGAGCGCGAACCGGCCAGCCCATACCATCATTGGTATAATCATACAGCAGCGGCTGCCAGCTTTTATCGCTGACAGAAAGACCGCCACTCAACATGCCGGTCAGCAGCCCCTGTAATTCTGCCGGAGTTACGGAAAGGCCGGAAGACTGCAGATCAGAGGCTACAGCCGCATAGTCGGGAAGAGTTTTTTCGCTCATGGGTAATGCTCATTTAATTTGAATAAGGGCTAATCGTAACACTTCATCCAGCGGGCGAAAACGTTGGTATCAATCTGTACAGCATTTGCTCACCTTGCTGATTTCCTGACTGATCCGTATTCGATCCAATGATTCCCGTTGCGAAACCCTTGAATCTTCTTAACGCATTCCCTATAGTGCTTTCTCGGTGGTTATGCCGGTTCGGCAATAAAGACACGTCTGTTGCGAGGCAAGAGTTTCCGGGAATGAGTAATCAAGCAGTCGAAATTGAGATTTTGGGTAAGCCGATGCAGGTTAACTGTCCCCCCGGACAGGAAGACTCGCTGCGTCAGGCAGCAACCGAGCTGGATAACCGTCTGCAGGAGCTGGCCAAACGGACTCAGATCACCAATAGCGAAAAGCTGCTCACCTTTGCGGCTCTTAACGTGTGTTATGAGCTGCAAGAGTCTAAACTTGAAGTAGAGAAGCAGAAAAACCAGCTCTCTGAACGAATGCAACGCTTGAGTGCCTCTCTGGAAGAGACACTGAGCAAACTGAGTAACGATTGATCGTTTTCTCTCATAACAGTTTTACCCTGGGGTGTTTGTCAGCAGGATAACGTCCCTGAGCCGATAAGCAATACCAAAGGGTTAGTACTTGGTAGCTATTGAGCAGGCTCGGCCCGTACCGAGAAGCCTACGGTTATCATTGCTGATCCGCCTTGAACCAGCTGGTTCAAGGGTCAATATCCGCGACGGCACTCTGGGGTATCCCTTATGAAACAGACACAAAACACCACCACCTTTATCCCGACACATCAGGAAGAACGTACTAGGATCCGCCGGGACATCCGAACCCGCCGCCAGTCTTTAACGTCACTGGAACAGACCCTTGCCTGTGAAGATGCCCTGTTTAATCTGCAACAACTTCCTGTGGTTCAGTCTGCCCGGAAGATCGCAATTTATCTCTCGGTTGACGGTGAGCTGGATACCCATCCGATGATCGAGTATTTCTGGCAACAGGGGATAACCGTCTGTCTCCCCGTTCTGCATCCTTTCTCTCCCGGACATCTGTTGTTTCTTGAGTACGCACCGGACAGTGCAATGACAGAGAATAAATTTAATATTCAGGAGCCGAAGCTGGATGTCACCAAAGTGATCCCAGTGGCTGAGCTGGATATCATTTTCACCCCACTGGTGGCTTTTGACAGTGAAGGCCATCGTCTGGGCATGGGTGGCGGCTATTATGACCGCACGCTGGAAAACTGGTTCCGCTCCCGCACCGGCCCCCGCCCGGTGGGTATTGCCCATGATTGTCAGTTTGTTCAGCACCTGCCGACAGAACACTGGGATGTTCCCCTGCCTGTGGTTGTGACACCCGGCAAAATCTGGCACTGGTAACAATCTATACGGGTAACAATTTAAACTGGTAACGATCTAAACGGGTAACAACCTAAAATAGCAGGCTCGCATATTGGCTCTGCTTAGGTATATAATCCGCACGGCTATTACTCACCCCCACATTTGCTATTCAGGAGATAGGCATGACTCAAGATGAAATGAAAAAAGAAGCTGGCTGGGCAGCACTGAAATACGTTAAACCGGACAGTATTGTCGGTGTCGGAACCGGCTCAACAGTGAAACACTTCATCGATGCACTGGGCACAAAAAAGAATGAAATCAAAGGTGCGGTATCAAGTTCTGTTGACTCCACTGAAAAGCTGAAGGCTCTGGGTATTGAAGTGTTCGACTGTAACGATGTCGATAAGCTGGATGTTTATGTCGACGGAGCAGACGAGATCAACTCTGCCCGCGATATGATCAAAGGTGGTGGTGCGGCTCTGACCCGGGAAAAGATCATTGCGGCGATTTCCGATAAATTTGTCTGCATTGTGGATGGCTCTAAAAAAGTCGATGTGCTGGGTGAATTCCCGCTGCCGGTTGAAGTGATCCCGATGGCACGTGCCTATGTCGCCCGTGAGCTGGTTAAACTGGGGGGCTACCCGGTTTACCGTGAAAACGTGGTGACCGACAACGGCAATATTATTCTGGATGTTCGCGGTTTGTCTATTACCGACCCTAAGGGGCTGGAAGATAAGATTAATGCCATCGCCGGTGTGGTGACCGTTGGCCTGTTTGCTCACCGTGGTGCTGATATTGTGATCACCGGAACGCCGGAAGGTGCGGTGATCGAAGAATAATTATCATTTACCGGGTATTTCTCCCCGGTTTTTAAATGATATAAATAACTTATATATCTTATTTCGTTATTTCATTACAAACGGTGCCAAAGTGCGCCGTTTTTTTTGATTAATTGCTGTAATTTTCTTACCCAAACGACTTTTTTTTGATAGTTTATTGGGCAAGGTTTGCTGTTTGGCTCCGCTTTGCAGGGTTAAACAGTCTCCGGAAGACGCACAAGGAACTGGCTTTCTTCATTTTTATCTGTTTTATCAACAGGAAAGCTTCTGCCACTTCGTTAAGTTTTACCAAACCGCCGGCATTTTCTGCCATAAACGCGGATAACTACTGAAGTCCTCCTATCTATAATATGTGCGCCAGTTTGCATCCCATTTTAAGGACGAGAATAAATGGCCAAAGTATCACTGGAAAAAGACAAAATTAAATTTTTACTTCTTGAAGGTCTCCACCCTTCTTCTGTTGAAGTTCTGGAAGCGGCAGGTTACACCAACATCGAATACCACAAAGGCTCCCTTTCCGAAGAGGAACTGCTGGAAGCAGTAAAAGATGTGCACTTTATCGGTATCCGCTCCCGCAGTAATTTAACTGAAGAAGTATTTGCAGCCGCAAATAAACTGGTCGCCGTTGGCTGTTTCTGTATCGGTACCAATCAGGTTGATCTTAATGCTGCGGCCAAACGCGGTATTCCAGTGTTCAATGCCCCATTCTCCAACACCCGAAGTGTTGCCGAACTGGTTCTGGGTGAAATCCTTCTGCTGATGCGCGGCATTCCGGAAAAAAGTGCAGCCGCTCACCGTGGTATCTGGAAAAAATCGGCGGATGCGTCTTACGAAGCCCGTGGTAAGCGTCTGGGTATTATCGGTTACGGCCATATCGGTACTCAGTTGAGTATTATTGCTGAAAACCTGGGTATGCGCGTGTATTACTATGATATTGAAAGTAAACTTTCTCTGGGTAATGCCACTCAGGTGCATACGCTGAAAGAACTGCTGGAAAAATGTGACGTGATCAGCCTGCACGTGCCGGAAACACCGGATACCAAAAATATGATGGGCAGCGAACAGTTTGCACAGATGAAGCCAGGCTCTATCTTTATCAACGCAGCGCGCGGTACTGTGGTCGATATCCCTGCGCTGTGTGAGGCACTGGAAACCGGTCATATCCATGGTGCCGCCGTGGATGTATTCCCTGTAGAACCGAAAACCAATGCCGATCTGTTTGAATCTCCGCTGACTAAGTTCGACAACGTGATCCTGACTCCGCATGTGGGGGGCTCGACTCAGGAAGCTCAGGAAAATATCGGTATCGAAGTGGCCGGGAAACTGGCGAAATACTCCGACAACGGTTCAACCCTGTCCAGTGTTAACTTCCCTGAAGTATCGCTTCCGGGTCACAGAAACGCTTCCCGTCTGCTGCATATTCACGAGAACCGTCCGGGTATCCTGAATAAGATCAACACCATTTTCGCTGAAGACGGTATCAACATTGTAGGTCAGTATCTGCAGACGTCTGCTGAGTTCGGTTATGTGGTTATCGACGTTGAGTCCGACCGTGCCTACGAAGCGCTGGAAAAACTGAAAGGTATCGAAGGGACTATCCGTGCCCGCGTGCTGCATTCAGAAGAATAATCTACGACAGAGCCGAATTCTCTGATAGATAAACCCGCCGGAATGTGGCGGGTTTATTTTTGCTGCCGGTAACGAACTTATCGCTATGGCTTGATGCGGTAGATCACCTCGACCTGATCCCGGATCCGTATGGTGGAATCAACATACCCGGCGGCACTGCCGACTTTTGCGTCCATCGCCATGGTTCTCATCAGTACCGGCTGCTGTGCGCTATTGTGGTAGCGAACCTGCCAAACGCCATCCAGAGCAACGCCGAATCCCTGTGCCAGTGATCCGGCTTTTTCCCGGGCATCCAAAATCGCAGCATTCCGGGCAGCCTGCTGGTATTTATCCGGCTCTCGGACCTGCAGAGAAATATCATCCACCCGGTTAATACCGTCACCCAACGCACTATCAAGAATGCGGTTCAGTTTATCCAGCTCATACACACTGACCGTCAGCCTGCGTGATGCGCGAAAACCCACCAGTTCCTGTTCACCGTCTTTGGGGTAGTTATAACGGGGAGACAAGTTCAGGTTACCGCTGACGATATCATCCCGGCTGACCCCCTCTTCTGTCAGGTGCTGAATAACATCAGCCACCACCTTATCCACCCCCTGCTTGGCCTGTTCTGATGTTTTCGTCAGCTTTTCCACCTGAACACTGAATTCCGCCATATCCGGCTTGGCAATGACTTCGCCGTAGCCGGAGGTTTCTATATGAGGAAAACTGATTTCCGCGGCACAGACAGAAAACGTCAGCAGAGCCGGAACCGGAAGCAGTAAACGAACAAAATATTGCATAGAGAATCCTTATTATCAGATTGTTGCATATGATTATCATAGCCGGATAACCGGGCTGATTACCAGTGTTCCGATCGATACAGATGTTGTCTTGCGTACTGAATAATAGCGGCTGACAGCTCTTTTATCACTCCGCTTTCAAGCTGCCAGTGATGCCAGTACAACTGCTGATCGACGTATTTTCCCGGTGTGAGGTCAATGAGTTGCCCTTGTTTCAGCTCTTCCCGGATCTGAATTTCAGGGATCATACAATAGCCGAACCCGGCCAATGCCGCTTTAACACACGCTTCTGAACTTGCAACACCATGCTTTATTTCACTGATCATTTCATGGCCGAAGTTTTTCAGCACAAAACGTTCATTCACAAAATCATGCTGATCAAACGCTATCGCCGGTGCTTTCTGCAGCGTGTGGATATCCACCCCGGAGGAAAAATGGGTCTGATAAAACTCCGGGGTGGAGACGCACAGATAAGGCATGTCGCCCAGCAGTACCGCATTGCAGCCCGGCAGAGCCTGAGACGACTGGCTGATGGCACCAATCACCTCGCCCTGTTTCAGCTTATTGATGGTCCGGCGTTCATCATCCACCAGCAGATTGATTTCGATATTCCCACGCTTTATCAGGGGGGCAATGGCGGGAAACAGCCAGGTCGCCAGGCTGTCGGCATTGGTTGCCACTGAAACCAGCACTGCTTTCTCCAGCCCGTCACCGCTCAGCTCCGGCAAAATATCCTGCTCCAGAACGCAGACCTGACGATACAGTCCCAGCAGTTTTTGCCCGGCCGGCGTCACTCTGGGCGGCTGCTCGCGGACCAGAACCGGCTGTGCCAGCCATTTCTCCAGTTGTTTGATCCGCTGTGATACGGCGGACTGAGAGACACACAGTTCCTGTGCTGCTTTTTCAAAACTGCGCTGAGATATAATAGCATCCAGAGCCTCTATCCAGCGGTAATCCAGACCTCTCATCATCGCCTCCACTTAATAAGTTAAACTAATGACCTATTAATATTATTAGTTTTATTTATTTTTATCCATGCCGTATTTTATATCTCAACTAAGTATTTATTCATTTTTAAGGTATAACTATGAACATTTGGGTCTTACTGCAGGGCTTTGGTTTCGGTGCCACTATGATCATTCCTATCGGCGCTCAAAATGCGTACGTACTGAATCAGGGCATCAAACGTAACCACCACCTGACCACAGCAACCATTTGCAGTGTTCTGGATATCTTTTTTATCTCACTGGGGATATTCGGCGGCGGAGCGGTTCTGGCACACAATGAGACACTGCTGATGTCAGTGACCATTGGCGGTATTTTATTTCTGCTTTACTACGGCTATATGTCGCTGAAAAGCGCTTTTACAGCACAGGATGAAGAGACAGCAAATACCGTGATTGCCCGGGGACGAAGAGCCGTTATCCTCGGCACACTTGCCGTTACCGTGCTGAATCCACACCTGTATCTGGATACGATTGTGATCCTCGGCTCTATCGGCGGACAGTTTGAAGGGAATGACAGAGTCGCATTTGCGGTCGGCACCATCATGGCTTCGTTTGTCTGGTTCTATTCCCTTTCCATTGGCGCGGCCAAATTAGCCCCACTGCTTTCTCAGCCGAAGGTGAAAAAAGGGATTGATATCGGTGTCGGGCTGGTGATGTTTGCAATTGCCGCAT
The DNA here is from genome assembly GCF_002812955.1 of Vibrio sp. HA2012. Taxonomy (GTDB): domain Bacteria; phylum Pseudomonadota; class Gammaproteobacteria; order Enterobacterales; family Vibrionaceae; genus Vibrio. The sequence continues at coordinate 6,783 of NZ_PFXK01000004.1, read as the reverse complement.
CGCTGGCCAGAGGATTATGGCCATTTTTGTGACGGTTTGCGATTGGTGAGTACCTCGGGGAAGTCAATAAGTTACCAGCTCAACGAACGCGTTAATACCGGATCGTTACGCAAAGAATACGTTCCCGCATACGGGAACGTATTTGTACCACTGTCGGTTAACTGGCTACTACCGGTTAATTTACTGCAACCAGTTAATTGAGTACGACCGGTTAATCGACTTTGTTCAGATGAACATCCATTTGCGGGAATGGTATTTCGATACCTTCTCTGTCCAGTGCTTCTTTGATGCCTTGCATGGTATCAAAATAGACGGCCCAGTAGTCGGAGGTTTTTACCCATGGGCGAACCACGAAATTCACCGACGAGTCTGCCAGCGTATGCACACCAATAATTGGTTCCGGCTCTTTCAGAATACGTTCATCCGCCTTCAGGACAGAGGCCAGCACCTCTTTGGTTTTCTGCAAATCCGACTTATAGGAAACTCCGATCACCAAATCGATACGCCGGGTACTGTGGCGCGAATAGTTAGTAATCGGCCCGCTGATCACGGATGAATTGGGAACAACGACCATCTTATTATCCGGCGTAGTCAGTACCGTCTGGAACACCTGAATCGACTCGACTGAACCGGCAACACCACCGATTTCCACATAGTCTCCCGATTTAAACGGACGGAAAGCCACGATCAAAACCCCGGCAGCAAAGTTGGACAGTGAGCCCTGCAATGCCAGACCAATGGCCAGACCCGCAGCACCGATCACCGCGACCACAGAAGCGGTCTGCACTCCGATACGCCCCAGAGCGGCAATCAGTACGATGATAAACAGCAGATAGCGCACCAGTGCCGAAATAAAATCGACTACGGCTTTATCCATCTCCCGCTTATGTAAGATCTTGGATACGCTTCCGGCAATTGCCTTCACGATAATATTACCGATAAACAGGATCAGTACCGCAGAGATCAGGTTCACCCCATACTGGATCAGCAGATCAGAATTGTCCGCTACCCATTGCCCGACGCTGGACAGACTGCCGGTCACATCAAGTTCAACCGGTGTAGTTACCTCATTAGCCATTTTATCCTCTCTGATTTTTGTTGAACCTGTAAAGATTAGCGACACTCGACCAGTAAAGCTATAAAAATCACAGTAAAAAAAACCGCCCCATTTCTGAGGCGGCTTATCAGCAATATAAACTATTCTCTGTTTAAAACAGTAATAATTACAGTACGTCGATTGCGTTAAGGTCAGCAAATGCTTTTTCAAGACGAGCAACCATTGACGCCTGACCAGCACGCAGCCATACGCGTGGATCGTAGTATTTCTTGTTAGGCGCAGCTTCACCAGTCGGGTTACCGATTTGACCTTGCAGGTAATCGTGGTTGTCAGCTTCGTACTGACGCACACCGTCCCAACTTGCCCACTGAGTATCAGTATCAATGTTCATTTTGATAACACCATAAGAGATAGACTCTTTGATTTCTGCTTCAGAAGAACCTGAACCACCGTGGAATACGAAGTTCAGAGAGTTAGCAGGGATACCGAATTTTTCAGAAACGTAAGCCTGAGAATCACGCAGAATAGTCGGAGTAAGAACAACGTTACCCGCCTGGTAAACGCCGTGTACGTTACCGAAAGATGCTGCGATAGTGAAACGATGGCTCACTGCACTCAGTTTTTCGTAAGCGTATGCCACGTCTTCAGGAGAAGTGTACAGCTCAGAAGAATCCATATCAGAGTTATCAACGCCGTCTTCTTCACCACCAGTACAACCCAGTTCGATCTCGATGGTCATGTTCATTTTAGCCATGCGCTCAAGGTACTTAGCACAGGTTTCAACGTTTTCTTCCAGAGATTCTTCTGACAGGTCAAGCATGTGAGAAGAGAACAGAGGCTTACCAGTTTGAGCGAAGAACTCTTCACCAGCATCCAGCAGACCGTCGATCCATGGCAGCAGTTTCTTAGCCGCGTGGTCGGTGTGCAGGATAACAGGCACACCGTAAGTTTCAGCAACAGCGTGTACATATTTTGCACCAGCAACTGCACCAAGAATTTGTGCGCCCTGACCTTCCAGTTTAACGCCTTTACCGCAGAAGAAGCCTGCGCCGCCGTTAGAGAACTGAATGATAACAGGAGCTTTAACTTTAGCAGCTGCTTCCAGAACGCCGTTCACTGAGTCAGTGTTCACACAGTTAACAGCTGGTAGTGCGAAGCCGTTTTCTTTAGCTACTTCAAATACTTTTTGTACGTCGTCGCCAGAGATTACACCTGGTTTTACGAAATCGAAGATCTTAGACATGGAATGAGTCCTATTTTCTGTCGTATTAAATTAAAAAATCTGCAATCGTTTGCTAACAGCGGGCGGCATTGTAACAACTTTTATCAGCCCACAGCAAACGTAAAAAGGCGGGAAAAATGTCCCGCCTTATAAATCATAGCATTACGCTTTAGCACGCTCTTCCAGCATCGCAACCGCTGGAAGTACTTTACCTTCAACGAACTCAAGGAAAGCGCCGCCGCCAGTTGAAATGTAAGAAACGTCAGCTTTGATACCGAACTTATCGATAGCAGCCAGAGTATCACCACCACCTGCAACAGAGAAACCTGCAGATTGAGCGATCGCTTCTGAAATACCTTTCGTACCCGCTTCGAAGTTTTTGAACTCGAATACGCCTACTGGGCCATTCCAAAGGATTGTTTTTGCGTTACCGATGATTTCAGCAAGAGCCGCTGTTGAATCCGGACCCAGGTCGAAGATCATGTCGTCATCCTGAACATCGGCAACGTTCTTGATTTCAGCTTCTGCGTTTTCGTCGAATGCTTTCGCACATGCAACGTCAGTAGCCACTGGAATAGAACACTCTTTCATCAGTTTTTGAGCGGTTTCGATAAGGTCTGCTTCGTACAGAGACTTACCTACATTGTTACCAGCTGCTGCAATGAAGGTGTTCGCGATACCGCCACCAACAACCAGTTGGTCTGCCACTTTAGACAGAGATTCCAGAACAGTCAGTTTAGTAGACACTTTAGAACCACCAACGATGGCAACCAGCGGACGTTCTGGTTTGTCCATTGCTTTGCCCAGTGCTTCAAGTTCAGCCGCCAGAAGAGGACCCGCACAAGCCACAGGCGCGTGCATACCTACACCGTGAGTTGAAGCTTGGGCACGGTGAGCAGTACCGAATGCATCCATAACGAAGATGTCACACAGTGCAGCGTATTTCTTAGACAGCTCTTCTTCGTTTTTCTTCTCGCCTTTGTTGAAGCGAACGTTTTCCAGAACAACCAGTTCACCAGCATTCAGTTCCAGACCGTCAAGATAGTCTTTCGCCAGTTTCACTTCGCAGTCCAGTGCGTCGTTCAGGTAGTTAACAACAGGTAGTAGAGAGAACTCTTCTGCGTACTCGCCTTCTGTCGGACGACCCAGGTGAGAAGTCACCATTACTTTAGCGCCAGCTGCAATACAGTGTTTGATAGTAGGTAGTGAAGCCAGGATACGTGCATCAGACGTTACTTTGCCGTCTTTCACTGGTACGTTTAGGTCAGCACGGATAAATACGCGTTTACCTGCAAGATCCAGATCGGTCATCTTGATTACAGACATGGTTTGTCCTCTCGATTAAATAATTAAAGTTTTAACGGTTCAGCGTCATGCCAAACCAGGGAATTCTTTTACTACTTTCGGTACTACTGCACCGGAAATGGGGATTCGTTCCCCTTATTTCAAGGGAAGATATGGGTTCCCTTGTGTTTTATTCTTACTGTTCCACCACACCGGCAGACATAGCCTCCGAACAGGAATGCACAGCCGCCGTACAGGAAAACATCGCCATAGCGGTATCCAACATCCGGTTGGCGAAACCCCATTCGTTGTCACACCAGACCAGCATTTTTACCAGACGCCCGTTACTGACTCTGGTTTGTGTGCCATCCACAATCGCACTGTGCGGGTCGTGGTTGAAGTCACAAGAGACCAGAGGTGCTTCAGTATAGTCAACAATGCCCCGTAATGTACACTGAGATGCCTCAATGATGGTTTGATTTACGTCATTAACTTTCACATTTGAATTAATTGTGACACTTAAATCCATGGCCGTGACGTTAACTGTAGGCACCCTCACAGAAATTGCCTCAAACCTGTCAGAAAATTTCGGGAAAATGCGTACTATCCCTTTATGCAGTTTGGTATCGACAGGAATAATCGACTGGCTGGCCGAGCGGGTCCGGCGCAAATCCGGGTGATAAGCATCAATCACCTGCTGATCATTCATCGAAGAATGGATACTGGTTATGGTGCCTGAGTCGATACCGAAGGCTTCATCCAGCACCTTGATAACCGGTACGATACAGTTGGTGGTGCAGGAACCGTTGGACACGATATTGTGTTCCGGTTTCAGGGTATCGTGATTGACGCCATAGATAATGGTGTTATCCAGATCATTGGCTCCCGGATGAGAGAAGAGCACTTTTTTCGCTCCGGCCTGAATGTGCTTCAGACCATCCGCCTGTGAACCGTATACACCGGTACAGTCCAGTACAATGTCAATATTCAGATCGTTCCACGGCAACAGTTCTATCTCGGCCAGATGCAGCACCCGAACCCGATCGCACTCGCCACTGGCATGATGGATAAACAGATGTTCCTGATCATGGGTGATCTTTTTCCCGAACCGCCCGTGGCTGGTATCGTACTGCAGCAGATGCGCCATGGCTTCCGGCTGAGCCAGTTCATTCACTGCCACCACCTGTATCTGCTCATACTTACCGCTTTCATAAACAGCCCGCAGTACATTCCGGCCAATCCGGCCAAATCCGTTGATCGCCACTCTTAACATCCGTTTACTCTCTTACCTGTTACCTTATAGACAAACTATTCTAAAGACGCCCTCCTCTGACGACAAGAATTTCATACCCGCTTGTCGATACGCAATGAGATATATGTGTGTTTATGTCTTTCACAAGTTTGTTGTGTTCAAAAACCTCAGCCATTAATCCGGCAAAAAAAACGCCCCGTCTTATCAGAGACAGGGCGTTTAACAATCAGAAACAGCTAAGAATTAAGCCAGAATTTCTTTTGCTTTTTCAACAACATTCTCAACAGTAAAGCCGAACAGCTTAAACAGCTCGCCTGCCGGTGCGGATTCACCGAAGGTGGTCATACCCACGATACGGCCGTTCAGACCCACGTACTTGTACCAGTAATCAGCAATACCCGCTTCAATCGCAACACGGGCTGTCACGTCCGATGGCAGTACAGATTCGCGGTAAGCCGCATCCTGTGCATCAAACACATCCGTTGATGGCATAGACACAACACGTACGTTTTTGCCTTCTTCCGTCAGCTTAGCAGCAGCTTCAACAGCCAGTTCCACTTCTGAACCTGTTGCGATAAAGATAAGCTCTGGCTTGCCAGCGCAATCTTTCAGTACATACGCCCCTTTGCCGATGTTCGCCAGTTGCCCGGCATCACGAGCCTGCTGCGCCAGATTCTGACGAGAGAAAATCAGCGCTGTCGGGCCGTCTTTGCGTTCAATGGCGTATTTCCATGCCACCGCCGATTCCACCTGGTCACACGGACGCCATGTGCTCATGTTTGGTGTCACACGCAAAGAAGCCATCTGTTCTACAGGCTGGTGTGTCGGACCGTCTTCACCCAGACCGATAGAGTCGTGAGTGTACACCTGGATGTTCTGCACCTTCATCAGCGCTGCCATACGCAGGGCATTACGCGCGTATTCCATGAACATCAGGAAGGTCGCACCATAAGGCACAAAACCACCGTGCAGGGCAATACCGTTCATGATGGCGGTCATTCCGAATTCACGCACACCGTAGTGGATGTAGTTACCGGAGAAGTCGTCATGAGTCAGCGATTTGGAGCCGGACCACATGGTCAGGTTAGACGGTGCCAGGTCAGCAGAGCCGCCCATAAATTCAGGCAGTAGCTTACCGAACGCTTCCAGCGTATTTTGCGACGCTTTACGTGAAGCGATGCTGGCAGGATTAGCCTGCAGGTCTGCAATAAATGCGCTCGCTTTTTCTTCCCACTCTGCCGGCAGTTCACCATTCACACGACGCTTAAATTCAGCCGCCAGTTCAGGATAAGCCGCCGCATAAGCCGCAAACTTCTCATCCCATGCGTTTTCTTTGGTCGCACCGGCTTCTTTCGCATCCCATTCCGCATAGATATCAGCAGGGATATCGAACGGAGCCTGTTTCCAGCCCAGGAATTCACGGGCAGCCGCAATTTCATCGTGGCCCAGAGGCGCACCGTGACAGTCGTGCGAACCGGATTTGTTCGGTGAACCAAAACCAATGATGGTTTTGCAGCAAATCAGTGTCGGCTTGCCGGTTTCCGCTTTTGCCGCTTCAATCGCTGCGTTGATGGCCGCACTGTCGTGGCCATCGACCGCCGGGATAACATGCCAGCCGTACGCTTCAAAACGCTTCGCCGTATCATCAGCAAACCAGCCTTCAACATGACCATCGATAGAGATACCGTTGTCATCCCAGAACGCAATCAGTTTACCCAGGCCCAGAGTCCCGGCCAGAGAGCACGCTTCGTGGGAAATCCCTTCCATCAGACAGCCGTCACCCATAAATACGTAGGTGAAGTGGTCAACGATATCGTGGCCGGCCTGATTGAACTGTGCAGCCAGAGCGCGTTCAGCCATCGCCATACCAACCGCGTTAGTAATGCCCTGACCCAGAGGACCGGTTGTGGTTTCGATACCCGGTGCGTAACCGTATTCAGGGTGACCCGGTGTTTTGGAATGCAGCTG
>NZ_PFXK01000003.1 GCF_002812955.1 Vibrio sp. HA2012 | reverse complement strand
AGAGCCATATTCTATTCGATGGTTTTTACCATTTATATCTGTCACGTCTAGAATGCCACTTTCCCAATCATCGTACATTATCTTCTCCTTTTTAACTATATATCAAACACCTAACGCCCAACTAAAGGGCAAAAACCAAACCGATTAACCCAACCGAACCAGCCGAAACCTCAAAAACAAACCGAACCAAAAATGCCGCGTGTTTTTGTCCCTTTGAGTTGTTTGTTATGACGGCGGTTGCCGACGCTACCACTTACCAACTAACACTTGAAAGTCGCCCACGCTCTCGGCAAACCATGGTCAGCAACAACGCATACCTGTTGTGCCATTGGTAAATTCCGTCCAATAAGCCGGTAAACTTCGCAACACCAAATGATATGAACTAACCAATAAAGGAAAAACAACGTTGATCGATGAACTGAAAGCGTTGATTCTGCGGGCTAATCAAAACGCAAGCAAACCGACAATTGAAACGGCAAGACCAGTGTTCAGTAGTGTTTCCCTATATTTGAAAACCGACCTCATAACGCCCTGCTAATGGGCAAAAAACATATCATTGCACCCAATCTGACCAGCCGTAATCCCAAAACCAAACCGAACCAAAAATGGCGCGTGTTTTTTGTCCCTTTAAGCAGATTGTTAGCTTTTTAGCTCAACGAGCTTGCAGTTTTCTATGCAGAATACGATTGCTACTTTTCAAAGCGGTAAACTTGAATAAGAGAAATAGACAAAACATTCCTGCGACTTTAAGTATCATGTTTAACGGTAATTGCCAAAATTCCGGACTGGCGGCCCAAAAAATAATAAAAAATTCATAGCCAACACATACAAGTACAACAACATACCCCCAGACCATTTCCATGGTATCGAACCAATTCTGAGCCTTCGCAGGCATCATGTCATAAAGTGATGGAACCGAACGATTTTGTCGCAGGTTAAACTGCCTTGAAACAAAAGCCCAAACATCACCGATAAATCGTTGGACATGCTCGGTGTATAGAGTCTTGATGATAAAAGACAGCAATATTACCGTTGCCAAAATACTTACATGAGACTCAAATCCCAGTTCATGTAACAGACTCAATTCGCTCAATTTTCCTCCTTGAAAGCTAACGCCGCATTAAGGTGTGAGCGGCGCTTGGCTATACTTGAGCGGAGCGAAACTGCCAAGCGTTGCGAATCACTCTTAAATGCTTTGTTAAATTTACGATACACACAGGTACCCTAACTGAATCTCCAAATCTTCGATAAGCCAGTCTAACTTCTGAGGTGTTATATGATCAGGTTTACCTTTTGAAGCTCTACTCTGAATCCATTTACTTCGTTGATTTTGTGCCGTAATAAGGTCAGCCTTTGATAGAACAGTCTGAAACAATTCAGTATCAAAGCTCAGAATTGGAGAACCTTGGGAAGTTTTATTTTCGTAGAAAATAGTTTCCAAGCTAAACATGTCCCCAACGCTGAGAAGTTTATCTTCAGAAGTCACAACATATGCTGTATTCAACTCTGGCAAATGAGTAGGAGCCAATAGAAACTCAGGTAATCGGAGTAGAAGTAAATCCCAAGCTGTAGATTTAAGGTTTTTCTTCGCTTTTTCTGTCTTCATGTTTGGCTGAACACTTATAAACTTACCTGCAAAATTTGAGAAATAATACAGTGCCAAATTTAGCTCTCTACCCAACATTAAATCTAACTCGTTTAGTAGAAATGTTTCAAACTCATGATATTTATCTAAAATATTTTCCGAACTAAAACCCGGCTTCATAAAGTGAATAAGCACCATCTTCAAAAGACATGCATATGACAATTTAGTCAAGTTCCCCCACTCTTCGAACCATGCATTTTCAGCATAACTAAGAGCCCAATTTAAACCACATGAGTCTAAATCTTGTGCTCCATATAACTCACAGTAGTGCTCTACAGAATCCGGTTTATATATAATTTCATTACGATCAATGAAAGCACGTTCATCCATGCAGTGAAGTTTAAGGATAGAAGATAACTTTTCTGAAGATGTTTTAACAAACTGCTCTTTTGATGATTTTGCCCAATTTTCAGCTAAGTAGAAAAGCGGACTATAGTCACAATTTAGTTCAGAAACATGAACTAAAAAATCTCGAGTAACTATTCTCGTATCTTCATCGATCTTTCCTTTACCAGACACATAACGATGCAAAGCATCGACCACATGAGAATCAAGTACTAATGTTTGGACAATCCGTACTTCAAGTGGTTTCTTTTCTACAACATACTCGCGATTTAGAACTATTGGTCTTTTACCTTGAAACTGATCAATGATGCCTATCTTTTTACTGCCAGAGGTAAATTGTGAAGATTTTGCATAGAATTGAGCCTGATAGGGTGAAGTAGATAACTCATAAATATGCGCATCTTCCATTGAAGGTAATGAAAAAATGTTGAAGTCCACTAAACTCTCCTAAGTAAATTTAACGCCCAACTAAAGGGCAAAAACCAAACCCATTTGCCCAACCGAACCTGCCGGAACCTCAAAACCAAACCGAACCAAAAATGCCGCGTGTTTTTGTCCCTTTGAGTTGTTTGTTATGACGGCGGCTCCGAACCGACCAAAAACGGCTGACTCAAAGAATAAGATGAACGAGCATCAACGAAAAGATGCAAGACACCGCGATTCGATCAGCTTAACCCTCTTCAATTACAAATAATTAAAGCGGTGCGCCAACGGGTTAACAAGGCTCATTTTGCACCAGAGAGAATTTACAGCCGCAATAAAGAACAATTTGGAAATTACCCAAAAAACGGAACGCGGCAACCCCTCAAACCAAAAAGAAAGCCCGCCTCATAACGCCCAACTAAAGGGCAAAAACCAAGCCCATTCACTCAACCGAACCAGCCAAAACCTCAACACCAAACCGAACCAAAAATGCCGCGTGTTTTTGTCCCTTTGAGTTGTTTGTTATGTGCTTAAGCTCATAGTATATTCTAGATAGCCTGTATGCTCATCTTGTTGCTCACTGATCACCATAAACCCTTGAGACAAATAAAACTGATAACTGGCTTCGTTTGCTTTATAAACGGAAAGCGTCAACTTCTCTCTCTGAGTTTTAGCATGAGCCATTAGCTCCTTACCAATACCTTGGCCTTGCAACTCTGGGTGAACGAAAATTGCCGCAAGAGTATCTGCATATAGAGCATAGAAACCAACTACTTTCGACGCTTCTTCAAATACATACACATCTGAAGAAGGTAAATAAATATTACGCATGTTTTCTACTTGGGCTTGCCAAAACGATGGGGCCACAAAGTCATGGGCCTTTATTGAAGCAGAAAGCCAAATATCTAACACGGCATCTATATCTTCTATTATGTATTTTCTTATCATTTCAAACTCTTATTAACCTTACCGCACTAGCACATAACGCCCAATTAAGGTGTGAGCCACGCTACCACAACACTCAAATTGGACGCCGTAATCACTGAATTAGACCCAAACCAAAAATGCCAAGCGTGGGGAATCACTCTTAAATTGTTTGTTATACGATTTTAGCGCAAAGTCCTACTTTCCATAAATGGGCGCATTCTTTCCAGTGCTAACTTACACATTTTTTCATACTGCTCTTTAGTAAGCTCCTCACCTTTTGTTGCCCCACAATTTTCAAAACCAAATTGTACGGCATCATTGATTACACGATCTCTTTCTCTTTCATAATCGTGTTTGATTGCAGTATCTAAAATATGTCCCAAAGCCTTTTGAATAGCACCTTCCGGTATTAGCTTATAGTTATAGCAATCGTCTACCTGCTGAATATCAAACTGAAAGTCTATATTCACATTTAGTTCTGTACCATCCATAGGATTTATTGCGTAACAAGCTTCAAAGGGCTCACCTTGATAATTACTAGAAAGACATAGCGCCATACGCTGATACCCGAAGAGTTCAACATACCCCACGATACTATTATCTAGAGCATTTCCCTTCACATAAACACAATGAAGAGGAGTTCCAGCAGGTCTATCGATTATAGGATCAGACGAGTAATAATATCCAAAACACGGCTCTGTATTGTCGAACTTTAGGTAGTTAATTGCGTGCTCGCAACAGCGAGCGTCTACATTACATTCATGAATTACTGCTAATGCGCTTTTAACTAAGGATCGCCCCGCTTCAAGCCCACCAAATGATAAATTCACATTTATTGGTTCATCTGGATATTGCGTTCTATGGTTAACCTCAAAGTTAATGTTTGCTTCAGGATATTTCTTCTGAACACCTTTAATTCGCTTTTTGGCTTCTTGTTCATTTCGAGCGGTCATGTGAATACAAACCTTGCCATCAATATGAGTTTCTTCATACGTTGGTGCAGCATTTTGCATTTGTCCGTCATGAGCAAGTTTGATCTTTTGACCTGATGGCATTTCAAATGTTTGACTGGGAGCTTGGCCCCTTTCTCGTTTGATTCCTAGCAATAAACTTAGAGGGTTTAATTGCTTTGCGAGTTCAACTTCCCACTTCGAACCAGTTTCATTATTACAACCATTGCAGATAAACCCTGAAACTTTTCTTCTACCACCGATAGCATTAGGAATTATATGCTCTTTGGTATCATTTTTATCAGTGATTTCTACATCACATAATATGCAATTCCTAATCATAGGTGTAAAATTCTCCTAAATCGTATAACGCCGCATTAAGGGGTGAACAACGCCTCCACCTACCTAAAACATTGTGCCATAAACATTTAAGCTAAACTTTGAACCGAAACCGCCAAGCGTTGTGAATCCCTCTTAAATGCTTTGTTATACGCGGGCTTCCGACCAAACTGCGAACTCATTACCACTTGGTTCTAGAAAATGAAAACGGCAACCACCAGGGAATTCGAATATAGGGCGAATGATTTCACCACCACTTTGAACGACTTTATTTAGAGTACCTTCAATGTCAGAGCTGTAGAATACCAAAAGTGCTCCACCGGTATTAGTTTGGCTGCAACAATCGGCTTTGAAGAAACCACCGTCTAATCCCTGATTTGAAAAAGCTGTATATTCAGGTCCGTAGTCGACAAACTCCCAACCGAAAACTGAAGAGAAGAATGATTTTGTCGACTCTAAGTCTTTTGCGCCAAACTCAACATAATTAAGTTTCTCATGCTGATTCATTTCCTTGCTCCTTTTTGATTGTCCTGATAAGCGTATAACGCCTTGCTAAGGTGCAGATAACCACCACGAAACCTAACAAGACCACCGTAATCACTGAAGCCGACCGAGCTAAAAATGCCAAAGGTTAGCTGTCACTCTTAAGCAATTTGTTAGCATTCTTTACCAAAGTTCTGCACGTGTTTGCATCAAGTTGTCAGATAATTGTGCAGCTTTTCGTGATTGCTCGATGTCATACCACAAGTGATTAATGATTGCTCTATCGTAACTTCTATGTATACCTACAGTATCAAATAGCGAATAATCCGTATTATCGGCTAATTCTTGATTACAAAGCTCACATAGCGTCACTAGATTTCTTGAGGTAGTTTCACCACCTTTAGAAAAAGGGATTACATGCTGCATAGTTAATTTCTCAGTGTTCCCACACTTAACACAGCGATAATTATCACGCTCTAATACAGCGGCTTTTTTTACACTTTTGAAGCTTCGAGCAAGAGTTCCAGGTGAGACCAACGATACATCTGTATACACACCCGTTGATGATTCGATGCATTCATGTGCCTTTAGCCATTGCTGCATGTAACTTCGAGCGAACTCAACATCAACTATTGCCCACCCTTGTCCTCTTAGCCAATGATTGAAACTACTTATATCATTTACAATAAATGGATTGTGTCCCAATAGCCTTGCTGTTTCACTGAATCTATCTTTTGAAACCTCACTTGGCTTTCGAACTTCTTTATTATCTTTATAACCAAAAAAATATGTGAAAGTAGAGAAATAAACATACCCACCACATATCATTTTTAAGTCGAAAACGTACACCTCTTTATCACTATCCAAGTCTACGAACCTCACTATATTTCGACTGAATGCTAATGTAAACATCCCCTAAACTAGTGGCATACCATTTTAGAGTTCTTCGGCTTACACTGAGCAAATAAGGAGAACTCGCGATGAAAAAATCACGTTATACCGAAACACAGATCGTTAAGATTTTGAAAGAAGTAGAAGGTGGCCGTCTCATCAAAGAAGTCTGTAGGGAATATGGGATATCCGATGCGACGTATTACAACTGGAAAGCAAAATACGGTGGTATGGAAGCATCCGATATTAAACGGCTCAAAGAACTGGAAGATGAAAATCGTCGTCTGAAAGCGATGTTTGCTGAGTTAAGTTTAGAGCACAGAATTCTCAAAGATATTGTGGAAAAAAAGCTGTAAAGCCAGCGATTAGACGTGAACTGGTCGATTATGCGCGCCAAGTTCATAACGCGAGTTTACGTCTTGCCTGTCGCGCTGTTGGCATTAGCGATTCCGTATATCGGTACCAGTCCAAAAGTAATAATGACGATGAAGTGATTATTGAACTGCAAAAGGCCGTTGAGCGCTACCCAGCGTACGGTTTTGGCAAGTTACTCAAAATTCTTCGCCGTTGGGGTCACGTGTGGAACCACAAGCGGATATATCGGATTTATTGTGAATTAAAGCTTAATAAGCGTCGCAAAGGTAAAAAACGACTGCCTACACGGACACCAGAGCCACTTTGTGTCCCCATGACAGCCAATCAATGCTGGTCTATCGATTTTATGAGTGACAGCCTGCAATGCGGGCGTCGGTTTAGAACATTCAATGTCGTGGATGATTTTAATCGTGAAGTATTGGCGATTGAAGTTGATTTGAGTTTGCCATCACAACGAGTGGTACGAGTGCTTGAACGGATCATTGTTTGGCGAGGCTATCCTGAAAAGTTACGCATGGATAATGGCCCTGAGTTTATCTCGGTGACACTGGCAACATGGGCGGAAAAGCACGATGTTGAGCTGGAATTTATCCAGCCAGGCAAACCAACCCAGAATTCCTATATTGAACGTTTTAATCGAACATACCGTACCGAGATCCTCGATATGTATGTGTTCAGGACACTGACCGAAGTTCGGGAACTGACAGAAGACTGGATACGGGAATACAACGAAGAACGTCCCCATGATGCACTGAATGATCTGACACCATGGGAATATTTATCGAAATGTGAGCAGGCTGAAAACTCTAATTATGGGTGTAACTAATCAGGGGAGGTTTACACTAACGCCCAACTAAAGGGCAAAAACCAAAACCCATTCACTCAACCGAACCAGCCATAACCTCAAAAACAAACCGAACCAAAAGTGGCACGTGTTTTTGTCCCTTTAAGTTGTTTGTTATATGCGTTTTTTATTTGCCTAAGTTTACTAACTTTAACCCTATCCATGACAGACTCCAGTTGTAAACCAGTGCTCCAAACCCGCCTTTTACCAACTTACTAATTACAAATGTCAAACCAACAACAATTGCTACTGGAACTAGCATCAACGCAAAGGTCCAATACTTTGATAATTGAGATATGTCTAAATATTGTAAAGCGAGAAATATGGTTCCTATACATGAGCCACCACCAATGAAAAGAACCATATTTGTAAACATATTTAGTCTAAACTCGTCTCGTTCGACTAACTCTAATGCCATTAGTTTTTTGATACGATAGCGATCTTCTCTTGTTAGTCGTTTTTTGTGGTTAATTTTAAATAGAACCTTAGCATCACCACTACTTATTTGATTTAACTTATCCATCAATATTTCAGAATTGAAGCTATCATCAGAGTTTAATAACAAATTATGCCAAATATCAGAAAGCTCTTTATCCCTAGGGTCAACTTTTTCAACACTATCAGCCCACTTACCAAATAACTCTAACTGCTCAAATGGTAGATCTTTTTCTGGCTGTTTGGCTGCCTTTTGATGAACGGACTCAACGTGAGAAAACAGATTCTGTTCTCTGCGGTTAGCCTTTGCTTTTTCTATGCGCTCTTGAAGATAACTTTTTAACTCCCCCCCGAGGTAATCAGCACTAGGCTTAAAAAGTGACTCTGCAATAGATAAGGACAATTTATTAGACTTCTTTTCTTCTGACATTTCTAATCCTAAAGTTATAGATAAATCAGATTTTCATACTAGTAAAACTAAATCAAGTACTAAGCATATAACGCTTTGTTAAGGGGTGAGCCAACGCAATACCGATGCCTCCGCATACTACCTTAATCACCAAAATCAACGCATAGTAAAAATGCCACGCGTTGCGAATCCCTCTTGAACAACTTGTTATATGCTTGTCTTGCACCTATAATTTATGCGCACATATAATACGCATAGGTTGCTATCATGAGAAACACACATAGTACGCAAGCACCAAAAAAGGCTACGA
This sequence comes from Vibrio sp. HA2012, assembly GCF_002812955.1. Classification (GTDB taxonomy): domain Bacteria; phylum Pseudomonadota; class Gammaproteobacteria; order Enterobacterales; family Vibrionaceae; genus Vibrio. Next base: position 513,789 of record NZ_PFXK01000003.1, on the reverse strand, counting down.
ACTTGAGCTTAAACAGTGAGTTACTCGCTGAAGCTAAGCGCTTAAATATAAACCTTTCAGCAACAATGGAAAAGGCACTTGAAAAAGAAGTAAGCCAACGCCTTAAAGCTGAATGGTTAGAGCAAAATGCTGACGCCATTAATGCTTGTAACGAGCTAACTGAAAACCACGGACTATTTTCCGATTCTTACCGAGTATTCTAATGTCACAATTTTCACTATACAAAAACAACGATAAGAGCACTGCAACTGCGTACCCATACTTTGTCGACGTTCAAACTGAATTGCTGGATACATTGAACACTCGATTAGTGATTCCTTTGACGCCTACAGAATTATTAGAGAAAAAAGCACCAAATCACCTATGCCCAATAATCCATATTGATGAAGGTGACTTCGTAATTCTTACGCATCAAATGGCGAGTGTTCCCACGAAAATTCTACGTGAATCAGTGAATGACCTCAGCACTTTTAGAAACGAGATCATCTCTGCTATCGACTTTCTGATTACTGGCATATAACGCCGCGTTAAGTAGTGAGCAACGCTACCACCTAACCTAAACCATTGCACCGTAAACACAAAACCCAACGATGGAATGAAAAATGCCATGCGTTGGGAATCTGTCTTAAACGCTTTGTTAGCTAAATTATCAGATGTTTTCTGAATGTTTGTCTATAAATGCTCTCGCTTCTCCACGTGTTTGAACATTGAGCGCCTCTTCTACAGCGCTTTCTGGAAGCTTATCTTTTTGAGCATAAATACTAGTTGCCGTTACTAGTGCAGCCCTAACTGACGGTTCTAACACATCTGAATCATAACCGTTGAAAAAATCTTGATGCGCTATCCAACGACCATCCTCCCCTTCAACAATGCTAAAGGCTCCTCGAACAAAACCTTCATCTTTAATGCCTCTTTCCATGTTCTACTCCTTTTTACAAATTAACTTCTTCAAAATTAGCGACATTAATCGCATTTAGCTAACGCCCAATTAAGGTGTGAAGCACGCGACCACTACATTCAATTTGACCGCAGTAAACACTGAACTTAACCCAAACCAAAAATGCCAAGCGTGCTGAATCACTCTTAAATTGTTTGTTATGTGTAATTTTTTCCCTTGAGTATCGACCTTACGAGCTCACCGATAGGAGTGACGTATAGGCTTGCTCCGCCACTTGTTACATATTTCTCACAATCGTCGTAATAATCACTATCTTTAACTACCACAGGTTCAAAATATACATCGACTAAACCAGTGTTAATAAATGTATTGTCAGAGTCAAAATCAATCGGTTCTGAAGACTCACTAGCAAACTCTAAAAAATCACCAATAAACATACCATCGATAATTCGACTAATTTTTAAAAATTGATTGTATGTAATTTCTCCAACGAGAAACTCAGAGAAGAATATTGCAATAACTTTACTCGTATAATGGTCTTCTGCTTTCTCTATGATATAGATAAGCTTCTCTCCAACTTTTACTTTGTAGTCATCCGAGTTATCAATTGAATCGATCATGATTCGGCGCTGTTCTACCGGAATATCAGACAACTCAGAAAGGAAAGAAACAAGCTTTTTCGTAAACAGAGCATCACGTACGCTGCCAATCGCATTGATACCACCTACAATACTAGAGAGAATCGGGATATCTCTTAACACACCATTATCTAAGATTGCATCGATACCAACTTCGCCAATATTTACCGCTAAATTGCTCAGATCATCTTTTTTAAGAGAGTCTTCTAACGACTTTGAAAGCTTCATTTTTCTCTGTTTCCAATGATTACACATAACGCCCAACTAAAGGGCAAAAACCAAAGTCCATTCACTCAACCGAACCAGTCGTAACCCCAAAAACAAACCGAACCAAAAATCGCGCGTGTTTTTGTCCCATTTAAGTTGTTTGTTATGACGGCGGCCCACACCAAACAAAAACCAGCCAATTCAGAGCATTAAGATGAACCGACCACGGCGAATAACTTAAAGACACCGCGTTTTTATTAGCTTAATCCTTTCCAGTTACAGATCAATAAAGCGGTGAGCCACGGAAGTTCAAAAGCTCATTATGCACCAGCGAAAGTCTGATGCCGCAATAAAGACGAGCCTGGAAAATCACCTGAAAAACGGATTGCGGCACGCCCTCAACCAAAAAGAAAGCCCGCCTCATAACGCCCGGCTAATGGGCAAAAACCAATATCATATGCACTCAATTTAATCAGCCGGAACCTCAAAAGCAAACCGAACCAAAAGTGCCACGCGTTTTTGTCCCGTTAAGCCGATTGTTATGTGCGTACCTACGACTTGGCTATTTCAACCCTAACTCTTGCTGCTTGCGTTTGCTAAGACCAGATAAAACTATACGATAAGACTCTGATAAATAATATTTTAGATCTTCATCTAACACATCGGATGTTTCAACTTGCTGAATCCATTTCATACCACGGCTTGCAAAATAAGGGGCTGGAATATAGCCGTCAGATACACGCAAGAATTCAAAGTTTAACTCTGAAGTTTTAAAGGTAAATGCAGGAAGACCTTTCTTACTGTGTGTGCCAATCGCAAATACCTTACCACCAACTTTCCAAACATCTGAACCTCCCCACTGAACTACATGGGTAGCAGTTGGAAAAGTGCTACAGAACTCATTGAATTCTCTATGATCCATGTGATTTCCCTTTTAGCACATAACGCCCAACTAAAGGGCAAAAACCAACCCCATTCACCCAACCGAACTAGCCGGAACCTCAAAAACAAACCGAACCAAAAGTACCGCGTGTTTTTGTCCCATTGAGTTGTTTGTTATGTTTTGGCTACACTTACCTCATGACCCGTTATTGTACACAAGACTAAGCATTGTTCTTTGGACTCGGAACTAAGTACAACTTGACCACTAGCATCCCAAACAGTGTCATTACCACAAGCAACCCAACCACCTGTTGGAGATATATGATTACTTAACAGAACCGGAAATTTGTGAGTAAAAGCTATATTGGATAGTATTTTTGCGTCTGCTTCAAAGCCTGAATCCGAGATTAACACACTTGCGATGTAAACGTCCGCATCTCGCTCAGCGACTCTGAAAGAGTGCTCAGGATATGAGAAATCCGCACATATAGCTAAGCCTATTAGATTACCTTTAACATTGAACAGGTAATCTTCAGAACCAGGTGAACAATACTTCTCTTCACCGTCATGTAAATATTGTTTTGAGTAAAAGTCGATTGTTCCATTTGGAAAGCAAATGACAGCACCAATCGTTGGCTTTATTGAGCTTTCTGTTTTTAGAGGACAACCAGCTATCACAATAAGATTATGTTTAACGGATGCTTGAGATAACTCGGCGAAGTTTAATGGTTCTTGGCTAAATGCCAACTCTTGAACGAGTTCTAATTCGTAACCCGTTAATGATAATTCTGGAAATAGGACAACGTCAGCTCCGAAAGATGATGACTGCTCAATCATCGCCAGATGACTTGATAGATTTTTAACCACATCACCTTTAGCGACTGGAACCTGAGCCAAACTAATTATGATATCCGATCTCAAAATTTCCCCTTAAAAACATAACGCCGCGTTAAGTGGTGAACAACGCGACCACCCAACCTAAACCATTGTGCCGTAAACACTAAAGCTGATTCAAACCAAAACTGTCAAGCGTTGTGAATCCGTCTTGAACGCTTTGTTAAGTTTCAGTTCGCTGCACAAACTCATTATAGAATTTCATTGCATCGTCTTCAGAACCCAAAGCGGTGCTGATGAGCATTTGCAAACTCCACAAACGCCCCGGAACGACTTCGTCTAAGTTTAAGTCAGCAGGATAACTCTCAGGGTCAATGGCCATTTCTAGATTCACAAACCACCAAATCTCGATCTTCCGTAATAAGCCCACCATATCATCAAAGCTTTTTGCCACATCAAAATCGCAACCTTGGGAAGCGAACTTAAATAGCTCATGCGTCAATTCATTACGATGGCGCTTGATACGCTCATATACTTCAATATCAGCGTCATCAATAGCGTCATGTTGCTTTAACCATAAAAGCGAAGCATAGGTTCGACTGCGGTTTAGCTTTAAAACTTTGAGCTTATAATCATCGCTAACAAGTGGGCCGTTTTCATCAAAACCATTTGTAAAGAACTCTCTAATTTTATCTTCGATGCTACTTTTTAGCATTTCGAATGCCATCGAGTGTACAGAAGCCGTGATTATGTTGTTCTTGAGCGACACTGGATTGAGAAACCTTTCCCATGACGCCTTTACTTCTTTATCCATTGCACCTGAACTCCGATGAAACTTAACGCCCAATTAAGGGGTGAGTAACGCAACACCGATGCCACCGCAAACCACCTTAATCACTAAAATTAACGCATAGTAAAAATGCCACGCGTTACGAATCCCTCTTGAATTGTTTGTTAGTACGCTGCCCCTAAATCCTTTGGCACACTCCAAGATATTGAAATATAGCATGAAACTTGTGGTTTAAAACGCTGAAGCTAAAGGGACAACTGCCAAACTAGAACTCAATCTCAAAACACAAGTTGGCGAGAAGAAAAACTTGCTTAACTGCCCTATTTTCGCCGTGTTAAAATTAGCAAAGGATACGGGCTTTAGAACTAAACAACCGCGCCAAAGTAAATCCGTGTTGACGAAAATTTCCCAACACCAAAGAAACCACACCAAAGAAATAGCCCGAAAGTTAGAAACCGTAAACGGTGAAGTCAAAGCAAACACTCCGCATATAGTGCCACCGGAAAGAACGTGAAAGGCACAAATGTTCAGGTGTAAAGCTAGGCAAAGAAACCGATAAACCCCGAAAATTTTACCGTGGATGCCCATCCAGTACTAACGCCCAATTAAGGGGTGAGTAACGCAATACAAAAGCCGCTGCAAACCGCCTTAATCACTAAAATTAACGCATAGCAAAAATGCCACGCGTTACGAATCCCTCTTGAATTGTTTGTTAGTACGCTGCCCGTTAACCTTTGGCACACGCCAAGATATTGAAATATAGCACGAAACTTGTGGCTTAAAACGCTGAAGCTAAAGGGACAACTGCCAAACTAGAACTCAATCTCAAAACGTAAGTTGGCTAGAAGAAAACCATACCAAACTGCCCTTGTTCACTGTTTTTAAATTAACAAAGGATACGGGCTTTAGAACTAAACGACCGCGCCAAAGTAAATCCGTGTTGACGAAAATTTCCCAACACCAAAGAAACCACACCAAAGAAATAGCCCGAAAGTTAGAAACCGTAAACGGTGAAGTCAAAGCAAACACTCCGCATATAGTGCCACCGGAAAGAACCTGAAAGGCACAAATGTTCAGGTGTAAAGCTAGGAAAAGGAACCGATAAACTCCGAAAATTTTACCGTTGATACCAATCCAGTACTAACGCCCTGTTAAGGGGTGAACAACGCAATACCTAAGCCGCCGCATACCACCTGAATCACTAAAACCAACGCATAGTAAAAATGCCACGCGTTGTGAATCCCTCTTGAACAGTTTGTTAGTACGCTGCCCGTTAATCTTTGGCACAAGCCAAGATATTGAAATATAGCACGAAACTTTTGGCTTAAAACGCAGAAGCTAAAGGGACAACTGCCAAACTAGAACTCAATCTCAAAACGCAAGTTGGCGAGAAGAAAAACTTGCTTAACTTCCCTATTTTCGCCGTTTTCAAATTAACAAAGGATACGGGCTTTAGAACTAAATGACCGCGCCAAAGAAACTCGTGCTCTGACGAAAATCTCTCAACACCAAAGAAGCCGCACCAGAGAAATAACCAGAAAGTTAGAAACCGTAAACGGTGAAGTTACAACAAACTCTACACATATAGTGCCACCGGAAAGAACGTGAAAGGCACATTTGAACAGGTGCAAAGCAAGGAAAAGAAACCGATAAACACCGGAAATTTTACCTTTGATGCCAATCCAGTACTAACGCTTCTTAGACAGAGCAAATCCATATAATACCCAGCCTTCCACGTCTATCTAACTTCCTTATATTAACCATTAACACAAGAATAGCACCAATAAATCATGATCTTAAACCATTAACATTGGGGGAACTGATAGATGTTAAGTGGATTTCATCCTTTTATCACACTTTTGCGAAGCAAAAATAACTTACCGTAAAAAGACTGCTAGAAAAAGATGAATAGATTATGAAAACCAATTCCCCTTTTCTCAACCATATTATTGAATTTATGTACTCCCGACATTATGCTAAAAAAACCATTGAAGCTTATCTGCACTGGATAAAACTATATATTATTTTTCATCAAAAACAGCATCCTGAAAAACTCAGCAATTGCCATGTAGAACAGTTTTTAACCTACCTAGTTGTAAAAAAGAACGTTGCAAAAAAAACGCAGGCATTAGCCTTAAACGCTATCAGCTTTCTGTACAGGGAAATTCTCTCCCAGCCACTTGAACTCAATATGCGTTTCAGGCGTTCGGAACTTGAACAAAAAATTCCAGTGGTATTAACCCGAATAGAAATAACCCGGCTACTAGTGTCAGTAAAACCAGAGCATAAACTGATGACTCAGTTACTCTATGGGAGTGGTCTAAGGCTCATGGAACTCATCAGACTGCGCTATCAGGATATTGATTTTGACTATGGCCTGATACGAATCTGGCAGGGAAAGGGCGGGAAAAACCGCGAAGTTACATTAGCACCGGAACTATACAACCCACTGAGAGACCAACAAAAAGTCGTAGAACTATACTATAAATATGATATCCAGAATCCGGACTATCGTGGCGTCAATATGCCAACAGCAACAGAGAGAAAATACCCGAACGCAGGAAAAACACTGCTCTGGCAATACCTCTTTCCATCACGCAAGCTGAGCTTCGATCCGAAGACTAATTTGGTCAGGCGACACCACGTTAACCCATCGTCGTTACAAAAAGCCATTAAACAAGCATCAAAACAGGCTCAGATACAAAAAAACGTTACCTGCCACACCTTGCGGCACAGCTTCGCTACGCATCTACTAGAATCAGGCGCTGATATAAGAACAGTTCAGGAACAACTAGGGCATGCTGATGTTAAAACCACTCAAATATACACCCACGTACTGGAAAGAGGGGCGACGGGAGTTACCAGCCCCTTATCTCATATACTCAAATAAAAGGAAACCACATAAACTATAAAACCCACACATATACCAAAATGGATACAGTAGTAAAAACTACCCCCATTTAGATCACTAAAACAAACCCATACTTGAACACTAATCAGAAAAAATCAGGGAATAAGGTTCTGACTTAGTTTCTGCGCAACCTCCAGCAATCTTTCTTTTGCATGTTCAATATCTTCAATATGATGATGTACTGTTTTTGAGTTCAGCGTCATATACGGAATCGTAATCACCGCCATAATATCACCCAATACACCGATAACCGGAACACTAATATTGGTAACACCCGAGATCTGAGGACTGGCTCCGATAAAATAACCACGCTCAAGTGTCAATTCAACATGTTCAAGCGCATCTGCTATCTCTTCTTTGGTAGCATCCACTTTATTCAAGATCGCTTTTCGCTTTTCTTCCGAGCTGTAACTCAGCAATACCACTCCAGAACCAGAGCCACAGACATCCAGCTTAGCGCCTAAACGTAATCCAAAACCCATTTTATAAGGACTTTCCTGCCGGGCTATAACCACCAGTTCCCCGTTCTTATAAGTACTGAGATGACAGGACTGATTCAGTTTATGACACAACTCTTCCATCAATGGCTCTGCTCGTTTCAGTAACTGCGCAATAGGCGGATGCTGATTCGACAGTGCAAACATCTTTAATGTCAGGGAATAGCTTGATGTATCACCATCAAATTCTATGTACTGTTTTTCAATCAGAACCGACAGCATACGGAATATCTCATTTATACTACGATTCAGTTTTTCCGCTATCTGCTTTTTGCTCAGAGGCTCACCTTCAGAAGCCAGCAACTCCAGTATTTCCAGCCCTTTTTCCAGCGCCGGAGCCCGGTATTCGGTTTTTTTTATATTATCCATTTAAGTATCGGTTCCTAATCACCCGACAGAGAGTCAGAAAGCAATGTGTAAGAACAGATTATACCCAAGCTGCCCTTGAATAGGTATCCGCGGGCAGCCTGAATAACACCTTCTATTTGATCAACCCCATCATTTCCGGAATCGTCATGGAGACAGCAGGAATATAAGTCACCAACATCAGCACAAAGATGATAGCCAGGAAGAAAGGCAATAAGGTTTTTACCACCTGGTCGATATTAATACCGCTAACTTTGCACCCGGTAAACAGAATCGGACCGACAGGTGGAGTAATCGTTCCCAGAGACAAGTTAAAGACCAACAGAATACCGAACTGCACCGGATCCATACCCAAATCCATACAAATAGGCAGAAAAATCGGCGTAAAAATCAATACTGCCGGTGTTGGATCCATAAACGTACCGATAAACAACAATACAACATTAATAATCAGCAGAATAATAATCGGATTATCAGTCAGAGACAGAAGAGAACTGGCGATCATCCCTGGGATCTGGGTAAACGCCATGACCCATGACATAATGGACGATGTTGCCAACATAAATATAACAATGGCCGACATCTTTGCTGTGTGCAGAAAAATCTCGGGTAGTTTACGTAGATCAAGAGCACGATAAATCAGACTCAAAAACAGCGAATAGACAACAGCAATAGCAGATGCTTCTGTCGCGGTGAATACACCACCTAAAATACCGCCAATCACAATCACTATCAGAGAAAGACTGGGAATCGCTTCCAGAGAAACTTTAATACAGTCTGCCAGCGACATCTTGTGCTGAGCAATATAACCTCGGCGTTTTGCCATAAATCCAGCAATCAGCATTACAGCCAGTCCCCACAGGATACCCGGTATATACCCTCCCATAAACAGAGCCGATACCGACACACTACCTGCTACCGTTGCGTATACGATCAATGTATTGCTCGGCGGGATCAGCATGCCTGTTGGCGCAGAAGCAATATTGACAGCCGTACTGAAAGCCGGGTCATAACCTTCTTCTTTCTGAATCGGGTTCATAATTCCGCCAACGGCCGCCGCAGAAGCGACACCGGAACCACTAATAGAACCGAACAACATATTAGAAACCACATTGGTCTGTGCCAGTGAACCAGGGAAAAAACCACTGATGATCTTAGAAAAATTAATCAGCCGGATGGCAATACCACCATTGTTCATAATATTTCCGGCCAGAATGAAAAAAGGAATCGCCAGCAGAGCAAAAGAATCCAGACCGACAAACATACGCTGAGCAGACGTCACCATTGCACCCTGACCGGGAAGAATGGATAACATGGCAGCAAAAGAGGATATTCCGACACTGATACTGATCGGAGCCCCGATAATTAAAAAGAACAGAGTACCGCTGAACATAATCAGTGCGGCAGTGGTTGCTACGTCCATAACCAAACTCTCATATAAAATTAATGTAACTGTCTCAGACGACGGAATAGCCGAAGCTCGTTATAAAGGAAATAAAAAATAATGATTCCTCCACTGATAGGGATAGCCGCATAAATGGCTCCCATGGGGATCTGCAGAGCAGAATCCAACTGCCACATCTGACGTACTGATGTGCTGTAACCGCCAACGATCATAATTGACAAAGCAAATACTGCGGTTGCCAGTTCAGTAAGCATATCGAGAAGAATTCTTATCCGCTCTGGAAACTTATACTGAATAAATGTAATTGCCATATGTTCTCTGAGTCCGAAAACATAAGCGCTGCCGAACAGGATCAGCCAGATAAACAGGTAACGGGACAATACCTCACTGACAGCACTGGGACTGTCAAACAGATACCGAACAACTACCTGATAGGTAACCATTACCGTCATCGTCCCGACAATAAAGATACAGGCAGACGATATAATTTTATCTACCAACCATTTAAGGGCTTCCAGCCCCTTAAAAAACAGATTTTCATTACTACTTAGCATAAAGACAAACCCTGAGCAGAGGGAATAAACCGGAGATTCTGTTCCGGCTTACTCTCTCTACAACTGTGATTTACGACATAGAGTTAATTTTCTCGAACAAGGCTTCCTGCTCTGAGGTTTCAATCAGATCACTCTGCAGTTTCTTACAGCTTTGCTGGAATGGTTTGATGTCCACTTCAGTAAAGGTTGCCCCTTTATCCTGTGCTGTTTTTTTCGCGCTTTCGATCCGGTCATTCCAAATCTTGAATTCAACCGGAGTGCTTTCTTTCGCCAGCTTTCTCAGAGTCTTCTGATCTTCCTCAGACATAGTAGACAGGAAGTAGCTACTAACAACCAGCAAATCCGGAACCATCAGGTGACGAGTCGCTGAGAAGTAAGGCGCTACTTCATACTGTTTCAGATCCGAATAAGTGATCTCATTATTTTCTGCACCATCCAGAACGCCCTGTTGTACAGCTGTATACACCTCACCCTGACTCATAGGGACACCGGTTCCACCCATGCAGTCAAGCATTTTGATCATAGTGTCGGACTGCATTACACGGATTTTTTGGCCTTTCATATCAGCAACGGTTTTTACCGGAGCTTCTTTGGTATACATACTGCGCGCACCGGCCGTATAGGCTGTCAGCACTTCAAAACCAAATTTCTGTGTAGATGCAAACAAGCTGTCTAACTCACCAGAGGTAAATACTTTTTCCTGATGCGCAGGACCGGTGTATATATATGGCATTGCCAGCACACGAAAAGTCTTGTCATAGTTTTCAACCAGAGGGTTAGCCACCATTGCCATCTGAATCGCGCCATTTTGCACTAGTTCTAAAGCTGCTCGTTGATCACCCAGAAGTTCATTCGGATAAATTGTCAGTTTGTAACGACCATCAGTTTCAGTAGACAGTTTTTTACCAAACTCCTGTAACGCCAAATATTGTGGATGTTTATCGGACTGGTTAAATGCCGCTTTAATTTCAGTTGCAGCATTTGCCAACGAAGCAAAGCTAAGCGAACTTCCAACTGCAGCTGCCAGTACAGCGAACTTCAATACTTTTGTTTTCAACATGAGATGTCTCCATAGAGGTACAGGTTTAGTTATAATTAACGGATTTGGTTCATATCGACGAAGTCCATATCGTCAAAAGTCTGATTCTCGCCCAGCATGCCCCAGACAAAGCTGTAATTCTCCGTACCGCATCCGGAATGGATAGACCAACTTGGGGAAAGAACCAGTTGCTTATCACGGACAATAATGTGCCGCGTTTCCTGCGGTTCTCCCATAAAATGGAAAACCACTTGTTCAGGTTTAATGTTAAAATACAGGTAAGCTTCCATGCGCCGTTCATGGGTATGCGCTGGCATCGTATTCCAGACACTTCCCGGTTGCAGATGCGTCACGCCCATACACAACTGGCAGGTAGGCAACACTTCCGGGTGAAGATATTGATTAATCACCCGTGCATTAGCATTCTTCTGATCACCCAGTTCAACTTTTCTTGCGTCTTCGCGGGTAATAAGTCTGGACGGATAGGTGTGATGCGCCGGAGCACTCAAACAATACAATATGGATTTATTGTCTGCCTGCAAAGAAACAAACTCGATAGCTTCTTCACCTTTTCCCAGATACAGCACATCCAGATAATCAAGAACATAGGTATGTTCTTTGGTACGAATTTCTGCTTTTCCGCCCAGGTTCAATACGCCCAGCTCGCGGCGTTGCAGAAAAAATTCTGTGCCGAATGCTTTCTTATCCACAAAATCATCCAGCTTCAATACATCGTCCCCCGGAGATACGCCAATAGCGACAACCCGGTCAATATGGCTATACACCATATTGATACTCGCCTCTTTAAATAAAACCTCTGTTAAAAATTCATCTCTAAGACGCTGAGTATCATACTGTTTTGCGTCAACAGGATTACTGTTGTAATTGATAAACATACATTGACTCCTTAGGTATAGAAGTCATCTTACCGCCTATTCATATTTGATCAATATCGATCAAATATGAATAGGCTTTTTTGCGATCCTTTTCAGAAAATTTTTTGAAACGGCGTTCATTTTTATGACTCATGTCTATTTTTCTGTTCGAATCCCTCTTTTCATTAATCATAACTGTTCCCTTTCCTTCTTTTGTTTCCGAAGCAGAAACGCTATAAACTGTCAGGATCCCTTTAACAATAAATAAAAGAGATAACATGAAAATAGTTGCCGTCACAGCCTGTCCAACAGGCATTGCCCATACCTACATGGCTGCCGATGCCCTACGTAAGGAAGCACAAAAAAGAAACATTCATATAAAAGTGGAAACTCAGGGAGCCATGGGGATCGAAGATCAGCTCAATTCAACCGATATTGCCCATGCGGATCTGATACTGATTGCCTCCGATATCGAAGTAGAGCAACGGGCTCGTTTTACCGGTAATAAGATACACTGCGTCACGATTGAAGAAGTACTGACTGACGTATCCGGCGTATTAGATCGCTGTCAGGCTCTATAAAGACAAGTGGAAATAATGAGAATAGAGAGGCGTATTACCTTTGTCATCGGCTCTGATGGCTTTGCTGCGTGGAAACTAAACCGGCTGAAAACTCTGGCGGGTTATTTTCGCTCTGTCATTTTATTGCGTAACATTACCACCAACGAAGCATCCAATGCAGAGCATACTTTAAAAGTCATAAGCCTTGGTTGTAAAAACGGCGATCTGTGTCAGTTATGGATTGAAGGTTCAGACGCAGAACTTGCCTGTATGGTGTTGACCGATTTTATTGCAGATCAGTTTGATATCATCAATACCTCACACAAACGCAGTGAAGATTACACAAATTCAATTATCGCACACCACCCTTCCTTCCATCTGCCATTCCCGCTGGATTTCCGGTTTGAAGCCTGCAAATTGCACCCCGGGATAAATAAAACGGTACTGATTTCAAACATAAGTACAACTCTCAATCCAGCGATGGCTCAGGCTGTCTTTGCCGCCATGCTGAAACGGGAAGACGTGTCATCAACAGCAATCGGTCACCAGATAGCTCTGCCACATGTCATACTCGAAGGGATTAAGCAGGCTTCTATTGCCGTATACCGTCTGAATCAGCCGCTGGACTGGTATTCAAGAATGGGATCCGTCACGACAGTTGTAGCTCTGCTATTACCCGCTCCGCCAGATATGAACATCATCAAAGCTTTTACCAGCATTAGCCGTACTCTGCTGAACCCGGAATTTTGTCACCTTCTGACCAGCACCACTGAACCAGAAGCAATAAAAGCCATCCTTCTGCACACAATGTCAATGGGCTGTACCATCGACCGCAGTACTGAGCAGAATATAAATAATTCACAAGATAAATAGATTTTAGTGAACTTAAATATTCACTATGGACTTTGCACATTCGAACACCTCTAAATAAGCATCAATCTATTCACATATGAAGAACAAAAAACTGAGCACATTCCCTCTGCCTATTCCCATAATAAAAAAGGGTAAACAGACCATATCTTTTTCAATTAGTCATTATTGTTAATAAACATAGTGAATCAGCCTCTTCTTTATCAGCATTGTGATATTGATCTAGTTAACAAAATAATTCAATCCTGTGAATTTTTATTGCAAAAAACACCGATTACACGTTAAGGTGTTCTTAATTTTTCTAAAGGATGGGAGATATCATGATTTCAAAAGATGCCGTACTAAGAGTGACCAGAAGAACTGACAATCTGGAAACTATCGCTGACATGTATAAAAAAGCTCTGGGTTTTGAATCGTTGGCTGAATTTAAGGATGAAGATGGCTTTGATGGTGTTGTTCTCGGTCACCCGCATCACAATTATCACCTTGAGTTTACTAACCGTCATGGTGCCTCAGAGCCAAAAAAAGAAGCTGACGAAGGTTTTCTGGTTTTCTTCCTGCCATGCAGTCAGGAATGGGAATGGGCATGTCGTTCAATGATCGATGCCGGGTTCTCATATGTTACGGCAAGGAATCCGGTCTGGCGTAAGCTCGGCAAAACATTCGAAGATGCCGACGGAAACCGGGTTGTTATTCAGAATCGCGACTGGGCGATGTAATTTTTCGGGCTCACCGATCCCTCTCATCAGATAATCAGGCTGCGCTTATTTTTCCCCTTTAAGCGTGGCCTTTTTTTGCTTACTCCATACCCCGGTACTCTGTCGGAGTTCGTCCGGTTTTATTTCTGAACACCCGAAAAAAATAGTTCACATCCTGAAACCCGCAACGGGTAGCGACTTCATTCAGACGAAATGAATACTTACGCAGCATAAACTTTGCCCGGTCGATTCGTACCCAGGTAATATAATCGGCTAGGGTCATATGGCCCTGTTGACGAAACAGACGTGAAAGATGATTAGGTGACACACTGAACCTTTCTGCGATACTGGAACGGGTAATAGATCGATGAAAGTTTTCCTGGATATAGATACAAATCCCCTGATAAAGATCTTCACTGCGTTTCTTTGCTGAATGTGCAGGATCTGCAATCATGATCTGGGCATAACTCATCAGAGCCAATAGCAAATGTTCATCCACAGGAGTTCTCCTTGGTTCCCGAGCTAATGCGTTCAGCGCCTCAAGAATATGGTCTATTGCATGCCCGGTTCGGGTCTGAATACTGTGTTTGCGAACATCAAAAAATCCACTTTCATCTTTCTTTTTTCCAACCAGACTGAATCCCAACTGACGGCGTCCGAACAAGAGACTGAGTACAGAACAATCCGTATCCCAGTCCGGCCGGTTCCAGCAATTTGGCGGAATAAACAAAGCATCACCGGAAAGAATACTAACATCGGTGATTCCATATTCCGGATCCTCAATCTGATTACGGTACTCACCACTGATCACCAATTCCAGACGTGGAAAATTAACCTGATAGCTAAACGGAGGAGGAGTCAGTTGATCATTGGCAAACCAGATCCGGTTAAAATTTTCTCGTTCCGACAATAGAGTTTCCAGCAGATCATGAAACACCATGCTCATAATATTATTCTTACCTTATCCCCTTCTCCGCTTTCTTCAGCAAAGGCAGGCGAATTATCTGTCCTATCGTGATGTGTAGCACACTTTTTACGGTTATATAATGGCAACTTTAATCCAGAAAGTGAAATGGATAAATCATAAGGGAAAAATAAAAAATATATTAACACAAGAAAATTGACACATATCATCATGAAAAATAATTGAATTTTCATTTTTTATCTAT
This sequence comes from Vibrio sp. HA2012, assembly GCF_002812955.1. GTDB lineage: Bacteria > Pseudomonadota > Gammaproteobacteria > Enterobacterales > Vibrionaceae > Vibrio. The sequence goes on along the minus strand of NZ_PFXK01000003.1, from coordinate 498,596 downwards.
CTTCCTTCACCATTTAAAATACATGCGTCGGATCACACTTAAAACTTATGGTTACAATAATCCAGTAAATGTCTCTCCTATGCACTATCGGTTTATTCCCTGCCAGACGAAAATATCTCTGACACAGCGAAGGCCTTCGTACCAATAAATCCAATACACAATAGGGTGAAACACTATGATCACTGATCTCATCAATGAAAATTTGATATGCCTTGATCTCAATGCAACAACCAAAAATGAAGCATTTATTGAGTTAATCGATTTGCTTCATACACAAGGCAGAATCAATGACAAAAATCAGTTTCTGACAGATATTCAGGCACGCGAAGAATTGGGTAATACCGGCTTTGAAGCAGGTGTCGCGCTTCCGCATGCCAAAAGTTCTGCCGTTACCGAACCGGCCGTTGCCATAGGTATCAGTCGAAACGGTATTGACTACGGTGCCGAAGACGGTCAGCCATCGAAACTTTTCTTTATGATCGCCTCTCCGGACGGTGGATCAAACCACCATATTGAAGTGCTGGCAGAACTGTCCTCAAAGCTGATTGAAGATGGTTTTATTGAAAGTTTCATGCAGGTTAAAAGTGCAGAAGATGCCCTTGAGCTATTGCTGCAAAAGGTTGAACCATCCCAGATGAATCCTGTCGCCGATAAAGGATTCCTTATCGGGGTAACCGGCTGTCCGGCAGGCGTCGCGCATACCTATCTGGCAGCTGAAGCTCTGGAAAAGGGTGCTGCCGAACTGGGCTATCAGATCAAGGTTGAAACCAACGGTTCTATCGGTGTAAAAAATGAACCGACAGCCGAAGAAATAGATCGTGCGGATGCTATTATCGTCGCTTGTGACAAACAAGTAGATATGGGACGTTTTGCCGGAAAACGAGTCATAGAAACCGGTGTAAAAGCACCGATTAAAGATGCCATCGGCCTGATTCAACAGTCACTCAGACAGCCACTCTATCAGGCGGATAATGTTAAAAACGAAAAGAACAAAGCTTCTCAGGGACGCTCTGATCTGTATCGATTCCTGATGAACGGTGTATCACATATGATCCCGTTTGTGGTTACCGGTGGTCTGCTGATCGCTTTGTCACTAGCTATTGGCGGTGAACCAACCGAAGCAGGTATGGCAATTCCTCCGGGTAGCCTGTGGAATAAAGTCTTAGATGTAGGTGTTGTTTCCTTTACTCTGATGATCCCTATTCTGGCAGGATACATCGCCTATGCCATTGCAGATCGTCCAGCACTGGCTCCCGGTCTGATTGGCGGCTGGATTGCTAATAACGGTTCCTTTTACGGAGCAGAAGCAGGTACTGGATTCATCGGAGCTATCCTTGCCGGTCTTTTGGTCGGTTACTTTATCCGCTGGCTAACAAGCATTAATTATCACAAATTTATTCAGCCGCTTGTGCCGATTATGATTGCACCAATTGCCGGTTCGCTTTTCATCTCCAGCCTGTTTATCTTTGTCATCGGTGCACCAATTGCCGGTTTGATGGACAGCCTAAATATCCTGCTGACCACAATGAGTACCGGAAACGTTGTCCTTTTGGGAATCGTTCTGGGTGGCATGGCCGGGTTTGATATGGGTGGCCCGTGTAACAAAGTCGCCTTCCTATTCTCTGTTGGCATGATTGCCAGTGGACAAACCCAGTTTATGGGTGCGATGGCCTGTGCCATTCCGGTTGCACCACTGGGTATGGGTCTGGCTACAGTTCTGGGACATAAACTGAACTTGTTTGAAGCATCAGAGTTTGAAGCAGGCAAAGCTGCCGGAGCCATGGGACTGGTCGGCATCTCTGAGGGAGCTATCCCGTTTGCGGCTCAGGATCCGTTGTCTGTCATTCCGGCGAACGTGATAGGCTCAATGGTTGCGGCAGTCATGGCATTCTCATTCGGGATCACAAACAGCGTCGCACATGGTGGCCCGGTGGTTGCTCTGCTTGGTGCAATGAATAAACCACTGCTGGCACTTATCTGCATGGCTGCGGGTTCAGTCGTAACAGCTCTGGTTTGTGTCACACTGAAGAAAATGCGTCAGAAAAAGGCAGAAGCCGCATTTGCCTGATCATAGTACAACAAGCATCACTGTTTTCTGCATGCTCCTGACAGACCGTCAACTGTGATGCTTTTTGTCCCTTCATATGAAGGGACATTTTTATTTATATCTGTGTCAGTCTCATTTTCAGGACAAAAATGTGCAGTACCCACCATCTCAAAAGTGCACTTTGTATACTGGATCACGTAAACTACGGCACAATAAACCGAATTATATCAGAGGATAACCATGACTCAGGCATCAACTCAGTATTTCTTCCCAATGGAAAATGTCATTCAGAACTATGCGTGGGGAAGCACAACTTCTATCCATGAACTCTTTGATATCGCCAATCCGGAACAAAAACCGCAGGCTGAAATATGGATGGGAGCCCACCCGAACGGCTGTTCAAAAATCGTTGAAGATGGGGAAACACAATGGCTGTCTGATTTTATCAGTCTGGATAAATCAGGGATCCTACATGAAGGAACTGATATTCAGTTTGGTGAACTGCCTTACCTGTTTAAAGTTTTGGCTGCAGCCAATGCCCTTTCCGTTCAGGTGCACCCGAGTAAAGAGCAAGCAGAAATCGGTTATGAAAAAGAGGAACTGGCAGGTATAGCCCGTACCGCAGCAAACCGAAATTATAAAGATCCGAACCATAAACCGGAATTAGTATATGCTCTGACTCCTTATCAGGCCATGAACGGATTCCGGGAATTCCCGGAAATTATCGCCCTGTTCAGACAAATCAGCCTGCCTTCAATCAAAGAACTGGTGAATGCATTTTCAGCATCCCCTGATGCTGAAGGGCTAAAAACATTTTTCCGCGCAATGCTTTCTCTCGAAGGAAATCAGAAAGAAACCGCGGTACAGGAACTGCTGACCTACGCTGAAGCAAACAAACACCATGAACTGTTCGCCCTGATCCAGGAGCTTGCACAACAATATCCCGGCGATATCGGCTTATTTTGTCCACTCATGTTGAATGTATTAACACTGCAGCCCGGCGAAGCGATGTTCCTGCATGCCTGTACACCACATGCCTACCTGAAAGGGACCGGTCTGGAAATTATGGCAAGTTCAGATAATGTATTGCGTTCAGGGCTGACACCTAAATATATTGATGTGGAAGAACTGGTAGCCTGTACACGTTTTGAAGGTAAGCCACTAAAAACGCTGCTGACTCAGCCAGAAAAGCAGGATGGCATACTTTACTTTCCGGTTCCGGTGGATGATTTTAAATTTGCAGTTATTGAATCAGTACAGGCTCTGACTCTGTGTCCGGAAAGTGCTGAAATTCTGTTTGCTGTCGATGCGAACATGACACTGAATCATAAAAGTGGTGAAACAGTCACCGTCAAAAAAGGAGAGTCGGTATTTGTACCGGCTTATACCGGTAAATATCAGCTGTCAACGACCGGGAAAGTTGCACGCGCTTATAATTGATCACACACTAAAAATCATCGCACAATGAAAACTGCCGGATTTACCGGCAGTTTTCATTTCCAGTCCATAAGCTATTCTCTCAACCCCAATGCTTTATGGGTAGTATTCAGGTTCTTCTCTGCCAGTTCCGGCATTTTATTTACGATCGTAGCATACAGGCAGTCAATCATCGCCAGTTTGACCAGTCTTGCTGTCCCGTTTTTTCCCATCACAGGTTCCGGAGAAGAAGGCGCATAAAGAGGAATATCGGATAACAGGGAAAGCTCTGCGTTGTAGTTATTGGTAATAGAAATAATTTTGGCTCCAGACTGCTTTGCCAGCCGTACAGAGTCCATCAAATCGGCAGTCTGGCCAGAGTGGGAAACCACCAGAACAACATCATGCTCTGACAGAAGGCTTGCCGACATCAGCATCAGGTGCCTTTCCATAGGTACCGATGCCTTAATACCGATACGCAATAGTTTCTGCTGAAAATCTTCACAAACAATACTGGATGCCCCGGCAGCATAAAATTCTATACACTTCGCATTCAAAATCGCATCCGCTGCAGCACTTAATGCCTGAGCATCAATAAAATCCAGAATTTCAGTCAGTGCATTAATAGAATTGTGCAGCACCTTGCTGATAATTTCTTCACAACTATCATCAGGAAGCAGTTGTTCACTAGGTATAAAATCTGCAGATTCAAGCTGTGCTGTCAGTGCATCTTTCAGTTGCTTAAATCCACTATACCCTAGTTTTTTCGATACTTTTACCAACAGGGCAGGTGAGACTCTCAACCGTTCAGCCACCTCTTTTATCGAGGTATTCTTATGCAGAAAATGAGGCTGCAGGAAGCTCTCAACGATTGACTGTTCCGTCTTGGTTAAAGACGGCATCCGCATCCGGATATTCGGTAAAGGCTGGTCGATATTTACTGACATACAAACATTCCGTTGAAAAACAGCACCCATTATATACCCGATAAAAACCAAAAAGAGTGTTTTAATTTACACTCTGCATAATCCTTATATAAATTACTGCCAACAGCATAACAAATTTGTGGACTATAATTTGTAGGCTATAATTTTTGGTGAACTATCTGATTTATAGCAGAATCACATAACTAAAACCGATAATAACTTGCTGCATGATTGCGGTTACACGTCAGACGGAGTGTTTGTCATGTTTCATAAGAAACTCACCACTGTTCCTCTCATTATTCTGGTGTCGACATTCATCTTTCTGGACTTCACTCTGCTGTTTCTCAATATCAACCTGACTCAAAAACTGGAAAATGATGCACTGATTATTAATGTAACTGGCCGGCAACGCATGCTGTCGCAAAATATCGCTAAAAATCTGTTACTGCTCAGTAGCCCTTCTACCTCTTTAAGCGAAGCCGCGGAAGATAAAAAAACTGTCATTGAATCAGCGAGAACACTGAACCAGACTCTGAGAACATTAAAAAACGGTGGAACTCTGCACACTCCGGATGAAAAAAACGTAACACTAAAAGCGATCCATGATCTGAAAAGTCAGCAACTACTGACCAAAGCTCTGGAATTATGGACACCAGTATATAAAATGCTGGAAAGTGATCAGCCTTACCGAAACAATAACGTACTGCAGAACTATGCCCTGCAAACGAATAAATCCATGCTGTTTCTGATGAATGAACTAACCATACGCTCAGAACAACTGTCCATTCAGAAATCACAAACCCTGCGTATTGCACAAATTATTATTTTCATTCTGGTACTGATTAATTTTCTTCTGATGATATACCGACTGCATCTGGCAAATAGAAACAGTAATGCATTTCAGAGGAATCTGGAAAACCTTCTGATGAATCTGCCGCAAGCGGCTTTACTGATTAATGATAATAATCAAATCACCTACGCCAATGCTGCTGCTGAACAGATCTTTCACCGCACCTCAGGAAGGCTAAAAGGAGAACCCATTACCCGATTTATCCCGTTACCACTGGAAAATTGTCAGATACAGATCCACGATCAGCATTTTGAACTGACACAATCGCTTGCCGTCACCATTCCCCATGAACTGAAACTTATCAGCCTGCTCAACATTACAGAATCTGTCGAACTGAAACAAAAATCCAACTATGACGTGCTGACACCACTGCTGAACCGCAGCGGCCTGATAGAAGAGTACATGCTATTAGCCAAAAAGGCAGAGCAAATCTGCTGTCTGTTTCTCGATTTAGACAAGTTTAAATCCATCAATGATACCTATGGGCATCCCATCGGCGACAAGGTCTTGGCCATCGTAGCACAACGGTTAAAATCCAGCATAAAGACCGGAGATATTATCGCCCGCTTTGGTGGTGATGAATTTGTAGTCATGCTGGAAAGGCCTGCCAACATAAAAGATATCGATATACTCTGCAACCGTCTGGAATCAGTGACCAATGAAGAAATCAGAATTGGTCACCATTCATTTCATTTGGGTGTCAGTATTGGTGTTCATGTCGGAGATCCACAAACCGAATCTTTTGATATGATCATCAATGAAGCGGATCAGGCCATGTATGAAAATAAACACTCCAATAAGCTGGTCGAGCAACTGATTCAGGGAAAAGCCCTACATACCTGATGGTCAATCCCGAAGTATACCCTGCCCCCGAAACCGGCTCTCTAGCTCACTGACACCCAGTCCACTTTGTTTGCGGACTTTAATCTGTACAGGAATACGCTCTTTCATCGCTTCCACATGGCTGATCACACCGATCATTTTTCCGGATGCATTCAGACTGTCCAGAGCGTCCAGCGCCATATCCAGCGTCTCAGCATCCAGTGTACCGAAGCCTTCATCCAGAAACAGAGAATCAATACTGGTTTTATGACTAACCAGATCCGACAACCCCAACGCAAGGGCAAGACTAACCAGAAAACTTTCTCCGCCGGAGAGAGTCTTTGTATCCCGCACTACATCTCCCTGCCAGGTATCGACTACTGACAATTCCAGCCCCTGATTTTCTTTTCTCTGTAGTTCATAGCGACCATGCAGACGCTGCAATTGCTTATTGGCCAGATAGACAAGATTATCCAGAGTCAGCCCCTGTGCAAACTTACGAAATTTGTCCCCGCTCTGTGAACCAATCAGTGCATGCAGATACTGAATGTCATCATAGACGCCACGGTACTCACTAATTTCTTGAAACAACGCCTGCTGATCCTGTCTGCGTTTTACATCAGACCGTAGCTCGTTAGTCACTTCTCCCTGTTGTTTACTCCGGATTTCTATACTCTCTCTCAACGCTATAGTCTGCTGCACAAACTCTGCTTTCGGCATAGGCAGATACTCCTGCGCCATATCATCATTCAGTAGCTGTTGCTCCGTTTTTCCTGCAACGCTGACCAGCGTCTGCGCTTTATCCCGTTCACTGAACAGCTTCTCTTTTAATGCCATCAGCCGGTGTCGTTCTTCTTTCTCCAGCAAGGCAGCCTCAAACGCCTGGGTCGATTCAAACAGGCTCTCCTGTAATAAAGTTTCCCACTCCTGAATTCGAGCTTTCTGGCTGTTTTGTGCCTGCGCATAAGACGACTGCAGATTTACAATTTCCCCTTTCAGAGACTGAAGGACTCTCTGCTGCGCCATGACCTTCTCTTGCTGATGCTGGTATGCCTTTTCTGCTATATTACAAAGCGCCTGACCAGCCAGCCTTTCATCATCCACCTGCTTGTTCCCAAACAGGATATGCCTTTCCTGCTCAAGCTGTTGTACACGTTTAGCCTGTTGTGTCAGCTCCTGTACCATCACAGCCAGTTTCTGCTCTGTTTCAGATATCTGTCTACGGCCGGTGTCTACATTTGCATGATGCACAGCCAACTCGCGCTGATACCGTTCCTGTTTGTTAACCGTTTCTTTCCAGACGCTTGCATCATTTTGTTTACTGTCCAGCCAAACAGACAGCGCAGATTTTTCCAAAGATACAAACCCCTTTCCGTGGATCTGAGCAATCAGTCCGGAAAACAAGCCATCAATCTCACTCAGTAACTTCCCTTGCTGTTCCTGCTTCTTCTCCAGATCACTGCGAATGTATCCCAATTGCTGACCAAACAATTTCAGCTGAGATTCCGCCTGTTGATAATGTACTAATGCCGTATCCTGAGCGTCTTTGGCGGCTGTTAAACGCTGATTCAGATCGCGATACTCATGAATAGTCTTATACAAAACAGAACTCTGTTGCTCAGTTTCAATCATCCGCTGTTTCAGACTGTCGGCGTCTTCAATTGGAAGCGTGTATACTGCCTGAACAGCCAATTGCTGCCAGCGTCCATCCAGTTGGTTCTGTTCCTGAATGATATGCTGCTGTCGCTTCTGTTCATCCTCAATCCGGCGCTCCAGAGAACTGATATCCAGATTAAGTTTGTCTCCTTGCTCTTTAATACTTTCCCGTTCTTTATCCGCTGCCAGCATACTCTGCCGAGTCTCAGAGAGGCTGATCACAGCATGTTGACTGGCATATGGATGCTCAGTCGAACCACAAAGCGGGCATGCCTCTCCAGCAATAAGCTGAGTACGGTACTCCGCCAGACGTTCCTCCTGACTGACCAGTCTATCCAACGCTTTTACCAGCTCATTCTGTGTCGTATAACGCTGTCGCAGTTGCTGCCGCTCCAGTTCCAGCTTCTGTTTATCCAGCAACAGAGCCGGGATCTCCTGTTCTTTCTTCTGTTTCTCACGCTGAAAATTCAGCCACTGACTCTGTACCATTTGCAGAGAAGACAAGGTCGCCATCACCTGATTCTGGTGCTGCAACTGATTTTCAAGCTGATGGATATCTGTCTCAATCGCCCGTTCTTTCAGAAACTGCTTTTTCTTATTTTCTGTTTCGCTATAGCTCTGCTGTAATCGGGTAACCTGATCCGATTCCAGCTTAAGCTGCTGCTGATCAGCAGTATATTTAAGCTCTTCCTGCTTTAACTTTGCAGTATCGGCAGTTACCTGATCAGCCAATTGCTGAGCCTCTTTCTGCTGCGTTTCTATTCGACCATATTGAGCCACCCAGAGCCCTAAAGACTGTTCCAGACAGATATCCGCCTGGTGTTCCTTCATATACTGACCAATCTGCTGCAGAGAAAGCTCCACCTGTACAAGGCACTGTTGCTGCTCAGACAAAGCCTGTTGCTGTCTGTCCCATTCGGAATTAAGGTGTTGCTGACGTTGTTCCAGATCCACCTTTTTATCATGTTCAGTACGGAGATTCTGATCCAGAGGGATCACCTTCTCATTCAGAAGCGTTTCCAGTGCCCGGCTGGCTTGTCTGGCCTGCTCAAGATCCGATTGTTTTGCTTCAAAGAGGATTTCTGCCTGCTTGTAACCCTGCTCAGTTTCTTCACTAGCCTCAGATTTTTGCTTGAGATTTTCTTCAATTTGATGACAGTGATTACTTGCTTCATTCATCAACAGGTACGGTGCCCGTAATGCTTCGGCAGGTTCACTACGAGCCAGTTTATCCAGCTCTAGGGCAGAGGTCGCTATCACCTCTTGAGCCAGCATTAGTGCCTGCTCTGCTTCCTGTTTATGAATGCGGCTTTTCTCCAGTTCATTCCACCAGTGCAACCCGGCATCCAGCTTGTTCAACAAACTTTTTTGCTGGTTCTGCTCCTGTTCAAGCCTTTTCTGTTCCTGTTCCAGTGCCTGAGCCTCTTCCTCGGTCAGCAACTGCACCCCTTGCGCTCTAGCTTCCAGCTCAGCCATGGTCTGTCTGGTCTGAGTATAATGCTCATGCACCTTTGCTGAAATCTTCCCGTAGATTTCCGTTCCCGTAAGCTCTTCCAGCAACTCCGCCCGCTCTGCCTCTCTGGCATTGAGGAATGCAGCAAACTGCCCCTGAGAGAGCAACATGGACTTGGTAAAACGACCAAAATCCAGCCCGGTTACGGATTCTACCAGTTCAGATTTCTTCTTAATCTGATTTGCCAGTACTTGACCGGAAACCACCTCTGCCAGCTCTACCTGTGCCGGCTGCAGATTACCATCGGCTTTGTCACGGGAACGGCGCATGCTCCAGAATGCCCGATAAGCCTTACCTTTTACCTCAAACTCAACTTCCGCCAGACACTCTGCTGTACCGCGAGTCATCAGCTCATTACCGGAAACGGAGATATTATCCAACCGCGGAGTTTTGTGGTATAACGCCACACAAATAGCATCCAATATGGTGGTCTTACCTGCACCGGTTGGGCCAGTAATAGCAAACAGACCGGTCTCAGAAAACGGTGAACGGGTGAAGTCGATATACCACTCTCCTTTCAAAGAATTAAGATTTTTAAAGCGTAACGTTAAGATCTTCATTCACCGCCTTCCTTATGTCCGACTTCCAGTACAATCTGACTAAATTTCTGCTTCAGACGGGTTAATCGCTTCTGTTCATCCTCTCCGTCAAACCGTTCCTTTTCCAGTCGCTTATCAAAAACGTCATAGGGAGTCAGCTCTGATAACGTTTCTGTTGCCTCACGCATCAGAGTATCGCGCCGATCACTTTTACTGCGTTTTAAACGAATGACTTCCACATTTAGCCCTGCTGTCATTTCCTGAATACGCAACTGAAGATCTGAAAGATAATCCTGAACTTCAACTTCAATAAACAGCCAGACAGGCTCTTCTTCTTCCGATGCAGGGGGATATTGATTCAACATAACCTGAATCTCAGCCAAATCGCCTTTCAGTATTTCCATCCGGCGAAACATAGGAACGTCAACCGGTATGATCTGCCTGTGTTTATCAGCAAAGAATTCAACGATAATCACCTGTTTCCGCCATTTCAACTCATCAAAACTGAGCGGAATCGGCGAACCGCAATAACGAATATGGTCAGATTTTGCAACGATCTGCGGACGGTGAATATGCCCCAGAGCGATGTAATCGGCGGGAGGAAAGCCATCGGCAGAAAAGGCATCCAAAGAGCCGATATAGATATCCCGTTCAGACTCTGTTTTTGTCACACCAAGAGCCGTCAGATGCCCGGTTGCGATAATAGGTACCTGACAATTCTGATTTTCTCTGTATGCTAATGCTTTCTGATACAGCATCCGGTAATGATCCTTGATCTGCTCACCTAACTGCTTTTGTTTGTCCTTTCCTGACCCCCCGGCAACACTTTGCATCACATCCCGGGCTCGGATAAACGGAACAGCGCACAATAAGGCTCCGACAGTACCTTCTCGATTTTTCAGTTCAATAAGCTGTTCTTCCGGCTCCCCCTCAGTACTGGCAATCACCCGGGTATTCAGGCAGGAAAGCAACTGGCGGGATTCATTCAGAGTCGAAACTGAATCATGATTTCCCCCAAGGATCACTAACTGACAACCTGTACGGCTTATATCCACCACAAACTGGTTATACATCTCCCTTGCATAGCTAGGAGGCGTTCCTGTATCAAACACATCTCCAGCAATAATTACAGCATCAATATTTTCAGTTTTAACCAGCGTCAACAACCAGCGGATAAAGGCCTGATGTTCATTTTTACGGCTTTTAGTAAAAAAATTCTGGCCCAGATGCCAGTCGGAGGTATGGAGAATTCGCATGCTCTGTCTTACGCAGAAAAAGATAAGCTATTGTGCCAAGAATAGACAGGGGACTCAAATAGCCAATATAGGCTGTCATATTTCTATCACAATAATCTGTTGTAATTCGCTGACTTATATACATTGATTATCCTGAATTTGAATATTGCTATCACCTTAGACGAAGCGACCATCTGTAACCCGAGTGCTCTTGAGTACCACTGGGTGAGGACGTTATATGCAGAAGGGTATGATGACAAATCCATTAATCACTATATTCATGCCTGTTTTGGCGGGGATATGATTTTTGCGGATCTGTTTAGGAGAGTGGCAATGCATCAGGAGAGTATTTACATTCTAATGCAATACGTCGGCTGTGCTCCATCCAGCAGAGAACTCATTTAGTCTCTATTGGATATTGAAAAATAAAGAGCCCGGAGAACAACTCCAGGCTCAGATAACAATATAATGCTAAAAACGATTATTACCCTTTCACACCACCGGCTGTCAGGCCACCAACCAGCCAGCGCTGTGCCAACAGGAACACAATGGTAATCGGCACGGCCGACAAGACGGCAGCTGCCGCAAAATCGCCCCACAAATAGTTCTGCGGATAAAGATACTGCTGCATACCCACCGCCAGCGTATATTTATCAATATCCGAGAGCAAAAGTGTTGCAACCGGTACTTCCCCTACCACCATAATGAAGGACAGAATAAAGACTACAGCCAGGATCGGTACAGAAAGAGGCAATAGAACCAGACGGAATGCCTGCCATGGTGTGGCTCCGTCCAATGCAGCCGCTTCTTCCAGCGAACCATCAATAGACTCAAAATAGCCTTTAATGGTCCACACATGCAGTGCAATTCCCCCCAGATAAGCAAAGATAAGCCCGCCATGCGTATTCAGCCCCAAAAACGGAATATATTGTCCCAGCTTGTCAAACAACGCATAAAGAGCAACCAGTGCCAGTACTGCCGGGAACATCTGAAAAATCATCATTGCTTTCAGGATGGTACTTTTACCACCAAATTTCAGACGAGCAAATGCGTAAGCTGATGTTGTAGACAAAGTCACAATAAATAGCGAAGAAACTCCGGCAATTTTGATCGTATTCCACAGCCACAGCAGAACAGGAAACGGGGGTTTTGTTACCGTTCCGTCAGCATTTGTTACCGAAAAGCCCAATGCCAGTTTCCAGTGTTCCAGAGATGGGTTCTCCGGAATAAGGCTACCAGTTGCAAAGTTACCTTCACGAAAAGAGATAGCCACAATCATCAGCAGCGGAAAAATGATCAGTGACAGGAACATCCATAATCCGATATGGGTTGCCCATACACGATATTTCAGATTTTTACCTTGTACCATTGCCATGGTGATGACTCCTTAATCTTGTACCGGTTTGGTGAAGTGTAAATTGATGAGTGCCAGACCACCGACTAACAGGAAGATCAGTGTTGCTATCGCGCTTGCCAGGCCAAAATCCTGACCACCGCTGCCTTCAAATGCAATCCGGTAGGTATAGCTGACCAGCAAATCCGTATAGCCCGCAGGTTCTGTCGTACCAATCATATTCGGACCACCGGTCGTTAACAGGTAAATCATCACAAAGTTATTGAAGTTGAAAGCAAAGCTCGCAATCATCAATGGTGTCAGTGGCTTAACCATCATAGGAACGGTAATGCGGGTAAAGTTTTTCAGCGGACCTGCACCGTCTATCGCCGAAGCTTCATACAGATCATCCGGAATCGCTTTCATCAGACCCATACATAAAATCATCATATAAGGGAAACCAAGCCATGTGTTTACAATAATAACCATAGCCCGTGCCATTATCGGATCAGAAAACCAGTTGGGGCTAAGACCGAACAGAGCCTGCAAAACCATATTGATCTCACCAAAACTCTGATTAAATAAACCCTTAAAAATCAGAATCGAGATAAATGCAGGAACGGCATAAGGAAGAATAAGCAGTACCCGATACACAGAACGCCCCCGGAGCTCTTCCCACTGTACGATGCTGGCTAGCACCAGACCGATAAAAGCAGTAAAGATTACCGTCATAGCAGAAAATGCGATCGTCCAGATAAAGATGCTGATAAAAGGTTCTTTGATACCATCGTCTTTCCATACTCTTTCAAAGTTAGCGGTATCGACATTGACAATAAAGCCGGGAGAAATGCCATCGCCTACGAAATGATCATTTTTATCGACCACCTGATAATAGCCAATTTGCATATTTGGCTTCAGTGTTTCTCCGGTTTTATTATCAATAAGCGTCTGACCATCTTCCTGCCTCGTATACAGAGGAACCACTGACGCAAACTTACGCAAACCACTCATACGGATCACCGCTCCGTCAGGAGTATTCAGATCAATACCACTAAGTGTACTGCGGTGTTTAATGATACTTTTAATCTGTTCAGGAGTTCCCTGAACCGATGGCACAGGAGCTAGGTCTAAATAAGGTTCAGTAAAATCATCCAGTTTTATTTCCCGGGTTGCCAGCAGTTGCTCACCCTGAGTAATCACCAGACGATAACCATTTTCTGTCCGATACAGAGAAAAAGGATAGCTTTCGCCGCTCTGATAAGTTCTGTCCAACAAAACCTGCTGTGCTCTTTCCAAAGAGAGCTGGTTCTTGGCGCTGTAGTTGGTAAACGCCAGACCTACGGTATACATAAGAGGAAAAAGGATAAATAAAATCATACCCGCGATACCCGGATAGATATAGCGATGTGCGTATGTTTTTTTACTGCCAAAAATATAGATGGCTAATGCGGTAAGCACAACTGTCAGCATTGCAAATGCCAGCTCACCACGGGAATACATAAGAATCGATGCGTAACCATTAAGGATACCGACTGTCGCCAGCAGTGCCCATTTAATAAACACTTTCTGACCGAGTGGCACATCACCGGATGCAACCACACCTGAACCTTGAACTGACTGCATAAAATAAAACCTGCTAGCAATAAGGAAAAATTAAAAATCAGGGATAACTTACCATCCCTTCCTCTGTATCATCGGAAATAATAACGAATACATCATCATCCTGAACCCTACGCCCCCAACTGAACCCGTTAATTTCGTGATCTCCATCGTCAACAAGGAGCGATCCTTATCACAGAAAATATACATTTTGTGATAAAAAACACACTTAGTGTCCTATTTTATTTGAAGTAGATCTTACTTTGTATTTCCCCGAACATAGAGCCTCCTCCTTTTCTACTCCCCCTGAAATTAATTCCACCGGGAGGATGTCTGCCACGTCCTATTTTAAGAGACTACAGCAATCCAAGAGTGGATAGTAAGAGCCTTTGCCGGTAATTCTGTTACATTGCGGAAAGACATTTTGCTTACCGTCACCAGAATATACTTGCTGGCATTCATTGCCGGGAGAGTCAGTAAGCACGTTACATGTGTCACAGTTTGTTCTACGGGGGAGTATTCAGACTGTGGAGGGGAGAATACTGGCTTTCTTTTAGCAATAGCAGGTGATGTCTGCATAAACCGGAGACATCACCTTTTTTCTCACAGAGACAGGATGGCTTACCTTTCAAATTTATTTCGCTTAAAGATTGAAAGGTAAGCGACCCCTAAACGGTTTTCTATAATGACGGCTCGCCATACAATGGTGAGTCCGCATAACGAATCAAGTTTTATTGTGAGCAGTAACAGCATAAAAAATATCGAGGACAAGCTACATGGCAAGTGTTACGTTAAAAAACGTCTGTAAAGCATATGACGACGTATTGATTTCAAAAAACGTCAGCCTGGAAATCAAAGAAGGCGAATTTGTTGTGTTCGTTGGTCCGTCAGGCTGTGGTAAATCTACTCTGCTACGCTGTATCGCCGGGTTGGAGGACATTACTTCCGGAGATCTCTATATCGGACAGGACAGAATGAATGATGTGGAACCGGCCAAACGCGGCGTTGGCATGGTCTTCCAGTCTTATGCGCTTTACCCGCACCTGAACCTTTACGACAACATGTCTTTCGGTATGAAACTGGCGAAAGCAGATAAAAAAGAAATAGACCAGCGGGTAAATCATGCGGCTGATATCCTTCAACTGACTCATCTTCTGGATCGTCAGCCTAAGGCATTGTCAGGTGGACAACGCCAGCGGGTCGCTATCGGCCGGACTCTGGTTTCACAACCTAAGGTCTTCCTTCTGGACGAACCACTATCGAATCTGGATGCCGCATTGCGTGTCAATATGCGCAGTGAGATCACCAAACTGCAGCGTAAACTTGGTTGTACTATGATCTATGTAACCCATGATCAGGTTGAAGCAATGACCATGGCAGATAAAATTGTGGTCCTTGACGCAGGTCGTGTCGCACAAGTCGGACGTCCTCTGGAACTATATCACTATCCGCAGAATCGTTTCGTTGCCGGATTCATTGGCTCACCGAAAATGAATTTCATGAGTGTACAGATTGAAGCAGTAGAAGACGAACGAGTCATGGTTCAACTGTCTAACGGAGAAACATTCTGGGTCCCGGTATCAGGTGCAACCGTCAACAAAGGTGAACGTATGTCGCTGGGCATCCGCCCTGAACATCTGTTAAACGCAGATGTCGGTGATGCAGTGATTGCTGGTGACGTACAAATTGTAGAAAAACTGGGGCATGAAACTCAAGTGTATCTGCACCTTGACGGTGCCGATGCCGATGTTATCTACCGAGTGCCGGATACCCTTAATATCGAAGTTGGCGATAAGTATTCTATCGGTCTACCAGCACATCGTTGCCATCTGTTTCACAGTAACGGTGACGCATGTCGCAGACTGTATAAAGAACATGGCGTAGACTAATTATTAGCCAAGTTACTAAGGGGTTAACCCTTTACGACCAAAACCCTCAGCCTTTTGCCGAGGGTTTTTTCTTGTCCGTTGCCTATTTACACCAGATAATTCCTCCAGATAAACAGGTTTTAGCCAACAGTAAACAATCATGACAGAACAGCAGTTTAAACAAGGAATAGCCACCCACCTGAAAGCCATCAGGAAGCAAAGACAACTCAGTCTGGATGCCGTAGCAAAACTAACCGGTGTTTCTAAGGCCATGCTGGGACAAATTGAACGGGAAGAATCCAGCCCGACCATTGCCAAACTGTGGCAAATTGCATCCGGTCTGGAAACATCATTTTCAGCCTTTTTTACCCAAACACCCGAGCCGGATGAACATCAGTATTTTCCGGATCCAGATATGAAAGTGAAATCCATCTTTCCCTATAACCCTGCGGTCAATTATGAAATACATGAAATTACTCTGACTAACCATCATTGCCAAATGTCAGATGCCCATGCACCCGGAGTAATCGAAAGTATTATTGTTCTGCAGGGTGATATGGAAGTTTTGAATAATGGCCATTGGGAACCAGTTAAACAAGGCAAAAGCTTGCGTTTTTGTGCTGATCAACCACATGGCTACAAAGCGATAAGTAAAACCGCAGTCTTCCAGAATATCGTCAGTTATTAATGAGTAATATATCCAATCCACTCAAAATACAATGGCCCATTGGGTAAAAACAATGAGCCATTGATGTGTGGTTTTATTATTGATAAACAACATCTCAGAGTTTTTCAGGACGATATCAATCATCACAGTACATATTTTCGTCAGTGAAGTAAGGATCGTCATCCATTGCGTGTGGCAACTTTTCTTTAAGCTGTTCCAGCTGATTTTCAAGTTGATTCATCAGCTCAATATCACCTTCAGAACCGGCGACTTTGATATCATGTTCCAACTCTTTAATTTTGTCACTGATATTCATATTCACCTCCAGTATCGGGTCTCAAGAATGAGCCTCGCCCTCCCATCGGAAGGTATCGACCCTACTACTAGCATAGCCCAGATTTGATTTGGCGGTGTGTTTACTTAATATCACCCCATATAACGTCGGATCTGATACCCGGAAAAAACATCATACGCCTTTTCTACCTGTTCCGGCGTCGGTGTAGTAAATGAATGAAACACTTCATCCATGCGGAAAGCCATGTATTTCGCCTTGCCCAGTTCATGATATGGCAGCAGTTCAATGGTGCTTCCACTGAGATATTCACGAATGAACTCGGCGGTGGCACGCAGATTGTCGTCATCCAGATTCACTTCAGTGATTAAAGGCACACGAATCGTCATCGGCACACCCAGTTCATGCATTTTTCGCGCGTTGTCCAGAATAGTCCGGTTGCTTTGTCCCGTCACTTGCTCATGCACCTGTTCATCCATGTGCTTGATATCAAAAAACACATGTTCAATTCCAGACATCAGATCCTGACACTGTTTCCAGTTAAAAAAGCCACAGGTTTCCACCCAGACAGAAACACCAAGCTGTTCACAGCCCGCCATTAACTGCCGCAGAAACTGATGCTGCAAAAACGGCTCTCCGCCGGAAAAGGTCACCCCGCCACCTGTATGGCGGAAAAACAGCTCATCACGACGGATCTTCTGCATAACGGATTCGACATCGGTATCTGAACAGGCCAGCTCTAACGCTTTTTCCGGACATACCGAAACACATGCGCCACACAAGGTACAATCACTCAGATCGAATTCATTACTGGATGGTTTAAGGCTCTGTGGGCACACTGGCTCACAGCTGTGACACTGCGAGCATTTATGTGCATAAAAGGCGAGCTTGGGTTTCTTCGTCCAGCTTTCAGGATTCGCGCACCACTGACACCGAAGGCCACAGCCAGCCAGAAAGATCGTGGTTCTTACTCCATCCCCGTCATGGATGGAGTAATCCTGCATCTGAATAACAACGCCGGAGGATACCTCTTTCCCCATTACATGGCTCCGTGAGCGGAACGGGCGATGATCGCTTCCTGCATTTCCGGAGACAGGTTCACAAACTGGGTACTATAACCAGCCACCCGCACCAGCAGATCTTTATACTCTTCAGGATTTGCCTGTGCTTTACGCAACACCTCGGTTGACAGAGTATTAAACTGCACATGGAATGCACCCAGAGAGAAATAAGCACGAATAATATTGCCCAGATCCCGTTTGCCTTTTGGCGTGCTGACCAGATCCTCACTCAGACGCAGGTTCAGCAAGGTGCCGCCTGTATGCACATCATGATTCATCTTGGCACTGGAACGCATCGCCGCCAGCGGGCTGCTGACATCACTGCCAGCATAAGGGGATACCCCTTCGGTGATCGGTTTTTTCGCTTTCCGTCCACATGGCGTCGCACCGACAATCCGGCCGGTCGGGATATAGTTAGAGATCCCCATAAATGCCGAATTAAAGTTCGAGCCGAAGATATCTTTATAAGAGCGGGTCTCACGGTAGTAATAGTTCGCCAGATCCCGGGCAATGGAATCCACATAGTCGTCATCATTGCCGTACTTCACCACATCCAGAGCCTTGTCCCGAAGACTTTCATAGCCTTCCCAGTCGGCATTCATCGCGGCGTCCAGTTCAGCCAGAGTGATGACCTGATCTTCAAAGACCAGTTTCTTAATCACCGCCAGCGAGTTCGCAACAACGGCCAGACCAATACCGGTAAGTACCGGACCCACATTGTATTTTGCTCCACCCTGCGACAAATCAGTCCCCGTAGTCAGACACTCTTCAATACAGGTAGAAAGGAATGGTCTTGGTACCATTTGTGAGTGAAGTTTTTGCGCAACAACCGTCGCGACCACAGAGTGATAAATAAGGTTACCGACCTGTTCAAAGGCCGCATCCTGCACTTGTTGATAGCTGGTGTATTCCTGAACAGGTTTCGCATCCAGCCCCAGCTTTTCTCCGGTCAGACGGCTTTTCCCCTGATTCAGAGCGTATTCCATGGCGGCCACAAAGTTCACGTTCACCGCCGATGTCCACTGACCGGTTTTACGGAAATGAGGCACCACGCAACCGCAGTTATTCCAGTCTCTGGCATCTTCCGCTTCATAACCGGCCTGAAGCAGCATCTGCGTACCAGCCTGATCGTTATGGATAGCCGGAAAACCAGTTCCTTTACTGACCAGATCCGTCACCGCATACAAAAATTCCGGCGGACAGTCAGAATGCACCCGGACACTCAGCCCCGGTTGGTGAGTACGTACTTCGTCCGTTGCTTCTAGACAAAGGTAAGTCAGCTCATTGGTACCATCGGATCCGTCACGTTTTTTTCCGCCGACAGTCAGATTCTGAAACTGGTTATACCCGGCAAAGTACCCGGTGGTATTTTCCGAAATGGTCCAGACCCACTCGGAGTATTTCAGCCACAACGCATGGATCAGCTCTTTCGCTTGCGTTTTTTCCAGACGACCAGCCTCTATATCGGCAGCATAATAAGGATACATATACTGATCGAAGCGACCCGGATTCAGAGCCAGCGGGTTTTCAGTAATAATGCCGCCTAACTGCACGAACCAGACAAACTGAATCGCCTCATGGAAAGTTTCCGGCGGATGTTCCGGTACCCGCTTACATACCCGGGCAATATCCAGCAATTCAGCCTGGCGCTGGCTATCTGTTTCCTGTTCTGCCATCTGCTCCGCCAGCCCGGCATACCGGTTCGCCAGCGTCATGATCGCCTTAGCGGTTAAAATGGTCGCCTGATAGAAATTAATCTTGTCGATATTCTCATCGCTCAGATAATCCAGCTCAGCCAGTTTTTCCTCAGCCTGCTGCAACACCCCACGATAGCCCACTTTAAATAGCAGCCCTTCATAATCCGGCGTGATCTCACCCACCGCCTGACGCCATTTTGAATCGTTATCGATAATGCCGGTATCGACCGCAATCCTGGCCGTCTCTTCAGGTAGCAAAGAAAGAAAATGTTCTTCAAGAGATTTACCCTCCCAGTACGGGAAGATATCTGACCGCACCACACTACGCTGCTCGTCCGTCATCTGGTAAGGATCCTGAGGACGGGTAGCAAAGGTGTCCATCTCCTTATCGACCCAGCGCCATGAGTATTCAGGCGTCAGGATCCCGGTACGGCGAAACTTACCGGCCGTACCGATAATCAGCTCGTCAGGGAAAATTTTGATATCAAATTCATTACAAAAGTCAGAAAACGCCTGAGCCCTACGCAGAATAACCGGTTGCCCCTCGGTCCGTTTATGTGAATCCGTGTAGATCTTCGCTCGTTCGTAACAGATCGAAGGTTTTGAATTAACATAATTTTGCCGTAACCGCTCAATACGTTCCGTGACTTCCATACTCTGACTCCTGAAATAAACTTATTTGTGCGTTATTGCGCACAAATAAGTTTTAATCCAGAAGTATTTCCATGTCAACGATCAGTCTGTTAACTAGATACTGAAATATAAAATCAGAATATTGGTGACATACTGTATGTTTGTGAACTGTATAAAATGATACCCAACAAGGTCAGTAAGATACCACCGACAAATTGCAGCCCCATGCTACCAAGTGAACTATGCTGATGATTTTCAGCTCTTAGATAACGCTGAATAACCTTTTTCCCGGAAATAGTCATCAGAGCAATTGTCGATGTGGTGATAGCCGTACCGATTGCCATCAGAAATGCACTCACGATACCCAGCCAGTAAATCCCCACAACATTAGAGAAAAGAAGTACCAGAATAGCACCAGAGCAAGGACGAATACCGATACTGATAATAATTCCTACGTAAGATTTCCAGTTCATGGCCTGATTCAACTGGCTACCTGAAACACAATGACAACAGTGGCATCCGGCACTGTACTTGTGATGCTTCAGATAATAGTAAATAGCTTTTGATGTACGCCACAAAATAGTAATTCCAAGCAAAGACATTGCGAGAAAACTGGCATTAATTAAATAATCAGCCTTACTGCTCACATCCCGCATAGAATGACTGAAAAGAATAACTAAAGAAGAAACCAGAACAGTAGCAACAATCGCCTGCATAAAGGCCGACAAAATCGTCAATATCAGGCCATGTTTAATTTTACTGGGATGCGTTGCCAGAAAAGTGGTAACAATAACCTTACCATGCCCTGGTCCGACAGAATGCAGAATACCGTAAAGAAAACTCAGTCCGGCCAAAGAGATGCCAGCCGCAAGGCTATTCTCTTTTGCATCATAAAGCAGATCACTTAACTCAGCATTAATCTCTCTCTGCCATTTAATACTGCCAAGAAGAATCTGTGGCCACGCCAGCCAGAGCTGATAGGCCATTAATCCTAAAAATCCAAAAACCAGCACTGTACTCAGGTAATATCGAAACGGAAATACTGCCTTATTCATGAATAGCCTCTTCAGTATCTGTCGGCGATACGCAATGGAACCGGACTGTTTGAGTAAACAACTGACCAAGAGCATTATCCGGATCAGCATCTAATGGCAGAGACAGGGCATAGTTCATCTGTTCCGGTGTTGGATTTGGCTCTACCATTTCTATACTGCAATTTTTAGCCAGAGCATCCGATAATATAACGTCTGCCGGATGCTTCCATGTCATATCAACATAATAACTGGGTTCAAAAATCAACAACTTCAACGCTGATTCCGTAATCGGTTGAGGTTTTACCAGAGGGAGATCAAAAGAAAAAACACCTTTCCCACGCTTAAGAGAAAGTTGTGCATTTCTGCCTTCCAGATACCGGATAGGCTTATCTTCATCATAAAAATAAGTGAAATAATGATCACCCAACATATTAGCCAGCATCTCATCGGCCAATGTTTGCAGTGACTCTTGTTGATGTTCCGGAGACAGATCTTCACCATCCAACATGTATGCAGTGGTCATGGCATCAAAAACCCACTCCATCTGAAAACCGGTGACCAGGGTTTCTGAACCCTGAACATAGGTTTTCATCTCTACCCAGGAATGAGGATGAGCCTGAACAGAACCGGAGCAGACAAATATCATCAGACTAAGATATAGTAAAAACAACGTTTTCAGCATAGTATGCATATAAATAAACCAGTTATACTCAGTAAAAACATAAGCGTTATAATATAACGCCAAGCATAATTCAAATCTCACATCCTGAGATAAGACAAACCTATGCACCGGTACAGTGCAGAGATTGTCGTTTTAGCACTGAAATATCCATTCAAATACTTGTCTCTGAAAAAAACCGAATAAAACAAATAGAACGACCAGTAAATCCGCAAAACATCAGAATAAATAACCTAAATAAACAATTTAATAAAAATAAAAAACTACTTAAATTTTGGCATATATGTTGTATCCGGTAAGCCAAACAACCACGTTTATGATGATATTTATAAGGATCGCGTTATGTTTGAACTTACCAGTGTTGATACGGCAGAACCCCCGCATTCTTCTCCCCGAACGGGAGAGGGCGCTATCATCGATAAAAAGAATACTATCTATAGCAAGAATACTATCGAAAAAAGTATTATCAGCCATTTCACATCCCCATGTTCAAGACCAATAATCTTTTCAGGATTTGCACCTCTCGCAGAAAAGCTCAGTAAACAATACGCCATTACTTATATCGACAGCCAGAAAAAGCCGTCTTTAAACACCCGAAAAGTCGTAAAAGGCGATGTACTGGAATTCATCTACTTTAACGCATCTCCTTGTCTGGTTATTTCCAGTACCACCAGTGCGGACTGGCACCACTCTTTCCAGTTAGATAAACTGACAAAAGCCATTGAGCGCAACAAATATCAACTGGTTTTACTAGAGTTCTACGATGACGATGTCATTAAAGTCAACCGCTCTTTAAGAAGCGACCTGAATCAGGAATGTGTGGAATGGTCACTGAAAGGAATCACCACCAAAAATACAGATTATGGTCACTCAGTAGCAGATATCAGCGGTCATTCAGGCAAAGAAAACCGCGAAATCACCGCTAAGCTGGGGATCTTCAATAAACAACGCCTGCTCTCTTATTTCAGAAAACAGCTTCCCGGATATGAAATTGAACGTCACTCGACACTGATCCCGTCAGATCCGAGTTTTACGCTTTCGTTTAAGTTAAAAGGCAACCGCTACGGCAAATAACTAGCTTAAATTAAGGTATAAAAAAGCCCGATGAATCATCGGGCTTCAGCTGATTTGTATAAAGGTCTATTATCCCTGACGGATCAGATAATCAAATGCTCCAAGACTGGCTTTTGCACCGTCTCCCATCGCTATAATGATCTGCTTATATGGAACAGTTGTCGCATCACCGGCGGCAAATACACCAGCCATACTGGTTTCACCATGACTACCGACCTCTATTTCACCTCTTACAGAAAGCTGTACATCAGAATCTTTCAGCCACTCTGTATTTGGCACCAGACCAATCTGAACAAAGATACCTGACAGTTCCAGCTGTTTAATTTCATCCGTATTACGGTCTTTATACTTAAGACCGGTCACACGCTTACCATCACCAATAACCTCTGTTGTCTGCGCCATGGTAATGATATCCACATTAGGCAGTGAATTTGCTTTTTTGATCAGTACCTGATCAGCCCTCAGCTCACCAGCAAATTCCAGAACCGTCACATGCTGAACAATACCGGCCAGATCGATAGCCGCTTCAATACCCGAGTTACCACCACCAATAACAGCTGTTTTCTTACCTTTAAACAGAGGACCGTCACAGTGAGGACAGTACGCTACCCCTTTATTACGGTATTCCTGTTCCCCCGGTACGTTCATCTCTCTCCAGCGGGCACCCGGACTCAAAATCACACTCCTGCTCTTCAGCATCGCACCACTTTCCAGCATCACATTGATATAACCATCTTCAGTGAGCTCTGCACCCATGAGTTTATCTACCTGCTGATCGGTAATAATATCCACACCATATTCTTTCAGGTGTTCACCCATATCCGCAGCCAGCTTAGGACCTTCCGTTCTCTTCACTGAAATAAAGTTTTCAATAGCCATGGTATCCATAACCTGACCACCAAAACGTTTCGCTACGATACCGGTACGGATGCCTTTACGTGCAGAATAAATCGCTGCCGCACCACCAGCCGGGCCACCACCGACAACCAACACATCAAACGGTTCTTTCTCGTTAATACCGGCAGCCGCTTTTTCTGCTGCACCATCGTCCAGCTTCGTCATAATTTCAGCCAGTGACATGCGTCCCTGCCCAAACAGCTCACCGTTCACAAATACACTCGGCACAGCCATGATGTCACGTTGTTTGACTTCATTCTGGAACAGGGCACCATCAATCATAGTAACCTGAATATCCGGATTAATAGCAGCCATCATATTAAAAGCCTGCACCACATCCGGACAATTCTGACACGACAGAGAAATAAAGATCTCAACATCCAGTTGCTTGTTCAGATTTGCGATCTGCTTAATCGTCTCTGGGTCAAGCTTCATAGGATGACCACCACTGTGCAATAGAGCCAGCACCAGAGAAGTAAACTCGTGCCCCATTGGCAGGCCGGCAAAACGCAGAGTAGACCCTTTTTCCGGATTAGTGACGGCCATAACCGGTTTACGTTCACTGGCACTGTCATCCCGAACTACAGATACCAAATCACTGAGTTCAGAAATTTCACTCGCTAAGGAAAAAATATCCTGAGAAGCTTTGCTTTCATCCAGGCTGACCACTAGCCGGACATCGTGTTTCAGATTACTCAGATACTGCTTTAATTGTTGTTTGATTGCTTGATCTAACATGTTCACTCACACCTTTATTATGATTTATAGAGTGGTCACTCTGGATAGAAACAGATAAGAAGAAGCAGGTCAGATTTCCGGATTATATCCAGAATCCGTCCTGCTACGTTTATAACTGGAAACTAACTAATATAACTTGGAATAACTAATCCGTTCCGAAAGAATTAAATCTTACCAACCAGATCCAGTGAAGGAGCCAGCGTTTCTTCACCTTCTTTCCATTTCGCCGGGCATACTTCGCCTGGGTGTGCAGCAACATACTGAGCGGCTTTTACCTTACGCAGCAGATCTTCTGCATCACGGCCGATACCTTCAGCTGTAATTTCCATCGCCTGAATAACACCGTCAGGGTCAATCAGGAAAGTAGCACGGTCAGCAAGACCCTGACCTTCGCGCATTACACCAAAGTTATTAGTGATATTGCCAGTCTGGTCACCAACCATGTAGTAATTGATTTTACCGATGGTATCTGAACTGTCATGCCACGCTTTGTGAGTGAAGTGAGTATCTGTGGAGACAGAAAATACTTCTACGCCACGCTTTTGCAGCTCGTCATAGTGGTCGGCAAGATCGCCCAGTTCTGTCGGACATACAAATGTGAAATCAGCAGGGTAGAAAAAGAAGACTGCCCACTTCCCCGCTACATCCTGCTCAGTGATATCAACAAATTCACCGTTTTTGAAAGCCGTGGCGCTGAATGGTTTAATTTTAGTATTAATCATAACTTTACTTTTCCTTTATGTTATTGAATGGCAATGTTCTGCTCTGTATACATAATCACACGCAATCTTCATAAAGAAAAATAGATTTTACATATTAAATCAATAGATAAAAACTATCAAAAAGGGGGCCGTAAGGATCCTGTTTGTAACCTCCATAACCAACATATTATTTGTTATTCATCTTCCACACCAGACCATGCCAGCACACCACGAACCGCCCGCCTCCAGCCTGCATATCTCTGCGTTTGTTTCTCCTGATCTTCTGCCGGAGTAAAAATCCGGTCAATTTCAGCCTTACCGGAGACTTCATCCAAACAGCTCCAGAAGCCAACGGCAAGACCGGCCAAATAAGCAGCCCCAAGCGCCGTGACTTCGGTGACTTTCGGCCGCAGAACATCCGTCTGCAGAATATCGGCCTGAAACTGCATCAGGAAATTATTTGCAACTGCTCCGCCATCAACCCGTAATGACGTGAGTTGAATTCCTGAATCTGCCTGCATTGCATCGATCACATCCTTACTCTGATAAGCAATACTTTCCAGCGTAGCCCGGATAATATGATTAGCCCCTGTCCCCCGGCTCATACCAACAATTGTCCCCCGGGCATAAGCATCCCAGTATGGTGCGCCTAACCCAGTAAAAGCAGGAACCACATACACCCCATTGGAAGAATCTATCTGGGTTGCAAGGTATTCAGAGTCTCTTGCATCATCCAGCAGTTTCATTTCATCCCGCAGCCACTGAATAGATGCCCCACCCATAAATACAGAACCTTCCAGTGCATACGCCACTTCACCGCTCGCCCCACATCCCAGCGTTGTCAGCAGACCGTTTTGTGACGTCACTTTTTCCTGTCCAGTATTCATCAGTAGAAAACAGCCGGTTCCATAGGTATTTTTTGCCTGACCAGGTTTCACACACATCTGTCCAAACAGTGCCGCCTGCTGATCTCCGGCAATACCGGCAATGGGAATACGAGTTCCTCCCTTACCACCAATATTTGTTTTGCCGTAGATCTCCGAAGAAGGCCTGACTTCCGGCAGCATTGAGCGTGGAATATCCAATTCTTCCAGAATCCTGTCGTCCCATTGTAATGTATTGATATTAAACAGGAGTGTCCGGGAAGCATTAGTGTAGTCCGTCACATGAACCTGGCCCTGAGTCATTTTCCACACCAGCCAGGTGTCCACCGTTCCAAAAAGAAGTTTCCCTTCCTGCGCAAGCTCCCTTGCCCCTTCAACCTGATCCAGAATCCATTTTACTTTGGTACCGGAGAAATAAGGATCAAGTAGCAGACCCGTATTTTCCCTGACATACACCTCAAAACCATCCCGGCTTTTCAGCTCTGTACAGATACCGGCAGTACGACGACATTGCCAGACAATCGCATTATAAACAGGCTCACCCGTTTCTCTATTCCAGACGATCGTCGTTTCCCGCTGATTGGTTATCCCGATGCCGACGACCTGATCAGAACGGATTCCTTTCTGTTCAAGCGCTTCAATCAAAGTCGAGCTTTGTGTCGCATAAATTTCCAGCGGATCATGTTCCACCCAACCTGCCTGTGGATATATCTGAGTAAACTCCCGCTGAGCGACACTAATAATATTGGCATCATGATCCAGCACAACGGCTCGCGAACTTGTAGTTCCTTGATCAAGAGCCACAATATATTGATTATTCATTGGTAAAGCATTTTGTTTCATGTCTGTTTCTGTCAGTTGTCATACTTGGGGATTCAGGTAGATAGACTGAGAATAAACACAAACCCGAAACATTACCGTGATGGTTATTCAGTAAAGCTCTGAACACAGATAACAAATAAGACTTTGTCAAATTTGCGAACCTTTATCATTCACAGACATATTTTTAGTGCCACACTGTAACAATACATTTCACAAATAAGATAACCATGAAATCAGGCATACAGTATCAAACCGAAGTTATCATCATTGGTGGCGGGGCAACAGGCACAGGCATTATGCGTGATTGTGCACTACGAGGTATCGACTGTATTTTACTGGAAAAGGATGATCTGGCCTCGGGTACCACCGGACGCAATCATGGCCTGCTGCACTCCGGAGCCAGATATGCGGTAACTGATCAACACTCCGCCAGAGAGTGCATACAGGAAAATCGTATCCTGAAACACATTGCCCGGCACTGTGTGGAGGACACTTCCGGGCTGTTTATTACGTTGCCAGAAGATGATCGGATGTTTCAGGATACCTTTATTCATGCCTGCCACTCCGCAGGTATTGAAGCTGAACCATTAACCCCTGAAGAAGCTCTGCTTCTGGAGCCGAATACAAATCCTCAGTTAACCGGAGCCGTCAGAGTGCCGGACGGTACACTGGATCCTTTCCGGCTCTGTGCCTCAAATGTACTGGATGCAAAAGAACACGGTGCACGCTTGTTTAGCCATACACTGGTAACGTCTCTGATCCGCAACGGGGATAAGGTCATTGGAGTAAACGGCATACACAGTCAGACAAAACAATCTTTGCAGATATTCGCCCATGAGGTTATCAATGCAGCGGGGATCTGGGGACAGAGGATCTGCGAATATGCCGATCTAGATATCAAAATGTTCCCGTCTAAAGGTTCGTTACTGATCCTCGATTACCGGATCAACAATCTGGTGCTCAACCGTTGCCGAAAACCCTCTGATGCCGATATCCTCGTACCCGGTGATACTATTTCACTCATCGGCACCACCTCAGAAGAGATTGACTATGACGGTATAGACGATCTGCATGTCACCGACAAAGACGTAGATCTGCTGCTGAAAGAAGGTGTAAAACTGGCTCCGGTTATGGAGCATACCCGTGTTCTCAGAGCCTATGCCGGAGTCCGGCCTCTGGTTTCTCTGGAAAGTGGCCACACCGGACGGAGTATCAGTCGCGGTATTGTACTGCTGGATCACCAAGAACGAGATGGTTTGAAAGGCTTAACCACCATCACCGGCGGCAAACTGATGACTTACCGCCTGATGGCTGAACAGGCAACTGACCTGATCGCAAAAAAACTGGGCCATACCACGCCTTGTACAACTCACATCCGTCCGTTACCGGGTTCAGATCGTCTTCCCAAACAGAGCAGAAAGCATATCAGCATGGCTAAACCTGTTTATGAATCGGCTATTTACCGGCATGGCGAGCGGGCCATATCTTTCCTTTCTGAACAACCCAAAAATCAAACCATCATTTGCGAATGTGAAATGGTGACTGCCGGTGAAATCGAATACGCAATAAAACAATTGGATGTGCACAATCTGATCGATCTGCGCCGTCGAACTCGTCTGGGTATGGGACCCTGTCAGGGGGAACTCTGTGCCTACCGGGCTGCAGGCCTGTTTAAAGAATACGGCAACTTGTCCGGATATGAATCAGGACAGTTACTCGTCGATTTTATGGAAGAAAGATGGACAGGTATTAAGCCAATATTCTGGGGAGAAGCTCTGCGTGAAGCCGAATTCAGCTACTGGATCTACGAAGGCCTGTTTGGTTGTAGTGATATACCGCTCCCCGGAAAGAAAGCTGATCAGGA
This sequence comes from Vibrio sp. HA2012, assembly GCF_002812955.1. Classification (GTDB taxonomy): domain Bacteria; phylum Pseudomonadota; class Gammaproteobacteria; order Enterobacterales; family Vibrionaceae; genus Vibrio. Next base: position 469,749 of record NZ_PFXK01000003.1, on the reverse strand, counting down.
GCAAAAATAGTATGCTGAATTATGATGTTATCGTTATCGGTAGTGGCATGGCGGGTTATTGTGCTGCATTAAGATGTCTGGATCACGGTCTGCGCACTGCAATTATCAGCAGCGGTCAGAGCGCACTGCATTTTTCATCCGGCTCCATTGATCTGTTATCTCACTCCCTGTTCACCCACCAGCCAGTCAAAAATCCCTGGCAGGAGATCGAACATCTGCAAACCACTCTGCCACACCACCCTTATGCAAAGCTGGGCTCATGCATTGTCCGTGAAGGAATGAACTGGTATCAGGCTCTGATGGAACAACAAAACTTATCGCTAAGCAGCAAGAATACACAGGAAAATCACTATAGGATCACCACATTAGGCACGCTAAAACCTACCTGGCTTTCTCAGCCATATGTCAGAAAGATAGATTTCAATTTTAATGATCTCTCCCGGATCCAACGTATTGTGCTGATCACCATTGATGGATTCAGGGACTTTCAGCCTCAAATTGCACGAGGAAACCTGCTTCATCATGATGCTTTTCAATATATTCCGATAAAAACGGTCAGAGTCAGTGTATCGGCTTTCAGCCGATTAAACCGGAATCCGCACGACTTTCGTTCTATTGATCTTGCCAGAATTCTGCGAGAAGACAGTCAGTTTGAGGCGTTTGCGGGTCAGCTTTCCTCAGCAGCAACACCCGACGATCTGGTGATCATTCCTGCTGTTCTGGGCAATGGAGAGGGATTAGATCTGATGAATAAACTCAGCCAGAGCACCAAGCTTCAGTTTCACGAAGTTCCCACAATGCCTCCTTCTCTGCCAGGGATCCGGATAGAAAATACGTTGATGAACACATTTATCAACAACGGAGGAATCCTGATAAAAGGTGACGAAGTACTCCGAGGAATATTCCGGGAAGAAAAAGGAATACAACGCCTGACCAGTATCAGAACAAGAAAAATGGCCGATATCAACTTAAGTGCCGGACATTATGTGCTGGCTTCTGGCAGTTTTTTCAGTAAGGGACTGATTGCCCATCAACAACATATTGAAGAACCGGTTTTCGGACTGGATCTGACGGAAACAGCAAACCGGTCATCCTGGCATCAGAAAGACTTTTTCAGTCCTACTCCACATGCATTTATGTCTTTTGGAGTAGCAACAAATAAGCGTTTCCAGCCTTCTATTCAGGGGAAAATTATCAATAACCTCTTCTGTGCCGGTTCCATACTGTCCGGGTATAACCCTGTTGCTCATGGCTGCGGAGGAGGCGTCGCTATTAGCACCGGCTACTTTGCCGCACAGCAGATACTGGCTGAACGTCAGCAGGGTATACCGGCAACAAAGGTAAAGGCATGAATATCACCAACAAAGACACCACCTTCGAGCAATGCATCAAATGTACTATCTGTACTGTGTACTGCCCGGTAGCTAAAGTAAACCCGGATTTTCCCGGCCCCAAACAATGCGGGCCGGATGGTGAACGTCTGAGAATAAAAAGCCCTGAATTTTATGATGACATGCTGAAATACTGTACTAACTGCAAACGGTGTGAAACAGCCTGCCCTTCAGGCGTTCGAATCGGGGACATTATTGCTGTAGCCAGAAGTCAATACGGTAAAAAAAACATAAATCCGAAACTGCTCCGGGATTTTATTCTCAGCCATACGGATCTACTGGGTTCTCTGGCGACCCCGGTTGCCCCGGTGATAAATGCCACCACCCAATTACCCCTGATAAAAAAAATCATGCACAAAACCATCGGAGTACATGACCATAAATCATTACCCAAATATTCCCGCCATACATTCAGACACTGGTTTAAGAAACAAGTGCAGGATCAATCCATGTATCCGCGGCAAATCAGCTACTTCCATGGCTGTTATGTTAACTATAATCATCCACAATTAGGAAAGGATTTTATCCGGGTAATGAATGCGATAAATATTGGTGTCCGTCTTCTGGACAAAGAAAAATGCTGTGGGGTGCCTATGATTGCAAATGGCTTTTACAAGCAGGCACGAAAAAATGCCGAATACAACCTTCACTATCTGGAACAAGCGATCCGACAAAACAGTTGTGCCATACTTTCAACGTCTTCAACCTGTTCATTTACGTTACAAGAAGAGTATCCGCACGTTTTAGGAATAAATAACGAAACCGTTGCAGACAAAATTCACTATGTCAGCCGCTTCCTGCTTAAAGAATTTATGAACGGAAATAGGCCTCTAATGCACCCTATCAACAAACGGATTGTGTACCATACCCCCTGCCATCTGGAACGTAGCAGAGGCGCTATTTTTACGATTGAAATGCTACGGATGATCCCCGGTCTGGAAGTGATAGTGCTTAACAGCGAATGCTGCGGTCTGGCAGGAACCTATGGGTTTAAAGAGGAGAATTACACAGCATCGATACTCATCGGCCAGAACCTGTTCGACAAGATTAACCGTTCAGAAGCAGATTACGTCGTCACCGACTGTGAGACCTGTAAATGGCAGATAGAAGAAAACACAAACCTGCCATGTATTCACCCCGTCAGCCTGTTGGCTAAGGCTCTAGCTTAATACCGGACAGCAGTCAATAAACAGGCTAAGACCATCAGTATGGACTGCCGGAGAAAAACCTTTTTCCGACTAATCTCCGATATTCTCCTTTGCCCACAATAAAGCCTGAAGACGGTTTTTCGCATGGATCTTCTTAAACACATTATGCAAGTGCGTCTTTACCGTATTTTCACTGACAAAAAGCTTATCCGCAATCTGATTATTAGAATTACCATTCCCCAGTAATCTGATGATCTGCTGCTCCCGTTTGGTAAGACGGGTGTAGGCCTGTGTACTTGCTGCATTATGTCTGCCACGAAAATGAAGAATATATTCCTGTGATAATTTCCGGCTCAGCCACATCTCTCCCTGCATAATTTTATCAATTCCGCGGGTCAGTAAATCAATGCTGTCAGACACATAAAATACCCCTGAGAGATGGCTCCATGACAGCAGCTCCTGATAATGCACATCATTTTTACAATTAATCAGCACTTCTTCTGCATCAGGAAACAATTTATCCCTGCAGTCAGCATAAATCTCATTCATCTGAACGGTATAAACGGACATATCAATAATAACAATGTCACTGACCCTGTCATATTCTGTAAGATGACGTCCAAATAAAGACGCCAGGGGAGTAATATTAATAACAGCATTCAGATGATGTTCCAGAGAATCTTTCAGCAGAGAAGCCTGCAAACTGTTCTCTGTAATCAGTGTAATAACTCTGATTGTTTCCATATTATTATTCATAACACCCTACTTATCACGTATTTTGGTAACTTATCAGGCAATGAGAATTCATTAATAAAAACAATTACCATTCAATGAGAAACGTTGATAATTTTCATGATATTTATACTTTTAAGCTAGCCTAAACCTTAATACTGTCAAGGCATGAGAAAAGGTAAAACAAAGGTATTAGATACGTGGTAAACCTATCTGTAGGAGATCTATAAGGATATTGGGATATTCTCATATAAAAGAATAAGACGAAATTTTCTGACCGCTTTCAGATCATATTAGGTGACCACCTCATGAGCAGGCCACTACGTAATAAAAACAGAAAACCAAAAAGCCACCAAAGGCGGCTTTAAGGCATTGAATATTAATGACTATTTTCAATAGCCAAGACTTAATGAACCGGCACGTCCGTCTCAGAGTAGAACTGGCCAAAATGCTTTTCCAGAATTTCCGGTGTCAGCTTGCCTTCCGCTTCCAGCTTTTTAAGTTCAGCGACTATCGCCTGCTGCTCTTCCAGAGTCGGTAGCTTGACTTCCGGTTCATCCTGGGTCATCTCAGACATCTGCTCCAGTTCTTTTTCAAAATCGCTCATTCTCTTTACCTGATCCGTTAAAACTGGCACGAGTTTACCTATTTCACCCCGATGATTCCAGCCCGTGGCAAACTGAATTCTGTAACCGCCGAAATGAATAGTGATACAGCTAAAATAATAATACCGGGAACAGTATTCATTTCAATAAGCTACCTTGACAATACACTGAATATCCCCATATATACCGAAATGAGGTCAGGAAGTGACTTCGGTATATAAAAAGGTAAAAACAGGAATCTCAGAAATGCATTCGGATATCTTTCAACAGCTTCAGCAGTACCTTAACTCACAGGTTATCGGACAGAGTGAACTGATCAAACAACTCCTGGTTGCCCTTCTGGCTGATGGACATATTCTGGTAGAAGGTCCTCCGGGACTGGCCAAAACCCGGGCTGTAAAAACATTGTCTGACTGTATCGAGGGAGACTACCACCGCATCCAGTTTACTCCTGATCTGCTTCCCGCAGACCTAACAGGCACCGATATCTATCGTCCGGAAACCGGTGAATTCATCTTCCAGCAGGGCCCGGTGTTCAATTCACTCATCCTTGCCGATGAAATAAACCGTGCTCCGGCAAAAGTTCAGGCCGCTATGCTGGAAGCCATGGCTGAAAAGCAGGTCACCGCCGGACGAAAAACGTATCCGCTACCAGAGCTGTTTCTGGTTATGGCAACACAAAATCCTATTGAACAGGAAGGCACCTATCCACTGCCGGAAGCACAATTGGATCGTTTTCTGCTGCATCTCGATGTCGGCTACCCGGACGCAGAAAGCGAACTGGCAATTCTGCGCCTGAACCGTGGAGAAGCACAGGGAAATACCCCACCAGATCCCGTTCTAATATCCCAGAAGCAGATCTTTCAGGCCAGAAAAAGTGCACTAACCGTCCATATGGCAGAGAGCATCGAACAGTATATCATCCGCCTGATACTGGCAACCCGGACACCGGAAAAATACAGTCAGCAATTGGCTACCAATTTAGAAATGGGCGTCAGTCCGAGAGCAACGATCGCGCTAGATCGCTGTGCACGCGCACATGCCTGGCTAAGTGGACGGGACTATGTGACACCGGAAGATGTACAAAGCATGGCCTTTCCTGTACTGCGTCACCGTCTGTTGCTCAGCTATCAGGCACAAGCAGAAAATAGACATCCAAATCAGATTATTCAGCAGTTGATTTCTCTGGTAGGGAGTGCCTGATCAGCATGCGAAATCCAAAGAGACCATATCCGACACCGGATCCCATACCTGGCGGCGGTAACGGGGTAACCCTGACGCTAAATGAACTGCTGCAGTATAAGAGTCAGACTGTACGCTGGCTGCCGCCGGGCAAAAGTCTCTGGTCACAGTTAAATGGTCAGCATTCGAGCAGGCAGAAGGGACGGGGGATAAACTTCTCTGAAGTACGAAAATATCAACCCGGAGATGATATCCGCAATATCGACTGGCGGGTTACAGCCAGAACCGGCAAACCACACACAAAACTATTTACTGAAGAACGGGAACGACCGGTGCTCCTCTATCTGGACTTCAATGCTTCTATGCGTTTTGGTTCCGTTTTTATGCTGAAATCAGTCCAAATGGCTCATATGGCCAGTCTGATCAGCTGGCTTGTCACTGCTCAGCATGATCGTATCGGTGCCATACTCGACAGTGGCAACAAACTTATTGATATTCGCCCCACATCCAGAGATAAAGGTGCTCTACAATTGCTGCATACACTGACAAAAATGCACAATACGGCTCTGCATGAGCCGACAGGTTACCAGCAACCAATGACTGATGGATTTGCCGCATTACAGCGCCTGAGTCCTAAGGGAAGCGATATTATGATTCTCAGTGATTTTATCCGCTACAGGGAGAATGATAAGGCTGTACTAAGCCAGTTAAGGCAACATAATCAGCTACAATTTATTCATTTTTACGATCCCCTTGAAGCCGGATATACTGCATACCGGGGAACGGAAAAAGTAACCAATAACGAAAACGTTCAATGGTTAAATTTTTCGGTAAAATCAACCAGAACACAGCTGGAACAGGCTTTTATCAGCAGACAGGAAAGTATTCAGACACTCTGCCGCTCATTAGCTATTCCGTATTATTCAGTTTCCAGCTCTCAACCGTTAATTCATCAAATCGTCGGGAAGCCAGCATGACGAACATTGCATCAACTGTCAGTAACCTGTTACCTCTGAAAGATCTTCATCTGCCGGCCCCTCCGGGTTTTTGGCCTCTGGCATGGGGGTGGTGGAGCCTTCTGCTTACCATGTTCCTGACCGTACTAACCATCTGGCTGCTGTGGCGCTGGCGGAAAAAACGTCTGGCTCCCAAAAAAGCCGCTATCGCATTACTGAATCTGGAAAGGGCTACCCTGACCCCGTCCGGGGCAATGGAAATTGTCCGGCAGGCGGCTCTCAGCTATTACCCGAGAAGTCAGGTTGCTCATCTTTCCGGAAGCAAATGGCTGGATTTCCTTGACTCACAGATAAACGGCTCCCTGTTTAAGCCCAATGAACGTGAATGGCTACAGGCTCTGTACGAAAAACACGCGGAGGTTAATACGGAAGCTCTGGTCGAGCAATGCCATCACTGGCTGACTCTGGCTCTGCCTCCAAAGAGGGGGAGACGTGGCTAACCTGCCCGCTCATATTGAACTGATCTGGTGGTGGATGCTGTTTCTGCTGCCACTTCCTCCTCTGTTCTACTTTCTCACACCACAAGTGAAAGAACACTCAGCCATCTACCTGCCTTATCTTCATCTTCCGGAAACTCCGGTAGATAAGGTTCCGGCAAACCTGCCAGCAAAAGTTCTGGCAGCCTTTATCTGGATAGCTCTGGTTACAGCTGCGGCAAGACCCGTCTGGTATGGGGAGCCGGTTCAGTCACCACTCAAACACAGAGATATGATGCTGGTTGTTGATCTTTCCGGTTCAATGAAAGAGAAAGATATGCTATCCGGTGATGAATATATCGATCGACTCAGTGCAGTTAAACAGGTTCTGGAACATTTTGTCAGCCAACGGGACGGCGACCGGCTGGGACTGATCCTGTTTGCTGATCATGCCTATTTGCAAACCCCTCTGACACTTGACAGACAAACTATCACGACCCAAATACATCAAACTGTCCTAGGACTAGTGGGAGTACAAACCGCCATCGGCGAAGGGATTGGTCTTGCAACTAAAACCTTTGCAGACAGTGATGCACCGCAACGCGTAATGATCCTGCTAACAGACGGTATGAATACTGCCGGAATTCTAGACCCACTGGAAGCAGCAGAGATAGCTGCCAAATATCACACCACCATTTATACTGTCGGTGTCGGTGCTGGTGAAATGATGGTTAATGATTTTTTCTTCCGCCGGAAAGTCAATACCGCGAAAGATCTGGATGAAGAAACCCTGAAAAAAGTTGCACAGACAACCGGCGGTAAATATTTCCGGGCCCGAGACAGACAGTCACTACAGGACATCTACACAACCATCAATCAGCTTGAGCCAGTCAGTAAGGCAACAGAAATCTGGCGTCCGCAAACTGAGTGGTTTGGATTGCCCCTGATGCTGGCATTGCTGGCTTCCGCACTGTTGATTTTTATCAGAAGACACCATTTGTGAGTACTTTTATGGATAAGTTTATTTTTCTGTATCCTCTCTGGCTGCTGGTACTTATTCCGCTAGGAGGTGTTCTGTTTCTATACGCCAGGAGCCGGAACACTTCAACACTCATAGCTCCACATATTGCACAGCAACTCGGACTGAGCAATAGGCAAAGTAAATCCCGAACCATAGAGCTTATTACTGTAGCCTGGATTATTGCTGTAATGGCACTGGCTGGCCCAAGTCTGCAGAAAAATAAGGTTCCGGTTTTCACCACCAGCGCAGCCCGGGTGCTGATTCTGGATATGTCACGCTCTCTTTATGCGCAGGATATAAAACCAGACCGGTTAACACAGATAAAGTACAAGGCTCTGGATATGTTACCTCACTGGCAGGAAGGCAGCACCGGACTGATTGCTTATGCCGGTGATGCCTACACCATCAGCCCGCTAACAACAGATGCCAAAACACTGGCAAATCTGATCACTAACCTGACTCCGGAAATAATGCCGTATCAGGGATCCAGAGCAGATGCGGCTGTTCGGCTCGCAATTGAGACTCTGCGTCAGGCAGGGCATCAGCGTGGAGAGATTATTCTTATCAGTGACGATATAAATGATGATGAGAAAGATGGTATTACACCCCTGTTGGAAGACTCGCTATGGCGGCTTTCCATTCTGGCAGTCGGAACGGTAAACGGTGCCCCCATCCCCCTTCCAGACGGGACATTACTCAGAGACCAATCCGGTACACCGGTTATCGCAAAAACCAATATACGTAATATGCAGACTCTGACCCGGCAATCCGGCGGTATTCTGGCTCCATTGCAGAACAACGATACCGATATCGAACTGTTGACCCAAGCCCCACCCCACATTGACAACCACGCGACCAAGCAGGACAAGCAGCAGACAGAAGAACGTATCAATAATGGGTTCTGGCTGGTACCGCTACTGCTGATCCCGGCCCTGCTGCTATTCCGCAAAGGGATGATTTTTCTCTGTGTGTTAACACTTACTTACTCTCTATCAACAGTTAATGCGGAGGCATCTGCATGGAAAACCGCTGATCAGGAGGGCTATAACGCTTATCGAAATGGCAATAAATCGCTGGCCACTAAGCTGTTCACCAATCCAAAATGGAAAGGTATCGCTGCCTATCAGGCCGGTGATTTTCCGACAGCAATTGAAGCTCTGCAGGGACTGCCTGACACTGATTCCCGCTATAATTTGGCCAATGCCTATGCTCAGAATGGCCAGTTGGATCAGGCACAAAAACTGTACCGCGACATTCTGACCGAAAACCCGGATTTTATGGATGCCAAAACTAACCTGGAAATTGTGAAACACGCACAGCAACAGCAACAGCAACAGCAACAGCAACAGCAACAGCAACAGCAACAGCAACAGCAACAGCAACAGCAACAGCAACAAAATCAAAAACCTAGTCCCGTTGAATCACAACCCCAACAAGCACTATCAGAAGAAAATACTGCAAATAATTCGGATAACAAACAAGAGAATAGACATGCGCCTAAAACTTCAGATTCATCCGGACAGATGAACGAACGCAGGCAAGACCGTCAACAGGACAATCCTGCGTCTTCACCACAGAAACAGGAATTAAGCCGTAATAGTAGCAAAGAGAACGAGACAACAACCGGAACAAAAGCAAAAATAGCCGGACAAGATGAACCGGAATTCCGCAGACTGGAACAGATAGAAAATACAACAGACCCTGGCCGCCTGCTCCGGGCACAAATACTCCTGCAAGCGAGAGACAAAGCAGCACCGAAACAAAGTACTCAGTCCTGGTAAACGAAAAAAAGATATAATAACCATGATCAGAAAAAGAAACTCACACTGGATATTCACATTACTGACAGGAGTGTTCAGTACCCATCTGTATGCCGCCACGGCCAGCGTAACAACCAATAAGATAGTGAAAGATGAAGTTTTTCAGCTCAGGATCAGCGCAGATGAAAATCTGGACTCCGGAGCCATCGACTTTTCGGTTCTGAGCAAAGATTTCTATCTGGGCAGACCCAACTTTGGCTCCTATACCAACTATGTAAACGGTGTAAAATCAGTACGCAGTGAATGGAGCATAACTCTGGCACCTTTAGTCACTGGCATTCTGACAATTCCAGCTTTTCAGGTCGGCAACGATACTACCACACCGATACACCTGACCGTTACTCAAGATACCAACACCCCTCAACCCGAGGATTTGATTGAGTTTCAGGTAAATATCAACCACAAAGAACTCTATCCGGGAGAAATTGCCCATATTGATACCCGACTACTGATTAAAACTGAACTAAGACGCCTACAAGAAGCCAAAATAGTCCAGCCCAGTATAGAAGGAGCAGATAAACAAGCCATTGAGTTAAAACCCAAAGGTAAAGCCAATCAATATCAAAGCATACTCAATGGCGTAGAAGTGACGGTTGTGGATCAACATTATGATCTGATTGCCAGACAAGCGGGAAAATACGTCATCAACGGACCGACGTTGAAAGGAGCCGTCATCGGCAAACAGACTGCAAACGGCAATACTCGTCTGATCCCGGTTAATACGCCTTCTGAATTACTGGTTATCGATGTACTGGAAAAACCACAGAACTATCAGGGCGTCTGGTTACCCAGCCCGAATCTGACACTCAGCCAAAAATGGCTGGATGAAAACGGCCGTGAACTGACAGAAGATACACAGGATCTTTCCCTGCGTGTTGGTACCCCCCTGACCCGGGAGATAACCCTTTCTGCCGAAGGAGTGGAACAAACTCAACTACCGATTCCACACGCAGACTACCCTGATACATTACGTGTATACGCTGAAAAACCCAATATCAGTCAGGAAGAAAACCTCGTGGTCATCAGCATTAAGCAGGTATTGATCCCTAAGCAGCAAGGCGAATTTACCTTACCAGATATCACGCTCCCCTGGTGGAATACCCGCACCAGACAACAGGCTCAGGCTCAACTGAAAGGCATACATATTTCCGTTGAAAAAAGTGAAACACCATCACTGACACTCTCCCCGGTTCCGCCTACTCGATCAGACGAAAAAGACATCAAACCAGAAATTATTCAGGTAGATGACCCAGGCTTCTGGCCTTATCTGAGTACTTTTTTTGCCGTACTCTGGTTACTGTTTACCGCCTTGTGGTATACAGAAAAACACCGGTATAAAACAAACGTTCAGGATACGGAAAAAGGCGAGGTTTCCCCGGCACTGGATGCCCTTATCCGCGCAGTTGAAAAGCATGACGGGATCCGGATTCCTGCAGCATTTGCTCAATGGAAACAAGAACAGACTAGCGCAGACAAAGCATTAACCGCAGCAATAGAAACAGAAATCACAACAATGATGGCCTCAACCTATACCCCGCAAGCCAATTCGGACTGGGACAATCAAACACTGCTCACTCTGCTTAAAAAAGCAGGGAAAATCCGGGAAAATAAAGGCCAGCAGTCAGTATTATCTTCACTATAACCTATGTGGTATTTTACTAAAAACTTTCAAATAACTCAGTAAGATGGAAAAAATGACGATATACTTAAAATACCTCTCAACTAACTGAGCGTATGACATGAATATTGTTGCCGTTACGTCCTGTATTAGTGGTGTTGCCTACACTTATATGGCAGCTGAGTTACTTGAACAGCACTGCCAGCAAAGAAACATCAATGTTGTTATCGAAACTCAGGGGGCCTTCGGTTCAGGCTTTACTCTGCATGATGAAGATATACGTAATGCCGATGTTGCTGTCCTTATTGCCGATGGTGATATAAAAGGTTTCCAGCGCTTTGATAACTGCCGCCAGATAAAAACCGATATAACCCATTTTTTAAGAAATCAGCTACCGCTGCTAAAGGCTCTCGACGAAATAAAAGGGATGCCAGCAAACACAGTAAAAACTGTATAGATTAGATTATTCACATGAAATCCTTACCGATATTATGTATTCTGAAAAATCCTAGCTAAACTGTATGATGTTCAGCCACCAAAAGCACAGCAACAGAAACAAGGAGTTCTTATGAACAAAACGTTATTATTAGCGGCAGGTATCAGTTCAGTGGTTCTATTAGCGGGCTGTTCATCTGCTTCTGATGAAACAACTCAGCTAAGTCAGTTGTCGCAACAGATATCCCAGCTAAGTCAAGATGTTGAAGCACTGAAAAACAGCCAGTCGGCGGTAACGACAGCCGCTCAGCAGGCAGAAGGCGCAGCCATGGCAGCCAAAGAAGCAGCAATGTCTGCACAGGATGAAGCGACCCGGGCCAACGAACGTATTGATAATATCGCACAATCCTATACGAAATAGCATCAGCCTCTTTTTTCCTTCCGTTATATCTGAACATATTATTCAGATATAACGGTTATTCTTCCGCTTCAGGGAGCCTGAATATCAGGCTCCACAATTTCTGTTGGCACTCCGCTTTGAACAGAAATAACCGCCTTTGCTTTATGCATCGGCAGATCAAATTCCGACATCCACCACTCCAGCTCTTGGGGGATCTCCAGTTCATCCTGTACACCATTTCTGTGGGTAAGCGGCTCATGAGCCTCAAGAAAAATGCTTCTGTCTGGCTCCAGAGAAATTTTTATCGGCTGATTAATCACCCGAACCCTTTCTCCCCGGCTTACTTGTTCAAACAGCCAGCGGATATTTTCCGGCTCCATCCGGATACAGCCGGAACTGACCCGTAAACCTATACCAAAATTCTTATTCGTTCCGTGGATCAGATAATCCCCCACACCATAAGCCAGCCTTAAAGCAAATTCACCCAGCGGATTATCCGGCCCGGCAGGAACCACATCCGGTAATGTAACGCCTTTTTTAGCGTATTCAGAACGAATAGACTGAGGTGGCGTCCAGGTCGGGTTAGGGATCTTCTCACTGATATAGGACTGCATCACCGGGGTATCACGTCCAATTCGGCCGATTCCGACAGGGAAAATATGTACTGTCCGGTTATCTTTGTCAAAAAAGTACAGGCGCAACTCAGCAAGATTAATCACTATCCCTTTTCTCTCCTCTTTAGGCAGAATAAACAGTGACGGAATAATCAGTACGTTTCCCGGCTCAGGCAGGAAAGGATCAACCCCCTTATTGGCAGCCATCAGCGAAAGCAGCCCCACATCATACTGTCTGGCAATCAACGCCATACTTTCACCTTTCGCGACGATGTGACGCTGAACTCTGCCAACCAGATTACTGCCGTCCAGAGGCAACCTGTAGCTGGCAGCAATACTGTTCAAACAAAACATTGTTCCTGCCAACAACAACAAAACTCGCATCATCCTTTCACCCGGCCTGTCTTTGTTTCGCATTCTGGTAAAGCATCAAAGTTATCGTCCTCTGCTGTTTATGATCAACCAGTGGAAAAGGATAATGCAGGCTATCATATCCCTTCCACAACCACGGCTTATGCAGATATCGGTCCGGGACACGGGCAAGTTCCGGGATCCAACGCCGCACAAATTGTCCATCAGAGTCAAATTTTTCTCCTTGACTGACAGGATTAAAAATCCGGAAATACGGCTGAGCATCACATCCGGTAGATGCAGACCACTGCCAGCCACCATTATTAGCGGCAAAATCGCCATCCACCAACTTGCGCATAAAATAGGTTTCCCCCCATCGCCAGTCGATGTGCAAATCCTTCGTCAGAAAACTGGCTACCACCATCCTTAATCGGTTGTGCATCCAACCCGTTCGATTCAGTTGTCTCATTGCTGCATCAATAATAGGGTATCCAGTTTCGCCCCTCTGCCATTTATTAAACCAGACAGTATTATTTCTCCAGGGAATCAGATCTCCCCATGAATGAAACGATTTTCTCTGGCTGATCTTTGGCTCCAACGCTACCAAATGTTGATAGAACTCCCGCCAGATAAATTCATTCAGCCAGCTTTCAGCCCCGCAATCCAAATCGTTCACCGCTCTTTCTCTCATAGCCGCCACACACTGACGGACAGACAAAGCCCCAATAGTTAAATATGGGGATAAACGACTGGTTCCATCTACCGCGGGAAAATCCCGCAAAACCGCATAATCAGCCAGTGAATGCATACTGTAATATCTCAAGCGATGCAGAATATCGGATGTATCAGTAAAGTAATCACTGCTGTTCTGTCGGGAATAACCAAAATGACTGTTAGAGTCAAAAACTGTAAAACCCACTCTATTCGCAGCAGGAAATGATAATATTGAATGAGGTACGGCACAGGATGGCTTACAGACATCCTGTGCCGTAAGAGCAAACTGTGTCAGCCATTTCCGTTTAAAAGGAGTAAATACCTTAAAATAACGCTGTTCCTGATTAAGAATACTCCCCGGGGGAAGCAAACACCTGTCATGATACAAGCAGGCTGAAATACCCAATGGGGCTGATTTTGCAACCAACTCATCATCACGTCTTTGTTCATTAAGTTCATATTCCCGGTTAACCGATATCGTTTTACAACCAAGTACACGGGCAAGCTCAACTATCGCCTGAACACTATGATTGTAATCTGGTTTTTCAGCATAAAGAAACGGGATATTCAGTTGTTCTAATTCACACCGCAACGCTTCAAGATGCCGGAAAATCAAATCAGCCTGTATCGGTGCCATATTGTGCTTCTGCCACTGTTGCGGGGTTGCTACGTATGCCGCCACAACAGATCCCCCTCGCTGAATAGCAGTAAATAACGCCGGGTTATCCAAGATACGTAAATCTTTCCTGAACCAAACCAAATGCATATTATCCTCTCATAACAAAAAGCCCCATTCACCAACCTGAAACCAACAAATAAAAGTTACAATTCAATCAGACCTGAGCAAATAACATCCATGCGAAGAGAAGAAGTAAGGTGAAAAATCTGTTTCAGAATATGAACGGGAAGTGTGCGATTAGCGAACAGATGCAATTGATTAAATTGTTCCAACCCGGACATATTTTTTATTCCGGAAACATCTTCGGCACCATCAAGAAATGTCACATGAAATCTCTTTTCTGCCTGTTTCCCTGCTTCATACAAAGCAGCAATACTCCCGATATGATCCAAACTAATAAAGAGTAATTTACCTTTATCTTTAGTAGAAGCCCGATTCTCTGCATCTATAATCTGATACAAATGATGGTTCATCAGTGATTGATATAACCCTTTCTGCAGCGTTCTCAGTGATGATTTAACGCTTACGAGTGACCGCTCAACCGGAGCAGAAAACTGACTTTCAGCTACTGAAAGTGGATATTCTTTCAGTACATTTGTAATTATAGTATCTGCTTTACCGCTATTTAATGAGGCTAAAGCTTCCAGTAAATCCGCCACCTCTTCTAATTCAGCAGCTTCACACCCTGATATTCCTTTTTCTTCAGTCCCCAACAGTGCTCTGACTTTTCCAACAGATACTCCTTTATCAAGCCAATTCTGAATTTGCCGAATACGTTCAAGATGTTCTTCGCTGTATAAACGATGTCCGCTTTCTGATCTCTGTGGCTGGATCAAACCATATCGTCTCTGCCACGCCCGCAGAGTAACCGGTTTAATTCCAGTTAAGGCAGCCACTTCTCTGATTGCATATAGTTTCATTTTATCTCCTGACTATAAGCTATAGCGCAAACGCAACGTGTGTGGATAAGGATCAAAGAAATTCTGTTGCTGAAGATAGCGGTTCGGATAATGGCTCAAATAATGCTCTAACAACGTAAGCGGAGCCATAAGAGGTCGAAACCCTAACCGATAATCCTGAATAACCTGAACTAACTCCTGTTTTTCCTGGCAGGAAAGCCTCCTCTTGAAATATCCCTGAATATGCATCAAAACATTAGTAGTATTGTTTCTACTAACGGGCTGTGACATTGCCTGCATGAGGCCTAACCGATAATCATAAAAAAACTGCTGAGGATCATATTCATTAACACTGGCTACCATTCTGCCTAATTTTTCATACAACTGCGGGCTATGTGCCATCAAAGTCAGTTTATATCGGGAATGAAACGCAATTATCTTTCCGGATTGACACGTCCTCACATCAGAATCATTTCCAATGGAATCATAAAAGTCCCGGAGGCAATACACCCGACTGATAAAATTTTCTCTCAGATGAGGATCGTTCAACCTACCGGCCTCTTCTACCGGCAACCAGGGCATGTTTTCCATCAACTCCCGTGTAAACACTCCAATACCTTTTTTATCCGCATAATCATTTTTATAGACTTTTACCTTTTCCATCCCACAGGTGGGTGATTTAGCACAAACTATGTATCCGCAAAGATCATCCCGCCTCAATGTATTGATCTTTTGCTTGGCATACTTCTGCATAGCCATCGTGTAATCTTTCGTTTGATTTTTATTTTCAACCAATGCAACTCTCTCTTTATCAGAGACCAACCGTATTGCTGGGCGGGGAACTGGTAAACCAATGCCAATTTCCGGACATAAAGGCATAAATAAGAAATAATTGGACAATTCATCTGCCACGAATTGATCTCTCTTATGTCCAGAGTCAAAACGAACCCTCTCACCGACAACACAAGCACTAACACCAACCAGAATCTTTGAAGAACACATAAAGCACCTATACAAAAATATCTTTTGTATAAAAGTAGCGCAACACACACATATGTACAAATAATATTTTTGTACAAAAATGTCATTAATTCTTAAATACAAATAAAAGTCAAATTATTGACAAGTCAGGTACTAAAGAAAAAAATTACCGTATTCTTAGCCATAAAGAAGGTACTTTGTCTATGGCATAATTTATGCTTTTCATAAAAAGTATGGAAATAATGCGGCTTAGAAAACCAATTTCCGTTAACGTTGCGGCAAAAATTTTCCTGCCACATACTTTACCCGGTATAGTGTTCCATACCAATCAGCATGGCAGAGAGTAGGAACATCTACCGTTCCGACAACATAACAGGTACGATCTTGGATACAGTTCACCTACAACTGGATAATGAATTAGACCGGCTCTCTTCTCTTATCGAGAAAGAGACAACAGCGACCTTATTTCAGGCACAGCAATGTCAGACACGAGCCGACCAGATGCTGTATCAGGAAGGCGGTATTCTGGCAGGGATCATCATTTCCCGCAGCTATTGGGAGCAGGAAAACTACCGTGATGGCCTTAAGGCCATAAAAGATGTATACAACCGGCTTAATCTGCTGGATACGGATCAGTTTCTTCCTGAAATTCTGCACATACATGCACTCCACTATTGGGGA
Organism: Vibrio sp. HA2012; assembly: GCF_002812955.1. GTDB lineage: Bacteria > Pseudomonadota > Gammaproteobacteria > Enterobacterales > Vibrionaceae > Vibrio. Next base: position 453,046 of record NZ_PFXK01000003.1, on the reverse strand, counting down.
CAGGAAAAGTATCTCTCTGCTCAACAGTATTGGATCAATGCCCTGGAACAGGCGGCTCTGGTCGGGGAAACCGATGTTGAAATAGAATGTCTGATCGGTTTGGGTAATGTCTGGCGTATTACCCATGAATACAAGCTGGCAATGTCAACACATATTCTGGCTGTAAACGTTGCCAATAATGCCCGGATCAACTGTCTTGAAGGTAAGGCCCGGATTCAATTGGCATGGGACTATTACCTGCTTAACGACTATACGGAAATGCTTTCTGTACTGGATAGTGCTGAGGAAGTTTTAAAACATTACCCGAACAATACCTGGAAAGCAGAAATGTGGGATTTCCGGGCACTGGCTTTACTGGGGCTGGAACGTCTGGAAGATGCTGAAAAAGCCAGCCTGAATGCCTATCAGCTGGCTGTAAAAGAAAATATTTCCTGGATGAAAACCCACTCTTTTATCAGCCGTGCTCGTCTGGAACTTATCCGTGGTAATCTGGATAATGCGGAAAAAAACCTCTCTGCAGCAGAGAACTCTGCCCGAAAATTTGACAACGGTGAACTGCTTTCCCAGATCAGTTTTCAGCAATCTATCGTGGCAGAAAAACAGGGCAACCATGAAGGAGCACTGACGGCATTCCGAAAATACCGTAAACACTCGGTAAAAATGCTCAAAGAACAAACAAACCGTCTGAGCATGGACAAAGCCCACAGTTCAAAGCGACAGCTCGATCAACGGGCAAGAAAGTTGATTAACCGTATCCGCGGGCAGATTGAATTTAACCATAACGAAAGAGGCTTCTCTAATCTGGTTTCAGAAACTTACTGGTGGGAACAGATGGTACTGTTCAAAAGTGAACTGAAAGCCTCCAACCATGCTGTCATTATTATCTCGCATGATATTGCAGATTATCTGGAGATCTGCATTGAACTGGCACAATGCCTCTGCAATCGCCATGATCTGATAGCCCGGCTCAGTGAAGATAAAGTCGGTATGTTGCTGGCTGAAAAAGGAGAAAAAGCCGATAAGCTATTCTGTTTCCTGCAGCAAATGGTTAACAACTACCCATGGGAGCGACGTGAACTAACAGGCTCTCTCCCCTCTATAAGCCAGCACGATATTCTGGCTTTCCCGTTTACGCTGGATCAGTTGGAAGAAGACGATGGATATATTACTGAATAAAGTTGCGGATGCAGGATTGGATCCGGCTTCTGTTTCCGGGGAAGAAGCTCTCATATTCTGGGATCATGTGCGTCAGCATATTGCTACGTCTTTAACAGAAAAAGCTCACTGCCATTTGATCAGTGCCGAATACCGCAACCAGCTTAACCAGTTTCAGTTAAGTATCGAAGAATTAAAAAGTGCACTGGCTCTGCTTGTTCTCCCGGAAGATGCTGAAGAAATTATTACGATAAAAACCAGTCTGAGTGAAAGACTGGCCGAGCACGGTCACTATACAGAAGCATTAAAAGAATATGTGGAAATTTCCACACTGGCAGTCAAATACAGTTCTATTGATGATTATGCACAAGCTGTCTTAGGCATGGGGAATCTGTGCGAAGCATATGGAGACCACGCCAAGGCTCTTCGGTACTACCAAAAAATAGATGGTATCGATCACGCACTAGGCAGCCGGACGTTGCGGCTCAGATATAAACTGCATACGGTTGCCTGTCTGATATCTCTCAACAGAATTTCAGCAGCCAGTGAATTACTGAAAGAGTGTGATGAGCTCAGTATTCTGGTCAGCGACAAGGTCTTAACCGGACAAGTCATTCTGTATAGCGCCAAAATTCAGAGAAGAAAGAGACAATATCATGAAGCACTAAAAACGTTGTCAGGTGCCCATCATGCCGTTAACCGCAGTCATATATCATGGCTATCCAATATGCTCCGTCTGGAACAGGTACTCAACCTGAGCAAAATTGGCAAAATAGATCTGGCCACTATGCTGTTGACTAGTACAACAAAACGAATACAGAAAAATGCCTCCCCGCTCCTATTGCGCAAACTCTACGATACTCTGAGCTACATATTCAGACAGCAGAAAAACTTTATTCAGGCTCTGGAGTATGAAAAAAAGGGCTTTAGGATTGAAACGGATCTAATTAAAAGCATTCCAATCAGTGAACTCGGTGCTTACCAGCTACGCCGCCTAGCCCGTTTTGAACTTCAACTGAAGCTGATTATGTCAGAGCAGGAAAACCGGGAGCTAAAAGAAACGACTGAGCATCAGAAAGATGCAGTGGCTAAACTGCAGCAGGATGTATTTACCGATCCTCTGACCCAACTGCATAACCGTCGCTGGATGGATGTTAAGCTGAAAGATCTGCTCCTGCATGAAACCCCATTTGCCTTTCTCGTCATCGATATTGATCATTTTAAATCAATCAATGATGAACTCAGTCATCTGGTCGGTGACAAAGTGATCGTTAATGTTTCTCAGGAGTTGAAAAATCACTTTAAATTTAAAGGCTCCTCCTGTGTCCGTTTTGGCGGTGAAGAGTTCCTGATCATTCTGGAAAATGCCACTTTGGAGCGGGCAGAAATGCTGGCCGAACAGCTCAGAGAGCGGATCTTTCAATTCGGCTGGCACGATATCCTCGGTGAACGAGGCCTGACAGTCAGTATCGGTGTGACCCTGCATCGGGACGGGGAAAATACTCAACGCACCTTCTACCGGGCAGACAAAGCGCTATACCGGGCGAAAGCCAATGGCCGGAATCAGGTATGTTGTGAATAATCTGAGTGCCGTACAATAACGTTCTGAGCGATATAAAGCCTTATCCTTATAATGGTCGAGCCTTTTTCTCCAGACTGAATGTATCGGCATTCACACCACATTTCCAATAGCCAACGGCATGAATGCGGCTACGGCAGATCCCTAGTTCATCTTGCAGAAACGGGCGTAAGGCCCGGATATTCTTCGCCTCCAACCCCAAAAACACCTCCGTTTCTGGTGGGATATCCGCAGAAAAATTACGAACCATCTGTACCAGAGAGATATCCATTTCATCTTCCACCAGCCAATGAACCGTATGCATATCATCAATATCCAGCGAAATAGCATCCTCACGGGTCGGAACCACAATCACCACCTGCACACAGGCATCCGCATTAATTCTGGGCACATAACCATTAATCGCATTAACCGACGTAATATCACCAATCAGCAAATAACTGGACTCAGAAAAATTCGTTAGCTTAACCGGGCCGGGACCGGCAATACCCACATAATCACCGATTCTGGCATTAATAGCCCAGTCGGTTGCTGGCCCCTGATGACGATTCACCACAAAATCCATTACCAGTCTCTTATGCTCAGCATCAAATGAACGGATTGTATAAGAACGCATAGTCGGTCTTTCCGCAACATTGGTCAGATCCAGACAAGGCATTCGTTCGCCATCTTTAGGTACGATCACTTTGACATATGCGCCTTCCTGACCAACAGGAAAACCAGCCAGTCCTTCCCCACCCACAACAATTCTGCGTAAATGGGGAGAAAGATCAATAACTTCTACAACCTGTGTCAGTCGAGCTTTTCGTTTCATGAATACTCCTTTATATATTTTTAACTTTACTAAATATCAGTATGACGGAAAATATCGTTTTTTTCGACAGGTAATGAATTTTATTCTCATATAAAAGCCATATGTATTGATATTATTATTAAAAATACTGGTAAAATTTGCAGTTTATTTGCTTGTTTTCAGGCAAGACATAAAGAAATTCACTACTATTGTTATTAAATTGTATACGAATATAAATGGATAAAACCAACTGGTTTGACTGCAGCATGAAGAAAGATGAATTCCAGAAATCCACCGAAAACCTGCGTAAGGCTGTGCCACTGATGATAAAAAATCAGGTTCCAACCACACCGACGAACTATGCCTTATGGTATACCTACGTTGATGAAGCACAGCCTGAACTCAACATAGAGATGGATAAGATTGTGGCTGAATATGGTCTGTGCCCGCCAAGCTGCAGTGAACATCTCTATAGACATTACATTGCCGGTAAAAACGAAACCGATGTGCAGGAACTACGTTCTAATCTGGAAATTTTGGTCAATGAAATCTTTATGTCAATGAAAGATACTCTGGCCAATACTCAGGACTTTCAGCACATGATAGACAAACATTTCGGAAATCTGGAACAGATAAACCGGGACAGTGTTTCTTTCGAAGAAGTCATGGGGTTACTGCATAATTTTGTATCAGAATCGCATGATATCAAATCCTCCACCCTGTTCTTTAGCCAACAATTACAAAGTGCCAGCCAGGAAATTACAGAGCTGAAACAGCAACTGGAAAAAGTCCAGAAAGATGCGTTGTATGACAGCCTCTCCAGCCTGCTTAACCGGGGAGCTTTCGACAGGGATTTAGCAGCAATGTGTCAGGCCGAATCATCACAACCTCTGTGCCTGATCTTTATCGATATTGATCGTTTTAAGAATCTGAATGACCATTTCGGCCATATTTTCGGTGATATGGTCATTCAGGCCATAGCCAAACGCCTGCAACTCAGTTGCCGTGACGGTATTACAGCCTACCGCTATGGTGGCGAAGAATTTGCCATGCTGATACCAAACAAATCCCTGCGCATAGCTCGTCAGTTTGCCGATTCAGTTCGCCGTACCATTGAGAAAATATCCGTCAAAGATAAACGAACCGGAGAACAGGTAGAAAATATCACGGCATCATTCGGAGTCGCAGAACTGAAAGAAGGAGAGCAGCCGATCAATTTGATCGACAATGCCGATCAGCAACTCTATCAGGCCAAAACACTCGGTCGGAACCGGGTGATGCCGGTATAGCCAGATAAAGATACCAGGCAAGATCTGGGGCAGAATAACTTTTCATTAAATAACATACCCGTTTAAACAGAAGAACTTTTCTTTCCCTTCGCCCGGTACATGCTCCTGTCGGCAGCACTCATCAGGGCGTCAATATCCATACCGTACTGGTTATACACGGCATAACCAATACTTACACGAACAGGAATACTCATACCATCAAAATTGACCGGCGAATCTGTCAGGATCTGCTTAAGGTGACTGAGAATACGCTGAATATCCTCTTCATCCTGAACTCGGGTCAGGATAGCCAAAAACTCATCCCCCCCCACTCTGGCAATAATATCCGAACCTCTCAGAGCCAGACGGATACGTCTGGCCACCTCGATCAGAACCTTGTCTCCTGCTGCATGTCCATAGGTATCATTGATCGCTTTAAATCCATCCAGATCCAGATTCAGCAGAGTAAACCCCTGACCTTTTTTAAAAACATTATCCACCTGCTGTTCAAGGGTATACATAAGATAACGACGGTTGGGTAAATGGGTTAACTCATCTTCCAACGAATTCCGGTGAGCCTGATGGTAAAAATAATAAATAGTAATAAAGGCGATCAGCAGGATAAACAACACCGGATAACCCAGTAAACGAACAGCATATCGTTGCCTCCACGGTAACTGACTAAAAAGCTCTCCCTGCGCAACCGCCATAAACCAGGATCCGGAAGGAAAAGTTACCGTTTCCGTGACAAATATGTCTTCAAATACCTGTTTATCACCATAAAAAATAGCACCTTCGATACCCATACCATCCACACCCCGAACAGCAAAAGCATATTTTTTTTCCAACGTTTTTACTCCTACTTTTTCAAACAGGAGATCAACATCAATCACAGCACTACAGCTGCCCCAATACTCCGTATTGGCCGGAGGATCTGTAAAAACTGGACTACGAACAATCAGCCCCATTCCTCCCTGAACCAAATGAACCGGACCGGCCATAAACAGAGATTGCATTTCCCGTGATTTCTGTACCGTCCTCCACTGTTCAGGTACAGTACGAAAATCCGTTCCCAGTGCTCGTTCATTTCCCTCTAGCGGGTAAACAAACCGGATAATATCTTCGGGGGCTATGGCGACATTTCTTAAATATGAGGAATGACGGAATAACTCTGTTGCAACCTGATTCCATAGTTCGTTACCGGATTCCGGCCGCACAGAAATCAGCGTCGTCAGACTATTAGCAAAAAATATATCAGAATAGATAGCCGATTCCAGTTCAGAACGAAGAACCGTTAGTTCCTCCTGAGCCACCAGCCGAAGATGCTCTTTCTCCAGTTCCTGCTGCTGTATATGAAGGTGTTCTACGATCAATACTGCACAAGCTGTCATAAATACAAGCCCGAGAAAAACCATTAATCGCATACCTGCAACAGCTTTCATTTATCTATCCTGATACCAGAAACACGCTTACAATAGAGAAAAATCTAAGAATTCATACCATTATTAATGGTAGCTGAGATTTTCTTACTTTCACGTAAGAAGCTTTAGAATACACTGTTGGAGACGAGAATAACAATGATAGAAGGATTAACCCATTCAGCTATCGGCTATACTGCTCTGGCTGTCTTCGTGATCGCTTATAGCCTTGTCATGGCAGAAGAATATCTACAACTACGAAAATCGAAGCCTGTACTGCTCGCAGCCGGGCTTATCTGGATTATTATCGGCTATGTTTATCATCAGCAGGGGCAGACTGAGGTAGCCCGACAGGCCATCGAACACAACCTCTTGGAGTATGCTGAATTACTGTTGTTCCTGCTTGTTGCGATGACCTATATCAGTGCGATGGAGGAGCGACGTCTGTTCGACTGCCTACGCGCCTGGATGGTTGGTAAAGGATTTACCTTTAAGTCGCTGTTCTGGATGACAGGGATCCTGTCTTTTTTGATATCTCCTATCGCTGATAACCTGACAACAGCACTGCTGATGTGCACTGTCGTAATGAAAGTCGGGGGAAACCAGACTAAATTTATTAACCTGTCCTGCATTAATATTGTCATTGCTGCCAATGCTGGTGGTGCATTCAGCCCCTTTGGTGATATTACGACTCTTATGGTCTGGCAGGCAGGGATGCTTTCATTTTCTGAGTTCGGTAATCTGTTTATTCCGGCACTGGTTAACTATATGGTTCCTGCCGTCATTATGTCCGTATTTGTCCCGGGTATTCAGCCGGAGTCACTGCAGGAATATGTCGAGCTAAAACGAGGAGGACGACGCATCATCCTTCTGTTTCTGTTAACGATAGCCACCGCAGTCAGCTTTCATGGTCTCTTTCATTTTCCGCCGGTTATCGGCATGATGATGGGTCTGGCCTACTTGCAGTTTTTTGGCTATTTCCTGCGGAAAACACTGCCCGCATCTCTTGCAAAAAAACGCGCCAGAGCAGTTGCAACTCACGATGAAGCCGCATTAAAACGCCTGGGTTCTATCATTCCGTTTGATGTATTTAAACGGGTATCACATGCAGAATGGGACACCCTGCTGTTCTTTTATGGCGTGGTTATGTGTGTTGGTGGACTGAGCCTGCTCGGATATCTGGATCTAGTATCAGGGGTAATCTATACCCAATGGAACCCTATATGGGCAAACATCGCCATCGGAGCGCTCTCTGCCATTGTAGATAACATCCCTGTGATGTTTGCCGTACTCTCTATGCAACCGGATATGTCTGCAGGAAACTGGCTTTTAGTCACATTAACCGCAGGTGTAGGGGGCAGCCTACTGTCCATTGGCTCAGCGGCCGGGGTTGCCCTGATGGGTGCTGCCCACGGAAAATATACCTTCTTTAGTCACCTGAGATGGTCTCCGGTAATTATTCTCGGTTACAGCCTGAGCATTGTTGTCCACCTGATACTGAATACTACCCTATTCTGAAAAACGGGTCACAGGCCAAGCAAAAGCGGCCTGTGACAGATACAGGCACTATGGCTATTTAGATAACATGGCTACTTTTTTCAGAAAACTGTCCCGCAGATGTTCCTGATCATATTCCAGATGATAAGTATTATGGAATCCCACCCTTAGTTCTACTCCATTACCACGCATATACACGTTATAACCATCATAATCAGAAAAAGCTTCTACACCTTCATAAATTTTACCAAATTCCGTTGGTGTCCCTTTATCCATAACCGTTTCGTACGCTTTTAGCAATCTTTCAGGATCCAATTCATTTTTCATAATACGAACCTCTCCGTGCCACACATATTATACGAAGTAACCTCAGTATAAGTATGGCGGAGTTTTAAAGCTTCACCACTTAAACGCAACATTAACCTCAACAGAAAATATCACTGACCCCACAATTTCGGCATTAACCTCTATAATTATTCTCGCTTTTTAACATATATAGCGGATAATAATTATACGTATTCACAAAAAAAACATTAAAGCAACACCCCTTACTGGAAGCATAACTAGGACGTAACTATGAACTTCACTATTAAAACCAGGCTCTATATTCTGGCTATCGTACCTATCCTGATTATCTCTGTCGGCATGATGTTCTTTACCTATTCAGAGTTGAAAGAGATGAATGCCACACACGTGGTATCCACAAAAGATACCATCATGAAAACAAAACAGGATGAACTTAAGGCTTATCTGGAAATCGCCGACTCATCCATTACCCAGTTAAAAAACACTAATGCATCCCGGGAAGATGCCATCAACCAGTTGAAACAGATAAAATTCGGCACGGAAGGCTACCTGTTCGGTTACGATTCTAAGGGGGTCAGACTCCTTCTTGGAACAAGTGACAAAGGCATTGGTGATACATTCTGGAACCTTCAGGATACAACTAAGCTTTATCTGGTTCAGGAAATCATCAAACAGGCTAAGCAAGGCGGCGGATTTACTACCTATTTTTTCCCTAAACCGGGAGAAACAGAATCTTCACCGAAACTTAGTTATTCTATCTACTATCCTCAGTGGGATCTCGTTATTGGTACCGGGTTTTACATCGATAATGTAGAGAAGGTTGTTGAAAAAATGGAGGTTATTGCTGACCAGCAATCCATAGACAGTGTGAAATCCATCGCGATTATCTCTTTTGTCATCATTGTACTTGCAGGACTGTTTGCTATAGCGATCAACCAGAGCATTATCCGTCCATTGAAAACGTTTGACCGCTCTATTGCCCAGTTTGCCAGCGGAGATGCTGATCTGACAGCCCGGATGGAAAGTTTCAATATTCCTGAATTTTCTGTCCTGAGTAATAATTTCAATGCATTTGTTACTTCACTGCAGTCTATTATTAAAAACGTTTCCGAAGTCAGTAACGAAGTCTCTCAGGAAACACAGAATATGGCCGGACGGGCATCTCAGGTTAACGAACTGATAGAATCCGAACGGCAGGAAACTGAGCAGGTTGCTGCAGCGATGACGGAACTGACATCGACTGCTGGCGAAATATCCAGTAATGCCAGTCAGGCGGCTCAGGCAGCTAAAGAAGCAGAAGACACTACAGCAGAAGCCACAGAAATCTTTATGTCGGCGGCAGAATCAGTACAGGCTCTAGCAGGCGATGTGGCTAAAGCGAATGAAGTTGTTTCTGAGCTGGAAGGCAATGTACAGAATATCTCATCATCGCTGCTGGTCATTCAGGACATTGCTGAGCAGACTAACCTGCTGGCACTGAACGCTGCGATAGAAGCTGCCCGTGCAGGAGAACAGGGCCGAGGCTTCGCCGTCGTTGCGGATGAAGTACGCAAGCTGGCCAGCCGGACTCAGGAAAGCACACAGGAAATCCATCAGGTTATTGAACAGCTCAAGTCAGCTTCTGATGCTGCCGTAAAAACAATGGAAGTGGGGCTGAACCGTAGCACGGATACTGTCGATAAGGCCAGTGCAGCCAGAGAAGCCCTGAATAAAATCCAAAACTCAATTAACGTTATTATGGATATGAACGATCTGATTGCAACAGCAACCGAAGAACAGAGTCAGGTCGGTAATGATATTTCCAAACGGGTTGAATTTATTTCAGAACAGAGTAATCAGACAGCTATCATTGCCGGACAAAATCGGGAAGGTGGTGAACTGCTGAGTTTTAAAGCCAGAGATCTGGCAGAGCTAGTGGACAGATTTACTGTCTGAGGAACCAATTTACAGTGTAAATAAAACAGCCGGGATACCCCGGCTGTTTTATTATTATATTGCTGAATGCAGTGGCTTAATCAAGCTCTGCGTTATGATATACCTGCTGTACATCATCGCAGTCATCCAACATATCCAGAAACTTCTGGAATTGCTCGACATCTTCCCCACTAATCGGAGTATAGTTCTGTGGAACAAACGTAATTTCTTCTACATCCAGTGTTACATCAGACAATTGCCCGCTCAGTGCTGTTTTTGCTTTGAAGAATTCTGTATTAGGAGTGAATACTGTAATAACACCATCTTCACACTCGATGTCAGCCACATCTACATCTTCCATCATCAGCATTTCCAGAACAGACTCTTCATCATCGCCCTTAAACTGAAATACAGCCTGGTGGTCAAACATGTGAGACACTGCACCCGGGCTACCGATTTTAGCGCCATTTTTAACAAAGCACTGACGAACATCCTGAAACGTACGGTTACCGTTATCAGTCAGGCAGTCGACAATCACACTGCAACCACCCGGGCCAAAGCCTTCATAGCGTGCGGGCTGAAAATCTTCACCACCGCCACCTGCCGCTTTATCCAAAGCTTTATCAATAACATGGCCAGGAACCTGGTCTTTTTTTGCCTTTGTAATCAAATGCTTAAGTGATAAATTGGTATCAGGATCAGCCCCACCGTTTTTAGCACAAACGTAAATTTCTTTACCGTATTTAGAATAAACCTTAATTTTTGCGCCTTGTGTTTTTGCCATAGAGGCTTTGCGCACTTCAAAACTTCTTCCCATCGGGAGTTCTCTCTAATTCAATGTTGTTTCAATGCAAAGAAAAGGGGTATTTTATACAATCGTACTAAGCAACACCCATTACTTTTTTGTATTTTTCCACCGACTGTGTAAACCAAGCCTGTTCCTGTTCACTACGGATCGTCCTCAACTTAGCAGCAATAGCATCCGACCCTGTTTTTGCCTGTTTCAATCTCCACACCAAAAACGAAGCCTGCTTATCAAGCTCTATTTGATTTTTCTCATCCGGAGGCAGTAAAGATAAATTAATTGACACAGTTCCCGTTCCAGTCAGTCGCCTTACGTGGTGCAGAAATATAGCATAAAGTAGATTACAGAAACAAAATAAGGGCGACATAATGTCGCCCATCTATTAAAAACTTAAGTTACACTCTGTCAGGCAAACGTCAAACTCAGTCCAGCAGCCCCATTTCCTCTGCTTCTTCCATGGTTAACCCGCTTTCACGCAGATCTTTCATCATCTCAATACGACGTCGTGCCTGTGCAGATTTCACCTGTCTGGGAGACAGCCTGGATTCCTCTTCTTTAGGATCCCAGGTTGATGCTCTATCTGACATTTCTTCATGGTTTAAGGAATTAATCGACATATACACCTCCGAACAAAACCACGTCAGGGACACTGACTATTTAGCAAAGGGGTATATTCTTGTTAAGCAAAACTGATCCAGAATGTGAAGCAGGCATAACTTCCGACACTTAACTGTTCAATCTGTTATTAAGCTTTTGTACATCGGCTAATTCTGCATTATCTTTACTGGTTCATCCCGCAGAAAATCTGAACACTGGGGCGATGCGCTGCCATACATATAACAAGTTACCGTTATCACATAATTCAAAGTAAAAAGACGAAATTCTGCAAGCAGAATCAAGGCGTAAAGACTGATTTACCCTGATCATCGTTGCATCATACCGAAACGACAGGTAAAAAAATAGCGAGTACTTACTGACCCGCTAAACCATTATGAATGGATGTTATAAACAAGCTCTTCCGATAAACAGAAGGCCTAAAGGTTGTCTATTCGGGATTCAGTATAAATTTCTCTGAACATCCAATGTCAAGGTACTGTCATTTTTGTGTCCGGAAAAAATATCCGCTCAGATTCAATTACCGACAGCAACCTCATCGAGTGTCAAAAAAACATCTTCACTCATGTGACCTTCAAATATCTGCTTACATACTTTTCTTCTTACTGCCAGCCCAGATATCAGTCGTTCTATCGACAGATGTTTAGATTCCGACTGGCTATTAAATAATTCTATCGTTTTACTCAACGTGGAATGAGGCATGATATCTCCCCCGACTCTTAGCCAATCCAGCTTCTCAATCAGCTCCTGACACTCATCTCTGATTAAGGCTGGGGGATGGCCAGTCATGGCCGAAAGAGCCGTTATACTGCGTTCCAGAGCTTCTGGTGAAGTATATTTAGATAACGTGATCGTCAGTTCATCCGCATTGATCTCGACCAGATGCTTTCTCTGCTTAACCCGGCGCCCTAATCTTCCGCCAGAAGATACCGCATTTCGCTGGATCGGCTCAAATTCACCATCGATAATTTCAGCAAACTCTTCCAGCTTTTTCTTAGAGATCATTTCATTACGTAAAGGGTTAGGCAGAGTTGGTGCCATATTACGTTTACCGGCATTAGTCGTTCTGGCCCGGGAAAAACGCAGCACTTCTTCTACATCACAACGAATATCGACCTGATAATCACAAACCTTACCTTTTGCTTCGGTCTGACTCAACGTCAGATGATATCCCCACAAATTCACCGCAAAAAGATCGTCTCCACCTTTCCCTTCTGATAACTTTTTCAGTTCACGGATCAATTCAGAAGAAAAACGCCGCCATTCAATATTTCTGGCTAACTTTTGATTCAATTCACTCAGAAGCATGCTATCAGTAAAACGCCGGGACATGCGACTACGGAAAAACGAATACAATTGAAAGACCAGCGTATGTTGTTTCAGAATTTCAGGAGGAAACAGAAAGAAATAGTCCCGGGTCAGTAATTCTTCGTAGAAAGAAGGCTCCCAGACCAAAATGTACAGATTAGGTTTGATCCGGATCTCTCCGGCTGCATTCTCCGAAGGCGCTTCTTCAGAAGCAGTGATCGTACGAGCCAAAAAACGGAAACGATCACTCTTAAAGCCTTCTGGCATATTCTCGCTCATCCAGCGCCCGGCCAGCTCATGTAACTGAAAATCAGTAAATTCAATACGATCAATACTGTCCCTGATAGCATCTCTGGCAGGTCCGCTATCTTTTTTCCCTCTCATGGAGAGAATATCTGTTATATACAGAGGCGTTTTATTCGGAACCTGACTGGCATTAAGCTGATAACTTTCCTGTTGATGATCATGATATTGTACTGTCAGTGTAAAGAGCGCAAACAACGTCATAAGATCGTCGACTGTCATGATGTTTTTTGATGATCGGGTCTCAATGATGGCACGGGATCCTGATATGGAAACCATGCTTTTTTGATAACTCTTCCGGGTTCTTGGCGGCGCCAGAGCCTGATCGATGATCCCAGCCCAATTCGTTGGTGATACTACGAACTGATCTTTTTCATCTTTCATCACCGGTGGTGTATTTAACCCATATTCATTCAGCAAACGACGATTTACCTGAGTTTGGGCCAATGCTTTTGAGCGTTTCTGTTTTTCCGTCTGTTTCGTTGACTCTGTCATCAGGCTGGTTACTCCCAACATAGATACAAGCTGGCTCGGATTAACAAAACGGTGCAACATGGTTTTACCGGCTAAACCTTCTTCAAATCTGACAGGAGTTTGAGTGAACAAACCTATGTTGACAGCAGCTCTTAGACGTTGCTGAATAGCGGCACGTGTTAACCTTCGATCAGTTGCCTCAACTAGTTGTGTGGTTGAGACATAACCATCAGTACTGTTCAGCCCTTGTAACGAGATCAAATTCAGCAGTTCAATAATACTTTTGGTCACACCTTTGAAATGTTGATACTGTTCTATCCAGTCAATAATATTGTCTGATACTTCAAACAAATGCCCATCTTTATGACTGCGTGGTGCTTTGATGAGTATCTTATCGTCTGCCTTCATCTTGTGATCCATTTCTCATTAGCCGTAATATTGCTATCGTTCCAAAAGATTAAAGAAAAAAAGATCATAAATAAAGAGAAAAAAATTATTTTTTCTTTAACTGATCTTTTTGATTATTTTGATCTTTATTGATTATATGATCTATTGATCTGAGTGGTCTTTTTCTCGTATCTGATTGTTTTTAATAAGAAAAAAAATAACCTCTTCAGAAACATGATCAAGGATAGTTCAGAACGATGATCAATAACATTCTGCAAGCATGATCAATATAACTGGAATCGATGATCATGGTAGATCCGGAGAAATGATCAATGTTCTGATGGAGTGATGATCATGGTGGCTTAACAGCTTATCCACAGGCCATCGCTGAATTTTTGGATGATTGGACTGTAAATGATGTTTTTTTGCCAGCGGAACAATGATCAAGAAGAGTTATTTTTGTCTTCTTCGCTTTTCCTGATGCTTTTGTCACCAGTTTTATTTTGCCGCCTTTTTATCAGGGATGTCTGCTGAGTTGTCGGATTTTCCGTAACTATGATCAAGGGATACTGTATATGTTTTTTTGCCTTGTTGCTTACCTGAATCATAGAGTTATGCTCAGGAGAACTCCTGTATACCCCATTATATCTGGCATTGGCCGTAAGTTAGTGTTTTATTTCCATGCTTCCGGGAAATACTTTACCTTGATCATTGATCCGGAAATAAGATCCGGATCTGTTGTTTTTGTTTACTCTGTAAATGCCCTTGATCATGCTTCCTCTGTTTGGTTTATTCTCGGAAACATGATCAAGTGAACTTCTTGATCATGTTTCCGGTTATTTTAATTAGCGATAGCCTTTTTTTAGTTATGTATGATAAAAAATCGGTTTTCTGCTGTGCCGTATTTTTTTGTGATCTTTTATCGCTTGATTGATGTGAAAATAAGGATAGATTTTTATGCGTATCAGCGATTTCTTTTATTTAGCTGAGGGTAAACGCTCTATTTTTATTGGAATAACAACCACCGTAATTTGTCCTGTATTCATAATCGTTCCGGACTTCCCTGTCTGATAATAGTTTACAGTGTAAATAAGTGACACTGTAATATTTTAATAATAACCTGATCTACCGGTTAATAGTTATAAATTTTAATGAAATAATTTATGTGCTCAATGTCACTTTTTCAGCAATAACAAGTTAGATGTATTCTATGCTGTTTAATTACTCAATAATGCATGTTCAGCTTTTTATTGAAACTATAATAATTTGCTGTACAATCGGTTTTAGACCTAATCCTTATATGGAAATTAATAATGAAACGAGAGCAAACGATAGATAACCTCTACCAGCTTGCTGAACAGACAAAGCAAGTTCAGGCTGATCGTATAGAGATTGTTCTGGAAGAACGTAGTGATGATCATTTTCCTCCGATGTCTAAGGCATTGATGGAAACTCGCTCTGGACTGACTCGAAGAAAACTGGATGATGCGATCGCTAAGTTGGAAAATCAGGGTCATCAGTTTACAAAGAATAATGCTAATCACTATTCTATTTCCTTGTCTGAAGCTCACATGCTGATGAGTGCAGCTGGCGTTCCCAGTTTCTATGAGCGTAAAAAAGCAGCTCCGCATAAACCTTGGATCATCAATGTACAAAACCAAAAAGGTGGTACCGGAAAATCTATGTCAGCGGTTCACCTGGCGGCATGTCTGGCTCTTAACTTGGATAAACGCTATCGAATTTGCCTGATTGACCTTGATCCTCAGGGATCATTGCGATTATTCCTCAATCCTCAAATCAGTATTGAAGATCATGATAATATTTATTCTGCAGTAGATATTATGTTGGATAACGTACCTGAAGGTACTCAGGTTGACCGTGAATTTTTACATAAAAATGTATTGCTTCCGACTCAGTATCCTAACCTGAAAACGATTTCGGCATTTCCTGAAGATGCCATGTTTAATGCTGAGGCCTGGCAGCATCTTTCCAGGCATCAGTCGCTGGATATTGTCTGTTTGCTAAAAGAGAAGCTGATAGATCAGATTGCTGATGACTTTGATATCATTATGATCGATACCGGTCCGCATGTTGATCCTCTAGTCTGGAATGCAATGTATGCCTCAAACGCTTTGATTATTCCGTGTGCTGCTAAACGTCTGGACTGGGCTTCTACGGTTAACTTTTTTCAGCATTTACCAACAGTGTATGAGATGTTTCCTCCACACTGGAAAGGGCTGGAGTTTGTTCGCCTGATGCCGACTATGTTTGAAGATGATAATAAAAAGCAGCTCTCTGTTCTGACCGAAATGAATTATCTGCTGAATGATCAGGTCATGATGGCGACCATTCCAAGAAGCCGTGCATTTGAAACCTGTGCGGATACATACAGCACGGTTTTTGACCTGACTGTAAGTGATTTTGAAGGGGGTAAAAAGACTCTGGCAACGGCTCAGGATGCCGTACAGAAGAGCGCACTTGAACTGGAACGTGTACTGCACAGTCACTGGCCATCACTGAATCAGGAGTAATAGCAGATGGCACTAAAAACCTCTGAATTGAATGCAAAATTATTTGGAAAGGCGGACAAACGTCGTGCAACGACCCCGATGGAGGCTCAGTCAGCCGCCAAGGCTCGGGCCCAAATTATCGAACTGGCTGTGGCCGGAAAAGACGTGGTTGAGTTTGAGCTGGTTAAGATCCCTGCTCATGATGTAGAAACCCAAACGTGTGTATTTGCTGAAAATGCCCGTGAACAGTCTTTTCTTACAGAGCATGCTCTGTCGGATATTCTGGTTACGCTTAAAGAACGTGGTCAGCAATATCCCGCCGTTGGGAGAAAGATGGTTGATGGCAGGATTGAAGTTTTAGATGGCAGCCGCAGGCGTAAATCCTGCATTCTGTCCCAGCAAGATTTTTTAGTGTATGTTGCCGAGAATATTAATTCTGAACATGCAAAGTTCCTTTCTGATGTTGCTAACGCGCATAAGCCACTCTCTTTGTATGAACGAGGTAAAGAAATGCAGGCTAAACTGGACGCTGGTGAGGCAGCGGATCAAAAAGCGCTGGCACAGATGTTTCAGTGTAGCGAAGCGTTAGTGAGTGGAGCACTGAAAGCGGCTGCATTGCCATTAGAATTGTTACAGGCTTATCCTAATGTCAGTGATTTGGGGCGCCCAACTATCGTTAAACTGCATAAGCATTTTAGTGAACTGTCTCCCGAACACCAGTTAGCCGTGATCCGTAAGTGCAGAGAAGGTGACGGATTTGTCTGGCAACGCAGTAGTGCGCAGGGTGTGGCTCGTTTGACTAAAGATGTTTCGGAGCAACTGGAAAGCTGGATTCATGAGCTAACACCGCCTAAAGTTAATCAGATTGAGAAACATGAGTTGGTTAAAGGTCGTGCTACATATACCCGTAAAGGGGCAAATCTAGCCATCAGCCTGAAGAAAGTGGATGACGGTACGATGCAGGAAATTCTTTCTTTTCTGACATCTAGGTTGGGATGATTTTAATAAAATACGCCATGAAATATTGATTTACTATCGAAAGAGCCGCAATTTGCGGCTTTTTTGTATCTGTCTGCTATGCTGGCTGTGATACCATTTCCTCACTTTCAATCCAGTGAATTCCGATCAGCTATGAATGCCCCACTCCAGTTTTTAACTCGTTTATCTGCTTATGCCCGGCAGCAGAATTATCGTTTTGTTATACAACTTGATGGAACCTGGCAGTGGCAGTCTGATGTACTGATGCAGTTTATCCAGCAGGAAAAATATACCCGGGTACTTAAACTGGGAGGGTTACCGCTGCAGGGTATCAATACTCAGCCTTGCCACTTTGGAAGCCGGTTTCTGGGAATGGAACTGGATTGCCTGATCTACGATGACGCAGAAGGACTGGATGCGAATAGTTTGACAGCAGCTACAGGAGCTCTGGTTGGTGGTGGTCTATTGTTTTTATTATTTATGGACAAAAAAAGTTATTTTAGCCATTGGATAAATAGATCTTTCGAGACATACAGATTGAACCGATCTGCTTTTCTACTGACTGAAGGCGGAAAACTTCCTGAATTACCTTCAGTTTCAACAGTGATAACTGCTGGAGATAGTTATGCAGATCAGAAGAGAGCCATTGATGCTATTCGACACGTGGTCTCCGGACATCGTAAACGCCCTCTTGTTATCACAGCAGACCGGGGGCGAGGGAAAAGTAGTGCTCTGGGGCTAGCTTCAGCAGAGCTGATGAACAGCAAAAATATGCATATTATTATTACAGCTCCAGCCAGAAAATCGGTTGATTCTCTGTTTAAACATGCCCGGAGTGGGCTTACTAACCTGCAGAATGATTCACAAAATAAACTGCAAACTTGTCACTCCAGTTTGCGGTTTATCCCTCCTGATGAGCTATTGAAGGACAGAACTGAATGTGATTTGTTACTGGTTGATGAAGCATCATCAATACCGGTTCCTTTGCTACAGGCTTTAAGTCGTCATTACCACCGGGTAGTTTTTTCTACTACAGTGCATGGTTATGAAGGATGTGGAAGAGGATTTACTTTGAAGTTTACCCGCTGGCTGGATATCAACCGGCCGGGCTGGAATGCAGTTCATCTCACACAACCTATTCGCTGGCAGAAAGATGATCCTCTGGAAGACTGGATGTTTGAGGCATTTATACTGGATGCTGAAATGGAGGATTGTTTAACCGATGTCAGTATATCTGATCTGACATTTCGTCGTTTAGAGATATCCGAGCAACTGCTGCCGGCACAACTGAGAGATTGTTTTGCTTTGCTTGTTCAGGCTCATTATCAGACCTCACCTAATGATTTACTGCATATATTGACGGACCCTTCCATGCATCTTTTTCTTGCCCAGAGCGATAAGAAACAGATCACCGGCTGTATTTTGGTGACGGAAGAGGGGGGATTGGATGCTGGTCTTGCAAAACAGATTATGCATGGTGAGCGACGGCCTAAAGGTCAATTGATTGCAGGTACGATTGCCTGTCAGTTAGGTTATCAGGAAGGTGTGTTGCAGTCTGGTCTGCGTATTATGCGTATTGCAGTACATCCAGAATTACAGCAAAGAGGTATCGGTAGCTGGATGATTGAGCAGCTTCGGCAGCAGAAGGATGTCCGTTTTGACTATATGGCCACTAGTTTTGGTGTCACACCTGAGTTGTTGCGATTCTGGTCTGAAAATTCTTTTGTACCTCTGCGTTTAGGAGCTTCCCGGGATCATGCCAGCGGAACACATTCCTTATTAATGATTGACAGCTGTCAGTCACAACATTGGGTTACTGAATGCTATTCAGAATTTGCAGACCGTTTTTTTCCTCTATTGCCGGATATATTTTCTGATCTGGATCCTGTTTTAGTGCTTTCTCTGTTATCTGTATCCTCACCTTATTCATTTTCTTTGAAAAGCCGAGAGAGAACTTTACTGTACCGATACTGTCAGGGGACATGTTTGTATGAAAGTGTCTTACCCTATGCACGAAAATTGGCATTGAGTTTGCTTATTAATAAAAAGAACATCAATCTAGATGATGTTCAGGTTACAGTCACTAAATTGTTGCAATCCCGGAGCTGGAAAGAGGTCAGTGCATTATGTCTGCTTACGGGGCGAAAACAGTCGGAGCAGCAACTGAGAAAAGAAATTCAGCAGTTATTGGAATTTACAGTGTAAATCGATGCTCAATTTTACACTGTAAATTGAAAAGTGATGAGGGTTGGATAACTCGCTATCTGGTGAGCTATTTTATACGAAATTAGATAGACTTAAGTTCGGGTTGCATTCAGTAGGGGTCGGTATGTGGAAGGAACTGGTTCGTCTTTCAGATGATGGTAAACGTGTTATTGCACAGGTTCAGGCTGGTGAAGAAGTTAGTCAGCATCTAACTAGTGACGGACTTAGCCGACAGCTTGGCGTACTGGGGGTGAGCAGCTTTTTCCTTGATGATGAGGCTGTAACAAGTTTTGTTAATGCGGCTAAGGAAGGGAGTGCTGCGGCTTATGAAGGAATGGTTGTTGCTTCTCAGTTGAATGCTCAGGTTCAGGTTATTCTGTCAGATCACGATATGCTCGCCAGTATGGATATAACTGGGGCGTATGGCGGACGTGGGATTAATGGCCCCGAAGTACTACAGGCTTTGGCCGAAGCAAAAGTCCTCAAAGGTATTAATAAATTGGCACTGAAGAAAGTGCTTGCTGTGAGTAAGGAACTGGCTCCCGGTGAGAAGTTTACCCAACCGGTTGCTCTGGGTATCTATCCGGTACCGGGAAAAGATGCCCAGTTTATTCCGCAGATCCCGGATGTGAATAAGCAGGTTTTAGCACCACAGACAACTAACAGTAAGACTGGTAAAGTGGATATGCGTAATTTGGGTGAAACGATTACAGTCGAAGCCAATGAGCCGTTAATGAAACGAATTCCCGCAACAAAAGGTACACCGGGGTTCACCGTTTTAGGCCATATGATCGCACCTAAACCCGGGCATGATACGGTATTAAAAGCCGGTAAGGGTTCTGCTATTGACAGTAATGATCCCAATCTATTGATTGCTGAGCAACCGGGGATGCCAATCATTAAAAATAACAGTGTTGACGTTGACCCCGCACTGTGTTTGACCAAGGTTGATGCAACAACCGGTCACGTTAAGTTTAAAGGTAGTGTCGTTATTTCCGGTAATGTTGAGCCAGGAATGATCGTCAGAGCAACTGGTTCGATTACTATTGGAGGCTTTATCGAATCTGCTGATGTTCAGGCTCAGGAAGACATTGTTGTCGGACAAGGTATTATTGGCCATGCTGTTGATGATGATCAGGAGAGGGCCTGTCTGGTGAAGACAAACGGCAGTATCAGAACTAAGTATGCTCAGTACACTGTGCTTCAGGCTGCTAAAGATATTGAAATGGAAATCCATAGCCTGAGCAATGAAATTAAGTGTGGCGGGGATCTGACAGTATGTGATTCAGCAGATAAGCAGGGAACCCTGAGTGGTGGTCGAGCTATTGTGGCAGGTAAGGTTGTTTGTGTTAATTTGGGTGTTGAAGGGGATACGGCAACTTATGTGCAGGCATTTTCCCGTTATGATAAATATCGTGAACAATTAAATACGCTTCGGGACAATTACAAAACGGCTCAGGATGAAACAATGAAAGTTGTTCGTGCTGAGATTAATCTGAAGAAAAAGCCTAAGGCTGAGCGTACCCAAGACGAAATCGATCATATAGAGAAGCTGAA
Source organism: Vibrio sp. HA2012 (assembly GCF_002812955.1). GTDB lineage: Bacteria > Pseudomonadota > Gammaproteobacteria > Enterobacterales > Vibrionaceae > Vibrio. The sequence continues at coordinate 431,974 of NZ_PFXK01000003.1, read as the reverse complement.
GCTTGATAGTGCCCAGATTATGGAACTGGCAAAGGCTAAAATGGAACGGGCAGAACATGAACTCGAATACCTGCTCAAGGAAAATCTGGTTCAGGCGCGGAGTAAAGTCTATACCCGGGTTACTGTTCAGTTTGGCGATGAAATAGTAATAACTAAACGGGAACATGCAGCATGTACATTTAGTTTTGATCAGTACCGGATTAAGTGTCGTTCTATGGTTGAAGGTGTGGAAGCCGATAGTGAAGACGCCTAGAGGCTCTTTTATAGACGGTTAACCCTATACAGAATAACAGGTGTTTTACCTTTTACCGACGTTGGCATGAAGTACATCCCCTGCAGGCTGAGCGTGAATGAGGATCTAAGCGACTACGCTGTACTTTGCAATATGCATTTTTTAAGGCCCGGCGAGCGGAAAACCAGTTATCCGGTTTTTCAAGTAGTAGGTAGCCGTTAAAGCGTTTTATCAACGGCATACGGTAGTCCTCAATGAAGCGACTGTCATAGTCTATCTCGAAATACTCCAACGCTTGTTCTATTGAAGTAAAATCCGTAATAATTTTCTTAATCTCTTTTTCACTCATAGCGATTATTTCCGGTGGCAAAAAATACTAGCCCATAATGTTTACTGTGCCATTTTTCAATGATTCCAGCACCTGTTCTTTTGAGCCGTCAGCAATGATTGTGCCTTTTTCCAGCAGGATCAACCTGTCAACAACATCGATCATAGACATTTTATGAGTGATCAGAATAAGGGTTTCGTGCTTTCTCATCTGTTTCAGCTGGTGTTTAATATGCAGTTCAGTTCGGTTATCCATTGCACTGGTTGGCTCATCCATTAAGAGTACCGGAGGTCTGCCCAGCATTGCCCGTGCAATAGCAACAGATTGACGTTGTCCCCCGGAAAGCAGCATTCCGCCTTCCCCGACCTGTCTTTCCAGCCCGGCGGGATCTTGCTGGGTGAACGATGTTACGCCAGCCCTGCTGGCTGCATCCATGACAGCTCTATCGTCAGCTAAGGGCTTGCCCAGCATAATATTTTCACGAATTGAACCAAAAAAAAGAATGCTCTCTTGAGGGACACAGCCAATATTTCTACGGACATCAATATGATGTAGCTGATTAATGTCGGTATCATCAATACGTATATACCCTTCTTTGGGTTGGTAAAGACCCATAATCAGTCGTTCTAATGTTGTTTTCCCTGACCCGACGCGACCTATGATAGCTACTTTTTCTCCTGGATTAATTTTCAGACTCAAATCCCGGATAGAAGCGGAAGATGAACCCGGGTAGTGGAATGTGACTTTATCCAGCTCTATTTTTCCGTGGATGATTGGTCTGTGAATATAGCGCTTTCCTTCCTCTTGCTCATCCGGCATTGCCATGAGTTGTCCGATAATCGTCATAGAGGATTTTGCCTGATTATAGCGGACGGACAGTAATGAAAGCTGAACCAGAGGGGCTATTGCCCGGCTACTGAGCATAGTTGCTGCGATCAGTCCCCCCATTGTAAGTTGGCCGTCTGCGATTAGATAGACTCCGAGTATAATCATTCCGACACTGCAGGACTGCTGAACGAAGCTGGCCATTGCCTGAATAGTATTGCTGATTTTATGGCTTTTGATATTCCAGTCTGCCATATGGGCAACAGCTTCTTCCCAGCGGAACTGAAACCGGGAAGCGGCTCCGAACAGTTTCACGGACTCCAGCCCAGCCAGACTTTCGATCAGGTTGGCGTACTTTTGTGAAGCCAGTCTAGAGCCTTCCTCAATACTCTGTTTCAATGGTTCCTGAATAAATAATGCATGTACAATTAATACCAAAGAACCTGCCAGAGGGATAAATACCATATCACCGGTTAACAGCCAGATGATGATGAGAAACATTACTGCAAAAGGCAAGTCTATAAGTGCTGAAATGGTTGCAGAAGTGAAAAACTCCCGAATAGATTCAAATTCTTGTAAGTGGCGGGCAAAGGCTCCGACAGAAGGGGGACGACTTTCCATCCTTATTCCCATTATTTTACTGAATAGTCGTGATGAAATGATGATGTCAGATTTTTTTCCTGCTATATCAATAAAATAACTTCTCAGTGATTTCAGAATAAAATCGAAAATAAAGATTACAAACACACCGGATGCCAGTACCCAGAGAGATTCAAAAGCCAGGTTAGGAACTACTTTATCATAGACAATTCGGGTAAATAGCGGAGCTGAAATAGCAAACAGATTGATCAGCAGTGAAGCGATTAGCACATCCCGATAAATACGGTGTGAGTCCAGTATCGTTCCCCAGAACCAATGTTTGTGGTGGGTTTTTAGTATTTCAGGAGAGCGCTCATCATAGCGGAACTGTTTTTTTACCAGAAAATACCGGCCGATATACTGGTTTTCCAGTTCTTTGAGCGGTAGAGATATCGGGGTCAGATGAGAATCAACCGTAACCACTTCTGTTTCCTGCTTACTTTCATCAATACTGAGAAGAACACAGGAATCACCGCCTTTTAATAATAAAACAGCGGGAAGAATTAACGTGGAAATTTTAGTTAATGGTGAACGATTTTCTGTCGCAATCAAACCGGCTCGCTCTGCTGAACGCGGAAACAGAAAAGGTGTCAGACGCCCGTCGGCCAGGGGCAACCCGTTGACCAGTGCTTCCGGTGAATTCGCCAGTCCGTAATAACGACTGATATAAACCAGAGATGTGAGCAAGGGATCGAGCATATGTCTGCAACCTTTTTCCTGTTATGTTCTTAATCTTTATTGTTTATCAACGATAAACCCTTGGAAAACTTCAATAAAGTGCTCTGATAAAAAGTCCAGCTGTGCCTGAGTTTCTACTCGTGAAGCAATGGTTGTTATACCCAGATTATGTGCTGTTCGGGAAATTGACGTTAAGGTATAGCGCTGTTTTTCATCTTCAATCTGATGGGTGTAGAGATAATCTAATTTAACGTAATGCGGTCTGAATTCATTTACATAATCAAGGGAATGGAAATGTCTGCCGTAGTTGTCTACCCCAAATTTTGCTCCACTGGCCGTAATGGCATTACACAATAGTGCCGTATGATGCTGGTGATGGATAAAACACAGCTCTGGGATTTCAAAATGCAATTTGTTGCTTACTGTTTTATGCTTGCTGAGCTCTTTGGTTAGCCAGCGGATAAAGCTTGGAGCGGATACACTACTGACAGTCAGGTTGATGGCCAGAACATCTTCAATGATGCCTTGTTCCAGTTTGTCTATCATGTTTGAGATGACGTATTGGTCGAAAATATATCCGGCATTGAGTTGTTCCAGTGCAAACAGATACTGGTTCGCAGTATAGCGTTCACCATCCATCTCTATGGCTGAGAAGACTTCTTTATGGAATATTGCACCATGTACATCATTAGCTGACTGGAATTTGAAGTGAATGGTATGGCTATGCATCGCTTCTTCCACCAGTGCTCTCCATTGCTGTTTTCCCAGTGTTGTCCGGCTGTCCTGCTCGGTGATGATTCCGAAGTGATTTTCCGGAGAAGAGTGAGCCAGAGAAACTGCGTTATCCATCAGAGAAAGAATCTCTCCACAGCCTTTAGGGCCGGTGTTATATACTACCCCGAGGATGCTTTCATCCGGTAATATACCAGCAGGATTGGTGCAGATAGTTTTGGTTTGGCAAACAATATCTTCTGCAACGACTCTCAGATCTTCTTCGCTGATATTGGGGAAAATAAAACCAAATTCTTCTGTGCTGATGCGGGCAATGGTCGCTTCATGTGAGCTGTCGGAGGCCTTGAGTTGATTTGCCAGTTCCTGTACTAGACGATCACCGTTTTCGTAGCCGTGTGTATCGTAGGCATCTTTAATGAATTTTGCTTGCAGCAGGGCGACACCACCGACAGCAGATTCATTCAGCCATTGATTCAACTGACTTAAAAAGAAAGAGCGGTTACCTAACTGGGATACGGGATCCATATAGGCGCGTTCCCGCAGTTTTTGTGCTTCTTGAGCCTGTGTCTGGAAATTTTTCTCAATTTGGCGGGACATAGCATTGATCCCGTCGACAACTGGAATGAGATCCTTAGTATTGGGTTGTGTCAGCGGTTCTCCAAATTTATTTTCAGCAATATCTTTCATCTTTCTGATGATAAGGCTCAATGGCCGCAGAGAACGTTTCAGCATCAGGGCAATCAACAGAAGGCCTGCCAGAATAGCCAGTGCAAATGCGATGATAAGATTGATAAGCGCATCCCAAAGCTGTTCATAGGCATCACCGGGGTGGCTGACGATTTCTATTTCGGCCAGTTGTAGCCAGCCACTGGTAATGATGCGCTGATCGTGTTGTTTAGTCAGAAAATTAAGGTCGATAAACCATTGCGGAACACTATGGGCAACAACCTTATAGGTGCGGACAATTTCTTTGTCATTATCAAGAAAATTGAGTTTGACGACGGAGTAGGAACTACCGTCAAACAGAGCATTGATTACCGATTCCGCAGCAACATAGTCATGTTTTTCCAGATAAGGAGCGAGAGCCAGTCCAACGGTATTGATGGTATTATTCATTTCTGAACGCTGTTGCTGCTCGAGAAAGTTAAGGGTCGTGGTGAACTCATTGGTTAGTACAGATCCAATAAGAAGCAAGAACACGGTTAACATTCCCGCTACAAGTTTGTTATATAATGTCATTTTGTCTTCTCAAAATATTCGTCGAGATTGACCACTGGTATATTCAGGGTCAGTGCATCTTTACGTGACCGCAATTCGTTCCATAAGCTTAAACGGGAAGATTTACCCGCGAGCTTACCGCCGGTTTTCTCTTTCATCAGCCATAGGTTTTGGCCGTTAAAACTATAAATTGGCAGCAGATCCGGCCGCTGGCTGGCCGGAAGGATCACTGGATTGATGTTATCCAGAACTAATGGTACTGAGCTGGGTTTGGCGTAATAGGTTAAAACCATATGGAACTCATTCAGTTTTATTGCCTTAACGTATGCCAGCCGGAGTTTTTGATCTGAGACACCCAGCTCTAGCAGGGAAAAATATTTAGATATGGTGAAATCTTCACAATCACCGCCATAGGCGCCAAGAAATTCCAAAGGAGTTGCCCAGTAATCCTTCTTTCCCCACAGATAGATATCATTTACGAAGTTCATTCCGTTGAAGAAGCGGTTTACTTCTGTCAGCTTGTCTATTTCAGAGGTAGCTGTCAGCCCGTCGATCATTTCCCGCCAGGTTTGTACCCGTTGTCCGGAATTACCTCCATATGCAGCCTGAACAGCATCTATCCAGCGCTGTTCCTGAGAATTAAGTGCAACTGAAGCCATAGACAATACCAGCAGACACACAAGGAGTATCCCTTTGTTTATCATAAAACAGATACCCTGATAAAATTGTCTAACATCTGCAAAAGGTGATTAATTAATGGCGACGAAGCAGGTTTGGGGCATATTACATTCATCCTTATTCTCTTAATGCTGTGTATCGTGCTGTTATAATAGGCTTTAATATATAGTCTAGTACAGTTCGTTTTCCTGTGATGATATCAACAGAGGTGGTCATTCCGGGAATGATAGGCAATTCACCACGGCTGCCAAACTGATGGTCATCAGTTCGGATCCGAACCAGATAAAAGCTGTTTCCTTCTTCATCCTGAATCGTATCAGCACTGATATGTTCCAGCATTCCTTCCAGCCCACCGTAGCGAGTAAAATCATAGGCACTGAACTTGACGATAGCCGGAAGACCCGGGCGCAGAAAGGCGATGTCCTGCGGAGCAATTTTAGCTTCTATTAGCAGAGTATCTTCTGTCGGAACAATCTCAACCAGATCCATACCTGGCTGGATGACGCCACCAACGGTATTTGTATAGAGTTTTTTTATGGTACCGGTGACTGGTGAAATAACGGTTGTCCGGTTTACTCTGTCTTGTAGTCCGACTGCGGACTCGGTCAGTGCAGACAACCTGTCCTGATCCTGATTCAGTTTTTCCTGTTGCTCGGAACGAAACTTCAGAGCAGCATTGATCCGGTTGAACATAGCTTCACGTATTGCGGCATTGATGACAGGGATTTTTAACCGGGCAGAGGTAAGTTCCCGATGGGTATCATTTAATTGACGTTGAAGTTTCAGCAATTCGATTTTAGGTACAATACCTTCTTTGGCCAGTGGTTCTGTGATTTCCAGCTCTTTTGCTGCAAAATCATAACCAATTTTGAGATTAGCAACTCTGGCCTTTACTTCGATAAGATCCTGTTGTTTCTGTTTGACCTGCTGACTGAGAAGGGATAGTTGGTTCTGCAGGTTTTCCAGATCCTGACGATATTCGGCAGTTTGTCTCTGAACTAGTGAGGATTGTGTTTGTAGCAAAGAGGAAGGAAATTCCAGTTTACGGAAATTTAGCTTTATGCTGTTTTCCCAGTTCTCCGTATCAACATTTTCTTTTATTTCAACACTGGCTATAGATGCTGACAATTGTAAAACATGGGCGGTCAGGTTGGCGACCTGTTGCTCTCTTTCCCTAAAATCAGAACGGAAACGGGTATCATCGATTAAGATCAGTGGCTGGTTTTCTTTTACCTGTTCTCCTTCCCGAACCAGAATTTGCTTTACCAGTCCGCCTTCTAGGTTTTGTACCACCTGAAGCTGGGAAGAGGGAATAACTTTACCTATTCCGACGGTGACCTTATCTATTTTAGCCTGGGATGCCCAACCGATTGCCGCGATGACAAAGCAGACGATAACCCAGAGCAGAATTCTTGCACTGGTTGGTGTATTCATCAGTAAGGCGGCAGTTTTGTCGTCTATGTAATCGAGTTCTGTTTTGCTGAGCTTTTTATATTGTTGGCGGCTCATGAGCATTTCCCGTCTGACGACCGTGCGGTTATGCAGGGCTATTAGTATAAGTCTATGCACAGATAGCTAAGATTGCGAAAAACAGTTCCCGGAGTTATTGTTTAATTGTGCTTGTGTTACGTCGTATGACAGCGCAAAATCGGGAAAAAATTCTGAGGAGTAGAAATGGAACTGTCTGATATACGCAGGGAATATACGAAGGGTGGCTTACGCAGACAAGATCTTAAGTCTGATCCCATTGAGCAGTTTAACCTTTGGTTGCAACAGGCAATTGATGCAAAACTGGCTGATCCTACTGCGATGACGGTCGCAACAGTAAGCCGGGAAGGGCAGCCATCTCAGCGTATCGTATTGTTAAAGCATGTGGACGAGAGAGGGTTTGTATTTTATACCAACCTTGGTAGTCGTAAAGCTGAGGAAATAGGCGAAAATAGTAAAGTGAGTCTTCACTTCCCCTGGCATCCGTTAGAAAGACAGGTGCATATAACAGGAACGGCTGAAAAGCTGACGGCACTGGAAAATATGAAGTATTTTTCATCCCGGCCTAAAGAGAGCCAGTTGGCTGCTTGGGCAAGTAAACAGAGCAGCCGTATCTCAGCTCGTGGTGTTCTTGAAGGCAAGTTTTTGGAATTAAAGAATAAATTTGCAAAAGGTGAGATCCCTGTCCCGTCATTTTGGGGAGGATTTCGTATTCGTCCTGAAACCATCGAATTCTGGCAGGGGGGGGAACATCGTTTGCACGATCGCTTTTTGTTTACCCGTGATGATGAGCAGTGGAGTATTGAGCGGCTGGCTCCTTAGTGGTTTGCCTGTGTCAGGCTTTTTATCTTTATTTGTTTTAAGCGTAAGAGCCTTGAGCAGGATTGGTTGATGCAGCGTTGAGTGCGGCATCTGTTACACAGCATAACGGTTTTGTTTCGATATAGACCTGTTATAAAGAAAAGGCCTTCTGTCATACAGAAGGCCTTTTCATAAAGCCAATGAGTCTTGTATTTAAAGCTCTCTTAATATCCGGAAACCAACATAATTAGAAGCTGTATTAGGGTCCTGAAATAATCGGCTTGCTGAGGATGCCTGATTGGGTGAAAAGCTCCAGGAGCCACCTTTGGTCACACCGCGAGTGTCACTAGTCCATTCCCATACGTTTCCTGCTACATCGTATAAACCAAAGCTGTTGGGCGGAAAACTTTTTACTGGGGATGTACTGTTATTCGACCACTTTGTTCCGCCCCAGCCAGTATTCGCATTGCCGGTACCAAAATTATCTCCCCACCAGTAGGTAGTTTGAGTTCCTGCTCTGGCTGCGATTTCCCATTCATCCTCTGTCGGAAGACGATAGGCAAAACCTGTTTCCTTCGACAGCCACCGGGTATATGCCTTAGCATCATTATGGCTCAGACAAACAGCAGGTGAATCAACGGTTTGCTTAAAGCCTGGATTACGCCAGTAGCTGTCCGGAACTGGAATTACCTGTGAGTTATTGACGGTAGTGCAGAGTTTCTGCAGTTCAGCATCGGTTTGATATCCAGTACTGCTTACAAAAATTTCAAATTGAGACACGGTAATGGGTGTTGCTGACAAGGCATAAGCTTTAGCCATATTGACCTGTTTTGCAGCATGTTCACCGATCAGGTATTGACCGGAACCAATCACTACCATTTCCGGTGCTTTAACGTTACTTTGCAGTGCGTCGGCAAAGACTCGTCCTGAATGCGGGAGGTTTTCTTCTTCCCTCAGTACGGCTCTCAACGTATGGTCACCCGTAATTTTCAGCTCCTGATGGAATGAACGGTATCCTTCTTTTTCTACAGTGATCATATGTGCTCCAACCGGGAGCATAATATCGACTGGGGTATTACCGTAGCTGACTCCATCAATGGATACTCGATCCTGATATTGATTCGAGTGAATGGTTAACGTTACCCATGGAATTTCTTTTTTCTGGCTATCTTCAGCCGGATTTTTACCCTCGGCAAAACAGTACTGAGAGTCAATATCTAATAGTTTACAAGGGGTATTTTTAGCCGGACGGGCTTCAAGGGTAACTTCCATTACAGTTTGATGCTTGTTCTGATCATAGAATTTGGAAACGGAAGTCTTATTTCCCAGAACATGAATATTTAGTGATGTGGTTCCAAGGTGTGCTTTAGCGACAGCAGACTCAGTTGTCTCGGCGATCAGCACATCCTGAAATTGCCCAACCGCTTTTTGTGTTGCCAGACTTTTTGTTTGTTCCCGGCATTGACCCAGTGTCATGGTCGGTTTACACGTGTTGGTGAAGCTGACGGAAATCTGTTTTTGCTGGTTTAGTTCTGCACGGATCCTTTCTGCCCGTGCTCGAAGTTTTCGTTGTTCTAGCTGTTCTTGCTCAGTATTTATATGTTTTAGTTTTGCTTCCCGTTGACTCAGTTCAGCATACATTTCCTGAATGCTGTGTTCAGCTTCCAGCCGTTCTTGCTGATTCTGTTTTACCTCCGCCCAGGCACTTTGATAAGCTCCCTGGCTCGGGCGAATATCAAAATCCGGTTCATCTAGAACACGTTTATAATCGCGATCCAGTGTTTTTCGGGTTTGGTTCAGTTTCTGATCCAGCTGTTCTGCAACCTTTTCCAGACGAGACTGATTTTCCTGAGCCAGGCGGATGGAATCTTTTTTATCGGCTACTTCTTTAGAAGCGGCTTCCATCTCCGTACGTTTGGTAAAGAGAGCATCGTCGATGCTTTGTACCATTTCTACGGGTGCATTTTCTACAGGTGTATCATCGGCCGCCATCGAAGGAGCCAGAGCAAAGCATGGTGCTAGTGCTATCAGTAGTGCAGGTAGTCCTTGTCGCATCGTCGTAATACTACTTTATTGATTAATCGGGCAATTGTTTATTCTATACGAAAACGCCACTTTGTCAGAATATCGTCAAAAGATAAATAGACAAAATGGCGTTTTAAGATCAAGTTTATGATTTTTGGCAACTAAATCAAAGTCAGCCTTCTTTGTTCGGCATAAGTTTTACCCAAACAGTATCATTACTGTTGATCGAAATCACGCGATTGTATGTTTCGTAACCATCTTTTGATACGGTTACCTGATGTCGCCCTGTGGGCAGAACGATTTCAACCGGGGTACTGCCGTATTTTACGCCATCGATAGTCACAGCATCATTGTACTGATCGGAACGAACAGTGACATTAGCCCACTGTTTGTCTTTATCTTTTCTTGACTGTACCTGACCTTTAAGACAATAGCGAGACTCAACATTCAGCAGGCTACAGGCTGCAGCCAATTCGGGTTTAGCCTGTAACTGTGCCTGCATCTGGGTCGAATATGTGTTATCTCCGGAAAAACCACTTTTGATAATCTGGCTTTCCTGAACATGGATGTTCAATTGAACACCTTCAAGGTTTTGTCTGGCGAGAGTTGATTCAGTCAAGCTGGAAAGAAGTTTATCTTTGAATGTTTTCACCGCTTTCTGTTTGGTCAGATATTTACCCTGACTAACGCATTCACCCAATGTCATGGTTGTTGAACAGGTGGTCGTGTAGCTGGTTTCCAGTACATCACTCTCTCTTAGTTCTGCGCTGATACGCTTAACACGAGCATCTATTCGCGACTCTTTCAGGTTTTCAAATTCGTTAACGAAACGGGCTTTCTTCTGTTTGATCTGTGAAAGACGCATTTCGCTTTCTGTGATGTTCTGGCGATTGGTCAGTGTGTCTGACTGGTTGTCTTTCACCGCTTTCCATGCATCCTGATATTGTTTCTGAAAGCTGCTCAGATCCGTTTCAGGGTCATCAAGCAGACGAGCGTATTGTTTATCCAGTGTGGACTTTGAGCGATTACGTTTCGCTTCCAGTTCACCTGCTTCTCGTTGTAATGCATCCTGATTCTGCTGAAGTTGTTTTAATGTCGCCGACTCAGAAGCATATTCCTCGTTTACGGCGTCTATGTCTGCCTTCTTCTGGTCAATCTTCGCATCAATTGCGACAACGGGGTCTACTTGCTGTAGTTCCTCTGCCGAGATAGATGCCGATAGCCAGAAAGGCGTTAGCGCAAGCATAAGCGCTGGGATACGGCGTTTGATCATAAGTCCCTGCATTGTATTTCGAAATTAAAAATCAATCCTTTACCGGAGGGCTTTTCATCGACTAAAGGTATGAAGCGTCAAGCCACTCAGTTTCAGGAGATAAAAATTAAAATAATAAATAATAACAGCCAGATAGTGTTGCTTGATAGCCAAGATCCAGCGACATTACTATTCATTGTAATGTGAGTTACCTCATCCGAATAGAGCTTATCATCTTTAATATGATAAATGTGATATTAATCGCCAAATTGAGCTATGAAAAATATTTTTTACACAGAGATATCAATCAGGTAGGTTTTTATTCCATGTATGTCAGTACGTTTTTATGTGTATTGACCATTTGTGGCCTGTTCATGGGTTCTGATATCAGACAGACAGTAGCCGTAACTTATTCGCTCTTGATCATTGTTCCGTAAACATGGCAAGCACAGGTTACTTTTGACAAATGTTTCTCTGGTGCTCAGAATATGCCCCCCTTTAATTCAGATCCTGCTACCCGGGAACGGATGCTTTGATTGTATGATGCAGACAGAAGAAAAGGAAAGGTTGCAGATAACAGAAGTGCCGTTCATCTCTTTATTTGCAGGTTATTCTAAAACGCTATGACATCAACGACCCCGGATTATGAGGTCGGTATATAGCAAACACAACCTTGATCATGTTTCCGGAATAACAAGAACTGATTTGGGAAACAGACAAGAAACCGGGCGAATAGCAAAGGAGCGCTGTTCGCTGCAGTCTCATTCTGCCGTTGTTTACGAGCAGAAGAAGAATAAAAGTAAGAGGATATTTTAATGATAGGGAATAGCTTAGCTATTACAGCAACGTTTGTTGCTTATTTAGCCGTTATGCTTGCGATTGGTTACTGGGCGTATCAGCGTACCATTAATTCCAGTGATTATTTTTTGGGGGGAAGAACATTAGGCCCTTGGCCTGCTGCACTTTCTGCCGGTGCATCAGATATGAGTGGCTGGTTGCTGCTGGGACTACCCGGTTACGCTTATGCTGCCGGAATTGAATCATTTTGGTTGGCAGGGGGACTGCTGGTGGGGACATGGGCTAACTGGCTTGTTAGTGCTAAGCGTTTACGGACTTATAGTATTACCACCGATGCCCTGACCATTCCGGAGTTTTTATCGCGTCGTTTTAATGACAGTTCAAAAATGATTCAGATTATTTCTGCATTTTTTATTCTGTTGTTCTTCCTTTTTTATACCAGCTCAGGATTAGTTGCCGGAGGAAAGCTGTTTGAAACCGTGTTTGGTCTTGATTACAGCATTGCTTTGGTTATCGGTACAGTATGTATTGTTTCTTATACCCTGTTCGGTGGCTTTTTGGCCGTATCTTGGACGGATCTGGTTCAGGGGCTGCTGATGGCCGCGGCATTGCTGATTGTTCCGATTGCATCTATGCAGGGGGGCTTTACACAACTGAGTACGGATTTATCTGCTGTGAATCCGGAGCTGCTGACGCTTTGGAACGATTCTAAAGGTGAGCCGTTAAGTGCAATTGCTATCATTTCTTTGTTGGCATGGGGGCTGGGGTATTTTGGGCAGCCACATATTCTGGCTCGTTTTAAGGCGTCTCGTACTAACCGGGAGTTGACGACAGCCCGTCGGATTGCTGTTATCTGGACGGGAATTTCTATGTTTGGAGCCATTTTGGTTGGTTTGGTTGGTTTATTATATGTGACAAACCATCCGCATATTCAGCTTGCTGATGGTGAGAAAATATTTATGCTACTGGTTAATGCGGTGTTTCACCCAGTTATTGCTGGTATTTTACTGGCGGCAATTTTGGCGGCTATTATGAGTACGGCAGATTCCCAGCTATTAGTTTCATCATCTGCTCTGGCAGAAGATTTTTATAAGCAACTGGTGAAGAAAGAGGCATCTTCTGAGGATATTGTTAAAGTAGGACGTTATGGGGTTATAGCCCTGTCAGTTGTTGCCTGTCTGCTGGCCGTGAATCCTGACAGTTCCGTACTTGGTTTAGTTTCCTATGCCTGGGCAGGGTTCGGTGCTGCATTTGGTCCGGCAATGGTATTGAGTCTGTACTGGTCAAGGATGAACCGTTACGGTGCTCTTGCCGGGATTCTGGTTGGGGGGACAACTATTGTTATCTGGAAACAATTAAGTGGGGGCTGGTTCGATGTATATGAAATCGTACCCGGGATCATCCTCTCAACGCTGGCGATTCTGCTTGTTAGTGTATTGACTCCGGCTCCGGATGATAAGGTAGCAGATGATTTTTCTGATTTTCAGAAAAAGCTGAAAGAGCTTGATTAACAAATAGTTAACAATGAACTTTATTGATGAAACCCTCTATGGTCTTGATAGACGATAGAGGGTTTTTTGATGTGATCTACATCCCGTTTTGGGTTTTTATTTGCTGGAGAAGCAGGATTTTTACACAAAAAACACGTTTTTTCTGAGAATTACTCTTATTATTTGAAGCGTCAATTATTTCTTTATGAGCTTAACCGACATTTACTTAGAGCCCATATATCCAGTTGTGAGATAAAGGAGTTCCCTCATGCCAGATCTGTACTGCGAAGTATGCAAAAAAGTGACACCCCATAAGTCTGTGATGCGTCGTAGTCCTGAGGTAGAACAGGTTTCATTGACTCAGAAACTGGCTCGGATCACCAATAGTCTCTTTTCCGGAAAAAATCATTATAAACTGGAACAGCAACATTTCTGCCGTTACTGTAATTGTCAGACAGTGACGTCCTCTGAACGGGGAAAAAAACCGACAAACAAGGAGACAGCCCTGATGGTAAAGGGCGAACCTGAGCAGGTCGGAGCTTGAGTCTCTGCTCTTCCCGGTTCTTACAGTAAAGAAACCCGGCTTAATCTGATTAAGCCGGGTTTTTTGCTATTTACAGTGTAAAGCTAACGCTCTGGAGGATAGGTAAACTTAGTTTTCATCACAACAGATGAACCCTCCGGTCTGGTGCTGCCAGAGGTGAGCATAGATCCCGTTACCGTGGATCAGTTCCTGATGGGTTCCCTGTTCAACAATCTGCCCTTTATCCAGTACGATCAATTTATCCATAGCAGCAATGGTGGATAGACGATGAGCAATCGCAATGACGGTTTTACCTTCCATCAGTTCATTCAGACTTTCCTGAATAGCGGCTTCCACTTCAGAGTCCAGTGCTGAGGTGGCTTCATCCAGAATGAGCAGGGGAGCATCTTTCAGCAGAACTCGGGAGATGGCGACGCGTTGTCGCTGGCCTCCGGAAAGTTTGACTCCCCGCTCCCCAACCTGGGCGTCATAACCGATATTACCGTAAGGATCATTCAGTAACTCAATAAATTCATGCGCATGAGCCTGTTTTGTTGCTCTGAGAAGTTCTTCTTCAGATGCATCCGGGTTTCCATAGAGGATATTTTCTCTGATAGAGCGGTGCAGAAGAGAGGTATCCTGAGTAACCATTCCGATATTACTACGCAGGGAGTCTTGTGTAACGTCAGAGATAGCCTGCCCGTCAATTTTGATTTGTCCTTCTTCTACGTCATGAAAGCGTAGCAAAAGGTTTACCAGTGTAGATTTTCCTGCCCCGGAGCGGCCGACCAGTCCGACTTTCTCACCCGGTTTTATATGCAGATTAAGATTGCTGATAATTCCTTTATCTTTATCACCATAATGGAAGCTGACGTTATCGAATTCAATACTGCCCTGTGTAACTTGCAGTGGCTGAGCTTTGGGTTTGTCCTGAATACTGATTGGTCTGGATAGGGTAGACATCCCGTCCATTACAGTACCCATATTTTCAAACAGTCCGCCAATTTCCCACATAATCCATTTCGACATACCGTTAATACGTAAAGCAAGGCTCATGGCTATTGCAATGGCTCCTACGGTAATGGCACTGTGCATCCAGAGCAGGATGGAGCTAGAAATGATACTGAACAGAAGCAGATAGTTGGCTATCTCAACACTAACATTGAAGCCGGTAACCAGACGCATTTGCCGGTGTACAGTATCCAGAAACTGATCCATACCTTCTTCCGCATACTGAGTCTCTCTTTTACTGTGGGAGAACAGTTTAACCGTTGCAATATTGGTGTAGCTATCTACGATACGTCCGGTCATTGTGGAACGGGCATCTGCCTGCTCCGAAGATACGGCCTTAAGCTTCGGCACAAAATAGAACTGGATACAGATATAAGCTGCCAGCCAGACCAGCATCGGCATCATCAGACGCCAGTCTGCCTGTGCCAACATTACCAGAATGGCTGTAAAATAGACGGATACATACACAAATACATCCAGCAATTTCATTACCGTTTCACGAACGGCCAGCGCCGTTTGCATGACTTTGGTTGCTATTCGTCCGGCAAACTCATCCTGATAGAAAGACAGACTTTGTTTCAACAGGTAGCGGTGTGCAAGCCAGCGGATAGACATGGGATAGTTACCCAGCAGGCTCTGATGGATAACCAGTGAGTAGGTGATAACCAGCGCAGGCATAATCACCAGCAACAGAATACCCAGTCCCCAGAGTGTGGTACTGTTTTCCTGCAAAAATGTTTCCGGATCATGGCTGGACAGCCAGTCAACCAGTTGTCCCATGAAACCAAACAGAGAAACTTCGATGATGGCAACTATAGTGCTGAGTAATGCCATAAGCAGTAATGGCTTTTCAAACCCCCGGGTGTAGTGGCGGCAAAAAGCCAGCAATCCTTTCGGAGGCTGACAGGGGTCTTGTTGGGGGAAAGCCTGAGTCAGACCTTCAAACAATTTATACATACATCGTCCTATTATTGTTATCCCGGAGTGAGTGACAGTATTTACTCGGACTACAAAGAAATATGGTGTACCGGAGCCTGTCGTGTTCATGTTGAGCAAGAACAACCTGAGAAGAATATCAGGCGGGATTTTGAGAACACATTACAACATGCTTATGCAAAAACAACCAGTCCCGCGTACCTTATACCGAGGTTCTTAATCCTGAAGTTGCTTCGGTATAAGGCATGCGAGAGTTGGTTCGAGTCAGCAGAAATCTAGTGCTGAGGGCTTTGGGTGAGGGATTTATTTCTTAGTATACCCAGAAAGGATTTGCCTTTTTTCTTCTCATTTCTTTTGTTTTCGGGAATATCTTTTGTGCCGGTTTCTTCTTGTTCTTCCGAGGCTACCACTGGTGGTTTTGTGGAGGCATGCAGGATAGCCATAGAGGCAGGGGCTAGTTGCATGTCATTAATGACCTGATCGCTGATGTTATCTCGCAGGTTTGTGTCACAAATGGTCATCCACTGCTGATTTTTGTCTGATGGAAGCTTGAAACGTGCAGTGGCACTGGATTGGTTGATCAGGTAGATCAGTTCATCACCATCTTGGTCGATACCAAGATGCAGTGCTACTGCATTGAGCTGGTTCCAGTCATCATGTTCCATATGCTTGCCATCAGGACGCCGCCAGCCAACCCGGTTTTGGTTGCGCTGTTCACCACTAAAAGCTCTGATAAATGGTGTCATATAGATTTTCCGGGCAGCAATGACTTCGCTTAGCCAACGTTGGAAATCATGTTTCAGATCTGATTCTGACCAATTGAGCCAACTTAGTTCGTTATCCTGACAGTACGCATTATTATTGCCGTTTTGTGTATGCGATAAGGTGTCAACGGTGAGAATATGAGGAATACCAAAGGAGAACAGCAGGCTTGCCATAAAATTACGTTTTTGCTTTTCTCTGACTGCAATAATCATCATATTGGCGGTTTTTCCCTCTTCACCATAATTGTCAGAACGGTTATCACCATGGCCGTCGTGGTTATTCTCTCCATTAGCTTCATTATGTTTGTGCTTGTAGGAAACCAGATCCTGAAGCGTAAAACCATCGTGATAAGTAATGTAATTGACTGTCAGTTTTTGCGGCCACCGGCTGGCACTGTAGAGATCCCTGGATCCCATTAAACGAGTGGCAAACTCTTTCAGAAAACCGCTGTCTCCGCGCCAGAAACTGCGGGTAATATCGCGAAATTTGTCGTTACATTCGTTCCAGCCATCCGGGAATCCGCCAACCTGATATCCGTTTGGTCCAATGTCCCAGGGTTCGGCTATCAGTTTAATTTCTTTGAGCACAGGATCTTGTGCGACAGATTTAAAGAAAGCGGAGTGGTAATTAAACTGATCCCCATTACGTCCCAGAGTTGCAGCCAGATCAAAGCGGAATCCGTCAACATGAAACTCCTGAACCCAATAACGCAGAGAGTCCATGACCAGATTAAGTGTGGCCTGATGGGTCAGATCCAGAGTATTTCCGCAACCAGCAAAATTGGCAAAATGCTCT
Organism: Vibrio sp. HA2012; assembly: GCF_002812955.1. Classification (GTDB taxonomy): domain Bacteria; phylum Pseudomonadota; class Gammaproteobacteria; order Enterobacterales; family Vibrionaceae; genus Vibrio. The sequence continues at coordinate 414,760 of NZ_PFXK01000003.1, read as the reverse complement.
CCATGGCGAATATAGTATCTGGAGTCCAACTCTTTCAGGTTAAAGACGGGACCGCCGGTTCCCCCTTCGGCTGTGTGGTTGTAAACCACATCCAGAATGACTTCTATGCCATGCCTGTGTAGCTCTCTGATAGCGGTTTTCAGCTCAATAACTGCATCGCGTTTGGCATATCTTGGATCCGGAACCATAAACAGAAACGGGTTATATCCCCAGTAATTGACTCTGTCCTGTTTCAGCAGGTGTTCTTCATGCATGCATGCAGCGATAGGAAGTAATTGCAGGGTATTGATATTCTGCGCTTTATAGAACGCCAGCATAGGGGCACTGACCAGCCCCAGATAATGTCCCTGCTGCGATGACGTGACTTCCGGGTGCAGTTTAGTTAACCCTTTGACATGGGTTTCGAACAGAACCGTTTCTTCACGGGGAATGCGTGGTGGATGGGTATCCTGCCAGTCAAACCGGTTATCGGTTACCACACATTTACTGATCTCCCAACCTTTTTCCGGGGTGAATGGCGGCTTATAGTATAAGGGCTTATCTAAAGCCCGGGCATAAGGATCAGAAAGCAGAAGAGAACCATTTTGGGTTTCTACCTTGTAGCCATACTTCTGCCCCGCCACTACGCCCTCGATATAGGTATGACGGCTTCCGGCATAATTTCCTTCAAGTTCGTGAACGGTAAACTCATCGTTTTCACCGAAAAGCACCAGCACAATATCATTATGGTGAGGTGCATAAATCGAAAAATTGCATCCACTACTATCTAACGTAGCGCCCAGTGGATAAGGGCGTGAGTACGAATGATTCATTTTTATATGTTCTGGTTCGGTATCATTTTGAATTTAGTATATTCTGAACTCTAAGTAAAAGCTCTAGTAGTAGAAAGATCAACCTCCTTTTTCTGCGTGGAATAAAAATATAATTAAAATATTACACAGAGAAATGAACATGAAAATTTGATGACAGTAACATTTTTCTGCCGGATTTAGTCCCGCTCCTCCTCAAAATCAGCCTCAGATCAGTGATGAACTCAACAAAAAGGGGTTAGCCAACATTTTCTCCGCCTTTCTCCTCCCCCCTGAATTAGACAAGGGTGGAGGACGTCAGCCTGTTCGTAACCGCTTAATATCTTCACCGTTGAAACAAAACGGGGGAGGTCACTCCCAGACAACTTAACCTTTCGCAAACAGCAACTTATTTACTGCCTTGATAAGTTGGCCCTATGTAAAAGGACAATTAAAAATAACGAATCGTTCAGGAGTTAGCGATATGAAAAAAGTTAGCGTACTTGCCGCAGCAGTGGCAACCGCATTTGTTACCGGTTCTGCTTTTGCTGCAGAAAAAGTCAATGGTACTGATGTAATCACCGATGGCTGGGAAGTGCATGGTTATGCGTCCATGAATGTCCGTCAGGTTGATGGTGAAACCACAGACAATGAATACGGTAAACCTGATTATAAAACTGCCGGTACTTTAGGCAGAAGTACCAACCAGGTTGAGATTACCGTGAAAAAACATACAGAACATGCCAATGGCGTATGGTCTGATTTTGTCGTCCGTTCTGAATATGGTAACGGTAACTCTTATGCTTACTCTTCTTCCGGTGGCCAGAAGTCGAACGATGAAAACCAGTTTGAAGTCAAAGAAACCTTTATTGAAATCGGTGCATTGCCATATTTGGGTGAAGATACTTCAGTCTGGGCGGGACAGCGTTTTCTGAATCGGTCTTCAGGTCTGCTTTCTGGTGAATTCTGGAAACAGTCTTCAGGTGTGGGTGCCGGTATCCAGACTAAGATTTCAGGTAACACGGCAGGTTTTGCTGTTATGGAAGCGGATCCTGATGCCGGATATGAAACTCATAATGCGGAACGCACGACTCTGACTTCTCATGATCTTTATTTGTACGGCGTTGATATTGGTATTGGCCGACTGGATTTTGACCTGAAATACATCAAGCAGGCGAATACATCTGGTACGACGGCGGATGATGGTGTCGGTGCATCGATTACACTGAACTCAAGCTATTATGGCCTGGATGGCTGGGCTCAGTCTGCTATTGCTTATGGTGAAGATGCAGCAACCCACCGTGTGAACTTTGGTCAGTGGTCTGGCGGTACAGAAGGTGAAAACTCTATCTTCCTGACATCGTATGGGGTATTGAATATCTCGGACAAATGGCAGATGGGTTCTGAAGTGACTTATCTTGGTACGCTGGATGAACTGTGGGGCACTGAGCTGACACGTTATCTGCTTGCAGTACGTCCTTCCTATAAAGTGAATGACAACCTGCGTCTGGAATTTACGGCTTCTTACGGATATGAAGAAGTGGGTGATGAAGGTGACTGGAGCCGTTCAGGTGATGCGGTAGAAGGCAGCTATATTAATCTGGAAATTGCGACGCCTCTGACGGTAAATGCCGACTTCTTTGGTCGTCCTCAGATCAAGCCATACATCAGCTATATTAAGGCTGATGATGAAGAAAGTGCTGCGATCATTGGTATTTCTGATGATGACAAAGAAGTTATCGTTGGCGTACACGCAGAAATCTGGTTCTAACCTCCCTAAGATAACAGGCAGCCATTCCGGCTGCCTTTTTTGCTTTAAAGAGAAATAATTATGAAAACAAATAAAACCATTCTCACTTTACTCCTCGGCTCTCTATTAACTGCTTGTGGTTCAACTCCTCCTGCGACGCCAGCAGCTGAGCCAGAACTTATTCCTTATTCTGATGTGTGTTGTACTCAACTTTCTCAATTGCCATTTATCAAACTGGCGGCAAATGAAACGCTTAATTTTCACCTTAACGCTGATTCGGATGCTGCTGCCTTTCAGGACGGCAATAGCTACTTTAGTGCATTTGAGTTTGCAGACCGTTCAGCCATCGTCACTGTCAGCATCAGCAGCTTTATGATTGATGGTAAGGTTTTTGCGCCGAAAATGGTTTCACTGGATGCAGATTTTAATCCGGTAGATTTCACCACACTGGAACAATTCGATATTAAGACATCTGATGCATTTACTAAGACTCAGTATTCTGCGGATTTTAAAGTTGATGCCCGGAAAACCCCTTATATCGTCATTTACACGCCAGAAGAGTATCTGGGCAGGCAGATCACCGTGGATCACCCAGCAAAGGTTCGGGCAAAAGAACTGGGTGAAGCAATGCCGATGGTAACGGATCTGCATTATGTTCATTCTCAGAGTGGTCAGGTATCCGTTGACGTTAAAACACTTTCTTTTCAGTCAGTAAAACATACGGCTGTCCCTGTCAGACCCGCTTCTGAAAAAGAAGTAAAAAGGGCGGTTTTACCTGAGAGTAAGTCTGTTCTTACTGAAACTCAGCCAGAAACGGTTTCGTATTATCGCTCTTCTATTACAAAAGCGGTTACCGAAAATAATATTCCTAAAGCTCTGGGGTTGCTGGAGGAAGCGAAAGTTCTGGGTGTCGAGGGAGCTCAGCAAGCTTTTGTCGAAGCGGTTAATTCGATTCGGTCAAAACCGTAATCGGTACAGAATAAGTATATAAATACAGTGAGGTTTAAAGATGGACAAGAAATGGTGGCATGATGCCGTGGTATATCAGGTTTATCCGCGCAGTTTTTATGATTCTGATAACGATGGAATCGGCGATATACCGGGAATTATCAGTAAATTGGATTATCTTCAGAAGCTGGGGGTGGATGTTATCTGGCTGTCTCCGGTCTACCGTTCACCTATGGATGATAACGGTTATGATATTTCTGACTATCAGGCGATCGCAGAAGAATTTGGCACGCTGGAAGATATGCATGAGCTGCTGGATGAGGCCAGACAACGTGGCATTCGCATTGTGATGGATTTGGTAGTGAATCATACCTCGGATGAACACCACTGGTTTACTGAAGCTAAAAAATCCCGGGATAATCCATACCGGGATTATTATATCTGGCGCGATCCTAATCCGGACGGTAGTGCTCCAAGCGATATACCTTCTATTTTTGGTGGCTCTGCGTGGGAGTGGGATAAAACAACGGGTCAATACTATTTTCATCTTTTCACTCGTAAACAACCGGATTTGAACTGGGAAAACCCGCGGGTTCAGGAAGAAGTCCATAAGATGATGAACTGGTGGATAGATCAGGGTATTGGCGGATTCCGGATGGATGTGATCGAACTGATAGGCAAAGAGATAGACAAGGGTATTACAGATAATGGTGAGCGTTTACACCCATTGCTACAGCAGATGAACCGGGCAACGTTTGGTACAAAAGATCTGATGACGGTAGGGGAAACCTGGGGGGCTAACCCGGAAATTGCTAAGTTGTACAGCCATCCGGATCGAGAAGAGTTATCCATGGTATTTCAGTTTGAGCACATTACTCTGACCTGGGGGAACGGGGACAAATGGAATCCGGTCGATCTGGAGCTGAAAGCTTTTAAGCGGGTGCTGACAAAATGGCAACTGGAACTGGCGGATGAAGGCTGGAATTCACTGTTCTGGAATAATCATGATTTGCCGCGAGCGGTGTCTCAGTATGGAAATGATAAAGAGTATCGGGTGGAATCGGCCAAAATGCTGGCGACCGTACTGCATTGCCTGAAAGGGACACCTTATATCTATCAGGGTGAAGAAATTGGTATGACTAATGTGTCTTTTGAGCAATTGGGTCAGTATCGCGATGTTGAAACCCTGAATCTTTATCGGGAGCGTACAGCCTCCGGAGTTTCTCATGAAGCCATGATGCATGCTCTGCATAAAAATAGTCGGGATAATGCCAGAACACCGATGCAATGGGAAAACAGTAAGCATGGCGGCTTTACGCAAGGACAGCCATGGATTGAGGTCAATCCGAACTATGCTGAAATTAACGTGGCTGCTGCTCTGGATGATCCTGACTCTATTTTTTACCATTATCAGAAACTTATCCGGTTGCGTAAACAGCATCCTTGTATTATCTACGGTGATTTTGAACCTTTGCTGGAAGACTATGAGCAAGTATTTGCTTATCTGCGCCGAGATAACAACGAAACGCTGTTGGTGATGAACAACTTCGGTGATGCAGTATGTCCGGTATCCCTGCCGCCTTCACTGGCGGGTCTTAAAGGAAGCTGCCTGATCAGTAATTACCAGCCACGTGAACAGCTAGAACAAGAATTCAGCCTTCAACCATATGAGTCCTTTGTGATCCAGCTTGACGCCTAAAAGAGAAAGACAATGTCAGTGAAAACCAAACCGTACCTTTTCGCCCTGTTGTGCATGGCGGGCACATTGGCCTCTGCCGCAGAGGTCACAGATACTTTTCAGTTTTTCAGCGGAGAAAAATATCAGCTCAGAGCGGTCGATGTATTCCGGATGGGGAAAGCCTATCCGGAAATGAAACTGCCAACGAAGTTGCGCCCTTTGTACAAAGAAGTATTTTTCTCTGAAGCGGAGTTCAGAATTGCTTTGGAGAAGGCTTTAGGTCACCGCTTTACTGATGCCCATTTTACTGAACTGGCGGAAAAATCGCGCGATGAAGCTCAGAAGCTGGTGGTAAAAGCCTATAGCAACAATATGATCCAGCTGGTTTATCAGAGTGCCGGAGATATTCAATTACCAGAACCGTCAGAATTTATTACGGTAGAGCATCAGCTTTCTCAAGGTGATCTGCATATCGGCAGCAGCTCCTTTTCTACCACTGATCTGAAAGCCAACGTGGATAGCCGGACTTTGTGTGTCGATGTTAAAACTCAGCACAGCGAACCGTTGGCGGTGATCTGCCCGGATCAAAGTGATGGTCTGACAGTGAGAGCCGGACAGTCGTACCGTTTAAACGGGCTGGGGCAGGAGTTTCAGAATCCGGGTGTGATTGACGGCAGCTGGAATGGCAAAGTCCGTCACTCCGGGAATAAGATGGAAGCGTTTAATGGTGGCGCGACCGGGAATACGCAGTTTCCGGTTTTGTATGCGACGAATCCGGACAAGCCGGATTTTGCGCTTTATCTGGATAATGTCTCGTCTGCGACATGGAATTTTAAGCAGCAGCCCTGGCATATTGAGCCAGCTGACGGCAAACGGAGCCTGTTCCTTTTTACTGCTGATGATTTGCCGGAGTTAAGACACACTTATATGGGGATGGTGGGTAAGCCACTGGTACCGCCACGGAAGATGTTTGGTATGTGGCTGTCGGAATACGGCTTTGATAACTGGCAGGAGCTGGATGATAAGTTGCATACCCTGAAACAGCACCATTTCCCTGTAGATGGCGTGGTGATGGACCTGCAATGGTTTGGTAATGTCAGCAGTGCTGATCCTATGAGTCAGATGGGCTCGCTGACCTGGGACCGGAAAAACTTTCCCCAGCCTGAGAAGAAGGTGGCTAGTCTGAAAGAGCAGGGGATAGGCATGGTGCTTATCGAAGAATCTTATGTCAGCGAAGGGCTGAAGTCTTTTCAGGTGATGGGGGATGCCGGTTATCTGGCCAAAGATCCTGACACCGGAAAGCCGATTGATACTGACTCTACCGGTATCGGCCACTGGTGGGGTAAAGGTGGCATGATCGACTGGACGAATCCTGAAGCCGCTAAATACTGGCATGACTGGAAACGTGCGCCGTTGATTGATATGGGCGTTATGGGGCACTGGACCGATCTGGGTGAGCCGGAAATCTATAATGGTAAGGGCATCTACTATCAGGAGAAGACACACCCTGAGGTCCATAATATCTACAACTATCGCTGGATAGAGAGTATCTACAACGGCTATCAGGCACACGGAACAAAACAGCGCCCGTTTATGATGACGCGTTCCGGCGGGCCGGGTATCCAGAAATTCGGTGCTTCTATGTGGTCAGCGGATATTGGTTCGAACCTTGACAGCCTGGCAGTGCATGCCGGGATGCAGGAAAATATGATGCTGTCTGGCATGGATTACTACGGCTCTGACATCGGTGGTTTTCATCGTAGTGGTCTGGGTGTTATCGGCAAAGAGAAAACCAAAGCACTGGACGAGACCTACACCCAGTGGTTTGCTTACAGCTCACTGCTCGACGTTCCTGTTCGCCCGCATACCGAGAACTTGTGTAACTGCAAGGAAACTGCACCGGATCGCATTGGTGAAACTAACAGTAATCGCTACAACCTTGAGCGCCGTTATCAGTTGATCCCGTATATGTATTCTCTTGCTCATCTTGCCCACAATAACGGAGCCCCTGTTTTCCCGAGCCTGAGTTATGAATATCCGAAAGATACGCAGGCTGTGCGAGCCAATCATAAAATGATTGGGTCAGATCTGTTGACGGTTGCGGTGGCTCATTTGTGGCAAACCAGTACCGATGTTTATCTGCCGGCCGGAACCTGGTTTGATTATACTTCCAATCAGGTTTACAACGGCGAGAAAGGCAGGGTGGTCACCGGTTATCCGTTACGGCGGGAACTGGATGGTGAACAGGTCTACACATTGCCTCTGTTTGCCAGAGAAGGGGCAATTATTCCTTATAACCCTCAGGAAAAAGCACTAAGCAGTGAAGTGCCTGAAACGCTTGCTCTGAAAGTGTTTGGTTTGGCTAAGCAGAGTGAGTTTACCTTGTATGAAGACGACGGTAAGACGACCGCCTATCTGAACGGTGCGGTACGCAAAACACACATAACCACTAAGGTGAACACTCCGTCTGCTAGTCTATTAATATCGTCAGCAGGGGACTATGCTGGTGCTCCTGAGTCCAGAGGCTTGCATATTGAGTGGCTGATGCCAGATCGGGCGATAGAGAAGGTGACGCTTAATGGTAAGGTGGTTAGTCAGTGGGATTATAACGATAACTTATTAGTGATTGATGCCGGGCCGTTTCAGGTGAGCGAAAATCAAAGGGTTGAAGTACAGTTTCGCTGAGCTGAACAACAATAGGTATGCCTGATGAGGAGAGTGACATGGGGAATGTTAAAATAAAAATGTGACATGTGCCACGTGAGATGGGTAATTAAACAGAAAATTATCATTAGTATATTAGGATTGTGCAATTCGACTTTTATCCCCGTTATCAATGAGGTGCCGGGGATTTTTATGGATTGATAGCATAATGACTCGCAGTAAATTTACCTGGCTACTTATCATCTTAATTTTGCTTGGTTTTATTATTACCAGCCTTGTGAGCTACCACGTTGCTCACAAAGCTTTGGAAGATCAAATTCAGCGAGATTCTCTCCCTCTCACCAGTGACAATATTTACTCTGAAATTCAGCAAGATCTTATTCGTCCTATCTTTATCTCTTCTTTGATGGCACAGGATACTTTTGTGCGTAACTGGACGTTATCTGGTGAGCAGAAGCCGGAGGAAATTTTTCAGTATCTTAACGAGATAAAACAGCAGTATGGAACTGTGACGAGTTTTTTTGTTTCAGACCGCACCCATCGTTATTATCATTATTCCGGTGCGTTAAAACGGATTTCGGAAGATGATCCTAAGGATCACTGGTATTTCCGGGTAAAAGCTCAAAACCCGGGAAAAGATTATGAAGTCAATATCGACCACGATAAGGCTAATCCTGATCAGGTCGTGGTATTTGTTAACTACCGGGTGTATGACTTTGATCATCGCTTTCTTGGTGTGATAGGCGTGGGGCTCAGTTCCAATGCTGTGGCTACAGTTATTGAAAAATATAAAAAGCGTTATGGACGAGAGGTGTATTTTATTGATGGACTCGGTCAAGTCACTCTTCAGGGAGCGCATCCATTAGGATTCAGCTCTATTCAGGAAAAAGAAGGACTACAAGAGCTTACAACTCAAATTTTGACAGCTCCAAGTACGAGTGGCAGCTATAAAGCGGAGGGGGAAGAATTTTACGTCAGCAGTCGCTGGGTTGAAGAATTCCAGTGGTATCTTATTGTTCAGCAGAAAGATAAATTTAATCGCCAGATTTTTATACAAACTCTTTTCAGTGATTTTTCCCTCAGTATTTTTGTTGCCATGATGGTCGTTCTGATTGCCCAATTTAGTTTCCGGAGTTATCAAAGTCGTCTTGAAAGAATGGCTACTATCGATAAATTAACCGGTATATATAACCGGCAGGCATTTGATGATCTCGTAGACAGAAGTTTTAATAATTCTGTACAGCCTAATGCTGTCGGTTCTGTTGCCTTATTGGATATCGATCATTTTAAGTCAGTGAATGACAATTATGGTCATCAGATTGGGGATCGGGTACTGCAGCGTGTTGCCGAAGAGTGCCAACGCCTTTTGTCTGATGCTGGTTTTGTATGCCGATGGGGGGGAGAAGAATTTATCATTCTTTTACCCGGATATAATGCTGATCAGGCAGAGAAGATTCTGGAAAGGCTCAGGCAGTCTATTGACCATCAGCAAGTTAAACCCAAAGTCAGTGTAAGTATTGGTGTTGCCGAACGGCAGGGCAGTGAAAGTATTGATTCGTTGATTCACCGGGCTGACATTGCCATGTATCAGGCGAAGGAACACGGACGAAACCAGGTTCGTGTAGCAACGTATTAATTGTTCTGAATACAATTAATGATCCATGGAATTCTCATTATTTTACTCTGGTCACACACTGCGCAAGTAAAACGTTTTACTCTTTAAAGGTTAAACGTTTTACTTGTGAGATTGGGAGTCAATTTATGAAACATGGTGTTACCGGACGACATGGTGTCATCGGGTGTATATTGTTTGCTTCAGCCGGTTTAATGACGGCTTGTGGTGGTGGAAGTTCGGTTGTTTATCATTCAGGAAAGAATCCAGATTCTGTCAAAACGGAGGGGGAACGACATTGTGCGGAGAATCCTCTTGGTGACACAAAAATATATCTGAAAGGAGGTATGAACAGCTGGAGTGCCGTCGAGGATTATGCCTTTACTTATATGTGTGATCAGTTTGAATTGGTTACCGATTTATCTGGTAGTTATGAATTTAAAATTGCTGATGCCGCTTGGTCTGAATTGACCAACTGGGGGGCGTCGGAACAGAGCCATACTTTGGCCGGACACAACAAAACAACTCTGGCATTACAAGGCGGAAACCTGAGTCATAATTTTGAGGGTGTGTACAAACTGATTGTCGAACCATCCGATTTGACTAACCCAACATTATCTATTGAGTCTTGTCAGGATGCTCCGTTTGAAGAAAAGCTTTATTTGCGTGGAGAATTTAACAACTGGGCAGGTAATAGTGATTATGCCATGACTTATTACTGCGATGGTTATTACGCGAACGTCTCACTGGATAAGGAATACAGTTTTAAAATTGCAGATGCTGAGTGGAGTCCTGATACCAGTTTCGGAGCTGCAGCGGGAAATAAAAATCCTTTGGTTTATCTGGCTGATAATGCATTAGTCAGTGATGCGTCTGCGAAAGGAAGCACTGGTAACCTTAATTTCGGATTTTCCGGAGCTTATACTGTTAAGCTCAGTTTTGATCCAAATGGTCACAATCCGGTATTACGGATTGCTCCGCAGACATATGTAGATACCAGAGCGGCAGAAGTGACGGATCCGATTGCATTAAGTGCCAGTTATAACTCCAGGAATCTCAAAGATAAATCACCTTTCGGAGCCGTAGAAGCCGGGAAAAATGTCGATTTTTCTTTTACTGCACAGACGGGGTTAGAAAGTGCAACCCTGATTATTGAGGACCGTGAACTGAAAGGAAATCAGGATACCATTCACTATTCCGAAATTAAACGCATACCAATGATTGTAGAGGATGAGGGAGAGACTCAACGCTGGCAGGCCAGTTATACTTTTCCTGATGTTCAGGTTTACGGATATTACTTTGAGTTTGTCGTAGGTGGTGAAACCTATTTACTGGAAAATAACAAATTAGAGGTATTTGAAACGTCTGAACGTGGTGCTGGTGGTGTGGGTGCCGTGGTATTTAAGCCTGATGACAACGGCAGTATTCATCGTTATCGTCACAGTAGTTATATGCCGGGCTTTACTATTCCTGACTGGGCGAAAGATGCCGTTTACTACTACATTTTCCCTGAGCGTTTTCGTAATGGTGACAAAAGTAATGATCCTAAACCCGGGGTGGATACCTATCATGGTCACTCTATCGAATCTCATGCCCGCTGGACAGAGGCTCCATGGGTTCCGGGAGATGGTTCAGATGGCGAATATTGTAATGATTTCTTCGGGGGGGATATTGCCGGAATCATAGAAAAACTGGATTATATTCAATCTCTTGGGGTGAATACCCTGTATATTAATCCCATGTTTGAGTCACCAAGTAACCATAAATATGACACCTCAGATTATCTGAATATCGATGATAATTTTGGTGATAATGCTTTGTTTGAAACACTTGCAGCAGAAGCAGAAAAAAGAAATATACGTATAGTTCTGGATACCTCTTTAAATCATACAGGAAGCGATTCGGTCTATTTTGACCGGGAAGGGCGTTTTGATGGTATTGGTGCATTTGAGGATGAAGAGATTCGTAAAGATTCTCCTTATAGTGACTGGTATGAATTTTTCCCACAGGAAAGCAGAGCGGATAATCAGTATCTGGGCTGGGCTGGTGTTTCAACATTGCCAGAACTGACGGAAAGTGACAGCTGGAAAGCTTTTGCCTATGGCAATGAAGATTCTGTTATGAATGTGTGGTTGGATCGTGGGGCTGACGGTTGGCGTATGGATGTGGCTCCATGGGTGTCGAACGAGTTTTGGCGGGACTGGCGTACCCATGTAAAAGCTCATGATCCGGATGCGGTGACCATTGCTGAAACATGGTTTGATGCGTCTGTACACCTGCTGGGAGATATGTTTGACTCCACTATGAATTATATTTTCCGGGATGCTGTACTGAGTTATGCATCGGGAGACAAAGCATCCGATATCTACCATAACTTTGAGCTGATGCGGGAAAACTATCCACCAGAGGCTTTCTATGGGCTGATGAACTTGCTATCGACCCACGATGCGTCCAGAGCGCTGTACCAGTTTGGCTATACATCGGATGATGTCGGTGCTGAGGTGATTACCGAAGCTAAACAGCGTCTGGAACTGGCGATTCTGTTTCAGATGAGTTTTCCCGGAGCTCCGGCCATCTTTTATGGTGACGAAGTAGGGGTAACAGGAGGAAAAGATCCTTATAACCGAGCAACTTACCCATGGGCTGATGCCGGAGGCCATCCGGATACAGACTTACTGAGTAATGTTAAGACATTCATTAAGCTGCGTAACGACAATATTGTTTTGCGTCGGGGAAGTATTGATGCCCCTGTGTATCTAGATGAACATCTGATTGTTCTGCTGCGGGAATATGATGGTGATTATGCCCTGACTGCTTTTAATAATTCTGCAGAGTCACAACAAGTCACATTAGATATCGATGATCTGTCTGATGCTACATTACAAGATTTATTAAGTTCTGATAATGTGGTTGTCGATAGTGACGGTGGGATGACATTTACCGTACCGGCTCTCTCTGGGCGTATTTTGTTAACTCAATAACTCAATAACTCAATAACTCAGATTGGATTAATTTAGTACTGCCGTTCATGTCATTGTTCAATTTACAGGGCGGCAGGTTTCCCCTTCAATAAGTGTTGGCAGAGTAGCCTGATCTCTGATTTTATCATTAACCAGTTGCATTACCGCTTGATACCCTCTCTGGACAATATCCTGACTGACCGTTGTCAGATTAAAAGGCAGATAACTCAATAAGGTTAAGTTGTCCATTCCGATAAGAGAGAACGTTTCCGGAACCCCTATTCCGGCAAGGTTAGCGGCTCGGTAGCAGCCTAAAGCCTGAACATCCGACATGGCCAGTACGGCGGTTACCCCTTCACTCAGTAACGTTTTTATCTGTTCAAAAACAGTTACAGCGGCATCAAGTTCACAGTTGCATTCCACGACAGATAAGGAGGCATTTTTTGTTGCTTGTGCTGCTGCTTTAATCCCATGGAGTCTGTCCCGGTATACAACCGATAACTGTAGTGGCCCGGCTAGTACTGCTATATTTCGATGTCCCAGCTTAATCAGATACTCCATAGCAATATAACCCATCTGCCGGTCATTGGTATTCAGGTAGTGAAGGTGAGTAGTTGCCGGGTATTTTTCCATCAGTATATGGTTATCAACAATAAGGGTTTTGAATGACCACTGAGAAATAATCTGATTGATAGATTCCGGAAAAATACCGATTAAAATAACTGCCTTAGGAGCTGGGCCGTGAGATAAGCGTTGTAATTCATCGGTATTTTTGACCCGCATAAATGAGAAATATAAATCGCTGTCTGATGCTCCTTTTTCAATACCTGTCAGAAAATCACTGAAAAAGGGACTATTCTGTAATGCTTTGTTCTGATGTGTGTCATCTTTGGGCATCAGAACCCAGACCATGTTGCTTGTTCCCCGTTTCAAGGATGCCGCATTCATATCTCTCTGATAACCCAATTGTTGTGAAATCTGATGAATTTTCTTGGCCGTTTCCGGGTTAACTTTGGTTAAACGACCATTAATAACATTTGAGACAGTGGCTATTGATACACCGGCAGCTTTTGCTACATCTTTGATGGTAATTCTCGGCATTTTACGGATACTTAAACAAAATTCAGGTCAAAATAATCATATAGCAATCATACCCTGAAAATGACATGAAAAATATGACAAGTGCAATGAAGCTGAAAGCTGCTTTATTAACCTTTCGGATAAAGTCATACTCTATATGGTGAAATAATCTCAAGATGTTTGTTCTACAAGAACAAAAAGACAATAAATGATGAAAGGAGTCATCATGGTGGAGTTTTCCGGGCAGGAGCAGCGAATAGCTCAGTCTCAGAATAAATCAAGAGGATGTCTGATTGGATTGGCTGTTGGAGATGCGATTGGAACGACGCTAGAGTTTCGTCCCCGTGGAACATTCAAGCCAATTACCGATATGGTGGGGGGCGGTCATTTTTGTCTGAAGAAAGGGCACTGGACAGATGATACCTCCATGGCATTGTGTCTGGGGCATAGCCTGGTGGAGTCAGATGGCTTTAATGCTCGTGATCAAATGCTGCGCTACTGTGACTGGCTGGATAATGGTTATATGAGCAGTATCGGTACCTGTTTTGATGTCGGAGTCAGTGTTTCTTCATCCCTGCGTCGTTTCCAGAAAACCGGAGAACCTTTTGCTGGTTCCAGAGCTCGCTGGAGTTCCGGAAACGGCTCAATTATGCGTTTAGCCCCCATCCCTATTTTCTATCATCAGTTTCCTTATCAGGCAGTTCATTATGGTGGAGAGAGTTCCCGAACCACGCATGGATCTGAACTCTGTATTGACGCTTGCTGTTATTTGTCACTATTGTTGACTTGTCTAATCAGTGGTGCAGATAAGTTAGCTTTCAGTACCATTGACTATCAGCCTCACACTAAGGAAATTCACGAGATTAAGTCTGGTGCTTTTCTGACTAAACCGTATGAAGAGCTGACAGGAAGCGGTTATGTTATTGAAAGTCTGGAATCGGCACTTTGGTGTTTTGTGAATACGGCATCTTTTGAAGAGTGTGTGCTAGCGGCGGCTAACCTTGGTAATGATGCGGATACAACCGCAGCCGTTGCTGGACAACTGGCCGGAGCATATTACGGACATCTTGGCATTCGTCGGGACTGGCTGAAAGCACTGCACCGGCATGATGAAATATGTTCTCTGGCTGATGCCTTGTATTGTTGGTCATTGCAGAAAACAGGGGGAATTGTTGATGAATTCTGATCCCTGTGTTGTGAATACATCAATCTATGTTCCCGGAGACGCGGAGGCAGCATTACTACTGCAGATCACGTTTCCTCTTAATCATTGTAATGTTCCGGCATCGCTTTTAGCCAGTGTGGCTTATCAGACGTGTCCGATACCTTTAGAAATAGATGGTATTAGGATCTGGTATTCCGGTTTATTCAACGCCTTACAGGATGAGTGTGATCCCGATATCCGGGCGTTGCGTTTTAATGATTTTATGACGGCACGGTTCCATTTGGCAAAGGTGCAAGCACCGGAACTGAGAGAAAGTGATCCGCCTCCCCGGCCCAAGGTCAACTATCGTCGTTTACTGCTGGGGTGGCTGTTCGACTCGGATAATGAGCAGGGAGCGGCATGGCGCAGCTGGGTTGAATCTCGGTTTGGACTGGTAACCTGCTTTCATCATGAGTTTGTATCCGGTCCTGACAGTCCTGAATATTTGCGCTTCCGAGGAAAGTGTACCCGGGCAACCTATAATACTAACGAATTGTATAGTCAGCTTGATTTGCTTTATAGCTTTTGTCAGCAGGAATTGCGTTTGCGATATCCTGAGGTGACTCATTTGACGCTTTATCGGGGGTGTAGTGAGTTACCCGAATATATCCTTGATGGTCAGTCGGTGCGTTTGTTTAATAATCTCAGCTCGTTTACTGCTGATCCGGAATCGGCACTCCGGTTCGGCTCTCAGATTTTTGCTGTTCAGGTTCCTCTCACTAAGATCGCCTGTTTTGAGTCTCTGCTTCCACACAGTTTACAGGGGGAACAGGAATTTATGGTGTTGGGAGGACTGTATCAGGTAGAGAAGGTCAGGCTGTTGGGGATATAATTCAGCCCGCCAGAAGGTAGCGGGCTGAATGGGGTTATATTAACGTCAGTGGGTTACTTAACCATTTGTTTTTCAGCGTCTGCCAGCGCAGCATCGACAGTCTGACGGTCATCAACAATATTGACAATGGCATTTTTAACCGCACCCCAGAAGGCATTCATTTCCGGGATATTTGGCATAATTTCGCCGTTGATGGCGTTATTCATGGTTGCTGCAATACGAACATCTTTATCCAGTTCTTTCTGGAAAGATTTCAGAGCAACGGCACCCAGTGCAGTATCATTGTTTACTGTACGCAGGCCATCATCCGTCAGCAGATAGTTTTCCAGAAATTCAACAGCCAGATCTTTGTTTGGTGATGCGGTACTGATACCCGCAGTCAGAACACCAACAAATGGTTTAGAAGATTGTCCATTGAACTTCGGCAGGGTAGTCACACCATAGTTGATACCGGATTTATCTATGTTACTCCAGGACCATGGGCCGTTGATTGTCATGGCAACATGACCCTGATTGAATTCAGCTTCAGAGACGGAATAATCCATATCCGAAGAAATAATACCTTTATCCACCAGCTTCTTCACAAATGTCATAGAGTTCTTCGCGCCAATGTTTGCGACACCTGTATCTTTGATATCATAACCGTCAGGAGTGTATTTGAATGCATAGCCACCGTCAGCAGCCATCAGTGGCCAAGTGAAATATGGTTCTTTCAGATTCCACATAATGGCTTTTTTGCCTTCTTTCTGAAGTTTGGCATTCAGAGCTTCAACTTCTTCCCAGTTTTGAGGTGGGTTTGGCACAAGGTCTTTGTTATAGATCAGCGACAGAGATTCTACAGCGATAGGATAACCAATAAGCTGTCCCTTGTATTTCACGGCATCCCATGCAAAATCGATAGTGCCTTCTTGAATTCGTTGGGATGGTTTAATTTCTGCCAGAAGCCCAGCTTCTGCATAGCCACCAAATCGGTCATGAGCAAAGATCATAATGTCCGGGCCATCACCTAGAGCTGCCGTTTGTGGGAACATATCCTGAAGAGAACTAGGATGAGCAACGGTGACTTTGATACCGGTCTCTTCTTCAAATCGTTCCCCGACTTCTGCTAATCCTTTGTAACCTTTATCACCACCGATCCAGACAGTCAGTTGTCCTTCTTCAATAGCGGCGTTAGCACTAAACGGGCTGATAGCGGCCAGAGTACTTAGTGCGATCATACTTAAGGTAATTTTTTTCATAGTTCTCTTCCATCGTATTTATATTGTTGGGTGGGCCGGCAAGCTGTATCTGTACCGTTCACTTCGGTCTATATTGTGTAGAAAGACAAGCTTAAGCTCATCCTACTATTCTCTACGCCCCTGAGGCTAAGGTTTATTTTTGTGATATCCGTTACCCTGATGGAGTCCGGATGAGAGATAAATATGCGCTCAGTCACAAATATTAATTTGATGAAAAACGGTAATGTGACGTTAGTCTGTTTCAGCATATTTGTTCTCCTCCTCCCTCTCTCGTCATCCCTGACTGTGTTTTAGGATGAGGTGCTAGTCTCTAATGTGTTACTCAGAACAAAAAGCCAAAGCCGCTAACGGTGGTAAAGTGAGCCCTCCTGTAATTTCACCGGCGTTACCGTCTATTTTTATGTTATTGTCTCCAATAATCATTTCTCTAAGACAATACTGGTTTTCAGTTAATTCCAGTTCCTGTGGTATATGAACCGGGAAATGGAATCCCTGTATTGGATTAAAATTGACGGCGACAATCACTATTTGCTGATCCAGTCTTCTTGCAAACAAAAAGCAGTCATCTTGACCTGCTCCCATATTGTCCTGATTTACAGTGTAAAGGTCGTGGTAGCGTCCGGTTAATGCTTTTGTCTGCAAAGAGAAATTTAGTACTGACTGATAAAATTGTCGTAGAGATTTTTCCTGTTCTGAAAGTTGTCCGCCATCGAACTTTCCATTATTCATCCAGCGCTGGTGGGCTGGTACGCCAATGTAATCAAAAATAGAAGTGCGGGAAGGCTGGCCGAATCCGGCCTGCTCTGATCCGGCTTCTCCTACTTCCTGACCGAAGTAGATCATGGTCGGGGATTTACTGAGCGTGGCACTAAGAAGCATTGCAGGCCTGGCAAGGTTCGGATTACCGGCAAATTCCGGAGAGGCGATTCGCTGCTCGTCATGGTTTTCCAGAAAGTGCAGCATATGCGGTTCTATATCAGCCAATCGTTGTTGCACGGTTACAATCTCGCGGGTTGAGGCTTTTTTCTGGATGATATTTTTCAAAAGGTCATATAAATCGACTTTGTTGTACAGATAATCCATTTTTCCTTTATAAAGATAGTCATGGTACAGATGAGGCTGGTATACCTCTGCCAGCAGAAAAGCGTCCGGATTACGCATCTTGATGGAAGCGTTCATATAGCTCCAGAACTCTACCGGCACCATCTCTGCCATATCGTAGCGAAACCCATCAACGCCTTTATCCAGCCAGTAAAGGGCAATATCGCGAAACTTTATCCAGGAATTCGGCACGTCTTTGTCCTGCCAGAATGCATAATGCTGGTAGTCATCTTTTTCGGCATAGTCATCCGGAAGTTCTGGAAAGTCTTTACTGCCGTCCGGACGAACTCCATAGTTAATTTTGGCGGTTTCATACCAGTCAGTAAAATCTGGTTTGGCTGTTCTGGCTGCGTTTCCAGTCCATTTTGCCGGATATTCAAGGTAGGGCTGTGTTGAAAATTCTTTGATCAGCGTTTGGTACTCATCCGGTATTTCCGGTACGTCAAATGCCTGCTGGGGAATATAGTAAAAATTATTATCTCGTGCATAAGCAACAGATGTGTTGTCACCTGCTCCTAAATCAGTGACTCCGCCGGGATTATTTAAACCCTGATAGCATCGGGCAACATGGTTGGGGACGATGTCGATAATCACCTTAAGACCATGGGCATGAGTGCGGGCAACTAAGGCATCGAATTCTTCCTGTCGTTTGTCCGGATTGTCCGCAAGATCCGGATTGACAGAGTAATAGTCTTTTACTGCATAAGGTGACCCGGCTCGGCCTTTTACTACGCAGGGGTGATCATTGCGGATCCCGTATTCACGGTAGTCAGTCAGCAGAGCGTGATGGGGAACACCGGTATACCAGATATGGGTTACCCCCAGTTCTTTTATTGCCTGAAGTGCCTTGGCGGTAAAGTGGCTGAATTTACCAATGCCATTTTGCTCTGAGCTTCCCCAGGGGATATATGTTTGCTGGGTATTCCCGAACAGACGAGTGAAGACCTGATAGATAACATATTTTTGTTGCATACCTTTATGCCATTTTTGTTGCAGGAAAAAGTGTATACCGAAGTAACTTCTGAATGGTTGTTCAGCGAATAAAATTCGTTCTTCGGCAGATAATTTTGAAGTCACTCCGGTATAGTAACAAAATGAATAGTGTGGGCTTCCTCCCCGTTCAGTAAATAGAGGGCGTAGAACATATTGATTTTCCTCTGACTAAAGGAGGAAATCATTTATGATGGGCTAAGAAAGAATCTTAATTTATTCCGTTGTGCTGCCGCTATAAATAAAAGCGGACAGCCGCAACGTCAACAATGAATGATGAATGCAATGAATATCGTTATCGGGATCACGGTTTTTTTCCTTCTTACCATCTTTATCTGGATGGGGGTGCTCTCTGCGAAAAAGAAAAATATAGCAGAAAAAAAAGCTGAGCAGGAACAGGCTTACCGTCGGGCGCTTGAGAGACAAAGAGAAGAAGAACATAAGGAACGGATATTTAAAGCAGACACCGGGCATGTTCAGACACAGCTTTATCTGGCAAAAGAGGCAGAGCGAACTAATCTGCGAGAGGCTCTGTACTGGTATGAACGGGCTGCTCTGCTGGGTAATGAAGTTGCTATGTATGGCGTGGTGCGGGTATGTGGAAGAGCAAAAGACGATATTATTTTAAAAGAGAAAGCGAAATTCTGGCAATTGGCGATTGATGCCGCTGAAGGAAATAAAACGGCTCAGTTTAAGTTAGGTCAGGCGTTTATTGCCGGGAACGGTATTGAACAGGATATCGAGCGGGGAATAAAAGCGATAGAGGAACTGGCGGAGGAGAATATTACTGAAGCTCAGATCTTTATCGGAGACTGGTATATTGCAGAGTCCAATCTAAACCCGAATCCAAGGTTATCAGCAGAATGGCATTTTCGTGCGGCACAACACGGCAGTACTGAGGGGCAGTTAAAGCTGGGTCATCATTATCGTGATGGTATCGGCGTTGGGCAGGACAGAATCCGGGCGTCTTATTGGTATGAAAGAGCCGGAGAGCAGGGGAATGCCGAGGCTCAGTTCTATGCCGGAGAAATATGGGTTGGTCTGGGTTCTAAAGGTAATGCGATTGCCTATATCTGGCTATTCTTATCGGCCCAGTTCGGTTTTGAAGGGGCCAAGCAGCGACGTGATGAGGTGGGTAATTTGCTGGGCGTTGATTCTATTGTTGGTCTCCAGTCGATGCTTAAACCTCTGGTCAGAAAAATGCACAATGGCCCATTAACAAAGCATTCTCTGATCAAAGCTCTGCATAAGTTATATAAACGTGATACTTATTTCCCGGATATTGATGGCAATGAATTTATGACGATTGAAAAAGTTCAGGATGCTATGGAGGAAGGGGAAGACGATGAGTTGTTGATAGGTGGAAACAAAGAGCTCCATACTCCACTGAATTTCAGTCAATCACCAATGGATAAAGGACACTCTTGAGAGTCTTTCCTTTTTAGCAGAAAAAACGGCCCGTTTAACACGAGCCGTTTTTTATTTAATGTAAATATCAGTTATTACGCTGGTGTTCTGCCTGACAGACTGCAGCGGTAAAGACAACATCGGTTGAGCTGTTCAGTGCTGTTTCAGCAGAATCCTGAAGCACACCGATGATAAAGCCGACACCAACGACCTGCATGGCAACATCGTTGGAAATACCGAACAGGCTACATGCCAGTGGGATAAGCAGCAGTGAACCGCCGGCAACTCCGGATGCTCCACAGGCAGAGATAGCGGCAACCACACTCAGAAGCAGTGCTGTCGGCAGGTCGACATCAATACCCAGCGTATGTACAGCAGCCAGTGTCAGAACGGTAATGGTAATTGCTGCACCGGCCATATTGATGGTCGCACCCAAAGGGATAGATACAGAATAAGTATCTTCATCCAGATCCAGTTTTTCACACAGAGACATATTTACCGGGATGTTAGCCGCACTGGAACGGGTAAAGAAGGCTGTCACACCACTTTCACGTAAGCACTGAAATACCAGAGGATATGGGTTCTGCTTGGTTTTTACATAGACGATGATTGGGTTTACAACCAGAGCGATAATAAACATTGCGCTTAGCAGTACAACCAGTAGTTGGGCATAACCAGCTAGAGCAGAGAATCCTGTGGTGGCAAATGTAGATGCGACCAGACCAAAGATACCAAATGGAGCCAGACGAATAATAAAACGAACAATCTGAGAAACACCGTGGCTCAGGTCTTCGAATACGGCTTTCGTTGTACCAGAGGCGTGATGAAGAGCAAGACCAAGACCGACAGCCCATACCAGAATACCGATATAATTTGCTTCTCTCAGAGCATTTACCGGATTATCTACCATCTTAAACAGAAGGGTATTCAGTACTTCAGTAATACCTTGTGGTGGTGTTGCACCTTCTGCTCCGGCAACCAGTGTCAATGTGGTCGGGAACATAAAGCTCAGAACAACAGCCGTAAATGCTGCCGCCAGAGTACCGATAAGATACAGTGTTACGATTGGGCGCATGTATGTATGTTGGTTACGTTTTTGGTTAGCGATAGAAGCTGCAACCAGAATGAAAACCAGAATGGGTGCTACAGCTTTTAGTGCGCCAACAAATAGCTTTCCAAGCAGTCCTGCATTAATCGCCAGTTCCGGAGATGCTGTCGCCAGCACTACACCGAAGACGATGCCGAATAAAATTTGTACGACAAGATTGCCACTGGCATATCTTGCGATAAGTGTGTTGTCGTTTTGCATGATTTTTCCTGTAAAGAATTATTGCTGTGTTTCAGCCTGATAGAATAGTTAATTTGGCTGTGGTGCACAGTTTAATCATCAGAGAGCATGTGTCTAGTAATAAGCGGAAATTGTCCGGTTAAAATGTTAAAAATGTCGCTTATATAGACAATTGTGTTGGATAAGTGTTTACTTAAAGTAATAAGGTAAATAAAAGGGAGCAGATTACCGGTCAGGTAAAACTCCCTTTTAAAAGGTTTAAATGGAAATATTAAGCTTTTTCCCGTGTCATTTTTATCTGATTTTTAACCCGCCGGTAAAACTTGCCAAGTTGACGATCTTGAGCCCGAAGTTCTGCCAGAGAAGCTCCGTTTCGCCCCTGTTCTTTCAGGAGTTTCAGATAATTTTTCAGGCGTCTTGGATCCAGCTCTCCGGTCTCAACTGCCAGAAGTACTGCACAGCCTGGTTCTCCCTGATGATGGCAGTCGGAGAAACGGCATCTGGTCGCCAGTGTTTCAATATCTGCAAAGGTTTCACTCACACCGTGCTGACAGTCTGCCAGTTGTAGTTCCCGCATTCCCGGAGTATCCAGTAATATGCCACCGCTGGGTAAAAAGTGCAGTGAACGGGAAGTTGTCGTATGACGGCCTTTGTCATCATCAGTTCTGATCCCGGCAGTTTTTTGTTCTTCCTGTTGCATCAGTGTATTAACCAGGGTTGATTTTCCGACCCCGGAAGAACCGAGAAAAGCAATGGTTTTCCCTTTCCCACACCATGCCGAAAGTACTTCAACACTTTGTCGGTCAAGGGCATTGACGTATTCAACCATCAGCAGTGGATCCAATTTTTGAACCTGTTGTCTTTTTTCCTGTGGATCGGCGCAGAGATCGGCCTTGGTTAATACAACAACAGACTCTACCCTAGCCTCACGGGTCAGCGTCAGATAGCGTTCAATCCGGCTCAGGTTAAAGTCCTGATTAAGGGAGCAGACAATAAATACTGTGTCGATGTTTGCAGCAATATACTGTTCTGCTATTTTGCTTCCGGCCGCTTTCCTGCGGAACAGTGAACTCCGTTCAAGCTTGCGAACAAAACGGTTTTTACTGTCCAGCAGAACCCAGTCTCCGACTGTTATATGAGGTAACTGGCTGGTTATCGGCAGGATCTGTACATTTTTCTCACCGAATAATTCATAGCTTGAACGGTGATGGGAAATAACACGAAAAGCTGATGCAGTTCCATATTCATCAAGCGAAAGCTGCTGCTGAAAAAACGGCTGCCAGCCAAGTTGACGTAAGGTTAATTCTGGTCGTCCGTTTTTACTTGATGATCGGACTATTTTTGATGATGACATAGTGAGATACCCTTGAGCGCACCTTGCCAGTGGCAAACACTTGCCGGCCAGATCCGCTGAAATAAACGTTACTCAGGCCATATGTTATTTAACAAAGGCCCAGTTCGGATATTTACACCGGGTAAACAGAAGGGAAATGAAAGAGTGTAACGTTGTAAGCAGGAATCCCCTGTCGTTAAGCCACTTCGTTTACCGGGTGGTTTTTACTTACAATCATCTTATATCCTCCTTTGGTGAGTTATCAGGTTAAGAATAGCAGAAAGCCGGCCAATATGGCAGGCTCCTTTTCGGGCAAAGGTTACTTATCTGCAAATTTTTCCAGAGCCAGAACAACGCCTATCCCGGCAAGCATCATGGTAATCGCAACCAGTAACTGATGGGGCTGAGATGTGATGGTTTCAAATTCAAACGGTGACAAGTTGTGCTGCAGCAGAGGAACCTGTTCGCCATGTGAGTTGGTTCTCCAGCTCAGGGTTTCCTTCCATGGCCAGATTTTTGGCAATGTTCCTGCCATTAGACCGGTCAGGAACATCAGGGTCGAATCTCTGTGGTGTTTCAGCAGCCATGACAGCAGGTGTGAGAAGCAGAGCAGACCGATAACACATCCACAGGCGAATATTAGCAGTATATCTGCCTGAAGTGATTTGGCAGCTCCAAGGATCGGTGCGTACATACCAATCAGCAGCAGGATAAAGCTGCCTGAAATACCCGGTAGGATCATGGCACATATCGCAATGGAACCGGCCAGAAGTACATTTACACTGGTCGGATCCATCTCCAGAGGTTTAAGTACGGTAATGGCATAGGCTGCAGTAAAGCCGAGCAGGGTGAATAGACCCCGGATAAGATCTCTTTGTTTGACCTGGCGTACGATGTGGTAGACAGAGACCAGAATTAGACCGAAGAAGAAAGACCAGAGCGGGATAGGGTGAGTGGCTAACAGCCATGAAATTACTTTTGCCAGTGTCAGGATACTGCAGATAATTCCGCTGAACAGGCTGAGCAGAAAAAAGCCGTTAATATGGTTAAATGCAGCTTTAAAACCATTTTTTCTCCAGATACCTACCAGAGCTGGATTAACCCGTCGGATACTTTCAAGCAGAGTATCGTAGATCCCGGTGATAAAGGCGATAGTGCCGCCGGATACGCCTGGAACAACATCAGCAGCTCCCATTGCCATACCCTTTAAAAAGGTGATTAAGTAATTCATTTATTCGTTTGTGTCTGATAAAGAAATAGGGATTATACGCGAAATTTTTATCACTTATGTGAAACATTCGTTTGAGAACGACAAAATCTGCACCGAGGCTCGCAGAATGAAAGGGTATTTTTGTTTTGCATTTGCAAAATGCAATTAAAATATGTGATCTTCTCCCAGATAATTAGTTTTTGCTGAAATATGATGGAAAATCGGGCAAACTATAAACGTAAAAGTTGGCACGCTATGTGCTAGATATTAAATGACCCTTCTTAAAGCCGAGGGTCACCTAGCCAACTGACGTTGTTAGTGAATATATTTGTTCACACTATCTATAAAGCCAATCGCGTTTTTGCGGTTGGCTCTTTTTTTAGAATGCCCACCAAAATGCCTGATAAAAGGCTTCTTTTCCATTCTGCGGTACGATTAAACCATTAGAAGACAGTAACCGGTCAAACGGCCAGGTCATGATTTCTTGTACAGAGGTTCGTATTCTTGCCATCTGAGTGATGTGTCGTTTGTCTGAATAGGGATACCTCAGATCCTGATGGATACCATGCATCCAGGTCAGTAGTTTCTGCCCTGTCGGCAGGTGAGGCTGAGCTGCCATCAGGTTGTCGGAGAGCAGTAGGGTATGGCTTTGAGGATCGCAAAAAATGAATTTTCTGGGTTTATTTGAGCCAAGAATGGCGGTTTGTAATAACTCCCCTTTCCATAAATCCGGACTTTGAGCAGACAGAGCTCCATCGAAGTTAAGATCGGAGCGGAGATTGATCAGGGACGGGGTGGCGTAAAACTGTGCCTGTGAATAGGCAAGCCACCATTCTGACAGTGTCTGATGGTAGGAAACTGACGGTGACACGACAGCTTTAATTGTCCCCAGAGCTGAAAGTTCTGTTTGCAGGCGGGTGGTAAGTTCTGCCGGGTTGTGAATAATCAATGAATCCTTGCTGATGCGTATGACGATCATCCTGTGGACATGACACATGCCATACCGTTTATATGGCATGTCCAGATACCAGAGTCTGTCTTTTTCCCACTCGATGAGTGTATTCCAGTCCATTGCTATTGCACTCACAGGTTATGAATTAAGAGGGATGCCCCTTAATAGCCCATTAACTTTATCAGACCTTCAGCTGTTTCTATCGCTTCTTTTCGGTTTGCAATATTAAGCTTCTGATACAAATTGCGAATATGAGTTTTAATTGTTGTTCCGGCTACGTCAAGTTCCTGAGCGATTTGCTCATTACTGAAACCGGAATAGATCAGGCCAAGTACCTGCCATTCTCGTTGCGTTAGCGGGCTGGTTCTGACCAGTTCAGGAATATCCGGATGATTAATCAGTTTATCCACAAAATCTTCATCAAAGTGTACGGAGCGGCTGCGTTGTTTGGATGAGATATTTTTGACCAGTTGCTGAGCCCTGTGTTTCTCCAGATCTCCCAGACCGTTTTTGCTGCTTAGTCTTTCAAGCAGATGGCCAATGCTGGCGCCGTCGATCAGGAAATTACCCACCATGCCGGTTTGATTGGTCATACTCAGTGCCGCTTTAATGTACTCTGTTGCTTTACTCTCATCACTGTTTTTGGTGGCGAGTACAGCGTCGGTGATCAGATTGCGGTTCTGATCCGTAAGCAGGCCATATTTCTCTGCCTCCTGGCGTAGAAAATTCAGAGTTTCAGCTGCCTGATCCCATTTGCCCAGGGCGATTTGAGCTCTGGCAATGTTGCGCCACTGAAGCTGTAAAAAGTGGTTACTTGCAGCTGCTGGACGAATCGTGGTCTCAAGCCAATGCGCCAGAGAGTCTGTGTCCCCTTTGGCTTGCCAGTAAAGAACCAGAGACATTGAGGCATTAGCTGTCCAGTCAACATGGTAGGTAGTCTGTAAAAGCAGATGCTGAATTTTTTCAATAAAACGTGAAGCCTTATCCAGCTCGCCCCTGCCAACCGCGATGCGGGCAAGCATCGAGTAGCTGTGCAGGTGGGCTTTCTCGTCCGGGCTGTCCAGCACATCAATACCTTTGTAAGCACATTCTTCAGCTTCTTCCAAACGATTCCAGCACCAGAGGATTTGTGCCCGGATACGCAAAAGAAATTCATGCAGAGGTAGCTGTTGCAGCTTCTGTTCTTCAATAAACCGGAACGCATTTTCCTGCAGCTCATATGCTGCCTGAATATAGCCCTGAGCGACCAGAATTTCACACTGTTGCAGCATGGCCCACAGTGCCTGATGGAAAAGCTGATATTGACGGGCCAGTTTCTCTGTCTGTTGCATCAGAGGCAATGCACGATCAAGTTGCCCCTGTACGTGATAAACCTCTCCGACTATGGATGTAGCAACAACCCGGCTGTGGTAAACCGTAGGATCCAACTGGCTTAGTGCGAGTTCTGCCAGTTCCAGAGCCCGTTGTGGATCATTTTTATTAATTGCAACCTGAGCAAGTAAGACATTTACCTGCCCCTCTTCATTCGCTGTCAGAGTGATACTCCGCTGTTGCATCTCCTGCTCTGTTTCTTTCAGCATATCTTCAACGGCATTGTATCTGTGCTGGCTTTGTGCCAGCCAGGCCCGGAGTAGAGGCAATTTCATTCCGGCATACAGATGTTCCCGGCTTAGCTGGGAAATGGCATCTTCCATAATGCTGAGTTCGCCGTGATTAAACATATGCCAGCCTTTTTCCAGTAGGATATGTGCGGCAAGTTCATGATCTTTGGATTTCTGCGCATGGAACAGAGCCTGGTGCGGGATATTCAGAGTCATCCATGCTTTAGCGGCTGCTTTGTGAAGAGTTTTTTCATCCTGAGGCATATGGGTATGACGCTGGTGGGTAAGAAACTCAGCAAACAGATGGTGAAAGCGGAACCAGTTCTGTTCTCCTTCCAGTGGGTAAATAAACAGTCCATAGCGATTTAATGATTCTAATACGCTGAGTGCGTCTTCCCGTTGTGTTACTTCTGCGACCAGCTTGTCATTAAAGGTAGACAGTACCGAGCATTGCATCAGAAAACGGCGAGTATCTGGATCAAGTAAGTCAAAGACCTCTTCCACCAGATAGTCCCATAAATGCGCATGATTAAACTGAGAAACAGACTCTGCCGACTGAGCCAGTGTTTTTCTCTGATGCTGTGCTTGCAAGGCAATAAGCTGGAGAGCTGAAGGCCAGCCTTCAACATAGTTTCTCAGGTTGTTAGCGGTAATATCATCAATACCGTCGGCCACCCGCTGATTGAAAAAACGGGTGGTTTCTTCGGTATCGAAGGCAAGTAGGCTGCTGTTGATTTCTATCATCAAATCCCGTACCCGGAGGTTGGCTGTTCCCAGTGGTGGTGTGGTTCGGCTGGTTACAACCAGAGTAATATTCTCTGGCAGGTTTTTCAGAAAAAAACGTATTCCTTCATGAATTTCCTCATTGCTGATCAGATGGTAATCGTCCAGAACGATGTATACCTTATGCTGATACTGGGCCAGCTCGGAAAACAGTTCACAGAGCAGGGAACGCAGTGAAGAAAATTGTCTGCGTTCGGCCAATGTTTGTGAATTCGGGCAACCGTTGTCCGTTGCTTTGTTGAGCGCTTGAATAAAGTAGTTAATAAAACGAAAGGTGTCGTTATCACTTTCGTCCAGACTATACCAGCCAACATGAGGTTTGTCCGCCAGCCACTGGGCAGCCATGGTGGTTTTCCCGTAACCGGCAGGTGAACGGAACAATACCAGTTTATAGAGAGGAGCCTGCTGTAATATGTCCAGCATTCTCGGACGGACAATCGCATTATGCAGTCGGCCGGGTTTTGTTAATTTTGAAGGAATCCACATAGGTAAGTCTTTTTGTTTTAAATGCCTGTCTCAAACACCAAAATCGGTGTTCCAGTATCCTGATGACCTGTTATTTATTCTTCGGGAAGCTTTTCCCGGCAAATCGTTCGAGTGCGAAGAGCGTAAAGCAGAGTACCCCGTACGAACTATGATCCAACTCTTATATGTCTAAATTTTTGACTTACAGCGCGGTCTACGCCTTTTATATGTGAGGAAGATCTCGGTTTGTGTTGGGCGATCGCTTATTTTGGTTGTATGCATATACAAAGATACATAAATGTCATGAATCTTATATAGGTTAATAAGAAATCAGGCTGACTGTTTGAGTGGATTTATTGATGTAGATCGATAAGTCAGTTAGTCAGCTTGAGGAGTAATTTGTGATTTAGGTGGCATTTTTGATGTTTGTAAGCTTTTCTTTAACGGATCGGCCGATTTTTTTTCTCAGAAGCTGTATCAATCGGTATGGGTGAATTGAATATTTAATGTGATTAATATCACCTTTTGAGTGTGAAAAACACCAAAGATTGTGATGTTGGTCTTAGGCGTCAGGTATGGGGCGTAGCTACGCCCTGAGTACTCCTCCTGATGCAGTCTGTGATTAGGAGGATGTTCTGTATTGAGTGTCGATGCAGGATAAATGGCAGTTGGATTTGGATTAAGTTAAGTAACGAGATTTCATTATGAAACCTACAGAACAGAAAAAGTTTGATAAAGCGTTGTTTCAGGCTGATGTAAAAAAACACCTGTCAGCAACTTATGCAAAAACAGAACAGACAGCGGATGCTCATGCGTGGTATCTGGCGATGGGGCGCGCTCTGGCAGAGCAGACCACTCTGGATATGTTGGAAACAGAAAATGATAGCAGAATTAAAAATTCCAAGAGTGTGAACTACTTATCGCTGGAATTTTTGATCGGTCGTCTGACGGGTAACAACCTGATCAGCATGGGATTGTATGAGCAGATTACCGAAGCAATGGCGGAACTGGGACAAAACTTGACTGA
The DNA here is from genome assembly GCF_002812955.1 of Vibrio sp. HA2012. Taxonomy (GTDB): domain Bacteria; phylum Pseudomonadota; class Gammaproteobacteria; order Enterobacterales; family Vibrionaceae; genus Vibrio. The sequence continues at coordinate 385,849 of NZ_PFXK01000003.1, read as the reverse complement.
TTTACTGGAGGAAGAGCGGGATCCTTCTCTGGGGAATGGTGGTCTGGGGCGTCTGGCTGCTTGCTTTATGGATTCATGTGCTGCACAGGAATTTCCGACAGTAGGTTACGGCCTGCACTATGAATACGGATTGTTTAAGCAATCCTTTACTGACGGACGTCAGCAAGAAGCTCCGGATGCCTGGCGCGGTGTAGAAGGTTATCCATGGGAGGTCGCTCGTCCCGAATTGGCTCAGCAGATTGGTTTCTACGGTCATGTCGAAGTTGTTAACGATAACGGTGTTGAAAAACGGAAATGGGTCCCGGGAATGTATGTAAAAGGTATGCCATGGGATCTGCCTATTGTCGGTTATCAGAGTGATACGGTTTATCCGCTGCGTTTGTGGGAATGTCAGGCGATAGCACCATTTTCTCTGGAAAGCTTCAATAATGGTGACTATTTTGAGGCTCAGCACTCGCTGATTGACGCAGGCAACATTACCAAAGTGCTTTATCCGAACGATAACCATGAAAAAGGTAAAACTCTGCGTTTGATGCAGCAGTACTTCCACAGTGCCGCCTCAGTGCGTGATATTCTTCGTCGCCATGATGAGGCCGGACATAAACTGGAAGACCTACCGAAGTACGAGACTATTCAGTTGAACGATACACATCCAACGATCGCTATCCCGGAACTGATGCGGATCTTTATGGATGAACGAGGTCTGTGCTGGGAAGATGCGTGGGAGATCTGTTCCCAGACGTTTGCCTATACAAATCATACCTTGCTCCCGGAGGCTCTGGAAACTTGGCCGGAATCTCTTATCCAGCGTTTGCTTCCTCGCCATATGGAGATCATTTACGAGATCAACCACCGGTTTCTGAAGGATGTACGTTCCAGATGGCCGGGTGATGTTGAGAAGCAGCGTAAATTATCGATCATCGAAGACGGTTTCCACCGTATGGTTCGTATGGCAAACCTGTGTGTTATCGGTTCTTATGCTGTAAATGGCGTGGCAGCTCTGCACTCCGAACTGGTTAAGCGTGATCTGTTTCCTGAATTTAATGAACTGTACCCGACACGTCTGCAGAATGTCACTAATGGTGTTACCCCTCGTCGTTGGCTGAAATTCTGTAACCCAGGATTGTCTGAGTTGATTACGGAGAAGATTGGTGACCAGTGGCCAGCGCATCTGGAGCAATTGGCTGATATCGCAAAATATGCCGATGATAAAGCATTCCAGAAGCAATATATGGCGGTGAAAAAAGCCAATAAACAGCGGCTTGCAGACTGGGTAAAAGAACACATGGGTATTGAACTGAATACTGATGCTATTTTTGACGTTCAGATTAAACGCCTGCATGAGTATAAACGTCAGCATCTGAACCTGTTGCATGTGCTCTCTCTGTATCATCGTCTGCTGAACACCCCAGGATTTGATATGGCACCGCGAGTGGTGTTCTTTGCGGCCAAAGCTGCGCCTGGATATCATCTGGCGAAAGAGATCATCTTTGCTATCAATAAGGTAGCAGAGAAAATTAATAATGATCCCCGGATCAACGATAAACTGAAAGTGGTATTTATTCCTGATTACCGTGTCAGTATGGCGGAAATTATTATCCCGGCTGCGGACGTTTCTGAACAAATCTCTACAGCCGGTAAGGAAGCTTCCGGTACCGGTAATATGAAGATGGCTCTGAACGGAGCTCTGACTATAGGTACGATGGATGGTGCCAACGTCGAGATCCGTGAAGAAGTGGGCGACGATAATATCTATATCTTCGGTCTGGAAGTCGATGGCGTGGAAGAGCTGCGTGCCTGCGGGTACAACCCGTTTGACTACTACAACGCTGATCACCTGCTGAAAGCCTCGATGGATCTGTTGTTGACGGATGAATTTACACCGGGAGAACCGGGTAAGTTGCGTGCGATCTATGATGCTCTGCTTGACGGAGGCGATCCTTACCTGTGTATGGCTGACTTCGCTTCATATGTAAAAGCACATGAGGCGATGGATGCTCAGTACCGGGATCAGGAAGGCTGGGCGCATAAAGCGATTCTTAATACGGCTCTGGTGGGTAAATTCAGCTCAGATCGTAGTATCCGCGATTATGTGAACAACATCTGGAAACTGGAAGCGGTTCACCGTTAATCAAATCATCATCAGTGTACTGGCCGGGACAAATGTCCCGGCTGATACCGAACCCAATAGTGGTTTTTCCCTTTAATTTCCGCGAAAACAAACTGCTATTGGATTTGGTATTAAGTACCCCTACAAAAATGAAGGTGTCGTTGCATCACCTTCGGAGAGAGCGATGAAACAACAATCGATATTAAAACAAGTCGCAGATATGGCCAGGATTTCAGACAGCTATATAAGCGCGTGGGGTGATGAGGCATTTGTGAAGGATGAAACGATTCTTCGTTTGCTTTCGTCGTTGGGCTACGACACATCAAATGATGAAAAGTTATTGAAGTCTGCAGAAAAGAAACACAAAAAGGATGTTCTGGAGCCGGTTTTGGTCGTCAAGAGTGGCGAACCGGTTGAAGTGCCTTTGCATCTGGGAGCCAGTGCCAGAGAAAGTGAGTTCAGTTGGCGTCTAGAAACTGAGCAGGGCCGTATTTTGGAAGGATATCTGCAATCACAGATCGTCCGTGATGAACGGGCGAGTGGTGGTCCTCTACTCTTTGAACTGCCGCGGGATCTGGAGTGGGGATATCATCAGCTTTTGGTGTACCGTAAACGCCGTAAAACGCCTTATGCTATGAGCCTGATTGTGACCCCTCAGGCCTGCTTTAAGCAAGATGCACTGGAGCTGGGGAAAAAACTTTGGGGACCGAGTGTACAACTGTATACGCTGCGTACTCAGCATAACTGGGGCATTGGTGACTTTGGTGATCTGAAACAACTGGTATCAGAAATTGCCTCCCGTGGCGGTGATTTTGTGGGGCTGAACCCCATTCATGCGCTATTTCCTGCTAACCCGGAAGGTGCCAGCCCGTATAGCCCGTCATCCCGTCGCTGGCTGAATATTCTGTATATTGATGTCAGTTCTGTGCCTGAATTTTCCTTGAGTGCAGAGGCGCAGCAATTGGTAGGCAGCAGCAGGTTTCAGAAACGCCTGCAGCAGGTGCGTGACACACACTGGGTTAACTACAGTGATGTTGCCAGCCTGAAGCTGAGCGTGCTGCCGCAGCTTTATACGGAATTCAAAACCCGTCATCTGGAGAAGGGCACTGAGAGGGCAAGACATTTCCTTGACTTTGTTGAAGAAGGCGGTGAAAGCCTGCTACATCAGGCGGCTTTTGATGCACTACATGCGGAGCTGCATGCTCAGGATCCCTCTATTTGGGGATGGCCAGTTTTTCCTGAAGAGTATCAGTCGTTTAGTAATCAGGCTGTTACGCGGTTTATTGAAGAAAACCGTGATAAAGTTAACCTGTATATGTACCTGCAGTGGGTTGCAGATAGCCAGATTAATGAAGCACAGGCTTTGGCAGAAGAGAAGGGTATGGCCATCGGTTTGTATCGTGATCTTGCTGTAGGAGTTGCAAATTCAGGATCAGAAACCTGGGCGGATGACGGTAATCTGGTGATGGATGCCAGTATCGGTGCGCCACCGGATATCCTCGGTCCTCTGGGACAAAACTGGGGTCTTCCGCCACTTAACCCTCAGACGCTGAAAGAACGTAGCTATGATGCCTATATTAAACTGTTACGGGCTAATATGAAGCATTGTGGTGCTCTGCGTATAGATCATGTACTCGGGTTGCTGCGTTTATGGTGGATCCCGGAAGGCAAAGGTGCAACGGAAGGAGCCTATATCTATTATCCGGTGGAAGATATGCTGGCCATACTGGCGCTGGAATCTCACCGCCATCAGTGCAGTGTGATCGGTGAAGATTTGGGTACTGTACCAGATGAAATTGTGGATATTCTGGCACAGGCTGGGATCCACTCGTACAAGGTCTTTTTCTTCGAAACAGCAGAAGACGGTGGTTACTATTCTCCGTCGCATTATACAGAACAGTCTATGTCAGCCTTGTGTACGCACGATATGCCGACTCTACGTGGGTTCTGGCATTGTGATGATCTGAAAACAGGTCGGGAACTGGGGTTGTATCCGGACGAGGAACAGCTGAAAGCGCTGTTCGATGACCGTTTACACTGTAAACAGGAGATCCTGAACAGTATTGCCTGGCATGGTTTTCTTCCAGAGGGGGTAGGTCATGATGCGAAGCTAGTACCGATGGATCGTTATCTTAGTGAAGCATTGCAATTGCATCTGGCATCCGGAGCGTCGGCACTACTTAGCATTCAGTTGGAAGACTGGCTGGAGATGGATCAGCCGGTAAATATTCCGGGAACCGTGGATGAATATCCTAACTGGCGACGTAAACTGTCGTTTAATCTGGATCAACTGTTCAGTAGTGAAGAAGTCAACCATATTGCCAGACGTCTGACGGATGTACGTAAATCTGTTGGTAATTAGCCCCTTATCTGGTTATTTGTAGGCAAAATTACACCGGACGGATACTGACAATGATGTCTGATATCCGTCCGGTGTTTTTGCCTGGAACAGGTATCAGATTACCAATGTAACTAATGAGAATCTAAGCGTTTTATGTTGAAACTTGTGTCTTCGTCACTCTATGGTAACGAGTAATTCGTTAAAATATTGTATACGCTATTAACACCCGCTGTATGGCGGGTATTTTTTTGTTAAATTTACGTTATTGTTTTGGTTTGTTATTTGTGCCGATTCTTTGCATAATCGTTGTTCGGCTAACCTGTTACGCAGGAAGCGTTTGTTTTTTAACCGGTATCAGGTACTACATTTTTAATAGATGGGAGACGTCAGTTGAAAACAGCAACTATTTCTAGAGAGAAAAAAATCTACAGTAAGCTTGAGAAGGCTGCTTTTTCAGATCCATTTTCCTTCCTGGGGCCTTATGATCGTGCTGGTGGTGTATCCCTCAGAGTATGGATGCCGGGAGCCGACAGGGTTGAGTTGGTTATTGGTGATGAGCCAAGGGTTGAGCTTGAAAAAGAAACAGAAGAGGCTTTTGTCCTGAAGCAGGAGCGGGATCTCAGTTTTACTCACTACAAGCTGGCGATCTACTGGGAAGGAGTGGAACAGGTTATTGATGATCCGTACCAGTATCACTCTATTTATGCTGAGTATGATGACTTGCATACTCCGATTCATATGTTCCACCATGTGGGAGCTCAGTTTGTTACTCTTGAACGTGACGGTGAACAAATTTCCGGAACACGTTTCCTGGTGTATGCACCGCATGCTTCTTCCATCAGTCTGATCGGTAATTTCAACTATTGGGACGGCCGTCGTAATCCCATGCAGCGGCTGGATTACGGTATTTGGGGTATTTTTGTACCAGATATGCCAGAAGGTACTCAATACAAATATGAGATCAAAGGCCCGCATGGTGAAGGTTTGCCGCATAAGGCTGACCCATGGGGGTTTTATGCTGAGCAGCATCCGTCTTTTGCTTCCATCACTTACGATCATACCCGTTATCAGTGGCAGGATAAAAAGTGGCAGAAGCGCCCTGTCACACAAAAGCCGAAGGAAGCCCTGTCTTTTTATGAATTACATGCCGGGTCATGGAAGCTGGATGATGAAGGAAATTTCCTCAATTACCGGGAGCTGGCGGCTCAGTTGGTACCCTATTTGGTGGATATGGGTTATACCCATGTTGAACTGATGCCGGTATCTGAATATCCGTTTTATGGTTCATGGGGATATCAGCCGGTAGGTCTGTTCGCGCCAACCAGCCGTTTTGGTACTCCTGATGATTTTAAATACTTTATCGATCAGTGCCATCAGGCAGGGCTGGGGGTCGTACTGGACTGGGTTCCTGCACACTTCCCGGCGGATGGTCACGGGTTGGCAAATTTTGATGGAACACCTTTGTATCACGATCCTGATCCGCGGCGTGGCTGGCATCAGGACTGGAATTCATTTATCTATGACGTGGGGCGTGAGGAAGTAAGACGTTTTCTGGTGTCGAATGCTCTTTACTGGTTTGAACAGTTCCATATTGATGGTATTCGTGTGGATGCGGTGGCTTCAATGTTATATCTGGATTACTCGCGCAGTCACGACCAGTGGATACCAAACATTGACGGTGGTAACGAGAATTATGAAGCCATTGCCATGTTCAAGTGGGTAAACGAAGAGATATACAAATATTTCCCGAATGCGATGACAATTGCAGAAGAATCTACAGCATTTCCGGGTGTTTCTACCCCTACTTTTCTTGGGGGGCTGGGGTTCGGTTTTAAGTGGAATATGGGCTGGATGCATGACAGTTTGTCTTATGTTCAGGAAGATCCGGTTCACCGTAAGTATCACCATAATACGATCACTTTCCCGCTAATTTATGCGCACAGTGAAAATTATGTACTTTCTCTCTCTCATGATGAGGTCGTGTACGGTAAACGTTCTATCATGGACAAAATGCCGGGTGACGAGTGGCAAAAAACCGCAAATATGCGGGCTTACTTGGGCTATATGTATGGTCAGCCAGGGAAGAAACTCAACTTTATGGGTACTGAATTCGGTCAGACGGCAGAATGGAATCACAATGATCAGCTGCAATGGTTCTTGCTGGACTACGAACGCCATCAGGGGATCCAGAAATTAACCCGTGATTTGAATATGCTGTACCGCAAAGAAAAGGCTTTACACGATCAGGATTGCGATCCGGCTGGTTTCCAGTGGCGTCTGCAGGATGAACGTGATGCCAGTATTCTAGCTCATGAGCGTATCAGTGAAACGGGAGAGCGTATTCTGATTATTACCAATTTCACTCCGGTACCGCATGAACGTTTTCGCCTGGGAATTCCGAATAAGGGTGTGTATAAGCTGATCCTGAATACCGATGATGAGAAGTATTATGGCAGTGGCTATGAAGTGTATCAGACGGTAAAAACTGAAGCGAAGATGAGCGAAGGACTGGAGCAGTCTCTGGGGCTGAGGATTCCGCCTCTGGCGACCGTATACTATAAACTCAGCAAATAATGTGGTTATATAAATTAGATAGAAAAAGACCCGGGTCGGTTAAGATCCGGGTCTTTTTTGCTGATGCTTTTACAACTGAATTCGGAGTGTTACCAGCAGTTTCAATTTGCGACAGTCCAACCTACAGAGCTTTCCTGAGCTTGCCATAAGTCATAATAGACACCTTTCTGCTGGAGCAAACTACCGTGGGAACCTTGTTCGCATATCCTACCTTCATTAAAAACAACGATTTTATCAGCATCTTTAATGGTTTTTAATCGATGAGCAATAACGATTACGGTTTTATTTTTTAATAAATTTGAGAATGCATTTTGTATATAAATTTCGTTCTCGGGATCCAGCGAAGCAGTTGCTTCATCAAGTAAAATGATGGGGGAGTCTTTTAAAATAGCCCTTGCAATTGAAATTCTTTGCTGCTCACCTCCTGAAAGGTTAGCGCCTTTTTCACCAACCATTGTTTGATATCCTTTGGGTAAAGCACTTATAAAATCATGCACATTCGCCTTTTGAGCTGCATCTATTATTTCTTCTTCTGTTGCACCTTGCTTACCTATTTTAATATTGTTGTATATTGTGTCATTAAACAAGGTTACATTTTGAAATACCATACTTATTTTCTGTAATACACACTCTGGGTCAATGTCCTTTATATTATGAGAACCAATTTTTATTTCTCCAGAATCAACGTCATAGAATCTTGCTATCAAATTTGTCATTGTTGTCTTTCCTGAGCCTGATGGCCCAACAAAAGCTGTCATAGAATTCTCTTCAATATCAAGGTTTACTCCTTTTAAGATTTCCTTCTTATCATATGAGAAGCGAACATTTTTAAATTCTATATTATTATCTTTGATGGAGACCATATTATCTGTTCCAGAAAGAAGGTTTTCATTAAGAACATCCCGTATGGATTCTCCTGCAATACCTAAATATTTTACTTTGACAAAATTAACTGCCATTACTTTTAGTTCTTCAAAAAATTTTGCGCTCACAACAATAAATACAACAAACTCTTTTACGCCTAGTTCACCACCAATCATCAGATATGATCCGATACATATTAGCATAACAAGGCCAAAGTCAATCGCTACACCGGTAAATACCATTACTGGACTCAATGTTCCTTCTGTCTTTAGGCTTTTAACCTTAAAGTCTCTCATTCTATCTATCAGGTTATCTAATTTATGAGATGAACTATTAAAAGACTTGATAAATTTTATGCCATTTACGAATTCTAAAAGACCATCAGATAATTGGTTTGATGACTCAAAAAGAGCTCTGCCTTACTTATTCATAATAGACCTTGCCCAAAGTAAAATAACTAAAGCTAATGGCATAGTGATTAATGTGGCTGCTGCCATTGTAGGGTCGATGAAAAACAGCACACTAACAACAATCAAGCTAAGAACCAGTGTGGAAATCATTGCAGGTAGTAGCATTGTGAGAATCATTTCTAGTTTATTTACATTATCTAATGCTTTATTTGATAATTCACCAACATCATGTTTATTAAAATACCCTAATGACAATTTTCTAATATGCTCTCCCAATCGAAGCCTTAAGTCTCTAATGATAATGTTTCCATCATTTCGCGAGACGCTTAGGTTTAGATATGAAAATAGTACTTTAAAAATGGCTCCAACTAATATAATCAGGTTATAATATATAAATCCTTCCAGAGTTAGTTTTTGATCCACAATATCAAAGAGAACCATACACAATACAGCGAAAGGGACAGCTGCTGAGAAAGCCTCTAAAACAGAAATGATCGCTATTCTTGCTAACCTAAGCTGATTTCCACCTTCTGAAAGCATTTTTAGTGTCTGAATCATTATGCAACTCCTATTTCAGTATTGATCGTATTTTTAATACCCCAGTCGTTTGCATCTATATAATTATCCCACATTTTTTTATAGACACCTCTTTTTTCTAGTAGTTGGGCATGCGTTCCTTTTTCCGAAATTTCACCGTTTTTAAATACTAAAATCTGGTCAGCATGTTGAATAGTCGATAATCTATGTGCAATGATCAAAACGGTTTTACCTTCTAAGAGCACTGAAAGTGCTGATTGAATTTGAGCTTCGTTTTCAGTATCTGCATAGGAAGTCGCTTCATCCAGAATAATAATGGGAGAGTCTTTACACAAAGCCCTGGCAATAGATATTCTTTGTTTCTCACCACCACTAAGATAAGTACCTTTTACTCCAAGTTGTGTGTCATACCCATCCTCAAGGTGCATTATGAAATCATGGCACTGGGCTTTTTTTGCTATTTCAATCACTTTATTTCGAGATATTGATTTATCCCACATGCGAATGTTTTCAAGGACTGTATCGTTAAACATGAATACGTCCTGAAATACAAAGCTTACTTTATTCATCAACACAGTACTGTCTATATCTCTGACATTTACACCTCCAATAGTGATACTTCCGTCGTCGACATCCCAGAATCTGGAGATAAGGCGTCCTACCGTCGTTTTTCCCGCCCCTGATGGACCGACTAATGCTGTCATATTGCCTTGCTTGGTAGAAAAATTAACATTATTGATTACTTTTTTATCTCCATATCCAAAGGATACATCTCTGAATTTAATGTCATAATTATCAATATTTTTAATCAATCCGTTAGAGTTTAATTCATGATTATTGAGTACACGATTTAAAACATTTACACCGCGAGAAATTTGGTTAATGTTGGAGACAAAACCTGTTATTTGTTTCATAAATCGGGTCAAACCAATTCCAAGAAACATAAACATTAGAAAATCAGTCAAGGACAATTGTCCGTATAGATACATGAATCCTCCAATAGGAAGAATTAATAATATACCTCCATCCATTAGAAGTGCATAAAGAACCATTACACCTGCCGCGCGTTTATTCATCCCAATCCAGAAGTTGCTATAGGTATCTACTTCTTTTGTATAACTATTAAAAGAAAATACGGTTTGGTTGAAAGCTTTTATAACTGGCATTCCTCGAATAAAGTCAATGATTGTCCTGTTCATTTTTCCTTTCAATATTGCAAACTGATTGAAATCATCTGCATCTCGTCTTACCCTGTATTGTTGCAGTGTGATCCCTAGCACCACTGGTAGAATACTGATCATAGCTAAGGGAATGTTGAAAGTTAACAGCCATAAAAATATTAATAATGGAATGAAAATAACTGAAAACATATCTACCAGATTATGGGCAACAAATCCTTCAATTGCCTCAATATCTTCCATCATTATTTTCTTTATTTCCCCAGATGTGGTTTTACCAAAATAACCTAAAGGAAGTCGTAGCATTTTATTTGCAAGTTTTACTCTTAGATCAAATAAAATATTATAGGCAGCTATGTGTGATACAGTCATTGCTATCCCTGAAAAGACTAATTGGGCTATAATAAACAAAGTTGCAATGAGTCCATAGGTGAAAAAATCATTAAGAACAAAAGGAGGATGTACTATTTTATCAAGTAAGAGAAAAGCTATATAATAAGGGCCAATAGAGCAGGCTGAACTAATAAATACTAGTAGCCCAGCTATCGTTAATCTTGTTTTTTCCGGAGAGGAAACTTTCAATAACAACTTAATCGGATTCGTTTTCATACTCGTCATCCACTATAATCAACTGGGGTAAATAATCACGACTTAAATTCAATGTTTTGCTTTAATTAAGCAATGTTAATAAATTCTTCTTTTATGTAACAATTTTCTTTATATTTTTCCTCCAAAAACTTACCTATGTATATGATATAATCCCAAGATAATTTTTTATTATTAATGATTTGAGGAAGTAATCGTAAGTGTGTATATATTATTTTTTCTCTTTCTTTAAATCCAGAAGTACATACAATCGCAGCAGGGGTATTTTCGGAGAAATTCCGGCTTAGCTGACTGACAACTTTATCTATGTCTAATCGCATAGAGAAAATTACAATGGTGCCGTCAATTTTTGCTATTTCTTCCATTCGTTTTTCATTGAAACCTTGACTCATGGCCTCAGTTATAATCACTGACCGGTTATAATCTTGTGTAATTTCTATACCAAGTGCTGCATTTGCGGCATTGAAAGATGAAATGCCGGGTATAACTTCAGGATTTAGATCTGAAAATTCAGTTAAGTATCCTGAATGAGGACCATAGAGCACAGGATCTCCAAAATCCATAATAACTATTTTTTTATTTTCTTTGATGCCATTTCGTATTAAAGAACGGATATTTTTCTCTTTATCTGAATATTTATCATCTGATGTTCTGAATAATGCATGCCCTGAATCGTATACTTCTTTACCAGATAAAAGTTCACTGTATTGTTTACGCATAAATGGCATTGCAAAAACCATATCAGCATCGAGTATGATGTTATAAGCCTTCAGTGTCATATTATCTAAATCACCAATACCGGCACTAACTAAATATAATTGGCCTATATCTTTCTGTATGTTTTTTCTCATAGAAATTCCTACTGAATGGTTAAATGCTCATATCTAATAAGCTCTATAAATTAAAAGAAGGTTAAGTTACTTAACCAATTGGTTAAAAAAAGGCCATAAAGACTACTCTTTTCCGGCATCTAACCTTGCTTTCATAACATTTTCAAAAACTGTCATAACTTCTTTAAATACCTGGATTTTTTCTTCAGATAACTTATTCAGATCTTGTTCCAGAATTTCTCTTTGCTCTCCATGTATACGCTGGTGTAAGTAAAAGGCATTCCATCCATCTTCTGTAAGGGTGAGTAAAATCTCTTTTCCGCTGTGTGGCGAGGCGCTTTTTTGAACGAGCCTCTTACGTTCTAGTTTTGTGACTATTTGGGATGCCGCACTCTTTGTGATGCCAAAGTACTTAGACAAATCGGTTACTTTACTGAATTGCCCCTTACCAATTGAATCAATAGTATGGATTTCACGAGTCGTTACTTCACAACCATTTTCAAGAATGATAGGCATCTCTTCAATTTGAGCATGTAATCTCGCAATCTTTTGAAATTTTGCTATGACTTTACTCGTTTCCATATTTCCCCATTAAAAAGAGATGAACAGCCGGATTTTTGTTGCGAATGATAATGATATTCATTTGTATGAATGGTAAAGCAGCTTAACCATCAAGTCAAGAATTTTGTAATTTGAGCATATGGATACATTTCAACTTACTTGCTACTGAAAAAGGGCTAAAAATGGTTATCCTTTTTCTACACAGATTTATCGGTACTGTCATCTATGATGATACATATTATGGGTTGCCGTTCAGCGTTCATGGAAAGATGATCTGCCTGGCGCATGATTTTCTACTGGATCTGAAATCAACCAATGGTTATGTTGTCGATAAAATTGAGGGCTTCACAATTGATTCTTCCGGTCAGGGCTTTGCGGTAACCGATAATGATGGTGTTGATGACAGTAGCGGTGAAACACTGTTTTTTAAAGTCGATCTTTAATATTTGGACGTATTCAAGGTACACTCAAGCGAGCTTTCGGGCTCGCTTAATTTTTTAGTGTTATTCTTCATTATAGAAACTCATCGATAGACGATACCATTATGAATTTATCTCAGGTAGAAGCATTTTGCCGGGTGGCAGACTCTGGCTCTGTTTCGGAGGCTGCGAGACAGCTGGAGTGCAACCGGACTAAGTTGAGTATGGCGATTAAGGTTCTGGAAAAAGAACTGGACATTGAGTTATTTGTGCGTAGCGGTAATCACTTGAGTCTATCTGAGGCCGGAAAAGCCATTTATAAGGATTGTGACAGTTTGCTGGCTACTGCTGCACGGATCAAACAGACTTGCAGGCAGGTTTCCGGTGACTTTAACGCCGAAATATGGATTGGCCGGGATGACTCTTTGCCAGATAAACTGTGGCAGGATCTTTCCTATAAACTGAATAATAAGTTTCCTGCAACATCATTTAATATTGTACTGGCCTCCAGTGGTGATTTGTCCAATCTTATCGAGACAAGACAAGTTGATTACGCATTTGGGGTTGATTATGAACGTATCGATGATCCGCGTATTATTTATCAGCCGCTGGGTAAAATTCGGATGATGTCTGTCTGCAAGGCTGGTCATCCATTGACGAAAAAGCGTAGGGTAACGGATGATGATCTTCGAAATGCGATGCAGGCTTCTATTGCGTACCTGAATGAGAAAGATAATCCGGAGCTGCGTCCGTTTTCCCGCCGGTATATCGGTTTTTCTACCTTTGATTATATGTTGACGACTATCCAGCAGGAGAATGCCTGGGGGGTATTACCAGAGCCTCTGATCCGTCACTTGTTGCGTAAAGAAGAGCTGGCAGTGATTCGGCATACCTATGGCCTGACACAGGAAGATTATTGCATGCTGATGGCTGCCGGAATGTCAGAACATCCGGGAATGGTGTGGTTAACAGACCAGATCCGCGATTTCCTGTTTGACTTCTGAGAAAGCGATGAGTCAGTCAGCGCCAAAATATTTGGCGGAAAAATAACGCATTATCATGTTGATTTTATTGAATTAATTGATTTTATTTGTAAGTTTACTATTCCATTCACAAAGATGTCGTTTGTAAATTATCGCGGGCTCACAAAGAATAAGAGCGTGTCTATTACTGAGATATTCTATGTGTGCCAGAACAAATCAACAGGAAAATAAGATTCTGACTGTTTCCGCCTTTCTTGCATCCGGCTTTGCTGTTGGTGGATTAATTTTGGGTCTGCTGGTCGGATCGCTGGTTATTGCGTTTGATGGTGTCTATTCATTAGTCAGTTTGCTGTTAACATTATTGTCGCTGGCTGTCTCTAAATTTATCCAAACCCCTTCTGCTAAAGCATTTCCATTTGGTAAAGCAGTATTAGAGCCGATAGTGATTGCCATCAAAGCCGCCGTTATTTTGGCTGTTGTTGGTTATTCTCTGCATTCAGCTGTGATGGCTTTGTTTACCGGTGGACGTGATATTGATATTTCTGTGGCAACCCTATTTGAGGCAGTAAGTGTATTGGTATGTGGTTATGCATGGTGGTTTATTGCCAGACACAGTCGTACCCGTTCTTCCGGCCTGATCGAAGCAGAAGCAAAACAGTGGCAGATGGATACCTTGCTGAGTGCAGCTGTTATGGTTGGCTTTGTTATTACTTGGGTTATGACTCTTTCTCCGTATGCGGAATACGCAGCTTATGCTGATCCTGTGATGATGTGCCTGATGTCGGTGTATTTTATTAAAGTACCATTTGATATGTTATGTGGTGCATTGCGTGAATTGATGATGATGTCTCCGGATGAAGAGATTTGTTCTGAGGTCGATGCCGGTGTACTGGCCGTAAACCGGGAAGCCCTGCAGGAAATTGAGCTGGCTGGGGTGATTAAGGTCGGACGTGAGCTCAGAGTAAACGTTGATGTGCACACAGATAATAACGGGCTGATCGCCGTCGATGATATTGAACGTACCCGTCGTTCACTGGCTCGTCGTTTATCCGTATTGCCGTTTGATCTGCAGCTTAATCTGAATATCGCCCGCTAGACAGTCTTTACATTAGTGTAAAGGCCGTCAGTACAAAAATACCGACAGTGCAGCTCAGCAGAGAGCCGATGGTGGTCAGAGCAATGATATTGGCCGCCAGCGAAACATTCCCCCCCATGGCTCTGGCCATCACATAGCTGGCTGCTGCCGTTGGAGCGCCAGACATAAAGAAGATAACCCCCAGAGGGACACCACGGAACCCGGCCATGAGTGCGGCTCCGGTAATAAAAAGTGGCGCCAGGATAAGCCGGTAACCCGTTGAAAACCAGGTGGACTTCTTATCATCTTTCAGTGAACGCATATTCAGGGTTCCTCCGGTACACAGAAGTGCCAGTGGTAGAGTCATATTAGCGAAATACTGTCCGGCATCCTGTACCATTTTGGGAACAGGGATGGACAAGGCGGTAAAAAGAAAACCTGCCAGTATGGAAAGAACCAGTGGATTGCGGGTGATTGTTCTGATAATCAGTGTCCATGCTTCTATTCCTTTGCTATTACCTTTCGGGGTTAAAGCAATAACAGCAAGTATATTGTACAGTACAGTCATGGGAGCAACATATATTGCTGCCTGAACAACACCATCGTCACCATAGGCATTAGCAACATAAGCAAGGGCAATGATAGCCGTATTTGCCCGGAAGCCTCCCTGAATAATTACCCCTTGATCATCTGGATTACGGAATATTTTTTTTGTGGAATAGCTGGTAAACAGAAAAAACAGCACATTAGCGATAATACCGAAAGTAATCAGCCCGGCACTGGCAGAAAAGTCATGATCAGATTTAACAATGCTAAGGAACAGTAGAGCCGGAAGTGTGACCTGAAAGACCAGTTTTGATGCTCCGTCAATAAAGCTATCATCAATCATCCGGAAACGTTTGAGGATCACACCCAGCAGTAACATTAGGCAGATAGGGCCGGTAATCGAAGCAGAAAAAAGCAGTTGAGATAAAAAGCTGTCCATAGCACTTCCGGAGTCAGTCTCTGCAGATTAAGCAGATAAGTTGATAAGAATCACAATTTATTACAGGAACTGAATACTGTAAATGGTTGACTGACTTTCTGTGTAGAACCATTATTATTTAACCTATAACGGCTCCTTTTTTTATGTATAACCGCTATATTTTTTTATGTATACCTACAACCTTTTTTACGTACAACGACATGCCTGATGTCCGCTAAGCAGAACTTTTTTCTGATGCGAACAAATTAAGCATCTTGAGGTTACTTAGGGCTCAGTTTACGGTATCATTGCGCGTTATTTTCTTCCTTTTTACCGCAGAAAACCCTATTACACGGAGCTCACCTTGTATTTTAAAGACTTAGGCTTAGACAATCGCTTACTGAAAAATCTTAATCATTATGGGTTCAGGCAAGCGACGGATATCCAGCGTCAGGCAATTCCGGTTGCCATTGCTGGTAAAGATCTGTTGGCATCGTCAAAAACCGGCTCAGGAAAAACGCTGGCATTTGTTCTGCCTGTCCTTCATAAGGCGCTAAAAACAAAAGCTTTTTCTGCGAAGGATCCAAGGGCTGTCATTCTCGCTCCGACCCGTGAACTGGCTAAGCAGGTTTATGGTGAGCTGAAAAGCATGTTGGGTGGACTTTCATACACGGCAACTTTGATCCTAGGGGGTGAAAACTTCAATGATCAGGTTAAAGCTCTGCGTCGTTATCCTAAATTTATTGTCGCAACACCGGGGCGTCTGGCAGACCATCTGGAGCATCGTTCTCTGTTTCTGGATGGTGTGGATACCTTGGTTCTGGACGAAGCGGATCGGATGTTGGATCTGGGATTTGCACCGGAACTGCGTCGTATACATAAAGCGGCAAAGCATCGTCGTCGTCAGACATTAATGTTTTCGGCGACTTTGGATCATGCGGAAGTGAACGATATTGCAGTAGAAATGCAGAATGAGCCAAAGCGCATTTCCATTGGTCATGCAAACTCTGAGCATACGGATATTACCCAGTCATTTTATCTGTGTGATCATCTGGATCATAAAGAAGCAATTTTGAACCGTATTCTGGAAGAAGCTGAATATAAGCAGGTGATTATCTTTACGGCAACCCGTGCCGATACGGATCGCCTGACCAAGGCGCTGAACGAAAAGGCACTGAAGGCTGTTGCTCTGAGCGGTAACCTTAACCAGACTCAGCGTAATACGATTATGAGTCAGTTTGAACGCTCGGTGTATAAGATACTGGTAACTACCGATGTGGCCTCCCGTGGGCTGGATATTGCCAATGTAACCCATGTAATTAACTTTGATATGCCTAAGCATACGGAAGAGTATGTTCATCGTGTTGGACGAACCGGACGTGCAGGGAATAAGGGGTCAGCACTTTCTTTAGTCGGTCCGAAGGACTGGGATAGTTTTAAACGGGTAGAGGCCTTTTTGCAGCAGTCGATAGCCTTCTCTGTTCTGGAAGGACTACAGGGTAAGTTTAAAGGTATTAAACCGCATAAGCCATCAATGTCAAAAGGCGTAAGTGCAAAAAGTAAGCATCAGAACACGAAGAAGAAGGTCGCGAAAAAAATGGTTAAACGGGATAAGAGCTTCTATCAGAATGTTGCTGTCGGGGACGACGTTTTTGTCCCGAAGAAAAACATCACGCAGTAATCACGTAGATAATGGGGCTGGTATTGCCCCATTTTACGTTTTGTTCCGTTAAACTCATTACTCCATCAAATTCTTTATTGCATAACAAGTTAAGTGTAATTCCCGTCTAAACGTCTACTGTCTTAATATCTGTAGTTGCATATATATCCTTGTCATAGAGTGTTCAACTTTGTGTAACACAAACGTCATATTTGAGTTCTAAAGTGACAACCGTTCAAGTGAAAAGTAACGGCATTCTGCCAATAAAGGAAATTGTAATGAAAAAGACAGTAATCGGTGCAATCGCTCTTGTAAGTGCTCTGGCAGTTAATACGGCTTCTGCAAAAGAAACTATTTCTGCAGTTGGTTCTTCAAGCGTCACTCCGCTAATGGAATATTTTGCTGAAACCTATACTAAGGCTCATTCTGACGTATTTATCGAAGTTCAGGGTCCTGGTTCATCTGCTGGTGTTAAAGCGGCAAAAAATGGCTCAGCAGATCTTGGTATGGCTTCACGTAACCTGAAAGAATCAGAGAAAGAACCAACGCTGAAGGCTGAGGTTATCGCTCGTGACGGTATCGCTGTTGTTGTTAACCCTAAGAATACACTAAAAGGTCTGACCGCTGAGCAGGTTGCCGCTATTTATAAAGGTGAGCTGACTAACTGGAAACAAGTGGGCGGTGATGACAAGCCTATCGTCGCTATTACTCGTGACACAGCGTCTGGTACTCGTGGTGCTTTTGAAGACATCATGGAACTGAAGAAAAAAGTGGGCGGTAAGAGTGTGTCTGCTATTTCTCAGCGTGCTCAGGTTGCTAACGGTAACGGTGGTCTGAAAACTATGGTTGCTTCTAACCCATACGCTATTGGTTATATCTCTCTGGGAACTGTTGACTCTTCTGTTCACGCTCTGGACATCGACGGTACTGCGGCGACTGTAGCAAACGTGAAAAATGGTTCTTATAAAGTTGCCCGTCCATTCCTGGTACTTTACAGAGAAGGCAAACCATCTGCAGCTACTCAGGCATTCCTGAGCTGGATGATGGAAGCAGAAGCTCAGGCTATCGTAGCTAAGAAAGGCTACATCTCAGTTAACTAATTAACTGAACTGAACGTAAAGATTATTGCTCAGCCCAGTTGTACTTTTAGGGGCTGGGCTTTTTCCTTCCATCTCGAATTCTTGTCGACATGTGAGACTTGTTATGACCATCGCAACGAGTAGTGAAAAGCCTATGACCAGCGACGTTAGCCAAACCAGAAAATTACGTGAACAAAAACGTGTGGACTGGAAAGAACGTATTTTCCACGGCTTATTTCTAACCAGTGCAGTAATCGGTATTGTTTCTCTCGCCATTATTGCGTATTTCATTTTCAGAGAGAGTATTCCCGCATTTGAAGAAGTGGGTGTTGCGGGTATCGTGTTGGGAGAGGACTGGCTTCCTCCGGCACTGTATGGTGTTTACACCATGATTATTGCTTCCGTCGTGTCTACACTTGGTGCCGTTGTGGTTGGTGTACCGATTGGGGTGTTGACGGCGATCTTTATTGCAGAGATTGCACCTAAAAGCCTTGCTGATGTCATCCGCCCGGCGATTGAATTGCTTGCCGGTATCCCGTCGGTGGTTTATGGCTTTTTTGGCCTTGTTATTATTGTTCCACTTATTCAGAACATATTTAGTATTCCTGCAGGTAATACTATTTTGGCCGGTATCATTGTTCTCGGTGTTATGATTCTTCCGACGGTTATTACTGTTTCTGAAACCTCTATCCGAGCGGTTCCCCGTTCATATAAGGAAGGCTCTCTGGCTCTGGGTGCTTCACATATCTTTACCATTTTTAAACTACTGGTTCCGGCAGCTCGTTCCGGGATTATGACCGGGGTTATTCTGGGTATTGGTCGTGCTTTGGGCGAGACGATGGCAATTATCATGGTTATGGGAAATGCCCCGGCAATGCCGAGAGGTATCCTAGATTCAGCCCGAACTCTGACGGCAAATATTGCAATTGAGATGTCCTACGCAAGTGGTGTGCATGCCAATGCACTTTATGCGACAGGTGTGGTTCTTCTGGTATTCATTATGTTCCTGAATGGGGCATTACTGTATCTGAACCGCCAGAAAGCAAGGTAATTAATGATGAATACAGTGAAATTAAAACAATCCCGTCAGATGAAAGATTCGGTTCTGAATGTATTTATTTGGGGGGCTGCGGCTTTGACAGTCGGCTTTCTGTTTTGGATCATTTGGTACATCCTGTCGAATGGTTTGCAGCATGTAAATTGGGAATTTATTACAGATAAGTACACAGTAACCAGCGATGAGAAAGGGATTTTCCCGATGATCATCTCGACGATCTATATGGTTATTGCTTCTATTTCTGTTGCGGCACCACTGGGTATTATGACGGCAATTTATCTGACGGAATATGCCAAAGTCGGCAGCCGGCTGGTCAAAATCATTCGTTTTTGTACAGAATCTCTGGCGGGGATCCCATCGATCATCTTCGGTCTGTTCGGTATGACATTTTTTGTCGCCGTACTTGGGCTCGGATTCTCGATTATTTCCGGTGCTCTGACTCTGAGTATTCTTATCCTTCCGGTTATTATTCGGACAACAGAAGAAGCATTAATGGCGGTTCCTCAGACCTATCGTGAAGGTTCATATGGTTTGGGTGCTTCAAAAATCTATACGATCTGGCGTCTCATTCTTCCCAGTGCGATTCCGGGTATCTTAACTTCGGTCATTCTGAGTATTGGTCGTGTAATTGGTGAATCTGCTCCTGTATTTCTTACTGCGGGTATGGTGGCTCGTGTTCCAGAATCACTATTTGATTCTGGCCGGACACTGACGGTTCACTTGTATAAGCTGACTACCGAGTTGTTTACCATTGATGAATGGAATCAAGCATATGGTACAGCAACGGTTCTGATTGTGGTGGTACTGATCATCAACATGGTAACCAAACTGATAGCGAAACGCTTTAATACCGCGACCTATTAATTACGCATAGCTTAGCGAACAGTTATTGCACGATTCAAAGAATTTAGAGATTAAGAAAATGAACAAATTTACTATTGAAAATCTGGATCTTTACTATGGTGACAATCAGGCACTGAAGTCCATTAATCTTCCGGTTCCTGTTCGTCAGGTAACGGCACTTATTGGCCCTTCCGGGTGTGGTAAATCGACGTTGCTGCGCTGTCTGAACCGCATGAATGATTTGATTGAAGGGGTGAAGATCACCGGTACGCTGCAAATGGACGGCGAAGATATCTACGGTAATATCGATGTTTCAGATTTGCGGATTAAAGTTGGTATGGTTTTCCAGAAACCGAACCCGTTTCCGATGAGCATTTATGAAAATGTTGCTTATGGTCTGCGGGCTCAGGGGATCAAGGATAAGAAGCATATCGATGAGGTTGTGGAACAATCCCTGCGTGGCGCTGCCTTATGGGATGAAGTAAAAGATCGCCTTAAATCGCACGCTTTTGGCTTGTCCGGTGGTCAGCAGCAGCGCTTGTGCATTGCCCGTACTATTGCAATGGAGCCGGATGTGATCCTGATGGATGAGCCAACATCAGCTCTGGATCCGATTGCAACCCATAAGATTGAAGAACTGATGGAAGAGCTGAAAAAGAGCTACACCATCGTTATTGTTACACACTCAATGCAGCAGGCTCGCCGTATTTCTGACCGGACAGCTTTCTTCCTGATGGGAGAGCTGGTGGAGCATGATGATACACAGATTATTTTTAATGATCCCAAAGATGACCGTACAAAAGGTTATGTAAACGGTGACTTCGGTTGATCCATGACCACAACAAATCCACTTCGCTGATGAGTGTTTTACTGAATTTACTGGCATTAAATCTATAACAATAAGCGATGGTACTATTGCCCCTCTTGATGAGGGGCTTTTTTTATTGGGGTTGTAATCGAGTAGAGTGTTTTTGTTGTGGTTGAATGTTTCTTTTTGTATTTTTGTGTAAATTAATTACAATATTTATTGACGAGTGTCACATAAAGATGCATGATTGTGATCAGTGACACACAATATGTATGTATATAAACAATAAAGGAGATTTACCATGAGTACTATTCTTTCTTCACAGGTCATTGGATCAGAAGTGAAAGCCCCGGCTCTTAGTGCAGTAAAAGAAATTGCTGGCATTTTAACTCTGTTTGCATATGTTGCTTTGCCTGTCTTTCTTTTGTCACTGACTTGGATGTAACGTTTCCGATTATCCAGAGGCATGTTAGTTTTTACTTTTTTGTTTTAATCTGAAGGATGAGGAGTATTGTTTTATTTTCGTGTGCACCAAAAACGGCAAACAAGAAATAATCCTATTTGCCGCTGAAGTAAGCACTAACTCAATCTAATAGTGGCTGAGCTCGCGAATCTGAGCTTTCAGACCCGGAAGCAGAGACGAACTGGCACTTAATTTATGGACACCAAGCCTGATTAAAAGCTGAGACATTTTTGTATCACCGGCCATTTCCCCACACATACTGACAGGAATACTGTTGTTTTCTGCTGCAATACAGGTTTTTTCAATCGCAGCGAGAACCGCTGTTTTCTTGTAATCTACCAGATGGGCTACTGCTGTATTCCCTCGGTCTGCGGCCATAATATATTGAGTCAGATCGTTAGTTCCTATACTGAAAAAATCAGCTTCTTTTGCCAGTTTATCAGCATTCATTACTGCTGCAGGAACTTCAATCATGATCCCAACTTTCATTGGATAATTACTTTCAGGTAGCTTTAGTTCATTACGACATTCGGTTATCAGTTCTTTCACGGCTATCAGTTCTGATACTTCAGAAACCATGGGTATCATTAACTGGATATTATGGTTCTCTTTTGCTGCGCGAAGTACCGCTTTGAGTTGAGGCTTAAACAGGGTTTCAGTATCCTGAAGGCACAGACGAACTCCACGCAGGCCCAGAAATGGGTTCTCTTCTTCTGCCATGGGATATGATGGAAGAGGTTTGTCCCCCCCGACATCCAGACTACGGATAGTAAGAGGCCGGCCTTCTAGAGCAACTGCAATATCACGATAAATTTCGTACTGTTCATCTTCTGTAGGTAGTGCCTGTTGTGACTGAAATACAAATTCAGTACGCAGCAGACCAACACCCTCAGCACCGTTTTCTAAAGCTGCTTTTACGTCATCTAGACCGCCAATATTGGCATGGATATCAACTTTAAGGCCATCAAGTGTCACCGCAGGTTTAGCTGCTTGCTCTTTTTTTACTTGTACATCTGTTATCCAGATATCACGTTCTTTGGTTAACCGAGACAGCGTTTCCGCATCAGGATTTAACCACAAGTGGCCGCATTTCCCGTCAAGAATGACCTCCTGTCGATCACTGGTCTCGGCCAGGCAGCCTTCCGCTTTAACCATGCACGGTATGCCCATGGCACGGGCAATAATTGCACTGTGAGCGGTTTTGCCACCTGCTTCCAGACAAATTCCTGCCACTTTGCCCGGATCCAGTTGAGCAGTTTGTGCCGGTGCCAGATCTTCTGCAAGAATAATGCTGTTCTCTGCTAACTCAACGATGGTCGCTTCGCTTCCGCTGAAAGCGTACATGGTTTGTCTGGCAACATCCCACACATCTGCTTCCCGCTCACGCATATACTCACTCTCTGAAGTCGCATATTCGTGAGCCAGAGCTGTCATTACTTTCATCAGTGCTGCCTGGGCAATAGCACCGCTTTTTATCTCGCTCTTGATTTTATCCAGAATGTCCGGGTCAGAGAGCATTAGCAGGTGGGCAGCAAAAATTCCAGCTTGTTCTTTTCCCAGACTTTTCTCTGCTTTCGTCTCCTGAGCTTTCATACTTGTGCAGGCTACGTCTATTGCGCGGATCAATGTATCCAGTTCGTCATCTACCGAAGTAAATGGACGATCCGGTACTTCCGGCATGATACTCCCTAGTTTGACAACGTGGCCAATAGCAATACCATCGCAAACCGGAATTCCAGTAATTGCTCCTTTAACTCTGACAATGTCAGCGCTTTTTTCAACAATTTCTGGTACTACATCGACAGATTCACCAAAGTTATCCTTGGCCAGAGCGTTAAAGGCTTCGATAACCTGGTTGGCATCTGAGCCGGAGGCAAGAATACGAATCGTGTCGTTTAATTTTACTCCCAGCTTAGCGATAGAGTTCAGGCTTTTGGCATTCACCTGAACTCCTGTTTTTTCCATCAGAATCTCAGACTCAAATTTTGCTAGTACGCTAACGATAGCCGCAGCCGGACGAGCATGTAGACCATGAGGATTCAGGATCAAATGGGAACATTCCAGAGCATCTGTTGCGATTTTGATATCGGTTGGTACAGCAGAGTGTTCTTCCTCTTCACCCAGATGTTCACGCTTTGCTGCAAGGCAACCCGTGGCTTCTGCAAGCACTGCTGACATTGGCAGATTGGCTGATGCTGCCACGGATGCGGCCATAGTCCCCTCAACAATCGGAGCTGAGCAAAGAGTAATATTTTCCGCACTATCCGGGTCCATCAGTTCAAGTGCCATTTCGGTGCTGAGCAGTGCCGATCCCATATCCATCATGATAATGACGCCACTTTCATCATAGACTTCTTCAATCGCAGCCATGATACGAATAGCGTCTGTACCAATCGGGTTTTCAGGATCATCGATGCCACCGGCTGCTGCTATTTTGCATCGGCCTTGGGTCATTTGATTGGCCAGTTCAACGATACCACCAGCAAGCAATTCGCTATGTGATACAACAACAATACCTACCATTTGTTATGCCTCATTTAATACCTTGTTTAAGGTTTCAATCATCAGCATAGTCGAGGTTGCTCCGGGATCCTGATGACCAATGCTCCGTTCACCCAGATAGCTTGCCCGTCCTTTTCTTGCCAGCATAGGAATGGTTTTTTCCGCACCGGCAGCCGCGGCTGAAGCCATCACTTGTAATGCTTCCTGTATGCTGTCTCCACGCTCTGACGCGGCATTCGCTTCAGCAATGACATCCCACCAGACATCACACATGGTTTTATCGCCAGGCTCTGCCTTTCCACGACTTACTACACCATCCACACCTGCCTGAAGTATCTCTGTCAGTTCAGCCAGATTCAGTGATTCTTTATTTGTAGATTTTGTTGCAGCCCGGATAAAGAATGTGCCATATAGAGGGCCTGACGCACCTCCGACTTTCGATAGTAGAGACATGCCTGTGGTCTTAAAGATGGTACCGATATCTTTGTCTTCTACCGATGGAAGTTTGCTTGCTACATCGCTAAATCCGCGATCCATATTCAGCCCGTGATCTGCATCGCCGATAGCAGCATCCAGTTCAGTCAATCTATTCCGGTTTTCTGAATAAACTGCACTGCAGTTATTTAGCCAGGTCAAAATTTGAGATTTTGTTATTTCAGACATATCAGCAACCCCAGCGCATTGACGGGGTTGCAACAGGAGCATCCCACAGTTCTAAGATTTCTTCATCTGCCTTTAGCAGTGTGATTGAGAAACCTTCCATATTCAGTGAAGTACAGTAGTTACCGACTAATGTACGGGCGATATTAAACCCCGCATCTTCTAACTCTTCATGCACTTTACGATAGGTGCCAAATAGTTCGGATTCAGGTGTACCGCCAAGACCATTAACAAGAACAATCAGATTATCGCCTTTATCCAGATTTTCTGTTGTTTGCTCTGTTTCAACCCACTCACCTGTTTCACGGTTCCAGATTTTCAGAATACGGGTATATGGCTGTGCTTCAAGCAGTTCTTTGAGCATTTCAGACGTTGTAGTATCTGCATTTTTATATTCACGACGTTCAATCCCCGGTTCACCATGAATGCCGACGCCAAATTCAATTTCGTCATCAGCCAGTACAAAGGAAGGCTTTCCATTTGCAGGAACAACACAAGCGGAAAGAGCAACACCGATCGAACGGGAGCGATTATTCAACCGAGTTGCCAAAGCTTCACAGTACTCAATATTTTTACCAGCATCGGCTGCAGCTCCGACTAACTTTTCAATAAGTACTGTTGCAGCAACCCCTCGGCGTCCGGCAGTGTACAGGGAATCCTTTACTGCAATATCATCGTCAATCACTATAGAACCGACGGTGATGCTGTCCATGTGCAGCATTTCTACAGCCATTTCAAAATTCAGTACATCTCCGGTGTAATTTTTAATGAGGTAAAGGACGCCTTTTTCATTTGGAATGGTTTTCCCACACTCGATCATTTGATCCGGTGTTGGTGAAGTAAATACGGCTCCCGGGCATGCTGCTGTTAACATACCTTTGCCGACAAAACCGGCATGAAGAGGTTCATGACCACTACCTCCGCCAGAAACCAGAGAAACTTTATCCTGGCTCTTTTCGTGATAGATAAAACACGGATCTTCAATCAGTTTTAAATCTGGATTCGCGAGAGCAAGACCTTTGACTTGCTCCGAAACTACATTTTCAACATCGTTTATTAATTTCTTCATCACATTCACTTCACTATTGTCAGATAAACTTTATTTGTATTGGCAGGAAGAACCTAAAGTGGGACTACTATATGTCACTAAATGTAATATTAACAACACATAAAACAAATTAAGTGACACGTTTCAAAATAAAACGAGCATAAAGCGACACGATTTCACAAAATGAGCCTCTGATCACGGTTGTACAGACATTTTGTTGGTTACATAAGCAACGCAAACCCTATCCATAACTAGAAGAGGTCTAAAATGGACAAAATTATCATTTCACCAAGCAAATATATCCAGGGCGCTAACGTGATGGCGAGTATTGGTGAATATGTCAAACCACTTGGTACTAAAGTTCTGGCCATCGCTGATGGTTTTGTGACTGGCTTGGTTGGTGAAACGGTTAAAAAAAGTTGTGAAGATGCTGGTGTAGAAATTGTTATGGCGGAATTCGTGGGTGAATGTAGCCGTCCTGAAATTGAACGCGTGATGCACATTGCAAAGGAAATTGGAGCAGAAGCTGTAGTAGGGATTGGTGGAGGAAAGACTCTTGATACCGCCAAGTCAGCGGCTTTTTTCAATAAAATTCCTGTTGTTGTTGTTCCAACCATCGCATCAACAGACGCACCGACATCTGCACTGGCTGTTGTTTATACACCAGAAGGAGAATTCAGTGAATATCTGATGATCCCAAATAATCCGAATATGGTGATCATGGATACACAGATAATTGCAGGAGCTCCAACACGCTTGCTTGTTTCTGGTATGGGAGATGCTCTGTCTACTTACTTTGAGGCTCGCGCAAATGGTATCTCAGGCAAAGCAACGATGGCTGGTGGCGCACCGACCCGTTCAGCTCAGGCTTTGGCCAAGTTATGCTATGAAACTTTGATTGAAGATGGCCTGAAAGCCAAAATTGCCTGTGATCAGAATTTATCTAATGCGGCTGTGGAAAATATCATCGAAGCTAACACCTACCTTTCCGGTATTGGATTCGAGTCTTCAGGCCTTGCTGCTGCACATGCAATCCACAATGGTCTGACAAAGCTGGAAGAGTGTCATCACCTGTATCATGGTGAAAAAGTAGCGTTTGGCACACTGACTCAACTGGTACTTGAGAATGCGCCGATGGCAGAAATCAACGAAGTACTGAATTTCTGTAAATCTGTTGGTTTGCCAACCAACCTCAAGGATATGGGAGTAGCGGAAATTAATCGTGATGATTTGATGGAAGTGGCTAAAGCTTCTTGCGCTGAAGGTGAAACTATCCACAATATGCCATTTGAAGTGACGCCTGAATTGGTGCTTGCTGCATTGTTAACGGCAAATGAACTGGGTTCGATGTAACGATCTATTTGTATAGTAAATAAAATAATGCCAGCGGATGTCGCTGGCATTATTTCTTTATTATGAGCGGTATTCAGTATTTATATTGATGAAGTGAGTTCAGATACCGGTGTCTCTGAACCGGTTATCAGAAAAAACTACATACAAATTTCTAAACGTACATCATGCTGCTTAATGACACTCATCACATCACCCGGAGGCTGTGAATCAGTAAATAATACGGTTGCCTGACTGATGTTACCCAGCTCAATGGAGCCTTTTGGTACGAACTTGGTTGAGTCCAGTGCAACAAATACATTTCTGGCGGACTTCATCACGGCCTGAGCGATCGCAGTTTCATTCAGATCATATTCTAACAGAGTACCGTCCTGATCCATGGAACCCGCACTAGTAATCAAATAGTCAAATCTAAAGTTGCTAATAAAATCAATGGCTTCTGTTCCCATAATGCCGCCATTTGATGCTCTGATTTTTCCACTGGGGATTAGCACATCAAAGCTTTTACTACTGTGCAATACATTCGCAACTCTGAGTGAATTGGTTACGATATGCAGGTTATTTTTTTTCAGCAAATGGCTGGCAATGACTTCGGTGGTGGTACCAATAGTAAGGAAAATTGTCGAATTATCAGGGATCATCTGAGCAATGCGTTCAGCAATAGCATTCTTTTCCTGTGTTTCTGATACCTTACGAATTTCATAATCAAGGTTAACTGTACTGGAAGGAGAGCTGGCGCCACCATGATGGCGAACCAGCAGTCGTTCTTCACTCAGTTTTTTTATATCTCGTCTGATTGTCTGGGTTGAAACTTCTAAGATTTCTGCCAGCTCTTCGACGGTGCAGTAACCTTTATCAATAACTAATTGTAGTAATTTCTCTTGTCTTGGATTAGTCACGATAATACCTTGTATTTAACTGGAGCACTGATTGGCTATTTCCGTATTTACGGTCATTCTGTCAGGAATACCGTCACGTCCGCCTAATTTAGTGCATTTAAGTGCTGCAACTGTATTGGAAAATATTACTGCCTGACGTGTTTCCATCTTCTCAGAAACAGCTACAGCAAAAGCGCCATGAAATACATCACCGGCTCCGGTGGTGTCAACGACATGAACTTTTCTGCCTTTCTGGTGCATAATCTGACCATTTTCCAGCCAGTAGCAGCCTTCTGCGCCGACAGTAACATAAACCATCCCATTTGTCTTTTTCTGAGCAATTTTCAACCCTTCAATCGGATTGCTGGTTTCGCTCAATTTTGCTAATCCTGGTTCAGAAAATGCCACATGATCAGCCAGTTCGACTAATTCGTCTATCGGTTCCGGAGAAAGATCGGCATCAAGTACGGATGGAATTCCATAAATACGAGCCTGCTCAAGGGCATATTTGGCGCCTTCTGGCCAACGAACATCAACTAGAATGGCTGAATACTTTGAAAAATCAACAGATAATAATGGTTCTATATCACGACTTAAGGATTTATCCTGATAATTTATGATCATACGCTCGCCTTCATCATCAACGAGTATGGCTGAAAAAGCCGAGCAGGCGTTGGGTATTTGAATACATTTTTCAACTCCTACCCCATAACCAGAGAGTTCGGAAAGCATGGTATCAGCGACGGAATCACTTCCGACACGACCAATAAAATCGACAGACTTTCCTAGCTTAGATACCGCTACAGCAGCAGTGGCAGCGGGGCCTCCTCCCACTTCAAAGTAGTCCGTTGCCACATATTTACCCCCTGTGGTCGGTAATTCAGCAACACGCTGAATCCGATCCAATACCGTTATTCCCAGACATGCTATCGGCATAGTTAAATTCTCTTCTTCTATCGTTAGTTATGCTGATAAAAGTAAGTTGTTATGTCCTTATTTTTACCAACTTCAGCGTCATCTTATGGACACTGTATAATAAAACATGATACGTAGACTACGATTTTTATCACAAAACAACATTCAAGTACATAAAACAACAAAATGTGACATGCGTTGCTGTTGCGTAAGTCAAAAGATTGTATTGTTGAATTATCAACATAATCTCTTGCAATATGAAAAAGGAACAGGACATGTCAACTATCGGATTCATCGGTTTGGGACAGATGGGAAGCCCTATGGCTGCAACTCTTATTAAAGGTGGCCATGCATTAAAAGTTTTTGATATCAGTACTGATGCAGTAGCAAGTCTGGTAGAACAGGGGGCGAAAGCTGCAGTCTCCCCTGCTGATGCTGCTATGGATGCAGAGTTTATCATTACCATGTTACCTAATGGTGCATTAGTCAGAAGTGTTATCTTCGGAGATGACAGTATTACAACAACTATGCGTAAAGATGCACTCTTGATTGATATGTCGACAATCCATCCATTCGAAACTGATGCTCTGATTAAGGAAATGGCAAAAAAAGGCTTTGAGATGATGGAAGCCCCTGTCGGGCGGACATCTGACCATGCAGTAAAGGGAGAACTTCTGATCCTTGCGGGC
This sequence comes from Vibrio sp. HA2012, assembly GCF_002812955.1. Lineage (GTDB taxonomy): Bacteria > Pseudomonadota > Gammaproteobacteria > Enterobacterales > Vibrionaceae > Vibrio. The sequence goes on along the minus strand of NZ_PFXK01000003.1, from coordinate 356,445 downwards.
GGAACGAAAGAGCAGATTATTAAGGCCCAGCCTCTGTTTGACTGTATGGGTAGTGAAACTATTGATGCCGGCGGTGCAGGTATGGGTATCCGTGTAAAAATAATTAATAACTATATGAGCATTGCGTTAAATGCGTTGTCTGCTGAAGCTGCAACACTGGCAGAAGCGCTTGGCCTGGAGTTTGATACGGCGTTAAAAGTGATGAGTGGGACTCCTGCTGGTAAAGGACACTTTACTACGACTTGGCCGGGTAAGGTGCTGGCTGGCAATTTGGCTCCTGCATTTATGATTGACCTTGCGCATAAAGATTTGGGTATTGCATTAGATCTTGCTAATCAGGTTCATGTACCTATGCCATGTGGTGCTGCATCACGTGAGCTATACAGTATTGCTAAAGCAGCAGGACGTGGTCGCCAGGACTGGACTGCAGTACTTGAGCAGCTCCGGGTAACGTCTGGTCTGGAACCAAAAATCCAATAATTCGGCACCTTAACGTTAAACGGATCATACAGAGGCAATATTGTGAAACTTACACGCATTCCATGGGGTTCAGTTGAAGGTCAGGATAAACCCGTGCAACTGTTTACTCTGGAAAATGAAACAGGCACAAAGGTTTCGGTAACTAATTACGGTTGTATTGTTACTTCTATTGAGACGCCTGACCGTAGAGGTAGACTGGCAGACGTAGTTTTGGGTTATGAAAATCTGGATAAGTATTTGGCCGGTCATCCATTTTTTGGTGCGATTGCAGGTCGGTGTGCAAACCGTATTAAAGATGGAAAGTATTCTCTGGATGGAGAGCATTTTCAGCTCGAAACGAATGAGTTGCCGACTGGTCAGCATATTCATGGTGGCAGGAAAGGTTTTGATAAATATGTGTGGGATTACGCCGTCGAAGAGAAGGAACGCGGTATTTTTTTACATTTTAACCGAGTTTCACCAGACGGTGAATCTGGCTATGGCGGTACCTTAAATGTAGTTCATACCATCGGTCTGGATGAAGATAATCAGCTTCATTACAATTTCAGAGCAACGACGGATAAACCTACAGTTGTCAATCTGGTCAACCACAGTTATTACAATCTTGCCGGTCATGATTCGGGAAGTACCGATGGACATGTACTAAAGTTATATGCTGATTTTTATACTCCGGTTGCAGATAACATGATCCCGACGGGGGAAATTTTATCAGTAAAAGGTTCCGGACTGGACTTCTCTACCCCGGCGACTATTGCTGAGAATAAGTTAAATGTGCCTGATGGCGCTTATGACCATAACTATATTCTGCACAAACGTGAGACTGAAGGTGAATATGCATTTGCTGCGGAATTATATGAACCTGAATCTGGCCGTGTAATGGTTGTTTTGACGACTCAGCCTGCTGTTCAGTTTTATAACGCGTTTAAATTGTCGAATAAGCCCTGGTTTGGCCGCAATGGTTATAAATATGAAGCGTGTGGTGCTCTGTGTCTGGAAACGCAGCATTTTCCTGACAGCCCTAATTGCGCTCATTTTTCTACGATCCGCCTGAACCCTGGTGAAGTGTATGAAGAGAAGACGCTTCACCGGTTTGGTGTCCGGTAAGCTGTAACCAGATTTATTTTTATCGGCATTCCGAGTGAACCTCTGCCGATATAACTAACAGAAATTGAATCTGCTGACAGCGACTTTCAGCAGTAACAAAGAAATAGAGGAATATTGTATGAAGTGGATTAATACCCGATCCCATAATTCTTGGTTAGAAACTGAAACCGATCGGATTTTTGAATTTGGAAGAAATGCGGTGGTTCCAAACGGGTTTGGCTGGATTGGCAATAATGGCAACATTCGTGAAGAAATGGGAACCCGTCTATGGATCACGGCAAGGATGCTACATTGCTATTCTTTGGCTGCTTTAATGGGACGTCCTGGTGCGTATGATCTTGTTGAACATGGTATTGCTGCATTGGAGGGTCCATTAAAAGATAAAACTTATGGCGGTTGGTATGCCACTGTTGATAATGAAGGTGATGGCATTATTGATGCGTCAAAGCAGGGGTATCAGCACTGTTTCGCTCTGCTTGGTGCGGCAAGTGCAGTAACCACCGGACATCCAAGGGCGCAAGCTTTGCTGGATGAGGCCATTGAGGTATATGAAAGCCATTTCTGGTGTGAAGAGAAGCAAATGTGCTACGAGTCATGGGATGAGAAGTTTACTGAAACAGAAGACTACCGTGGTGGTAATGCTGCAATGCATTCTGTTGAAGCTTTTCTGATCGTTTACGATGTAACCAAAGATAAGAAATGGCTAGACAGAGCGCTGCACGTTACTGAATTTATGATTCATAAGACAGCCAAGAACTTAAGCTACCGTGTTAATGAGCATTTTGATTCTAACTGGACGCCATTGCCGGATTACAACAAAGAAACTCCAGCCAGCCATTTCCGCGCTTATGGCGGTACTCCGGGTCACTGGATCGAGTGGGGACGTTTGATCTGTCATCTTCGTGCAACACTGCTTGATATGGGGGCCGATACTCCAGATTGGTTACTGGAAGACGCTAAAGGGTTATTTGATGCGTCGGTGCGTGATGCATGGTATGTGGATGGTGCTCCGGGTTTTGTCTATTCTGTTGACTGGGATGGTAAGCCTGTTGTGCGGGAACGTATTCGTTGGCCGGTTGTTGAGGCAATAGGTACTGCTTATGCGTTATACACAGTAACCGGCGATAAAAAGTATGAAGAATTTTATCGAATCTGGTGGGATTATTGTCGTACTTATCTGATTGATTATGAAGGTTGTTCCTGGTGGCAAGAGCTGGATTCAAATAACCGTGCCGGAACCAGCAAGGTATGGGATGGTAAGCAAGATATTTATCACCTGATGCATTGCTTAGTTATCCCTCGGTTACCTCTGACTCCTGGGTTGGCGCCTGCTCTGGCTGCTGGCCTGCTGGATAACAGCATGAAATGATTTTCTGACGTTTCAAACATGACTTTGTTGTCAATGATTGACTGAAAGATGGCAGCCTTGGGCTGTCATCTTTTTATTTGTCCTTATTATTTTCCCTGTCCCTACTTTCATCTTTCTACTTATTTTGTCTGAATTATGGTGTTGTTTAGTCAGAAAATGTGCGTTATCGCGTGTTAATGTCCTTTTTTGAGCGTTAATGTAAAAAAGTGATACACAACTAACATATTTTGACATTGCTTGCTGGTAAATTGTTTTTATTGAAACAAAACACACGAGGATTTACTCAATGCCATACGTATCAGGTAAAAAAATGATCAAAGAAGCGTGGGAAAACGGCTACGCAATAGGGGCTTTTACCGCGCATAACTTAGAAACATTTAAAGCGGTTCTGCTGGCGGCTGAAGAAGAACAGTCACCAATCATGATCCAAATTGGTCAGAAAGCAATAAATGAAATGGGAATGAAGCCACTGCGTGATGCGGTTGACTCTTTAATTGAGTATCACAACATTACTGTTCCAATCTGTATTCATCTGGATCATAGCCGTCAGTTTGAACAGTGCATGGAGGCCGCTACCCGCAATTTTCAGTCGTTGATGTTTGACGGTTCAGCTTTGCCGTTTGAAGAAAATATTCGTATTACTAAGGCGGTTGCTGACGTTGCTCATGCTCTTGGTTTAGGTGCAGAGGGTGAAATTGGTAAGATTGGCGGAACGGAAGATGACATTACTGTTGATGAAAAAGATGCCATGATTACTACCGTTGCTGAGGCTCTGGACTTTTCTGAGCGGACGGGTATTGACTATATAGCTGTATCTATTGGCACTGCCCACGGTGTATATAAAACAACACCAGAACTGAAATTTGATCGTCTGACAGAAATTAAAGAGGCGGTTAAAAAACCTATTGTTCTGCATGGTGGTTCGGGCGTTCCGGATGATCAGATTACTGAAGCAGTGAAACGTGGAGTCGCTAAGGTCAATGTGGATACAGAACTGCGTCAGGCGTTTATCAAAGGTGTTCAAAGTCACTGGGATGGGAAGCGTGATGACTTTATTTTAGCGGATGTGATGAACACTGGTATTGCAGCCATGAAGGAAGTTGTCCGGCATAAGATCCGTCTGTTTGGTTCTAATGGTAAGGCATAAGCGATATACCTGATACGGCTTGTGTTCAGGGGATTCCCTGGCCAAGTTGTAAATATGACATTTAATGTATAAAAAATAACAGATGTTGTTTAGATGTGAAAAGTGTCACGGTTGAGGATAATCAATATGCTAGGATGAACCGTGAAAGTACTGACGGGTTCTGAATGCAAAGTTATCGACTATAGATCAGGCCAACTATCATTTTTATATAAAGGCCACTGATGTATACAACCGATATATACAGAAGGCATTTATACACCCTGTTATTCTGATTATTTAATGGTGATTATATGTTTAAGGGTATCGAAAAGGCATTGAATAAAATTAATGCACCAATAGCAAATATTGCAGCCCGATTTTCAGGTATCTTATTGTTAATTATGACAGCCATCGTTTTGCTTCAGGTTGGATGTCGTTATATTCTTAATATTCCTCTGAGCTGGACAGACGAAACATCTCGTTTCATGATGATTTATATGACATATCTATGTCTGCCTATTGTATATCTGCGTGATCAAAATATAGCGATGACGTTTATAACCGATAAATTTAAGAATATGCGAGTCTATCATTTATTTATGATGGTTGCACATATTTCGGCACTGGCACTGTTTATTATATGGATTTATTATGGATGGGCGTTTTATCAAACCGGTAGTGTCATGGCGGATAGTTTACCCATTCCCATGTATACCATCTATATTATTCCTCCAGTGATGTTAGCAATGTCTTGTTTAGCCGCATTTGAAAAGCTGGCTGCAGAAATACACACATTAATTCACTTTGCTGACAGCGAAAAAAAGTTAGCTGAAGTAGCAGAATAGGACGCAGTATTATGATTTCTCCAATTTTTCTAGTCTATTTCCTGTCATTTCTGATTATTGGTGTGCCGGTTCTTTTTGCTCTTGGCTTGTCTCCAATTATCACTTTTTTCCAGGATGATCAGATATTGTTTATTAACATGCTGTATCAACGTTTGTATTCTGGTCTGGATAATTTTCTGTTGCTGGCTTTACCATTCTTTATGCTGGCGGGTGAATGTATGTCCAGTGGTGGTATTACGCCCCGCATTGTTTCATTTGCACAGACCCGTGTTCAGCATATGCGTGGTGGTCTTGGGCATGTGGTTATCATTGCGGCAACAATGTTTGGTGCGTTAACCGGCTCTTCTGTGGCTGCAACATCTGCAATCGGTAACATGCTTATCCCTGAAATGAAGAAGTATAAGTACGATACCGCATACGCGGCAGCACTTACTGCGGCAGCGACAGTGTTGGGAACCATTATTCCACCGTCAGGTATCATGCTGATTTATGCATTCGTGATGAATACGTCGGTGGCGGCAATGTTTATGTCAGGTATTGTTCCGGGGCTTATTTTCTGTCTTGGATTGATGCTGGTGAACCGTATTCAGATCCGTCATTACCCTGATGTTCAGCCTTTCGAACGTGCAAGCAAAGAAGAACGCCGTAAGAGTTTTAAAATGGCGATTCTGCCGCTGATGACGCCGGTGATTATTCTGGGTGGTATCTACGGAGGTATTTTTACACCAACAGAAGCAGCCGCAGTTGCGGTACTTTATGCCATTATTTTATCTGTCTACATTCTGAAGGTAAGTACTATTAAGGCAACTTATGCATTGTTTGCAAAAGTTGCGGTAAACGCAGCCGCTATTCTGATTATTGTGGCAGCAGCCAGTGGTTTTGCATCAGCTATCAGTTTTTCTGGTATTTCTAACAGTGTTGCAGCGTTCTTTAATGGTATTACCGATAATCCGTATATCCTGTTTTTCATTATCAACGTGTTTCTGTTTATTGTTGGTATGTTCCTGGATGCAGGGCCAGCTATTCTTATTTTTGCTCCCATTATTGCCCCAATAATGATTGGTGCCGGAATTGACCCGATACATTTTGGTGTGGTTATGGTATGCAACTTGTCTATCGGTTTGGCTACTCCACCGATGGGGCTGGTATTGTTTGTCGCATCCGGCGTATCAGGTGTACCGCTACAACATATTTCGAAAGCAATCCTGCCATTCCTGGCTATTGAATTCTTAATTATTTTCCTGATTTCATTCTTCCCATCATTGGTCATCGGTTTGCCGCAGCTGCTAGGGATGATGTAACCAAGATAAAGAATATTTACTTACTACGTGAAATAAAACCTGAATATAAATAAAAAGGAACATTACATGAATAAAACATTACTTGGATTAGCAATGACGGCGATATTAACATCAGGAGCAGCTAATGCGGCTGATTTTAAACTGACCGTTCCGCATGTGTCTAACCTTGATAGTTATAATCATCAGTCTCTGCTGGTGTTCAAAAACTATGTTGAATCCCGCTCTAATGGCCGTATTGAAGTTGATATTTACCCATCAGGCCAACTTTGTGGTAATGCAAAAGAGTGCCTTGCAGGCATTCAGGCTGGTATGTTCGACTATTTCCAGACGACGATCGCTGAATTGGCTAACTATTGGCAGCCAATCGGTGCATTTGACCTGCCTTACGTTCTGCCTAACGACCGTGTTGCGGAGTGTGTGTATGACGATGAAGCATTTCTGGGTGAAATACGTGAAAACATCCTGAAAAAGGCACCTAATTCACGTTTGATGATGGTATCTAATTCTGGTGGCTGGCGTAATATTGCAACCACGAAGAAACAAGTTAAATCTCCAGAAGATGTAAAGGGTCTGAAAATCCGTACTGTACCAGCCAGAATTCAGCAAGAACTGGTAAAAGAGTTAGGGGGGGCTCCAACGCCTATCGCATGGCCGGAAGTATATACTGCATTGTCAACAGGTGTCGTAGACGGTACTAAGAACGGTATTGTTGATATCGTACAAAATCGTTTTCAGGAAAGTTTAGATTATATCGTCCTTGATGGTCATGCGTACATGGGGGGCGCATGGGTATTTAATGATAAGAAATTCAAATCTATGCCTGATGATCTGAAACGTGTCCTTATTGATGGTATTTCTGCTCAGAACCAGTATTTACGTTCATATCCTAAGCATCGTGAATACAGTGCTTATGAGGAATTCAAGAAGGCTGGTGGTACAGTTTATAACCCAAGTGATGCAGAAAAAGCGGCTTTCCAGGCTGCGGCAGCACCGGTACGTGATTACTTCCTGAACACAGCGGGTGAAGAAGGTAAACAGTGGTTGGAACGTTTCCAGAATGAAATAAAAACCTGTGAAGCTAAAATTGATGCTGACTATCAGGTTCAATTTAAATAAAGATTATTATTTATATCTGTTTATTAATTTAATATTAATGAATATTCCTCTCCCTTTAGGGAGAGGAATATATATAGAGCGTTTATCAATGTTTTTTATTAAAAAGTATTGATAAGCTATTTTACTCAAAAATGTATTTTAATCGGAGTTATAAAATGAACATATCCGGCAATGAAAGTTCATTCGTTATTCAGCATAAAGGCAGAACTATCCTTGAGCATAGCACAGAAAAACCAGTAATTTATTTAGGTATAGGCGAAGCTAATTACGATATGTATCGTGGTAACTTCGATATTACTGACTATGTTACAGAAAGACTTCCATTACGTCAGTTTTCTGTGGAAGAAGCTGGCGACAAAAGTATTATTACTTTCAATTTTGATAATGAAGCTGTTATCAAAATGACAGTAAGCGAAACGGATAAAGGCCGTTTAAAGGCAGAATTTAAAGCAATAGATAACAAATATAATCGATTCTGGCTGCGCATCTCCGCTACTGAAAATGAAAAAGTATATGGGTGTGGTGAACAGCTGACATACTTCAATTTACGCGGAAAGAATTTCCCACTTTGGTCATCGGAACCGGGAGTGGGGCGGAATAAAAATAGTTATGTTACCTGGCTTGCAGATACGAAAGATAAAGCCGGAGGAGATTACTACAATACTAACTACCCTCAGCCAACATTTATTTCTGATTGTAAATATTTTTGCCATTTAGAAACAACGGCTTATGCTGATTTTGATTTTACGAATGGTGAGTTTCATGAATTGCAGTGTTGGAACATCCCTGAGTATTTACTTCTGGATGCCGAAGAGTCATTTCCTGCACTGATGAAAAATATTACGGATGTTTTTGGGCGTCAGCCAGAATTACCTGAGTGGGTCTATAACGGTGTTATTTTGGGTATTCAGGGGGGAACGGATATTACGCTTGAGAAAATCAGTAATGCGAAAGCCGCTGGAGTAGAAGTCGCCGGAGCATGGTGTCAGGACTGGCAAGGGATCAAAATGACATCATTTGGCAAACGTCTGCAGTGGGATTGGGTGTGGAATAAAGAACTTTATCCAGAGTTGGACAGGAAGATTCATGAACTTAAAGAAGAAGGGGTTCGTTTCCTGGGGTATATCAATCCGTATGTACTGGAAGATTTTCCATTGTATAACGAAGCGATTGAAAAAGGTTATCTGGCAACAAAACAGGATGGTTCTAAATACCTAGTTGATTTCGGCGAATTTTATTGTGGTGTTGTCGATTTTACGAATCCGGACGCATGTGAGTGGTATAAGGATATCATTAAAAAGAACATGCTCGAGTTCGGACTTGATGGCTGGATGGGTGATTTTGGTGAATATTTGCCAACAGACTGTTCATTAAGTAATGGAGTTAGTGCGGAAATTGAGCATAACAAGTGGCCGTACCGGTGGGCAAAAGTGCAGCATGAAGCCATTGAAGAAGCGGGCAGAACAGAGGATATTTTGTTCTTTATGCGTTCAGGTGGTACCGGGATTCAAGGTTATTGTCATACGCTTTGGGGGGGGGATCAGTTGGTTGACTGGTGTATTGATGATGGTCTGGCTTCTGTTATTCCAGCAGCATTATCTTCTGGTTTGATGGGAAATGGTATTCATCATTCAGACATTGGCGGTTATACCACACTGCATGGCTGTAAACGTCCGAAGGAGTTATTACTGCGCTGGGCGGAGATGGCTGCATTTACCCCAATTATGCGTACGCACGAAGGGAACCGTCCGGGTGATAACCATCAGTTTGACAGCGATGCGGAAACATTGGCACATTTTGCACGTATGACAAAAATTTACAAACATTTGAAACCATATATCCAGAAGGCGGTAAAAGAAAACGCTGAAGTTGGTATACCGGTTCAACGTCCGCTGTTTATGCATTATGAACAGGATGCTGAAGCATATGAGATTAAGTTCCAGTATCTGTTTGGTCGTGATGTTTTGGTGGCACCGGTCTATAACGAAGGTCAGATAGTGCAGAAATTATACCTTCCTGAAGATGAATGGGTTCATGTCTGGACTGGTGAAACCTATACCGGGGGGTGGGTTGAAGTCGAAACACCTATTGGTAAGCCGGCGGTATTTTACCGTAAAGATGCAGAACAGTCGGAGCTACTCAGTCAAATGAGTCAGTTCTGAACTTTGCCTATTGAGGTTATTTCAGAAACATAATAAATATCAACATCATGCTCACTTGGCCCCTTTATAAGGGGCCTTTTTTATATCAGTTATTTCAGATGTTCATCTAAAGTACTTAGGTGTGCATACCAATTCAGTACACCAAGGATTTATATTGACTAGGATTGTGTTGGTATTAAAGAATTGAGTGTGGGAACTCAGTGTCTGATTAATGAGTTAAGTTTAAAGAACAGAACTGAGTGAATAGAACAGTCTTTCCTTTCTAAGTTATTTCATCTGATGTGAATTAAAAAATAGGCCATCGATGTAGATGGCCTATTTAGTGCGGTTTTCAATATATTTCTTTTGACAGGACCGTCAGAAATGGATGTTTTTTATTACTAATGCACAACCAACAAAAAGTAAGAAGCAATGCACAATATGATGGTAGTTAATTTTATATTTTTGCAGCAAGTGATAGGCAAACATACCCCCAGCCAAGCCAATAGCAAATGCAGGCAAAGCAGATATTACCAGTGATAGTACATCATCAGTTATCAATCCTTCATTCCAGAAACTAATATTGGCTCCGATCATTTGTAACATAAAGAAGAAGGTTAATGTTGATTTTACCTGATCAGCAGTCCAGGGCTGCATTGATGTATATGCGATCACCGGAGGACCGGATTCACCAACACTTGCTCCTAAAATTCCAGAAGTAAAACCTGCACCGATAGTGACTGGTATGGAGGTCTTATGGAATAAGGGTTTGGTTGAACGCATTGAATGCAGGCTTGAGATGATCAGTACCATACCCATAGTAAGCAGAATGTACTGTGATGGCAGGCTAGCCAGCAGCTTAGCGCCGACAAATGAAGCTGGAATTGAACCTGCGAACAGAATCAATCCGGTTTTATGCTGAATTGAGTGGCGCATTTTCCACGCGATAGGGAGTGTTACCAGCCAGCCGAAGATACCGGCAATAGGGACTGCGGTCTGAGCGCCTACAATCAATGAAAGCAGCGGTACTGACACTAACGCAGAACCAAACCCGGTTAAGCCTTGGGTAAACCCGGCTAAGGCGATGATCATCGAAACAAATATAATGGAGGTATCCATTCATCCTGTCCTGTTATTGAGCGAGAGAAATTTATAAATACTATACGCTCAACAAATTTAATTACCATTGGTTTTGTTGTATTTTGGTCTTTTTTGTTGCTTTTATTTCATAGTGCTTTCGTATTGTGACAATTGTCGCAGAAGAAAATATGGCGGTTCGTATAATGACATCCATCGTCGTAAGGCCGATCGGCTTGGTGCTGCTTAGTTTAGCTTTAATAAGAGAGTCACAGAGACTCATCTATATCCTTTATCCTTTCTGTGACTGAGGCCAGCTATCTCCCTATTTCTATGAGGTTGTGACATATATGTGGTTTTCTGTACATAGAAAATAGGCACCGGAAATATCAACAGATGCGAGTTCATCCGAGGGGTTATCTGAGCAGATAAAGAATTGGCTTACCTATTTAGTATTTCTGATGAATGTGATCTGAATGTCAGCATATTCATCCAGAGGAAATAACCTCATTCATTACGATAAAGATTTAATAAAATTTTAAATTAATTCAGTTAGTTAATTTCTAGAGGTGTAAACAATGGAATATTTCCGGATGGATAAGCAGAGCCTGTTTACCATGCAAGACCACCATCATACTCTGGCCCGGGGGATGGATGATTTTGATAAAGTGTATGGGTTGGGATACGAAGTTGGTCATCAAGATTGGTCACCATACCCAAGAGTAAACCGATTGCGTCAAACCTTCCTTGCCAGGCCTTATGACATTGATGTAGAGAGGTTGCGACTGGTAACTCAGGCTTATCAGTGTCATGAACTCATTCCGCGCATTCTTCAATGTGCGTATGCCTTCGAAAATATCCTTCTTAATACAAGCATACATATCTACGATGAAGACTTAATTCTGGGTGAAATTGCAGCCCCAGCGAAAGCTTCCCCAATCTATCCTGAGTTCTCTGTAGACTGGATTATCGATGAAATCCAGAACACTCCGTTTGAAGAACGGGAGAACGATCAATTTTATATCCGTAATGAAAAAGACAGAGCTGAAATTCTGGAACTTTGTAAATATTGGAAGGGAAAAAGCGCAAATGAGATCATAACTGCTCATCTGGATGATGATCAGAAGAAAGGTTCCCACATGGGGGAAAAAGTATTTCAGACCAATAACTATCATTTTGCCGGAATTGGTCATTTCGCAATGGATTTCAATAAATTAATGACACTTGGATACGATGGCGTTTTACAACAGACGAAAACGGCATTTGCCAGACTGTCTAAGCAAGATCCGGACTTTAGTGATAAGAGAGATTATTACAAAGCGACAGTGATCGCATTGGAAGCCGCTAAAAAGTATATCACTCGTTACGCTAAATTGGCGGAAGATATGGCTGATGCTGAGACTGACACAAAAAGAAGACAAGAATTGCAAACTATGTCAGCAAACTGTTATCAAATTGCAGGTGGTGTTCCTCAGAGTTTCTGGCAAGCGGTTCAGTTGTTTAACTTTGCCGTCACACTGACCCAGATAGAAGGCAATGGTCACTCAATCTCATACGGGCGGATGGATCAGTGGTTGTACCCATTTTATGAAAAAGATACAAAGGAACATTCTGTCACAAAAGCCTTTATTCTTGAGTTAATCGAAGTGCTGTATGTGAAAATGAATAATCCGACAAAGCTGAAAGACAAAGGTACGGTTAAGGTACGTAATGGTCGTGGTTTTGGTGGCGAAAGCTTAACAATTGGTGGCGTTGATACAAACGGCAATGATGCGACCAACGATTTAACCATGCTTATGTTAGAAGCTTCTGTACACACCCGAATGATGAACCCATGGGTATGTGTTCGTTTGCATGAAAATACGCCTTACGAATTAAAGATAAAAACCATTGAGTGTATTCGAGCCGGATACGGACATCCTAAATTATTTAATGACAGTCCGGCTATTAAAGCCATGTTGGGCAAAGGTGTCACACTAGAAGAAGCAAGGGACTATGCTGTTGTTGGTTGCGTTGAGCCAACTATCCCCGGGAAAGAGTATGGCTGGCTTGATGCTGGTTATGTGAATACAGCCAAAATGATGGAGATGGTTATCAATGGTGGCCGTATTCTCGCCGGCCCCGATGCCGGAAAACAGCTTGGTCCGGATACAGGTAATCTGGAGACTTATAATACGTTTGCAGAGGTATTAGACAGTGTTGATAAACAATTTGCTTACTGGTGTGATCAGTTATGCAGTTGTTTAAATGTAACAGATAAAGTTCATCGAATGGTTAAGCCTACACCATATATTTCTGCTTTTTTTGAAGGTTGTATTGAATCCGGTAAAGATATGACCAACGGGGGAGCTAAATATAATGGAACCGCACCTCAGGCGGCGGGCATTGCAACTTGTGCTGATTCACTGGCAACTATCAAAAAGTTGGTTTTTGATGATAAGAAATACACTGGCAAGGAATTACTGGATGCAGTCAAAAATAATTGGGATGGTTATGAAAAATTGTATGCTCTGGTGAACAGTTCGAAGATCCCTCATTACGGTAATGATATTGATGAGGCTGATGAGTTATTTAAATTCATGTTTGAATGTTACTGCCGCCATATTCAAGGGCGTAAGAATCCTCGCGGCGGTAAGTTTAGTCCTGGCGTTTATACTGTAAATGCAAATGTCGGAATGGGCTTATACACCAATGCTTCTTTAGATGGCCGTAAGAGTGAAGAACCCATTTCTGACAATATGGGCCCGGTTCACACCGCGGGTGGTTCACACGATATATATGGTCCCACAGCAGTGATTAACTCTGTGACTAAAGTCGACCATAGTCTTGCAACTAACGGAACTCTGTTAAACCTTCGATTTCCTGAAGACGCGGTTTCTGGTGTAGAGGGCAGGGATATTTTGGTTAGTTTTGTTGATGAATACATCGCTAAACAGGGGATGCATGTTCAATTCAATATTATGAGTTCAGAAAAAATGCGGGCGGCACAGAAGGATCCTGATATGTACAGAGATATGCTTGTGCGCGTTGCCGGGTACAGTGCTTATTTTGTTGAACTTGGTAAACCATTACAAGATGACTTAATTCAGCGAACTGAACTTAGGTTTTAAATAATAAAGCATGTAGATGGGCGGCTGTTCGTTCATCTGCGTGCTTTTATAAAACCATTTATTTTATGAGTAAATATATTGAGGTTAAAGTGTCAAATCAGGGAGTTGTTTTTAATGTACAACGATTTACTCTACATGATGGCCCTGGAATTCGAACAGAATTTTTTTTAAAAGGCTGTCCGTTAAGATGTGACTGGTGTGGTAATCCTGAAAGTTTTAACCGGAACATTGAAGTCGGTATTTACCAGAATCAATGTATTTCCGGTAATATCTGCCATTCATGTACAGATGTTTGTCCTGATCCCCAAATGCTATTGTTCTCTGATTCAAAGCTTAAAGAAGTTGATCGTAATCTGTGTATCGGTTGCCTTGCCTGTTCAGATGAGTGTCCGTCTGAGGCAATTACTCAGTGGGGTCAATTTATGTCGGTTGATGAGTGCATGAGTATTATTTTAAAAGATAAAGGGTTCTATGATCGTTCTGGTGGAGGGGTAACGGTTTCCGGAGGTGAACCACTACTTCAGAGTGATTTTGTTTTGGCACTGTTGCGTGCATGTAAACAAGAGGGGATACATACTTGCATAGAATCAAGCTTCTATTCCAACTGGAATAGAATAGAGCCGTTACTCCCTTATACTGATCTATTTATCTCAGATATCAAGGTAATGGATAACAATACACATAAGAAATACACCGGGGTTGATAATCAAAAAATACTGAATAATCTGGTTCAGTTAGCAGAGGCAGGAAAAGATCTCATTTTAAGAATTCCGATTATTCCCACCGTCAATGATGGGTTTGACAACATAAAAGCAACCGCTGATTTTATAATCAATGCAATGCAGGGAAAGGTGAAAACACTGCAACTGCTGAGTTTTATGCGTCTCGGTGAAGAGAAGTATGAGTCATTGGGACTTCCCTATAAAATGAAAAACTTCAATTTTGACCGGTTTGAGTTTCAACTCCGGGTAAATACTATTGCAAAGTATTTTAATGGACGGGGTATACACTGCTTGGTTGGCACAAAAGAAAAGGATATTGTTTAGCTGACTGATAGGCAGGCATTTTTCTGCCTGCCTTCCTGCAATTATTTCGCATCCAAAGTTAATAGCGCCTGAGCGGCTTCTGTTTTCAGTTCTGTTTTACTGTCCAGAAGAAAAATACGTCCCGGTTCAAGCTGAGCATTCTGTACCAGAAATGCTTTGGTTGCTTTTGCCCTCGCATCGGCCAGATTGCCTAATGCGTCCGGACTGATTTTCTGTGCTGACAGTAGTTGGTTATACATGCCGATATGCAATACGGAGGTAACCTGTAGCGGATCCAGCTCAGCGCCTTCTTTTATGTCTGCCTGTAGCTGTTGCTCGACTTTGCTGCGTTCTTGTCCGATATCCTGCCCCAGTTCTTGAACAAACAGCTGTTCCAGCGCACTGACTAACGGGCCGGTTTGTGGCATGCGGCTTGCTGTCAGGCTCGCTGGCAGTTCCGGCAGATTACTGAGTTGCAGTAATTTGTGTTGTAACTGCATTTCAGCCAGGGCGTGGCTGTCTTGCTCCGGAGCTACCGAGCCTTCTACACTAATGAAAAGCTTAGGTCTTTCTGTCAGTGCTGTTGCCAGCTTTCTCAGGCGAGCTTCCTCTGCGGCTTCCAGTATCGCGACACCCGGCTGGAATTCTACCAGATTCAGTTCCTCATCACTGCCGATGAGGTTTGCCAGCAGAGAAAATGGTGCAGTAACGGCTTTGGTAATGAGATTACCGATTGCTTTGAGAATAATACCGCCGATACTGAAATCCGGATTGTCCAGATCGCCGGAAACGTCAACACCCAGATCAATCACGCCATTCGTATCCTGCAGTAGAGCGATAGCCAGAGTGACTGGCAGGCTGGTGGCCAGATCGGACTGACTGGCCTGACCCAGTTGTAACTGATCAATGACGACATGATTGCTGCCTTTTAGCTGATTGTTTTCCAAAAGGTAGTTGATATCCAGTGAAAGCTGGCCTTTATCAATATAGTAACCAACGTAAGTTCCGGAATATGGATTGACGGAGGTCAGTTCTGCGCTGTCCAGTACAAAGTCCAGATCCAGATAGGGGGGCGTGAGCAGTGGGTTTACTTCTCCGCTGAGGGTGACAGGGGCATAGCGATCTACTTTTCCTTCTAGTGCAACTTTTGCTCTGGTTGCCGGGTCAGAGGACAGGTGGTTAATATATCCCTGCAGGTTTTCAATTCCGGATGCAAAGTTGGGTGTCAGGGAATAATCGGCGAAATAAGCTGAACCGTCGGTAATTTTGATGTTGTCTATATTAAGGTTAAATGCCGGTTGTTGTGCCGTCTTTGTGTTTTGTACACGGCTATCGGAGTTTTTGTCGGCTGGTTTGGCTGTTTTTTCTTTTTCAGCAATCTCCTTGTTGCCAACCATGATTTCACCGATATTGGTGCGCCGATCTTTCGCTATCAGTATCTTAGCATACGGAGCATCCAGACGGATGCTGGCAATATTCAATGATGACTTCTGCTGATCAAACTGCAGGGATTGCAGTGCCATTTTTTTCCATTTCAGTAAGGGCTCGTGTTCCAGCCCGTCTTTTACCAGCAGGTTGGCAACAGCAGCCTGACCTGTAAAGGTGGCCCGGCCCTGTTTATCGGCACTGAATGTTCCTTCACTTGAAAGGTTACCTGTGGTTAGTTCTACATTCAGATAAGGCTTAAGGTATGGCTGAAATTGACTTAAATCCAGAGAAGTGAGTTGTGCGGTTCCATTTGCAGAAATGGCTTGTGCATCTAGTATCCCTGTGCTGTTGAATTGTCCGCGTGGTTTTTCAGCTTGTTCTTGTGCGACTGAACTGCTGATGCCTAATGACAGTTGATATTCGATCGGCAGGCTAAGATCACTGAGAAGCGGGCCTGTATTCAGTGTAAGTGGGTAAATCCTCCAGTGAACGCCTGAAGAAGCAAAGTACTCTGTCAGATGAAGATCACTGTCATCAATGGTTAACTGATTCAGGCTGATTAGCCATGGTTTTGGGGCGGTACTGTTTTTTGCTGTAGTCTCGTTCTGTGGTGTAACGTTATTAGCTTCTGAAGAAGGCACAGGAGTAAACAGGCGTTGCAGATCAATCTGACCGTTTTTATCCAGCATCGCGTCGATGCTCAACCCGGTCAGATTGATTTTATCCAGAGCGATATCCCGGGAGGTGGTAGAAACGGTTATTCCGGTGATGGCCAGTTCTGGAAGAGTGAGTCTGGGCTTTGAATCCTCACTGAAGATCAGATGGGTTAGCATCAGTTGTCCGTTATTACTGTTAAACTGAACCGTGTTATTTTCCTGTCTCAGATGATAATCGGATGAAAAACGAATGCTCCCTCTGGTTAATTCTGCCTGAATATGTTCTGCGCTCAGAGGCCAGAAAGGGGGAAGGGTGATCCCGGATAGCTGAAGATCTCCGATTATTTCCAAAGGTTGTAACTGAAATTGTCCGGACAGTGCAAGTTGTCCTTGGTCTGTACCGATAAGAGAAAGTGAGTAGTGGTTAGATCCTGCTTTTAATTCAATAGCTTCAGATCTTTTTGTGTTGGGTATGCTGAGTGTGAAGGCTTGGGTATCCAGTAGGTTTAATTCCATGTTAAACACAGGATAATCGAGTTTAGTCCCGGTAATCTGATCCTGAATATGGATATGTCCTTGTTGTATGCTAAGACGGTCTGCAAGTAGTGCGAGTATATCGGATACCTGCTGTGATTCGGCTCTTTCCTCAGGAAGGTTTTGTTCGGTCTGCTTAGCCAGAGTTTCCGGGATATCACTAAAATTAAACCGGGAGATGCCGTTGACTGTGCCCAGTCTGGAAATGTGTACAGTAGGATGTTGAATATCTAAATGATCTATTACAGGCGTAAAATGTCTGATAGTACGCCAGAAACTCAGTTCCAGTTCCAATTGGTCGAATTGAATAAAGTTGGTATCACCGCTCTGTTCTGCAATCGTGAATCCGTCTAACCGGGTTCGCAGCAGAAAAGGGTTGATACTGACTTTGGTTAGACGGACTTCCCGCCCCAGCTTTTCGCTCAGCATGCCGGGTGCCTGAGATTGAATAACAGCCGGAAGAATCAGTCCCAGTAACAGGGCATAGACAGAGTAACTTATTAAAAGATAAATACTAATCCTGACAGGCTTAGTGAGGGCATTAAAACCTTGATACAAGCTGACGAAGAACGTTTTCATACACAGGCCCGCTTTATAGTGTTTGATATAGCAAACAATCAATTACATATACAAAACAGTATACGTTACGATATCTGAAGTGTCGTGCCTCTCTGAGCATAAAATTTTCATCCAATCAGAGGGTTATTATGGTTACAATAGTCGGCTAAAGTTGTAGCAATCATGGATGGAATTATGAGCACAGTCTGTTTAGGTAACAGAAGGATTAAACCGGGTAAGGTTGTTTGTATCGGGCGGAATTATGTTGAACATATTGAAGAACTGAATAATCCGGTACCGGAGCTGATGGTGGTATTTAACAAACCCAATTCTGCTATTTCTGGTCGCTTGCTGTGCTTTCATGAGGAACCCCTGCATTATGAAGGTGAGATCTGTTTTCTGATCCGCAGAAAGAAACTTGCTGCAGTGGGCTTCGGGTTAGATCTGACTAAACGCAATCTGCAAAGTTACCTGAAAGAGAAAAGGTTACCGTGGGAAAGAGCGAAAGCATTCGATGGTTCGGCTGTGTTTAGTCGATTTGTGCCTCTGGATGGAATGGATATTAATGACCTGAGTCTGGAATTGTTTATTAATGGTGTTCGGGTACAAAGCGGGCATGTCAGTCAGATGCTTTATCCGCCACGGGTGATCCTACAGGAATTGAGCACATACACTACGTTGGATACTCACGATATAGTGATGAGTGGCACGCCAAGTGGTGTTGGCATTATCCAGTGTGGAGATATTTTTACCGGTAAAGTGAAATGCGGAGGTAAAACTCTGATAGAAGCCGAATGGCGAGCGGAATAAAGCCGTAGACCGGAGTATACGGCTGTGTTTCAGAAAGTGTGGTGTATTATCTGTTCATAGCCCATACTGACGGCTACAAAAAATAGTAAAGATGCCATCATAAGATTAAAGTATCGGAAATAGACGGGATTTTTAATCCGTTTACCTAACAGACTGCCAGCAACTGAATAAGCGAAGGGTGCCCCAAAAGCCAGTACAGCCAGTCCGAGTGACCAGAATGCGATATGCCACCCTGTGATACCTGCTGCCGGAAATTGTACGGTAGATACTGGCATCGCCGCGATCATTCCTTTAGGATTCATCAGCTGGATAAATAGTCCTTCTTTAAAAGAGAGTGGATGGGTTTGTTCACCCACTTTTGATATATTTACGCTGGATTTTAATATCTTATAAGCCAGGTACAAAATATAAGCACAGCCTACAAACGAAATAATATGCAATAGTGCTCCACTGATAATGATACTGCCAATTTTGGCCAGAGAAGAAAATAAAATAAACATTGCAATACCGACACCTGCAAAGAATCCAAGCATTTCTCGAGTTTGTCTCTGAATACCACTATTCAGACCAATAAAGTTTACCGGCCCAGGCGTATACATAATACCGAGCGCATATAATAAAATTTCCAGCATATTGTTATTCTCTGAATTAAGGTTACCGGCGACAGAATTGGCGCTGATATTGTTTCGGGGTCATACCAAATATACGTTTAAACTTTCGGTTTAGGTGACTGTAATCGGCGAACCCCAACCGGAGGGCAACATCCGTAATGTCTGAGCCTTGTTCCAGTGCTTGTATGGCCTGATTAATCCGGCAGTTCAGTACATATTGGTGAGGCGTAATACCAAATTGTTCTCGGAACAGACGAATAAAATGGTACTTGGACATATTGGCAGCCAGGCTGATGTTATCGACGGTAAGCGTCTGCTCCAGATTGCTGTGGATAAAATCTTTGGCTCTCAACAGTAACTTATCCTTATGTCCGTTACCGGCAGAAAAAGAGAGGCGACTTCCGCCAACGCGCACCAGAGACTCAGCCAACTGTATCAACCCGGATTCCTGTTCTATCTGTGAACTGGCTTTTGAGTGTAGCAACTGACTCATTTGTATCACCTGCTGACGTAGTAGCGGGTCATTGAAGAGTGTTTCTTTTAGTCTCAGATGGTTAGGATTGTGCAGACCAAGCGCCTTCATCAGAGGGATCAGCTTCTCCGGTGCGATGTACAGCATATCGTATTCCAGAACGGAAGCATCTCCGGCATGGCCATCGTGTACTTCTTCCGGATTAAAATAAATAACATTGCCGACCCGGCTTTTATGATTTGCACCACTACAAAAGAAATCCTGCCGCCCTTTCAGGGTAACACCTATGCAGTACTCTTCATGAGCGTGCTTATCATAGGTAAAGTCTGCCATTCTGGCATTCAGAAGTTTTACCCCGGTGTGGTAAGCACTGGATGTGTACTGAAACTGATTGTCCGGCTCCATTGCTTCGTCTGTCCTTTTTCTTACCTTCTGAACCTGAGCGTATGTGATCTGACATACAAAAAATAGAACAAAATTGCTCTTATTTCTTTCTTACCTGAAAGGGTAACAGCATTTTTAGAACATTATCAGTGATTGCAGATAGTTGTATATGCCAATGAAGTAATCATTAAATTATAATTCTATGTAATTCGTATGTTATTTTGTATGATGAAAATACTGCTTGTCAGTTTATTCATTTCTGCTCTCTGACGACTATACTGAACAATGATTATAAGGTCATTTATTATAAAAACCATTTACGTCAGGGTTAGCTATGCATGCTTAATTATTAAATTTGGTTGTTGAAAAGAATCATTATTTTCATTTAGGAATGATAATGATTTTTACTATATAGGGTGATTATGATGAGTATAAGAGAATTATTCTCGTTTAGTAAGAATAAAAACGAATCTAAAAAGAACTCGTTAACAAATAAAATAAAGAAAGTTGCGGTTAATTCTCTTCACAAGGCTGATTTCTCTGATATTCAATTCCCGGAAGGAACGACTCTGGTCATTGCTTATGTTCCTTCAGTTGTCAATTTCAAAGAAATTTGTTCAGTACTTGAGCCTAAACTTCGCTTTGCCGGAAAAACGTTGTTCTTACAGACTGCCGGTCTGGTCGGTGGCAATTCAGGGGAAAATGATTTCTATAATATCAATAATAATCAGGTGGTTATGTTGCATGCATTTAGCAGTGTGCTTTTAACCCATGTTGAGTCTTTTGTCGTTGATATGCATTGTCAGGATCTGATGCAGGGAAATATTTCATGCTCTCTGGATGGGCGTATAAATAAGATTCGTGCATCTATCGAAAGCAGTGTGAAACCCAAAATGACGGTTTCACCTACGGATACTTTTATTCTGCAGTATTTTCCGGGATTGACAGCCAGTGAGTCATTTTTCCTTGAGGCATTTGTTACAGCACGTATTCCTCTCAGTACTGTGATTGGTGGTAGTGCCGGTGGTGCGCTGGATTTTCAGAGTGCCGATATCTGCATTGATGGTAAAATTGTTTCAGATAAGGCAGTGAGTCTTTACTGTAAACTGGCTCCGGAGTATCACTATGATATTTTCTCTGAGCATAATTTTGAAAAAACGGGTGTCAGTTTTTATATCGGACAATGCTCTCCGGAAACGCGGACGGTAGAGTCTTTCATTGGTACATCGGGTTTTTCACTGGAAAATCCTATTGATGCGTTGTGCCGTCACTTCCGATGTTCTCCTGAGCAGTTGGAGTCTAAGCTGTCAGACTATTCTTTTGCAGTAGAGGTTGGCGGAAAACTGTTTATCCGTTCTGTGATGAGTCTTAATATAAATGCCAAATCTATGACTTTTTATTGTGATCTTCATATTGGTGAAGTCCTGTATTTGGTTAAAAGTTCTGATTTTGCAAACAAGCTGAGTCGTGATTATCAGTCGTTCAGTAAAGGACGTAGTCTGGTGACGGCTATTGCTAACGACTGTATCTTACGCCGACTGAACAATCAGGCATCACTGAAAAATGTGAAATGTTTTGAGCAACTGGCTGTTTCCGGTTTTTCAACTTTTGGTGAAGTGTCGCATAACCTGCATCAAAATCAGACTCTCACGGGATTGTTTATCTATGAGGGAGCACCGAGTCAGGCTGCCTTGAATGATTTTACTCATTCACTAGTTAACACTTTGTCTTATTATGCGGCAACCAGACAGACGAAAGCAGATAAGATCATCAGCCTGCAGAAAGCCATTATTGATGAATATAAAGGGCATAGTGATGTGGTCAGTGCCACGACGGACAGTCTGTCGTCTATTGCCCGGAGTACGGCTGAATCCCATGAGTATACTCAGTCAGTGGATCAGGGGGTGGAAGGCTTTATCACTTCTCAGACATTGCTGAGTTCTTTATCTGAAGAACTGATGTTGAGTGTAAAACAGATCCAGGATAGTACCGGAGAAGTGGCTCAGGTATTGGATACTATCGGTACACTCTCTGATAATACTAATTTACTGGCTCTGAATGCAGCTATCGAAGCTGCTCGGGCGGGTGAAGCCGGAAGAGGGTTTGCCGTTGTGGCTGATGAGGTTCGCAATCTGGCAAATTCAGTACAGAAAAGCCTCGGGGTCACGGAAGATAAGTTCAGAGTCATGGATAGTGCAGTGACCCGTATTTCTCATTGTTCAGAGGAAATGAGTCGTTCAACAGAGGAGAGTAATAAAATCATCGGCACACTGAAAGAAGCAATTTCTATACTTAACTCTTCATCAGAACAGTCGGCAGAAACGGCGTTATCCGGTATTGAACTGGCAAAAACAACCGATGAGCAGATGGAAACGATTCAAACACATACGGAAATACTGTTGAGGCTGACAGAGTAACAGGCGCAGAAATCATTAAGCGGTATGGACATTCTACCGCTTAATGGCTGTATATTTAACTTTACACTTCACTTGAAGTGTAAAGTTTTGCGTGATATTGAAATTATCTTAAAAGAATGCTTGCAGCATTCGGTGATTATCGATAAGTTACATGGGTAGTAAAGAACGGGATGTAACTCACAATAATATCTGCGCAAAAATACGCTGCAATAAAACACAGGAATCAGAAGTAACGATGTTTAAGACAGACGATGTACGTATTAACCGAATCAAACAACTTTTGCCACCTATTGCCATTTTAGAAAGATTTCCGGCGACAGAGTCTGCATCTGGTACTGTGTATCAGGCGCGTCAGGCCATCCACAATATTTTATCCAATGAAGATGATCGTCTGCTGGTGATCATCGGGCCTTGCTCTATTCATGATCCGGAAGCTGCTCTGGAATACGGGCAACGCCTGAAAAAAATGCGCGATGAATTGGGTGACCGCCTTGAAATCGTCATGCGTGTGTATTTTGAAAAGCCGCGTACTACTGTTGGCTGGAAAGGGCTGATTAATGACCCGTATCTGGATAACTCCTATAAATTGAACGATGGTCTGCGCATGGGACGTAAGCTGCTGCTGGATTTGACGGACATGGGGATGCCGACTGCCGGTGAGTTTCTGGATATGATTACCCCGCAATATATGGCAGATCTGATCAGTTGGGGAGCGATCGGTGCTCGTACTACCGAATCTCAGGTACACCGTGAGCTGGCTTCTGGTTTATCTTGTCCGGTTGGGTTTAAAAATGGTACAGACGGTAATATTAAGATAGCAACGGATGCGATCCGTTCAGCGGAATCTTCTCATCACTTCCTGTCTGTTACTAAATTCGGCCAGTCTGCAATTGTGGAAACCACAGGTAACCCTGATTGTCATATCATTCTGCGTGGTGGTAAAGAGCCTAATTATAGTGCTGAGCATGTCAGGACGATTAAATCTGAACTGGAAGCTTCCGGTTTGCCGCAAAAAGTAATGATTGATTTCAGTCACTCAAACAGCTCTAAACAATATCAGCGCCAGATGGTCGTTTCTGATGATGTATCCGGACAGATTGCTGGTGGCGAAGAGGCTATTTTTGGGGTGATGATTGAATCTCATCTTGTCGAAGGCCGCCAGGATCTGGTTGATGGAAAGGCTCCGACTTATGGTCAGTCAATTACTGATGCATGCATTGGCTGGGAAGATACTGAGACAGTACTGCGTCAGCTGGCTGACGCAGTGAAAGCTCGTCGGGCTACAAAGTAAGTACTAACTTCCATATCTCCCGCTCTTTTTGCAAGGGGCGGGGATTCAACCAAATATTTTCTCTGACCATACGGCACAATTTTTACCCTGATTTTTGGCAAGATAGAGTGCTTTGTCGGCAAAAGAAAACAGCTTTGAGCGGGAACATGCTTGTTCTGCGGGGTGGCATGCAGCCGCACCGGCACTCAGGGTGACTTCACTATGTTCATTTATCTTTTCCAGACATTGCTGGATGAGCGGAAATGCTTCTTCACGGCCGGATTCAGGCAGTAGTACTACAAACTCTTCGCCACCGAAACGGGCAACCAGATGCCGTGGATGGTTAAAATGTTCTTGTAATAGTTCGGATATCTTTTGCAGTAGTAAATCGCCGTGGTCATGACCATGCTGATCATTAAACTGCTTAAAATTATCGACATCAAAAATAGCAATGGTAATCGGGATATTCTCTTTTAGTGCGATATGCCATTCTTTATTGAGTATTTCGTTATATTGGCGACGATTTGCCAGCGATGTCAGGGCATCGGAATTGGCCAATCGTTCTAGTGTTCTGGTTTGCTGAACCAGTTTCAGATGTGTACGGGCCCGAGCCTGAACAATGGCTGGATTAAATGGTTTAAAAATATAGTCTGCGGCTCCCAATTTCAGGCCTTTCTCTTCATAGCTTTCATCATCCAGACCGGATATAAAGATTACTGGAATATGGGCTGTTTCCGGATTCTGGCGTAGTCTGGCTAGTGTTTCGAATCCACTCAGTTTTGGCATTTTTATATCAAGCAGGATCAAGTCGGGTTTCACTTCAACAGCTTTACGTAATGCCTGATATCCATCTTTGGCCAGTGTGATCTGTACTTTGTTGCGGAAAAGTTCACCCAGAACCTTTAGGTTGATTACCTCATCATCAACAATAAGAATGCGCTGGTTAATTTCCATCTGCGACTATACCTGTATTACTGAAACCAGTGACTATAGATTTGGATATCTCTAATGCTTTCTCGAACTCAACTTCTTCTACTAATGAGCTGATGTACGCGATGCTTTTTGATAGTTCGCTGCTATCGGATATCTGAGATTTTATATTAAGCAAGGTTTGTTCCACCAGAAAATCAGATTGTGCCAGTTGATGGCTCATCGTATCCAAACAGCTTGTCAGAGACATCAATTTCTGTTCGGAGTTTTGTTGTTTCTCACGTTCTGTACAAAGTAAGGGTTTCAGGCTGGTGATCAGAGCTTTTAGCTGGTCAATAACAGGAATAACATCGACAGATATCTCTCCTGTACGCAGTTTTTGCTCCACTATGGCGCACCTGGATGACAAGTCCAGTGCACCAATGTAAGCACTGTTGGATTTCAGAGAATGGATTTCATCCGTCAGCTGAGTTCTTGATAGTGTTTCAGTATGCTGTGTCAGTAATGAGCTATCGATATAGCGGTTATAAAACGATTGGATCAGGGACAGAAACAGGTTATCAGCATGGTGTAGGGTGTGCAGGGCTCTTGTGACATCAAGTCCTTCTATAGTCGACAGTTTGTGGATCAACGGTTTACAGTCAGAATGACCCAATGCTCTTTCTGGTATACTGACGGGTTTTCTGAGTATGTCCGGCTGAGCATCGAGATATTCCGTCAGGAGAGCGTACAGTTTGTCTGCATCAAGAGGTTTGCTCAGATGGGCGTTCATACCGTTCTTCAGACACTCACGGATTGTTGAATCATTGGCATGAGCTGTCAGCGCAATAATAGGAATACTCATATTAAAATGGGTGCGGATATGACGCGTGGCGGAGATGCCGTCCAGTTTCGGCATCTGCAGATCCATAAGAATAATGTCGTAGGTATTGAGCCTGATCTTTTCTATTGCGGCCTCACCGTTATCAGCAATATCAATTTGTATTCCACTGTCTTGTAAAAAACCGGCTGCAACCTGTTGGTTGATGGGGTTGTCATCAACCAGAAGTAGTTTATAAGCAGACAAGTCCTTCATGGGGGAGGGTGCTTGTTCCGGATAGTCGACTATTTCTGTCTGTAAGGCAGGAGCCAGTGGAAGCCGTATGGTAAACCGGGAACCTTGTCCTGGCTCACTGTTAACACTGAGGGAGCCACCCATCAGTTCACACAGTTTTTTACTGATCACAAGCCCTAACCCAGTGCCGCCATAGTTACGGGTGATACTGCTGTCTGCCTGAGTAAAGGGGGTAAACAGATTCTGCTGCTGTTCCTGCGAGATACCGATACCGGTATCACTGACAACCATATGCAAATAAGCCGAGCCGGGGATCGTCGGATCATAATGTGCTTCCAGAGAGACAGTACCGTTTTCCGTAAACTTTACAGCATTGCTGAGCAGATTGATGATAATTTGCTGAATACGCAGGGGATCACCCATCAGGCTACGGGGTATGGAAGGATCAATATGCAGAATAAACTCCAGATTTTTTTCATCTGCTTTGATTTTGCAAATATCGGATGCCTGCATGACCATTTTTTTTGGATCAAAGTGGATACATTCGGGTTGCAGTTTTTCTGCTTCAATCTTAGAAAAATCAAGGATGTCATTGATGACTCCCATCAGAATATGCCCGGCATCCAGAATTTTATGGACATAGTCTTGCTGAGTATCATCAAGCCGGGTTGTCTGCAGCAGCTTGCTTAGTCCCAGCATGGCATTTATAGGGGTGCGGATTTCGTGGCTCATATGGGATACAAAAGAAGATTTTGCTTCAAGAGCAACTTTCAGATCCGTTGTGATTTTTTCCAGTTCCTGTGTGCGTCTTTTTACCTTGTTATCCAGCTCAGTGTTAATATTTTCCAGCGCTTGAGAGTATTCTTTCAGCTTGGCATTAGCCGAAACAGCAATCTGTTCGGCTTCTTTTATTTGTGAAACATCCCGGCTGACGCCACAGACAAACAGAGGATTATCGTTATCGTCAAAAATAGGTACAAAAAGAGTATTCACATAAATAGGGCCATCGGCAGTGGTTGCAAACTGATCGGCAGAAATAGGTTTGCGGGCGTTGATGGCTTTCTGATAAGTGATATAGAGGCCTTCAACGACCTCATCTCCCCAGGTTTCCCGGATATTGTAGCGGTGAATTGATTGTTCAGGATCAATTCCCATTACTGCTCTGGAAGCCGGATTATTATCATAAAGTGAAAATTCTCCGTTTTCTTCCACTGCCATGATAAACATAAAATCAACCGAATGTTGCCATAAGTGAGAAAAACACTCGATGATGACGTTGTCGTGTTCTTTTTGATCAAATACTGTACTGAGGTTCATTTCAAAACATCTCCCCTCGTAATTTTATAATTATTCTGGTCATAGTTGTTCCCGGTGGAACAAGGCATTGCAAGCGTTTGTTTGTAAATAAGCGTTCTCTTCTGATGTGCCACAGGCAGACCAATAAGTCAAAACCAGTTGTTCATTTTGTCGGTTCAGGTAGCCGCTGAGAGAGATTGGGGTATCGGTATTACCTTGTCTCATCCCGGAAAGGGTAATACTCTGCCTTTCTGTACTGGCCAATGGCAATGTATCGGTGAATCCTTTAAGGCTGATATTTTGTTTATCTTGTATTAATTCAGCACAGAGCAGGCCGCTCTTCTCATTGACAACGGAAAGTCTGAGCCGGAGAGCGTTATCCTCGTCTGCCCATGCTCCGTTAACCGGGTTCTCAATTTCAGAATCTGAGAGAAACATTTCTCTGATGTGTTCCGGAGAATATTCACCAGAATCGGTTTCCTTATAAAAAGACAGTTTATCAATATAGTTTCCCAGTGCCGCACCATCATATGGCGTCGTGGCAACCAGAGAGTTGACCACAGAGAGCTCATAATGGTTTGATGCATGCTCTCCATCAGAAGACAGAAGTAACTGTCCACAGTAGGTTGAAACCCAGTGCCAGCTGTCATTCTCTGTTTGAGAGTCGAAAGGTCTCCAGGTAATGGAAAGAGCAACAGGTTGGCCTTGTCCGTTGGTTGGGTTATTCGGCGAGCAGTAGCCGTAGACAAGATAGCTTCCTGATGCCCCGGTTGTTGATGAGTAGGTACCGAATATCTCGCCTGTCGGTTCGGTAATCAGATCCATCTGTGAGTTATAGCTATTAACCCAGCGTCCGTTCAGGGAAAGAGGCATACTACAACGGGCATTGTTAAAAATTGCCGCTGCTGTCGGTTGCTGTGTCTGAATGATTTTAGGACCGTCTTTTTTATTAAATATCCACATTCCTACCGGCTCCAGACGTAACTCAGTGTTTATCTGGTACTCATAAACGGTGTACAGGCTGTCCATCAGTACTGAGCCAACAAGAACCAGATTATCTAGCCCTTCCATTGGTTCAAATTGTGGAACCTGATGACCTTCAAACTCTCCTGCTTCTATTTTTACACTGTAAAGTGACGCCGGTATGACCAGAGTTCCTTCTTCTGAAAGACTATTTTTCGGGGTACAGATAGTCACATCTTCTTTCAGAAGCGTTGCACGCTGGTAGGCATGAAACATAATATCTGTGTCCCCTTTAAACTGAGAGGAACCGGAATCCAGACAGAACCAGTATTTATCGGTCTTGTCTGCCCGGCAAAGCGGATAAGTGCCAATAGACATGGATGTCAGAGGTGTTGTCCATATGTAATAGAGTGACGCTACGGCCTCATTTGCGGCATAACGATCCCAGGGCAGGAACAAATATTCTTTAGAGTCGGCATATGCAGCATCAAGCTGGCCGAATATGGCTTTTCCCTGTTTGGTTAGAGGATCGGTTTCAAAACTGACATAAGGATAAGCCGTGCTGATGATATTTTTCTGCAATAAAGAACGCATGAAATGAAAGTTAGCCTGACGTTCACAATGGTTTCCCCGGTACATTTTCAACCGGGAAGGATCTGAAATCGGTTGATAGCTGTAGCTGGGCAATCCGATGCCGCCATCCCAGTTCAGTTCTGCAAATTGAGAACCGGTATACTTCTGGGACAGATATATATCACTGGGTATAGCAACAGATGTAGTCGTATCATTGAGGATGATATTATCGTAACCGGATCCGACCTGCATGGCTCCCCAAGGGCCAAAATCGACAGTAATGGATTGATGATTAAGCCAGGCGAAGGTATGTGACAATGAAAAATCAAATTGTTCCCCCCCATAGTGGATGCATCCTTCCTTGCCGCACAGTGATGAGGTGACCCAGTTAAAGTTGCTGCCGGTATCAAAAGAAAATTTCAACATTTGCGCCGGAGACCCTACTCCCAGTTCTGCATACCATGGGGAAGCGCCATTATTCTGGAAAGGCCCCTTCTTTAACGGAATCACGAACCCGTTAGGAGCCTGAGGTGTCGCCGTATGAGTCGTGTTCTTATCCATATTCCTATATTCCTTGATTTATTCTTCAACTGTTTATTTTATTACCGGAATTTACAAATATATAACCGCTTGATTACAACATAAGCACTGCCTTTTGTTTAGTTTATTTTTGCATAATTGTGCCGGTTATTTCATTAACGGGCTATCGGGGATTTGAACTGCAACATAAGATTCAAATATCCGGGGTAATTAGTCACTAAAACGACATATTCAACTGCTTAAAATGGGTTTAACAAGACTTCTATTACAGCCAATAAGGTCGGATATGAGTGCTGGTGCAGTAAAAGCTTCAATGTTTTCAGTGTTAGGTTTTTTGGGTGTTGCGAACTATTTTCGGGGATTAAGTCGGACAGAGCTGAATGCCAGCCAGAAGCTTCGGCAAGTACGGATGGAATCTTCGTCTCAGTTTTGCAATGGTAAAGTTATTGGTCGTATGCCTAAGACGCCTTATAGAGGCAGTAAAACGTATCTGAATGTATGTTCTTTTTTTCGTCGTTCCAAACTCAAGCCTAACATGCCTCTTCCTCACGCAGAGCTGGATATCCATCTTCTAAAAAAGAGAAGCCATGCATTCCGGATTACCTGGCTTGGACACTCAAGCCTGTTTCTTGAAATGAACCATGCTCGTATTCTGATTGATCCTGTATTTAAT
Organism: Vibrio sp. HA2012; assembly: GCF_002812955.1. Classification (GTDB taxonomy): domain Bacteria; phylum Pseudomonadota; class Gammaproteobacteria; order Enterobacterales; family Vibrionaceae; genus Vibrio. The sequence continues at coordinate 326,582 of NZ_PFXK01000003.1, read as the reverse complement.
TATGCGGCTCCCCTGATTGGAAAGCCTTGGTTTAGCCGAAACCTTGATTTACCTGCTGACAAAAAATCGCTTCCATTACCTGACCTGATTGTTATTTCTCATGATCATTATGATCATCTGGAAAAATCAACCATTAAATATTATGCCGATAAGCCAGTGCGTTTTTTCGTACCGTTAGGTGTTGGGTTGCATTTGGAAAATTGGGGAATTCATCCGGATAAAATCCATGAATTTGACTGGTGGGAATCTGTGAATGTGAATGGAATTAATATTACTGCCACACCGGCAAATCACAACTCTGGACGAACCGGATTTGATAATGATAAGACGCTTTGGTGTTCTTGGGCATTTTGTAGTGGTTCAGGTTCAGTCTTCTTTAGTGGAGATTCTGCTTACGATACTCATTTTAAAGAGATCCGGCAAAGACTAGGTCATTTTGACTTGGCCTGTATTGAGGTTGCTGCCAATGTGAAAAACGGGCAAGGCTATCCAGTGGAAAATTGTGGCCATATGCAGGCTTACCATACTTTGCAGGCATTTCAGGATTTGGGAGCCGACAAGTTGCTTCCCGTTCACTGGTCTACATTTGAGCTGTTTACCCATAAATGGGATGAACCCATTCACGATTTGATTGCAGAGGCAGAGTATGCAGGAACACACTTATTAACACCTATGGTTGGAGAAACCGTATATCCGAAGTTGAATCCGGAGACCTCTTTTTGGTGGTTGGAGGCAGAAGACAGGGTAAATATCCAATCTTCTTTTTCTGTAGCACAAGTTGAGTTTGGATTTCAGGAATGAGTCTGTGTTGCAGGAAAAGATAGGGAACATTATGAGATTGAACCGGTTTTTTTATTATATTTTCAGCTTCTTGTTCTTTCTTATTCCTCCTGCATTATTACGTTGGTACTGCCGGAATCGTCTTGCAGAACAGAATCTGCATAATACTTATTACATTATGAAGCGGGTTAATTACTACAATAAGTTACGTTCAACATTTACGGTTGATACTCATATGACAATGGTAGAAAAATATCGGCAGACGGGAGGAAGCGCTTATTATATTGATCTGTATAAAGTCATTAAATGTTTTCCAGATTCTTTTCGTTTTCACTATATTAACGGTGATGTGGTGGATGTTCCTGAAGTTCCTTCTTTCCTTAAAAGTCGTCCAATTTCTGATACCAATAGTCATTCGGTTCTACTCAAATTAAACCGGGTACGGCATTATAATTTTATACGTGACAAAATCCGTTTCCAGGATAAAAAACCGATGGCTGTTTGGCGTGGGGACGGCTTTCGTCAGAACAGACGTGATTTGGTCAGAAAATTTAAAGACCATCCATGGTTGGATGTCGCCCGAGTTGACATAAAGAAAGCAAGTGTTGATGATGATATAAGTCATTTTGCCAGAAAAATGACTGTCAGTGAGCAGCTTAACTATAAATTTATTATTAGTCTGGAAGGTAAGGATGTAGCAACTAATCTGAAATGGATCATGTCATCTAATTCGGTGTGCATTATGCCGAAACCAAAATATGAAACCTGGTTTATGGAAGGGAAGTTGAAAGCGGGCGTGCACTATATAGAAGTTAAAGATGATTATTCAGACCTGCTACAGAAAATGAACTACTATCTGGAACACGAAGAGGAAGCATTAGACATTATTGCTAATGCGAATTCTTGGGTGGAGCAGTTTAAATTTCCTCGCCGGGAACGGCTAATCTCACTACTGGTGGCTCAAAAATATTTCGAAAAATCAGGGCAATGGGATGACGTGTTGATTTCAGAACCAACCCTTAAATCTCTTCTGGCGGGTCAGTTCTGTAAGCTGTTATATGTGATTAATATTTAACATCAAAAATATGCTTTTCATATAAAAGAGCCGACATTACTGCCGGCTCAGGTTTTGCTTATTTAATCTCAATTCGGTTGACTTCTTCCTGTCTGGGTTCGGTTTTCGGAATAGTGACTTTCAGAATACCGTCACTGAATGAAGCGTCGATGTCTTCCTGGCGTATATTGTCGCCTAGTGTAAAACTTCGGATCATCTTTCCTTCATAGCGCTCTTTATGAATAACTCTGTCGCCTTCTTTGGTTTCATCACTTCTTGCTGTACTTGCTTCAATAGTCAGTGTTTTGTCTTTGCAGGATAAAGTAATGTCTTCTTTGTTTACACCCGGTAGCTCGACTTGTACTTCAAACTTGTCGTCCTTTTCTAGGATATCCAGTCTGGGAGAGAAAGCCCCCAGATTAAACCGGCTTCTCAGGCTGGGAAAATCATGGTCGAATACACTGAACAGATCAGGCCAGGATTCACGAGGTACTAAGCTCATACTCACCTCCTATATGTTCATGGTTGGTACCCATTTTATAGTAGGTCAAGCGTCGGCATTTACTAATAAACATTTGGCGTATTTTCAGTGAGGAAAATGCGGATAAAAAACGGCAGGCCAGTCTGTGCTGTACCTGCCGTTGTATCCTTTAAAAATAAACAGTTATTCGTTGGCGAATGCCATTTCAGGGGTGGCTTCCTCTCGCTGAGCTTTTGTCGCGCGGAAGTATGCATAGCCGAGCAGCATCATTACGGTGAATACTGCGGCAATAACTGGGTTAAACCAGACCATCGCAATCAGGCAGACGACCGATAAGGCCAGTGCAATAGCCGGAACGATTGGGTAGCCCGGAGCCATGTAGCTGCGTTCCATTTCTGGTTCGCTCTGACGAAGTTTAAACAGGCTTAGCATGCTCATGATGTACATTACGATAGCACCAAATACTGCCATAGTGATCATTGCTGCAGTCAGGCTCATGCCCTGCAGGTTGATGACACCGTCACTGAAGATAGCGATGATGCCGATGATACCGCCGGTAAAAATGGCTCTTTGTGGTGTTTTAAAGCCAGACAGCTTAGACAGACCCGTAGGCAGGTAGCCAGCACGGGAAAGTGCAAAGAACTGTCGTGAGTAGCCAAGGATAATACCGTGGAAGCTGGCAATCAGACCAAACAGACCAATCCATACCAGCATGTGCAGCCAGTTAGAGTTGTTTCCAACTACCATTTTCATTGCTTGTGGAAGCGGGTCATTGATACCAGACAGTTCCTGCCAGTTCCCTGCACCACCTGCAAATACCATTACACCGATAGCCAGAGCAACCAGAGTCAGGATACCTGTGATATAAGCGACAGGAATGGTACGTTTTGGATTCTTCGCTTCTTCTGCAGCCATTGCTGCGCCTTCGATAGCTAGGAAGAACCAGATAGCGAATGGGATAGCGGCGAAGATACCTGTCATTGCGTCCATACCGAAGGTTTCACTACCGGCCCAGCCATTCGCACTGAAGTTGGCAACACTAAAGTCTGGTGCTACAACACCCATGAAGACAAGCAACTCGATAACGGCCAAAATAGTCACGAAAAGTTCGAAGGTCGCAGCAAGTTTCACGCCTAGGCAGTTCAGTCCCATAAAGACGATATAAGCGCCAACAGCAGCAATTTTAGGATCTAGGCCTGGGTACTGCACATTCAGGTACGAACCGATGGCCATTGCAATGGCTGGTGGAGCAAATACAAATTCGATCAGAGTTGCAAAACCAGCGATCAGACCACCGGTATCACCAAAAGCACGGCGGCTGTAGGCGAAAGGTCCACCTGCTTGAGGGATAGCTGCAGTTAGCTCAGTAAAGCTAAAGATAAAGCAGGTATACATCAGTGCAACAAGTGCGGTTGTGATCAGAAAGCCTAGTGTTCCCGCCACACCCCAGCCATAACTCCAGCCAAAGTATTCCCCGGAAATAACCAGTCCCACGGCGATACCCCATAAGTGAAGGGTACCTAATGTTGGTTTTAATTTTTCGGTCATAATCGTGATTCCATTCATTAAGTAAAAAGTATATTGATTAATTGGTTAAGCAAAATTGCTGTTTTTCAGTATGTTCTAGCTGACCATCGTCAGAACGATCTTTCAGTCCGACGCCAGTCAGTTGAATTCGGTGTGATTCCCTTAACAGGTAGAAACATTTGTGAGCGGCAATGTCATAACTCAGTCCTTCCGGACGAATATTGGAGATACAATTGCGCAAAGATTCTTCCATTCCTCTTTTAGGAGACCAGGAAAGGTAGAGGCCCATACTATCGGGAGAACTCAATCCGGGTCGCTCTCCTACCAGCAGTAAGACTTCTTTGGCATTTAGGGTTTCACCGGCATCATCGCCTACAGCTACTCGTCCCTGTTCGATGATACAGAGCGGAGCAATCTTCCATTCTTTTGCCGGATCGCGGTGCAGCATCTGGATCAGTCGTTCCAGAAATGGTCTGGCGTGATTGGTAATGGCATAGGAGGAAAGTCCGTCAGCAATTACGATAGCCAGATCATAAGGTTCATCAGAAGTATGATATTGCTGTAACTGGTACAGCGATGCTTCGTTCAGTCTTCGACCCAGATCCGGACGTTGCAGATATTCCATACGATCCCGTGCTTCGCTGTGCAGGCATAATGCAGGCAGATAAGGGATCAGACAGGGTGTTGATTCCAGTTGTCCGCCTAGCGCCTGTGTATCCAGAGGAACATGTACAGCATCAATGGCTTGTGCGTGAGACAGTTGAAATTTAAGCATTTCACTGGTCGGTATGCTGGTACCTACACGGCCAATACCGATACGGGCATCGGTAAATTCACGCAGTTTCTTCCACGGATCGTCATGTACAAGTTTATTAATTGGGGTGATATTACTCATGATGCCTCCTGAAGCCGTTGTAGAGGCAAGGAAAAAGGTTCTGGTAGTTTATCTGAAAGCTGGCACTGTCCTTCGGCGGGGGAAATACCCATTTCTTTCAGCCAGGTATCAAATTCGGGGGCAGGACGTAAACCGAATAACTGACGGGCATACAGTGCATCATGGAAAGATGTGGTCTGATAGTTCAGCATGATGTCATCAGAACCGGGAATACCCATGATAAAAGAACATTCCGCTGCACTGAGTAGGGTCAGCAGGTTATCCATATCATTCTGGTCGGCATAGGCATGGTTGGTATAGCAGATATCACAGCCCATGGGCAGGCCGAGCAGTTTTCCGCAGAAGTGATCTTCCAGTCCAGCGCGAATGATCTGTTTACCATCGAATAGATATTCCGGGCCGATAAAACCTACCACTGTATTGACCAGAAGCGGGTTGAACTTACGGGCAACAGCATAAGCCCGTGCTTCGCAGGTTTGCTGATCGATGCCATGATGTCCGTTGGCAGACAAGGCACTGCCTTGTCCGGTTTCAAAATACATCACATTATTACCAACACTCCCCCGGTTAAGGCTTAGAGCGGCATCGTAGGCTTCAGCCAGAATGTTCAGATTAATTCCAAAACCACTGTTGGTTGCTTCGGTTCCTCCGATTGATTGAAACACCAGGTCAACCGGGGCACCGCGTTCAATAGCTTCAATTGTATTTGTGACATGGGTAAGAACGCAGGACTGGGTCGGGATTCTGTAGTGCTGAATAACTTCATCCATCAGATTCATCAGTTTGATCGCCTGACTCACACTGTCTGTGGCCGGATTAATTCCCAGCACAGCATCTCCGTTACCATACATCAGCCCGTCAAACAGAGAGGCTGCGATCCCGTTTACGTCATCGGTCGGATGATTAGGCTGCAAGCGGGTTGACAGGTGGCCGGACAGGCCAATAGTGTTGCGAAATCGGGTAATAACCTGACATTTTTTAGCAACCAGTATCAGATCCTGATTTTTCATGATCTTGCAGACAGCTGCAGCCATTTCCGGTGTGATACCAGCGCGTACTCGTTCCAGTTCTATGTGAGTGGTTGTTTCTTGCAGTAACCAGTTACGGAAATCACCCACGGTCAGATGCGAAATTTCGATAAATGCCAGAGCATCGTGCTCATCAACAATCAACCGGGTGATTTCATCTTTTTCGTACGGAATCAAAGGCTCTTCAAGAAAAACCCTTAGCGGAAGATCCGCCAAAAGCATCTGTGCGACTACTCGCTCTTCAGCAGAGTGTGCACTTACTCCTGCCAGTTGATCACCGGATCGAAGCGGAGATGCTTTTGCCATTACTTCGGCTAATGTCTGAAACTGATAAATCTGGTCACCAAGCTGGTAACGATATTTCGCCACGGTATACCTCACAATACAAAATGGTCAGCCGGTTTTGGGCGGCCTGAACTTTGCTAAGTTACTGCTCAGATGTAATGCCAGTTACGTTCCAGTGGCATATCGTATTTGCGCAAATTTTATATAACATTATTTATCAATTAGTTAATGAGTGTTCTGCTTTGAAATGGTGCACTGGTTTTGAGAGTTGTTGAATATGAAATTTTTCAATATGCTTCATGAAGAGAATTCATCTGCACCAATGCGGTGCAGATCGTACGCCTATGATGCCAATCAGCAGGCTGAGAGTCTGGTGCGCTGGGAACAGCATTATGAGCAGCATAGTAGAGGGACTTTCTCGGGCTATCTGGATGAACTGAATCTGGGAGGGATCCACCTGTTTGAAGAGTTTACTAGTCAGGCATTACTGCAGCACTGTTGTGTTGGTGAGGATAGTTTATGGATTGGTTTTTCTCAGCAGTGTCAGAGCCCCAGAATTAACGCTAATCAACTGCTGCCGGGCCAATTGATGGTTCGTCCGTCTCATGTTGAGTTTGAACTGGTCACTCCTTCTGATTTTCATATTTTTGGACTGGTTCTGAATAAACAGACGATAGCGGATGAGCTCACGGGGCTGGATACTGAGTTATGGCTGGGACATCCGGAGGATATTCTGGTTACAAATGCCTGCCCACAGCTTAGCTATGAACTGGCAAAGCTTATTCGTCTTTTGCTGACAGAAGATTCTCTTCTTTTCAGTCCAGTCGCATCACTCGGACATCAGAGCCGTCTGAAACACATCAGACCGTTAATTGTATCAGCAATTACAGATCTGCTGGCACAGATCACCGGGCCGGATTTACAGACTCTGAAAGAAACCCGTTCTGCCAGAATGGTGGTAATTAAGCGGATCCAAAAACATATGGCACAGACAGGAGAATACCCGCTGACAGTGAATGAATTGTGCCGGATTGCCTGTGTCAGCCGGAGAACACTGCAGTACGCGTTTGAATATGGGCTGGATATTTCACCACTGGTCTACGTCCGAAATTGCCGTCTGAATCAGATTCGCCGGGCATTGTTGTCCACGAATTCGGAGTTGTGTATTTCCGATCTGGCTATCGGACACGGTTTTTATCATATAGGGCTGTTCAATCAGTACTATAAACAACTCTTTGGTGAAACGCCGACCCAGACACGGCAGCGTTCGGTCGTCTATTCTCAGCGTGTGATTGCTCATACATCGGCTATGGCATGATCTGGTTTAAATAAGAGTGCGTTTTAGGGTTATGACATTTTTACATAATAAAACAGTCATATAACTCGTGTATAAAATTCTTTGGCTTTGTTTTCGTTGTATATGGAACCTGCCGGGCAACCAGACAGGTGTAGTGGAGCGTGTATTACTCAGGTATTGATAACACAAGATCGGCCGGACATGAGCTAAAATCGCTGATGGTGATTTTTGCTGTCATTTTTCTGGTTAATACCCCGACATCTTATCTGGAATCAGCCCTTTATCCGTATATTTTTGACAAAATCAATGTATGGACATCTGTTTTTAAACAGGAAACGGAACTCATCGATGACTACGCCGGTCTGGTTGAAAGTGACACAATCCGGCAGGAGTTCGTGCTTGGCAGAGAGGTTAGTCATACCAATGATTTGATCGCTGTGATCCTTGATTCCCGCAGGGAGGGATTTGTAGAGTCGCTGCAGTTACTGACTGTTAATCATTTCCATCAATTGCAACCTTACCTTGCCAGTAAAGTAGAGGTCTTTTTCTATCAAAATACTCATCTTGATCAACCGTTTGTTAACCGATTGAATGATGATGTGTTTACTCTTTATTACCCCGTCGTTCTGAATGAACAAATTGCCGGTTATCTGGTGGTGGATATCAATAAAAGTAAATTCAGCTATGCCAGTTTTGAACGGGTTTTTTATCTTTCTGACGGAGGTATTGTCACTGAAGGACGTACTGCTTATCCTCTGACAAGTGATAAATGGGATGAACAGCTCTGGATTGAACTGGATAAAGCGAGTATTTACAAAGAGTCCGGTATTATTGATTATCAGGATCATTTGATCCTGTTTAAGAAGGCTCCGGCAGTAGATGGAACTGAGAGTGCGTATTTGATCTACTTTATTAGCCCGACCGAAAAATTCCTTTACTATCTGCCTCAGGTTCTGACTATTTTTGTCTGTGTGTTAATGGTGTCGACCTATATTTATTACGAATTCTATAAACGCTCCCGGAAGCTGGAAGATAAGGTCAACATTGATGAACTTTCCCGCCTGTATAACCGGGCTTATTTCAATAAGATTAAACACAAGTTTGTTAATGCAAACTATTACATCGGTATTCTGGATATCGATTTTTTTAAACATGTGAATGATAACTACGGTCATGATGTGGGTGATGATGTGATCCGTAGAGTAGCTGCAGCACTGAAAGAGGGAATTCGTGACCGCGATTATGTCTTTCGGGTTGGTGGTGAAGAATTTGTGATCATTTTAAGATGCGATTCTTTTGAGCATGCTGAAGTCTGCTTTGACCGATTAAGAGCCAGTATAGCCACAATGGGTAGCAAGCCCCCGGTGACGGCTTCGCTGGGGTTTGCCCGAATGGCTTATTCTCCGGATAAAGCCTTCAAGGTTGCTGACCAACAGCTGTATAAGGCTAAGAATGAAGGCCGGGATCAGACTCGGGGTGTTCTGGGATAAGTATCTTTCCTGCTTTTTTCCACTTGGGCGATCCTCAGCTTATAATTTAGATCTAATGCACAAAATTGCACATCAATAAAATGAGTAAAAATTGCGCCATGACACGAATTTGTTTATTTTTTGTGCAAAGGCGGGCAGCTTGAATCAGATCGTCTATCCTTTCTATGGAATATTTTTTTGCTGATATTTGTGTTGTTGAAAAACGAATATGAGCTTCAGGATAAAGTTGCGTAAGAGGCGGGAGATGGATGGTTACCTTAAAGTTGTGATTATTGGTGGGGGATCAAATTATACACCAGAAGTAGTAAACGAATTCCTGAGACGAAAAGATGAGCTGCCAATAAAAGAATTGTGGCTGGTAGATATTGATGAAGGCTGGGAGAAAGTCAATATTATTGCAGCACAAGCTGAAAGGACGCTGAGAAAATCAGGGTCTGAAATCAAATTGTTCGTTACTCTTGACCGGCGAAGGGCATTGAAGGGAGCCGATTTTATCTGCTCGCAGTTCCGGGCCGGTTGTCTGGATGGTCGTATTCGCGATGAGCGGGTCTCCATGAAGTATGGGCTGATTGTCCGGGAAACGAATGGACTGAGTGGTTTTGCCAGTGCCTGCCGTACCATCCCGGTGATGCTGGATATCTGTAAAGATATAGAACAACTCTGTCCGGAAGCCTGGCTACTGAACTTCACTAATCCGTCCGGCATGGTGACGGAAGCTGTACTGAAATACACTCACGTCAAAGTGGTCGGGCTGTGTCATGTTCCGGCGATTATGGAACAGGGAATTAACTCGTTATTGAATGCCCGCCCGGGAGAGGCTTTGATTCAGTTTGCCGGGCTTAATCATTTCATCTTTACCTGTCAGGTATTGCTGAATGGGGAAGATAAACATGATCAGGTTCTGGAAGAGATCCGAAAGGGCAATGATAAGGTTGTTCCCAGCAGTATCCCTGTTCCTGAATGGCCTAATCCGGCTCTGGATGTCAGGCCGGATGAGCTGGAGTTGCGTGGCGGCTTGTATTATTCAGAATCTATCGGTGAATTGATGGCCTCTATCTATAATGACAAACGCACTATTATGCATGTGAATACCCGTAACAACGGAACCATCTACGGACTACCGAATGAGTGTGCGGTTGAAGTCAGCTCCGTGATCACTAAATCCGGGCCTTTACCGCTGAATGTGACTCCTTTTCCGGAGAATATCCAGCGCCAGATCCAATTGATGAAAGAGTACGAAAGTCTGACAATTGAAGCGGCTATAACGGGAGATATTAACCTTGCCCACCGGGCTTTGATTCTCAATCCTGTCGTGACGACAGACAATTTGCTGCAGGATGCTCTGTTTGATACGGTAGAGGAAAATATTGACTATATGCCTCAATTTGCGCATCTGTTGTGATTATTTACTGCAGTTCATATCAGCAGAAACGGGCTATATGCCCGTTTCTTAGTGTGTAAATCTATTTTTAGATACGAGTCACCGGACAAAAAGACGTTCTTCCTGCAGCAATCAGATTCTTATCCCTTACTTTCCAGATAAAGTACGGTTGCCGCGACTCTGGATTTTACCTGTAGTTTTTTCAGCAGGCTTTTTATATGTACTTTTACGGTTGCCTCGGAGATGAACAGGCGTTCGGCAATCTGGCGATTACTCAGACCCTGAGCAACTTCTTCCAGTATTTCCTGTTCCCGGTCTGTCAGTGAGCTGAACCGGTCATCTCCTTGTTTTGCGTGGCTCAGGACATCCAATACAGTCTGACTATAGGCACTGCCGCTGCTCATCGCCTGTTTCAGCAATTTGATCAGTTCATCTGGTTCAGTATCTTTTAGCAGATATCCGTCAGCACCGGCTTCAATAAGAGAACGGATATCCTGACGGCTATCGGAGACGGTCAGCACTATTACAGTGGATGTGATGCCTTCTTCACGCAGAGCTTTTAGTGTGTCTAGGCCGGACATCCCCTTCATGTTCAGATCCAGCAGAATCATATCCGGCTCATTCTGGCAGGCACTGGCAACGGCATCGGCACCATTACCGGCTTCCGCTATTACATTAAATTCGTCTTCAAAGGACAGAAGCTGATTTATTCCCCGGCGCAGTAGCGGATGATCATCAACAATGAGTACGTTCCAGAGGGTCATAATAATTCCTGTGTTTGTTATTTTTGCAGAGGGAAAAGAAGCTGTACCTGACAGCCTTTCCCCGGCTTACTGTTTATATTGATCTTCCCGTCCAGACGATCAGCTCTTTCCGTCATGATCGTCAGGCCGTAGTGGTTGAGCTTTTCCACATCAGTACAGAAACCGGAGCCATTGTCACTGATTGTAATATTGACCTGCTCTTCTTGTTGCTGGCAACTAATGGTAATCCGGGTCGCTTCGGCATGCTTGATAGCGTTCAGTACCGCTTCCCTAATAATCTGTAATACATGCACCTGATGATTTGCCCGCAAAGACAGAGAAGCCAGTTGATTATCCAGCGTCAGGACTGCATCGGTCTGTTCTTCCAGAGGCATGAGCAGTTCTTTTAATGCCTCACCCAGATTGGCTTTGCCGATAGTCAGTCGGAATGTACTGAGTAGCTCTCTCAACTGAGTGTATGTGGCACTGAGCTGCTGGTCGATCTCTCTGGCGGTGACTTCTGCCTGTTCCAGATTAGCTTTGTTTAAGCTCCGGGTCAGCAGAGTGGTCTGAATTTTCAGATAAGAGAGCGACTGAGCGATAGAATCATGTAATTCCCGGGCAATGGTGGCTCGCTCTTCCATCAATAACAGTTGTTGGGTCTGTTTTTGGGATTTATTGTAGTACACCCCTCGGGCAAGGATCTGGCTGACACTGCGGATCAGTTCATTATCAGGGCAGGGAAGAGTATGCTGCCATTCCAGCCGTCCCAGTATTTCGTCATTCAGGCATAGAGGCTCAGTATGCCAGTCCTTTTTGTCAGAAACTTTTCCGGCTTTGATGTGCCAGTACGCTCCCGGTTCATCCTCTACTGTCAGTTGGACTGCGGTAAGACCTTCAGTCGCTAAAAGGCGTTGCAGTATATTTTGGAAGTTACTTTCATTCAGGTAGCTGACGGAAAGCTCTTGTGAACAACCGTAAAGTGTTTCCAGTGAATTTTTGGCATGTTCCAGCTTGCGGGTTTTTTCCTGTACCTTGAATTCCAGTCCGGAATAGAGCTTTTCCAGCTCAGATGCCATGTTATTAAAGGCATCAGCCAGAATTCCCAGTTCATTCTGCATGCCGTCCGTCAGTTTGACACGGAAGTTACCTTCCTGCATCTGCTTGCTGGCCATGACAAGTTGTGTTAACGGAAATACCACCTTTCGCTGGGTATAAAAGATAGTGTAGAAGGCGATCAGCAGAATCAATGTAAAACCCAGACCATACGAGAAGGTCAGTAACTCCAGTTTTAGTTCGGCAAACTTCTGGAGTTCTGAAACGAAGGTATCTATCTGGTTAACAAATCCGGCCACATTCTCCAGATAAGGTTGATTATTATCCGACTGCAGAGCGGGCTGCAGATCATGCCAACGGGTAAGAAGATGGTTGTAATTATCGAGCAATGGCTGAGGAGTAATCCAGTTGTTGAGTGATTTTAATGCCGGTGCGTTTATTGATTGTTCATAATTGTTCAGGTGGCGGGTGAACTGTTCTGAATCTGTTTTTATATCAAGAGCCAGTCGGTAGCTCTGCATTCGTAGTGAACCGGCAATATTAATCGCACCAGCATCATCCAGACTGGAAAACAGGGCAAACAGAGTGATGCCTGTTGTAGTAACGGATAAGAGCAGGATAAGCATCATCGCTCGGGCGATTGTTCGGGTAACAGATGCCTGGGGTTTACGCACGATTATTTTTTCCTTATCTGTATTTGACCATGATTTGATGACGTAATGTTCAATTGTGTGAAGTCGGGGATGATGAAGAATTGATCTTGCTCAAGACTTGGAGTGAATTACCCCTTAATGGGTATTTATACCTGTCTTCCAGATCCTAGACTGATTTTATTAACAATAAACAGAAACCTATCACCAGACAAGCAGGATAGAGATTGGTCGATATTACACGACGCCGGTTATTTAGTCGTTTACCGAAGGCACATATCAATAATCAGGTTCCGGAGCGTATGCCCTGGACGGTAGCAGAACCGGCTTTTGTCGAAAGCTGTACCCGTTGTGGGAAATGTATTGGTGTGTGTGAAACCGGCATCATTATCAGCGGAGAGGGTGGATTCCCCGAAATCGACTTTCATCGGGGGGAGTGTACCTTCTGCGGGTTGTGTCTACAGGGTTGCACTGAACCGGTTTTTATTTCCCAAACGCAGCTGCCATGGCAGCAGGTCGCTGATATCGGAGAACAGTGTCTTGCTTATCATGGAGTCGAATGCCGCAGTTGTGGTGATATGTGCGGATATGCTGCGATTCAGTTTCACCTGCAGGCAGGAAAGATAGCTGTACCTGTTGTGAATCTGGATGAATGTACCGGATGTGGTGCCTGTATCAGGCCTTGTCCGGTCGATGCAATAACAATAAATAACAGGCTTGGAACAGACAAATGACATATCACGTTAGCAGCCTTGCCGTGCATGCGGCAGCCGATCAACTGGAGCAGGTAAAAACAGCCATAGAAGCACTGAATGGTGCTGAAGTCCCGGCAATGAGTGACGCGGGAAAGATGGTTGTCGTTATAGAGGGTGACAGCAGGAATAGTCTCGCAGACACCTTTGATCAGATAAAACAGCTGCCGGGAGTATTAGCAGCAACTTTGGTATTCCATCAGATGGATGAGCAATGTGAGCTTGAGGAAGCGAAAAATGAATGTCAGTAGACGAACTTTCTTAAAGGCAAATGCAGCGGTTGCCGCAGCATCGGTAACGGGAGTGACGCTTCCGACGTCGATCGCTCAGGCTGCCGGTCGGGATAATGAGGTTCACTGGGATAAGGCACCATGCCGTTTTTGTGGTACCGGTTGTAGTGTACTGGTCGGGACACAGAATGGCCGTGTTGTTGCTTCTCAGGGAGATCCGGATGCGCCAGTAAACCGGGGTCTCAACTGTATTAAGGGATATTTCCTGCCGAAGATCATGTACGGGGAGGATCGCCTTACTCAACCGCTGCTGCGTAAAACTGATGGTGTCTATGACAAAGAAGGAGAATTTACTCCGGTAAGTTGGGATGAAGCTTTTTCTGTAATGGCTGAAAAATTTAAAAAAGCCCTGAAAGAAAAAGGCCCGACTTCCGTAGGCATGTTTGGCTCAGGGCAATGGACGGTGTGGGAAGGCTATGCTGCAGCAAAACTGTATAAAGCTGGTTTCCGTTCCAACAATATTGATCCGAATGCCCGGCATTGTATGGCTTCTGCTGTGGTTGGTTTTGGACGTACCTTTGGTATGGATGAACCCATGGGGTGTTACGATGATCTGGAATATGCAGATGCGTTTGTGCTCTGGGGGGCAAATATGGCAGAGATGCACCCTATTCTCTGGTCGCGTCTGACGGATCGCCGTTTGTCGGAAGAGCATGTCCGGGTGGCTGTATTGTCTACGTTCAGCCACCGTTCTTATGAGCTGGCGGATAATCCGATTATTTTCAAACCACAAACTGATCTGGCAATCCTGAATTTTATTGCGCACTACATTATTTCTAATAATAAAGTGAACAAGGCGTTTATGGATAAGCACGTTAATATCCGTGAAGGTGAGACTGATATCGGCTATGGTCTGCGTCCGACTCATCCGCTGGAAAAAGCCGCGAAGAATCCGGGTAGCGGTAAATCAAAACCAATGACTTTTGACGATTATGCGAAGTTCGTCTCTCGGTATGATCTAAAATATACGGCCGGGCTTTCTGGGGTACCGGAAGATCAGCTGATTGAACTGGCAGAAATGTATGCGGATCCGAAAGTAAAGGTCTGTTCTTACTGGACAATGGGATTCAATCAGCACACCCGTGGGGTCTGGGCGAATAATCTGGTGTATAACATTCACCTGCTTACCGGCAAGATCTCCAAACCGGGTTGTGGGCCGTTCTCTCTGACCGGACAACCGTCTGCCTGCGGTACAGCTCGTGAAGTTGGCACTTTTGCGCACCGTTTGCCAGCGGATATGGTGGTGATGAATCCTAAACACAGAGAGATGTGTGAGACCAAGTGGAATATACCGCCGGGCACCATTCCGGATAAGCCTGGATATCATGCTGTACTCCAGGATCGTATGCTGAAAGACCGTAAACTGAATGCTTACTGGGTGCAGTGTAACAATAATATGCAGGCCGGACCGAACCTGAACCAGGAGCGTCTGCCGGGCTTCCGGGATCCGGCCAACTTCATTGTTGTGTCGGATCCGTATCCAACCGTGACGGCCATAGAAGCAGACTTGATCCTGCCGACAGCTATGTGGGTAGAAAAAGAAGGCGCTTATGGTAATGCCGAACGGCGTACCCAGTTCTGGCGTCAGCAGGTGCAGGCACCGGGTGAGGCGAAGTCAGATGTATGGCAGGTGATGGAGTTTTCCAAACGTTTTACCGTGGAAGATGTCTGGCCGCAGGAGCTGATTGATAAGAAACCGGAACTTGCCGGTAAGACATTGTTTGATGTGTTATTTGCGAACGGCGAAGTTAACAAATACAGTCTCGATGAACTGGCAGAAGGGCAATTAAATGACGAATCCCGTCATTTCGGTTTCTATGTGCAGAAAGGTCTGTTTGAGGAATATGCCTATTTTGGCCGTGGTCATGCCCATGATTTGGCTCCATTTGATATGTATCACCAGGCTCGGGGTCTGCGTTGGCCTGTGGTCGATGGTAAGGAAACGTTATGGCGTTATTCGGAAGGTTATGATCCGTATGTTAAAGAGGGTGAAGAATTTGCTTTTTACGGTAAGCCGGATAAAAAAGCAGTCATCTTTGCTCTGCCTTATGAGCCACCGGCAGAATCTCCGGATGATGAATATGACTTATGGCTCTGTACCGGCCGTATTCTGGAGCATTGGCATACCGGTTCGATGACTCGTCGGGTGCCGGAACTATATCGGGCATTCCCGGATTCTGTGATCTTTATGCATCCGAAAGACGCCAGAAAACGCGGGTTGCGCCGCGGAGATGCAATCAAGGTGCAGTCACGTCGTGGTGAACTGGTCAGCCGGGTAGAAACTCGCGGGCGTAACCGGGTTCCGGAAGGACTGGTCTTCATGCCATTTTTCGATGCCGGTCAGTTGACCAATAAATTGACGCTGGATGCGACAGATCCGCTATCGAAAGAGACGGATTACAAAAAGTGTGCAGTTAGGATCTCTAAAGCATAATGGCTCGTAGAAGGAGTGAAGAATGAAGATCCTGCATTCTTTACCATCAGCCAGCCGGCGACGTTTTCTGCGTGATGCTGTGAGAACGGCTGTCGGTGTCGGTGCAGTTACCTCTGTTCTTGCTCTGCAGTCGGAGCAGAGCAAGGCAACCGGAGGTTCCGGTGTACCGGTTCGTCCTCCCGGCGCTCTGAATGAGCAGGACTTTCTGAGGGCTTGTTTGCGCTGTGGGTTATGTGTGCAGGCTTGTCCATACGATACCCTGAAGCTGGCAACGATGCTGTCTCCGGTTGCAACCGGGACGCCTTATTTTACCGCAAGGCAGATCCCCTGTGAGATGTGTGAGGATATCCCCTGCGTAGTGGCTTGTCCTTCTGGAGCTCTGGATCCGGATCTCATCGATATTACTCAGGCCAGAATGGGAACGGCAGTATTGATCGACCATGAAACCTGTCTGAATTGGCAGGGGTTGCGTTGCGATGTCTGTTACCGTATCTGTCCTTTGATCGATGAGGCGATCACGCTGGAACCCATTCGCAACCAGCGCACTGGCGTTCATGCTAAATTTATTCCCACAGTGCATTCGGATATCTGTACCGGATGCGGTAAGTGTGAAGCGGCCTGCGTGCTGGAGGAGTCGGCAATTAAAGTTGTGCCGACAGTGCTGGCGAAGGGAGAACTGGGTCACCATTACCGGTTAGGCTGGGAAGAGAAGGCGAAGCATGATGGTAAAAGCCTGATTCCGGATCAGCTTAAACTGCCGACACGGGCACCTATGGGTAATCCCGATGGTGTCAGGAGAGGTAAATGATGGTAAAACCAAAAACCATTAAGCATGCACCTAAGGATGCTGGTAAAGAAGCTGCGAAAAAGTTTGGCTGGTGGCGTGCAAACCGGTTTCTGCTATTGAGGCGAGTATGTCAGCTATTGGTGATCAGCCTGTTTATGATGGGACCAGCATGGGGTGTTTTGCAGGGAAACCTTTCCTCCAGTGAATTGCTGGGCGTGATCCCTATGTCGGATCCGTTGTTGCTGATGCAGACGATTCTGAGTGGATTCTGGCCCGAAGCTACAGCCATACTGGGTGGTATTATTGTTGTGGTATTTTACGCTGTTACGGGACCCAGAGTATTTTGTGGCTGGGTATGTCCGATGGGTATGGTGACGGATCTGGCCGCGTGGCTGCGCAGAAAAACCGGACTGAAAGTTAGCTACCAATGGTCTCCGGCTATTCGTTACTGGCTGCTGTTGATGATTCTGCTCGGCAGTGCTGTGTCCGGAACGGTATTGTGGACATGGCTGGATCCGGTGGCTGCGCTGCATCGTGGGCTTATTTTTGGTATGGGAGCTGGCTGGATACTGGTTGTTTTTGTCTTTCTTATTGATTTATTGCTGGTTGAACATGGCTGGTGCGGGCACTTGTGTCCTTTGGGTGCCACTTACGGTGTTATCGGGCGCTACAGTATGATACGGGTTGTTGCGGTAAGGCGTGAAGACTGTCATGACTGCATGGACTGTTTTAACGTTTGTCCGGAACCGAAAATTTTAAGACAGCCTCTGAAACAGGGTGACAAAAGAATCATGAGTCAGGATTGCACGAGTTGCGGTCGCTGTATTGATGTATGTTCAGAAAAAGTATTCGAATTTAGAACAAGAACTGGAGCTAAACATGAAGAATAAGTTTGTCGTGTCTGCACTGCTGGCCGCACTGGTAAGTACCGCGGCAATCGCTGAAATAAGCTCACTCCGCGGGGATGAACGAGCAGCAGAGGAGAGTGATCTGGCAACCCAGAAAAAGGTGCCTCAGAGTCAGGAGAGAATAGGACTGGATTATGTAAACCAGCCACCGCTTATCCCTCACTCTACCGATCAGGTTCAGTTAAATCCCAGTAATAATGGTTGTCTGGAATGTCATGATGTGAATACCTACCGTAAAGCCAATGCACCTCGTGTCAGTCCGACGCATTATATGGATCGTGATAATAAAATCTTGTCAGAAGTCGCTCCTCGTCGTTATTTCTGTTTACAATGTCATGTGACTCAGGTTGATGCTAAGCCTTTGGTTAAAAATGAATTTACTCCAGCAGGTAAGTTTGGTGAATAAGGAGGTGTTATGAAGTGGATTAAACGCCTCTGGGCGTGGCTGAAGAAGCCGAGCCATATGGCTTTGGGTGCCTTATTGGTTATAGGGTTTGGTATCGGTGCATTTTTCGTTATTGGCTTTAACGTTACGATGGCGTACTCCAATACGGAAGAGTTCTGTATCAGTTGTCACGAGATGGAAGACAATGTATATCAGGAATACATGAATACCATACATTACACTAATCGTTCTGGTGTGCGGGCAACCTGTCCAGATTGTCATGTACCCCATGAATTTGTACCTAAGATGATTCGTAAAATTCAGGCCAGTAAAGAGCTGTATGGCAAAATAGTGGGTGTGATCGATACCCGGAAGAAGTTTGAAGACCATCGTTTTGAAATGGCAACCAGTGAATGGGCCCGGATGAAAGCGAACGATTCTCAGGAATGTCGTAATTGTCACAATTTTGAATACATGGATTTTGTGAAGCAAAAACCCGTGTCGGCGGAGATTCATGCGGAAGCTGAAGAGTTAGGACAGACCTGCATTGACTGCCATAAAGGCATTGCACACCAGCTACCAAGGGATAACCCTATTCATAAGGAACTGTAAAACAGGCACTTTCTGATCTCTGGTTCTGACACCCGGCTTATGGCCGGGTGTTTTTTGACCAAAAGTCGGACTATACTAGGAATATAGAGTAGATCGGTTACAGGCGGGCAAAGACATATCGGGGGAGGTATTATGGCTGTCGTTCGCAAACATATTGACCCTGGGCATAGATATGAACCGGAAAAAGAGCTGACGGGTGAGCAGTTGCAACGTTTTTCGGATACGGCTAATAAGGCTGAGGTACGCCGGGAACAACGAAAGGAATATGAAGCACTTCTCCATCCGGATAAAGCCAAAAGAGTACGTAAGGTAGCCAAGTCGGTTATATCGGCACGAGTAATGGCTGGTAAAAGCAGAAAACCCCGTCAGCGAATGACATTGACGAGGTTTGTGGTTTGGTCTGTCGTACTCTGGCTGTTCTGGTCCTGGGTGATGTTTATGTTTCCTGTCTGAATCTATCTCAGAGTTTGTCTGTCAGTATTTTCAGCGCTTTCTTTGCGCTGTCAAAGTCGTAACCAGCGATACATTTATACAGCTTGTCTGCCTGCGGTTGTAATCGCGTTCCTTTTAGGATGGAGAGCAATTCTTCAGTAATGCTGAGTGCGTCAGTGTCATAATCGTTAATTAATTTTTCGAGAGTATCGGACAGCATTATCAGTTTTTCTTTCTTCGCTCGTAATTCTGTTGTATCTGATTGTGTTCGCTTGTCATTTTGTTCAAAAAAGGTCTTCAGTTCTTTAAGTACGGGGGTCAGTACCAGACTGAGACTGTTAATGGCTGGTCGGGTATCTCTCTGTTCTGAACAAGCGGTTTCCAGCACTTGTGCGGCTTTTTGTATGGTGTCGGCTCCTAGTGTGCCAGCCGTCCCTTTTAACGTATGAGCGAGCCGTTCGGCTTCCGTTCCTTTCTCTTGCTGTGCGGCAGTAAATTGTGCCGGAAAATTCTGATACTGAGTATAGAAACGTTGCAGTAACTTCAGGTAGAGCCCGGTATTTCCCTGTGTCCGTACCAGACCTGCTGTGGTGTTGATTGACGTCAAAGCGGAGAAGAGTGTGTTGGCGGGTACGGCATCTGTAGCTGCTATTGCTGTGTTTCTGGTCTCCTCTGCCGGTGCTTTAGGGGTGATCCAGTGCGCCATTGTGATAAACATTTCTTCAATATCTATGGGCTTAGCAATGTGATCGTTCATCCCCGACAGTAATACTTTTTCTTTATCACCGGGCATTACATTCGCGGTCATGGCGATAATGGGTAGTTGCGCATAGCGGGGCTCTTTTCTGATCGATTGGGTTGCGGTATAGCCATCCATTACCGGCATCTGGCAGTCCATCAGTATGCCGTCGAAGGAGCCTTTATGCAGTTTTTCGATAGCCTCCTGACCATTTCCGGCCAGTGCGACGGAAAGCCCTGCATCGGTCAGCAGTTCAAGCGCCAGCTCCTGATTAATGTCATTATCCTCAACCAGCAGTATTGATGCTCCGTTTAGTTTTTTTCTGGCCTGAGCGACATTCTGGTGTTTTTCTTTTTTATGGCTGGTGGAGATGATGTTTTTCCCCAGAGCAGACAACACCGCATCCAGAAGACCAGATGGGGTAACCGGCTTGGTCAGTGTTCCGGCTATATTCATATCGGCAGTCAGTTCAGGAAGGCTGTCTTTACTGTAAGAGGTGGTGAGAACAATAGCTGGTGGCTTGTGAATCGACGGATTTTCTCTGATTTGCCGGACAGTTTCCACACCGTCTAAAACCGGCATATCCCAGTCAATAATCACAATATCGTAGTGAACGTTGTTTTCCTTAGACTGTTCCAGTGCTGTGATAGTTTCCCGGCCGCTGGTTTTTTCCGTAACGGAAAAATTAAAGTTGTTTAGCATATGGCAGATAATGCCTCGGGTCGTTGCATTATCATCAGTGACCAGAATATTCAGATGCCCGATAGTTTCAGATACTATCTGAGGTAATTTCAGCTGTTTCTGCTGTGGTTTCATCCGGGCGGTAAAATAAAAAGTACTGCCTTTACCCGGTTGGCTGTCACACCATATTTTGCCTCCCATCATTTCGGTCAGTTTCTTACAAATAGTCAGGCCAAGGCCGGTTCCGCCGTATTTACGGGTTGTGGAGGTATCTGCCTGAGTAAAAGGCTGGAACAATTTATCTATTTGTTCCTGTGTCATCCCTATGCCGTTGTCCTGCACGGAGAACAGCAATGTAATGGCTTTATCTGTACGGGGATAAAGTGGAGAGGCCAGAGAAACTTTTATTGTTATTTCACCTCTGTTATCGGTGAATTTCACTGCATTATTGGCAAGATTTATCAGGATTTGTTCCAGACGAACCGGATCTCCGATCAAAGCCGTTGGCAGATCCGGAGCGATATCGAAGTTAAATTCGATGGACTTTTCTTCTGCCCGGAGAATCACCAGACGGGTGATATTATCCAGTACCTCTTCCAGACGGAATCCGGCAGATTCCAGTTCCATCCTTCCGGCTTCTATTTTGGAGAAATCCAGAATATCGTTAATGATATTTAAAAGTGACTCGGAGCTTTGATTCAGTTTTTCGATATAATTCCGTTGTCTTGGTGCCAGATCGGTTTCCAGTGCTAGGTGGCTCATGCCTATGATGGCATTCATCGGAGTACGTATTTCATGGCTCATATTAGCGATAAAATCTGATTTGGCCTTGTTTGCACAATCAGCCTGTTTCAGAGCTTCCTCCAGACGAAGGGTCAGATTTTTCATTCCTTTCTGAGCCTTACGTATGTTACTGATTAAGAGCAGCATGATAAGGCAGAACAAGATAGCAGCTAAAAACAGATATCCGGCTATCTTATTGTAGGTGCTCATTTCATCGTAGCATTCTTCACCATATCGGGTGAGTAATTCACTGATCCGTTTCCCGTCCGACTGGATTTTTTCTGCCAGAAGAGCGGTTTCGTTATCAATTATGATCAGTTCTTCATCGTATTGTTTTCGGTTGACATTGGTATAGCTTAAGCCCTGCATTAGCGTCGTGCGCTGCTCTTTTAGCCAGATTAGTTTCTGAAAGTCGGCATCATACTGTTCAAGGTCATGGGTGAATTTTATCA
This sequence comes from Vibrio sp. HA2012, assembly GCF_002812955.1. GTDB lineage: Bacteria > Pseudomonadota > Gammaproteobacteria > Enterobacterales > Vibrionaceae > Vibrio. Next base: position 304,660 of record NZ_PFXK01000003.1, on the reverse strand, counting down.
GGTTGTGCTGGGGAGGAAGAATCAAATCGTGTTTCAGGTCTCTCAGGTACAGGCTGATCTTATCCAGAGTTTGTTGTGCCTTGCGGGCGTCTTCATCATTATTGTCTCGGATATAAACAGATTTGAAGACTTTTGCTGAGTCGAGCAGATAGACCAGCCGGTTGATATTGATGTACCGGTCGACGGTTTTAAAATATTTACCTGACCAGTATGTTGTACCGAAGAAGAAAATCAGTACAAAAAGAGTAATAAGCCCGGTCAGGTACTGGCCGCGTTTAAATAGGTCATCTGTTCTTTTCACCATGAGGATGTATTCCTATTTCCGGCTGATTTTATCAATATATTGTTGTCTGATGATTTCGATATCAGAAAGAGAGTCGAGAAACAGCGGAACCAGCGATGGGTCAAAGTGCAGGCCGGACTGTTTACGAATATAGCTGACGGCTTGTTCTGTTGGCCATGCTTCCTTATAGGGGCGAGTACTGGTCAGTGCATCAAATACATCCGCAATTGCGATGATTCGGGCCGAAAGGGGGATCGCTTCTTTTATTAGACCGCGAGGATAGCCGGAGCCATCCCATTTTTCATGGTGGCAGAGAGCCACTTCTCTTGCTAGCTGTAAAAGTGGTGAAGCATGATCACCAATAATTTCAGCACCAAATCCGGGGTGCTGACGCATGATATGCCATTCATGCCTATCCAGCGGACCGGGTTTTAGCAGAATATGGTCGGGAACACCTATTTTACCGACATCGTGCATCGGTGCTGCATTATACAACAACTCACACCATTCATCGTCATCACTGACTTTTTTCGCTAATAGCCGGGTATACAGGCTCATACGGATAACGTGCATACCAGTTTCATTATCTTTGTATTCAGCAGCTCGTCCGAGACGTCGGATGATTTCCCGCCGGGTATCGCTGAGTTCTGCGGTTCTTACTTGAACCAGTTTTTCCAGATGACGGGATTGATCGTAAAGACTGAGGTGGGTTTTTACCCGAGCAGAAACAATCGGAGGACTGATTGGTTTGGTAATATAGTCACAGGCTCCAAGTGAGAATCCCAGTTCTTCATCTTCGACTTCGCATTTGGCCGTAATAAAAATAACCGGGATCTTGCTGGTTTCAGGGCTGTTTTTTAAGCGGCGGCATACTTCATAGCCGTCAATTTCCGGCATCATAACATCCAGCAGGATCAGATCCGGTTTTGGTGTTTCTCTGGCTATTTTTAGTGCAATATGCCCGTTCAGAGCTGCTTTTATCCGGTAATGTTGTTTCAGAATGCCACTTAATACATCGATATTTTCCGGGGTATCATCAACAACGAGAATGGTTGCCTTTTTATCCGTCATATTCTGTTTCCTGTTGATAAACTCCGGTGATTATCAATGAGTAAAGCATAGCTCAGCTCAGACAGATTAAAAACTCAGTGGTAAATAGAATTTTACGCTGGAAAATCTGTAGTGGCGAGTAATGACCCGGTAATCTGCTGAATTTAATTTTCACTGTCGGTGTTTTGACCACTTGGTTTCAAACGGAGTTCTAAGTCACTAAATAGTAACGTGATTACGTCTACACTGAAATAAACAAGTGAACTGACTGATTTTATAATCATCTATGGAGGTGATATGTCGATAACTCCACTGACGTCTTCTGAGTTGTATCGTGTGGCAGAGCTGAATCAGCTTCCATGTAAATCTACTAAAGAGCTTTCTCCTATTGATGAGATTGTTGGTCAGGAAAGAGCCCAGAAAGCGGTTGAATTTGCGATGTCTATCCGCGAGAAAGGCTATAACATTTATGCGATAGGGCATAATGGTCTGGGAAAACGAACCATGATTCTGCGCTATCTGAATCGTCACCAGCATGAAGCGGATGCTTTGTTTGACTGGTGCTATGTTGCCAATTTCGATGATATCCGTACACCCAGGGTACTGAAACTCCCGGCCGGTATGGCAAACCGGTTCCGGCAGGATATTGAAAAGCTGATGGTTAAACTGGTTAAAGCCATTCCACTGGCTTTTGATAACGAGATGTACTTCAGCCGGGCTGAAAAACTGAAAAGCCAGTTAACTCAGAAGCAACAGTCTGAGCTGGAAGGTATCAGCAAACAAGCCAAAGAAAAAAATATCAGTCTGACCCTGACTACGCAGGGAGAGTATCAGTTTATCGCCATGAATGGTGATGAACAGCATACGGAAGAAAGTTTTGATGCTTTGCCAAAAGAAGAGCAGGACAAGTTTGGCCGTACCATTGATGAGCTGGAGGTTGTTCTGCGGTCTATGGTGCGTCAACTGACTGGCTGGGAAGAAGAATACAGTGAAAAAATCCAGAGGCTGAACGAAGAAGTGACGCTGGATGTGATTTCTCATTTTATCAAAGAACTTAAGAGATCTTATGCCGGTCAGAGTGAAATTAAGAAATATCTGACAGATTTACAGAAAGATATTGTCGACAATGTGGATATTTTTCTGGAAGAAGGTGGTGAGCAGGGAGAGATTGCGGCTGCTTCTCTGGATAAGAAATTACCTCGTCGTTATAAAGTTAACGTATTGGTTGGCCAGACGTCTGATAAATTCCCGATTATCGTTGAAGAAAGTCCGAACTATCATTCATTGTTTGGTTATACCGAAACGGCAACCTTTAAGGGGACAGTGTTTACGGATTTCTCACTGATCCGCTCCGGTGCTCTGCATAAGGCTAACGGAGGGGTTTTATTAATGGATGCAGTCAAAGTTCTGGAGCAGCCTTATGTGTGGGACGGACTGAAACGAGCACTGCGATCACGGCAACTGAGCCTGACATCTCTGGAGAGAGAAGTTACGTTATCGGGAACGGTATCACTTGAACCGGAGCCTATTCCACTGGATGTGAAAATTATTCTGTTTGGGGATTACCGGACATATCAGCTGTTGCAGCACTATGATCCTGAATTCAGAGAACTGTTTCGGGTTACGGCAGATTTTGAAGATGAAATGGATCGTACGGAAGAGTCCGAACTGCATTACGCCCAGTTTATTTCAAGTATTGTGCATGATAACAACATGCTGCATTGTGATAAGAAGGCGATAGCCAGAATCATCGAGCACAGTTCCCGCTGTGCAGGGGATCAGGACAAACTTTCACTTCATTCGGCACAGATGGCCAATTTGTTGCGCGAATCGAACTATGTTGCCAAGAGTGCTCGCTCTAATCTGATCCGTTATAGCCATGTTGATCAGGCTCTGAAGAATCAGGAAATGCGGGTTAGCCGTCTGCAGGATAGTGTGATGGAAAGTTTTATTAACGGCACCACACTAATCATGACAGAAGGAGAAGCCGTTGGTCAGGTTAATGCTCTTTCTGTACTGAGCACCAGTGATCATATGTTTGGTGCTCCGAATCGTATTACCGCTGTGACATCGTATGGGGAAGGAGAGGTTATCGATATAGAACGTAATGTTGATCTTGGTGGTAATATTCATTCAAAAGGTGTGCTGATCCTCTCTTCCTATATTGCATCGGTATTTGGTAAAACAGCGAAAATTCCGCTGACAACTAATATTACATTTGAGCAGTCATATGGTGGGGTGGATGGCGACAGTGCCAGCATGGCGGAGCTTTGTGCTATTGTATCGGCATTTTCCCGTCAGCCTAACAGTCAGTACATTGCGATTACCGGGTCGATGAATCAGTTTGGTGAAGCCCAGCCTATTGGCGGGGTGAATGAAAAAATTGAGGGCTTCTTTGATGTCTGCACCATTAAAGGTCGTCATCCACAGCAAGGTGTCATCATCCCCCGTTCTAATGTGCGTAATCTGATGTTACGTAAAGACATAAGGCTGGCTGTGGAAAGAGGAGAATTCCGTATTTGGGCAATCGACCATGTGACGGAAGCCATCGAATTATTTATGGGGAAACCGGCGGGAGAACCCAGCGAAGAAGGCAGTTATCCGATTAATACCGTATTTGGTATTGCTCAGGCTAAATTAAATGCACTGCGTAAGTGATATCGATCAGGGAAATATTGAACCATCAGATTTAGCAATCAAGATGTTTGTTTAACGAGAACCCATTCGTTTTAATGTAAACAGAGAAGGCACTTCAGTGCCTTTTCTGTTTATAATTGCTTGAGGGGCTCAAAGTTTCAAAGCGAGCTTAGTTCCATTAAATTTCAGATGACTAAGCAGTGTTTTGACATTATCGCTGCCTGCCTCATTAAATTTCATCCCATATTTGGCGTAATGTACGGAACTCTGCAGGTTACATATACTGCCTTCTAAAGGGTGTAACTGGATTCCGGCACTTTTTCCGGTAAGTATTTCCAGAAAAATATTATCTCCGATATCGAAATGTTTTGCTAAAGGGCTGGTAATAAAGCGGCAACCACCTTTAGACAGATCGCGGATTTCACATTCTATTCTCTGGTTATTGAAGCAGGCTCTGGCTTTCAGGTTAACGTCATATCTGGGTTCTTTTCGCAGTTGATTGACATTCATCATTCCCGGAACGGAGATCATGGCCATAGCAACGGGCTCTGTTATGACATGCAGTATCTGGCTGCGAAAATGGATAATGGCACCTTCTCCCCTTTGTGATATCGCTCTGATATTGATCCAAAAACCTTCCTGAAAGAAATATTGCTGGTCTTCTTCTGAAAGTTCGGGAATTTCAAGTAGCAGCAGGTTAGCGGAGTGGGAACCAATAAAACGGGTTCTTCCCATATATTTGATGCCGACCGGTGTTGTGATATTGATAGTAATTTCACTACCGTGAGAAATCATATCAATAGCATCAGTGCTATTGACGATGGTTTCTGAACCTTTAGGTCTTGGTTGGGATATGCCGGTACTGATCGTTGCTTCCAAGGCTTTTTCGGCCATTAACGATATTCCTTGAATGTCTGTTTTAATTATATATTCAACGAATTTTACCGCCTGCCGTGTATGATTAAAATCACTTAGAAGCAGAATCTACGAGACAAAAAGTGATTAAAATCTCATTTCTTTCTGAAAGCATAAAAATGCTGTATAGGTCAAAAATTACTAAATAAGCTCAAATTAGCAATGAATAATTTAGAGTATTTACTGGAAAGATTGGATGCAGCCTGCTATTTTCGGTATTTAAGATCTATAAGTGATGGTGAATTGTCCTGTGCAATTTCTTCAGGGCAACTTTATTTTTTGTTAAAGAGTGTATTTCAGGTTGAATAAGACGCCATAAAGAGTGTCTCTGGCCTGATGATCTTACCGGCTAGGGACAAAAATTAAATGGATGCAACTGCTGAAAAGTATGACGTTGATACATTAGCATTATTCGACTTTCCGGAAGCCTATGAATATCTTCTGGATACCATGCCTGACCCTTCCTTTTTACTCAATAAAGAGGGTGTTTATGTGCGTGTTTTTGGGGGGAAGGACACAAAACGTTACCATGACCCGCAGATTCTGGTCGGAAAATGTGTCTTTGATATTTTTTCACCGGAGATTGCTAATGATTTTCTGTCCAAAATTCAGTGGGTGATCCAGACCCAGAAAACATTCCACTATGAATACAGTATTCCTGTCCATGAGGTTGAGTTGTTTTGTAATCTGCCGGGACCCGGAGGAATACGAACCTATGAAGGTTTTCTGACACCGGTTAGTTTTTCTGCCGGAGAAGAATATGTTATCTGGACGGCTCGTTGTGTTACTCAGCATCATCGGATCCTCAGTGAACTGAACAAACAGAAAAAAGAGCTGAAACGTATTTCCCAGCATGACCACCTGACCTGTATTTATAATCGATTTGCACTGGAAGAGCTGCTTCCACCGGTACTGGAGCGGGCAAAACAGTCTGGTCAGAGCATTGCGACTGTCATGATTGATATGGATTACTTCAAGCTACTGAATGATTATTTTGGTCATCTGGAAGGAGACCGGGCTCTGATTAAGGTCAGCGCATTGATCCGGCGCTATTTTCAGCCGGAAGGGTATTGTTTCCGTTATGGTGGAGATGAATTCTTTATTGTGATGCTGGGTGAAGAATTTTCTTCACTGGAAGAGCGCTTGCTTAGCTTCCGTCAGGCGGTTACTGAGGCCGAGATCCATAACCCCAACTCTCCGATTTCTGAGTACCTGACAGTGACAATTGGCGTTCACTTTAATCACCAGGTTGTTGAAGATATTGATATTGAACGTCTGGTGTCGGTAGCGGATAAGGCTTTGTACAATGGTAAAGCAGAGACAAAAAATACCATCTCATTTATGTGATTTAACCGCATAATCGGAGATTTTTACGTAAATTGTGCGTAATGTTTATGAAAATAACCGGCCTGTCTTACTATGGACAGGCCGTTTTTTTAGGTTATGGTTTAATCTACAGAAAAAATGACTGCCTGATATGGCCTTAACGATAATGGTGACAGGCTAGTGATGGTGTCGTCATAGTTATTCAGTACCACCTGTTTCAGGATAAAGTCATAATCCCGGAGTAGCGATTCTTTACTGAAGTTAGCAACAATTAGCAGCCTTTTACCGTTATATGTGCGGGTATAGACATAAACATCGCTGTCTTCCGGATCCAGTAACTGGTGCTTACCATACACGATGACATCCCCATACTCTTCTCCCTGACGCAGTGCGATAAGCTGGCGATAGTGATGAAAAACGGAGTCCGGATCCGCAACCGCCTGTTCGGCATTAATTTGCGGATAGTTTTCGTTCACTTCTAACCAGGGCGTACCATTGGTAAAACCGGCATGCTCGTTATTATTCCACTGAACTGGAATTCTGGCGTGATCCCGGGAGAAGTAGTTGAGGAATTCCAGCGCTTTTTGTGGTGTGACGCCTCGTTCCATCATTTTCTGGTAGTGGAATCTAGCCATCAGATCATTAAATTGGCTGATATCAGAGAAATATTTATTGGTCATTCCGATTTCTTCACCCTGATAGATGTAAGGGGTACCACTCATCATATGCAGGACGGTGCCAAGCATTTTGGCACTGATAATCCGGTATTCCCCGTCATCACCATAGCGGGACACGGCTCTGGGCTGATCGTGGTTATTCCAGTACAGACTGTTCCAGCCCTTTTGGTACAGGTCATCCTGCCATTTGGACATAATGGCTTTGAATTCCAGCAGATCAAACGGCTTACGGACAGCGTTATGCTCTTCACGGTCAATACTCATATGTTCGAAGTGGAAGATCATACTGACCTCATTCCGGGCCGGGCTGGAGTAGTATCGGCCATCTAGCGTCGTGGTAAAAGGCGTTTCTCCTACAGTCAGAACATCGTAGTGAGAGAGTACTTTCTCATGCATTTCGCGCAGATACTGGTGGCAGAGCAGGTTATTTGCCCAATGTTCCCAGCCGGCGACACCGGCATCGAAGATAGTTGCATCAGGAAAATCAGATGGTTTACCTATCATATTGATCACATCCATCCGGAAACCACCCAATCCTTTTTTCAGCCAAAAATGCATCATATCGTAGACTGCTTCCCGTACTTCGGGATTCGCCCAGTTCAGATCCGGCTGTTTATTGCTGAATAAATGTAGATAGTATTGTCCTGTATTTTCATCGAGTTTCCAGGCTTTGGGTGTGAAGAATGATTCCCAGTTATTGGGTTCGCTTCCGTCTTCTTTTGGATCTTTCCATATATACCAGTCACGTTTGGGGTTATCCCGGCTGCTTTTTGATTCGATAAACCAGGGGTGCTCATCAGAAGTATGGTTAACCACCAAGTCCATCATGATTTTGATGTTACGTTTAGCTGCTTCTGCGATGAGTTGTTCCATATCCTGCATCGTTCCAAATTCCGGAGCGATAGAGTAGTAATCGGAGATATCGTAACCATTATCATCCATCGGTGATTTATACACAGGACTGAGCCAGATGATATTTGCACCTAACTGTTTGATATAGTTTAGTTTTTCTATGATGCCGGGAATGTCACCAATGCCATCTCCATTGGAGTCATTAAAGCTTCGGGGATAGATCTGATAGACGACGGCATTATGCCACCAGTGGTAAGGTAATGTTTCGGTATTCATTAGGGAGTACTCCTGACATCAAAAAAACAATCCAGATAAACACTATAGAATCTGATTTCACAAAAAATAGAATATTTAATCCAATATGTTGATCTACTGCATAAATTGAGAACGTTTCCTTAAACATTTTTCTTCTGTAGGACTAGGTTATATAGAGCCCGTTGATGAAGACGGCTTATATGTATAAAAAACTGAAATAAAACCCTACTACAAGTAACTGAATACACGGAGTTCCAGACGATGAAAACTTCTTTAATCACTAGCGCAGTTGCTCTTGCTATCCTATCTTCCTCTGCTATTTCCGCCGATTTGAAATACAAACCCGGTGAAGATAATCGATTTAACTGGCCAAGTTATGAATATCTAAAAAAGGTTGATTTAAAAGGAGAAATTATAAAAATTAGTGGCCCATGGCTTGGTCCTGATAAGGCATTGATCGAAAGTGTTATTGCTTATTTTGAAGAGGCGACAGGGGCAGATGTCCAGTATGCCGGTTCAGATTCATTTGAGCAGCAGATTGTTATCGATGTACAGGCCGGAAGTGCGCCGAATATCGCTATTTTTCCACAGCCAGGTTTGGCTGCAGACCTTGCGTCTAAAGGCTTCCTGACCCCTCTGAGCAGTGACTGGAATGAGTGGATAGAGGCTAACTATGCTGCCGGTTCTTCGTGGGTGGATTTGGGAACGTTTGCGAATAAGCAGGGTAAGAAGGAGCTGTTCGGGTTCTTCTACAAGGTCGATCTTAAGTCTCTGGTCTGGTATGTACCGGAAAACTTTGAAGACGCTGGTTATGACGTTCCTGAAACGATGGAAGATCTGAAAGCATTGACGCAACAGATTGTAGATGATGGCGGAACTCCGTGGTGTATCGGTCTGGGCAGTGGTGCCGCAACAGGCTGGCCTGCAACTGACTGGGTTGAAGATCTGATGTTGAGAACCCAGTCTCCGGCTGACTATGATAAGTGGGTGACCAATGAGCTGAAGTTTAATGATGCAAAAGTGGTTGGTGCCATTGATGAGTTTGGCTGGTTTATCGGTAATGACGATTATGTTGATGGTGGTGCTCGTGCTGTGGCGGCAACGGACTTCCGTGATAGCCCGAAAGGCCTGTTTACCTCTCCGGCGAAGTGTTATATGCATCGTCAGGCTTCTTTTATTCCTAGTTTCTTCCCTGAAGGCACGAAGCTGGGACAGGATGCAGACTTTTTCTATTTCCCTGCTTATGAATCTAAGGATCTGGGTAAGCCGGTATTGGGTGCAGGCACCATGTGGAGTATCACCAAAGACTCCAAAGGAGCTCGTGAATTTATGAAGTTCCTGCAGCTACCGATTGCGCATGAAATCTGGATGGCTCAGTCAGGCTTCCTGACTCCGTTCAAAGAGGCCAATCTGGATACCTATGCGAATGATTCGCTGAAAAAACAGGGTCAAATTCTGCTGGGTGCAACCACATTCCGCTTTGATGGTTCCGATCTGATGCCAGGCAAAATTGGTGCTGGTGCTTTCTGGACGGGTATGGTGGATTACAGTGGTGGCAAAACATCTCAGACTGTCGCTGACGAAATCCAGAAAACTTGGGATGCACTGAAGTAGTGCTGATATCTGAAGGGGCAAAATGCCCCTTCAACCCATTAGCTAACAATAAAATGTAGTGAGGTAATTTGTTATGGGACAGTTATATTCCTCTATTTTTGTTGTGGTTGTCGGTGTGCTTGGGTGTATTGCTTACTTTGTTGGAACGAATTGGCTGTTGTCGCTGATTTTTCCTGTCAGAGGTGTATCCAATGACCAGATGGCCCGGAATATACGCCGTGCAGCTGCAATCAGACCATGGCTGTTTTTAGGCCCGGCGCTGACCTTCCTCGGGTTATACCTTGTTTATCCTGTATTTGAGTCTGCCATCCTGTCTATGCATGGACGGAGTGGTGAAGAGTACGTCGGATTTGGTAACTATCTCTGGCTGCTTAAAGATAAAGAGTTTCAGGAATCACTGTTTAACAACCTGCTTTGGTTACTGGTTGTACCGGCCGCATCCACTTTTTTTGGTCTGGTCATTGCCGCAATGACGGATAAGGTTGGTTGGGGCAATATCGCTAAGAGTCTGGTATTTATGCCGATGGCGATTTCATTTATCGGTGCATCCATTATATGGAAATTCATCTACGATTATCGTGCAGAGGGTGCTGAACAGATAGGTTTGCTGAATGCCGTTGTTGAATATTTCGGCGGTACACCACAAGCTTGGATAACCATCCCCTTCTGGAACAACTTTTTCCTGATGGTTATCCTGATTTGGATCCAGACCGGGTTTGCGATGGTGATACTGTCGGCTGCCCTGCGTGGTATTCCGGAAGAAACGGTTGAAGCTGCTGTTCTTGATGGTGCCAACGGTATTCAGATTTTCTTTAAAATCCTTATTCCACAGATATGGGGAACGATTGCTGTGGTATGGACCACTATTACCATCACTGTTCTTAAGGTGTTCGATATCGTATTGGCGATGACGAACGGTCAGTGGAATTCTCAGGTTCTGGCAAATATGATGTTTGATTGGATGTTCAGAGGCGGTGGCGACTTTGGGCGTGGTGCAGCGATTGCTGTGGTTATTATGGTGGCTGTTATTCCTGTGATGGTCTGGAACATTCGTCAGGCGAATGCACAGATGGAGGATCGTTAAATGTCGGATGCAAAATTCTCCATGAGTAAACTACGTCGTTCACCTTTGACGATTCTGGTGCATATTTCCGTGTTACTGATTGTGATCCTATGGACGATGCCAACGGCGGGTTTGTTGATTTCCTCATTTCGGGACAAATCACAATTGGCGGTGTCTGGCTGGTGGACAGCGCTGTCTGCTTCAGAGCAGAATCTGATTGGTCGTACTGACACTCCCGATACTCAGACTGAAAAAGATGGAGTGTATGTTCTGCAGGGAGCACTGGCAGAAGGAGACGAAGCACTTAACGTGACCGTATTCGGCTGGTCATCCCGAGAACCAACGGCGTTTAAAGCCGGAGAGGTGGCTTCGATGAGAGACGGTGGCTCTCTGACGGTGGCTTCTGACGGGCATTATATTATGACATCTCCTGAACCGTTCAAAGGTTCGCGTGGTAAGCGTATTTTCTATACCGCTAAGGTGCCGCCTAAGTTTGGTCTGGATAACTACAGAGAAGTGCTGACAGCAGAAGGAATAGGGCAGTCGTTTATCAATTCACTGACAGTGACGATTCCGGCGACTATTATTCCGATTCTGATTGCTGCTTTTGCCGCTTATGCACTTTCCTGGATGCGTTTGCCGGGACGTTCTTTGCTGATAGCTCTGGTCGTCGGGCTGCTGGTTGTACCGCTGCAAATGTCGCTGATCCCACTGCTGCGTCTTTATAACGAAATTGGTGCATTTTTTGGTGTCGGAGCAAAAACCTATCTGGGGATATGGCTGGCACATACCGGATTTGGTCTGCCGCTGGCGATTTATCTATTGCGGAATTACATCTCCGGCTTACCAAAAGAGATTATCGAATCAGCTAAAGTTGACGGTGCTACGGATTTTGAAATCTTTGTCCGAATTGTATTACCCCTGTCGTTCCCGGCACTGGCTTCATTTGCCATTTTCCAGTTCCTTTGGGTGTGGAATGACCTGTTGGTTGCAACGGTATTTTTGGGTAACGGAGAAAATGAACTGGTGCTGACCGGGCGTCTGAGAGAATTACTTGGTTCCCGTGGCGGTAACTGGGAAATTCTCACGGCTTCTGCATTCGTATCTATTGCCGTTCCTTTGACGGTGTTCTTTAGCCTTCAGCGCTATCTGGTTCGCGGCCTGCTGGCCGGTTCGGTGAAATAATTGGTTGAGAGAGAATTCGATGAATGGTTTAAAACTAACAAATATTAAAAAAGCCTACGGTGAAACTAAGGTCATTCACGGTGTCGATCTCGAGATCGATATTGGTGAGTTTATTGTGTTTGTCGGGCCATCGGGCTGTGGTAAATCAACACTACTGAGGATGATCGCCGGGCTGGAAGATATCACCAGTGGGGATTTATACATTGAGGGAGCCAGAGTAAATGATACACCAGCTGCTATGCGTGGTATCGCTATGGTATTCCAGACGTATGCGCTTTATCCACATATGACGGTGTACGATAATATGGCATTTGCGATGCGCATTGCTAAAGAGTCAAAAGAGGAAATTGACCGTCGGGTAACACAGGCGGCGGAGATGCTGCAACTGACGCCGTATCTGGGACGACTGCCCAAGGCGCTCTCTGGTGGTCAGCGTCAGCGTGTCGCGATTGGACGGGCAATCGTGCGCAATCCCAAAGTCTTTCTGTTTGATGAACCGCTTTCAAACCTTGATGCGGCTCTCAGGGTTCAGACTCGGATTGAGATTGCTAACCTGAAAGAGAAAATGGATCAGACAACCATGATCTATGTGACCCATGATCAGGTTGAAGCCATGACACTGGCAGACCGGATTGTTGTCTTGTCTGCTGGTCGGATTGAGCAGGTTGGTACGCCACTGGAGTTGTATACCAATCCAGCAAATGTATTTGTTGCCCGCTTTATCGGTTCTCCGGCGATGAATATGATTGCTACGGAACTGATGGAATGTGGTGACAGCGGCAAACTGAAATTTGCTACCGGAGCTACGGCAGAATTTCCCTTCCCGTGTCCGGCGTCTATGCAGGGTGAGACCGTTAGTTTAGGAATACGCCCGGAAGATTTTCAACTGGCAGATAAAAGCGAGGCTTTTGTCAGTGGTAATGTTCTTTTCGTCGAATCACTTGGTGAGGTTACTTTGCTACATATTGATGTACCGGACCATAAAGAGCCGGTTATTGCAAAGTTGCCGGGAATTATCAATCTGCATAAAGGAGAAACTATCAGTCTAAAAGCTGATGCCAGTAAACTGCATATGTTCAATAGTGATGGTATTTCGGTAAAACATTTGGATAACTAGCACAAAACTAAAGCTATTCATCTGTTCCGGCAGGCAGTAGAATCAAAGGAGATTTTACAACCTGCCGGGGGAAAGTATGGCCCAGGAGCTGTTACGTAAACACAATAATCAAAAGCAGCGTAATGCAGAAATGCAGCGTCGACGGGAGGTTTTGCGTAAACAAGCACTGCAGGTCAAGGCCGCCGCTGAAGCTGAAGCAAGAAAAGCAGAAGAAAAACGGTCTGTTCCGTGGGGGAAATATATCTGGCTGGTGATGATGCTTCTTACTTCTGCGGCTATAGGCCGTGTGGCTTATATCAATTACCGGGAATATGTTGACCCACAGCGGATTTATGGGGAATGGATAGAAACCGCTTCGCCCGGATACGATACGGAAGTGTTTAGTATCAGTGAGCAGGGAGTCATGACGGATAGTCGTTATATCACGTCAGAAGTTGAATTTAACGGCGATATTGTTGCTTTCCGGTTCGGGAACATTCGTTATGAATATCAGTTGTTTGGTGAGTTTGATGAGCGGTTGAAGCGGGTAGCCGGTGAAGGACATCCCGCTGTTTTTGTAAAAAAAGGGTATGAGCATACAATGCCGAAAGCCGATGCTGTTGGTCCCGCCCGGCGTGTGTCACTTGCTGAACATTTTCAGTCAAAATAGGTTAACTAAACACCAGTTGAGCACAAAAGTCGTGAGCTTAATTAAAAAAGCGGATGATTTTCAGGTGAAGAATAAAGGTATTTGGTTTAATCTGGCACTATGCTTATCAATACCTTATTGCAGGTTTTTCAATTATTATGGGTCAGCAAGCGTGTATGGGGATTTACGGAGGCCAAATGGTGCGCGATTGGGATGAATGTGCAGCAGAGTGGGAACAGAATACGAGTACCGTTCTTTATTCCGAACTGGCATATGCTGAGCTTCAGAAGTTGATTGATATTAAACGAAAGCGTTTTATTGATTTCGGATGTGGTACCGGTCTTCTGAGCCAGAAGTTATCGCCGTTGGCAAAAGACATTGTGGCTTTGGATAGCTCAGAATCTATGATCGAAGAGTTGGACAAAAAATGGCTGGATAATGTCGAGCCGGTAGTTGACCATTTGTCTCGTGGTCTGGTGGCACAGCACCCGGCGTTTCGTGGTCAGTTTGACTGTGTTGTTGCCTGTTCGGTATGTAGTTATCTGGATGATTTTCAGGAAGCGGCAGTGATTATCCATTCCCTGCTTGAGGAGGATGGAATTTTCGTTCACTGGGATTACCTTGCTGAAGAAGATAAAGAAGGTGGTCTTAGTCTGCCATTTATCGACAAAGTGTTACGTGGTGCCGGTTTTGAAAATGTGGCAGTAACCATCCCGTTTGAGCTGGAGACTGAAAACGGTATTCGTTCTGTCGTTATGGGCGTCGGTGAAAAATAGTTCCGAAAGGAACATGTCGATACAATGTAAAAGGGCAGAGATATCTGCCCTTTAGTATTATTTACATCGCTCTCATATTGAGTAGTATTTCCCGGATTTCTGTTCGTGACATGGAAGAAAAATCCAGGCTTCCTAAATGTTCGATACGCCGTTGAAGGGATGTAACAACTTTATCGCACTGAGTATTAAATTCAGCATCAGATACTTCTTCTCCAGGGATATATTCCAGATCCCACGCAACCCGGATACCATCTGCAAGCCAGTTAGGACAAGGTTCATCATGCATAGTGTCACAAACGGTAATGACAATATCGGGGTGAAATTTTAGACGTTCTTCCCATGAAGTACTGTGAAATTGTACTGAATCAATACCCATACTGTCCAGATAACGGGCAATTCTTGGGTTAATTCTGCCTTTAGGCTCGCTACCAGCGCTGGCTATCTCAAAATAGACGGGAAGGGATTGTTTTCCGATGGCTTCAGCCAGAATGCTGCGGCTGGCGTTATGACGGCATACAAATAAAATTTTCATGTATTTCAGACTCTTTCTATTGAGCGATTTCTCGCGGCAGATATCATTCGGATGTGTGCAAGAGTCTAAATGTTTTGTGTTGCAGTTTTATTGAAATGGAAGGAACGAAAATAACACCTGGGCTGATGTTAAACCCAGGTAAGAGCCAGCAGAAACGTTGGTAGTGCAACGCATGCAAATAGTACCAGAATACCGGCAATTTCTTTTACTGTCGTGATAACCGAGCTGCTTACCGCGATTTTTGGTGCTGATACTTGTGATGAAAGAATTGAAGCCATAGTGAATCTCCTTGGTTATTTGATAAATATCATTTTGTGCTGACAGTCACATTATTGTTTAAAGTGTGACCTGTGTCAATATGGGTGCCGTAAAAAAATTACATTTTTGATCTAAAACTTACACGTCTCATAAGGGCATTTTTCTGAAAAAGAAAACGTAGGTAAAACGCTACAGATGGAGGGGGGACTCTAGGAATAAATTGAGGTGATTTAGATATTTTATTATTATTTATATTGTTTAAAATCATTTGCTTAGGTTTTTTTTGTTTGGAACTGTTAATCACTCTCAACGATGCTAATCAATGTAAATCAGGCTGAACAAAGGTTAATTTATATTCTTTCATTAGGGTTTTATCTTCCACCTATGGATACTGAAAATACATTCACAGGGCATGAAACAGTGTGCCGCCGTGTAGTGAATAGACAGATATAGGTAACCGGAAAATCCGGATTATTCTGTAACATATAAAATATAGAAAGGTGATGAGATGAAAACAGTAACAACAATTGCAGCAACCGCTCTACTACTTAGTTCTGCCGCTTTTGCAGGCACTCAGACTGTATACCGTGACAGCCACATCGTAACTGATGGCTTCGCGACTAAAGCTGAAGCTCTTAATGCGGGTTATAATCTGGTTGACGAATTTGGCCAGATGTCTCCGGTTCAACTGAGAATGAAACTACCTACTTTTGGTGACAATATGGTGAAAGGTGTACAGATCGATGATACTGAAATCACAATTGAAGAGTTTTCTAAATCTCGTAATGATGTGCAGTATCGTGCGGTTGTCGATGTGAACTATCACTATCAGTCTCACGAAAGTAACAGCTAATTACTGCTGGTTCTGATACTGTTCTAACCCCGTTTCTTCTATGGAAGTACGGGGTTTATTAGTGCGAATTGATAGTGATATTGAACTGTTGCCTACTTTCTTTATTATTTCCGGGAAAGGTTAAGCGATAAAAGAAGAAAGGATACCTATCAGACCACCAAAAACACCGCCCCAGACAACAAGCCAGCCCAGATGTTCTTTAATCATCTTTTGTACCATTTCTTTTACCAGTCCAGGTGTTAATTCCTGTAGACGTTGGTCGATGATATTTTCGATATTTTCCCGGATTTCATCCATCATTTTTGGCTGCTCAAACTGATCTTTCAGGGCATTTTTTACAGCCTCACTCTGGCTGATTTCAATGACAGATTCTTGCATCTTCTCTACAAAAGGTTGTTTCAGTGGTTGCAGGGCATCGGTACCACCAAACATAGCTAACATCCCACCGAATGGTGAGTTAGCAATTACTTCCACAAGAGCATCGAATGTCGGGTTGAAGTCGATACACTGGATAACTGGTTGCAGATCAATTTTAATATTGCCGGCCATCTCTTTATTCAGAAAACGGTCGATGTTATCACCGGTAAAAAATTGTTCCATCATCAGGGTCTTGATGGCTGTTTTAAATTCCTCGAAGCGAGCCGGGATAACCCCAGAGCCATAAAGCCCCGGGACTTTCTCAAACAACATATGAATGGCAAGCCAGTTAGTAATGGCTCCGGAAAAGGCAAATAGCCCGGCGTAAAGAACCAGCTGACTGTCAGTCTGATAACCTGCTGCAAGCAGCAGGATTGCGATGATATTGGTAAGGAAACTTTTGTTCATGTTCAAGCCGTTATCTGATTAGATGAAAATTGATGAGATTTTAGAAAAGATAATGGGATAAAGGAAGGGG
Organism: Vibrio sp. HA2012; assembly: GCF_002812955.1. Taxonomy (GTDB): domain Bacteria; phylum Pseudomonadota; class Gammaproteobacteria; order Enterobacterales; family Vibrionaceae; genus Vibrio. The sequence goes on along the minus strand of NZ_PFXK01000003.1, from coordinate 287,744 downwards.
GTAACGCTCTGTGGCTGCTCAGTTTCTCGTTTGAGTGATGGGATAATGTGCAGTTACGTTTTTATTTTTTCTCAGCAAGAATATTCCCAATCATTACTTATGCCCCGGTTATACCAGGGCTTTTTTAGTATGAGAAAATGTATAGAGTTATTCAATATTAAAGTATAGATGAACACATGGACTGTTCGATATCTGCGATTAAATCAGTGACTGATTCTAAACCAATATGAAAACGTATCATCTGGCCGTGGTTACTCCAGTTAGTTTGAGTTCTGATAGCTACAGGATTGACAACAGACGCTAGGCTTTCAAAACCTCCCCATGACGCACCTATGCCGAACAGCTGTAAATTATCGACAAAAGCTACGGCTTGTTCTGCAGTTACGGTCTGTTCAAACTCGATAGTGAGCATACCATTAGAGCCAGTAAAGTCCCGTTTCCATATATCGTGTCCTGGGTGATGGGGAAGTGCTGGGTGATAAACAGTTTTAATAATGTCTTTTTGCATGAAAAAATCTGCAATAGTGAGTGCGCTTTGTTCGTGAGCCCGGAGTCGGATATCTAGAGTCCGCATTCCCCTAAGAACTAGATAGGCGTCATCAGGAGAAGTCGTCATCCCCAGAACTTCTGAGGCATTTCCAAAATTTGAGAATTCCTGTTCATTACAAACTACAGCTCCCATGACGACATCAGAATGACCACACAGGTATTTGGTTGCCGCTATGATTGAAATATCAGCACCATGCTTGAGAGGGTTAAAAAAGTATCCTGAGCCATAGGTGTTATCAATGGCAACAGGTACACCATATTTATGAGCGATGGCTGTAATTTTCGGCAAATCAATCAGTTCGTATAGTACTGATGCTGGAGATTCACACAACACCAGACAGGTTTCCGGACGAATTTTTTTATACAGATCGGAACAGTCTGCATTTAAGAATTCAATCTCAGTATTGTATTTTTCCAGATACGTGTCACAGATTTGTCTTACTGGAGCATAAATGCCATCAGTAATTAGAATATGACCGCCGTTTTTAGCATAGTGAAGTAAGACTGTTGCAAGGGCGGCTAGCCCTGTCGGAAATAATTGAGTCCGGTAGCCACCTTCCAGAGTCGTAATCATATTTTCTAGTTCAATATTAGTTTGTGTCCCTCTTGCGCCATAGCTTAATACTCGTTCAGTTTTACGTGCTTCGCGGTAATGGTTCCATGTGGCTGTATCTTTAAATAGGATAGTACTTGCCCGCATTACAGAAGGGTTAACAGGGTATCCTGTTGTTGTATCATTTATTTGTCGTCCACAATGAATCAGGGCTGTTTTTTTAGTTGTCATATAATGATCCTATTAATTATTTTCAGCAGAACATAGATGAATATTGGTACGGGTTTTATTTATAAATTTCATTATTGGTAGTAATGTAAATAAAATGCTGGCTATCATTAGACTGGCGCTGATGGGGTGATTGTAAAAATCAAAGAATATTAATAAATTTCCATCAGAAAGTGTCATTGAATTTGAAAATGAATCTTCTAGTTGTTCTCCTAAAACTAAGGCAAGAATAAGTGGGGATGTCTGTATGCTAAACTTATTAAGAAGATAACCAAATATTCCGGATGCTACTGCAACCCATATGTTGAAAATAGAGTTACCGTCAGCATAAGCACCACTTAAGCATAGTAATATAATGGTTGGAACCAAAACAAATTTAGGTAGCTTGTAAATTAATCCAGAGACATATTTTACTACAACAATCGCGAAAGGTCCCATCACGAGATTAGCAACAAAAAATGCACAAATTATCATCCATGCAATATCTGCGTTGTTCATAAATAGAAGGGGGCCGGGCACCATGCCATGAATCATCAGAGCGCCAATAAATAGTGCAGAAACTGAGTTTCCCGGAATACCGAGTGCCAATAGTGGTACCATAGAGCTTGCCACAACGGCATTATTAGCGGCTTCGGGTGATGCGATACCTTCTGGTGTACCTTCTCCCCATTCAGTGGCATTGTTATTTTTAGAAAATTTATGTTTATATCTATTTGCGGCCTGATTATAAGCAAGATAAATAGCCATAATCATTCCTGCACCAGGCAGGACACCAACAACGTTACCAATAGCGGAAGCTGTGCACCAGGTTGGTAGCAGGCGTTTAATTAGTTGAGAGTCCGGTAGCAGGCTTCCTTTGATTCGGGGGATCTCTTTTAATGCTTGCTGATTTCTTTTTGAACTAAGAATGTCTTCTACCAGTTCAAGAGCAGCAGTAATGCCGAATAAACCAACTAACATTGGCACAAAAGGGACGCCCTCATATAGGTTTGGGTTATCAAAGGTAAAGCGTGGATAACCGGTTTCGAGGCTCAGGCCCACAGTTGCTATCATTAGCCCCAGAATTCCGGAAAGGAAGCCCTTCAGAACATTTTTTTCCAGCATTCCGATTACGGCTGACAAGCCAAGAACGCAAAGAGCGAAGTTTTCTACATAACCGAATCGGAGAGCAAATCCAGCTAAAGTGGGTGCAAAAAACAGGAGTACCAGTGAAGAGGTTAATCCCCCGAAAACAGAGGACGAAACAGCAATAGAGACAGCGGTATTGGCTTTGTCTTTTCTTGCCATTGTATTTCCGTCAACAGCGGTTAATACAGCTGATGCGGTTCCCGGTACCTTGAGCATAATTGCTGGAATCGAGCCTCCGACTGCTGTTGCACAATATACTCCGACCATTAGAGCCAAAGCTGATCCTGGTTCTAGGGCGAATGAGAAAGGCAAAAATACAGCAAAGGCAATATTTTCATTTAGACCCGGAACTGAACCAATAATAAGTCCTAAAAATACCCCTAATAGTAAAAATGCTATTGTGATTGGGGCAAATAAAGTTGAAAAACCGAGTAGAATAGTATCCATAATATTATCCTGCCTTTACATTAAAAAGTGTTCTGTTAGCGTATTTAATGGAAGAGGAACATCGAAGATGACTCCGAATAGAATAAAAACAGAAAATACAATTAAGGTGGTGATTTTAATATTATTTACCTTATTTTTTTCGCTAATAAATATGAGTATTAAGAAAACAGAAATAAGACTCGATAATAGATAACCAACGTTAAGAGAGAGAAATGTTACCCATATACACATTAGACCGATAATCAGGAAAGGGCCTCTTATTTTAACCAGTATTTCTTTGATATTTTCTTGTTTTTTGCTTTTATTCTTCATGGCTTGAATTATAAAAGACAGACCTAAAATAATAATCAGAGCAGACAGCAGCATAGGATACGCTCTGGATGTAGAATCAAATCCCTGACTCTGACCGTAGCTCCATCCGCCACATAACATTAAAAAAAGACCAAGCCAGATATCTTTTGACTGTAGTGGTTGCATCCTTTCCTCCTAAATCATTAAAGGGGCACGGATAACCCCGTGCCATATATTTATTGCTATTCTGTTTTTGCGATTTTCTTAATCAGGCTTTCTGTTAAGGAATCATAGCCATCGATAACGGCTTTGTATCCGGATGCATCCTGATATGACAGAGGGAAGCCTTGAGCCTTCATTTTCTGAATATAACCCGGGTTTTGGTTTACTTTACCCATTAAATCAGAAAGATAGGTTACAATTTTTGGTGAAGTTCCTTTAGGAACCGCCCAGCCACGGAATGTTGCCCATTCGTTGACATTGAGTCCGCTTTCCTTCCAGGTTGGAATATCAGGCTGGTCAATCATTCGCTCTGGAGTTGCGATTGCCAGTAAGCGAATTTTACCTGCATCTATTTGTGGTTTGGCTTCACCATATGGCCAAAGCGCTGCATCGGCATGCCCACCAAGTAGAGCTTGTAATTGTTTACCAAACCCTTTGGTATGGATGAATTTAAGATTCAGACCCGCATTTTCGATGATAGCCATGCCGGACAGGTGGTGAGACGTGGCGTTTCCTGCTTCAGTAATGTGAATATCTTGTTTTTTTGCTAATTCGATAAACTCTTGTATGTCATCAATATCTGAATCGGATGCTACTGCGATTACTTCTGGATCGTAGTTGTAGAGTGCGACAGGTTCGAAATCACTGACTTTATACGCAACCGGTTTTAACTTTGGGTTGGTGACTACGGAGCTTGTCATTGCCAGAATCGTGTAACCATCAGGTTCTGCTCGTGCAGCATAGGTCTGGCCTACCACCCCGCCTCCACCGGCGCGGTTCTCAATTTTTATTTTAGTGTCATTCAGTTCTTCATTTGCGTATTCAGCAATAATCCGGGACGTTGTATCAACACCGCCCCCAGGAGTGAATGGTACAATAATACGAATATCTTTGGACGGATAGTCGGCAGCCTGCGTTTGCGAGAATAGAGTGCAAGAGATGGCAATAGTGAGAATTTTGATGATTCCTGCTTTTTTCATTACGATTTCCTTTTCGTTTCATTCAATGAAATACGTTTGGTCTGATGACACTCTAGCATTAAGGAAAAAATAATTTCAATAGAAAATTTGGATATATTTACATCACCCAATTTTGGTGCGCTTGTGTTATTTTGGTGCGAAATAATATTTTTTATATTAAATGCGGAGTTAGAGAGATATATTCATATTAAGAGCAACAAGAAAGAATTTATTTGGTGCAGAATATGTTTCTTCGATCTGATTAGATAAATGATAGATTTTTCTTAGGCAACGATAAAACGTCAGCAGATATATAAATGTTATCTGCTGAGCTTTGTATAAAGATTAAGCTTGTGTGTGCAGTCCTCCCCGGATCATTTCGGCACATATCAATTGATAAATATCCGCCATCCGTTCTTCAGATAGTCGGCTGATTACTCCGGCAACCACGATGGCTCCTTCGAGTTTTCCATTCGTACCAAAGACAGGGACGGAAATAGAAGTTTGTTCTGATTCTCGTTCACCAGCGGTAACACAATACCCTTTTTGCCTGATGTCCTCTGCTTTTGTCGTTTTTTTACCGAGATAGTAACGTAGGATATGGGAGGCCGAACCACCTTCGCTAAGAGGAATACGATCACCGATCAAAAAACGATGCTGAATGACACGGTTGGAGTTTCTGGCGTAAATACACAGCCTGTCATCACCTTCGTCGACATAATAAGCGACGCTTTCATTGATACTTTCGCTGATACGTCGGACGACAGCTTCAATCTGTTCAGATGATTCAAACAGTGCGTTGTAACGAGCCCCTAATCGGCTGGGAAGTATTCCTACTGAGTAAGTTCCATCGTCATTTCTTACGATGTAATGATAATCTTGCATCACTGCGAGTATGCGCAGTATGGTGGATTTATTCAGTTCAGTGCTTTCCGCAATATCTTTCAGCTCTAGCTTTAATTGACTGGAAGTAAAACAGTTCAGAACCAGCAATCCTTTTTCTAATGCGCCAATGGTGCTTTTTTCTGTTGTCATTGTGATTTTACCTGGCAAATAACATTTCATCATACAGAATCCAAACAGTGACTACCACCTGAGAAATATTGCAGTAGGAGTAATCATAGGGTTTATGGTGAAAAGTATCAGGATACATATTGCTTGGTAAATTCGATAAATGCTCTGTCAGCGTATGACAGGTATGCATTTTTTCTCCATGCCAGCGCCAGATCTAGATTCACCGTAGGATGGAAAGGTATTCCTGTTACTCCGGGTTCATTATCGGTAACGAGTTTCAGCAGAGCTGTAATAGCATGTTGGTGTCGAACCAGACTTAATATCATTGACAATAAGTTGGTTTCGTAAGCGATGTCAGGCTCAATATTCTCCTCCCGACAGGCGTTATCCATGAATTCCCGATGGAAATATCCAGGCTTGAACATAACCAGCTCATGGGAAAAAAATGTCCGGAAATCGATCTGTTTGTGCCCAGCTAAAGGGTGATTATTACTAACTGTCGCCACCATTTGAGAGGAGAACAGTGGGTCTGTTTCCAGACTATTCGGAACATCCTGATTAAGGATTACACCGATATCCAGCTCACCATCTAATAACATTTTTCGGACTGACTGTATCCCGGCATCAACAACGGATATCTTCAGGTGAGGGTGTGTCTTTTTAAAGGCCATGATGACCTGAGGGAAAAAATAGGAACCCATCATGCTTGGAGCACCAAGCCGGACTTCCCCTTTCATCAAACCTTTCATTTCATCAATGGCTAATCTAGCGTCTTCTACTTGTTGAAGTATCCGAACGGCGTGTTCGTAGAGTACTTTACCCTCGTCAGTCAGATTCGCTTTGCGCTCATCCCGCTTAATCAATTGTACTCCTAGCTGCTGTTCGAATTTTTTTATAGAGATGCTGAGTGCAGGCTGTGCGATATGCAGTTGTTGTGCTGCATGAGTAAAGTTGCTCACGTTAGCCACAGTAACGAAATGTTTTAACTGGCGTACATCCATAATAAATAAAATATATCACATCGATAAGTTTAATATATTTTATTAATTTAGTGGCTGTTGATAAATTTGTCCACATTCTTATGTAGTAACGGAAAATTATTATGGTTGGTACAGGTTCCAGGCATTACCGGGTTATCGCTTTATGCTTGGCGTTCGCGTCATTTATTGTGTTTTGTAATATTTATCTTTTTCAGCCAATGCTTCCGCATATGGCAGAGCATTATCAGGTATCATCAACCATAGTGAACTGGCTATTTGCTGCTGCAACGTTGACTTTGTCGATCGCATTACTACCCTGGGCGATAGCTTCAGAAACTTATGGCCGTCGCCGTATCATGTTAATTGGTCTGATGATGTTACCTTTTCTGGAAATTAGCATGGTATTTGCTGATTCCTGGTGGTTTTTAGTATTTGCCAGAGGCTGTATCGGAATAGCGGCTGCTGCATTTAATGCTGTTGCGGTTGCATATATGGTTGAAGAGTTGACACCGGATGCTTTTGTGAAAGCGATTGGTATGTATATTGCGGCTAACTCTTTGGGAGGGATTAGTGGTCGCTTGCTAGGCGGCATCATGACAAGCCTGTTAAGCTGGCAAATGGCTGTGATAGTGATGGCTGCGGTCAGTGTTGTTGGTGCTATAATGGTGTTCTGGTTATTACCAGAACAGAGAAACTTTAAACCAACTAAGAGAAAGTTATCACTGCATATGCAGTCGATTCTGGAAAATTATTCTAACCCTATTCTCAGTTTAGCCATGCTTATTGGAGCAATTAATTTTGCTCTGTTTGTAAACCTATATTCCGTTATGGGCTTTCGTTTAGCTGCCGAACCTTACTCCTTACCTGTCGGTTTAACTTCATTGATTTTTATATGCTATCTGGGTGGGACGGTCAGCTCTAACATGACAGGTATCTGGAAGAAAAAATACAGCTCTATGACGGGGATGGTACTTGGAGCATTAATCAGTATGTCCGGTATGATTATCGCAACTATTGAGAGCATTCCGGCAATGTTAGCTGGTTTGCTTCTAATTAGTTTTGGTGCTTTTTTTACCCATACGCTTGCTTATGGATGGGTTGGGCAACATGCAATAAAGGCAAAGGCGACAGCAACGGCTCAATACTTGGTGAATTATTATATTGGGGGAAGTGCTGGTGGTTTTTATCTATTGTTCTGTTGGCAGCAAGGTGGCTGGGAGGTGGTCGCTCTTGGAGGCGGTGTACTTTATGCATTATTGTTTATCGTGGTCTGGTTGCTCTGGCGAATTGAATTGAAGGCCAATAGAGCACAGCATATACCTGTTGAGATTATTTAAATTTATAAATGGGATGTTGCTTAAATCGACATCCCATCCATGTCTGCCATTGGATTACACTCGAATTCTGCGGCTTAGCAACATAGCGATAAAAATCAGACACACTACCGCATAAAGCGCATTTACCAGGCCAAATAACTCAGAGCCAAAACCAACCAAGGCCGGACCGGCTAAGACCCCTATGTAAGCAATGGTCGAAACAGCCGTTACTGCTAAGGATTCCTTCATCACATTTTGTTTTCCGGTAGCAGAGAACATGATCGGTACTATATTTGAGCAACCAATGCCAATTAAGGTATAGCCAATTAAAGTGCTTTGCCAGTAATCAAATGAAAGGCTGACGAAGAAGCCAAGCATTGCGGTTGTTGTTCCCAGAATTATCATGCGCTTTGCACCGATAAAACTAACAGCGCGGTCACCCAGTAACCGGCCAATGGTCATCGCTACTGAAAAACAGGCTACCCCTAATCCAGCTGAAGTCGCAGGAATAGAACGGTATTCGCTTAGGAAGATCCCACTCCAGTCAAGAACGGTACCTTCGGCCAGAAAGAAAATAAAGCAGACAATACCAATAATAAGCACGGGTCCTTTCGGTAAAGCAAACAGTGGACCTTTCTCTTTCGATTTGTCGGTTCGTAAACCGGATTGGGTCGTAACCAGAAGCATCAATACAAACAACGAACTCAACAGACAAGCCGCCATCACGGTTAATCCCAGTGATAGTAGCATGGTCAGAATCAATGCTCCGCACATGCCACCTAGACTATAAAAGCCATGGAAACCAGACATCAGGGGTTTTTGTGCCTCTTTTTCTACCACAACCGCCTGGATGTTCATGGTGCAATCAGTTATTCCGATAAAGACACCAAACAGAATCAAAGTGATAGCCAGAAAAAACCACGAATTGATCAGGAGCAATAGTGGGAATAGTGTCACAAACCCCACTATGGATATAAGTAATACAGGTTTACATCCATATTTACCGGTACAGATCCCAGCCAGAGGCATTCCCAATAATGCGCCGGATCCCAAACACAGTAACATTAATCCCATGGTGCCATCGCTGATTTGCACGTTTAATTTCACAAAAGGAATTATCGCCGCCCAGGCTGCGGTGACAAATCCGGTACCAAAAAACGCTGAACGTGTTGCAATTCTGTCCAGATGAGCACGAGGCATTAGCAGTGCTGACAACATAGGATCTCCTGTTTTTAAGTGAAAATTGAGTTAAGACATGCAGTGGCATGATTATACATAAAAATCGGTCAATATGAACACATAAAAACATTTTAATGTTCATTTGTTGATGTTTTAGTTTGTCTGTGTTCTTATGGTGAGCAATTAAACCGTTTACAGAAACAGAGGTACACAATGATCAAACTTATTATCACTGATATGGATGGCACTTTCCTGAACAGTCAGGGTGACTACAACCGTGAATTATTCCAGAAAGTCGTGGCAACAATGTGTGAGCACAGCGTAAAGTTTGCACCATGTACCGGTAAACAAGTTGAGCGGGTTGAAGAGTTACTGGGTGAACAAAGCAAAGATTTTTGGATCCTGGGAGACAGTGCAACCCGTATTAAGCATCAGGGAGAATATGTTTACCAGTCCTTACTTAATAATGCGTTAGGATTAGATATTATTGGCCAGCTAGAGGCCATAGACGGTTCGCATATTGTTATCGCCTGTACCCCCGAATACGCCGTTATCAAGCAAGATACGCCTGAGCATCTACGTACTTTGGTCCGGCGTTCTTATGCTAGAGTAAAATTGGTCGATGCCTATGATGAGATTGATTCTGACTTTGTGAAGATCACGGTTTATGATGAAAATAAACAATGTCCCGCTATCCGACCTCAATTATCTCACTTTGATGATTTAGCGTATATCGTGGTTTCTGAAGCTGCGTGGATAGACATCGCAAACGCTGGCGTGCATAAAGGTACCACCGTAGAAAGGCTGCAATCTATGGTAGGGGCAACAAAGGCGGAGACCATGGTATTCGGAGATGGTTTCAATGATATTGAATTGATGGAATGTGCGGATTTTAGTTTTGCCATGCGTAATGCCTTTGATGAAACTAAAGCTGTTGCAAACTACATTACCCGTTCTAACGATGAAGATGCGGTGATGCATACAATATTACAAATTCTGGCTCTACAGGAAAAAGGGTAATTCATCTATTCCGGTGACATAACGAAAAGTATAACTGCTTGAATAGCCTAATTCTTGTTCTATAAAACGAACAGATATGAACATTTATGATGAGCAGTTTATACTGCACGCAGTACATGAATGACGGAGATCGGATAATGGATAAATTTTCACCAGAAGAACGCTATCAATTGATTCTCAATCTACTCAAATCTCATAACAAAGTGATGGCTGCCGATTTAGCCGTTCAATTGAGCACCACAGAGGCTACGATTCGTCGGGACTTGCGTTTTCTTGCTAATGAAGGGTTATGCAAACGTATCCACGGAGGGGCTCTATCGCTTGCCCCTCCAACAGGGACGCAGGAGCAACGGCTGGAAAATCATAACAGTGAGAAGCAGGCGTTGGCTGTTGCGGCTTTGTCTATTATCAAAAAGGAACAGGTGATTTTTCTTGATGCGAGCAGCACTCATATGTTGCTCGCCAGCCTCCTTCCAAACAACATTGGATTAACGGTTGTCACCAACAGCCCGGCTATCGCTTCCCGTTTACTTGAGCGGCAGCATATCAGGACGATTCTTCTTGGCGGGGAGCTTAACTATGCAGTGGGTGGTGCAATTGATATTACCGCCGCAGAAGCGTTGAATAAATTCCGTTTTGATCTGTGCTTTATGGGGATTTGTGGCTGGTCTTCAGATGTTGGATTCACGGCGATTCATTATCAGGATGGGGAGTTTAAACGTCTTGCTGCTTCTCGCTCCGGTGCCATTATCGCTCTTTGTACCGATGACAAAATTGAAGCATTAGCTTCTTATCCGTTTTTACAATCTCAGGATATCGATTATCTGGTTTGTTCTCCCGGAAATGTAGAATTACAGGATCATTTTTCCCAGTTAGATTGCACTGTTATTATCAGTAATGAGATCTGATAATGATACGTGAACCGCTGTTGAATTCTCTACTTAGCCAAAATTTATTCAGTTAAAGGAGATACCGAATGTATATTGATTACCATGTTCATACAGATTTTAGTGATGATTCTATTTACCCAATAGAAGAGGTTGTGCAAAAAGCCATTTCTCTGGGTATTGAGGAGTTGTGTTTTACCGAACATGTTGATCATGGTGTAAAGCCTCAAGCACTTTCCTATCAGAAAGGGCTGATGAATACAGGAACAAACTGTCATTATGAAAGCTATCAGAAAGAATATTTATCTCTAAAGGAAAAATATTCTAGGGCGATTTCTCTGAAATTTGGTATTGAGTTTGGCATGCAGACACATACGATTGCCGAATTCCAGAAAGATTTTGACCAATATCCATTTGATTTTGTTATTTTGTCCTGCCATCAGGTTGAAGATAAAGAATTTTGGACACAAGAATTTCAACAAGGAAAAACTCAGGAAGAGTTTCAGACACGTTATTATGAAGAGATACTCAGAGTTATTAGTGTCTATAAAAACTACAGTGTGCTCGGGCACTTGGATATGATTAAACGTTATGATGAATATGGCAATTATCCATTTAGTAAAACACGGGATCTGATAACGAAAATCCTTAATATGGTTATTGCGGATGGTAAAGGTATCGAGATAAATACCTCTAGCTTTAGATATGGACTAACCGATTTAACACCTTCCCGCGATATTCTTCGCTTATATAAAGAACTTGGCGGTAAAATACTGACAATCGGTTCTGATTCACATCAAGAAGAACATCTCGGCTATCAGATTCAAGAAATCAAAGAAGAGCTAAAATCATTGGGATTCCGGTCATTTTGTACTTTTGACAAAATGGTTCCCATGTTTCATTGCCTTTAACGCTAAGTGTTCAATATTAATGCCTCAACATTATCTATATGATGGATCGACTGAGGATATCTAAACCTGATAAAACCGGTTATTATTCACAACAACATAGTCGGGGTGCCGAAAGGCTGAGATTGCATAGAGCGAGACCCGTTGAACCTGATTCAGTTAATACTGGCGTAGGGAACTATCAGTCTTATCGGCAGGAGGGGTTCTTCGGTCGGTAACACAGGTTCCGGTAGTCAGTACAAGGAGCCTACATGTCAGATCCTACCCAGCCTTCTCCGTTACATTCGTCTTTTGTTCCCGTGGTATTGACTATTGCAGGCTCTGATAGTGGTGGTGGTGCTGGTATTCAGGCGGACATTAAAGCTATTTCTGCGACCGGAGGCTATGCCTGTTCGGTAATTACTGCGATTACCGCGCAGAATACGGTGGGGGTTTCTGGAGTATTCCCGGTGCCTGCTGAGTTTGTTGCGAAGCAACTGGATGCTGTATTTACGGATCTGAATATTGCCGCAGTAAAAATCGGAATGCTGGCTGATTGCGCTATTATTCGGGTGGTTGCTGATAAGCTCAGGCAGTATCGTCCATCGTTTGTTGTGGTTGACCCAGTTATGGTCGCAACCAGTGGCGATCCGTTGTTACAGGATTCTGCCATTCGGATCCTGAAAGATGAATTATTCCCTCTTGCTGACTTGGTTACACCAAACATTCCTGAAGGAGCGGTATTGACAGGGATGCCGCTGCCGGTAACCGTGAATCATATGACGAAGATGATTTCCGGATTGCGTCAGCTTGGCGTGAAGGCAGTATTACTGAAAGGAGGGCATCTGGAGCAGAATGAGAACAGCAATGATTTACTGATTTTTCCAGAATATACAAAATTGCTGACAGCAAAAAGAATTCATTCAACGAATACACACGGTACAGGGTGCACGCTTTCTTCTGCTATTGCTTCATATTTTGCTCAGGGATATCACATGTTGCAGGCAGTGACATTGGGCAAGATATATATTTCTCAGGCAATCATTCATGCTGACCAATTAAAAGTAGGTCATGGACATGGGCCGGTTCATCATTTTTTCTGTAACGATAGACAGACAGGCATCAAGAATGAATAAAGTATCTATGTATTATTAATTATCTGACATAAGATGAGTGCTTATTAGGTTAGATATATGTGGGAATTATGAATTACGTTGACTTATTAGCAGAATGTGATGATCTCCGCACAGTGATCCTTCATCCGGATGGATACGGTCATGTTCAGGTTGAAGAACGTTTTTTCGGAAATGAACAGGAAGATCCTGGTTATTTACTGAGAAAAATAGCCGAAACCAATCAATGGGATGGATTTTATACCATGGTTAAAAATAAGCCGGTGAGTTGGTTATCAGAATTGATTCAGCATTTCCCTATGGATAAGCCTTATAGTACTAAATGCTTTATTAAATTACTTACCCTTCGGTCTGAAAGGGATTTTTATATGTTTATGATCTCGCATGCTCATGAGTGGTACTGGGATGAAAATAGTCAAGAATTGAAAAACCAACTTATTAGTATCATCAATACTTGCCTGATATCCGAAAGCCCGGAGTCCATTGAAGCTGAAATTCTGGCAGACCAGCTTGAATGGTTTCAGATGCGACAAAAATAAACCGATAGCAGCCAATCAAATTTTTTAAATATTCATCCTTTAACACTATTTTTATTTTTCATCAGTGGAACGATACCGTTCTGTTGATGAAAAATATCGAGAGTGTTTTGTGAACCAGTACATAAAAAAACAGGATTTGTGAATATTATCATACATTGAATTGCACCGGTGAAAGCCCCCCTTGCATCGGTGCTATTTTGCTATTTCTTATTCAGAGTAGAGTTGAACGCAACTTATACAGAAAGAGACGTTCAACGATGCTTAGAAAAGAGATTTTAACACCTCAACAGGCAGCATCCAAACTTAAAGACGGAATGACAGTCATGGTCGGTGGATTCATGACAGTTGGTACGCCAGAAGGTCTGGTGAATGCCATCGCAGAGTCGGGAGTGAAGAACCTGACTATCATCTGTAACGATGCAGGATTACCTGAAAAAGGTGTCGGCAAGCTGATTGAAAATGGTCAGGTTTCCAGACTGATTGCTTCTCATATTGGCCTGAATCGTATTGCCGGAGAAAAAATGAATTCCGGAGAGATGGAAGTGGAGCTTATCCCTCAGGGGACGCTGGCTGAACAGATCCGTGCTGCAGGTGCAGGACTGGGGGGCGTACTGACCAGAACCGGGCTGAACACCCTGGTGGAAAAGAACAAACAGAAAGTCATGGTTTCTGGTGAAGAATTCCTTCTGGAGAAGCCTCTGAAAGCCGATGTGGCTCTGGTGAAATCCTCTATTACCGATGTGTTTGGTAATACTTCCTTCAATAAAACGACAGCGAATTTTAATCCGGCAATGGCGACAGCAGCAGAGATGGTTTTTGTTGAGCCGGATATGTTGACTGAGCCTGATGAAGCGGATCCTCGTCTGTTTACCCTTCCTTCAGTTCTGATTGATTACATAGTGAGGTAAACAGTATGTCGATGAAAGATTTAATTGCGAAGCGTGTTGCTCAGGAACTGAACCTTGGTGATCTGGTGAATCTGGGAATTGGGATGCCGACTTCTGTAGCTGATTTTGTCCCGGCTGAAAAACATGTCGTGTTTCAGTCTGAAAACGGCATGGTGGGTCTTGACTCAACACCTGCGGCAGGAGAAGAAGACTGGGATCTGACTAATGCCGGGGGGATGCCGGTTACAGCAAAACTCGGAGCTGCCTATTTTGACTCAACGCTGTCTTTCAGCCTAATCAGAGGCGGGCATGTAGATGCAACGGTGCTCGGGGCGATGGAAGTGGATCGTCACGGTAATCTGGCTAATTACATGATCCCTGGAAAAATGGTGGCCGGGATGGGTGGAGCCATGGATCTGGTTAACGGAGCCAAGAAGGTGATCATTATGATGACTCACTGCAATAAAAATGGTGAGCCTAAGATTCTGGATAACTGCACACTGCCACTTACAGCAGCTAACTGTATTGACCTTATCGTTACCGAGCTGGCAGTTATCCAACCTACAGACACAGGACTGCTTCTTAAAGAAATTGCCTACAACACAACGGTTGAAGAGGTGCTAAAGAAGACAGGGACTGAACTTATCGTATCGGAATCATTAAGTACATTTGGAGAAGAATAATGCAAGTAACCCGATTAGAGGATGTCAACGAATATCAGCCACCGTGCCACTTTGGTGTTTCCTGCCTGAAAATTCAGGGAGAAGATTCCGGGCTGACAAAATTCTGGCAGGGCCTGTCCACTTTTTCAGCCGATGGCGGTGCGGACTGGCAGTACGGTGAAGGTACTTTTGGTGCCGCGACAGAAAAAACCTATTTCGTGGTTGACGGACAGATTTCGGTTGAGAACGAAGCCGGAGAGGTATTTGTGGTGAACCGTCTGGAATCCATTTCTATGTTACCGAACGAAAAAAGAAAAATGTGGAACAGCGGTGGTAAAGATGCCGTGGTTCTGGTTACGGTTTCAGCATAAAGAATCAATAAGTTAGAGGTATTTAAATATGACTATGACAGCGACATGGAGCGACGATTTCGCGACCAACTGTTTTGATCTTAAAGATAAGGTAGCGGTAATCACCGGTGGCAACGGAACCCTTGGTGCGGCTTATGCTCAGGCATTTGCCCTGCACGGAGCCAAAGTAGTGGTGACTGCCCGCCGTAAAGAAACACTGGAAGAAACCGTGAAATCGGTTGCGGGTATCGGGGGCGAATGTACCGCTATTACCGGTGATGTAACCAGTACAGAAGCACAGCAGGCCATTGTGGATCAGGTTCATGATATGTACGGGCGTATCGATATTCTGGTGAATAACGCAGGTATGGCATTCCGGGCTCCGGCAGAAGAGATGCCGGTGGATAAATTTAATCAGGTTCTGAATGTAAATGTTACTGGTACGCTGGTGCCGTGTCAGGTATTCGGCAAATATTTTATGAAGCAGGGGCACGGTAAGATCATCAATACCTCCAGTGTTCGTGGTTTCTGTGGTCATCCTGACGGTTACACCGCCTATTCTGCGTCCAAAGCAGCGGTGGACTCTCTGACCAAACAGCTGTCTACGGAGTGGTCTCTTAAAGGGGTTAAAGAAGGTTTTACTATCAATGTAAATGCCATTGCTCCGACTTTGATCAAATCACCACTGACACAAGAAATCTGTGAAGATCCGGTACGTATTGCGCCATTTCTTGCCCGTCTGCCGATGGGACGAGTAGCAGAAACCAGAGATATGATTGGTCTGGTGATGTTCCTGGCCTCCCCGGCTTCTGACTTTATCAATGGTCAGATTATCTACGTGGATGGCGGCTGTACCGCTGGTTAATCAGAGCACTGACACAGGAAGAAAAATATGGATCAAACAGATATTAAAAACATCACGATTGTCGGTGGTTCGGGAATGATGGGCGTAGGGATTGCCCAGATATTTGCAGGTGGTGGCCGCAATGTCACCATTAAAACCCGCAATGTTGCTAACTGTACAGCAGCAGAAGATATGGCGTCTCAGCTGGATATGTTTATCGCTGAAGGCTTAATGGACAGCGTTAAGAAGGATGAGATTCTGGATCGTATCTCAATTACGGCAGATGTGATCGAAGCGTATTCCGATGCGGATCTGATCTTTGAATCGGTTCCTGAGGTGATGGATATCAAGCATGCCACTTTCCGTGAGATGGAAGCTCATGCTCGTCCCGACTGTATCTTTGCATCGGGCACATCGGTGAAATCTATCACTGAGATTGCGCAGGCTGTAGAGAAGAAAGATCGAGTGATAGGTATGCACTTCTGGAACCCTGCTGTGCTGATCCCTCTAGTTGAGGTGATCCGCACTGAAGACAGCCGGGACGATGTGATTCAGGCTGCCATGGGGCTGCTGAGTGAATGTGGTAAGGCTCCGGCTGAATGTAAGAAAGATGTACCAGGATTCCTGGCAAACCGACTGCAACACGCCTTGTGGCGGGAAGCCTTTTACATGGCAGATCAGGGCATTGCGGATCCGAAAACCATTGATGAATGCATTAAAAATTCGTTTGGTTTCCGTATTCCACAACTGGCTCCGTTTGAAAATGCCGATATGGTTTCAACTGAGCTGAGTCTGAATATTCATGACTATATGTTTGAACATCTGTACTCAGGGACAGAGCCAAGTGAAACCCTTAAACAACTGGTGGCAGAAGGAAAGTCCGGATTTAAAACCGGGGAAGGTTTCCAGACATGGACTCCGGAACAGATTGCCCGCTCTAAAGATGGTTTGTTTAAGTATCTGATTGATCAGACCAAGTACCGGCGTTCAGTGGCAAGCTGAACCAAACCGATTTCAGACCGGCTGAGTCGCACCGGAAGGTGAGTTTTGCAGGGCTCAGCCGTTAATACAGTAAAATTCAGGAGTAGTCATTATGACTAAAAATCATAACTTTTTTGCAGGTAAAGTCATTGTCGATCTTTCACATCCGGTTGGTTCCCAGTCACCGCAATGGCCTTATTTCCCTCAGCCGGAAATTACCCGGGCTCATGGCCTGGCTAAGTCAGGTGTTCTGACACAGTTCTTTAAAATGCCAATGCACTGCGGTACGCATGCCGATTCGCCTCGTCATGTTATCGAAACTGAATTCGATGGCCGCAGAGCCCGTTATACCCATGAAATGGATCTGAGTGCTTACTGTGGTGATGCGGTCTGTCTGGATCTTTCTCATCTTGAACAGTGGACGCTGATCAAAGCGGAACATATGGATGAAGCACTGGCTAAAACGGGTGTTACTCATGAAGAGCTAAAAGATATGATCGTTATTATCTATACCGGCATGGCCGGGAAGTGGGACGATTCCAAACAGTATTACCACTATGCGACCGGAGTCGGTGCTTCTGTTGGTAAATGGTGTATGCAGCATGACATTAAGGCTCTGGGTGTGGATCAGCAGGCGCTTGACCATCCTCTGCATACTTCTATCGCAGAGCGCTGTGCCGGAAAGTTGTCGATGAATCTGGAAGGTTACTCAGGTTTGCCATTGAAAGAAGAATATATTGCGAAATTTGGCATTGAAGAGTACGCCCATTTTGACCGTGAACTGTACAAAGAAATCCATGGTGAAGAAGCGTATCAGGAGCTTTATGGTTTGGTGGAAGAAAAAGGCCTGTGTAACGGTGTCTGGGAACCTTGCCACAAGCTGCTGCTGGGTAACGGTAAAGTTGGCTGGGAAAACGTTGGTGGTAATGTCGCCAAGATTGCCGGTAAACGCTGTACCATCATCGGTGTCCCTCTGAATCTGTACTGTGGGGATGGTTCTATGGCTCGTCTGATGGCTGTGATCGATGAAGATCAAGTGAATAATGTGCCGGATCGCGTGTATCCATACGGTGACCACTAACAGGTAATTCCTCTCGTAAGTTTGATTTCATCACCTGACATTTAAGTTCTCCTACCTACCTACTTTGATTTAGGGTGGTGAAATCATTTTTTTTAATATTCTGAGGTTAAGAAAATGAAAGATGTAGTGATTGTCAGTGCGAAACGTACGGCCATCGGGGCTTATCTCGGTGCGTTTGCTGATGTTTCTGCGATTGATTTAGGGGTTGCTGCCGTAAAAGCTGCGATTGAAGCCGCAGGGATTACTCCGGAGCAGGTTGACCACGTTGTATTGGGGAATGTGCTTTCCGGTGGTCTGGGACAGAACCCTGCCCGTCAGGTTGCCAAATATGCCGGGCTCCCGAATGAAAAAACGGCAAATGTGGTGTCGATGGTATGTGGCTCAGGCTTAAAAGCGGTCACAGATGCTGTAAATCAGATCCGTCTGGGGGAAGCTGATATCGTGGTTGCCGGTGGTATGGAATCTATGTCCAATGCCGGGCATGTACTCGGTTCTCACCGTAATGGGGTGAAGATGGGACATTCACAATTGACGGATACCATGCTGAATGATGGCCTGACCGATGCTTTCGGTGGATTCCATATGGGGATCACTGCTGAAAATCTGGCGAAAAAATATGCTATCAGCCGTGAAGAGCAGGATGCGTTTGCGGTGCAGTCACAAAACCGGGCAGAAGCGGCAGTTACCTCTGGCCGTTTTAAAGATGAAATCGTGCCTTATATTATTTCCGGTCGTAAAGGCGATATTGTGGTTGATACGGATGAGTTTCCTAAATTCGGTGCCACGATGGAAAGTGTTTCCCGCCCTAAACCAGCCTTTATTCGCGATGGCAGCGGGACGGTAACGGCGGCCAATGCTTCCGGTCTGAACGATGGTGCGGCGGCTCTGGTACTGATGAGCCGTGAAAAGGCAGAACAGCTTGGCCTGAAACCTTTGGCAACCGTTGTGTCTCAGGCTGCTGCGGGTGTTGATCCTGATATTATGGGTTATGCCCCGGTACCTGCATCTCAGAAAGCGCTAAAAGCAGCGGGATTGAGTGTCGCAGATATGGATCTGGTGGAGGCAAATGAAGCTTTTGCTTCTCAGGCTCTGTCTGTCTGTAAAGGGCTGGATCTTGACCCGGATATTACCAATGTAAATGGTGGTGCAATTGCTTTGGGTCATCCGATCGGTGCTTCCGGTGCCCGTATTCTGGTTACTCTGGTACATGAGCTGAATAAACGTGAACAGCGTTATGGTCTGGCTACATTATGTATCGGTGGTGGTCAGGCTGTCGCCGTTATTATTGAGCGCGGTTAACCGGCGCTATTACAACCCGCATTATTTAATCGATGGATATATTTCAGGCTGCTTCCACAGGAAGACAGTTGCGGATAACTTCACGCCAAATTTAGGATTTTGATTATTTTTGGCGTCATAAACCAGTAAGAGGTAATTCTATGTCTCTAGAAAATAAACGTATTCTGACGGTTGCATGTACAGGTGCATGGCCGAAGAAAGAAATGTTCCCTGATGTACCAGTAACACCTCGTGAGCAGGCGGATGAAATTATTGCCTGCCATGCAGCAGGGGCTTCCATTGCACATATTCATGTGCGAGATGAGCAGCAGAACGCATCCATGAATATCAATGCCTTTCGTGAAACGGTGAGCTATATTCGTGAAGCGAAGTGTGACATCGTTATCAACCTGACCACATCCGGTGGTCTGGGTCTGGAAGATGAAATCCGTATGCTGCCTTTTAAAGAACTGCGTCCGGAAATTGCTACTTTTGATGCGGGCACCATGAACTGGGCAAATACCTGTATCTTTGAAAACAATCCGGTTTTTTTGGGTAAATTAGCGAAAGAAATGCCGCTGGTGAATGTCACTCCGGAAATTGAAATCTTTGATATCGGTATGATCCATAACGTACTTTTTTATAAGAAATCAATTGAAAAAGCCAACGCCAAAGCACGTGAAGCTGGTGAGGCGGAAGCGCATAACCCGTTTGTACGTCCTCACTTCCAGTTTGTGCTGGGGGCTCCGGGGGGAGCACCGGCGGATGTGCATATTCTGCTGCAGATGCTGGATGAAGTTCGCCGTTACTGGGGGGATAACTTTACCTGGGGTGGTTTGGGCATCGGTCGTGGTCACCTACCGATTATTAATGCCTGTATTGCACTTGGTGGACATATCCGTGTTGGTATGGAAGACAACGTTTACTACCGTCGCGGGCAATTGGCGAAATCCAATGTTGAGTTTGTCGAGCGTACTAAGCGCATGCTGGAATGCAATGATCTGGAGATCGCCACACCGGATGAAGCCCGTCAGATCCTGAATCTGAATAAAGCCAACTTCCCTGGCTGGAAGACTTATTCATAGTACCGGTTATGTGTGGCTAAGGCTGCACAGAAATTGTTAAAAAGATCAATAAGCAATAGATAAAAGGGAGCGCTATGACAATACCCGCTCCCTTTTTTGATTATTAAGTCTCATATGTATGAATAAAAAAACAGCCGGTATTCATGTTTTGCTTAGAATAGGAAGTTTGCTGAAAATTTCGGATAAGAGACACAACAATGTTAGACGAAGAATTTAAAAAAAGTTGCGGATTAAATGGAAGCTCTATTATTGATCCTCAACAACTGGTCAGAATGTTGTTTTTTATTGAGCTGATTAATGCAGGTTCAATAACGAAAGCAGCAGAAACTATGGCGATCTCCACCAGTACCGGTTCTCGCTGGCTGAGTGATTTGGAAGATGAGCTGGGTATTTCTTTATATCAGAGAAACAACCCTAATGAGCGCCTGACAGAAGCCGGATCTTTTCTCTACAGTAAATTTTCTGAAATCTCAGATGAAATTCATCTGATGATTAATGAACTGACCGGGTTTACCACAGAAACACGAGGTAATATTAAGGTTTGCTGTACGCCTATGTATGCGGAAAATGTGGTATTACCGATCATTAGCGAATTTGTAGAAGATAACCCACTGGTGAATGTGCAATTGACACTGACACCACGAGGAATGGATTATTATAAAGACCATGATTTTATTATTTCTGCAGTAGCAGGCAGTGCAGCAAATAAAGATTCGGATCTTTTGTTGGTTCGACGGAATCTGATGAGCCAGAAGTTTGTAACTGTCGCCTCTCCCGATTATATAAGGAAAAATGGAGAACCTTTGGTTCCGCAGGATTTAGTAAACCATCGTTGCTTGTATTCGAAGGCTTTGCAGAATCAAAATCAATGGGTGTATAAGAAAAATGGCGAACAAATTCCGATCCGGATAGTGAAATCAATAGAAGTTTCAGATGCCAAAATGATGCTATCTGCTGCATTGCACGCTACCGGGATTACCTACTTACCTGAATTTGTAGTTTATAAATATATTCAGGAAGGGCAGTTAATTACACTATTGGATGAATATGAAACGGATGACTGGTTTCTGAATATTTATTATCTTCCACAGCGTTTTATGACCCATTGTATTAAATCATTTAAAGATTTTTTTCTGGCGAATCACAGAGATAAAGTAAATAATTTCAGAGAACTTGGATAAGTGGAAAATAAGATTTTAAATAAAAGGCCATTAGAATGTTCTGATGGCCTTTTGTTTTTTAATTTCCTGATTTATTTAAACTTTTTATCAATGAAACAGGGCTTTCTATTTATGGAACGATGCGAAAAATGAATAGTGATATACCTCTGTTTTTTAGTTGGTTTTATCAGGCAATATCATTGTTAGTTAATCCAATAATCATGTGAAAATAAGAGGTTTCGTTATGAACTCGGTATTATTTATGGTCATTCTCTATAACGTTATCGTTATAGGCGGAATAGGCTTGTATTTAAGATATCAGGAGAAAAAGTCCGGTTCAGTCATGGACATGGCAATGGGGGGGCGGGATGCTAACCTTGCACTCTTCTCTATTACGCTGGCGATTACTTATCTGGGGTCGGCGCATGTCTATGGCCTGATGGAAATGTCGTTTGTGGTCGGAGCCGTTGCGTTGTGGTTCTGCTTTGCGCATACCATTCTGATGTGTGTGATCTGTCTGGGAACCGGGCGCTGGGTTCGTCGTATGGGCTGTTCGACCATTCCTGAACTGATTGGCACCATGTATGGTAAGCAATTGAGAACCATTACTGCTTCTGTGGGAGCCATGGTGGTCTTCGGTCTGGTTACTCTGGAGACTCAGACCCTGGGTATCGGTATTTCAGCCATGAGTGGCTGGTCACTTGGCTGGTCTGCTGTTGTCGGAGCGATTATCGGTACAGCTTATGTGACCATGGGAGGCATTAAGCAAACCATGTGGGTTAATCTGATTAACGCTGTCGTGATGTACGGTTCTATTATTATTGCCGGTATTTACCTCTCTTTTGTGTTACCTGAAGGCTGGGACGGGGTGAAGCAGTTTTATGTGGAACATGATCAGGCTTTTAAGCTAAGTGCATTCGGAACACCAAAATTGCTGACCAGTTTTGCTCTTGCTGCGATATTTTCCGTGGTATTTGCGCAGTCGGTGAATCAGCAGGGTATGGCGGCGGCCATGTCGGCTAAGGATGAAAATACCATTCGCCGTTCACTCTGGATTGCAGCACCTATTAACGGTTTGTTTGGCGTGTTTCCGGTGCTGTGCGGACTGGCTGCAGCAACCATACCTGAATTTGCGGCTCTGGGTCCGAAACTGGCGGGAGCAACGCTGGTTGTCAAACTGCTGCCAACCTGGCTGGTGGTATTGTTGCAGGCCGGATTCCTCGGAGCACTGCTTTCTACATTTGCTATGTCGGCACTGGCACCGGCGACTATTTTTGCTAAGGATATTGTCGGAGCTAACGTCAGAGGAGGCCTTACTCCTGTGGGCGAGAAAAGACTGATACAGCGGATGATCATTATTATTGGTGTGATAGCGGCCTTGCTGACCTTTTTTAATCAGCCAAATGTTATTCTGGCGATTACCTGGTTGTTTGCCTGGTTAGTTCCCTTGTTCTTTATTATTGTTTCCGGACTATTCTGGAAAAGAAACGCATCTGCAGCGGCTGGTATTGTGGTGTCTGCCTGGATCGTCAATATCGCCTGGTCTGTGCCAGTGGTTAAAAATGCAATCATCAACATAGTACCGGTAATGAGTGTGCTGGAAAATGCTCATATTGTTGCCATTGTTTCACTCATTATGACTTTCCTGCTGCTGGGTATGGCAAAAGAGAGCAAGCCAGCTGTATTCAGTCGTAGTGGTGTAAATCGAACATTAGAAGGAGGTATCGCATGAATCTGGCCAGTGAACTGTTTTTAAGTGGTGTTGGTATTATTTTCACTATTGTTATCCTTGCCACTATCGTATCTAAACTTATTACCTTATCAACAGGAGCCAAATGATGGATCAGACAACAATATGGATGCTTGGTGTTATTGCTTTTGGTGTGGTGTTTTACCTGTTTGCCCGCTATTACGCAGGAAAAGGCAATATTGAATAAAAAATAGTATACAAAAAAGAGGTGAAACATCGTCATGTTGTTTCACCTCTTTTTTTACCCGGTAGTATTCCAGTCCGGCGATTCTTACTATTGAAGTTTAACGAGTGGTGTTATATCCGCGGAACTGTTGCAGATGGTCTGATTCCGGGCGATCCAGAAGGAACAGGCCGGCAATGTCCCGGTAAGGTTCAAAATAGGGAAACCTATCGTAGGTTGCCCACTCTGGTTTGCGTATCTGCCCGGCAACCGTCCTGATCGCCGCTTCCCATTCCTTACTATTTTCAAACCAGATTTCCGTGAGTCGGTGAAAAGGTGACTTACGCGGATTATCCAGTACCCGGCTGGAGAGCGCCCGGGTCACCTGTGGCAGTTCACAGAAGGCTGGCATCAGTTCAGACAGGAACCATTTATCCCCTTCATCGGGGCTGATTCCCTGTGGGTAGGTTATTGCAAACTGCCAGCGGTAATTGGGACCGTCTTCGATGGAACGGGGACCTTTAAACTCATGTTCCCAGAACATAGGCAGAAACAGAAATACGGTCGGATGGTAGCCATCCTGTGAGCCCATCCATTCAGTCGGACGCAGGCCCAGACCCGTTGGCTGACGTGTTATCTGCATATATTCATCGGAAAAAAATTCGTTAAATGCGACGCCTTTTGGGCTGTCTGACTGGCAGAAGGGATCCACCAGCCAATAATGTTCCGTCATAATAAAATTATAGGTGCCGAAATGGATCGCACTGGAAGAGAGCGGTAGAGCTCGGTAAGTGGCATATTTGGTTACATAAGGAGCAAACTGCGAGATGCTGTCAGAAACGTGGTGTTTATACAGCCAGCGGTATGCGGCAGGAAGGTCACTGTCATCTCTGACGCTGACCATGATTACACTTCTCATTGGTTGCCATGCGGGCATGTAGGGTTGCATAGAGAACCTCTTTTCTCATTATTGTTAAAACTGGCGGGGGGATGTTTCAGCCATAACCGGTTGCTCGGACGGAGCGGTACGAGCCCGTTTTTCAGCAGCGGAAAACATACTGACGGAAAACAGAACGATCAGTATCGAGGCCACAGAGATGGCACTGTAGCCGATGAACTGAACCAGAATACCGGCAAATATTGGGGATAATGCGGAGCCGGACATCAGAATGGCCGGCGTGGCAGAGACTGAACGTCCACTGGGATCCTGCTGTGCCATAAAACCGAAAATAAAGGTATGACAGAAGATCATGACGGCAACGAAAAACGTAGTTGGTATCGCGTAGACCCAGAAATCATCAGCGATAAAAATAACGGCTCCGATAAGCCCCATCAGAACGGAGCCAGTCTGTGCTACCTTCATTGGTGGTAACTTATGCTGGAGAACTGCTGCCAGAATAGGAGGAAATAAATTGACAAACCCCAGGACGATCAGCACAACCTCTATGCGGGATGCTGCAAATCCCCGGGCATGGCCGACCTCAACCAGAAAGCTGAATACCATGTTCTGGATAAATCCCATTCCCATCAGCCCTAAGATGGCATACCAGACTGCTGAAGGGATATCTTTTATGCTGGTTTGGGCCTGTTTTTCTATGGGTTTTTCTGGCATAAAAAACGTCATGATCAACGCGGCAAACCCCATCACTCCGCTGAATGCGTAAAAGAACCAGACAGGACCGAGATGACTGGTCAGTTGAGGCACTCCGGCCAGCATCAGGATGGAAAATATTCCCAGCCCCAGCCCGGCAGCAGCAAAAATTCCGTGCGCATTGGATGTGCGTCCCATCATTCCGTGTACAACAGAGACACCGGTTCCGGCTGCAAGGCCACCGACAAAATGCAGGATCAACTGTACCGGGTAAATTTCTATGGAGGTAAACCCATAAAAAGTGAGTGCGGCAAACCAGAAACTAACCGGAGCGAGTATTCGGCCTCCGACTTTATGGAAGCGGCTGGATATGGTCAGGGACGCTATTACCGCTCCGATAAGAAATAACGTTGGTAAGGCTCCGGCTTTTGCGGGGGAATAATGATATCCGGCAGTCAGGGCGTTAATCCACAACGGAAGACAGACCAGAAATATCAGGCCGGCAACATGTCCGGATATAAGAGCCAGCTTTCCTTTTTTTTCGTTAAGATGAGCCATTTATTTAACTCCTGCTCAGAGTTCAGATTCTATAATAATAAATAGACATTATAGAATCTGAAATATTGATATTAAGAATAAGTTGAATAATAAAAATCAGAATTTGAAATTAATTTTCCCGTAGAATTGATCGCCCTGACCATGATTTTTTGCCTCAAGATCATGTACCCAGGCGAAAAGAATCTCACCCGGACCCATTTTGTAAGTTATTGTTGGTCCGAAGCCTATTGCTTCACTTTTAAATCCATCAGGTAGATATATGTTTGTTCCATCGGCCCATTTATCATCTGTTAGTTGTTTATAGACATAGCCATGAATACCAAGACGATAATTATCAAAGTTATATCCTAGTGATATATCGGCATTGAATTCATTACCTGTGGTATAGTCGGTGTCGGTGTTTTCTGTATTAAACATTAACCGGGATAATATATGCCCCTCGAAGCCTTGTGGATTTTTATAAGAAAATCCCATTACTGGCTGGAAAGACCAATAATTACGGCCGATATTAATAGCATCATCTTCATCATAGGCACCGACTGGAATTGAGATATCTAATCCGGCTGAAAGCGAGTAGTTGTTACCTAAATCCCAGTCCAGAATAAACGGAGATATAGTGATATCGCCCTGAGAAAAACTGTCGCCATCAACACCGTCAGGATCATCTCCGGGGACCGTGCCCTCAGAATATACGACCGGAAGAATCGTTGCGTGCAGCAACTTAGCACCAAAAATTTCGGTTTCTGTTACCCACAGTCCACGGAATGTCAGACTATAGGCATCTACCTCTAGCACCTGACCGGAATCGTGACCGTCCGGGTCGTTGTTTCTTCGGTAGCGGGTATAGTTACCAATAAGTTCGCCAAACACGCCCGGAATTCTTGGAATGGCAGCACCAGTATACAGGGAGGATCCGGGCATATAGGCGGTATTACCATTCTCTGCTGCTTCTACTGTTGATGTGGCTAACAGGATGGCGGTAGAAACAGCTGTTGCGACTATTTTACTTTTCATATTCTTTCCTTTTATTCACGTTGGTTTTATGGATATGTTGTGTTATTGAAATAAATAAGGAGAGAACGGTTTACAGAGGGAATAAACGGTTTACATAAATTGATATGAATCAAAATGAGGGCATAACAATTATATTGCAAATAATAACTATTATCATTATTATGGCGTCTCTCTGACATTCTCTTTATTTTCTGTGTTCAGAGTAAAAGCCAGTTCTTATTTTAAAGAAATACTTTTTATGTATACCCCTATACCTTGAATATATTTCTGGTCTTGCCAGATCACAAAATAGATGTAAAACGTAATATAGATCGCTTTATTTTTATTTGCTTTCTATTAATAAAAACTGCCTTTCCATCAATAAAACAAATAAGTGCTTACCTATACCTTTCAGGTATAGCGATCTCTGAATAAAGTATTTCCAAATAATAAATATCAATATTAATCTTTTTGGCAGTGATACTTTTGTTGATTATATAAGATATTTGATTGTTTTTGTTAATGTGGAATACATCACAGAAATCTAAAACTTTTTAATACCATTCCGTGTTTATTACGTAATAAATAATATTTATCGGAAGCTATAAACAGCAATGTCGAATTATTAATACCTACATCATTTTAAATTGTAGCAGGATAAAAATAAGGAAATAGGTATGGCAAAGTTATTAACGGGAAATGAAGCTATTGCCCGTGGTGTATGGGAGGCAGGGGTTTCTTTTACCTCGGCTTATCCGGGGACTCCCAGTACAGAGATCGTTGAAAATATCGCTACCTACAAAGGTGATATCGTCGCAGAGTGGGCTCCGAATGAAAAAGTAGCCCTGGAATCAGCCATCGGAGCTTCTATTGTCGGTGCCCGATCATTTTCTGCCATGAAAATGGTCGGGCTGAATGTGGCTGCGGATCCGCTGTTCAGTTTTGTGTATAGCGGAGTCAACGGCGGTATGGTTCTGGTATCGGCCGATGATCCTAGCCTGCATTCGTCGCAGAATGAGCAGGATAACCGTTATTATGCCCCTTTTGCCAAGCTCCCTATGTTGGAACCTGCCGATAGCCAGGAATCTCTGGATATGGCGAAGGAAGCGTATGAAATCAGCGAACAGTTCGATACACCGGTTATGATCCGGATGACAACCCGTGTCTGCCATTCAAAAACACTGGTTGATACAGGAACACGTCAGGAAGAAGCGTTAAGAGAATACAAAAAATTACCAAAATTTGATTTGATTCCGGCCAATTCCCGTAAGTTACGTATCAATCTGGATAAGCGTCTGGAGAAGCTTGCCGAATATTCAGAAGGCAGCCGTTTTAACTTTATTCAGTGGAACAGCAAGGAGATCGGGATCATCACGTCAGGTGTCGGTTATCAGTATGCACTTGAAGTTTTTGGACAAAATGCTTCTTACCTGAAATTGGGAATGACCTTTCCGCTGCCGAAAAATAAGATCCGTGAATTTGCGGCAGAAGTAAAGACGCTGTATATCATCGAAGAACTGGAACCCTATCTGGAAGATCAGATCAGACAAATGGGCATTGCCTGTATCGGTAAAGAAAAATTGCCGAATATGTTTGAACTGAATCCGGATATCATTCGCCGTGCATTTCTGGAATCTGAAGCGGAACTTATTGATGTTACAAACATTTCTGATTTTGTTGTTCCCCGTCCTCCCGTACTTTGTGCCGGATGTCCGCACCGCGGATTCTTTGTTGAACTCGGAAAAATAGCGAAACGAAAAAAAGCCATTATCTCAGGAGACATCGGCTGTTACGGGCTGGGTGGCTCGGATCCTCTGGATGCTAAAGATACCTGTATCTGTATGGGGGCCGCTCCGGGTATTGCGCATGGTGCACAGAAAGTGATGGAAAAATTCGGTGAATCAACCCGTCTGGTTTCTACTATCGGTGATTCAACGTTTTTCCACAGCGGCATGAATGGTCTGACCAATATTCTGTACAACAATTCTAACGCGATTACCTGCATTCTGGATAACCGTATTACCGGTATGACCGGACAACAACAAAATCCGGCATCAGGAATGAGTCTGCAGGGAGATGTTTCCTCTGAGCTGTCTATTGAAGAGGTGTGCCGTTCTCTGGGAGCGAAACATATCAGAACGGTTAACCCTAATGATCTTAAAGAAACCAGTAAGGCACTGAAATGGGCATTCGATCTGGATGAGCCATCAGTCATTATCACCCGCTGGCCATGTCTTCTTAAACAGCTGTCTGATGATGAAGTGAATACTTACACCCGTAACGGCAAGGTGTGCGAAGTGGATGAAGATGTCTGTGACGGCTGTGGTGTGTGTCTGAAAATCGGTTGTCCGGCAATGGCTCTGAATCGGGATCTCGACATTGTGGAAATCAACCCGGCCAGTTGTGTGGCCTGTGAAGTTTGTGCACAGGTCTGCCCGGAAAGTGCGATTAAAACATTGGAGAGTCGAAAATGAGCAAAGTGACAAATATTATGCTGGTTGGTGTCGGCGGGCAGGGAACCATTCTGGTCAGTACCCTGCTGGCTAAAGGACTGATTGAAGCCGGATATGATGTGAAGATGTCTGAAATTCACGGCATGGCTCAGCGGGGAGGAAGTGTCAGTACTCAGGTGCGTTTTGGTAAAAAAGTGTATTCGCCGCTTATCGGTGCCGGTGAAGCTGACTATCTGGTTTCGTTCGAAAAAATGGAAGCATTGCGCTGGCTGGAACAGGTAAAGCCTGATGGTCAGGTTGTGGTTAACGACTACCAGATTGATTCTTCTCCTATTCTTGCCGGTAAAGCGGAATATCCGGACAACGCCCTTGAGCTGCTGCAGAACAAAGTCAGTACCAATGTGGTTGATGCAGCATCGATAGCGGCTGAACTGGGTAACCTGCGGGTGATGAATGTGGTTCTGTTTGGTGCGCTGGTGGCAAAGCTGGGTCTGAAAGATATCGACTGGGAAAGTGTGGTAACCACAACCGTGAAGAAAGCATTTGTAGATATCAACCTGAAAGCATTTAAAGCGGGTATGGCATCCGCTCAGGCTTAAGTTGAGCGGTATTGCAACGATTTGTGAGTATTTAAGAGGTAATTGTGTTTACGACTCCTATTCAATCTTTTGCGGAACTGCGTGACTGCGCAGTTCTGGCTGGCCCGAAACGGGTATGTGTGGTTCAGGCCGATGATCCGGTTGCTCTGGAAGCGGCTGCCGGTGCGCTGGACCTGGGCATGGCGGATATCACTCTGGTGGGTGATAAGAAAAATATTATCTGTATTGCTGAAAAGCATGGTCATTTTGAGCTGCTGGATCGAGCGACACTGATTGACAGTGAACTTCCTCAGGATACTGCGGCCAGACTCGCCGCAGACGGTGCGGCAGATATTTTGCTCAAGGGGCATTTGCGTACGGATCAGTTGCTTAAATCTGTTCTGAATAAAGAACTGGGGCTACGTACCGGTCGTCTTCTCAGTGATGTTCTGCTGTATGAAGATCAACTTTCTCAGCATAAACGTCTGGTTGGCATTACTGATGGAGGCCTTAATGTGGCTCCGACACTGGAGCAGAAAAAAAGTATTGTAGAGAATGCGATTGAAGTGATGCATAGCATTGGACTGCGTGAGCCACTGTTGGCGGTACTGAGTGCAACGGAGGCTGTTTCCGAAGGTGTGCCGTCCACCCTGGATGCGCAGGCCCTGTCTGCCATGTCGCAGGCCGGTGAGTTTGGTGCTGCACAGGTTTTTGGTCCTCTTGCGCTGGATAATGCACTTCTGATTTCTGCTGCTAAGGCTAAGGGAATCAGTAATCCGGTGGCTGGCCGGGCTGATTGTCTGGTGTTGCCAAGTGTTGAAGCCGGTAATGTGCTGGGTAAATCAGTGAAATTTATCGCTCAGTCGGCCTGTGCTCATGTGGTGGTCGGAGCAAAAGTGCCGATCCTTATTCCGTCACGGGTCGAAAGTGCGGAAGACAAAGTCAACTCCATTGCTCTGGGGGTTCTCAATGTCCGTAACTGACCCGCGTATTTTGGCAATTAACCCTGGTTCTACATCTACCAAGTTTGGTTTGTACGAAAACGGCGCACTCAGTCGTGAATGGACTCTGAATCATTCCGAGCAGGAACTGGAGCCGTTTCACTCTCTTCCGATTTTGGAGCAAAGAAGTTTTCGTACTGCTCTTATACTGCAAAAACTGGAGGAGGAAGGGATAGAAACCGACAGCATTGATGCGTTTGTCGGACGAGGCGGCCTGTTGCCGCCGATGTCCAGCGGAACTTACCGGGTTAACCGCGTCATGCTGGAAGAACTCAGAAAAGCAGAGAAAGGTGAACACGCTTCAAATTTGGGCGCCATTATTGCGGATGCTCTGGCGAAATCCGTAGGAGTGGAAGCCTATGTCGTGGATCCGGTCAGTGTAAATGAACGCTCACCTTTGGCAAGAATATCTGGTTTTAACGGTATTGAGAGAGGGCCTTTCTGTCATGCTCTGAATTCCAAAGCTGTTGCTAAACGTTATGCACTGGAACATGGAAAAATCTACGAGCAGGAAACGTTGATTGTGGCCCATCTGGGGGGAGGGATCTGTATTTCAGCCCACCACGAAGGACAAATGGTCGATGTTACTGATGCTTCTCAGGAAGGTCCTTTTTCTCCCGAACGGGCTGGAGCTGTACCGGCACTGTCACTGATGAAACTGTGTTTCAGCGGACAATATTCCGAAGGAGAAGTGCGTCAGATGCTGATGGGGCAGGGAGGGATCTATTCCTATCTGAAGACCAAAGATCTGCGAGAAGTGATCAGCCGTATGAATGAAGGCGATAAGAAAGCGGAGCAGATTTTTCATGCAATGGCCTATCAGATAGCAAAAGAGATTGGTGCAATGGCTGCTGCTCTGCAAGGTACGGTCAATGCCATTTTGCTTACCGGAGGAATGGCACATTCAGAACTGTTGATAAAAACCATCCGCTCCTACATCGAATGGATAGCGCCTGTGCATGTGTATCCGGGGGAAGAAGAATTGGTGGCGTTGTCGGAAGGCGCTATCCGGGTACTGCAAGGCAAAGAAGCCGTCAAAGCGCTGGGAGAGTCCAGTTTTATCCGCTGTGCAAATCAGCTCTGATATCGGTACGGAGACAATAATAATGCAATTAAAAATCGGTGATGTTATCGGTGCTGGCTATCTGGCAGGTATCTCATTATTGCTGCTGATCTTTTCTGAACAGGTCGGGGCGTTCTCAGCAGCGCATAGCAATATTGCCGGATTCTGCAAATTTGCCTTACTGGCCAGCTATGGTGAGTGTCTGAAATCCAGAATATCCGGAGGGAGCTGGAAAATTGCCCATCTTCCGCTGAGGGCTTTTGTCTGGGGCTGCTTCGGGATCTGGATCAGTTGGGCATTTGTACTGATTGATAATGGTGTGAATGGGGTGATCGGAGCCGGACTGTGGGGAGGGACTGCCCGTCCGCTGTCATTAAGTGTCTGGATGAATATTATCAGCGGTTATCCGTTTGCCATGATGTTTGTACACTACTGGATAGATAAAACCATTGAAGACGGTTTTGTCTGGCCGTGGCATCTGTTTGGTATGGAATCGACAGTGCGCTGGGCAAAGATTGTCTTCATCAGTCTGATCGTGTTCTGGGTGCCAGCCCATACCTTTACTTTTTCTCTGGATCCGCACCTGCGGGTGATCTGCGCTGCTTACCTGAGTATTGCTCTGGGACTCATTCTGAGCTTTGCGGCACGTGCACGGGTGAGCGAAACAGAAAACAAACTTTCTACTTTCCAATAATGAAGAAATTTGTCCGCCTGACGGGCAATGTGAGGTTACTTATATGAATGTAATAAAGATAGATGAAGAACGTTGTGAAGGGTGTAAAGCCTGCTTTAAGGCGTGCTGGATCGATGTAATTCGCTGGGATGAAGAGAATGATCGTCCACTGATTGCTTATCCAGAAGACTGCGTTGAATGCGGTTTTTGCGAAGTGAGCTGTAAGGAGAATGCTCTGACAGTGAATCCTGATTTCAATAAAGGCTGGCCGGATGTGTATCAGTCTCAGTTTTTAACCAAAGTGGAACCTGCGCTAGGGGAGAGCAAATAATATGACAAGTCTGAATAAAATCGGCAAGGTACATGAAACGGACCTTTTAATTGTAGGCTCTGGCTCAGCCGGTCTGACGGCAGCAATGGCTGCCAAAGATGCACAGCCTGATCTGAATGTATTGGCTGCAGATAAATCTTTTGCCGGATTTGGCGGTAAGGCTAACAAAGGTGGTGGTCACTGTGCATTTATACCGGAAGGCGGGGAAGAAACTTTTGTGGAATATCAGGTACACAATCTGGGGGATTACCTGAGTGAACAGACACTGTTGCGTGATTATGCAGAGTCAACCCGTGATGTGATTGACCGGGTAGAGTCTTATGGCGTTAAATTCTACGGCAAAGAGAACCCTTTCAGCGGACATAAACTGATCCCATGGAAAGTCATGACGGTGGATTTGGACTTTATGACGGTGCTGACTAAAAAAGCCAAAAGAGCGGGGGTGAAGTTTCTGGAGAAGGTCTCTATTGTTGACCTGCTGACAGAAGGTAACCGTGTTGTCGGTGCGATTGGTTTTGACTTGCTGACCGGTAAGACCATTATTATCAAGGCAAAATCTGTGATTCTGGCAAATGGCAACCAGAACTGGCGGATCATGCGGATGTGGGCGAGCGGCCGTGGTGATGGTATCGCAGCCGCGTATCGTGCCGGTGCAAAAATGCGTAATGCGGAGTTTGGTTCTTTTATCAGTATGACTAGTATGGATCACGGACACGTAGCCTACGGTGCGGAAGACGCGCTGTATAATGCAAAAGGGGAGAGTCTGTCTGAGTTCGCCCGTCCGTTTTTGAAAAATAATCCTAACTTAGGGGCTCTCGGCGGGGTTGACCTGGGGGGAAATCACGCTCTGCTGATGCACTGGGAAGTGCAGAAAGGTAATGGTCCTATCTATCAAAACACCAAAGAAAACGGTTTTGTCTTCTCTCCGGTTGGCCGTAATCTGGCTCCTGAAGTGGGTGAAGCGGATCCGGAATGGTATCGGCCGGTAGCGCATAAGTTCTGGCATGGTTTATACGAGAAAAAATTGCAGTCGTATAAAGATGACAACGTCATGAAAGAGATCGTTCCCGGATTTATCGGTGAATGTGGACCTATCTATGTTGACCGTCAGATGGCAACCAGTATCGAAGGTTTATATGCCGCTGGTGATATTTGTGCTTGTGGTAATGGTGCAACAGGTGCAGTACCGACGCCTCCGGGGCGTAACCGCGGAACCGGAATCATGTGGTCATGGTTTATGGGGCTGCGTGCCGGTGAGTCTGCGGCTAATTTTGCAGCAGAAACGGTGCAGGGTGAAGTCAGCCTCGAACAGGCACAGAAGCTGGAAGAACGCTTTACTGCACCGATGAAACGTACGGCGGGTATCCCTGTCGAAGCAATTCTGAAACCTCTGCAGAATGTGATGAGTGCAATCGATTTTTCAGCATGGAAACATGAAGAACGGATGCAGAAGGCTTTGGATATTGTGCTGGATCTGAAAGCCAAATTGCCGGATATGATTGTGGATGATGCGCACTATATGTCAAGTGCGAATGAAGTGACCAGCATGGTGCTTTGTTCAGAAATGTTCTTCCGCTCGGCTCTGGCCCGTAAAGAGAGCCGGGGCTGGTTTATCCGTGAGGACTATCCGGACAGAAATGATGCCGAGTTCCGTAAGTGGGTTGTTGTTCAGGATAAAGAAGGTGAGATGTCTCTGGAGCTTGAATCTTTGCCGGTTGAGGATTATCGCTACCATCCTGAGGTAGGTTCAACACTGGAAAGTCTGGATCCGACAGCGGCGTAGCCGGAAAAACCGCCGGTCAGGCATGACCGGTGGTGTATAAAACAATATTTATCAGAAAAAGAACAGATGTAGGAGTGAAAAAATGGACTATACCGTTACGTATGATGGCAAAGCAACTGTACTGGACTGGGCGCTGGAAAACCTGACTCCACGCATGGTGGATTGGTTCTGGAGCAATATGGAGAAATGTTTTCTGCTCTGGCACCCGAGTCAGCATGAGCCGTTGGAATGGGCAAAAGCTCCGGTGCACGGCAATCCTATCGGTTCTATTCACATCGCCCCACAGACATGGAATGACGGCACACGCCAGAATTTGTATATCCGTTTTGAGGCGCTGGAAGAGGTTCCGGTCTGGGTTAAAGAATACATTACTTATGAGCATTGTGTTGTGGTTGCAGCCATCGGTTTCGGCGAAGAGGCACTGAATAATCCACAGGTAATGGGATACCGTATACACCAGTGGCAAAAAACGGATGCCGGAGTTGAAGGTAAATCAGTTGCGATTGGTATTAAAAAAACGGAATCGAAAGAAGAAGGTGAAGTGTGGGCTGCGCACTGTGGTGAAGAGATTAGTAATTGGGAAGTTTTTCTGGCTGATATTTATAAGTTATATAAAGTGGTTGAAAATACAAATTATAACCCGTATGCCGATCTTTCTTTAGAAGGTAAAGGTGAAAGCTTGAGATATAAATCCATCTAGATCTATAAAAATAACAATTGAAAAAAGCTGTCATTAGACAGCTTTTTTAACAAATCTATTTTAAAAAGTAATTTAATTTAATTTAATTTAATTTAATTTAATTTAATTCATGAATTAATTTAAGTGCTGAAGAGGAAGGACTCTGTTGTGAAGTAATAAGTACCAGCTCATGATCAACATTAAATAATCCATTCTCAGTATCAAGCTCTTTAATTACCACATTATTAGGTGCAAAATAAGCCTGAAAATCAAAAACAAAACAGCAGCCTCCTTCATTCATACAGATAGACTGCATTGCGGACATTGCGCTGTCACAAAATATGCTTGAATTTAAATGTTCCGGAGCAAAATGAGAGAGTAGATGCCTCAATGCAGATTTATAAAACGGAGAATCTTCATCTTTTGGCAGATAAAGTGGCATATTGGTCAGGTCTTGCAGGTTAACCTTTTCTTTTGAAGCCAGAGGATCGGTTTCAGCGATAGCAACTGCAACTTTTTGTTTACAGACAGGGTGATAATTCAGGTTAGGATCCAGTACCGGACCGATAAGAAAACCGACATCTAACGTACCATCTTTGACATTTTCAACTAATTCAACTTCATTTTTAGACATTAAATTGACGGATAAATCCGGATATTTTTTTTTGGCAGGGATAAGTACTTTGTCAAAAAAAGGCTGCTCTGTACCAGAGAATAGGCCGACATTAATTTTATTGCCGGCAACCATAGCGGCTTCCAGTGCCTGAGATTTAGCCTGCTCGAACTGGCGGAGTATAAGTTTAGCATGTTCTAAAAACACTTCTCCGGATTGTGTGAGTTCCAGCTCATGTGGGGAACGGATAAAAAGCGGAGTGCCTATTATTTCTTCCAGTTTTTTTATTTGTCTGCTGATAGAAGGTTGAACTGTATTCAATTTTTCTGCCGCCCGGGAAAAATTCCGGTACTCTGCAACCGTTATAAAATAACGCAGGTATTTTAGGTACATGTTTATGCTCTTTATATTTATCATTGCTCTGTTCATACTTTAAACAGAAGCTCAGAAATATGCACCTAAAACAGTAATCATCCGTGATCGCTGTCATCAATAAAAATAGATTGAAAAAACATAATTATTATGTACAAATAATTCCTGAAATAAATAATTTTCCTCCGGATAGAAGCAGAAGGAAATAGCAAATCTTGTATACCTGATCCTGAGAGGTAATTTTCAGCAGATGGATCCCCATCCTGACACCAACAGGAGCCAACGGCATCAGGAGCAGAGATGTCATCATATTCTGGCTGTCAAACTGACCAAAATAAGAATAGGGGATCAGTTTTATCAGATTCATAATCGCGAAGAACACCGCCATGGTGGCAACCAGAATGGACTTGTCCAGTTTTTTGGGCAATAGATACATACTGATCGGGCCGCCACCGGCATGTATCATGGTGCTGGAGATCCCGGATAGCAGGCTCCAGAAATAGCCGAGAATCGGCGTGCTCTTTTGGGGATTGCCTTTGGTGTAATATTGCAGGCAAAAGAGCAGGGAGATACTGCCGACAAGCAGTTCAACGACCTGATCAGCAACATACTGCATCAAAGCCGAAGCAATCAGAATGCCTAGTATAGCCGACGGTAGCATTTGCCTGATTTCATGGTAATCCGTATGTTTATAGTGGTAGCGCACTGCAAACAGATCCATGACACATAAAATCGGAAGCAGTATAGAGGCAGCCTGAAAAGGCGGCATAGTCAGGGACATAACAGGAACCGCAATCACTCCCAGTGCGCCTCCAAATCCACCTTTTCCTACACCGTAAATTAATACCGCCGGTATGGCAGTCAGATAAAAAAAGAGATCGGTAATCATAGTCAGTCCGTATCTTGAGGAAATATTGATATGCAATGATAAGTATAAGAATGAACGTTGTGATATGAAGTGCACCAGAGAAAAACGGCTTTGCATCTATACCGAAGTGGTCGCTGCTTAACAATTTAATTTCATCGACAGGATAAAATTTATTTGTTTTTCATTACCACGAATAGCGTATATGGTCACGCCAAATTTATCCATTCAGTTACTTGGAATCGCACCATGCGCATCGCTATCTTATCTGTTGAGCCTGCTTCATATTCAACCCGAAGATTAAAAGAAGAAGGGGAATCCCGCGGACATCAGGTTGATGTTATCGACACACTGCACTGCTATATGGATATCACCAGCAGTAATCCTAAAGTTCGTTATAAGGGAGAGGAACTGCCTCTTTATGATGCTGTTATTCCCCGAATTGGCTCCTCTATTACTTTTTACGGTACCGCAGTCGTTCGTCAGTTTGAAATGATGGGCACATTTTGTGTTAACGAGTCACTGGCGATCAGTCGTTCCAGAGACAAGCTGAGATCTCTGCAACTTCTGTCGCGTAAGGGTATTGGTCTTCCCCGGACCGGATTTGCCAGTAAGCCGGATAATGTTAAAGATCTGATCAATAATGTTGGTGGTGCTCCTTTGGTGATTAAATTACTTGAAGGAACGCAAGGGATAGGTGTGGTTCTGGCGGAAACGACCAAGGCAGCAGAAAGTGTTATTGAAGCCTTTATGGGATTAAAAGCTAATATTCTGGTGCAGGAATTTATTCAGGAAGCAAATGGTGCGGATATCCGTTGCTTTGTGGTAGGTAATAAAGTTATTGCATCCATGAAGCGACAGGCTGAAGAAGGCGAATTTCGTTCTAATTTACATCGTGGCGGAGCCGCAAAAGTGGTCCGGCTAAGCAAGGAAGAACGCATGACGGCAGTGAATGCAGCAAAAGCAATGGGGCTGAACTTGTGTGGTGTCGATATTCTGCAGTCACACCGGGGACCCGTTGTGATGGAAGTCAATTCATCTCCGGGTCTGGAAGGGATTGAAAAAGCGACAGGTAAAGATGTTGCCGGAACTATTTATGAATTCATTGAAAAAAATGCCAAGCCATATTCAGGCCGGGGCTGGGGACAAGGCTGATGCCAGGTGGTCTGATCATTGCTGACCGGCGCATTCTGCCGGGAGAAAAATGCCAATTGGATATTCCGGTAGCCAGTCTGTACACCAATACGGATGTTTCTATTCCGGTGTATGTGCAAAAAGCAAAACGTAAAGGTCCGACAGTCTTTGTCAGTGCGGCCATCCATGGTGATGAACTGAATGGTATTGAGGTTATTCAGCGTCTGATCAAAGCCAATCTGTCTATTATCAGAGGCACTATTATTCTGGTGCCAATGGTTAATGTGTATGGTGTTCTCAACCAAAGCCGCTACCTGCCGGATCGCCGGGATTTGAACCGCAGTTTTCCCGGTTCGGCAAAAGGCTCTCTGGCTGCAAGGCTGGCTCATACCTTTATGACGAATATTGTTAACCAGTGTGATGTCGGTATCGACATGCATACCGGAGCGATTCATCGCTCTAACTTTCCTCAGATCAGAGCCAATCTGGAAGATGAACAGACCCTGGAACTGGCTAAGGCGTTTGAAGTTCCGGTTTTGCTGAATGCGTCTTTACGTGACGGCTCCCTTCGGGGCGAAGCGATCGAACATAAAATACCGGTGCTGATCTATGAAGCCGGGGAAGCACTCAGGCATGACGAGCTTTCCATTCAGGCCGGATACCGGGGTGTAATTAATGTACTTATGCATTTGGGACTTATGAGAAGAAGCAGAAGAAGAAGGCGTATTGATCCTTTTGTTGCCAACAAAAGTGAGTGGATACGAGCCCCGGGCAGCGGGTTTGTGAATGAATTCGTGAAGCTGGGGGAACAGGTAGAAAAAGGTCAGGTTCTGGCGGAGATTAATTCACCATTGGGCGAGTTAATCCAGCATGTGGTATCGACCCGTTCCGGGATCATTATTGGTAAGCAGAATATTCCTCTGGTTCAGGAAGGCGATGCGATGTTCCATATAGGCTATTTTGGTAAAGATGCGGATGAGGTTGCCGGGCATATTGAAATGATGCGGGATTCGTTATTACTGTAGAGTATCCCGGCAAAGTCCGCGATTAATACGCAGGTATTACAATTTACCTGCGTTTTATTTTTCTTCTGTCATCTGTTCTGCTGCCAGTGAGGCTGCCATCTTGACAAACTCCCGGCAACCGGCTTCGCTCTCACGGATATCGGTACAGTAGACAGAACCGGTTTTTTGATGAAATTGCTGCAACAGCTCTTCTGCTTTTTTCTCATCACCAGAAACCAGTAATGCCGAATAGATAGCCCCGCAAATCCCACCTTCAGCCCTGCCTCCGCCTAATGCACTCGCCTGATAAATGGTCATCTCTGAAATATTTCGTTCCTGCTGGAAGGTTTTCAGCACAGATTGTGCGCAGTTATATCCCTCTTTACCATGAAAGTAGTCTGCGGCTTGTCGAGATTTCATCGATTCATCTCCATATTCATTTTTTCCACATTAGCAAAAATAGTGGAAAAGTAAATGCGCATTTAATCTAGTAAGGCCTTATTCAGCCTAGCTGATTTCCACATTCCACGGAAGACGTTGGTTAAATTATCATTTAGTGAACACAGTGGTAGCTCCCTGAGTAGATGCATAAAATCGAAGTAGGAATTGATCTCATTGATTCGACAGGTCATATTCTCATAAATTTAGTTACCACTATACAATTTATTGCCTATAGGATGTTTTTTGTTCGGACTGTGCTAATGATTTGATTTTATTGGTATGCATGTACTGTAAATTAATGTAAATATGCTTGAAATGTCTCAATTGTAATACTTGCATACGAAATATGTATTTTGTAACATATGCACATTGACAAATAACAACTCGTGTACTCAGCGTCAAGACTGAGGCAGTGATTGTATGTGCTAGGTTATAATATCAATGATAAAATGGGCTTTTCAGTGGTTCGGTTTGCCTGTCGGACTGATGGTCAGTTCGTGGACTGTTTATGCGGCGGTGTCTCCGGAACAGTTAGAAAATCAAAAAGAAATTTTTGAACGGCTGGAGAAAAATCAACAACAGGATATTTTATATTTTGATGTGGAAACGCCGTCTTTACTGGATACGGATACAAAGGAAGGCGAACGTTGTATCTTTATCAAAGAAATTAAAGAAGAAACGTTAACCCTTCTTTCCCGACAAGAGAAATCTGCGCAGTTTACTCCGTTTGTAAATAGCTGTCGCACTATCACCGAACTGAATAATCTTGTTAAATCTCTTTCAGCTTTGTATGTAGATAAAGGGTATGTGACTTCAAAGGTCTACCTTAAACCTCAGACTCTTAAAAACGGTATCGTTGAGATTCAGGCTGTAGAAGGGCGAGTCAGCGAAATCTTACCGGATGAATCTTATATTAAGAATGCCTTTTTAGGGCAGTGTGGCGATTATCTGAACTTAAGAGATTTAGAACGCAGTATTGAGACTATTAATAGTCTACCTTCTAACCATGCTAGTATGAAATTGCTCCCAGGAGAAAAGGTTGGAGCGACGAATATTCAAATAGAGAATAATCCAACCCGTCGTATTAACGGGATGGTGGCTCTGGATAATTATGGAGAAAAAAACACAGGGAAAGGACAGGGCAGTTTGAGCCTTAATCTGGATAATCCTCTTGGCTTAAATGACCGTCTAAGTGTCAGCCTGAATAGTACGGAAAACAATTACAGTGCTGAGAATACCAGGGGTAGCGGTATTCAATACAGTCTTCCTGTCGGAAACCGCTTTACTCTTGGCTTAAAGTACAGAAAAACCAGTTATAAACAGTTAATTCCAGCCGGGATTACTGACTATGTTTCTAATGGTGAAACCCAAACCTATACTCTAAATTTGGGTTATGAAGTTTTTCACAATAAAAACCACAGGGTTAATATTGGAAGTTTTGTGAAGCATTATCAGGCGGAAAACTATATCAGTGATTCCCTGATTGAAACATCCAGTTATAACCTTTCTAAGGCTGGAGGTAGTGTCGATTACCTCTATCAAATTCCGGGATTTTATACATTCACAGCCTTTACTTATTCCAAAGGAACTTACTGGTTCAACGACCACAATCCCACCGAACTGGATGCTCAGGCTTCATTTTATACGGTTGATCTTTCTTTAATGAAAGCATTTCTGGGGCTTAAATACTCACTCAATTCCCACTATCAAAAAGCTCAAAACGCACTTTTCAGTACCGATCAAATCAGTATTGGAGGCCCATACAGTGTGCGTGGCTATAAAAAAGAAGGACTGGTGGGAAATACGGGGTATTACGCACGGCATGAGATTTCTAAGACCCTTGAAACCAAACTCTTTGATCAGGTTGAACAAACCTATTTCGTCGCTTTTGATCACGGGCATATTAAAAGTGAAGAGGATGTGAAGGGCGGAAATCTTGTAGGAAGTGCCATTGGCGCTAAATACGCTTATAAAGATGTGAATGCTCAGCTCTATTATGCCATTCCTCTTCACCATAAAGATGTGACTGAAACTGGAAACTTTTTTGGAATTTCAATTAGCTATAGTTTTTAAAAGATGAAGCTGAAAATAATAAAACGCTGGGCTTTGACTGTTTTTGTGTTTCTGACTGTCTGGTCAGTTTGGTACTTTAATCAAGACAGAATGACATTGTATATTCAAAGCGGGATTAATTCTTCTATATATCATTTCACATCATTTAATGATGTACAGAATATAAAAACCCAATTTGGCAATGTATCGTTTGAATTTGATGAATTTAACCGAAGAAAAACAAAATGTCTGAATGGTCAGATCATTGAAAAATATTCCTGGCAGGGTGAAAACCGACTCCATCTTGTGACCGATAAAAATGACAACGTAGTAAGAGAATATTTATACCACAACGAGCTCGACGATCTCCCTTATGGTATGACGACTCAGGGAAGCACCTATTTGTTCATCTACAACGAAATGAAAAGCCTGAGAGTGGTAGTTGACGAACAGCAAAACCTTGTCAAGGTAATTGATTACGACAGTAATGGTAGCCGGGTTAGAGAAAGTAACAACAATCTTACTGTAGATTTCTCCTATGCTGGTGGGCTTGAAGAACCAGTTTCCGGATTACTGTTGTTTCTGGAGGGAGTCTATAACCCTTCAACGGGGAAATGGCTCACCCGAATAAAAAATGATGATGTGATCCAAAATCTGAAAGCACTGAATCAGCTCAAAAATGATGAAGTTTATCGGTGTGCAGACACATTAGATACCTACTACCATTCTTATCTTTGCGTGAAAGGTAAGTGTGGTGGATTGTACGCTACCGAATATCTGCATTACTTTAATGGTAAAGGATATATGTTAGATAACTCTAACTATTTTACCCCTTCACGCTGCACTTCGGTTTCTGTTCCTACCGATTACAACAAGCAAGAATTTGCCTCTTGCGTAAAAGAAAAAATAGAGCCCCGCCATGTCCGATTATTCGATGCCATTAAACATAATTGTCATCATGAGGTCGAGGACATCCTTACTTTTTGTAAAAACAAGCAAAATAAACGCATAGAAGGTCACTTATGAGTATCCGTTCGTATCTATTTATTCCGGTGAGTTTGTTTTTTGTCCTGATCCCGGCTCTGACATTGGAGGCCGCAGATATCGAAGTGGACACTTCCGCAGCGAAAGCCAATCAGGCAATCTTAGGTAATGCGCCGAATGGGGTGCCAATTATAGATATCGTCAAACCGACCTCTCAGGGGCTTTCTCATAATAAATTTAAAAATTATAACGTGGCTGAGCAGGGGCTAATTCTCAATAACTCCAAAGTGGTGACAGATACACAGTTAGCGGGTTACATCTCCTACAATAAAAACCTGACCGGTGATGCGGCGAAGCTTATTCTTAATGAAGTGACGGGCACAAATCGAAGCCTTCTCAAAGGCTATACCGAAGTTGCCGGGCAGGCTGCTGATGTTATTGTTGCCAACCCGAATGGAATCAGTGTCAATGGTGGTGGTTTTATTAATACGCCAAATGCGACGTTGACGACAGGAAGTCTTCTTTTTGATGGAAGTCTACTTAAAGGGTTTGATGTCAGTGGCGGCGATATTCTCATTGAGGGGGAAGGATTCAATACCAGTAACATCGATCAGGTTAATCTTTACACCAAAGCGCTACAGCTTAATGCCAAACTCTATGCGAAAAAACTGGCAGTAGTTACCGGTGATAACGACATTGCGATGGATGGAACTGTTACTCCTAAAGGGACTATAGATACGGGAATTGCCATTGACTCATCCCAATTGGGTGGGATCTATGCAAACACCATTACTCTTGTCAGTAATGATAAAGGCGTCGGCGTGAATTTACCTCCGGAAGTTTATGCAACAGACAGCTTAGAGATTAGTGCCGATGGCAATATTGTCATGGCGGATGTGTCCGCTGCTAATAATGTTGTGGTCACCTCAGAAAGTCGGGCAATCACCAGTAC
Source organism: Vibrio sp. HA2012 (assembly GCF_002812955.1). Taxonomy (GTDB): domain Bacteria; phylum Pseudomonadota; class Gammaproteobacteria; order Enterobacterales; family Vibrionaceae; genus Vibrio. The sequence continues at coordinate 244,051 of NZ_PFXK01000003.1, read as the reverse complement.
GTCAGATGTTGTTGCTAAAAATATTAATATTGATGCGAAGACGGATTTTCTTATTGATGAGGACAGTATATTAGAAGCGGATGACACCTTAGAAATAAACGCCGATAAAGTCGACAATAAAGGTAAGTTAACCGCTCCGGAAACAAATGGAAAAGTCGTAATAAACGCGCACACCGAAGTCAATAATAATGGTCATATCAATGCCGATAACATCGAAGTGACGACCGCTACACTTAAAAATCAAAATGAGATTTACTCTGAAAATGATGTTGTTGTGACGGCTGATGAGATTGATAACCGCAAACTGATTCAGGCCAATGATGATCTTGATATCAGCTCAGACACACTGACTAACCGTATTGATGGTGTCATTTATGCAGAGGATAATATCGACGTTGTTGCTGAAACTATGGAGAATGATGGCGCTGTCGTAGGGAAAAATCTCGATATTAACGCAGGTAATATTGTTAATAAAGGCGCATTGTACTCTAAAAATGACATGACTGTCCGGGCAAAAACATTGCTCAATCATGAAATGATCCGCAGTAATGATGAAATTAACCTGTTGATTGAAAAGAGCCTGACCAATAAAAAAACGGGAGTTATATACAGCGACGGTGCGATGACGATTGCCGCCAATGACGCTCATGACAAGATCAATACCGTCACCAATAACGGGTTAATACAATCTCACAGCACCATTAACATTACGGCGAAGACTCTGGATAACGTAACGTCTGCGCCAGTCTATAAAAATCAGACCATCAGTTCGACTCAAAAAATTTCCCGAGGTGGTTCAAACGACTTTGATACCGTCACAACAACGAAAAAAACACAGGTGATCGATATTCCTTCTGATCCGTCTCTTATTCTGGCGGACAGTGACATTACGATTGATGTTGAGACGCTGAACAATTTTTACTCACTGATTGCCTCCGATGGTGATATTAACCTACTTGCGGATGAAGCGAACAATGTAGGAAAAATCATTGTAACGACAACGACTACGGTAACAAAACAATATCGTAATGAGCGCTACTGCTCTATTAGCGGACCTTCCGGATCGTGTCTTCACCATAAACACCGGGCCGGGTACAGAGGTTCATTTACCAACACGCAGACCGGTAAGCTTCCGGTAGTGAACTATGGAATCCAGGCAAGAGGAAGCATCACTGGAAATGTGGTGAACCTAAACAACTCCAGTAGTATTGGTGGGGTGCTGACCGATGCGGAAGTGGCACAAAAAGAAACGCAGATAACCGAGATAGAAACGAACAGCGTGGATCTGCAACAAAGTCAGGAAAGTCTGGATGACAGCAATGAGAACGTGGTTCGCGCTCTGGGTGAAGTCCCGGATATGGATGCATTGATCGCGGGCATTGTTACTGAAGAGGATTTGACGTCCTTTAAAGACGATCTTGCCACGCTGGAAAATTCTTTACAGCTCTCCATCGATAATGACAAGCTCAATATTGAAACGTTAGCCGCAATCATCGCTTACAGCAAAACGCTGGATCTGACTGCAACAACGGCAGATGATCTTGCTGCTTTGGAGAGTTCATTAGCGTCGTTGAAGACAAATCTGGCAGAAAATGAAGCCAATATGGAGGCTTTCAAAACTGTTAATGATGCGATTGTTGTTATTGAAGATGTTGCCACTCAAAAAGAGGCGTTGCTTGATATCGATACCAATGTCAGAGCTATTATCACCGACAACACTCGTATTCTTGATGAGCTGGTGGCTGTCGGGGCTGTTGATACACTGGTGGGTGAGTATGAGGCGCTCAGTAATGGTTTGAGTTCGGAAATCAAAACCTCGTCAGACTTACGGGCCAGTACCACGAAAAGTGAAATAACAGCGGACGACGGTCTGTATCAGACCAACAGCAGACCAAGCCTGCAACCGACCGATGATGTGACGTACAGCACCAACACCAGCAGTGATGCCTTTGCTTCTACCCTGACTCTGCCGGAAGGCAAATACGGGTTATTTGTGGTGAACGCCGACAGTGAGCATCCGTATCTTATCGAATCCAACCCGATATATACCAATTACGCCACCTTTATCGGGTCGGACTACATGATGAGTAAGCTCGATTTTCGTCCGGAAAAGACCGTACAGCGTCTAGGCGATGCGATGTATGAGACCACGCTGGTTCGTGACAGTGTTATGAAGTTAAGCGGGCAACGTCGGTTAGGCGACTACGCGACGGATTTAGAGCAGTATAAAGCGCTGATGGATAATGCGATAGCGCTGGAAGAGTCTTTAAATCTTCAGATAGGCATTAGCCTGACTCATGCACAGATAGCTAATTTAACCAAAGACATCGTCTGGATGGAAGAGCGGGTGATTGACGGACACTCTGTTCTGGTTCCGGTGGTGTATCTGGCGACTGTTGATGAAGAGAGAATGAAAAACGGCAGCTCGATTCAGTCAGGCGAAGCGCTGGAGCTGGCGGCGACGGGTGAGGTTAATAATCAGGCCGGTCTGTACGCTGGCGGAGACATGCACATTGCGGCGGACAGCATTACTAACCAGGGCGGTGAATTAAGCGCCGGTGGTGATATGGCGCTTGAGGCGACTACTGGCATTGACAATGTCAGCGGTCAGCTTGCCTCAGAAGGCGATATGACGCTCAGTGCTGATACCATCAATCTGGAAACGGCGCAAACGCAGAAGCAGTATCACTATGCTCAGGGCAGCCAGAGCATCACCGCAACAGGCCGTCAGTCTCAAGTTAAAGCAAACGGCAATGTCACATTAACGGCTCAGGATGGCATCACGCTTAAGGGCGCACAGATAGCCGCAGGACAGGATGCGCTACTGGTCGCGGCCAATGGCGATATTCAGGTCGACACTGTTCAGGCGCAGGAAGAGTATGCATTTAACCTGAATAATGGTTATAACCGTGGCAAACGGGTAGTGAATACGGGGTCGGAGGTCAGTGCCCAAAATATCAGTGTGAAAGGGAATGAGCTAGCCGTGACGTCTTCTACGCTCAATGCGGATGAGGTTATATCTCTTGAAGGTGCCGGGCAGGTCAGTATTCTGGCGGCGAATGACTCGGATTATCGTGACACACAAATCACCTCATCCAGTGGTTTTATGGGCTCAAAAACCAAACGTAACATGAGCTACAAAGAGACGGTGGTGGGCAGTGAACTTAATGCAAAAAATATTACGCTTAACAGTAAAGACGAAGGAGTAACGTTAGAAGCGGCGAAACTTAAAGCTCAGGAAAATATTGTTGTTGCTGCTAAAAAAGACATCGAAGTTATTGCAAAACAGTACCGTGAAGGGGAGCTTCACTACACACAAAAATCCTCCTGGGGTGGGCTCAGTCAGAGTGCGTCGATGGACAGAAAAGAGGCGCTCAGTTTACGAGAAGCCAGTCTTGAGACGGAAGCACTTAACGTTATCTTAAAATCCGGTAATGACATTAAAGTTATCTCTTCCAATATTGATGCTGCATCGGATGTTCAGCTCCAGGCCAGTAATGATGTGCTTATCAGTGCTGCACAGGAGTTTTCGCAGCAAGAGAAATGGTCGAAATCCAGCAGTTTCAATCCACTGAATGCGCTGGCTTCCATTTCAACATTCGGCCTCATCAATACGGGGCCGGTTTATGAAATGGGATCCCACCTGAGACAGGGCACAAACACCAAAGCAAAATCATCTTTGGTTCAAAGTGGTGGCAATATCGACATTGATGCCGGCCGGGCAAAAGTCGTGGGCTCAAAGCTTCAGGCTGACGGTAATATTACCGCGAAAACGGATGTCGGCTCGATTGAAGTTCTGGCGGCTCAGGAAGAGAGCAATACTTACGCTGAAGATAAAAAGATTGAGATATCACTGGGGAGTGTTATCGATACGCTCAAAAATGCTATCCCGCAAGATACCAGTGACACCAAGGGTAAACTCACGCTTGCAAAAGCGACCTATGACCAAGAAGGCATCAGTGCACAGGGTATCCAGAACAAAAGCGCCAGTGTTACCAGTCATGGCAATATTGATTTTGCTTCCACCGAAAACATCACCATTCAGGGCTCACATGTTCAGTCTGACAATGGCGATATTACGCTGACGGCTGAGCAAAACGTCAACATCACTGAAGCGACGAACACTCAGTCAAGTGAAACCAGAGAAACACATGCGAGTGCTGAAATCAGTGCGACGGTTCAGAATGAATATGCGGAAGCAGCGAAAGCTTATCTGCAAGTGATTGAGGCGACGAAGCAACTTCAGAATACGAAAAAAGAGTACAAAAAATACAAAAGTGATTTGGATGAGTTGGAAGCCAATCTGGCGACACTGAAACAGGAATACGCAGATAACGTCCCGGGGATAGATAAAGACGACCTGGATGAGATGCAGGAGCTGATTGATGATATCAAGGGGGATGAGAAGTACTATCTTGCAGCGATTGCGGCGGCAACGGTCAATTTAACCAGTAAGACGACCCTGGCAGTGCAGCAAAGTGCGACGGCGGCTTCGAGCAGTGGAACCTATGGTTTCTCAGTCGGACTAGCCCTTGATGTCGAGGGCAGTAAAACCCACACCAATACAACTCAGACGGAAAGTGTCGGTTCAACGGTCTCCGCGAATAACATCAAGATAGCCACAAATACTGCCATGAGCAGCCAGACCACCATTCAGGGCTCTGATGTTCAGGCACAGAATGCATTGAGCATAGAAACCGGTGAGCTGAATGTTCTGGCCTCGTCGGATACCTCTTCTCAAACCACCGCTGAGAAAAACATGAATGGCAGTGTGTCCATGAGTGTTTATGGTGCGGCCGCCGGACCACAGGTTGATTTGGGATACGGCGAAAATAACGCACAGAGCAGCAGCCTGACGCATACCAATTCGACCCTGAATGCGGCGACCATCCGAACAGAAACCACCGGGGATACTAATATCAAAGGCGGTAATGTTGATGCCTCTGATTTATTGAGCATGGTGGTTGGTGGTGATTTAAATATTGAATCACAAAAAGACTCGTATGACCGTTCATCCAAAGGAATGAATGTCAGTGCTGGATTTGGATTTGGTAATGATCCTGATTATACCAGTGGTAATAAAGCAGAACAGAGAGCGTTAAATAATACTGTTGGTATCAGAAAAGGCAATGGTGACATTGCTTCGATAAATGGTGGTTATGGTGCCAGCGTTGGGCGTATCAGGCAAAAAGAAACCGTACTTTCCAGTGTTACCGGGGGGGAGGTAGATATCGAGGTTGCCAAGAACACCCATCTGAAAGGGGCCTTGCTTGCCGCCGGAGAGCAACAGGCTGACGGACATTTTGCAGATAACGGTAATCTATATCTGAACACCGATACGCTGACCTACACCAATACGTCAAACAGTCTGTACAGCAGTGACAACAGCTTTAATGTCAGCACCAGTGTGGGCTTCTCTGAAGGAAACGATGAGCAGGGCAACCCGGAAACGAAGGCGAGTCTGGGGACGGTGAACGCTTCGTTCTCAATGGGCAAAACCAATGAGAAAAGCAAAACATTGGCCACGCTGGGGCAGGGAAATATCGAGGTAACGGATAAAGAACATTCCGATGACCCTGAGCGGCTGAACCGGGATACCGATAAGGTAGAAAAAGGGTTGTATGCGGTGAGCCAGCATGCCGGAGCGGAGATGGCGCTGGATACGCGGATATTGACGGAAGAAGGCAGGAAGGAGATAGCTGAGGATGTCGAGAGAACGGAAAGATTAGGCCAAGCCATCAGTGATGTGGCAACCAAAGATTCAATCGTTCTATCTGATACTTTGGATCACATTGGTGACGTGCAAAAAGATCTGGATGTACAGAAATCTCTGGCATTAGAAAATGGTGGCAAGTCTGTCGATATTTTAGAGAACAAGCAGAACTATAGTGTTGAAGAATATGACCAAGCGTTAGATCAGTATGCTAAGGCTTATGCAAGTGTTTATGGTGTCACTATTGAGAGTGCCAAAGCGGTTGCGACTGAGAAGTTCCGAGGAATGACATATTCTAATTCAGAGGATGGTAAAGCGACAAACTCTAGGGTTTCCATTGACTATAACAATAATGGTGGGGTGAAAGATGTTGCGGAAACCATGGGACATGAAACAGCCCACGTACGGATTGATCAAGGGCAAACAAGGTATCGCGAAGGGGCATTGGCCGAGGAATACGCAGATACATTTGGTGAGTATTCAGCGGATGGTATGGAGTTCTCCGCTGGTACTTATGCCAATGTACAACTTAATAAGCCTAAGGCACCAACAGTTAATTTAATAGATGATGATAGAAACCGGTTAGTTAAAAATACGAATGAGCTGATTAATGATGTCGATAGAGCTAATAATGGTGATGGTGTAGTAAATCCGTTAACAGCTCAAGTGAAGCAGGACTATCAGTCTTTAGTCGAGGGTAACCCCAACCTGAAAGATAAATTAGAAAGAGAAAAGAAAATTGCTCTTAGTCTTTACAACATGGACATCGACGATATTCCTGATGCTTTAGACAATACATACCCTCCGTTAACAGATGATGCTAAAGATAGAATTCTCTCGAGTTTAACGAAAGCAAAGGAGTATGACGAAGAAAATACGCTGGAGCGGGTATATGAGAACTTAATAACCGATGGCGTTGCAGCAGATACTGCAAATGACTTGAAAGAAGTGCCAGCGGTAGGAACTGCTTTAGCTGTAATTAACGGTATAAAAGACGGTTCTGTCGTGACAATGGTAGTAGAAGAAGTTGTTGCTAGAAAATTAGAAAAAGTATTGGGACCTGTTGGAGACAAAGTTGTTGAATATGGTGGGAAGTACTATGCAAAAATAAAGGGTCGCCTGGTTGAAGTTAAACAGGCGATTAGTCAAATTGAAGTAAAAGTTGAACCGGGAACTCTTGGCAGTACTGGTGGAAATATCAGGATTGGATTGAAGAAAGAAGTTTCAAAAATCACTGATAAGAACAATTCTTCAAATGAAGGAATTTATAATTCAGACGAAATCAAAAAATATTTTGAGAATAAATATGGAGTGGAAAATGTAGCACGTGTTTCCGTTGATAAAGAGACAGGTCGTACTATTATTGAAACCACTCAAGGACAAAAAGGTGGATGGAATAAATTTTTAAATGAAGTAGAACCAAATACCGATTATAAATTTAATGATAGCGTGTATAAAACAGATGAACTAGGAAGAGTAAATTCTGTTTCTACTGATTTGAAAAAATTAACAAATGACAGAAATACTCATCAGCAAAGAAAAGCCGGTGCGACCGGTGGAATCAAAGATGGTTTAGAGGATGACCACGGAGGTCACCTTATTGCAAGTATGTTTAATGGTTTAGGTGAACAGATTAATTATGTTCCAATGAATAAAAAAGTAAACGGTTCAGGAGGGGATTGGTATAAACTGGAACAGATATGGAAAGCAGAATTGAAGAAAGGAAGTGATGTGAAAGTCAATATTAAACCTGTTTACTCAGGGGACAGTAAACGGCCTGATAGCATAGAAGTTCGTTACATCATAAATGATGGGGATGAAATCATTAAGAAAGTTGACAATATTAAAGGATAGAATGCAATATGAATCATACGCAAGACCCTCAAGAAATTTACGAAAAAATAGGTCAACTGATTTGGTCAATTTTTCCAGATAACGGTTTGGAAGCATATTTTTATATGCAGATCTATAAAACATCAACAGAGAAAGTCTATAACTGGTTAACTGAAAATGGTGATAAAGCTCGATATGGGTTTGGGGACGCTCCGTATAATGTATATGATAAAATAGAAGAGCAACTAAAAGTTCTTCAACAACATGAAATTTTTAAAAAAGAACCTTGGACTCACTGTAAAGTGACAGTGACAGATGAGGGAAAGCTAACAATTAATTTTGCTTATATTGAAAATGAAAACTCGTGGCCAGGACTGTATATGCGAGGAGTTAGCGAGCTGACAGTAGAAGAAGCAGATGAATATGGTATTCCATATGAAGATTGGGTGAAACAACAGAATAAGAAAGCAAAGGCTTGAATATCGATTTATAAATCCAGATATTTATCGAGTCGGCCTTCGAAGTGGATGCTCAGTTGAGACCGCGTCAGATTCCAGTTCTGGACTGAATGTGTCCACTTTTCACTACCGACATACAATAGTTTAGCAAGCTGGTTTCATTGGCGAAGCCACCTTTAGTTTTGGTCAGTTTGCGGAATTGACGATACCTCTTCTCAAACCACCGCTGAGAAAAACATGAATGGCAGTGTGTCCATGAGTATTTATGGTGCGGCCGCCGGACCACAGGTTGATTTGGGATACGGCGAAAATAACGCACAGAGCAGCAGCCTGACGCATACCAATTCGACCCTGAATGCGGCGACCATCCGAACAGAAACCACCGGGGATACTAATATCAAAGGCGGTAATGTTGATGCCTCTGATTTATTGAGCATGGTGGTTGGTGGTGATTTGAATATTGAATCACAAAAAGACTCGTATGACCGTGCATCCAAAGGAATGAATGTCAGTGCTGGATTTGGATTTGGTAATGATCCTGATTATACCAGTGGTAATAAAGCAGAACAGAGAGCGTTAAATAATACTGTTGGTATCAGAAAAGGCAATGGTGACATTGCTTCGATAAATGGTGGTTATGGTGCCAGCGTTGGGCGCATCAGACAAAAAGAAACCGTACTTTCCAGTGTTACCGGGGGTGAGGTAGATATCAAGGTTGCCAATAACACCCATCTGAAAGGGGCCTTGCTTGCCGCCGGAGAGCAGCAGGCTGACGGACATTTTGCCGATAACGGTAATCTACATCTGAAAACCGATACGATGACCTACACCAATACGTCAAACAGTCTGTACAGCAGTGACAACAGCTTTAATGTCAGCACCAGTGTGGGTTTCGCTGAAGGAAACGATGAGCAGGGCAATCCGGAGACGAAGGCGAGTCTGGGTACGGTGAACTCTTCGTTCTCAATGGGCAAAACCAATGAGAAAAGCAAAACACTGGCCACGCTGGGGCAGGGAAATATCGAGGTAACGGATAAAGAACATTCCGATGACCCTGAGCGGCTGAACCGGGATACCGATAAGGTAGAAAAAGGGCTGTACGCGGTGAGCCAGCATGCCGGAGCGGAGATGGTGCTGGATACGCGGATATTGACGGAAGAAGGCAGGAAGGAGATCAAGGAAGATGCAGATCGCACGGTACTTTTAGGTGAAGCTCTTCATGATGCAGCGACGAAAGGATCTGTTGCGGTTACAACGGATGCTCAGGATGGACAAACCGGGGTCTTTGAACATATCCAGAGAAAGCAGGATTTTTATACAGCAGCGAAGAGTTTTTACAACGATCCGGATAATGATAAAAACAGAGATATTTTAGCTAACCCTGAGAATTACAGTCCGCAAGAGAGGGAAGATGCCAATCAGGCAATGATTTTTTACATTGCGAAAGCGACTGGCGTCAAACCTTCAGAGGTTGTTCAGGTACTGGATGATGAGCGAAGAGGCTTTTATTCCGATGAGACCGGGAAAATTTATGTTTCAGATAATGCGAATCAGAATGCCAAAGAAACCGCAACGACGGTGGCTCATGAAGCCAGTCATAGTATAGATGCAGAGGCATTCGGAACAGAGAATAAATCGGACACATATAAAGAGAACAGAGAAGAATATGCACAGCTGATTGATGATGCCTTCGCTGATAAACTGGATCAAGAGTACGCCAGTGACGGGTATGATCTCTCTACCATTACCCATCAAAATTCGAATACGCAGGTTAATTCCGTTACAAATCAGCCACGGCAGGTGGATAATGTTCTGGCGTCTAATACAGAAGACTATAACAAGCTGGATAAAAGTAAGGGGGAGAACTTTTTACCGGCTCTAGTTGCTGTTCCTGCAGTTGCTGGTTTGGTTACAGCGGCAATTGCCAATCCTAAAGTTCAAGAAGTCACAAAGCAGGCTTTGAATAATGCAATGGAAGGGTTAAAGACGGTCAGTCGTGGAATTGTAAATTTCTTTGAGCCGGATGCTCAGTATACAGATGAAGAACTTGCTATTGCAGCAAAAACCTATCTTCAGATGAGGGAATACAGAGATACAAGTACGAACATGGGCGATTGGGTTGCGATGGATAACTTGATGCAACAGATTAGCCCGGAAGTAGCTGCGGCGGCTGAGAAGCTCAGAGCCGAAGGTATATCTTCCAATACTGGCGGTAGTGAAATTGTTGAAGGAGGAGTTAGCAATTATACTAATCCGGTTCATGAGGGAATGGATTCATCGACCGTATCAGTAGCCGATAAAGACCAAGATGTCTGGACAACAGAAACACATGTTACAGATGAAAAGGGATTAGGGACAACGGAATCACCTGCAGATTCTGGTGTGGAGCCGTTGTTGGTTGTCAATTCTAATACCCATAACAATGATAATAATAACTTTGACTCAACAAGGAGAGCTGTACCTGGAGAGATTTTCTACAAAACTACTAAAGAAGCTACTGAGGCTGCACAAATACTTGGTTTTGTAAAAATTAAGGAAAAATCACATGGTGAAGTAGTTTATTACAATAAAAAGAGGAAGCTATATATGTCTCGGGATGTGGGCAGCGGTGATGGTAACGGTGCCCATAATGGTGGAGTTTGGAAACTTGCTAAATCGCCAAAAGAACTAGGTAGTAAACAAACCCGACTTGGAACATTTGATGCTGATTTAAAGCAAATTGGAGATTAGATATTGATTTTAAGTAATTTAATTAACATATTAAGCAACCATAATTTCGAATTACCAATGGTGGCAAGTATTGCCACCATCAGTAGTTCGGTTCTCTATGTTGATATTTTTGGTAACTCAGGTGGAAATCCTACTATCTTTGTTTCTGAGGAAAGACCAATACCTGAGGAAAAAAGGTGTGGAGTCTTGTTAAAAGAATTAAACATATGGAAGGATGAGAGAATTTACGTGCATCAGGATAGTACTCTCTATTTGTCTGCGATATTTGAATATGATGATGAAAGTTATGATTTTAGATTTTTTGAATTAGTAGATGTGGTTGAAGAAGAGCTTTGTATACGACTTGTCGGTAGCCTTGAAGAGAGCACTATTCTCCGAGAGCATTATGAAGCTGTTGATGACGATATGTTTGATAGCAATGAGTAAGCCGTTGTGAACGAGAAGAAATAAGGCCCTCCCCGAAACTAGATCACAAAATCGAGGCCAGTTGAAACAGCAACGACGGTGGCTCATGAAGCCAGTCATAGTATAGATGCAGAGGCATTCGGAACAGAGAATAAATCGGACACATATAAAGAGAACAGAGAAGAATATGCACAGCTGATTGATGATGCCTTCGCTGATAAACTGGATCAAGAGTACGCCAGTGACGGGTATGATCTCTCTACCATTACCCATCAAAATTCGAATACGCAGGTTAATTCCGTTACAAATCAGCCACGGCAGGTGGATAATGTTCTGGCGTCTAATACAGAAGATTATAACAAGCTGGATAAAAGTAAGGGGGAGAACAGTCTTGTTCCCGGAGCACCGTACATGCGATGGGTCGCCCTTAAGGGAAAAGTTCCTCTTCATGATCTGAAAGCTCAGGAAATCGCTCAGAATTCACGTATTGTTGCCCTAACGAAAGAGAAACTGAAACAATACGGAGCAGATGCAGTCGAGATGGTAGAAAACATACCAGAGGCTGTTGAATTCTTAGTCAACAATCCAGAGCAATTCAAAAAACTGCCGGGATATGTCCAGCAGGCTTTTGTTCAATATCTGGAGAAAGCTTACAACAATGTGAAGGCGGTAGGAAATGGCCTTATAACTAATGACCCACAGGCCATAGAGGCGCAGGCACAGGCCGAATCGGATTTGGTCGCTGATTTGACTTCCACCTTAATCGGAGCAGGGATAGGAAAAATAGCGGTTAGTGGTGGAGTGATTGTTGTCAAAGAAACAGGGAAAGTAGCGAAAGCGGTAAGTAAAGCTAAAGGTGGTGTGGATGAATTAGCGGAAACTACAGCGAGTGGTATAGGGAAAGCTGTTGATGATGTGGTGGATAGTGGTAGTATTTCGAAAACTGCGGGTGTGGCGCAGGGTGAGAGAGTTGTTCCAAACAATACCCGCACTTATGCTCATAACATGGTCGAGAATCCAGGGCCATTAGCGAGCTTACCCAACAATCCTGCTGCGAACTTCGCAGGAGGAAAATACAACACCATTACTCTCGGAGATGATCTTATCTTGTATAGAGCTGGTGAGGCCGGAGGTGGTCGTAATGCTCTAGGCCAATGGTTTACACGTGAACCTGCTGAATCTGTTGCTCAAGTCCGTATTGATCTTGCTGTGAAACCTCAGTGGAAAGATGCGGATGGCGTATTAACCGGTTTGTCTCCTGTTGAATCTGTTTATCAAATAAAAATACCGAAAGGTACAACCGTCTATGAAGGGCCTGTTGGCAACCAGGGCGGCATCTATCTTGGCGGTCAGGATGTGATGCAAATCTATGTTAATCAACCTTGGAATATTAAGGGTGTGCAGGTGCTTGACGAGTTGTCAATAGGAAGCAATTGAGATGAATAATGTTCAGAAGTCTAACGATTTGCTTCAGCTCTTTAATGAGCTTAAGCAAATCATGATCAAGGAAAATGAAAACAATTGGGTTCGAGGAGTTAACCTGATTATTGAAGCCTTAACCCCGCCGGATTATGGTGGAAAAGGGAGTGCTGATGAGGCTGTCAGATATGTTGAGACTACCTATCGAAATATGGTTTCTGGTAACGGCAGTTTCTCTGATTTTTTTATATGGCGAGATGATTTTGATGAAAGAGAAAAAGCCAATAAAAAATTAGATAGTGTAAGAACAGATATTTGGAATTTAATTGATAATTGAGAAAAGCCCAGCCATCGAGCTGGGCTTTTTAGTTATTCTGTCTTTAATGTTTTAAGTGTTTCTTCCATCTGTTGCTTAGCCACCATAGCGTCAATCACATTGATGATGGTCTCCTGCTGGTTGGCGTCAAAACTCTCCAATAGTTTGAACTTCTGCAATAGTCGTTTGTTATGTAGCGGCGTCTCTTCCGGCGTTTGTCCGGTAATCAGATAATCGGTAGTGGTGTTCAGTGCATCGGCAAGTTGTACGAGTTTGTCTAATGGTGGTGCATGAATACCGGATTCATATTTATTGAGCTGTTGATAGCTGCCTTCCAAAAATAACGAGGACACGCCCCCGAAGCTAGATCACAAAAGGGAGTGTGTTCACTTTTTTCATATCCATTTTATGACCTATCAATCGGACTAGCCCTTGATGCCGAAGGCAGTAAAACTCATACCAATACAACTCAGACGGAAAGTGTCGGCTCAACGGTCTCCGGGAAAAACATCAAGATAGCCACAAATACAGCCATGAGCAGCCAGACCACCTTTCAAGGCTCTGATGTTCAGGCACAGAATGCGTTGAGCATAGAAACCGGTGAGCTGAATGTTCTTGCATCAGCAGATACCTCTTCTCAAACCACTGCTGAGAAAAACATGAATGGCAGTGTGTCCATGAGTATTTATGGTGCGGCCGCCATCGGATTTGGTAGCTGATTTGACTTCCACCTTAATCGGAGCAGGGATAGGAAAAATAGCGGTTAGTGGTGGAGTGATTGTTGTCAAAGAAACAGGGAAAGTAGCGAAAGCGGTCAGTAAAGCTAAAGGTGGAGTGGATGAATTAGCGGAAACTACAGCGAGTGGTATAGGGAAAGCTGTTGATGATGTGGTGGATAGTGGTAAACGCGATCTCCAACGAGGAACTAAAGGGGATTGGAATAAATTAGCCAATAACCCAGAACCAAACACAAATTATCAATTTGAAAATGGTTACAGTTACAAAACAGATTCTAATGGGCGTGTTGACTCAGTGGAAGCAGATCTCCAGCTATACCCTTGGGATCGTAACACTTACCAGCAGAAAGTTTCTGGTCGTGAATGCCGGAATCCCGATGATTGTGGTGGACATTTGATTGCTTCAATGTTTGGTGGTCCCGGAGAAGGCATTAATTTGGTACCCATGAATGGAAAATTAAATGGTTCTGGTGGCGAGTGGTACAAATTTGAAACACAATGGCGTAATATTCTTGGCAAGGGCGGTTCTGTAAAAGTGAAGATAGAACCTAAGTATTCAGGTAACAGTAAGAGACCTGATAGTTTTAAAGTGAGTTACTCGACTAATGGCGGTAGAAAGATTACTCGTATTCTGAAAAATACTCCTACAGGTGAATGATGACTGATGATCAAAAAGTTTATGAAGAAATAGGTAAAGCTCTTTGGAATATAATGCCAGACACAGCGTCTGAAATTTATTTTTATGGTGATATTTTCCCTAATTCAAAGGGGTGTACAACAGAATTTAAGTTGAAACAAGATGGATCAATTTCTTGGTTTAAGTTTGGAGAAAGCCCGGAAGATGTTGAACTATCCATCCTCAACAGAGCTGAAATATTACAGAAAAATGAACCGTATAAAAGAGAGCCTTGGACTCATTTTAAAGCGACATTGACAGAAGCTGGTAAGTTTAAAATGGAGTTTGCATATATACCAGAAGATGATTCCTGGCCAGGACTGTTTATGAAAAGAGTCAGTGAATTGAGTTTGAGGGAAGCGGAAGAAAAATATATACCAGAGGAAGACTGGAAAAAATGTGTTGATAAATATGGCTCTTGAGAAAATGTCACCACGTATAAAATAAGTTAGCTCCGGGTATATCTGTTGGCTTCGGGGAGTGGTCATTATCATAATCCATTTTGCTGTGGTCTAAATAACGAGGACACACAGATTAAGAAAATAAAAAATGAGCTGAGATTTGGCTCGTTTCTTTTACTCTGATTTTTAATATGTATCGTAGTGAATCGTTCAATCGCCATACTAAATAATGGATTTGTAAACAATGGGTTTGAAGGGCTAACTTAGGGTAACGATTTAGGTAGATTGGTATGCTGTGGGGCGGGGCTGTTAGGAAATATGAATCCCAACCATCCGCTGTCGGTTCAGTAAAGAAATAAATGGACACACACCGAAGCTAGCTCACAAAACGATTTGTTTTGAGCGCTTTCCTTTCTTAACTTATTAGCCTGTTAATCCGATGAATTTAGCGGATTAGCAGTAAAAAATAGGAAAGTGCTAAGAAACAAAGTGGTTATCTTGAATTTCAGACGAGCTGATACAGTGGAGATGGAAGGGAGTATTTTACTGCATGGATGTTTATGAAATATGAATCCCGACGATTCGCTGTCGGTTCAGCTTCTGTTTTGCATGGGTCAGATGTTTGGTTGAACCAATCCATAAACGTGGTTTGGTTTCCAGCTCAGTACAAAGTTTTAAACATTCCTGCTGGGGAAAAGAAAGACGTTCCAGAATATCTGGTTGTCTTTCATCAATATGACCGCGTTTATCTTCACGAACTTGCCTGCCAATCCAGTCAACCAGCTCGATATAATCCATTAACCGGAAAGGAATTCCGTGTGATTTATTTTTATGCTCGTAGCCTGTGAAATCGAGTAGAGAACGAGTGGTGGTTTGTCCTTTATTCAGTGAAGTTAACCGGGTTTTAATGGAGGTGTGGTCGGATTGTTCGGGAGTATCCGCTATTTTTGCCCGAATAGGATTCAGGTCGACATAGGCCATATCTATCTAATAGGTGCATTTTGTAATTATGATATTGTAATCGTTGAGTACTACTACAAGAATCATTGATTAATATTCAACATACCCTAATTAATTGAATTTAAATAAAATAATTTACCACTACCACATATAATAACTGGCATAATCTTTACTAAGTAAAACCTTACAACTATCATTGAATTGAATTCAACTTCGTGAGTACCTCAATGCCTGCCAGACCCATTTCTAAACTATCAAGACTAGAATTGTCCAATCTGAATGCATTTTTAATGGTTGAGCAAGAACGGAGTTTCACCAAAGCAGCGGTTGAGCTAGGTGTTACCACGTCCGCATTAAGCCATAGCATAAAAAATTTAGAGCAAAATCTTGGCGTACGATTATTACACCGGACCAGTCGCAACGTCGCCCCTACTGAAGTAGGTTCGCTATTAGCAGAACGATTACGACTGAGCTTGGGTGATATTTCTGATGCACTAGACGACATCAGTGCTTTTCGTGATAAGCCTAAAGGTCGGCTCCGACTCAGTGTATTAGGCGACGGAGCCAACCTAATTTTGGCGAAACATTTACCTTCTTTTTTGAAAAACTATCCGGACATCGAAGTAGAAATCGATGTGGACAACAAAATGGTGGACATTGTTTCTGCTGGATTCGATGCAGGTATTCGCCACGGTGGTTCCATTCCCGCCGATCTAGTCGCAATCAAACTAGGAACGCAACTCAAGTGGGTCACTGTTGCTTCACCCGTATATCTTGCCCAGGCTGGTATCCCACAAATTCCTGAGGATTTAAAGCAGCACAACTGTATTCAAATGAGAATTGGCAGCGGGGCAATGTACAAATGGGATTTTGAGAAAGAGGGAGAAATCAGAGTTATCGAGGTCCCTGGGCAAATTTGTATGAATGAAACCAGTTTGATCTTGGAAATGGCGCGTGCCGATATTGGCATTGCCTATGTTCTGGAAAAACTCGCTCGTCCATATATTGAAAAAGGCGAACTGCAAGAAGTACTTCCTGACTGGTCAACAATTGATCCCCCCATGTTTCTCTACTATCCCGGACACCGCACAATTCCCCCCGCGTTAAAAGAATTGGCTGCTTTTCTAAGAGAAGCCATATCCAATGAAGAATGATGTAAAACCACCTATTTCAGCTACACTAAAAAGAAAAATCAGAGGTCACTATGAAAAAAGTAATCGTTGCCTGCGGCGGCGCTGTCGCCACATCCACTATGGCCGCAGAAGAGATTAAGGATCTATGCGCAGAAAATAATATTCAAATTGAGATTATTCAGTGTCGTGTAAACGAAATTGAAACCTATCTGGATGATGATATCGCATTGATTTGCACGACGGCAAAAGTAGATAGAACGTTTGGTGACACACCGTTATTCCATGGAATGCCGTTTATCTCTGGTGTCGGCATTGATAAGTTAAAAGCCAGCATTCTGGCCATTCTTAACTAATAAAAAATGGAGGTCATACGACCTCCAAAACTTGTGAGCCTAAAACATAAGACCTAAACATGATGGAACATGGCTCAAGAGCACGCAAACGGGGGGGGGGGGGGGGGGCTATTATGACTCCCAGCTTAACATCACTTTTCCGCGCATCGGATCTTTCGGTAAGCTAGCGATGCGATCAATGTACTGCTGCGCATCATAGATACCATCAAGCAGAATTTCGGTATTGATTTTCCCCTGACCAAATAACTGTGCTGCCAATTCCCACTCTTTACCCGGATAGTATTTAGAGTAGTTCATCCAGCTGCCAGTAATGGTCGCTTCTTTACGCAGAATCTGTTCATATTCTTTGTACGCAATATCAAAGTCACGGTGGATAGTTCCGACCAAATAGATATGAGCGCGAGGGCCAGCAATTTTGAGTGCTAGTTTGAAGGTTGCCGGAACACCCGCAAGTTCAATAATCAATTGATTACGCGTGATATCCAGGTTCTCCATTAATGCTTCAATATCTGCTTCTTTGGTCGAATTATAAATATAATCCGCGCCTAGGTGTTTGGCGGTCGCTAGCTTGTCATCGGCAATATCAATAACTGTTACCGATTTTGCACCAAGCGCTTTAGCACACTGTAGAGTCAGTAATCCGATGGTACCAGCACCAATAACAACGACGTTTTGATCTTCACAACCACCATTCATTACCATTGGGTGCAGACCAACCGTTACTGGCTCAAAAAACGCACCTTCTTGCATCGATACATCATCGGGTAATACGAAACAGCTAACTTCAGGTACAGCTACATACTCAGCGTTACCACCCTGTCTTCTTGAACCCACGAAAGAGTAATGTTTACACAGCGAGTAGTTACCATCTTCACAGTCTGCACATTTCATGCAGGGTACCAGTGGAGCACAGCTGATTTTATTGCCAACCGCAACTTTTTTAACATCACTACCCACCTGTATTACCTCGCCAGAAAACTCATGGCCCAAAGTAAGTGGATAAAAATGCGCTCCGTTATCAAAAATACGCGGCACGTCTGAACCACATAAACCGGAAAAACTGACTTTAACTAATGCTTCATTGGCTGCGATTTCTGGGACTGGCTTTTCATCAATTTTAAGCACAGCACCTTCGTGAACTTCTACATGACGATTCATTTTCATGAATTTACCTCACAACGATTCCCACATATAAAACAATACGTGTTAATTAAATACCGAATAGAAAATAAGGGCAGAGGAAACTGCCCTTTAATAAGTTAACTTTTTAAGCTTGTTTAGCGGCTTCCGCAGCCATTTCCTGTGCACGTAACTCAGCTTCCGCTTTATTATAAGCACGAGCGCGATTCCAGGTAACAAACAGAGCTAGCGCATAGATACTTCCGATTACCAACAGACCCGCTACGTTTTTCATAGTCAGACCTTCAATTAATAGGTAAGTAATTGGAGCACCACCCTGGTCCATAGAGCCAATCAGTTTGTCGCCAGTGATATGACCGGTTGTTTGGCCAAGTTTAGTCAGGTAAGGGATGGTTTGCGTTGCAATCCATAATGTACCAGCCATGATCACAGAGCCTGAAATGATGGTTCTGAACAGGTTACCACTGTGTACTGCTACCGCCATTGCTACGAAGAAGCCGATAGTTGCCAAGTCACCGAAAGGCAGAACTGAGTTACCAGGCATGGCTACTGCAATCAGGATTGACATTGGAATAAACAGTAAACTTGCTGATACAACGTTGGTTTGACCAAGTAATAGCGCTGGATCCAGACCGATTAAATACTCTTCGCCACCAAATTTGCTTTGCAGTTTCTTACGAGCGTGTTTAGCAATTGGGTTCAGACCATCCATGATTGGCTTGATAACGCGAGGCATCAGTAGCATTACCGCACCTGTTTTTACTGCAAGTTGCAGAACATCTTTTGCATCATAACCCGCAAGAACGCCGATGATCAGACCCATGATAAAACCGACAGTTACCGGCTCACCCAGCGCACCAAATTTCTTTTGGATCTCTTCAGTTGAGAAGTGGATATCGCGCAGACCAGGGATCTTTTCGATAATCATATCCACTAGTACTGCAATAGGACCACAGTAAGCTGATGTACCGTGAGGAACCGCAATGCCTTCCAGACCGAAATAGTGTTTCGTATCTTTTGCGAACCAGTCACCCAGTTTGTAAGCAAATGCCGCGTGAATAACCACACCTGCAATACCCAGCATATAGCTGCCAGTAGCCATGTGAACCATCGCACCGGTAAAGGTCATGTGCCAGATATTCCAGATGTCCACGTTTACTACGCGGGTCATCTTAGTTACCAACATCACGATATTGACCGCAATCGCGATTGGAATTGCGATAATCGCAATTTCACTTGCCCAGGTGATAGGAGCGGTACCCGGCCAACCCAGGTCCACAACGTTAAGTTGAATACCAAAAGTTTCCGTCATATGCTGTGCCGCAGGCCCAATGGAATCAAGCATTAAGCCGATAACCAAACCGATACCGACGAAACCGATACCAATATGCAGACCAGATTTAAACGCATCACCAAACTTCATCCCAATGCCCAGAGAGAAGAAAATGATCACTATTGGGAGCATTACCGTTGGACCTAAGTCCAATATATATTGAATTACTTCGCTAAACATAGTAGGGTCTCTCTGTAGTTATTAATTATTAAGCACTGCAAGCATTTTGTCTTTTAACTCATCGGCTCCTACACCAGAGATAAAAGGCATGCCGTGGAACAAAGGAGTCTCGCCAAAGGTTCTGTCCACTTTTGCAGTCGTACAAATGAGTACAACGTCTTCATTTAAGTATGTGTCAATTTCATTGACTCGGCATTGGACAATTTCAATGCCGATACCATTTTCTTCTGCTAATTCCTTAATTTCTTCTGCAGCCATCGTCGATGTCGCAACGGCTCCGCCGCACGCTACAATTACTTTCTTCATGCTACTTCCTTCTCAGTGTTTAGGATTCTATTGTTAAAGATATCGGAAATTTCCGATTTAGATTCGCTGTTAGCCAGCGCGTTAAAAAACTCTTCATCTTGAAGCGATGAGAACAACGCTTTCAATAATTTAAGTTGTTGTTGAGGGTCAGTAACCACTAAAGCAATAATCACTTTCGCTTCTACTTCACCATCATCATCAGCACGGTTAAATGGCACTGGCTGATCAGGTTTGATCACATAGATGCAAGGCTTATTAGCATGACTGGCATCGCAATGTGGAATAGCCACCGCACCAAAGCCCAAATCAATACCTGTCGGAAAGCTTTCTTCACGCTCAAAAATTGCTTTCAGATAGCTCGCCTTCACATAATCCATACTGCTTAAAAAGTTACCAATATGGGTCAGAGCGTCAGTACTGGTTTTGAAATCAAGTCCGGTATCAACAAAAAGTTGTGTTTCAATCATTGTTCTTTCCTAGTGCATTCATTTGATGGTGCTAATTTATCGTTTTCTTTCGATTAAAACAGTGACCAAATCCACAAAACGAAAACCAACGCAATTATTCGTAAATTAGCGAAGACATTTGCATATTTTGTTGCTATATTTTCGCCAGGCACGAAAGATATCGTAAATAAAACTTCCGATATTTTCCGAAACATCATATGCGCAACAAATTTATGAAGCTTGGAGAAAAAAGATGAAAGAGATCATTAACCAACATAAAAAAGATGCTAATATAGGTATCTATTCTGTTTGTTCTGCACACCCTTTAGTGATTAAAGCGGCTATGCAGTATGAACTGAAGACAGGTAATAAAGTGCTTATCGAAGCAACATCAAACCAGGTAAACCAATTTGGTGGTTATACCGGTATGCAGCCGAAAGACTTTGTTAGCTATGTTCAAGCGCTGGCCAAAGAAGTCGGTTTCCCGGTTGAACGCATTATTCTGGGCGGTGATCACTTAGGACCAAACTGTTGGCAGAAAGAAAATGCAGCGGAAGCAATGGAAAAATCTAAGGTATTGATTAAAGACTACATCGAAGCGGGTTTTACCAAAATTCACCTAGATGCTTCAATGTCTTGTGCCGATGATCCGGTACCACTTGACCCTAGTGTTGTTGCTGATCGCGCAGCCATTCTGTGCGAAGTGGCTGAAAAATATGCAACAGAAGAGCAAAAACAATCACTGACCTATATTGTGGGTACCGAAGTACCGGTACCTGGTGGTGAAGCTCATGAAATCGATACTGTACATGTAACAGAAATCGCTGATATTCAAAATACTATCGACACTCACTTAACCGCTTTTGAAGCACATAACGCGGGTGATGCGATTCAACGAATCATCGGTGTAGTGGTTCAGCCTGGTGTTGAATTTGACCACAGTAAAGTGATTCGTTTTGAAAAAGATAAAGCAACTGAAATTTCGAAATTTATTGAAAATACAGCATGGGTTTACGAGGCACATTCAACTGATTACCAAACCGAAGCCCATCTGAAAGATTTAGTACAAGGCCATTTTGCTATTTTAAAAGTTGGCCCGGCATTAACGTTCGCATTGCGTGAAGCACTGTTTGCGTTAGCTGAAATTGAAAAAGAGCTGGTAAGTCCGGAAAAACTGAGCCAGTTCAAACAGGTCGTTGATTCGGTACTACTTGATGATACGAAATATTGGAAAGCGTATTACGGTGAAAAACATTCAACCGCGATGACGAACTTGCACTATAGCTTCTCTGATCGCATTCGCTACTACTGGACAGACAAACGTATCCAGGCAGCAATCGATAAAATGACAGCGAATTTGCAAGAAGTGGGGATCCCGCTTTCTGTATTGAGTCAGTACCTACCAAATCAATACCTAAAAGTCAGTGCAGGTGAATTGGTGTCTGAACCGACCGCTTTAATTATCGATAAAATCGGTGAAGTCGTCGGTCAATATGCCAACGCATGTAAATAAAACAGACTAAAAGCAAGGGAGGCTACGTTGATGTGGCCTCTCTAGTCAGATAATAAATTGCTCAAGGCTATGTTATGAATTTAATCTTACGTCGACAAAAGATCTTAGAACAGCTTGAATCTCACGGCACCGTCGAGGTTAAAAACCTTGCGACTCTACTTGACGCGTCAGAGGTAACAGTAAGAGCTGATTTAAGGACTCTGGAACAAGAAGGAAAACTGATCCGCTTTTTTGGTGGTGCTCAACTGCCTGAAAGCAGCAAACAAACGGTGATGACAGCCGAACCGCCTGTATCCCGAGAGTTAAAAGATGAAGTCTCGATCAGTAGCCGCTATTCGATCAACAGTGATGAGAAAGTACGTATTGCGAAACGAGCGGCAGAGCTTGTTCCAGCCAATGCCACCATAATTCTCGATAGCGGTAGTACTACTCATTTGGTTGCTGAAGAGCTGACGCTCCGTGGCAATATCACCGCGATTACCAATAACCTATCCGCGGCGATTGCCTTATCAGATTCGCCCAACACAACATTGGTTATTTGTGGTGGTGTCTACCGACCTAAAACTCAGTCGATGCACGGTCAAAAAGCCGAACAATGCCTGGATGGAGTGAGTGCTGATTTTCTTTTTATTGGAGCTGACGGACTTGATCCGAAAAGAGGGATCACTACGTTTAACGAGGGATACAATATCAGCCGGGTAATGGCAAATTGCGCCACAAAAATTGTTGCGGTCGTCGACTCGTCTAAATTTACTCGTGCAGGCTTTAATCAGGTTCTTGATATAGAACAAATCGATATTTTGATCACCGATACAGGCATCCAACCAGAGACAAAAACTCAATTCCAGCAAGCTGGCTTGCAGGTGATTACGGTTTAACGCTCTCTTACCCATTTTTGCCTCTATAGCCATATAGGGGCAGCCTCTCTTTATTCTTCCTAATATTTGCTTATCCATCTTCCTTCGCATTGCATTCTCTTCGCCAAAAACATGTTCCCCTCCTCACAATTCGTAATTTTTCGAAAGAAATAATAAAATTTGAGCTAGATCTATTTCGTTTTCTTTTATTTCGATCTACAATCGAAATATATCGTAAGACTTCAAAGATTGATGGTGGAAAACGATGATATATACGCTCACGTTAAATACAGCTATAGATATGAATATCCAATGCCGTTCGTTTGAACCTGATTGTGTTATTCGTACCGATACGGTTGAGTTCTCTCCTAACGGAAAGGGAATCAACGTTTCATTGGTATTGGACAAGCTTAACGTAAAAAATCAGATAGTTGGCGTATTTGGTGGTTTTACCGGCCGCTACATCTTAGATCAACTGGCTAATCTTAACATTCCGACTAAAACCTATTTCGTTGATCACCCAACTCGAGTCAATGTCTTCATCAACGACTATCAGAATGAGTACAAGTTGGTGAATCCCGGCTCATACATCAATCAAAAAACGTTAGATGGAATTTATGATTTCTTTCGAAATCTTACTAATGAAGACACATTAGTGGTTAGTGGCAGTCTTCCTCCCGGTGTATCCATTGAATTTATCGAAAGATTAGTACAACTCAGTAGTGAAATTGGCTTCAACATTATCCTGGATATCTCAGATAAATCGTTAACCTCGGTGCTAAAACACAAACCACTACTGATAAAGCCAAATGATGAAGAGCTGGAAAGCGTATTTGGCTTGAAAGCACGCACTACCCAAGAGGCTATCGACAGTCTCAAACAACTGCATGATTTAGGTGCTCAGAATGTACTACTTACGCTAGGCAGTAAGGGGATGTACTTTTCCAATGGAACAGATATCTATTTTGCCACTGCAGCACCCATCAATTTAATCAGTTCGACCTGTGCAGGCGATGCCACGCTAGCGGCATTTCTTAGTCACTGGCTGAACGCCCCTGACAATATCGTTGACGCACTAAAACTTGCTGGTGCCGTAGGCGCTGATGTAGCCGCATCTTCGGCGCTGGGAGAACTGGCTCGCATTAACCAGCTTATCCACAAAATCAACGTTACCTGCGTGACCAACACTGCCGCTCTATTTTCCTTACCTAAAGGTAGGAAGAAGACCACGGGCAGTATTAACCAACTCGATTCAGTTAATGGGTTTGAAGAAAGCCACCTTAACGCCGTACCCTAGGAGAACCGAAACATGAATAACATTATTAATAGCAACTACTGGTTGCAGAAAGCTCAAAAAGAAGGCTTTGCTGTACCCGCTTTTAACTTCCATAATTTAGAAACTGTGCAGGTTATTTTAGATACGGCCAAACGATTTGAATCTCCGGTCATTCTTGCTGGTACACCTGGTACTTACGGGTACGGTGGTTCAAGAGAACTATTAAACCTGGTGAATGCCGCCGCTCGCGAGCGTAATATGCAGGTAGTTATTCACCTTGATCACCACCACGATCTTGACGATATTCACCACAAAGTAAAACTGGGCGTTCGCTCCGCAATGGTCGATGGTAGTGCTTTGCCGCTTGATGGCAACATTGAGCTAACCAGAAAAGCCGTTCAGATTTGTCATCACTACGGATGTTCAGTTGAAGCCGAGATTGGTCAGTTAGTTGGCCAGGAAGATGATCTGATTGTTGATGCGGTAGCTGATCCTTATACCAACCCGGATGAAGCTGTTAAACTGGTTCAGGCAACAGGAATCGACTCGCTGGCCATCGCTATCGGTACGGCTCACGGATTATACAAAGAAGAGCCTAAACTGGATTTTGACCGTTTAGCAAAAATTCGCTCTATGGTTGACATTCCTCTGGTTCTGCACGGAGCTTCAGGTGTCTGCGTAGCCGATGTACAACGTTGTATCGACTTGGGCATTACCAAAGTAAACGTAGCAACCGAATTGAAAATTGCTTATGCCGATGCGCTGAAAAAAGTACTGGCTGAACAACCAACGGCCAATGACCCACGCGTTTATAATGACCTACCGAAAAAAGCAATGGCCGAAGTAGTTGAAAGTAAAATTCGCATGTGCAGAAGCGAAGGGAAAATTTAATTACTGTTAAAGCAATACTGTTTTCTCTTCATAGTTATAAAATAATTTCTGATAAGATATTAGAATTATTTAATAGTTAAATAAAAAATCAATGATATAGTCATTGTTCTAGTGGATGATGGCTATATCTCAATTTTATCTAAAAATAATCCTTCCTCATCTTTGAATTTCATTCAACGTTACACATACATTTTCTAATCAAAGTCCATATAAAAAGTGATGTAATATAGTTGCATCGCAAGGATTAAAAGATAATGGTACATATAACCTGACCTTGCACAGTAATTTTTATTTCCATCCCAATTACCGTGAGGTCATACTAATGTCTGCTTCGAAAACAGCGTTGAAAAAACATCAATCCGGATTCAACTGCTGCCAATGTGTTCTGGCATCAGCCGTACGAAATTCAGATGTCGACATCACAACCCTAATGTCGCTTTCTGCTGGATTTGGCGGTGGCGTGAAACGAGGAGAACTCTGCGGAGCATTGTCCGGTGCCATTATGGCGTTCGGTTTGATAAAAGGAGAAACACCAGATAGTGTTGTATCCCTTTCAGATTTAACCAAACAGTTCATCACGCAATTTGAAGATAAAAATGGAGCGATAACCTGCCGGGACATTCTCCACTACGACATTTCTCAACCGGAAGGTTTAGAGAAAATTAAACAACAAAATTTGTTTATTAATATTTGTAGGCCACTGATTACTAAAACGGCAGAGCAAGTGGATGAATTTATTAAAATAAACTTAGTTTAATAATAATTAATTAGTTACCTCATATTATTAGGATATCCATCATGTTAAATATAGTTGAAATATTAGGGTTAATTGCTGCCTGCTTAACAACATCGGCATTTATTCCCCAAGTACTGCAAACGTTGAAAACTAAAGATGTATCGGGAATTTCCCTTCCTATGTACTCCATGTTATGTACTGGCGTCACACTCTGGCTTGTCTATGGATTACTGAACCAGCAGATCAGTCTCATCTTAGCTAATGGAATAACTCTTATATTCGCCCTATGTGTTTTATTTTTAAAAATCAAATATAAGAACAAAACAACATTATTGGTAAGTAATTAAATTTCAATCACATATATCTCAAAAGTAGTTGGAGCCTAAAATGAATCATCCTTCAATCCAAAAAGACAATGTAGCCGTTATCACCGGCGGAGCAGTAGGTATCGGATTTGCGATTGCCGATATGCTGTGTTCTCAAGGAATGAATCTTATCTTACTAGACTGTGATAAGAATAAGCTAGCTGATGCGGTATCGACGTTGCAGACCAAGTATCCCAGGCAACGACTCACTGCCCTCAATGGCGATGTAACGTCTTCTGCCGATCAACAGGCGCTTTTGGATGAAGCCCGTAAAATGGGAAAAGTGTCTCTGCTGGTTAACAATGCTGCTATTGTTGAAAAAGCAGGCCCCTGGCAACAGTTGGATAAATGGCAAAAAAACCTGGATGTCAATTTCTGGAGCGTTCTTGCACTACAGCATCTTTTCGTCACTTATTTTGTTGAGCAGGACTTCCCGGCTGCCATTGTTAATCTAGGCTCAAAAGAAGGAATAACCACACCTCCGGGAAATACTGCGTATTCAGTGGCTAAAGCTGCTTTAAAAGTGCTGACAGAGCATTTAGAACATGAATTGCGAGAATCAACCAATGGCAGAGTCAGTGCTCACTTATTGATCCCAGGTTATACCTATACTCCAATGAATTTTCCGGACATGACAGCAACATCAAAAAAACCGGAAGCACCCTGGACAGCAGCGCAGGTTGCACAACGCTTGTTGGATGGTATGGCCCAAAACGATTTTTATATTTTCTGCGAAGATAACGAAGTGACTAAAGAACTAGATCAAAAACGTATGCAGTGGTCTGCAGACGATATGATCAAAAACCGTCCGCCACTTTCACGCTGGCATCCTGATTATCGAGATCAGTTTGCAGCTTATATTTCTTAAATATGCTCAAGTATATTTAAGGCAAATCGATCCCCAATGTCATTGGTTCCACCAATGAGAGGGTTACAGTTATAAACCATAGAGGATGTTATGAACATTAAGCAATTATATTTAGAACTTTCTGACGGTAATACCATCCCTCAAATTGGACTGGGAGTATGGCAAGCCAGTCAGGATGAGGCTCGCAGCGCTGTCTGTCACGCACTAAAATCAGGATATCGCCATATTGATACAGCAGCAATCTACAAAAATGAAGAAGGTGTAGGACTGGGGATTAAAGATTCAGGCCTGCCAAGAGATGAGATTTTCGTTACAACGAAAGTGTGGAACGATGTTCAGGGATTTGACGCAACCACAGCGGCAATTGATGCAAGTTTAGAGCGCCTCGGATTAGATTACGTGGATATGCTACTTATTCACTGGCCATGCCCAACGCAAGATCTGTACGTAGACACATGGAAAGCGATGATTCACGCTAAAGGACAAGGTAAGGTTCGTTCAATTGGGATATCCAATTTTAATCCAGAGCATCTGGAAAAACTGATCAAAGAAACCGGCATCAAACCTGTAATAAATCAGGTCGAACTACACCCGTATTTTCAACGCAAAGAGTTACGAGAAAGCCATGCGGGGCTAGGAGTATTAACTCAGGCCTGGAGTCCACTCGGCCAAGGACAGGTTCTGAGCGATAAAGTAATCGCTGCCATTGCTAATAAATATGGCAAAACTCCAGCTCAGATTATCATCCGTTGGCATTTGCAACTGGGTAATGTGGTCATTCCAAAGTCTGTAACACCATCACGTATTGAAGAGAATCTTAATGTCTTTGATTTCGAAATAGATTCTGCAGATATGGAACAAATCGCCACTCTGGAGCAAGGACTCCGCATCGGACCTGACCCTTTAAAATTTGGTTAAATTATCCTACATAACGACGTTTGCTTTAGCTGAGGTAATAGAACTTCGCAATTCCAACCAAGGGGACTGTTTTTATCTCAGCTGAACAAACTTCCTTAAACATAACGGAAAGAGAATGTTTTAGTTGATCTCGCAGGGTGAGAACGGCTAACAACTCACATAAAGCGAAACTGGACAGAACGCGCTAGCTGTCTGAGGTCAAGCTAGCACGTCAATGGACATTAATGAGTCCGTGACTTTGCTAAATTAGTAAATTATCTATTACTTCAGATATAGAAAGGCCGCTCAACTTTGTGTCGCGTCTGAAATTACAGTGAGGATCACATGGTTTAATCGTGTCAAAAGATTACTATTTTCTTCAATATGTTAACGATATAATGCACACACTTTATACCAATATAACTCAGACGGAAAGTGTCGGCTCAACGGTGTCCGGAAAAAACATCAAGATAGCCACAATAGCCATGAGCAGCCAGACCACCATTCAGGGTTTTGATGTTCAGGAACAGAATAGTGGTCTGTGGTGATTTAGAAGTAAGATCGTCACTCGGATGTCTGCTTTTCCGGAACAGTTTTCAGCAGAACAGAGGCCACAATAAATGAGACTGCCATTGAGCCAAAAATTGAGCAGAGTACCCCGATAAGGGACGACTTAGGGGTCATTAGCAATACGGCAAAGATTGACCCCGGGGAGGCGGGAGACACCAGACCAGCATCAAACAGCGTCAGAGTGAACACACCCACCATACCACCGGCAATCGCGGCAAAGATAAGACGGGGAGTCATTAAAATATATGGAAAATAGATTTCATGGATCCCACCGAAGAAATGGATCACACTTGCTCCCATACCGGTTCTTCGGGTTGCACCGGGACCAACCAGAATGTAGGCCAGAAGGATCCCCATTCCAGGACCAGGATTGGCTTCGATAAGGAAGAATATAGATTGCCCTGTATCATTCACTTGTTGGATTCCCAATGGGGAAAACAGACCATGATTCACTGCATTGTTCAGAAACATGATTTTTGCAGGTTCAACAAAAATAGAGGTCAGAGGAAGCAGCCCTGCATCAATAAGAAAACCGACGGCTCCGGTCAGAAAGGTATTGATAATGGTCAGTGCCGGTCCGATTAGATAATAGGCCAGTACCGCCATTCCCATCCCGATCACACCCGCGGAAAGGTTGTTAACCAGCATTTCGAAGCCGCGCTTTACTTTACCCTCAATATGGTTATCGAAGCTTTTAATCAGGTATCCACCCAGAGGACCAAGTACCATCGCTCCTAAAAACATCGGGATATCTGTACCTACAATGGCTCCCATGGTTGCCGTTGTGCCGACAATTGCTCCACGTTCTCCGCCAACCAGTTTCCCGCCGGTGTGTCCAATCAGCATAGGCAACATATAAGTAATCATAGGGGAAATCAGGCTTGCCAGATCTTCATTCGGGAACCAGCCGGATGGGATAAACAGAGCGGTGATAAAGCCCCACGCAATAAAGGCTCCGATGTTTGGCAGTACCATGTTCGACAGGAAACGACCAAAATTCTGTAGTTTAACTTTTGTACTTGGCTGTAGCATAAGAGTTGCCTGTAGCTGAGAATAATAATTATACCAAAGCATCTTGAGCTCACTTCGGTATAATCAGTATACTGTTTTGATATTGCATTTCATTATAATTGAGAAACTGCCTGTGAAAATAGATAATCCTGCCCGTTCCTGGCAGACTCCGCAAAATTTCCTGATTCTTATTTCTATCGTTGTACCCATGGCTTTCTCTACCTGGATGGCGTTGTTGAATAATTTTGCCGTTGAACGTGCTAATTTTACCGGTGCCGATATCGGTTTACTGCAGAGTGTACGAGAAATCCCAGGTTTTTTGGCGTTTTCTGTGGTGTTTGTGCTGCTGTTTATCCGTGAACAGCGTTTTATCATTTTGTCGCTTATTATGCTGACTGCAGGGACTATGATCACAGGTTTTTTCCCGTCACTGGGTGGATTGTTGTGTACGACACTGCTGATGTCTACTGGGTTTCACTATTTCGAAACGTTAAAACAGTCTTTGTCATTACAGTGGTTAACAAAAGAAGAAGCTCCAGAGGTGCTGGGAAAGCTGATATCGATCGGAGCGCTGGCGTCGTTGTTTTCTTATGGGGGATTATGGCTGCTGCTTGAATGGTTCCGGCTGGATTATGTATGGGCCTATGGTATTAGCGGTGGCGTTGCTCTGTGTGTCGTGATTCTGATTGCTTTTTCTTTTCCTGGTTTTGAGGCTCATACTCCTCAGACAAAAAAACTGGTTCTGCGTAAGCGTTACTGGCTGTATTATGCTCTGACATTTATGAGTGGTGCCCGCCGACAAATTTTTACCGTATTTGCCGGTTTTTTGATGGTTGAGCAATTTCACTATTCTGCTGCAGATATTTCCCTGTTGTTTTTAATCAATTATTTATTTAACTGGTTGTTTGCCAAAAAAATTGGCCGTCTTATTGGTAAGATCGGGGAGCGTAAGGCTCTGGTGTTTGAATACATAGGCTTAGGTATAGTGTTTACCGGGTATGCTTTTGTGAAATCGGCAGAATGGGCGGCGACTTTATATGTTATGGATCACCTGTTTTTTGCATTGGCATTGGCGATAAAAACTTATTTCCAGAAAATTGCTGATCCGGCCGATATGGCTTCAACTGCGGGAGTCTCATTTACTATCAATCATATTGCAGCTGTGGTTATTCCGGTTACTTTTGGTATTGTCTGGCTGGTTTCCCCGGCAGCTGTATTTCTGATGGGAACGGCAATGGCACTGCTGTCGTTACTGCTTTCACTGAATATTCCGGATCACCCACAGGAAGGAAATGAGGTCAGACTGTTTCGCTGGGACAGCAGGAGGTCGTTATCCACAGAAGATGTGTAGTTAATCCTGTTCATAGGATAAAAAACGATATGGATCCAGATAAATCGTTATCTGGATCTGTTGAAAAAAGGCGGACTGAGTTAAGAAGATAAGGGAGGTGAATAGATGAATATTGCGCTGTTAACGGTTTTTATACCGACGTTTTTCTTTGTATCGATTACTCCCGGTATGTGTATGACTCTGGCGATGAGTCTGGGGATGAGTGTTGGTTATAAACGGACGCTCTGGATGATGGCCGGAGAAGTGGTTGGGGTTGCTCTGGTTTCTGTTTCTGCTGTGGTTGGTATTGCTGCGGTGATGTTGAATTATCCCTGGTTGTTTACCGGCTTTAAAGTAGCCGGTGCGGGTTATCTGTTTTATCTCGGTATTCAGATGTGGCGCTCCCGGGGAAAACTGGCATTAGGTGCGGGTGATGCATCGGTTCGGGCTGGTAAAGACTGGGATTTGGTTGTTCAGGGGTTTGTCACCGCGATTGCTAATCCTAAGGGGTGGGCTTTTATGATTTCTCTGTTACCGCCATTTATTGACCAGAGTCAGTCAATTTCCCATCAGCTTCTGCTGCTGGTTTCTATTATTATGGTTTCTGAATTTATCTGTATGACTCTTTATGCAACCGGGGGGAAAGGACTCAAAAAGGCGCTGGGGCAGGCAGAGAATGTCCGTCTGATGAACCGTATATCGGGAACATTAATGATGGGCGTCGGGATCTGGCTTTTTGTCAGTTAAAAATTATCAGATTATTTTTTATACGGGTGGATCTGTAACTCTTGATGATATATTATGTATATACATTGTATATGAATGAACGGAGATATCTTATGAAACCTGAAATGATTGAGTACCCGGTTTTGGGGTTGTTGGAGCGTATCTGCCTGTTTTCGCTGGTAGGTATGATTTCGGTTTTTGCTCTGGTGTGATTATTCACCAAAGTGAAACGCGAAAACGGCTATAGCTAAATTAGACAGGCTATAGCCGTTTTTCTATATAGGTGCGGGTATTGTTCTATATAAATGAGGATGTCAGAACGGGCTGTCTTTATTCAGTTCATTACATATTTCTATGATAGCCAGTGACAGACCGGACTTAATAATTCGCTGTTGTCTTAACAACTGTAACTGGTAAAACTCTGAATCGGTTTCTTCACTGGGGGAAGCGACATTCAGCTGCGCCATATTCATGCTTTTCAGCAGAGACATCTTCTTTATCGCAACCAGAATTGCGGGGTCGGTAAACTGATATTCCTGAGCATCATTATTCAGTTCATTCCTTAGCCTGATGATATCCTCAATGTCATGATAAATATCGTCAGGGATCACTCCTAATCCATAAAGAAGTTTTAAGCGAACAGGAAGGTTGCCCAGCGGACCAGAATCATGCAGAAGAGGGCCAACAACAGACTGAACCGCAAAATTGTCTTTGCGGAAAATTCTTTGCATAAGAGCATCAATAGCTTCCTCCAGTATTTCTACTGTAGTGATAAAAAAACCACGTACTGAAGGCGTACTATTGAGTTTTTCGATGATGTCTGTTTCGTTGAATACGTCTGTCATAATTGGGTGCTGATTCTATTGTTGTTGTATTCTAGCGCAACTACAGTACTTTTTAGCAGTGTTTTTTGCTCCCTCTGGCGCAGAATGGATAGATTTTCACCGCAAAGAATACCTGAGAAGTCATTAATAGAGTAATTATACCAAAGTAGCCTCAGAATATTTGTCCTGTGAGATTTTCTTTAAGACAGAGTTTTTCTGAAGATATCAATAGCCATTCTGCGGAGAGAAGCAGTAATTTTGTCAAAGAGATGCGCTTTAGCTGTAGTGTTGATTGGAGAGAAACAAGGATGAAGAGTGATATTTTTATCAAAAATATCACTCTTTGCTCTGTTTATTTTATGGTTCCTGAAAGTTCAATTTCTTCAATCTGTTGCACTCTTTTTAAATGCCTCTCTCCCTCAAATGATGCGGAAAGCCAGCTATCAACAATCATCTTGGCTAAATCCAGGCCAACAACTCGTGCGCCGAAACTGAGGATATTGGTATTGTTGTGCTGTTTTGACAGACGGGCACTGTAGGGCTCGCTGCAGACAACGGCTCTGATCCCTTTAACCTTATTTGCCGCAAGGGATATGCCAACACCCGTCCCGCAGATCAATATACCTTTATCTGCCAGCCCATCTTTGACGGCATTTGCTACGGCCAGTCCGTAAACCGGATAGTCTGTTCTTTCTTCTGTATGGGTTCCCATATCAATGATCTGAATCCCCTGATTTTCAAGATACGCCATGATGGATTTTTTCATGGAATAACCGACATGGTCATTACCTATTGCAATTTTCATAAAACCTCCGTTTTTAACTAATTCTAGTTTAAAAGTTAAAAAATAAAAAAGCAAAGATGATTATTTGTGCGTGAAACCGATTTCAATCAATGAGTTATGTGTTATTTGGATTTTATGGTTTATATTATTGAATTATTTTGTGACATAAAGGGTGTTTTTTATACGGAATAATGGCTAGATTATGACAGTCATCAGTGTGGTTTTTCATCTGATGATGAATAAACGTGAAATAACTAATCCTAATGAGCTTGGAGTACACAATGAAAATGACATCTCTAAAAGCCTCTGCCCTGGCCTTACTAATGAGCTTTACGGCTTCGGCTTCAGCAGCAGACTACGCCGTGATCCTGAAAACCCTCAATAATCCATTTTGGGTTGATATGAAACAAGGCATAGAGAAATTTGCCAAAGAAAAAGGTATCGACGTTGATATCTATGCATCTGCAACAGAAGGTGATATGCAAAGTCAGATGCGTCTGTTTGAGGATATAACCAACCGTGATTATAAAGGGATTGCATTTGCTCCTTTAAGTTCTAACAACCTTGTGACCCCTGCAATAAAAGCATACAAGAAAGGCATCCATCTGGTTAATCTTGACGAGCGTATTGATATTGAAGGTATGCGCAAAGCCGGTGCAAACGTAGCCGGATTTGTTACGACAGACAACGTTCAGGTTGGAGGCATTGGTGCTTCTTACATAGTGGACACGATTGCAGGTAAGAAACCAAGTAAAGTCGCAATTATTGAAGGTAAAGCAGGTAATGCTTCTGGTGAGGCGCGTAAAAAAGGTGCGGAACAAACTTTTAAAGCAGCAATGAATGTTGAGTTGGTGGCTTCTCAGCCAGCAGACTGGGATCGCATGAAAGCTCTGGACGTGGCAACCAATATCATTCAGAGAAATCCAGATATTTCAGCAATTTATTGTGCTAATGACACCATGGCTCTGGGAGCGGCTCAGGCCGTAAGAAACGCCGGGAAAGTGAACGATATTCTGGTTGTTGGTACAGATGGTGTGCCTGAAGCGAAGAAAATGGTTGCGGCAGGAAAGATGTCTGCAACGGTAGCTCAGGATCCGGCAAGAATTGGTGTGATGGGGATGGAAATCCTTGTTGAAGCTGTTGAAAGCGGTAAGCAGATTGCGGTGGATACAGAACCCAAAATGGCAATGGTGCCTGCATTGTTACTTACTAAGGATAACCTGTAACTAGTGAGCGGCGTTAGCCGCTCTTTGGAAACCGCTATGACTGAGCCAATTATTGAAATGACGAATATTGCCAAACACTTTGGAAAAGTGAAGGCATTAGACGGTGTTAATTTAAAAGTCTATCCCGGAGAAGTACATGCTTTGCTGGGGGAAAACGGGGCAGGTAAATCAACCCTGATGAAAGTATTGTCCGGGATCCATGCACCTACTGATGGTCACGTGATCGTTGATGGCAGGGAATATCCCGGCCTGACGCACAGTGAGGCTGCCGAGCTGGGGATCAGTATTATCTACCAGGAACTGAGCCTTATTGAAGAACTGAGTGTACTGGAAAATATCTTTATCGGGCGTCTGGAAGTTAAGAAGAAACTGGGTATTGCGTGTGTAGACTGGGATTCTATGCGCCAGAAAGCTAGCCAGATAATGCGTGAACTGGGGATGGATATTGACCTTGATGAGAAAGTCGAAAATCTGGCTATCTCTTATAAGCAGATGGTTGAAATTGCCAAAGCGCTGGCTACACATGCCAGAGTTTTGATTATGGACGAACCGACTTCGTCGTTAACGGATAAAGAAGTGGATAAACTCTTTGACGTCGTCAGGCAATTACGATCAAACGGAACTGCTGTGGTTTATATTTCGCATAAGCTGAAAGAGATCCGGCAGATCTGCGACCGGTATTCAGTATTACGTGATGGCCGCTCTATGGGATCAGGTCTGGTTGAAGATACAACGGACAAGGATATTATCCGCCTTATGGTGGGAAGAGACATTGCAGATGACCGGTATCACTCTGCAGCCAGCGATGCTATTGAAAACTCAGAAATTCTTTTCTCTGTTAAAGGTATAACATCCAGTAATAAAAAATCGGTCATCGATGTTTCATTTGATATCCGGCGCGGAGAAATTATGGGATTCGCCGGATTAGTTGGTGCAGGAAGAACCGAAATCATGAACTGTCTTTTCGGTATTGATTCTCTGGCGTCCGGAAAGCTTTTCTACAGAGGTCGGGATATTACGCCTAAAGATCCTCTGGATGCGATTAATAACGGTATTGCTTATGTTACCGAATCCCGACGTGAAAACGGTTTTTTCGATAATTTTAATATCAGTCAGAATATTGCTATTGCCCGCTCCCTGAAAGATGGCGGACGTGGTGGCATGATGGGATTATTCTCAAAATCGAAAGAAGATGAACTATCGCATAAATATAAAGAAATGCTTGGTATTAAATGTGATTCAATTTATCAAAAGATAACAGATCTATCCGGAGGAAATCAGCAGAAGGTTATTATTTCAAAATGGATGGCATCTAATCCGGATATTATTATTTTTGATGAGCCGACAAGGGGTATTGATGTCGGTGCTAAATCAGAAATATATAAAATTATGCGTAAACTTTGCGACGATGGAAAAGTTGTCATTATGGTGTCTTCAGAACTACCAGAAATCCTGGCTGTAAGTGACCGGGTTGCTGTAGTTAAAGAAGGAAAAATTTCTAACATTCTAAATAATACCGGAATTTCCGAAGAGGAGATAATGAAATGGGCACTGCCACAATAGAGCAATCGCAAAAGAAAGCGAAAATTAATTTCTCCGAAACTTGGGAGAAATATGGAACAATGGGAATATTGGCGCTGATTGTTATGATATTTGGCGTCAGTTCACCGGAATATTTCCTTACCAGCAACAATATTTCTCAGATTTTTACTCAGTCAGCAGTGACGGTATTAATTGGTATGGGGGTGTTCTTTGCCATATTAATAGCCGGTATTGATCTATCTGTGGGGGCTGTTCTGGCTCTGTCTGGAATGATCACTGCCAAGCTGATGATTGCCGGTATGAACCCGGTTCTGGCGGCATTAATTGGTGGTGTTTTTGTTGGTGGTGGTTTAGGTGCCATCAATGGAGCATTGGTCAATTACACAGGCTTGCATCCATTTATTATTACACTGGGAACTAACTCTATATTCAGGGGATTGTTGTTAATTATTTCTGATGCAAACTCTGTATATGGCTTCCCTTATGAATTTTCAGATATATTTGCCGGTACACTGCTTGGTATACCGACACCCGTTATACTGGCTCTTGCCGTTGCTGCGTTGTTATGGTTTATGACTACAAAAACCCGTTTGGGAAGAAATATTTATGCCATCGGGGGGAATCAGGAGTCCGCACACTTCTCTGGTATTAATGTAAAAAAACACACGCTAATCGTATTTATTATTTCTGGTGTCTGTGCTGGCTTAGCGGGTGTGGTATCAACGGCTCGTTTGGGTTCTGCTGAGCCATTGGCTGGTATGGGATTTGAAGTGTTTGCTATTGCCAGTGCCATTATTGGCGGAACCAGTTTCTTCGGTGGTAAAGGCCGAATTGTAAGTGTTGTTATTGGTGGTTTAATTATCGGAACCATTAATAACGGATTAAATATTCTTCAGGTTCAAACTTATTATCAATTAGTCGTTATGGGTGGTCTTATCATTGCAGCTGTTGCTCTTGACCGCTTTATTTCAAAGAAAGGATAGACGTAAATGAAAAAGCCATTAATTGCACCATCACTGATGTGTATGGATTTAACAAAATTAGCGGAACAAGTGTCGTTTTTTGATGATAAAATCGGTTATTACCATGTGGATATTATGGATGGACATTTTGTTCCCAACCTAACTTTATCACCATATTTTGTTGAACAATTAAGTA
The DNA here is from genome assembly GCF_002812955.1 of Vibrio sp. HA2012. Taxonomy (GTDB): domain Bacteria; phylum Pseudomonadota; class Gammaproteobacteria; order Enterobacterales; family Vibrionaceae; genus Vibrio. The sequence goes on along the minus strand of NZ_PFXK01000003.1, from coordinate 206,938 downwards.
AGATATCCAGTGCTCCATCAGATTGTCATCTTATGGTAACGAATCCATCCATGTATATTGAGCCTCTGGCTAAAGCCGGAGCTGCGATGGTAAGTTTTCATTCAGAAACAGCTAACGGGCAGGCATTCAGACTGATTGATACTATCCGTTCATATAATATGAAATGTGGGCTGGTATTAAACCCGGAAACCCGTTTAGAAGAAGTATCTTTATATCTGAATCGTATTGATAAAGTTACTCTGATGACTGTTGATCCGGGGTTTGCAGGACAGCCGTTTATTCCTGAAATGCTAGATAAAATTCGAGCCTTCAAAAAGTACAGAGATCTGCATGATCTTGATTTCCAGATAGAAATCGACGGTTCATGTAATGATAAGACATTCGGCTCTCTGATTGAAGCCGGGGCTGATGTCTTAATCGTAGGAACGTCCGGCCTGTTTAACTATCACTCCGACATAGAAGTTGCGTGGAGTATTATGGATAAGCAGATTGATGCGCACATGCTGGAGGTTGCTCATGAGTAAGACTGGGGTTTATCTTGGTGTGGATATGGGAGCAACTCATACCCGGTTATGTGTTCTGGACGGAAATAAGAACATTATTGAACTGACAAAAATAAAAACAGAAGAGATTGTCAGTAATAGTTTAAGTCTGGGGCTGACAAGCTTTGTCCGAAATATTCTGGACAAGCATAAGCTATTTATACATCGCGCTGTAATTGGTCTGCCGGCTACCATATCAAAAGACAGAAAACAGGTGCTTTCTACACCTAACCTGAGTGTTGAAAAAGAAGAATTTTCACAACTGGTGATCGGAATGCAATCAGAGTTTGAATGTCCGATTGAATTAGAAAGAGATGTGAATCTTCAGTTGGCTTATGACACCTACCACCTGAAAATAGCTAAAGACAATGTCCTGGGATTTTACTTAGGTTCTGGTTTTGGATTTTCTATCTGGCTTAATGGTGACACTTATGTGGGAGCACATGGTGTGGCCGGTGAACTGGGGCATATTCCGTATGGTGAGCAGGGTGTAAAATGCGGGTGTGGTAACTATGGTTGCCTGGAAAGCCGGGTCTCCGGTGTCAGACTTAAACAATATTTTGATGAACAGAATTCTGATTATTCAATTGAGGAATTTTTTAAGCAGAAATGCAATGAAGCTTTTATTCAGAATTATATTGATGATGCAGCCAAAGCAATGGCTGCTGCAATAAACCTGTTTGATCCTGATATTGTATTGTTAGGCGGAGGTGTTATGGATATGAAAGGTTTTCCGGCGTCTTTACTGAAAAAACAAATTAGTCAGCACGTCCGAAAGCCGTTGCCTCATGATGAACTTACTTTTTTAAAAGCAACATCATCAGCATTTAATGGTGCCACAGGTGCGGCTCTTCAGGCATTAAACTGGACACATTAACTATTTCATTCTGAAATTTAAAGGTGTAAATTGGCTGTCTATACGATAGCCTTTTTTTGTTGGATGATAGTTAATGAAGTTACATAACGATCAAGTTTATCCCCGTATCAGAATGTTACTACCCTCACTTACCAAGACAGAACAACATATAGCAGAATATTTTCTGACTCCCCACGCTGTAACTAAAGATACAACGATTAATGAATTAGCGGCAGAACTGGATGTATCAAATGCATTGATTGTTAAGCTAGCAAAAAAATTTGGTTATGATGGATTTCGTGAACTAAAAATAAAATTATTGCAGGTTGAAGCTCAACATGATTATTTTCCGAATCAGCCATTAACCCGGAGTGATGATTGTGCTCAGGTGATGCAAAAAATATTACAGAACTCGGTTAATTGTCTTCAGGAAGTATTATCTCTCTCTATTGTGCCTAAGATAGAAGAAGCGGCAGAGCTGATTACGGAAGGAAAAAAACTGTCTATATTTGCTGTTGGGGGAACGTCTGTTATCAGTGATGATTTTCATCATAAGCTTATCAGTATTGGTATTACTTCCTATGTTCCTAAGGATTATCACCTGATGCTGATGTCAGCCAGTCAGATGTCTTCTGAGGATGTTGTTCTGGTTATTTCTCATTCAGGGCAGACGGTTGATTTATTAGATGCGGTGGAAGAAGCCAGAAATGCTGGCGCTAAAATTATTACTATCACCAACAATTACAGTGCTGCTCTTGCTGAAATGTCAGATATTTCTATCTTTGCTCCTGCTTCTGTTGAGCCTATTCTTGGTGCCGGAGGCTCTGCCAGACTGGTTAAACTTGCGATAATAGACTGCCTGTTTGTCACGATTGCCAACAGCCAGCCGGATGTGACGGAAACTAATATAGAAAAAACCATGCAGGCAACCCGGAAATTGCATGTCAAATAATATGTGATGGTGACTTCCCGGGTTGGGTTATACAAAAACAGCCAGTTTAAGCACTAGAAACAACCCCATACTGACAACGGTTGTCAGCAGTACATTTTTGGTTTTCCAGGCAATCAGAGCGGCTAATATGGCTGCCAGCAAATAAGGGTTGTCCGGGCTGATACCAAGTTTACCTTCCGGAAGAAAAACGATGGGACCCCAGATCGCTGTCAGCACAGCCGGGCTGGAAAAACTGAGCAGGTGCTGAGCCTTGGCATTGAGTTTTAACGGCAGTCGGGGCTCAAGGAACAGATAACGGCTCAGAAAAACAACGCCCGTCATTGCCAGAATATAGAACATAATCATAAGACTCTCCGCTGGCTTTCTTGTTTTAGGCGCAGGGTGTCACACAGATAGCCGATCACCATACCGGACACTGAGGCAATAATCAGTCCGCTTTCGATGTTCCAATAAGCAAACAGAACGGAAAGTAATAGTGAGCTGACTACACTAGCAAAGGCCGCTACGCTTTTGATGGTAGGAACCACGATAGCAATAAAGGTTGCGGCAACGGCAAAATCCAGTCCCATTGCGTTAAGGGAAGGAATATGGCTTCCTGCAACAATACCAAGCAGGGTTGTTGCGTTCCATACCAGATAAAAGGCAGTGCCGACACCCAAAGCGTACCAGGGACTAAATTCTTCTTTTGTCTGACTGCCACAAATGGCAAATAACTCATCGGTCAGCCAGAAACCTAGTCCGAGCCGCCATTTCAGAGGCAACGGACTAATTTTACTGCGCATAGAGACGCTGTACAAAAAATGACGGGAAGTAATGAAAAATGTTGTCAGCAGTAAAGTAGCAAGCCCTGCACCGGTTTTAAACATACCGACGGCAACCAGTTGTGCTGAACCTGCAAACAGAATGGCTGACATTGCCTGTGCTTCATAAGGGGTCAGTCCTGCTTCAATGGCAAAACTTCCGGCCAGAATCCCCCAGGGGATAACGGCAATACATAATGGCAGACTGGCCACCGCTCCCCGCCAGAAATGATGCTGGCTGGAATAAGATTCCGAAGATATAGCGGTATTTGTATGCATAGCTGAATAGATACCCCCGATAGAGCCGCTGATAATATAAGCATAGACTTAGCTAGTATGAGACCACTTAAGTACAAATAATATGGGGGTTAACAAGGGTGATCACAATACTTTCGGTTTAAAGAGAAACAGGCTGATTGAAAATAAGTGAGAAAATCTGTGAGCTGCGCAGTAGAATAGCTAATTGGTTGTGTAGTTAGTGGTATATTTGTGAACAGAAATCAGTTTGAGTTATTAGCACCGGGAGGTGATGCAGAGTCAATCAAGGCTGCGATAGCAGCAGGAGCCGATGCAGTGTACTGCGGGCTGGATCGATTCAATGCCCGTAACCGGGCGACTAACCTCTCGCTAGATGCTTTGAAAGAACTTCTGGTTCTGGCTCATCAGCATCAGTGCAAGATTTTTATTACATTGAATATCATTATTCTTGAAAGCGAACTCAGTGCGTTGGTTCGTCTACTGAATCAGTTGGCTAACACTGATATTGATGGCGTGATTATTCAGGATCTTGGACTGGGATATATCCTTAAACATTATTTTCCGACACTGGATGTTCATGCTTCGACACAAATGAACACGCACAATGAAGGTCAGATCCTGTTCACCCGGAAACTGGGGGTCAGCAGGGTTAACCTGTCTCGTGAGCTGAATATCCGGGAAATCAAGCACCTGACTCAGTTTGGTCGTGAACATGATGTGTTAATGGAAGTATTCATCCACGGTTCTTATTGTATCGGTTTTTCCGGGCACTGTTATATCAGCTCGGTACGTAACGGTGCATCCGGTAATCGGGGGCGGTGCAGTCAGCCATGCCGGGATACTTATCAGACAACGGAAATGGGTGTTGACCATCCGCTGAATATGAAAGATAACAGTGCATTCACGGATCTGGATGCCTTGGTGGACGCCGGTGTTTATTCCCTGAAAATCGAAGGCCGGATCAAGAAGCCACATTACGTGTACACTGTTGTCGATAACTGGCGCAGACAAATTGATCATTATTGTACTACGGGTCAGTTACTGACGGATATGACCGAGCTTCATACTGTCTTTAACCGTGATTTTTCCACCGGTTACCTGAATGATTCGATCGGACAGGAAATGATGACTGATAACCCCAGAGATCATTCTGCGGCTTATTTCATCCGACAGGAAGGCGCAGAATCCTTACCGGATATACAAAGAATCAAGCGACAGGTTTTTGATAAAAAGACCGAAATTATCCAGATAGTTGATGAAAAAATTCACCAGCTTATGGCGGATCTTACGCCAGCCTGCACAGAAAGCAAACGAGTAGCCCACAGGACGTTGCCAAAACAGACTCGTCCGGATCCTGTGTCTGAATCTCCGAAATTATCGGTATTAATCTCATCTTCAGTGGATATTAAATTGGTTGAAAATCGTCAGGCCGAGATTTATTACCAGCTACCTTCGGCTCTTGCCCGTAACCTAGATTCGCTGGTGGCGCTATTTAATGCCGAGCCGTCATTATTGCCCTGGTTTCCTGCTATTCTGATAGGTGAGGACTATTCAGCCGCAGCGCAATTTCTGCAGAAAATAACGCCCCGGCGAATAGTGACCAATAACACGGGTGTCGCGTATCTGGCCGGTAAGGCTGGCCTTTCGTGGGTTGCTGGGCCGGAGCTGAATATCACTAACTCGTATGCTCTACGTTGTATTCAAGACGAATTCTCAGCAGATGGCACTTTTATTTCTAATGAAATTAAAGCGTTACAGATGCGGCAAATTGTTCGTCCGGATAACTTCCGTTTGTATTACAGTATCTACCATCCGATTACGCTGCTGACCAGTCGCCAGTGCCTGTTCCAGCAAACAGAGGGGTGCCGTAAGAAACGGGTAAACAGAGGGTGTCTGCCGAACTGTGAAAAATCCACTTCCATTATTAATCTGAATGGTTCGGAGTATGTGATTCACAAACAGCGGGGAAGCTATAACCGTATGTACAGCAGCCATAATTTTCTGAATACCGGGGTATTGAACGATATTCCGGGGCTGTATACGGATGTGCTGATTGACCTGCGGGACATCAAAACAGAAACTCGCCTGAGTATTAATAAACAGCAGGTCATCGATTTATTCACCGGGCTGGTTCAGGGCAGAGAAGAGTCTGTAACGAAGCTCAGAAATGCGATCACACCAACGTCTAATGCACAGTATATTAAAGGACTATGAGTTCCGAACACTTACAGGTTAAAGAAAAATTGCTGCCTGATGTGGTTTGGCACTATACTCCGCGCGTTTGGTGGTGTAGTCAGGGCGTCAGCTCGCCCTGATAACTCGGTGTTACATCGCTGTCCTTTAGAAGAATGTTACACGAGGTTGTTATGTCTTTTGCTTCTCTTAATCTGCATCCATTATTGCTGCAGGCTGTATCCGATGCCGGATACTCCAGACCGACTGATATCCAGAATAAAGCCATTCCTCAGATACTGAAAGGCCGGGATCTGATCGCGGCAGCACAAACCGGAACGGGAAAAACAGCCAGTTTTGTGCTGCCGGTTCTGCATCAGTTGCTGAACGGAAAGACACAAAAGAAAAAGCGCTTTCGTGCTCTGATCGTTGTACCGACCCGGGAACTGGCGATTCAGATAGAACAAAAAGTAGCTCTGTATGCCCGGCATACAGAGCTGACCTGTACAGCAGTTTATGGTGGAATCGATGAGAAATTGCAAAAGCAGGCACTTATCGAAGGTTGCGATATTTTGGTTGCGACTCCCGGCAGACTGCTTGACCTTTATACTCAGCGAGCTCTGTACTTTGAAGAGGTTGAACTGTTTGTATTAGATGAAGCTGATCGTATGCTGGATATGGGCTTTATCGATGACATTAACCGTATTGTTACCCGTCTTCCTGAGAGTGCTCAGCATCTGCTTTTTTCGGCCACTTTATCTAATAAAGTACGAGATCTGGCTAAATCAGCGACGCATAATCCTTATGAAATATCCATTGCAGCAAAGCAGGCATCAAAAAGTTCTATTGAACAGTGGATCGTTACTGTTGATAAAGATAAAAAATCGGCGCTTCTCAGTCATATGATCCAGACCCATCAATGGCATCAGGCTCTGATTTTTATCGAAACCAAACACGGAGCTGCTAAGCTGGTCACTCAACTGGAAAAGCGGGGGATAGCTGCGGAGGCTTTTCATAGTGGTCGTAGTCAGGCGGTACGGAATCAACTGCTGGACGATTTTAAAGCCGGAAAGGTGCCATACCTTATTGCAACCGGAGTGGCTGCCCGTGGTATCGATATAGTTAATCTTCCACTGGTGATTAACTATGATCTGCCGTTTCCGGCAGATGAATATGTTCACCGTATCGGGCGTACAGGACGTGCTGATGCTCAGGGAGAGGCTATTTCTCTGGTATCAAAAGATAACTTTAAGAACCTGTGTATGATTGAAAGCCGTCTGGGTCATCTACTAGAAAGAAGGGTGATTGACGGTTTTGAACCTAAAAAACCGGTGCCTGTCTCTATACTGAATTATGTACCTAAACATAAAAGACAAGAGAGCTGATAAAAAAGAAAATAAAGAAAAAGAATAAAGACACACACTGCCAGTGTGTGTCCTTGTGTCTGCTAGTGCGGGCTTACGCCAGCTTAAACCGGGTGACCAGAGCATTCAGGTCATGATTGATCTGGCTAATATTACGTGACAGAACCTCAGAGGTTTCACCATTACTGCTTAACTCTCTGACCATATCATTTATTGCATTCATATTCCGGCTGATATCATTGGTGACACTGCTTTGTTCTTCCGCGGCGGTTGCAATTTGCGAGCTAAGGTCATTGATACCATCAATACTGGTTACCAGTTGTTGCAGCATGCTACTGACCTGCTCGGTATGCTGGAAGGTATCCTGACAGCGTCCCTGAGTACCGCTCATGGACGATACGACCGCTTCAGTTCCACTCAGAAGGCGGCTTAGCGCACTTTCAATCTCCTGGGTACTGGCCTGTGTCCGGCTGGCCAATGCCCGAACTTCATCTGCCACAACCGCGAAACCGCGTCCTTGTTCACCCGCTCGTGCAGCCTCAATAGCTGCATTCAATGCCAGCAGGTTGGTTTGTTCAGCAATATCGCCGATGACCTGCAGGATCGAGGTAATAGATTTCGCTTCTTCACTCATGTTTGTCAGACGCAGGGACGTTTCTTCCACATCAGTGACCAGTTCGGTAACCTGTTCCTGTGCTTTAGAAACCACCTGCATGGATTCGGCACCGTCTCCGGTTGCCCGTGTCGTAAGAGCGGCGGCTTCATTGGCGTTATGAGCAACGGATTCGGCAGTAGCATTCATCTCTTCGATAGCGGTGACGACTTGTTCTGTTTCAACCACATGTTTTTCCAGAATAGAAGAGTTGTTACTGGATTGAGACTGAAGCGCAATGGCATCTTCCTGCAGGCGTTTGGAGGCATTATCAATTTCCAGCATCATATTTTGCAGGTTTTCGATAAACAGGTTAATACCATGAGCAATCTGACCCAGATCATCGTCAGTTTTGACCTCAAGCCGCTGAGTCAGATCACCGTTACCAGCAGATAAGCCCTGAATTGTGTTCTTCAGGATCAGGATTGGACGGTAAAGATATCCCAGAATCAGTAACGTCAGGATAATACAGCCGATAGTCAGACCAATGGTCAGGAAGATAGCATCGTTCCTCGAGTCTGCCAGATCAGCAAACACGGTGGATTTATTCAGTCCCACGACCAGATACCAATTTTTGTCACCGTATTTGATCCGCTGGGTGAACATGACTTTATCCACCCCTTTCAGGTCATAGTGAATGATGGCGGAATCTGTGCTGGTTGCCTGCCTTACCGGGTCGACCAGTGAACTGACATCGGTGAGCTTAGTGCCGTTAGGGACTGCCGGAGAAGTACTTGCCAGTACGGAAGAATCTTCTGTCATGATCACAGCAAGGGCTCCGGGCATATCAATGGATTTTACTGTTTCATCAAGTACAGAAAGAGAAATGTCCGCCAGAATGACACCATTCTGGAATTTTTTTGCAATACTGACCAGAAGATCACCGTTATTGGCATCAATGTAGGGTTCGGTGTATATCAGTGAATTGGTTTTCATGGCATCGGTATACCATGGTCTTTTCCTGGCGTCGTAGGAGGCGGGATTTTTGTGATCTGTCCAACCGTCGAAATCAGCAGAGGCGTATGAATCACCATTTTCAAATCCGACCATCAAATTAGAAACCGAAGAAAGATTTGCCCCGATACGCACCCGTTCCGCATGTCCGTCGGTGTACTTATAGGTCTGGTAATCTCTGGCCATTTCATCAACCGCCTGAGATTTTGTCTGGATAAAATATTCAAGAAGCTCTGATTCAGTAGATACAATTCTTTTAGTATTCAGATAGATACTGTCTTCTAACGTTTGTCTTTCGTGGCGATAAGCCAGATAGTTTGATAAACCGACTGACAGCGAAACCAGTATGCAAACTGATACCAACAGTGCTGTTTTAAATCCAAGCGTTTTCATTATTTATTCCCTTAAATCTTATGGTATGGGGAGTCGTACAATTTAGAGTTATATGCCTAGTTTTCATAGCTTAGCCAATAAATTTCTGTCTGTCACGATGGCGACATCTCACTGCTGGTTTAATGTACCAATGCCTGCTACAAGCTGCACTGTAACCGGTGCCGCATTTTATGCTGAAATACGGTGTGACTTTGTTTTTCACCTAGAACAGAAGACGTTAATTGGTATGGCGTATTCTTCTTTGTTTGACCCTCAAATGATTTCCTGATAAATTCATCGAAAATAAAAATCGTTATCATTACTATTTGGTTTTGGGTTTATTATGCGCTATGTACAAGGACTGTTTTTAACAGTGCTACTTTCTCTTTCTGCTTTTCCGGTCTTTGCTGCTATTGTCGACTATCAGGCTGCCGTGGAAGATATTAATGCCAGGCTGGACAAAACATTTGAACTTTATCAGGCCGGTAAGATCCCTGAAGCCAAGTCAGCGGTTCAGATGGCTTATTTCGATGTGTATGAAGACATCGAAGGCCCTATCCGTATCAACTATTCTCAAAAATACAGCTATCAGCTGGAGGCTAAGTTCGGTGAAATTCGCAAGCTGATTGCAGATAAAAAACCTTTGGATGAAGTACAGCAGGAAATCGAATGGCTGAAATCTGAAGTGGCAACAATTCCGGATATTCTGGCTTCTGGCCATCAATTAGTTGCAGAAACACAGGATCTGTCTCAGGAGAGTATTCTGCCGTTCTGGCGCACACAGGTGCAGAATATTGAAACGACACTTAATCAGGCTTTGACGGAATACCGCGAATCTGCGCCCCAGACGGATAGTACCGCAGACAAACAGCAGAAATCCTACCAGCTAGTGCAGCAGGCTCAGTTTACTTTCTATAAAAATTCTGAGCTGGAAATTGCAATCCGTCTCAATCGTTCTACGTCGAAAGCGGCTGATTATAATGATCGGTTTAAGAGTATGCTCACTATTGCCAAAACAGCGTACAACCAGCAAAAACTGATCCAGTTCAGCTATGAGCTGTCGACCCTGGTTCAGGATCTTAAAGATGACCTGCCTGGCCTTCCGGCCACTCGTGATGAGCAGAAACCTCAGCAGCAAGATGAAGAAATGCAGATCGCTGACAAGAATTGGGATCAGGTGGTAAATGATGTTGTGGCAGCAATAACGGCAGCGCTTGGTCAGTACCAGAGTGGACAGGCCGATATTGCTGTTATGAGCGTTCAGGACAGCTACTTCGATATATTCGAAGCTTCCGGAATGGAAAATGCTCTGGGTGCCCGTGATGCCAGTTTCAAGGCGGAGCTGGAAGGCTACTTCACCCGTATCGTCGGTATGATGAAGGCGGATTCCGGCATGGACGAACTGCAGGCAATGCTTGATGAGATGGAAACCGCGCTGCAGCAGGGGGCGGATACGTTGTCTCAGGGGGGAGATGGCTGGTGGGCTATGCTGATTGCCAGCCTGACCATTATTCTGCGTGAAGGGCTGGAAGCGCTGCTGATAGTGGCAGCGATCACGGCTTATCTGATCAAGAATGAAGCACAGGACAAGCTGTATGTGGTAAAGAACTCTGTGATTACCGGCCTGATTGCCAGCCTGATCACGGCGGTAATATTCCAGTGGCTGTTTACCAATTCTGGAGCAAACCGGGAACTGCTGGAAGGGCTCACTATGATGGTTGCGGTAGTTGTGCTGTTCTTTATGAGTTACTGGCTGCTGTCTAAAGTGGAAGCGGTACAGTGGAAACGGTATCTGGAGAAAAAACTGTCAGCGTCCATGACGACCGGTTCTCTGTTCGGGCTCTGGTTTGCCAGTTTTCTGGCCGTTTATCGTGAAGGTGCAGAAACCGTACTCTTTTACTATGCGCTGGCCAGTGACGCTTCATCTGCAGCAATGGCCGGATTGTTCAGTGGTCTGGCGATTGGCGTGGTTATCCTCCTTATTATCTTCTTTATCATGCGTTACAGCGTAGTGAAGCTGCCGCTCAAGCCTTTCTTTATCTTCACCGGCGGCTTTATGTATCTGATGGCTTTTGTCTTTGCCGGAAAAGGTGTGCTGGAGCTGATTGAAGGCAAAATGTTTGAACCGACACTGATGTCGGGAGTACCGGAAATCAGTTTGCTGGGTATTTATCCGTATATGGAAACCCTTATTCCGCAGGGCATTCTGCTTCTGGCGGCTGTATTCGCCCTTATCGTGATTAAAAGCCGGGGAGCCAGACTTGAGGCTCAGATGGCTTCTGGTCATTAACAATTTATGTGGTAACACAAAGTAACAATAACAGGCTAAAAAACTACTTATACAAAAAGGAAACTAAAGTATGTCTAAAACAATCTTAGCATCAGCTATTGCTGCCCAAATGCTGATGGCAACGGCAGCCTATGCCGGTGAAGTACCGGCAGGTGAAACCGTAGAAATGAACGGTATGGAGATCGCGGCGGTTTATCTTGAGCCGGTCACAATGGAACCTCAGGGTATGATGAAAGCGGCTTCTCAGTCAGATGTTCATCTGGAAGCCGATATCCATGCTCTGCAAGGTAACAAGAACGGTTTTGGGGCGGGTGAATGGATCCCATATCTGACCATTCACTACAAACTGAAAAATGTAGACACAGGGAAAACTCAGGAAGGCACTTTCATGCCAATGGTTGCGGCTGACGGTCCTCACTATGGTTCGAATATCAATATGCTGGGTGTGGGTAACTATGAGCTGACTTTCAACATTGAGCCACCATCAAAAGCCGGTCTGCTGCGCCATACAGATGAAGCGACAGGTGTTGGCCGCTGGTTTAAACCTTTCGATGTGAATTATAAGTTTAAATATGTTGGTCTGAACTGATCCCGCCTTTCCTTTTAGGAAAACAAGGTGTGATACGGCTCATTTCTGGGCCGTATCCTTTCTGTTTATATCATAGGGAAAAGAATGAGTTTTTATCTTTCGCAGGTGATATCCGTCTTTTTACTTCCTGCAATGATCTTGGGGCTTCTGTGGGAGCAACCGGTTGATAAATGTTATAAAAAACAGTTCTGGCTATTTTTGTGCGCCTTACTGACCGGCGCGGTATTGTTCCGGCAGTTGCCTTTCAGTCAGGTCAATATTTTGCTGGTATCCGGCAGTTATGCCGGAGTGCTGTTTCTGCTGCTTATTTATGCACTTTTGTTCCGGATTAACCGTTACACACTTTTATGTATGCAGACACTCATTACCGGGCTGGCTGGTTTTATGTGGGCGAAGGTGGCTAAGCTGGATATGCTCAGTGCCACTAATGTTATTAATACCGAATTTATCCTCAATATTAGTGCTCTGATCTGCGGATTCCTCCTGATTGTATTTATTCAGACTACGAGCGCAAAAATATGGGCGGGTTGTAGCCGGTCTATGGCTAAATTGGCACTTTTTATTTTGGTGGTGATTACCTCGCTGCCGTTGTCCGGTGAAATCATTCTTGCTGCCATGAAGCTGCAAGTGATTGGTCTGACGCAGGGTCTGCTCACTTATGTTTCCCGTGTGACTAATTTCTACTGGGTTTATCCCTACTGTGCAACGGCTTTGGCTGTGCTGTGTATTCTGACCCGTTACCGCACTATTGTACCGCTGAAACAGCAGATAAGCAGAGAGAGGCATGCGATCGAACGACGTAAAAAACAGGCTAACTTCAACCGGCAGTTTGCGCTGATCCGTCATTATGCTGCTGGTGTCGTGCTGGTTTTTGCCAGCCTGCTGTACTGGGATCTGGTGGCTTCCCAGCCTCTGGAACGCTCACCGGCCACACGGATGGTACTGGCAGAAGATAACTCGGTTCATATCCCCGTAACAGAAGCATTGCAGGACGGGCGTATTCACCGTTATGACTGGGTAGCCAGCGATGGCAAAGTTGTGCGTTTTTTTGTGATTGACCGCTATCCGGGCGAGCAGAAGTTTGGTGTCGTGTTTGATGCCTGCATGTTATGCGGGGATGCAGGGTACGTTCAGTCAGGCGATCAGGTGATCTGTCTGGCATGTGGCGTACATATCTTTATTCCATCCATTGGTAAACCCGGAGGCTGTAACCCGATCCCGATTGCGGAATGGACACAACAGGGAGACGAGATCCTGATTTCACAGCAGATGCTGGAAAGCGGTCTGAAATATTTCAGTGAGATTGTCGAGATCACAGCAACGGATCCGGTTAATGGTAAGCAACTGAGCAATATAGGAGCGGAATATACCTATTTGTTTGGCGGGAAAACCTATTTCTTCACTTCCGAAGCCTCTTATGAAGCATTTCGGGCGGATCCGTGGGCTTATACGGATCATGAGCCGCTTTAGCGACCAGGAGAATCATTATGCTATGGACTATGCTTCGCCAGTCCTGGGCGCACGATACCGGGCGCAAATTACTGGCTACCACGACGGTTTTTTTGGCTGCAGGGCTGATTTCGGCGCTGTTGGCTATTTCTGTCAATATTGGGGACAAGATGTCTCAGGAGATGAAAAGTTATGGGGCGAATATCGAAATTTCTCCTGAAGGGCAGATAGAGCTGCCGGAGATGCTGGCTTCGCATCGTACGGATCTGGCAAAAGGCGATCTGTTACGGGAGAAAGAACTGCCCAATATTAAGGATATATTCTGGCGTAATAATATTATTGGTTTTACTCCTTTTGTCCGTGGACAGGTTCAGGCTCAAAAAAGTAGCGGGATGTTACAGCAGATTAATCTGACGGGTACTTTTTTCGATCAACATATCCCGGTTCCGGATGAACCGGACTACCGCACCGGTAACCGCTATATTGCCACTTACTGGCAGGTGCAGGGGCAATGGCCGGATGATGAAAAACCTCAGGCTCTGGTTGGTCAGACACTGGCTGCGTCGCAGGGATGGTCTGAAGGGGATATCATTCAGCTGTATGGAAAAAATGCTACCTCAGTCTCAGTGACTATTACCGGTATCCTGAGTAGTGGTTCGGATGATGAAACATCTTTACTTGTGCCTCTGCATATTGGTCAGCAATTGTTGGATCTGCAAGACCGGGTACAGACAGTTAATGTTTCAGCTCTGACCGTACCTGAGAATGCGCTATCGAAAAAAGCCCGTGAAGATCTGGAATCGCTCGATTCTGATGAATATGACCTCTGGTTTTGCACTGCGTTTGTTTCTTCTATCTCTTTCCAGTTAGAAGGGGCGATGAATAACGCGTTGGTAAAACCTATCTGGCAGGTTGCCGCATCGGAAGGAATCGTTATCGGGAAAATTCAGAGTCTGCTGTTTGTTGTGACGTGCGCAGCCCTGGTGGCTGCGGCGATGGGTATCGCGTCACTGATGACAAATGCCATTTTGCAGAGAGCGAAAGAGATCGGCCTGATGAAATCGCTCGGAGCACATAACTGGCAGGTGTATCTGCTGTTTTATTCCGAATCGGTTATCTGCGGACTGCTGGGTGGTTTGCTGGGCTGTCTGGCTGGTTGGGGGCTGGCAAAAGTGATGGGGTATGCCCTGTTTGATTCTGCGGTCAGTTTTAACTGGATTATCGTGCCTATGGTATTGGTGATTTCCGTCATCATTACGCTTATTGGCACCTATTTCCCTTCACGACGTATTGCGTCACTTTATCCTATCGAGGTGCTGTATGGGCGCAAATAAAGGTTCGTCTGTTAACCGGGGTGCGATGAGCCGTCTGTTGGTATGGCGTTCGCTCAGACTGCGGATCCGTCGGGTGCTGGTCGTATTTGCGGCTTTGACCGTTGGAGCGGCAATTATTACTGCGATGGCGGGTGTCTATTTCGATATTAATGAAAAAATGAGTCATGAATTGAGAAATTACGGAGCGAATTTCTTTGTCGGGCCGGGAGAGACGCAGGAATATATGACGGCTGAAGAGTATCGTCAGATTCGCGGACTGGCTCCGCAGGACAGTCTGGTGGCATCCAGCCCTTATCTTTACGGTATGGCACAGTCTGATCTGGAAAAAGTGGTATTGATGGGAATCGATTTCTCACAGCTACAGAAACTGACGCCGTACTGGCAGGTGAAGGGCGAATGGATCAATGTCACTTTTGACCAGCGTAATGCCATGATTGGCAGTAAGCTGGCACAAAAACTGGAGCTGAAGCTGGGTTCATCGATCAATATCATTAGAGATGGGCTGAAACACAGCTTTACCATAAAAGGGATTATCGAATCCGGTGAAGCGGAAGACAATTATCTGATTGTAAACCTGCCCGTAGTGCAGACGTGGCTGGAAAAAGAGGGGCTGGTGAACTATGCCATGTTCAGTTTAGCGAACGATACAGGACAGGTGGAGCAGTTCGCTGCAGTATTGAATCAGCGTTATCCACAACTGAATATCCGCCCGATCCGTAAAGTTTCGGCCTCAGAAGGTAAGGTGCTGGATAAAATCAAACTACTGATGGGGGTTGTGGCATTTGTCATTCTGCTGTTGTCTACGCTGTGTGTAAATACAACGCTGACGGCAATGATCTCTGAACGGAAATATGAGTTTGCATTGCAAAAAGCACTCGGAGCTTCTCATCGTTCGATTACCCGGCAAATCCTGACTGAAACCGTGCTGATGACACTGGCTGCTATTGTTGTTGGTCTGGCTCTGGGTTATCTGCTGGCTCAGGTTTTGGGACAGACCGTATTCAGTGCCAGTATCGATCTGCGTAGTCCGGTATTTACCATCACGTCTGTACTTTCATTTCTCGCAGCTATGGTTGCTGCGACGGTTCCTACGCTAAGGGCGATCCGTGTCGATCCCGCCAAGGTGCTGAAAGGAGAATAAAATGTCAAATTATGCAATTGAAACTAAAGGGCTTTCCAAGCATTTTGAGCAGGTTAAGGCGCTGGATAATATTAACATCTCCATTCGTCACGGTGAGTTTGTTGCCATTATGGGAGCTTCTGGTTCCGGTAAAACTACGCTGATGAATATTCTCAGTTGTCTGGATACGGCCACCGAAGGGCAGATTTATCTGGATGGCCAGGACGCTGCACATTTGGATGAGGATGGTCGGCGTTCATTCCGGGCTGAGAAGATTGGTTTGCTATTCCAGCAGTTCCATTTGATCCCGTATCTGACGGCACTGGAGAATGTCATGCTGGCTCAGCATTATCACAGTGTAACTGATAAAGCGGCAGCGATTTCGGTGCTGGAACAAGTGGGCCTCGGACACCGTATTGATCATTTGCCGAATCAGCTTTCTGGTGGTGAGCAGCAGCGGGTATGTATTGCCCGGGCTTTGGTAAATGAGTGTCCGATTATTTTTGCCGATGAGCCGACCGGAAATCTGGATGAAGAGAATGAGCGGATTGTTCTGGAGATTTTCCAGCGCCTGCATGCCCAGAACCGCACCATTATTATGGTGACCCATAACCCGGATTTAGGGCGTTATACCGACCGGATTATTCGGCTACAGCATGGTAAGTACGTGGGAGAGGAAAGGCCGAATGAGCAATTATCTCAATAGTTATTATCGTGGCAATAGGGCATGTTTTAGCATACTGATACTGCTGTTATTAGGGGGGGTTAGTGGCTGCAAAGAAGAGATAGCGAAAGTAGGAGCAGAGGCCCCGCCTGTGGCGGCCTTTGATGTACGTCATCAGGAGATCAAACTGGAAACATACCGGGGTAAACCACTGGTACTGGAGTTCTGGTCCGAGAGTTGTGGTGTGTGTCTGCTGATGATGAAAGACTGGCAGAACCTGGTGCAGGCGCGGCCTGATGATCTAACGGTCATCGGTGTCAATATTGATGATAAAAATGTCGATTTTAATGCGGTGGCTGATGAGCTTGGTATCACTTTTTTGCTGGGTAAAGATCAACTTGGTATTACTCAGGAACGTTATCTGGTGTCTGTAACGCCAACAACCTTCTTTATCGATAAACATGGCGTGATAGACAAAATGCATGTCGGCTATTCCACCGGAATGGATTTAAACAATTATATCAATCAGTTAAAGAATCAAAAATAAGGGTGGTTATGCTAAACAAATATGTGTCTGTTTTTCTTACTGTTGTCATTTTCAGTTGTGTTTCTGTTTTTGCGCAGGCAAATGTAAATACTCTGCAGCAGCAGGTCGAAGTGGAAAATCCGGTGATTTTTCAGCTTGCGCAGGGAGCCAAAAGCACCGGAAGTAAAATGACAATCCATAATAATACCGGTAAAGATCTGGTGATCACCGGACTGAGCAGTGAAGTGTTCGGTATGACCATGCTGCACAGCAGTAAATTTGAAGGTGGTCAGCGAGTGATGTTTCACATTGATGAAATTAGTATTCCGGCGGATAAAATGCTGGCGCTGACACCGAATACTCATCATTTGATGCTGTTTAATCCAGTACGGACTCTGGAGCTGGGAGAGTTGATTACTTTGCATATCCGGAGTAATCAGGGGGAATTCGATATTATTGCTCAGGTTGTTCCCCGTCGTCTGAAGTAGAGGTGATCATGTTATTTCTTAAAAAATCAGGTGCGACGCTGTTGGTACTGTTGTTATCCGGTTGTTTTGGCTCTGAGTCGGCGGATACTGACTCTGCGAAAAAGCTGAAATCTTCTCTGAGTCAGAATGTTTCTGTGCAGCATGAAACTGTTGTGCTGGATAAGCGTCTGGTGTTGGTAGAAACGGCCGGGTTGCTACAAAAAAAAATCAGTATTGTGAAGTTAATGGAGCAGTATGTTGAACCCAAGCTGGTGGATCTGAATACCGGTCTGTTTATTGATGATGCTGATCGTCTGGCTGGCTATGATGCAGAGTTATCCCGTACGGATCCGACACAGTCGGTCGCTCTGACACAAGCGGATGATCATGCCGGTCTTAAACGCCGGGAGAGTGTTGCCAAGGTATTTCTGATTAAGAATGATCATGGGAAGGGAGCATATGATCGGGTGGTTCTGCCTGTGCGGGCATTTGGTAAATTCTCTATGTTGCACGGTTATCTGGCTTTGAATCTGGATGATATGACTATCAGTGGTCTTGGTTTTTACCAGCATGCAGAAACACCGGGACTGGGAGGAAACATTACCGACGATCCTGAATGGACTCAGCAGTTCACCGGTAAGCAGATTTTTAAACATGAAAAGCCGGATTTTCAGGTTGTCATGAACCACAGTGAAATTTCTGATGCTTATAGTGTTGATGGTATCTCAGGAGCGACATTGACCAGCCAGGGGGTACAGAATGCACTGAACTTTTGGTGTGGAGAGCAGGGTTTTGGCCCTTTTCTGCATAACCTGAAGTCACTTCAACACAGTCATAGTGGATAGCTTAATGATGATCGCCTTCCACTATAACCTCATTGTTGTGTGATTCTGGTGTTTCAGCCGTGCTTTTTAACGACGGCTTAATATGGTTATTCGAGTGGCTAAGCACAGATTTTAACCATATATGAATATCTGCGACGATCTTCTTCTTTTTGCTCTGGCCGGAGCTATTTTTCCAAGCGTGATCAAGACCATCATATAGCCTGTACTTAATATTGTCTTTTCCTGATTTACTGAGAGCCAAAAGCATTTCGTCAACTTTATCAGGGGATACGGACAAATCCCTTGAACCTTGCAATATCAGTAAAGGTGAATTGACTTTTTGCAGAATCGCCAACTGATCCATTGACAGCATTTGATGCCACCAATTGTAACCGTGGTCACTAATCTTAAGCTCAAAAGGCTCGCTTGTTAAGATGTGCTCCGCAAACTGTTTAAGTCCCTCACGACTTGCTTTGGCTTCTTCCGGATTTTGTTGAGTGGATACCATGCTATGTAAAATATCATCAAAGAACCAACGCCCGCCTCCGTTAAAGGAAATCGTCGCATCCACGTAATCAATATTTGCTGCAAGAAGGTTTGCAATAACAGCACCTTCACTTCCGCCTAAGACTACCAAGGTTCTGTATTTTTGTTGTTTTCGTACTTCCTTGAGCACCGTCTTAATATCGGATATTCGCTGCTCTGGACTGTCATTGTGAATATACTCTTCGGGGCAATCCTTCCTTTCTGCTCCGGTGTGATAGCTTAATTTTTTGCTAATGCTGTATTTTTCAATGAGAAGAAGATCCGCTTGAGGCCAGATATTTTTGTAGTCGCTCTTGATTGAGTCTATATAAAAAATACTATTGCAGTCAGAGCCCTGTAGAATCAGGAGCAGTACTTTTTCAGTCACGGGAGCAGGCTGCTCAATTAAGTAATAATTTATTTTTGATTTATCCGGCCTTTCTAAGGTCAGTTCCTGTGCTTCGGATATTCCAACTCGAGTCATGAAAATCCCAAGTAGCAATATCCAGAATGTGGTACGAATATTCATTTAGTAACCCTAGAATTTATTAAGCCGATTAAATCTGCCTGATATCCTCACCATAATGCTACTGCTTATTCTTATATTCAAAAAAGAATCATATAGTTATCTATGTTTGGACAGGGTTACTTAGCATTTATATTGCATTCCCATGCAGAAAACATGGGAATGGCGGGTCGTTTTTTTACTGGCTTTGGTTCAGTTCCGGAGCGATATCACTGCCGCCCAGAGCCTGATACAGGGTGGCCTGAATAACATATTGGTTATAGCGGTTTTCCAGCAATGAGGCTTCAGCATCACGGCGATCCTGCTGTGCATCCAGTAAATCGGTAATCCCAATCGCACCATTGTTGTACTGGCTGGTATAAATTTCTTCGGCTGCTTTAGTATCTTCATATTGTACTTTTAGCTTTTCTCCCTGATACAGATACTGCTGGCGTGCGGACAAGGCATTATCTACGTCTTCAAATGCTTCGTAGAGCGTTTTCCGGTAGCTGACAATGGTACTTTGGTATTGCACGTCTGATATTTGTTTGTTTAGTTCCATCTGATTCCACTGCAAAAATGGC
The DNA here is from genome assembly GCF_002812955.1 of Vibrio sp. HA2012. Lineage (GTDB taxonomy): Bacteria > Pseudomonadota > Gammaproteobacteria > Enterobacterales > Vibrionaceae > Vibrio. Next base: position 187,139 of record NZ_PFXK01000003.1, on the reverse strand, counting down.
AGAACCAGTCCGGCTCCCAGGGTTCCGAGCGGATTTTGCAGCAGGTTTTCAAGTTGAGATGATGAATCGCCAATTGATCCGGTCAGAGTCAGAGTCGGTAAATAACTGCTGGCGGTTTCATCTTTACTGGCCAGTGCGGATTTCAGCTCGTACAGAGCGGATTTCACATCCGGACGTCGTGCCAGAAGATCTGCGGGGATCCCTGCAGCAACTGCTGGAAGTGGTGCATTCGGCAGCTTATGGATATTCAGTTGCATGTCTTTCGGTGGTTGGTTAAATAAAATCGCCATTGCATTGTTGGCTTCCGTTAATTCTTGCTGCAACTCGCTGTGACTGATTTCAAGGCTGGTGACGCTTTGTCTGGCTTCCAGTACATCCAGTTTTGATGCTGCACCGCTTTGATACTGACTCTGAGTCAGTTCCAGGGTTTGTCTGGCATCGTTCAGGTTTTCTTCACTTAAGGTGAGGTGTTCATTCAGATAGCCTATTTGCCAGTACAGAGACGCCGTTGTTGCTGCCAGGCTCTGGGCGGTGCTTTCCCTGTCTTCTGCACTGGCCATGGCCGACCATTTTGCTGCATCAATGCTGGCAGATACCCGTCCCCACAGATCCAGTTCATAGCTGACAGATACGCTGGCTTTGTAAGTGTCAGAGGTATCATTGCTTCTCAGATCTCGTTCTTTTTCGGCAGATAAAGAAGAAGAGAATTGAGGTAATGCATCGTCATCAGCTAGTCCCGCTTCCAGTCTGGCTTCGCGCAGAGTCAGGGTTGCCAGTGCCAGATCATTGTTGGTTTGCAGAACCTGCTCGATAAGTTGGTTCAGTTGCGGATCCTGAAATTGTTTCCACCAGAAATCCGTCAGTACAGACTGTCCGGAGCGGAGTGGTTGCCATTGCTGAGGCACGTCAAGTTCCGGAGCCTGATATTCTGTACGGGTGAATGAACTGCATCCGCTTATCAGTGTTGCGCAGATAGCCAGAGTGGTGAGTTTGTAGCGAAATTGATTATGCATAAATTATTCTCTTGCCAGTGCGTCTACCGGATCCAGTTTTGCTGCATTACGTGCAGGGAGGAAGCCGAACAAAATACCAATCAGAGTGGAGCAGCCAAAGGCCGCCACAATAGAGCTGGTGGAGTACACCATCTGGAAACTGCTACCTGTAGATGCGAAGATGACCCCGATCAGATACGCAAGGGAAACCCCTATCACTCCGCCACATAAGCAGACCAGTACCGCTTCAATCAGAAACTGGCGCAGAATATCGTTCTGCCGGGCTCCAACCGCCATGCGGACACCGATTTCTTTGGTGCGTTCTGTTACGGAGACCAGCATGATGTTCATAACGCCTATGCCGCCGACAACCAGTGAAATAACGGCAATAGCAGAGATCAGTAAGGTCATTGTGGCGGTTGTTTTCTCTATATTTTCCCGGATGGTATCCGTATTGATGGTAAAGAAATCTTCAGTGCCATGGCGCATTTTCAGTAGCGTGATAATCCCTTGTTCAGCCGCATTACTGGGGGCTGACTCCGATATACGAACAGTGATACTGTCAAGATAGCTTTGTCCGACCATTCGTCCGGATACCGTTGTGTGAGGGATCCAGATATTCAGAGAATCACTGTTACCGAATGCACTTTCTCTGGGTTCTGTCACGCCGATGATCCGTACTGGCAAGCGTCCAAGGAAGATAATTTTTCCTATGGCTGATTCATCCGGAAACAGTTCTTTACGGGTATTGTCATCAATGACCGCTTCCTGAGCCAGTGCATCTACACTGTCATTATCAAAATATTGCCCCTGAGCCAGTTCATAGCCACGAACCCGAAAATATTCAGGTCCGACACCTTGTACCGACGCAGTCACCGCCAAGTTGGTATAGCGAATAGTAACACTGGTACTGATTGACGGTGTTACGCTGTCCACATACGGAAGATTTTGTAATGCTTCTGCATCGTTTGCTGTCAGGGTGCGAACTCGCCCTGAATGTCGGTCACCAAACCCGCTGCCAGGTCGGATATCAATAGTATTGGTTCCCATTGAAGCAATATTTTTAAGGATAGCTTGCTGCGAACCCGTACCCAGTGCGACAACAGAAACGACAGAGGCGATACCGATGATAATACCGAGCATTGTCAGAAACGTTCTTAGGCGATGGCTCGACATCGCCAGCAGTGCCATTTTCAGAGCCTCAATGTAGTGTCCCCAGTCAAACCAGCGGGGTACTGATACTGGTGCTTTATCTAGCTGGGTGACCGGGACAGAGGATATTTGCGGCTCTTTTTTCTTATCACTGATGATCTCGCCATCTTTGATTTCGATGATCCGGTCGGCGAACTGAGCGACATGCATATCGTGGGTAACCAGAATAATAGTGTGACCATCAGCATGCAGTTCACGCAGCAGCTTCATCATCTCTTCACCACTATGGCTGTCCAGTGCGCCGGTTGGCTCATCTGCCAGAATTACATCACCACCATTCATCAGGGCACGGGCAACACTGACTCGTTGCTGCTGACCACCACTGAGCTGATTCGGTTTATGATCCAGACGTTCTTCTAGTCCGAGACGGCTCAGCAGAAGTTTTGCCCGTTCCTGTCGTGAGTGGCGATCTTTTCCTGCATAGACGGCCGGTACTTCGGTATTACCGACAGCTGTTAGATCTCCCAGCAGATGATAGCGCTGGAAGATAAAGCCAAAGTATTCTCTTCGCAGGGCTGCAAGCTCATCAACTTCCATACGGGAAGTGTCTTGTCCGTTAATAAAATAAGAGCCGGAAGATGGCTTATCCAGGCAGCCGAGAATATTCATCAGGGTTGATTTACCAGAACCCGATGCACCAACGATTGCGACCATTTCTCCGCGCTGGATAGACAAATTTACGTTATTCAGAACAGTCAGTTCTTCATCCCCGGCAGGGAAGGTTCGGCTGATCCCGGAGATTTCAAGTAATGCTTCACTCATTTTTTATAGCCCCATTGGTGGTCCCGGGCGACGAGAAGAACGGGTGCTTCCGGCAGCCGCAGGCATGCCGATGATAACCTGATCACCGTCGTTCAGACCGGAGATAATCTGAGCATTTACCTTGTTATTGATACCTACTTCAACATCACGGTATTCAACTTGTCCGTTGATCAGTACCGGGATTTGATAATGCTCGCCGGTTCCCGGTTGTTTTATTAGTATCTGCGACGGGATGAGCAGGGCATCATCAGCATTATCCAGAACAATTGAAACCTGAGCAGTCATACCGATTCGTAACAGATGATCCGGGTTCTCTACTTCAAACAAGCCGTTGTAGTAGATGGCATCGCTGTCATCGGCACTCAAATCGCTGTCATCACCATCCATCAATGTCGGTCCCGGTTCAATGGCTCGCAGTACCCCTTTATAACGCTGATCCGATGAACCCAGAATAGTGAAATAGGCCTGCTGACCGGGATAGACATGAATGACATCCGCTTCCGAAATCTGGGCTTTTACCGTCATGGTATCCAACTTTGCCAGCTCGATAATCGTCGGTGTTTCCTGATTTGCGTTTACGGTCTGTCCTTCCGAAACAGAGGTATAGACGACGGTGCCGTCCATCGGAGCATTGATTGTGGTATAACCAAGATCCAGTTTTGCATCATCAACACTGATGACGGCTTGCTCCCGTTCTGCTTTCAATTGATCGAGCTCTGCTCTGTAAACGGCCAGATCGGCTTCTGCTGTTTCGTAATCAGCCTTTGAACTGGCATTGTCAGCCAGCATGCGTTTCTGCCGTTCGAATTCCAGTGTAGCCTGATGGATTTGAGCTTGTTTTGCCCGGTACTGTGCATTGATGCTGTTTAGTGATGCCTGAGCTTCTTTCAGACTGTTCTGCTGGGTCAGACTGTCAATCTGGGCGATTAAATCTCCCTGTTTGACTTCTTGCCCAAGTTGAACTGCTAATTTATTGATTTGTCCGGACACCTGAGAACCGACGCTTACCAGCTTAGATGGATGGAGCATGCCGTTGGCCAGAACGGTATTTTCTATTTTTCCTCGCCGAACCGGCTCAGTAGCATAATCCGGCGCTGGTTCCGGCTGGTGATAAACATAGAAAGTTGCACTGGCAAGTAGCAGTACGCCGGTCAGTATAAAAAATAGATTACGTTTGGAATTTTTTTTCATATATAACTACTTAGCAAAGCACCGGGTTGTATACCGAATGTTGATAATTTCTCTCATTATAATGATTTTGTTTGTAAAGTAGGTCACAGCGAATGTAAAGGTACGTAAAGGAGAATGGGTCAAAACAACGTATTGTTCAAAAATTTTGAAGTCGTTCCTCTAATTATTCCAATATTTTTCGTGGTTATTTTCCGGTAGAGTAAAATGACAAACTGCATAAGAAATAAGTTGAAAAGGAAGAAATATGTCAAGTGTACTCGTACTGAAATCAAGCATTCTTGGTGAACATTCACAATCTAACCAGCTTCTGAACATTGCTCTGGAAGGCAGCCGCAACATTATTGAACGTGATTTGGCGGCGAATCCGCTTCCGGTCATGGATTTGAATGTGATTGGCTCTCTGGGGGGAAACGAATCTGAGCTTAGCGAAGAGCAGAAAGCAATACTGCAATTGTCTAACCAGCTTATTGAAGAGCTGAAAGCGGCGGATTCTGTTGTTATTGCCGCACCAATGTATAACTTTATGGTACCGACTCAGTTGAAAAACTGGTTTGATCTGATTGCCCGTGCAGGAATCACTTTCTCTTATACTGAAACGGGTCCGGTTGGCCTTATTGACAATAAGCCGGTTACTATTGTTACTACTCGGGGTGGTCTGCATAAAGGAACGGCTCACGATATTGTTTATAGCTATCTGACAACCATTCTTGGTTTTATCGGACTGACTGATGTGAACTTTGTGTTTGCTGAAGCGCTTAATATGGGTGAAGAAGTCGCGGAAGAAAACCGCAAAGATGCTTTGCAGCAACTGAGCGGCGTATTTGGCTAATCAGTGGGTCTATAACGGCCAGCTGATTTTGCATAACCGGTCGACAAACCATTCCAGAGCGCGGCCTTCCTGCTCTTTATGCCAGGCGATATAAATATCTTGTCCTGGCCGGGGGAAGGCGCATTCTTTTGCAATCAGCTGACCGGAATCCAGATAGGGTTGTGCCAGATGTACCGGTATAAAACCTACCCCTAGTCCACGCAGTTGAGCGGCTATTTTGGATTCGATACTGCTCACCTGGATCACTTGTTTGCTGGCGAACAGGCCGCTGTTCTGAACAGGTAATATCTGTGAGGTATCAGCAACAACGATGGATGGATAGTGAACTAACTGTTCTTGTTCAATCGGTTGACGGATATTGGCCAGCGGGTGGTGCGGACTGACGGCAAAAACGAATCTCACCTGACCTATTTTGTGGGTATGAAATAATCCTCTGGGTAGTTCACCAGTAGCACCAATCACAATATCGGCTCGTCGGCTGTGCAGGGCATCCCAACCTCCACCTAAAACTTCAACGCTTAGTGATACGTTTACGTTATGATCTAATTGGTTGAAATCAGCGATTAGATCAAATAAATAGTCACTGGGAATTATGGTATCCCGGGCGATTCTTATACCGCTTTCCCATCCTGATTCCAGTTGTTTGACTGAATCGAGCAGACGATTGGTTGCCAGTAGAATGTCCCGCCCTTGCTCGAGAACCAGCTTTCCTGCCGGAGTCAGTTGTGCCCGCTGTTTTGAACGGTCGAACAGAGGTACACCAATATCATCTTCCAGTTTTTTGATGGTGTAGGTTAAAGCGGATGGCACTTTATACAGTGATTTTGCTGCGGCAGAAAAGCTGCCTTTTCTGTCGATGGCGTCTAATGCCCGGAATGCTTCTATTGTGATTGCGTTATACATCTGAACTCCATATGTTGCTATCCAGCCGGGGTCACTTTATACAGTTCTAACGGCAGGCCATCCGGATCCTGAAAAAAGTAAACCAATAACCAGTATAGGGATCAACCTGTACGGATTCGACATTAATATTAAATGATTACAGGTGCTTGATGTATTTATCAAGGTGCTTACCGAGAAAGAACGGTGTTTATAGAGAAAGCCAAGCGTTGTAGTTCCAGTATTTCGGTAAAATCGGGTCTTAGCTGAGGATATACAATCTCGTCAGCATAATTATAAACTATGCTTGATATGAAGGTATTTCAGTCAGGGGCATACTTATGCGTATACAAAAACTGATGTTAACGGGTGGTCTGCTGGCCGGGTTGCTGATGCCTGTGGTAGTAGCTGCAGAAGACTGTCTGGCAGTGGTGATTTCAGGCAGTGAGTTAAGGCCGTTCTGGTCTGAAGTTATTCAGGGGGCGGAACGAGCCGGAAGCGAACTGGGGATCCGGTTATACATCCGAGGAACGATTAATGACAAAGACTCGAACGGGCAAAAGATAATCCTGCACCGGTTTATTAATGAGCATGGTTGTCGCGGTGTTGTTATCGCTCCATCGGATCCATCCCGGAATGAAGATATTTCTTTGTTTAAATCGAAGGGAATTCCGACGGTCTATATCGACAGAGACACCGGAGGTGAGCGGATTGCTTCAGTTACTACTGATAATTATGCCGCGGGGCAGTTAGCCGCAGCCAAGATGGCAGATGCTGTGGGACGAGGAGGCAAAGTAGCATTATTCCGGCTGGAAAAAGGCGTGGCTTCCACTGATGCCCGAGAAGACGGGTTCCTCTATGAAGCAAAGAAAAGAGGATTAGACATTGTCGCAGACCCTTATCTTGGTACAAGAGTGGGTGATGCAAGAAGTATGGCTCGCAAGACGTTACAGAATATCAATAACCTGGATGGCATTTTTACACCGAATGATACTACAACGATAGGCACCATTATTGCTCGTGAAGTGCTGAAAAAACACAAGAATGTTGTGCATATTGGCTTTGATGATGATCCCTTTATTATGGAAAGCCTGAATAAAGGGAAGTTGCTGGGTTATATCACCCAGTCACCGTATGAAATAGGCTATCAGGGAGTATATGCGGTCTATCAGGCTATGGACGGTCAGATGCCGGAGGAAGAGATACATACGCCGGTTGTGTATGTGGATGAAAAATAACATCAGATAGATTATTTGTTGAATAAGTATCCTGAGGTACTTTGGGATGAATCGATTTTTATAGTTATGAAATAAGTCACACCAGAAACAAAAATTACTGACCAAGCTATAAGCATTGTTTTTGTTTATGGATCTACTGTGCATATATCGATTCGAAAAATGACCTGGAAGACGGGCTGGCGGCTTAGCTGCCGCCCGCATGTGGATGATGTCTTTATCTTTGTCACTACACTTTCAGGAGCCTTATATGCCAGTTAATAATATTCGTAATATTGCTTTTGTCGGTCAGACCGGTACGGGAAAGACCAGCCTGATCGAACGTTTACTGTTTACTGCCAGTGCCACAGAACAACTTGGTCATGTGACCTGTGGTAATACAGTTACAGATTTTGATTCCCAATCCATTCAGTATCAGCACAGTATTGAAGCTACTCCGGTGACTCTAAGCTGGAATAAGCACCGGATGAATATGATTGATACTCCGGGACAGGCTGAATTACTGGGTCGCACACTCAGTATATTTCCCGCTATTGAAACTTCTGCACTGGTTATTGACAGTGATACCCCACTGAATCAGATCTCTGACCGTTTATTTGCTTTTGCCAGAGAGCAACAAAAATGTCAGATGATCGTCGTTAATAAAATGGATCAGGAAGCGCAAAAGATTTCCGGCATTATGGCTGAGATCGAAGCGCATTTTGGCAGTCACTGCCTGCCCATAAATCTACCGGATAAAGATGGGAAAAGTGTTGTCGATTGTTATTTCGAACCGGAATACGATAAACCCACTCTGTTTTCTGATGTGTCATCCGCGCATGAAAGTCTGATCGATCAAATCATTGAAGTCGATGAAGAACTGATGGAACTGTATCTGGAGCAGGGTTCTGAATTGAATCCGGAGCAGCTACACGATCCGTTTGAAGAAGCGCTGAGAAGCGGGCATGTTATACCGGTCTGCTTTACTTCAGCAGAAACCGGTGCCGGTTGTGAGTTGCTGTTACAGACAATAACGGAAATTATGCCGATCCCTCTTGAAGGTAACCCGCCTCTGCTGGAGAAAGAGGGGAAACAGATTCGGGTTGATTGTGAAACACTGGAACACACGGTTGCGCATGTGTACAAAATCAGTGTCGATCCTTATATGGGTAAACTGGCTTATCTTCGGGTTTTTCAGGGGGGAATAAATACCGGTAGTCAGCTTTATGTAGGAGAAAGTAATAAAGCCTTTAAAGTTGGACACTTGTACCAGTTGCAGGGTAAAGAGCGGATGGAAATTCAGCATGCGATTGCTGGTGATTTTTGTGTACTGGCAAAAGTAGATGAGCTGGAATTCGATTCTGTTATTCATGATTCACATGACGAAGATAATGTAGTGATGCGTACACTGAATTTTCCCGAGTCCATGTACAGTCTGGTAGTCAAACCTAAAAAGCGGGGTGATGAGCAGAAGTTGTCAGAAGTACTGAACCGTATTGCAGCAGAAGATCCGTCTTTGAAGATTGAACACCGAACCCGAACCAATGAAACATTGCTGAGTGGTCAGGGCGAGTTCCATTTAAAAGTTGCTCTGGAGAAAATGGAGAGCGTGTATAAACTGGACGTGGAAACCAGCCAGCCGAGCGTGGAATACTTTGAAACGATTACCCGACCTGCTGAAGGGCATTACCGGCATAAGAAGCAGAGTGGTGGTGCTGGTCAGTTTGGCGAAGTCCAGCTAAAGGTACGCCCGCTGGAACGTGGTACCGGGTTTAAATTTGTGAATAAGGTTGTTGGGGGTGCAATCCCGACGGCACTTATTCCTGCTGTGGAAAAAGGTGTGCGTCAGGCTCTGGATGAGGGAGCGATTTCTGGTAACCCTCTGAAAGACATTGAAGTGACGGTCTATGATGGAAAGTTCCATTCTGTCGATTCTAAAGAAATTGCCTTTGTTATTGCCGGTAAGAAGGCTTTTCTGGATGCCGTCAACAATGCAGGTCCAATTGTACTTGAACCTATAGTGCAACTGGATTTGTTTATTCCGACCTCTGCGGTAGGGGATGTTTCCGGTGATTTGTCTGGTAACCGGGGATTAATTGAAGGAACGCATCCTCAGGCGAATAATTTTACTCTGCTTAAAGCCAAATCACCGGTTAATGAGTTGTTGGATTACTCACGTCGATTACGTTCATTAACAGGAGGTGAAGGCAGTTTCAGTATGGCATTAAGCCATTACGAACCGGCTCCTCCGGCCGTGCAGAAGAAGGTATGCGCAGAAGCAGCCGAAGGCTAAATGGAGCCTTTAAGGTCATTGACTATAATTAGGCAGGAACGGCTTAGCCGTCCTGCCATGGGGCAGGGATTCTGGGTATAAATGTGCAGTTTGCCGGGGAATTGGCTTAAATTTTTTTACCAAAACTGTTACTAATCAGTTCTGCCAGCAGGCTTGTTGCCCGGTAGACATAGGCTCCGCTGGGATAAAGTAATACTAAAGGAACAAATTCTTTATCTTTACCGATAGAGTAAGTCATCATATCGGACTGATTTCCGCAACAGGAACGGTAGTTGAATGCTATCCCCAACCCCGCTTTTGCAAGTGCCACTGCCATTTCAGCAGAACAGTTTTCATTGACACAGTTAATACTGCCAGCCTGCTGACTGAATAACCTTCGGGAAATGGTTCCCAATATTGTATTTGCCGGGCTCAGAATAAAATCATATTCAGCGACATCAGATATATCCAGCCATTGACCGTCAGACGTATTTGTACTTTTTCTGGCAAACTTACTGACGGGATGATTCTGATCGGTAACAATCACGACTTCATCGGCAAGTATTTTTTCGTGTGCATATTTTTCATAATCTGTTTTCGCCACGAGCGCAAGATCCAGTTTCCCATCAGCAATCATAGTTTCGAGTTTTTTAGAGTCATGTTCATGAATGATGACATCAACATTGGGATAACGATCATGAAACTGCTTCAGAATATCAGGTAACAGATAGCTGCCTCGATAGGAACTGGTACCAAAGTCAACGCGGCCATTTTCTAAATTTTCTATATCTCGCAACTGATTTTTAGTTCGTCGGTACTGTTGAAGAATGCTCTGTGCATTTTGAACGTATATCTCACCGGCATAAGTAAGCCGTACACCGGAAGACGTTCTTATAAATAGTGGTGTACCAAGCCTGTCTTCTAGTTTTTTTAAAAACTTACTGATGCTTGGCTGAGATAAATACAGACGGTCTGATGCCGCAGAAATGGATCCTTCTTCCGCGATGGCTATAACATATTCGAACTCTTTAAAATCCATATCTTATATAAACTCTTTTCTTTATATAGCCTGAGTGCATACCTATTATTCAAAATCGATTATAGCGGGAATGGGGGGATATAGATACACTTTCATTGTAGGAATGACCCTAAGTATAAATAACTAAACATGTCGTATAGAGAGGTGATTAAGTGAAACATATAAATACACCATCTTCCATTACTGGGATTGATACACACGCACATATTTTTCGCACGGATTTGTCTCTAGTAGCAAATCGTCGTTATGCGCCACAGTATAATGCCCTGCCAGAAAGCTATTTGAATAATTTAGATAGTTATGGATTATCTCATGGTGTTTTAGTTCAACCCAGTTTTCTTGGTACAGATAACAGTTATATTATTTCTGTAGTCAAAGAAAATATCAACAGGCTCCGTGGTGTTGTAGTAGTAGAAAAAGACATTACAGATGAAGAACTAGATGAAATGAATAAATCTGGCATTGTTGGAATAAGACTAAACCTTATAGGCAAAGAATTAGAGGATTATTCTTCTGTCGAATGGCAGAATTTTTTTAGAAAAATAGCCAAAAGAAATTGGAGTGTAGAAATTCATCGTTCTATAGAAGATATGGATAAAATATTACCCGATATCCTAAAGTCAGGTGTAGATATTGTTATAGACCATTTCGCTCGGGCAGAATCAGTCATTGATGCAGGTAAGCCTAGCCATCGTATGTTTTTAGCGTTATTAAGAGGTAATCCAATATGGATCAAACTCTCAGGTACTTATCGTACAAATTCTACGGTTGAGCAGGCCAGAAGCATGATCGATGTGTTACGTGATGCGTATGGAAGCTCTGATTATTTTCTATGGGGAAGTGACTGGCCACATACACAATTTGAAGATCAAGTTAGTTACGAACAACAATACAAAATCATGGAGGAAATTATTGTAGATCCAAATGAAAGAAAAAAAATACTCATTGATAATGCTGCACGTTGTTTCAATTTTGACGTTAGCAATTAAATGCCATAAAAATCATAAGCGCACTTTAAACCATTGCATTAAGAGTGTAATGTCAATAAAAACACAATTACTATAGATAAGTTGTTATTTGTGAAATTTCAACAAAATAATAATATCAAAAATATCAATTGGAATGATTAAAATTTTCAATAATCGAAATATATAAGGTGAAGAAAGAATGGTAAGTTTTATTATCATTATGGCTATAGCCATATCGATAGCTTTGGGTTATCGGACAAAAATAAATGTCGGTTTTTTTGCAATGGGATTTGCATATATTATTGGCTGTTTTATGTTAGATATGTCTGCTTCAGCAGTTATAAAAACATGGCCAATTAAAATCTTCTTTATTATATTCTCTGTTTCTATTTTTTATAATTTTGCTATAAATAACGGTACGCTAGATAAATTAGCTCAACATCTGCTGTACAGAACCAGGAAAGTACCAGAAATGCTGCCGATAGCAATATTTATTTCGGCTACAATTATTGCTGGTCTTGGTGCCGGTTACTACTCAGTTCTCGCATTCTTTGGTCCTATTACCCTTATTCTTTGTGAAAAAACAAAAATGAATAAGTTAACGGGTGTTATGGCTGTTAACTTTGGCTGTCTGGCAGGATCTAACTTTATGACGAGTGCCAGCGGTATCATTTTTAGTGGGTTAATCGAGCAGGTTGGGTATGCACAGAATGCTTTTTCTTATACCTTTACCATTTTTGCTGTTTCTATTGTGATCCCGGTTATTGTTCTGTCTGCACTTACAGTTAAAGGGCGTGGTCAGATGGATCTGTCCAGTTTTTCATCAGAACTTCCGGAGCCGTTTACCAGAGAGCAATCTTTAATGCTGAAATTGATTATTCTTATGGTGGGTACGGTACTTTTCTTCCCTATTATGCATAAGGTACTGCCGGCGAATGAAATGATTACTTTTATGAATTCAAAAATGAATATCGCATTAATCGCCATCATTTTCTCTATCTTTGCTTTGTTGATGAAACTAGGTAATCAAAAGGATATCATCGCTAATGTCCCATGGCCTACCATGATTATGATTTGTGGTGTTGGTATGCTGATTTCTATCGCAATAAAAGCAGGAACCATTGAGTTACTGGCTGACTGGATCAGTGGCAATATTCCAAAACTGGCGGTTCCGATTGCGCTTTGCCTGGTGGGTGGCTTCATGTCATTCTTTGCAAGTACCTTAGGAGTGGTTGCTCCGGCGCTGTTTCCAATCGTTCCGTCAATTGCACTTTCAACAGACTTAAATCCGGCAATTCTATTTACAGCAATTATCATCGGCGCTCAGGCAACCTGTCTGTCACCTTTCTCTTCAGGAGGGAGTCTGATTCTGAGTGCGGAAAAAGAGGAACACAAAGATGTATTGTTTAATCAGCTGTTATTCAAGGGAGCACCAGCTACATTGATATTTTCGACAGTATTTTGCATGGCAATCAGTACTATTTTCTAAGCAGAATATAAAAGTTTAATCTGCACAGGCCACCAATTCGTGGCCTGTACTCGTTTTACTCGCATGTGCTTACTGTTATTGTTTTGCATCTGTTCCTGTTTTTATATTGTTTCGGGGGATATTTATAATCTTGTCAATTGGCTGAAATTTGTTGTCATCCGTTATAAACTGTTAGTAACAGAACATATATTTTTATAAATCAGACAACAGGATGCCTATGATTTTCAAAGAAATATCAGTTAGTTGGGCTGTTCTCATTATCTTTTCCAGTGTGCTTTCCCTTTACGTATCTGCTTATGCCTATCATCGGAAACAGGTACAGGGGGCTAAGGCATTGTCATTCTTTATGTTGTCAGTTGCTTTGTACAGTCTTGGGTATGCACTGGAGATTAATAGCGAATCTTTGGTGAAAATCCTCGACTCATTGAAATTCGAAGTATTCTGGGCCACTTTTACTGCCCCTGCCTTCTTCCTCTTTGTGGTGGAATTTCTTAACAGAAAAACATTACCTAACAGTCTGTATATCGTCCTGTTTGTTATACCTGTGGGGATCGGTTTGTTGGCATTGACGAATGACCAGCATGCTTTTCTGTATAGTCGTTACTGGATTGAGAAAGGTAGTTATTTTCCTGTGATAAGATATGAACCGGGTATGGGGTATATTATTCAACTGGCATATCTGATCCTTGTTTCATTATGTGCTGAAATTCTTCTTCTTATCCATTTGTTCCGTGGATCTGAAACAACGAAAAAGAGAACCGTTCTTGTACTGATTGCTGGAATTCTGCCAACTCTGAGTGCCATCTTGAATCCGGACAGGGAGACATTTTCTGGACTGGATATACAACCTTTTGTATTTTCTATTACCGGTGTATTGCTGGCTGTTGCTTTATTTCATTTTAGAATGCTGGACTTAAGAAAGATTGCCCGGGAATATGCTGTTGATGTGATACATGATTACCTGCTGATTATTGATACAAAAATGGTTGTCATTGATATTAATGATGCGGGAAAAAACTCATCTCTTCTTGATTTTTGTGAGATAGATAGGCCTCTGACAACGGATAATGTTTTTGTTTCCAGTCTGATCGATAACATAGCAATGAGTGGTAAGAATGACCCTAATAAAAAATATTCGATTCAGGTAAAAAATAAACATTATCAATATTCTTTAGCCCCTATTCATGACACTTTTCATCATATTCAGGGATATGTGCTTCTGGTGAACGATTATACAAAAATGGCGAATCTTCTTGCTGAAATGGAAGAGATGGCAATAAAGGATGGATTAACCAATATATTTAACCGCAGGCATCTGTTTCATCTGGCTAAGCGAGAGATAAAGATTGCCGCCAGAAATGGTTCTTCTCTGTCGGTTATTCTGTTTGATCTGGATAATTTCAAAAGTGTAAATGATACTTTTGGTCATCTGGCTGGTGATGCCGTACTAAAGAAAATTACAGAGGTTGTACAGAGTCAGTTGCGTATTACAGAGATATTTGGTCGCTATGGAGGGGAAGAATTTTGTGTAATATGCCCGAATACAGAAAAAGAGGAGGCTCAGCTAATTGCAGAACGACTGCGGGAACATATCGAAAAAATCGATTGGACGGAATATGGCATCTACACTCAGACAGCCAGCTTCGGAGTCTGTACCGGTTCCCGATTGGCTGATTATACCATTGAGGAGTTATTGTCCAGAGCCGATGCCGCATTGTATCAGGCAAAATCTGACGGTAAAAACAGGATTTCTGTATATGAACAGACAGATCATCTTAACGATTTGTCCGTTCATACATGTAAGCACAGCCCTGAATAATTCAGGGCTGTGCTTTATTTATATTTTTGTTTCAGAATTTATAGACAAGAAGGGATCAGATTTTCCACAGAGAAAATCCGGGCTAGTTCGTGTTCTGACAGATAGCCTTGTTCCTGAGCTACCTGAGGAACGCTTTTCCCGGTTTCTGCACATATTTTACCGATTAAGTCTCCGGCATGGTGGCCGATAATCGGATTCAGAAAGGTCACAATACCAATAGAATTGAGAACATTTTGTCGGCACACATCTGGATTGATCGTAATACCATCAATGCATTTTTCCTGCAGATTGATGCAGGCATTTCCCAGCAGATCTATTGATTCAAACAGGCATTGGGCAATGACAGGTTCCATAACATTGAGCTGTAACTGTCCGGCCTCTGCGGCAAAAGATACCGTAGTATCATTGCCGATCACTTTAAAACACACCTGATTCACCACCTCAGGAATAACAGGGTTTACTTTGGCTGGCATGATGGATGAACCTGCCTGTAGTTGCGGCAGATTTAATTCATTTAGTCCGGCTCTCGGACCGGATGACAGTAAGCGAAGGTCATTGCTGATTTTGGATAGTTTTAAAGCGAGACGTTTGAAGGCACTATGTACCATAACGTAAGCACCACAGTCGGAAGTCGCTTCAATCAGGTCTTCGGCCGGGACACAATCTAACCCGGAGATGTCAGACAGATATTGTACGGCCAGTTTCTGATAGCCTTCAACCGTATTGATACCTGTCCCGATTGCTGTAGCACCTAAGTTGACTTCCAGCAGCAACTTCGCGGTATAGCGGATATTACGGATCTCTTCCTTGAGGGTAACGGCCCAGGCTTTGAACTCCTGCCCGGCAGTCATGGGTACAGCATCCTGAAGCTGAGTCCTACCCATTTTCAGTACACTGGAGAACTCTTTGCCTTTATTGTGAAAGGCTTGCAGCAGGGTTTCGACAGATTGGATCAGTATTTCGATGCTGTTATACACCGCGATACGAAAACCGGTTGGGTAGGTGCAGTTGGTTGACTGGCATTTATTCACATGGTCGTTCGGGTGGATATAGTGATAGTCCCCTTTATTCTTCCCCATGAGCTCCAGTGCAATATTGGCGATGACTTCATTGGTGTTCATATTGACTGAAGTACCGGCTCCTCCCTGAAAAACATCAACGGGAAACTGGTTGTAATAATGGTCGGAACTTAAAAGAGTGTCGCAAGCCTGAATGATGTAATCCACTGCTTCTGGTGGGATAGTTCGGAGTTCTTTGTTTGCTAGTGCGGCTGCTTTTTTGGTCATAACCATACCGCGGATTAGCTGGGGAATATCAGAAATAGTGGCAGGGGAGATGTTGAAATTTTCACTTGCTCTGAGGGTATGTATTCCCCAGTAAGCATGAGAAGGAATCCGCCTTTTACCCAGCAAATCTTCTTCGATTCGGTAAGTGTCATTAACCGGAGGTTCCAGCTCAGCAATATTGGTTGTCATCTTTTCTTTCCCTGTTGTGAAATATGGTTGAATCGGCAATTGGCCAGTGTTTGATCCGGTATAACCGTATCAGATGCAGTTTAATATGACAGTACCAGAGCCGTTTAGCGTATAGAGCCAGTCAATGGTTGGTTAATTTACTTTGCCGGATTCTCAATTCAGGACATCCGATCTAAACAGTCTCGCAGGCAACGTCTACAGTTAAGGGAGCTAAAGCGATTGATCTTAAGGAATAACCATGCGCTCTGTTCCCTTTTTATTATGTCTGCTGTCTGTATGTTTTAACCCAGCGGCTCTGGCGGAAAATAATGCTACGGATATTGTAGATAAATCCGATCAACAGATGCGGGGTGAATCCAGTTATTCTGTTGCAACAATGAATATTATCCGGCCAGACTGGACACGCAGTATGAGCATGAAAAGTTGGAGCAAGGGGCGGGATTTTTCTCTGGTACTGGTGACGGCTCCGGCTAAAGATAAAGGGAGTGTTTCCCTGAAAAGGTATAGGGAAATGTGGAGTTGGATCCCTGCGATAGAGCGGGTGATTAAAATTGCACCGTCAATGCTGAGTCAGTCATGGATGGGGTCAGATTTTACCAATGATGATCTGATCAATCAGTCTTCCATTGTGGTGGATTACGGGCACACATTAGTAAGAGAAGAACCTTTTGACGGGGAAAATACATATGTGATTGATGCGGTTGCCAAACCGGATGCCCCAGTTGTTTGGAGCCGTATCCGGCTGTGGATTTCCCAAAAGACGTATCTGCAACGTAAGGTCGAGTTTTACGATGAATTTGAAGAACTGGTAAATACCATGCAAACCTTCGAGGTGCAGCGTATGGGAGGACGGATGCTTGCAACACGGTTGGAAATGATCCCAGCGGATAAGCCTGGTTACAAAACGGAGTTTATTACGCTTGAAGCACAGTTTGATTTTGATATCAGTACCGATTTTTTCTCTCAGGGTCAGATGAAGCAGTTAAGGGATTAGCCTATGTTGATTAAGCTGGCATGGCGCAATATCTGGCGGCAAAAAAGGCGTACTTTTCTGACAGCCGCTGCACTGGCTCTGGCCTTGTTTCTCTCTCTGCTGACCCGAGCGATGCAGGAAGGCAGTTATGCGATAAGCATTGATAATGCAGCACGTTTTTATACCGGGTTAATTCAGATTCAGCATCCGGATCATGCAGAGAGCCTGAGTATTAATGACTTGTTGCCTATGACGGATCGTTTTATCCGCCCGCTCGCAGAACATCCGGATGTGACATACCGTCTACCTCGTCTGGAGTCTTTTGCTTTGGCTGCTGCAGGTGACCGTTCCAAAGGTGTCATGGTGATGGGGGCAGTTCCGGAGCAAGAAGATGCGTATTCTCATCTGAGTGAAAAGCTGATCTCCGGGACATTTCTTGCAGCAGATGACAGGCAGGTACTGGTTGGAGAGACGTTGGCACAATATCTCCGTGTGCAAATCGGAGATGAATTGATTCTGTATGGGCAGGGATACCGGGGACAGACTGCTGCCGGGCTGTATCAGGTGAAGGGTATCCTGCATTTTCCCATGCCACAGCTCGACAATCAGTTGGTTTATATGCCGCTTCGGTTGGCTCAGGAATTGTATTCCACTGGTGAGCAGGTTACGGCCTGGGTTCTGCATACTAAAGAGCTTAACCGTCTGGAGCAAACGGCAGATGAACTCAGTATAGAATATGCTGATCTTGCAAACGTCAGAGACTGGCAGGAACTGGCACCGGAGATGGCACAGCAGATCCTGCTGGATAAGGTAAGTGGTATCATTATGCTTTATTTGCTATACGGTGTGGTCGGTTTTGGTCTGTTTGCCACGATCCTGATGATGACACTGGAAAGGCAAAGGGAATTTGCGGTAATGCTGGCAACCGGGATGTTACGTATCCGGTTGTTACAATTGATAGCCATTGAATCACTGTTTATTGCCGGCTTGGGCATCCTGCTGGGGAGTTCTGTTTGTGTACCGGTTCTGACGTATCTGTATTTCTACCCGATTGAAATGACAGGAGATGCTGCCCGGATGATGGTTGAGTCCGGTTTTGAGCCGGTTCTGCCTGTATTGCTAACGTCGTCTCTGTTTATTAATCAAATTATGGCCGTATTGATACTATTGGCCGTTAGTCTTATTTATCCAATGTTCCGGATCTTCCGGCTGCAGCTGGCCGATGCCTTAAAAGGAGGAGCGAATGCTTGTTAAACTGGCATGGCGTAACCTTTGGCGCAATAAACTGAGAACCGGCATTATGCTTGGTGCAATGGTATTCGGTCTGATGGGGATTGTTGTGATGATGGGCTTTATGTCCGGCATGGTAGACAACATGGTACATAACGCGATTGCCTGGCAGATAAGTCATGTTCAGATCCATAATAAACGTTATCTGGAAAATTCGGATATTAATGCCACTATTGTCGGATCCGATGTTCTGATGCAGAAGATTGCGGATGATCCTCAGGTACAGGTATTTTCAGGCCGTTTTTTGGTGGACGGGATGATTGGTTCGGCTCGCAGTAACAAAGGCGTACGGATTAATGGGGTCGATACAGATGCAGAAGCCAGACTGACTCCGCTGGCCGATTCTATCCGGGAGGGGGCCTGGTTTTCCCCACAGGATAAAAGGCCGATACTCATTTCCCGTAAAACGGCAGACCGCCTGAAGCTCAAACCGGGGTCTAAAGCCGTACTGACTTTTACCAATGGTGACGGTGACGTTACCGGAGCAGCTTTTCGGGTAAAAGGAATTTTTTCATCACCCTCCTCTAATTTTGATGACAGTAATGTCTATGTCCGCATATATGATTTGAAAGAAGTGGCTGGCGGACAAGGAGTGCATGAGATTGCTCTGTTAATGCATGAAAATCTGAAGGCGAGTGACCGTCATCCTCTGGTCTGTTTTCAGCAGCAGATAGCTTCTTATACCACGGATGAAAATATGGTCAGAGATTGGACACAGATTCAGCCGTTGCTGGCATCCATGCTCGCCACTATGGGGGTCAGCAGTGCCATCATGCTGGGGATTTTTATGCTGGCGATGGGGTTTGGTATCATCAATGTGATGCTGATGTCCGTGTTTGAACGAACCCGTGAGTTTGGTGTTTTGATGGCGGTAGGAATGCAGAAACACAAGGTATTGCAATTGATTATGCTGGAAAGCTTATGGCTTGGTATTTGTGGTGCCACATTGGGATTACTCGGTTGTATCTGTGTGATTCGGATCCTGCAAGTCACCGGACTTCCTTTGGGTTCTATGGCGGAAGGTCTGGGGGCTTATGGTGTTGACACCGTTCTTTATCCACGGGTTTCTGCTGTGGAATATCTGAGTATTTTTATAACGGTAACCGTATCTTCACTGGTCGCAGCGTTGTACCCGGCCAGACAGATCTTGAAACAGCATCCGGCAGAAGCGATGGCGGAGAAACACTGATGAGTATTGAGACCCACCAATTATGTAAAACCTACAATAAAGATACGAATTTTCCGGTTCATGCTGTACAGGCATTAGATCTGATTATTGAACCGGGGGAGTTTATCGCTGTGATGGGGCCGTCCGGTTCCGGAAAGACAACACTGTTGAATTTATTGGGGGGAATCGACAGTCCGACATCGGGTGAGGTCAGGATTGATGGTTGCAATATCTGTACATTGACGGAAAAAGAGCGTATCGCTTTCCGGCGTGACCATATCGGCTTTATCTTTCAGGACTACAGTTTGTTACCGGTACTGACCGCTCTGGAGAATGTAGAGTTTGTGATGCAGTTACAAGGGCGAAGTGAAACTGAATGTCATCGTCGAGCCAGTGAGCTCTTATGTCAGGTCGGGTTAAAAGATCAACAACATAAGCGTCCTTCTGAACTATCGGGAGGGCAGCAGCAGCGAGTTGCCGTGGCAAGAGCGTTAGCATCCCGGCCACGTTTTGTGATGGCGGATGAGCCTACTGCTAATCTGGATGCAGATAGCGCAGCAGAACTGTTGGATATCATGCAGAAGCTCAATGAAACAGAGGGAACGACATTTATTTTTTCCACTCATGATCCGCGGGTGATCACCCGGGCAAAAAGGGTCATTGTATTTGAGGACGGATGCCTGAGTGCTGACCGCCGTCTTACGGAACAAGTGGTGACGGATGTCTGATTTTTTTCTCTGTCTGGTATGCAGTGTCGTTGGCGGCAGTGTGTATGCAGCGTCAATTCCCGGGCTTGTTCCTGAAAAAAACTGGGATCTTGACGGATATATTAGCTATACCCTGAGTTCATCGTTTACGGATAATCATGATGATTCGTTGGATCATCTTTTCTGCCAAAGGATAAATGGTGAATATCGTCTTAGCCCGAAATTACGGTTTAACGCTGGAATGCGTAATCGGCTTATCTGGGGAGATATGGCTGAAAACAGCAAATATGCCGCATGGATTGAACAGGATAGTGGGTATCTTGACCTTTCTGCAAACTGGGAGGAAACATCGGATAGGGTTGGAAACAGTCAGCTTGACCGTCTGTATTTTAGCTGGCAGGACGATGACTGGCTAGTGCAGGGTGGCCGTTTTCGGGTTAACTGGGGTATGACAACAATCTGGAATCCTAATGATATATTTAATGTGTATTCTGTTTATGATACCGAATATGCTGAAAGGCCGGGGGCGGATGGTTTTCTTTTCAGCAAGCAACTTGGTTTTGCCAGTGGGATGGAATGGGTTTTTAGCCCTGCCAGTGACCCTGCTTTTAACCGTTATGCCGGCCGTTATTTTTTTAACCATCGGGGTTGGGATATTCAGCTGATTGGCGGAAAATCGGAATCGGACAGAGTGCTGGGTTTGGGAATTTCCGGGGCGATCGGCGGAGCAGGCATTCGTGGAGAAAGCAGTTATTTTGAGCCGGTTAGAGAAGCACAGGTATCGTTGTCTGGCTATAGCATGGTTTCTACTGTTGAGACGGAGTACCGCTTTCGCAGCGAAAGAAACTGGACAGTCAGAGCCGGCATATTGCATACGGCTGCACCTTATACCTCACAAAATCAGGAGGCGTATCTGAACCAGATCCAGCATGCCCGGACTCTGAGTTTTACCCGTTTTACTGCGTATGTGGAAACCGGTGTGGATCTGACGGCTCTTAACCGTGCTCTGTTTTCTGCTATTTATTATCAGGATCAATCGTTTTATTTTAATCTTACCAATCAATATTCTCTCGCTGACAACTGGTTACTGAGTGCAAGCATCCAGCATTTTAATGGTGCAGACGACAGCCTTTTTGGTATGCAACCATCGACTTTGATCTATACTAAGGTTCGATGGAGCTGGTGACTTTGATCACATTTTTCCCTACGCCCCTCAGCTAAGCCTGTTTAACTTACCGGAAAGGGGGAATTCAGTTCTTATCATGAAATCTATAATGCCGTCAGTTTGCCAATAATGCCGGATCCGATTTGCATTCATATTTCTCATCAGTAACGGGTCAGGCAGACGGTTCAGGAGAGTAAAAATGAGTACATTCTCAACAGAAAATAAAAGCGATGTGATTCTTCATGCCTTTGACTGGCCGTATTCAGACATCGCAGATCATGCCGAGACAATCAGTGCTCTCGGGTATAAGACAGTACTGGTTTCACCACCGATGAAATCATTAAAACGTAAAGACGGAACACCTTGGTGGCAAAGATATCAGCCACAGGATTACCGGGTTATTGACAATCAATTGGGTAACACGAAAGATTTTTTCAGTATGGTTAAGGCGCTGGGACGACATGATGTCTGGGTCTATGCAGATGTTGTCTTTAATCATATGGCGAATGAAGCGTCAATCCGGCCGGATCTGCACTATCCGGGGCCAACGGATATGCAACATTATCTGCAACAGTGGGAAAGCTATCAGGCGCTTACACTGTTTGGTGATCTTAGAGAGCCTTTGTTTACGGAGGACGATTTTGTTGAAGCGTTCGGTATTGAGAACTGGAAAGATCGTTGGCAGGTACAGAATGGCCGGATCACTGGAGGAGCAAGCGACCCCGGATTGCCGACATTAAAAGACAGTGACCATGTGGCAGAACAGCAGAAGCGTTATATCCGGGCTTTGAAAGGAATGGGGGTTCGGGGATTCCGTATTGATGCCGCAAAGCATATGACTCTGGAGCACCTGAAGAAGGTGTGGACCCCGGAGATTGTCAGTGATGTTCATATCTTTGGTGAAATCATTACAGATGGCGGTGCGACAAAAGAGGAGTATGGGTTGTTTCTGCAGCCATATCTGGAGCATACCCGGCTGGCAGCTTATGATTTTCCGTTGTTTAACACTGTTTATCACGCATTTCAGCCGGAGGGAAGTCTGGAATCGTTAGTGAATCCTTACAGCTTGGGACAGGCTTTGTCTAATTCGAGAGCAATTACCTTCGCTATTACACATGATATTCCAAACAATGAAGTGTTTCAGGAACTGATCCTGTCAGAGGAAGAAGAGTGGCTGGCATATGCCTATATTCTTGGCCGGGATGGCGGTGTTCCACTGATTTATACAGATTTAAATCCAAGCGGTATTATGAATAAACAAGGGATACCCCGCTGGAAGAACAGCTGGAAAGACCCACGTATGACCCGCATGATAGCCTTTCATAACCTGATGCATGGTGAGCAGATGTTTCCTATTCTGGCTGCTTCGGATTGCCTGATTTTTTCCCGGGGGAGCAAAGGGTTGGTTGCCATTAATAAAGGCAGAAAAACACTTCAGGTGAATATTGATCGGAAATCTTCCATGCTTAATTTATTGGATGATGAACGGTATTTCTGCCGGAATGGTGAGGTTATTTTTACCCTTCAACCCAAGTCCTGCATGATGCTGGCGGATCTGGAGTGGGTATCTGAAGGCTCACAATCAGTGCAGGATGAGACACACCGGTCAATTTCATGCATGGTCAGACAAGTTTGAGATCATAAGTGAAACGGAGCCCGAATGGGCTCCGCTGACGGGTTTTGATGTTGCAGTGGGCGTTAAACGGTGAATGTATCCAGAACGTTGTTCTGATCGCGTACATTCTCTGTTTGTACCTGCATGGCCATATTGACCTGCTGTGAATCTTCAGCAACCTGAACGGCAAGATCCTTTATTTTTACAGTATTGGTATTGATTTCTTCGGCAACCAGACTTTGTTCTTCGGCGGCGGAAGCGATTTGCAGGTTCATATCGGTAATACTTTTAATTGCATCAAAAATACGCTGCAGCGCTTCATCTGCCTGCTGAGCTTTTTCGACCGTACCGGATGCGGCATCTTTACTCTGATTCATGGTAGAAGCAACGGCTGTTGCCCCTGCCTGTAGTTGTTCAATCATGCTGCGGATCTCTGTTGTAGACTCCTGAGTACGCTGTGCCAGCGTGCGAACCTCATCAGCAACAACAGCAAAGCCGCGTCCCTGCTCACCGGCACGAGCTGCTTCGATAGCCGCATTCAGAGCCAGCAGGTTAGTCTGGTCTGCAATATCGTTGATTACCTGAAGAACCGTTTCAATACTGTTTGTTGCATCTTCCAGTTTCTGAACTTCTGTAACAGCCTGATCGATCTGAGCCGATAACGAATCAATAGAAGCTGTTGTATCTCTGACGACGCCGGCTCCCAGTTGTGTGGCATCATCGGCTTCCTGTGCCGCCGCTGCCGCATTTTGAGCATTGGTTGCTACGTCAGAAGCCGTGGTCGCCATTTCATGCATGGCTGTTGCCAGTTGTTCCAGTTCCTGGAGCTGAACACCCATCGCTTGTGCAGAGTCTGATGCACTTTGAGCCGTCGATTCTGTACCACGCATGATTTCTTCGCTGATGGCCTTCAGATGCGTTATCTGTCCCTGAAGCTTTTCGCTGAAAGTATTAAACCCACCTGCCAGCTCAGAGAATTCAAGATCTGTATCCGTACTGAGGCGTTTGGTCAGGTCACCATTACCGGACGCAACATCCTGAATCGCATCGTTCAGATCATTCAGCGGAGACATGAGCTTGCGGATAATAAACAGCAGGATAATGATACTGATAATCAGGCCAAGAATACTGTAGACGATAGATGTTGTGCGCAGATTATATACTGATTCGTAAGCTATTTTTTCATCCAGTAATACACCAACATACCAGTTCTGCCCCGGAATTTTTGCATAATCAAGCGTGTAGTTGAGGCCGTCTTTCAGAGTAACCTGCTGGTGCTCATTTTCCCGGATCTGAATACTAGGAAGGAAGGCTTCCATTTTCTGACCATTAAGCTTGCTATCCGGGTGGGCGATAATTGTGCCGTCCTGAGCAACGATAAACAGATAGCCTGCGTCAAACAGGTTAACGTTATTAACCATTTCTGACAGGCCGGCCAGACTCATATCAAAGAAGATAGCGCCGATGAAGCGGCCATCCTGTTTTATTGGCGTAGCGATAGAAATCAGGATATCTTTTGTTACAGAATCTGCATATGGATCGGTGATAATCAGTGCACCATTATTCTTGGCATCCTTATACCATGGGCGCTTGCGTGGATCCCAACTTGCTCCTGGGTCCCAGTTTGGATCACCAGTGAAGAAGGAACCGTCTTTTTCATACCCACCACCGACAAGCAGGAAGGTGTTGCTCAGCTCTGGCTGGCTGATCACTTCTGTAATATGCTCATGGCTTGGATCCTGGGCGGCAAGAGTGGTCGTATAATTGGCCAGAACTTTTTTATTGTTCAGCTCAGCGGCAACGGCATTACGGACACCATTAACGATATCTGTGATACTTTCATTGATAGTGTGGTTCATTTCTGATTGAACAGTGAAAAACTGCTTCGTGCTTAGCAGACTGATTGTTATCAGCAGCAGAACAGAAGAAGCAGCAACAATCTTATGGCTAAATTTCATAGTGACTCCCTTTACCTAAATAAATACAAACTAGCCGTGCAAATGATAATTATTGTTATTTTTATGTTTCCGAATGGTTACATTCGTACGATGTATATCATAAGTTATCTATTATTGATAATAGAATCTATAGAGGAAATATGACAACTGCTGCTTTTATACGCAGAGAAATATTTCCATCATCAGTTCAGTTTTGGATTCAATATTACATTTGCTGATGAAAAATGCAGTAACGCAAACACAATAATGGCGTACAAGGCAGCCCATTGCAGACAAACAAAGACTAAAATCGTAATGATTAAGGCAATGAATGCCAGTAATTTACGGATGCCGGTCAGTAGTCTGAAGGCAGACAGCATCGCGAACAGATAGACCAGAACAAAAACACCGTTAGCCAGTTTTACCAGATGCTCCAGATTTAGATGCAGAATCTCGCCGGTGGCGGAGCAAATAAGGAGTATCACTGTCAGCAGCAGGGTCGCATTTGCCGGAATACCTCTGGCTGAGATGGCGGCCAATGAGCCGGAAGGTTTGCGTTCTTTGGCCAGTGACCAAGTCATTCGTGAGAGGCTTTGCAGATACAGATTCAGGCTGGCAAAGCAGGCCAGATAGCCGAGCAGACTGATTAAAAATGAAGCCTGATCACCAATCAATTGTTCAGACAGCCAGGGAATCGAGCCGGTATCCAGCGCCGGAGTTCCATAAGCATGAAACTTCAGGACGACCACAGTACATGCCCAATATATCAGGCCGGCAAACAGACAACCTAAAACAATAGAAACTGGAAAATCCCTCTGTGGGTTTTTAAATTCCTCTCCCATATGCGCAAAGGCTTCAATACCGACGAAACACCAGAACATAACGGATAATGCAGAGGCAATATCTGGTAAATTACCGGTGCTTAATGATGGCATGGTGATATCCTGGGTACTGACATCACCATAAAACCACAGCAGCGACACCAGAGTGCAGATCCCGAGAGCAATGACTGCCTGAATTCGTGCTGATGATTTGCTGCCGGTCAGATTGACGGCGGCTAAAATTGCAATGGTAATGATCTCAGCCAGAAGAGGCGAACGGATCGGTTCTGGAAGCAACTGCTGGCCAAAGCTACCGGCCAGTACGATACCTGCAGGAATACCGACAGGAATAACACTGAGAAAGAGCCAGGCGACGCTGTGCTCTGTTCGTTTATTAAAAGCTTTACGTACAAAATAGGCTGTTCCACCTGCATTTGGGTAGCGTTTTCCGAGTGAAGCAAAAGTAAGAGCAATAGGAACAACGGCGATAAACAGGATCAGCCAGGCCCAGAGTGAAGCATTACCGGCAATTCCAGCAGCCAGTGCCGGGATCATAAACAACCCTGTACCCAACAGAGTGGTAGACAATTGGCCGATACCACCAAACAGGGTGATCTCTTTTTTTAGTGCGTTCACGGTTATTTTCCAGAATAAAATACCCCGCATAAGCGAGGTATTTGATGTGAGGTCTTAATATAGAGAACCAGTTATACTCTGATTTTTTAGAAAATCAAATGAGCAATACCAGCAATTACAGGAAGAGTAATCAGTGTCCGCAGAATGAAGATGAAGAACAGTTCAAAGATATTAACCGGGATCTTACTGCCCAGCAGCAGAGCACCGACCTCAGACATATAAATAAGCTGCGTAACGGACATCGCTGCAATAACAAATCGCGTCAGTTCACTGTCAATGGATGCTGCCAGAATGGCTGGGATAAACATATCCGCAAAGCCTACTACCATAGTTTCAGAAGCAGCAACTGCATCCGGAATAGACAGCAGTTCCAGGAATGGGATAAACGGTTTACCTAAAATTGCAAATACAGACGTATATTCGGCAATAACCAGAGCAATGGTTCCCAGTCCCATAACTACAGGCAGTACTCCGAATACCATGTCAGCAGCATTTTTCAGACCTTCTGTCAGTACGCTTCTGGCATTTTTTACCTGAGCGGCTTTATTCAGAGCCAGTTCCATGCCCCAGGAAAAGGTAGAATGTCCTTCAGGTGTCAGGTGGTTTTCTTCTTCCAGAGTTGTCCCGTCAATAAACAGATCTTTCTTTCTGCTCAGCGGAGGAAGGCGGGGAATAATGATCGCAGCCGTAATACCCGCCAGACAAATTGCACCATAAAAAGGCAGGAAATATTGTTCGAGTTTTACCTGTGCAAGCACTACGAGGCTGAAAGTAATCGATACGGCGGAGAACGTTGTGCCTACAACAGCGGCTTCCCGTTGGGTATAGAACTTCTCTTCATATTGTTTACTGGTCAGAAGAATACCTACACTACCGTCACCCAGCCAGGAGGCAATACAGTCGATGGCTGAACGTCCGGGCAGGTTAAACACCGGCCGCATAACTTTACTTAGCAGAGTACCGAATAACTCCAGTAAGCCGAAATTCAGCAGCAGAGGCAATAGGAGGCCGGCAAAAATAAACACTGCAAACAGCGTTGGCAGCAGGCCGTCGAGTACCAGCCCACCGGTATTGGGTTCCCATACGGCTTTTGGTCCCAGTTGAAAATAGGTCATCACTACAGCAATACCGCCGATAACGCGAACTGTCAGCCAGAGAGGAGATGGACTGAATAAATTATCCAGAAAAGGATTATTGGCGATAACAGTTGGTTTCACGACTTTGTACAGTACAGACAGCAAAGCCATAAGGCTGATTACTATGGTTACAGTTGCTGTCAGATAGCCGTCAAATATTGCCAACAGAGACTTGGCCAGAATCGCAACAGGAATGGTGAGATCACCCTGATAACTGACCGGAGCCATAAAAAGAAAAACCCCCAGAAGGGAGGGAATAAAGAATACCCAGAACGTGCTGCTTTTTTTGGGCAGTTCTGCGGTTTGAGTTGTATTTTGCATGTCTATTCTCAATGTGTTTGTGTCTGTATTCCTGATCCTGATTGGAATAAATATGCACCTGACTACCTTGTCTGGTTTTAGGTGCGCAGAATACCTGCTGTATGAACCTATTGCAAGACTATTCACTAAAAAGTGTGAATTATTCAGATTTTGTTATGGTCTGGCTGGCATTCTTCGGACAGAGCAAGCATATATTTATGCAAATTGATCCATTTCGGAGTCAAATTTAATCCAGCCTCCGGACGTTTCTTCATAGGTCGATACGCCGTGAACCGGAAAATCCAGTTCGCTGAACAGACCCAGAGGAACAATAACATAATCGGGAGCAGAATCTGTTTTCAAAAGCATGGTATCGCCACATCTCGGGCAGAAATGAAAAATAATGCGGCTTCCGTCATCGTAGAGACGTGTATAGGTCAGAATGTCACCATCACTCCGTAGTTGTCTGGTATGAAAACCAACCTGTACGCCAAAAACACTGCCAGTGCGTAGCTGATTTTGCAGACACTGAAATGGAATAGTACTTGCCGGGTCGCCACTGCAGCGAAGAGTGACCAGATTACAGGAGCACGTGGCAATTCGAATTTTACTCATATCCCCCCCATAAACGTTACTGCCTGATTTTACTTTAGAACTGAGATGAATTTTCTCAAGTTTTTATTCGGTGCTAAGAGCAATATTTTGAAGTAGAACGTAGATTTATCTGCGTAAAGAAGCTGGTCAGCGTTCCAGAAAGAAGACGAAGTAAGGTATTGTTTATTCTTGCTATGCTTATTTTGCTCTTCTACTGTTATTAAATAGCAAAAGATGATTCGTCGTGTGTGACACTGTCACTGATGCAGGCCTTGCCTGCAACGAGAATATCGTCGGTAAACATGAAAGATAAAGGATGCTCTTATGATTAAAAAAGGTGTGTTGGTTTGCTCTTTGCTATTGGGAATGGCACCGATAGCGATAGCAGATGAAATCAAAATATACACATGGGAAGAGTATTTTTCTGATGAAGTCATCCGGCAGTTTGAACAGGATACGGGGCATACTGTCAGACAGATCTATTTTGAAAGTGAAAAACTCAGGGATGAAGTCATTGCGAGCGGCAGAGGCAATGCCTATGATTTGTTTGTCATGGATGGCTATACGCTGAATGTATTTGCAGGGAATGGTCTTCTCAGCAAGGTTGAATTTAACCAACTGAAAAACAGCGGAAATATTGATGAAAAAGCTTTACAGGCATGTGGCTCATATGGTGTGCCCTATACATGGGGTACGATGGGGATCGGTTATCGGGAAAGTAAAGTGACTGCACCGATAACTTCCTGGAAGGCATTGTTTGATTTTTCAGATAACAACAAAAACAGAGTAATTATTCCCTTAGATGATATTGATACGGTTGCTGTTGCACTGCTTGCTCTTGGTTTTGAGCCGATGACCAATGATGAATCGGAGTTAAAACTGGCCTATCAGCTCCTGAGTTCAGCTAAGAATAATTTGTTAGGATTCCGGACGGCAGAAGGATATGCGCTGGAAAAAGGAGATAAATCAGCCATGGATTTGGCCGTCGTATATTCCGGTGAAACCTATCTGATCGCAAAGGAAACCGGTCAGGATGACTGGGTTTACACGGTTCCCGAGGAAGGCACGCTGCTTTGGTATGAATGCTTTGCTGCTGTTAAGGAGCAACCTTTCAGTGATGCCGTTATTGCTTTTCTGGATTTTATTCACCGGCCGGAAATTGCTGCAAAAAATGCGGAAGACATTTGGTATGCGACTACGAATAAATCAGCTCTTGAAGTGGCTGATGACGAATACTTACAGGACAGAGATTTGTTTCCGCCTCAAGCAGTTGTAGAGAGAAGTTTTTTATATAAACCTGTTAGCAATGCTGCATTACGGCAAAGAAACCGTATAATAAGTGTATTAGGGAAAAAATAGGGATAATTGTGAGACTATCACTAAAAGTAAATTACATATTATTCCCGGTGATTATTATCATATTCTCTCTCGCCGGTGTGTATTTTTACTATTCTCAAAAATCTATGTTAATAGATTCTGTTGAGGATAAGCTTAAATCTGATTCTGAGTATATAATCAGAGATTTGGAAAAGAATATTCTTGAATTAGAAGGGCTTACGGAATTATTTTTGAATAGTTCTGAAGTTACTCAATTGGTAAATAACTCAGAAAGTAATTTGTCAGTGATGATTGTTGAAGCACAATTATTCAGATATATTGATGGTTTTAAAACCTCATTTGGTGAAGTGAAAGATTTCAACCTGCTTGACCAAGATAAAAACAGTATTTTCTATTTTCATGTGACAGAACCATTTGCAGAATCTTCATTATCAGAAAATGTAGTTAAGCATATAGATAATATTAATGAAAAAATGAAAGCGAAAGGGTCTATTGAGCTTAAACATACATCCTATGAGCTGCTTTTTTCTGCCGGTAGTAAAAAAGTTTCACTAGATATATTTAGAACATTTTCTCCGGATATTCCTATCACAGAAAATCGTTTCCCAAATAATATTCGTACATTTACGGCTGTGATCGAATCAGTTATGGATATTGACGGAAAGTATCTGAATTTGTTGAAAAACAACTTCTCAGAAAATGTAGAACTAGAAATTTTATCTGATAAACCAGTAAGTCAACTTGGATATGGAATCAATCATAATATAGATTTTTCTGATGAGCAGTTAACCATTATTTCTGATAACAATTTTCTTTCAGTTAGTATTAAGATACCAGAGGATTATATGGGTTCTGTAATGATGCCTTACAGGAATACCATTGCAAGTGTCGTCATTAATATAAGTATTATTACATTTATACTGCTGAAGTTATTAATACAAAGGCAAATAATAAGACCTATTGTGTCATTGACGGAACAGGTAGAAGATGCAATTTCTGGAGATTATAATCTGTTGACTAAAATAGACAGAGGTGATGAGGTTGCATCATTAAATAATAATTATATGGATCTGTTTGACGAATTAAATAAGATGGCTAAATATGATCATCTTACGGGATTAACTAACAGGAAATTCTTTAATAAATCTATACTACATTCAATTGAACATTCAAAAAGGTATAGAACCCAATCAGCGTTATTATATATTGATCTGGATAATTTTAAGCAGGTGAATGATACTTATGGTCATCATATAGGCGACTTAGTATTACAGTCCTTCTCCCGTCAGTTAGAGGATTGCCTGAGAGAAGAAGAGCTACTGATTAAAAGAAATACCGACTATGATATAGCAAGACTTGCTGGTGATGAATTTGCGGTGATCCTTATGGGAATGCCAAACATAGATGCGATCGCACATGCCGCCAGACGAATTACCAATATCTGTCGTAATGGTTTTAATCTTGATGGTGCCAATTATGATATCCGGGTTAGTATTGGTATTTCTGTTTGTCCGGATGATGCAACCACTTCAGAGTCCCTTCTGCTCAGGGCTGATTCAGCAATGTATCAGGTCAAAAAAACCGGAAAGAACGGATTCCATTTTTATTCTGAAGCACTGGACAGTGAGTTAAAACGTCATGCATTAATCGAAGATGAGCTGAAAAGGGCTCTGAAACAGGAGGATTTTTATCTGGTATTTATGCCGGTATTTGATTGCCGGAATGGTAGTTTAGTTGGTGCCGAAGCGTTATTGCGTTCTGATTCCCAATTGTTGTCTGCTGTTGGTCCCGCTGAATTTATTCCGGTTGCTGAAGGGAGTGATTTGATTCGGGATATTGATTACTGGGTAATTGAATCTGCTATTAAAAAATTAAAGATACTAATAGACGATTATCAGTTTGATGGAATTATTTCTGTGAATTTTTCTTCCTGGCAATTGAGGAATAAAGACTTTGCCCGTGATGTTTCACAACTGATAGATAAGTATATGGTTCCTGCAAACCAACTGGAGCTGGAGATAACAGAGACACACTTGGTTATAGACGACAAGGATAATATAGATATATTGAAGGAGCTTAAATCACTAGGTGTGTATCTGGCACTGGATGATTTCGGAACGGGATATACAGCATTTCGTCAATTAATTAACTACCCTGTTGATACATTAAAAATCGACCGTTCTTTCGTTGGAGCACTTAACCAGAATAACCGAGATGAAAAATCACTTGTAGATATTATTGTCGAGTTGGCAGCATTATACAAATTAAATGTGATTGCTGAAGGAATAGAAGAACAATATCATTTTGATTATGTGAGAAAAATTGGTTGTGATAAGGCTCAGGGTTATTTTCTTTCCAAACCGATTAACTGGGAAGAATTTACCCGTCTGTATAAGGAATATCTCCCGGAAACGAGAGTCGTCGGGGAACGTAGTGAACATGAATTTATATTCAGATCCTTAACCGGAAGTGTTTCTATTAATACAGAGAGCAATATAATTATTATTGATTACCGAGGATTGATTACAGCGGACTTAATCCGGTATGTCATTAACTCAATCGAAATGTGTGTTGCTCATCTTAATCAGGAAAAATGGGGAGCGCTTGTTATCAGTGATGATGTTTATGATTTTACGGAAGAAGTCGCCCAGAACATAGGCCTGCTAGTAGACGTTTGTGTGGAAAATGGCTGTGTGGAAAGTGCTTATGTGATTAAAAAAGCAGAGACACTGAAACAGATAGGGCACTTCAGGCAAAACTCTGGTTTAAGAAATGACTTACAGGAAAAAGTATTTCGTTCAGCAGAAGAGGGTAAGGCATTTCTGAGTCACAGATTAAATGAGTCCGGAGAACGTACTGCTTTATAAGAAGTTATCCGGAAATCTGGATTTACCCATATTTTTTACCGTGTCATCGGCTAAGAATCAGGCTGTTCCTCGGTCTGAGACATCACTTTCGTATCGTATCTGTGAGTCCTGTTCCCCGTTTATTGTGTGTCTCGGGGCGACAATTTTTCTTGAGATTTTATAGTCAAACTGTTTTCATATAGAGCGAATTTTAGGGAGAGGGTATATGAATTTTAAAGGTTTGTTGTTCGATCTTGACGGGACATTGGTAGATTCTGGCGCTGTGGTTGACCGTTCCTGGCTGAAGTGGTGTCAGAAAAATGGACTGAATTTTGATGAAGTATCCAAGGTATTGCATGGACGTCCGGCTATAGAAACCGTCAGGATGTTTTTGCCGGATGCAAGTGAAGAGATTATCCAGGCCGAGTTTCAGTGGTTGTCAGATTTGGAGAGCTCTGATGTCGAAGGTGTTGTTGCCTTACCGGGAAGTATTGAGTTTATTAATCTGGCTGTTGAACTCAACATTCCCTGGGCGATTGTGACTTCTGGAACCATACCGGTTGCTACTGCACGGATTAAAGCCAGTGGTATTCCTGACCCGGAAATTCTTATTACTCCAGAACTGGTAAAACGGGGTAAGCCATATCCTGACCCATTTCTCCTTGGGGCTGAAAAACTGGGACTGGATGCCAGAGATTGTATTGTTTTTGAAGACGCACCAGCAGGGCTGAATGCCGGTAAGGCAGCACGTTCTATGACGGTTGCTATTATGAGCCGTTATACTGAATCTGAGCTTCCGGTTGCAGATGACTACGTAAATTCACTGGCCGATTTGGATATGCAGAAAACTGAAAGTGGGTTTATCCTGCATCGTAAAGGATAGGATCCATTGCGGATCTGAAAAGTAGACGGATGTTAAAAAGCCCTATCCGAAATCCGCGTTAAGCGGCTTTTGAATAGGGCTCTTTGCCTCTGTGTTTTGTTTTTCTCTGGAAGCTGCCTTTCCCCTTTTTTGCTTTTTCTACTTTTGTCTTAAACAACGGACTGGTTACCAGTGCTTTAAGTGCATTATCGTTAATCTTACCTCTTCCTGTTTCCACATCGTTGCGTTGAGCCTGATGGGATTCAACAGGAGTTAAATGGCATTGTTTTTTACCCATTATGATTTCTCCTCTGATTGGACGGCCGATTATTAATCAATCAGAGACAGAAATCAAATATCAGATCTTACGGCATCCGTGCAGGATAAAGTTACTTTATGCCTGAGAAAATAGTTGAATATTCGTTGAGTTTGTCTCTATGTGTGGTGTTGATTATGACCTGTACACCAGAATTTATCTGGCTGCCGATTTATTTCACGCTTATAAAAAAAAGTGACCCTAAGCAGAGATGGAAACGGAACAATGAGGCATGGATCTCAGAATTGAGTAAAAATAATCGGTATTAATAGGAACATCTTAAGTAGGAGTATTTACCATGTATCAAAAGAAAGTAACCATCACTGCGCCTAACGGCCTACACACTCGTCCAGCTGCTCAGTTCGTTAAAGAAGCCAAACAGTTTGACGCAGAAGTTGAAGTAATTTCTGCTGGTAAAGCAGCTTCAGCAAAAAGCCTGTTTAAATTACAGACTCTTGGCCTGACTCAAGGTACAGAAGTGACTGTACAGTCTTCTTCTCAGCAAGCGGTTGATCATCTGGTTAACTTCCTGGCGAATATCAAAGACTAATTGGTTTTTAAGGCAGATTTAAAAGAGAGAGCTGCCTTGTGAACAGTATCAAAGAAAACCCCGGGTATTTTCCGGGGTTTTCTGTTTCTGAGCGGGAATGAGCAGGGGAAATCGTATCAGAAAAAGTGGAGTAGGCCTCTTTTGAGTTGAGTGTCGATCTCAATAATCTCTTCAAATGGGACAGGCTTGGAAATCAGATACCCCTGATAAAGCGGACAGCCCAGATTCTTGAGGGCATGTAGCTGACGGGACTCTTCAACGCCCTCTGCAACCACTTCATATTCATTCGCCTGTGCAATAGAGAGGATGGATTCAATGACGGCCATATGATTCCTGAGGTGCATTTTATCTACAAAAGAGCGGTCGATTTTTATTTCGTCAATAGGAATATTCATTAAATGCGAGAAAGAAGTATAACCGGTACCAAAATCATCAAGAGAAATTTTACATCCGAGTCTCCTTAACTCATCCAGTGTTTCATAGGAAATTTGGTTTATATCAATAAAAAAGGTTTCTGTAACTTCTAGACAAATGCGTCTGGCTTCAACATTATAATCTGACAATATACTTTTAAAATAAGCCACAAAGTAAGTGTCTAATAATTCCCGGGAAGAAATATTAATCGAAATGACAAAATTATTATCCAGATATTCTTTATTTTCATTCAACGTTTTAACGGCATTTTCAATTACCCAAAAGTCGATTTTACGGATGATTCCATACTTTTCTGCAATGGGAATATAGGTATCGGGATAGACAGAAGCCATACTGGGTAAGTCACAGCGGATTAATGCTTCGGCTCCTGAAATTCGGTTATTTTTAATATCATACAGAGGCATAAATACCAAATGAAATGCCTCTGTAGCCAGCGCCTTGATGAGTTGATTGCTGATACGGATTTCTTCTCTGGCCTGCTCATGAATACGGCAATTATATATCTGCAGGGATGTGCTTGTGTTTAGTATGGAATCGATAGTTCGGTAGGCTTTATCTAATAAAGGTTTGAAATCTTCCGGTAGCGGGGCATCCTCAACAACGGCCAATTTAACTCTGAGGCGGAGATGCGCATTGCCCTGAATGGTTCGGCTTTCCTGAAGTGCCTGGATCAGGAACGATTCTACCGATTGATCAAAACGTCTTCCTTGCGTCAGTATCACCATTTCATTTTTGGAGAACCGCGCGTACAAACAATCTTTAAGGTGATGATGCTGGATAATCGCCTGGTTTACCGTTTTGATTAGCTGATTGGCCAGTTCCGGGCCAAAATGATTTTCAATGGTTCTCCAGTTTGTTATTTTTATCAGGTACAAGGTACCCTTTTGATTTATATATCGGGAATAGTATTGCAGGAACCCATTTCTATTCAGAACCTGGGTTCCGGAATCAAAGAGAGCGCTCTCTGTGATGATTTTTAACTGTCTGTTTTTTGTATAAATAAAATGCAAAAGAAGGACAAATATAAAAACTGGCCAAAAATAAGCAAAAAATAGAAACACACTATTTTTGTTAAGAATGTCGTCTATAACCTCAAGCTGATATATATCTATTTTATATAGTCCTGGTGTTTTTATCGGCACATCTTCAAGGTGGACTTCAACATTGACTATTTTAGAAAAATCTTTTTTTGCCTGCTCATAAGGAATTTTGTATAAGGTTTCCCACCAGGTTTCTACTTTAAAATCTTCAAGGGGAATAACATTTTTTCCGTTGGCGGTAAATCTGACAGCATTAAATTTTATATCAGAGTTATCATAATTGTTCCAGGCATCTTCATGGAACAAGGTTTTAATCAAGATCCGGGTTTTATGGTCAAAATCCGGTATGTCTGCATCAGATTGAACATCAAAAGTTATGTATGCATGTTTGCTAAAAGAGACAAACTGTTTTTCATCCAAATTAAGAGGAAAGAAGAAAGCCGCACCACACATGACAAATTGCTCGGTATTTTTTATATCACAGTAGACAGAAACGTGATTTTTTCTGTGGGTTACTATGGTTCCTTCCCGTATTTCTCCTGACTGGCTGAGGCGGATATCCGGATTATCCAGCAGGTTGTATGTTTTCTGATTAAGTGGTGAGTAGAGAAATAGAAGCAAGGAGATACTGATGGCAAAAGCAATGATAATTATGCGTGTATAGAGGTTTAATGTTTCTGAATCGTCAAATTTACTAGCCATAAAAATACCGTGACATAAGTCAAACTTTTTAATTAATCTACGCTGATGAAAAATGTAAGAAGATGTTATCTTTTTAATATAGCATATTGGCGGTCATAAGAAACAATTAGTTAAATTGATAAAAATTATAAAGAACATAGTGAGAGTGATCATATTAATTATGAGCTAATATGAGAACGCTGTTCTGGCCCAGATCTTTAGGGAATGGATAGGAAAAATCTACTGCAAACAGATAAATTTAAATATTATATAAATTAAATGGTTAAAATATAGACGCTCAGCGTCAGTATGTTAAAGTCAGCATAACCGTTATATCCCAATGGTTACAAACTTACTTAGATTTTAGTCAACTCTCGATGAGCCAGGTGCGGTTTGCACCTGGCTATTTTTTTATTTCAATCCTGCTGCAGAGCACTTATGAAAAGATTTCGTGGGGAACTTTAATCACGGCTTTTTTTATTGGCATTGGAGAACTGACGGCACATTGCGGGCGATGGATCTGCTCCGGATAAAATACGACAAAATCTCCGACAGAGAGATCGACGAAATTTTCATGGTCTACGTGGTCAATAAACAGAACATCATTATCCGGATTATCAATCGCTTTAAAGGATGCATTAAGCTGATTTGAGTAACCAAAGCGTTCCTCACCTTGCAGGAGGATCTGAATATCAATATATTTTTTATGAATTTCTGCCGCTCGATCCTCTGTGGCTTCTGTTGCGGTTGAACTGACCATAACAAAAATACGCTCATCAGAAAGAGGATATTTTCCTTCCGGGTTTTCTTGTGCAATGGCAACTGCTTCTTCGATACATTTACGCAGTTTTGTGTAGGTATAGGGGATAAGATCCAACTGGTGGATGTTTCCAAATAGCATAGTAACGTTCTCCGTTTTTAGTCGATGAGTGCTGCTTTTAATTGATAACTGCGGCGACTTCTGCAACCAACTGCGCCAATTCATCCCACCGTTCTTCGTTTATCAGGTTATTCGGTACCATCCAGGTACCGCCACATGCCAGAACGGAAGGTATGGCAAGATACTCTTTTACATTAGCAGGATTGACGCCGCCGGTCGGCATAAATGTTACCGGATAAACCGCAGACAGTGCTTTTAGCATAGCTGTGCCGCCAGAAGGCTCGGCAGGGAAGAATTTAAGGGTACGCAAACCCATTTCCATGGCCTGCTCAGCAAGACTTGGGTTATTGATACCTGGAATAATCGTCACCCCACGCTGTTGGCAGTACTTCACGGTTGTCGGGTTAAAACCCGGGCTGACAATGAAGTCCACTCCGGCTTCGATTGCCTGATCCACTTGCTTACTGTTTAAGACGGTACCGGCACCAATCAGCATATTTGGATAGGCTTCGCGCATATTTTTTATGGCCTGAGCCGCCTGTTCGGTTCGGAATGTCACTTCAGCACATGGCAAACCATTGTCGATCAGCACTTGTGCCAGTTTAACGGCTTTTCCCGCTTCTTTGATGGCAATGACGGGCACAACTTTTAGTTTCTGAAGCTGTTGATTCAGATCGTTCACTGTGTTCTCCTTTAAATGGTCGGCATCGCATCTTGCGGAATGATTGCACCGCGATGCTGAATAACGGTTCCTGCGACTTTATGTCCGGATGCTCCTGATTCCGCACATGACCCACCCAGAATACGTTTGGCCAGATAACCGGCACTGAACGAATCTCCGGCAGCAGTAGTATCAATAATATTTTCTACTTTAGCCGGTGTAACGGAGTAGGTCTCTGTACCCGAAATTATCAGACAGGCATCACCACCTCGTTTAATCACAATTTCGCTGACGCCCAGTTTCTGAGTTCTGGTGATTGCATCCTGTTCTGACTGGTCCTCCCATAGTGCCTGTTCATCATCAAATGTCAGAAATGCAGTATCTGTGATACTCAAAATTTTTTGGTACCAGTGTCTGGCAGTGTCTCTGCTTTCCCATAGAGCCGGCCGGAAGTTATTATCAAACGCAACTTTGACTCCCTTACTGCGGCAAAGAGTCAGAGTATCAAGTAATTTCTGTCGGCTGTCGGCAGGTAGTATCGCCAGACTGATGCCACTGATGTATATCAACTGATGCTGTGTCAGATCGTTGACCAATGTGGCAACAGAAATATTTTCCAGCCAGAATTTTGCAGCGGCATCATTGCGCCAGTAGTAAAAGCTGCGTTCACCGTCAGCCGCTGTCTCAATAGCATATATCCCAGGCAGCTTATCAGCAGACAGATAAACCATTTCGGTATTGATATGCTCGGTGTGCCAGTTATCCAGCATTTCTCTGCTGAACGGATCTCTGCCAAGTCCGGTGATATAGGAAACATTAACACCTGATTCATGGGTCAGACGAGACAGATAGATTGCTGTGTTTAAAGTATCACCGCCGAATCCCTGCTGCAGTCCGGATTCGGTTTTTCTGAGCTCGACCATACATTCCCCAATGATGGCAACGCTGTTGACGGGCATAAAGTTTCTCCTTATTTTCCAGTCAGGTCATTATTATCATTGTGGTTACTTTAATCAATAAAAATGAAATAGTGTTTTGTAAAGTTTGTGACTTTGATTTTACTTTTATATGCAGTTCCGTAGACCTTTTATTTTGAGTTATTTCAGATTCAGTCTACAGATAAGTCGGTGAAGATTGTCATTATCCAGTTTTAACTGGCGTGCTGTTGCAGATCAATTGTTATGATTTTGCTGATAACACTTGCTCAGCTACTCGGTGATGAAGGAGAGATTAGACAAGCCTTTCTTCTATTGCGAGAAGTGCAGACGGCATGCATCGAAACTAGAACGGTTATATAAATCAGTTGTAGTGCATATAACCGGGAACAGTTCTGTTCCCGGTTTGCTATGACTGGGTTATTTCGGTGCTCTAAGCAGGTAAAGTACCATTTTTAGTGGAGTTTTAGCGATGACGCTGTGTGGAAGATGTGCATCCATATGTGCCCATGCCCCCTGACTCAGTTCTTTGGTTTCAGATTCAAAAGTAAAGGTTGCGTCACCTTCCAGAATATGAACGATTGCCGGAACAGCCGCAGTGTGTTCTGTCATTTCTTCTCCTTCGGCAAAACCAAAAACAACAGCTCTTACCCTGTCACTTTTGTATACCGGACAACTGGTGATTCCTGACTTAGGGATATCAACTTCGTGAGTCAGGTTATCAAGTAAGGTATATTCGAACATACTTTATTTTTCCTTCTTTTTGGCTACTAATGTAATGGCTGCCAGATTATTTCTGTGTTTTCTGAAGATGCGGCGCATGCCAAAGACCCGTTTTCTGGCCCCTGGCTTAAAAAACAGGTTTCTGACTATTTTAAAAAATCCAAACAGACCCTCGTCATCAATCATGCGTTTAGGCTCCAGCAAGTGCATCGGAGCGACAGACTTGTATTCGATATCAAAACCGCATTCTTCTAGCATTTTCTCCCATTCTTTCGGGGTTAATGGTTTTGCTGGATGCTGAATGGTTTCGGTTATCTCTTTTTGAATCAGACGTTTTTCTTCCGGGTCGATTTGATCCGGGCAGATACATAATTCGTGAATTCCATAACGACCACTGGACTGAAGGATCCGTGCAGCTTCTGTAATAATTTCCTGCTTCCGCGAATCAGATTGCATGGTCAGCATAGCTTCGCCATAGACCACCGTTGCTATAGCGTTTTTTAATCCTGTCTCTTGAGCAGATCCAAGACAACATGTCTGATTTACTCCGTTTAAATATGAACGGACGATAGCAGCAGCTTGTTCATTCTGTTCGATAGCTGTGTAGTTAGCTGGAGAGTTTTGCAGACACAAACGAGTGGTATATCCCATTCCCGGTGCAAATTCGACAACCTTGTCTTCTGGGGTAATGTTCAGGTGATGTAGCATTTTATTAGTCAGTTCTTTTCCTCCTGGGCGCAGTACTTTTTTCCCAAGTTGAGCAAGAACCCAGTGACCCGGTGTTTTTTCTATTAAACGGTTTTCACCTGGCATTGTCAGCTCTTCCGACATATGTGTCTCCTATACCCAAATGACTGAAATAAAAAATAGTGCCATAGAGGCGATTGCAATGGTTCTGAAACAAGGGCTGATTGTTTGCATAAGTTCTAATTTAAATTACCAATGATAAGTATTACTATTTGTATTTTAGGATTAAGTGGATGATGTAGCGCTTGATAATTATCAAGGCAGGAGAAGTGTTGTGTCAGAATCAATCATTTCATTGTTGAATGAACAGCAAAAACAGACTCTTATTTCTTCTGGGCGGGAAGTACGTTTTTGTGCTGGCGAAACTTTGTTCCGGCAGGGGGATCCTGCGGAACATATGTACTGGGTAGAGAAAGGAAAAGTGTCACTGTATCGTCTGATGCCAAACGGAGATGAAAAATTATTTAAGGTATTCTTTTCTGGCGGTATAGTGGCTGAGATGGCTATGTTCATGTCACCACGAGAGTATCCGATGAGTGCTCGGGCTGATCAGGACTCCGTTTTACAGGCATACAGCTACAAGAGTATGACCCATATGGCTGCCAGTTCACCAGAGCTGGCACTAAAAGTAATGGGATATATGTCTAACCGTATCTGTTCTCTTATGGATACACTGAATATTTTGACTCAGGTGAATGCGAATCAGCGTCTGGTTATGAAATTAGCGGAAATATACCGTTTGCAGGATATAAAAGAAGATAAGGTCGCTCTTCCGGTTACCAAAAAACTACTGGCGACCCAATTGGGAATGACCCCGGAGACTTTATCCAGGGCAATTAAAAGGTTAAAGAATAATGGCTATCTTCAGGAATCAGGAAACAGTCTGGTGCTGATGGATATTCCCCAATTGTGTTATGCCGTAGATCTGACTCCGGATATCTTTGGGAAGGTGTCATAATTACACGTGTATGTCATTAAGACTCTTTTTTGAGGCCAAAATAATACGACATTATAGTTTGATATTATCTAACTCATTTAAAAACAAATAGATATACATTAGTATATTCACTGATTAAGTTTGCTGTTACTGAAAATATAAGATGAGGAATAAATCTCTATCGGAATCAGTTTTGCAGATCCGGGACGATTAAAAGCCGTGCGCCTTCGGGACACGGTTTTTTTACCTTAGTTTCTAAGGTCACTTGGGCATACCGGCTGACCTGTGTTAGGTTAGGCGTGATAAAACACTAAGATGGAAAAAGCATAATGAACCCATGTTTACCCGCAATGACAGCAGATATTCTGGAAAGTATTTCTGATGGTGTTTTTACGGTTGATAAACAGTGGCGTATCAGCTTTTTTAACCGTGCAGCAGAAGAGATCACCGGCATTCCCAGACTGGAAGCGATTGGGAAACTCTGTTCCGAGGTGTTTAAATCCAGCATGTGTGAAGCCGATTGTGCACTGCGCAGTACACTCAGTAGTGAGACTCCGATAGTCAACAAACCTTGTTTTATTATTGATGCTGAGGGCGAGCGGATCCCGATTTCTGTTTCTACTGCGGTTCTCAAAGATGCAGAAGGCCGGATCATTGGCGGAGCAGAAACATTCCGGGATCTGAGTGAAGTTGAAGCACTAAGGAATGCATTAAAAGGACGTTCTCAGGCAGGTGATTTTATCAGCCATAGTCCGATTATGCGTAATCTTTTCGAGTTGCTTCCGGCTATTGCTCAGAGTCCGAGTACGGTATTAATTCAGGGAGAAACCGGTACAGGGAAGGAACTGCTGGCACGGGCGATTCATGATATGAGTCCCCGGGCAAATAAACCTTTTGTCGCAGTGAATTGTGGTGCTTTGCCGGACAATTTGCTGGAGTCGGAACTGTTTGGTTACAAAAAAGGGGCATTTACCGGCGCAACGCATGATAAGCCTGGACGTTTTGCTTTAGCGAAAGGAGGAACGCTGTTTCTGGATGAAATTGGAGAAATCAGTCCGGCACTGCAGGTTCGTTTGCTTCGGGTACTGCAGGAACAAATTTATGAACCGTTAGGGGCGATTCATTCAGAAAAAAGTGATGTCAGAATTATAGTCGCAACTCACCGTGATTTGATGCAGATGGTCGCCAATGGTGATTTCAGGCAAGATCTGTATTACCGGATTCATGTTGTGGATTTGAAATTGCCGCCACTACGGGCAAGAAAGGAAGATATTCCTTTGCTGGTGGATCAGTTTATCGGTAATTTTAACCGGTTACAGAAACGTGCTATTGAGACTATTACACCAGAAGCTGTTTCTTTACTTATGTCTCA
The DNA here is from genome assembly GCF_002812955.1 of Vibrio sp. HA2012. GTDB lineage: Bacteria > Pseudomonadota > Gammaproteobacteria > Enterobacterales > Vibrionaceae > Vibrio. Next base: position 144,333 of record NZ_PFXK01000003.1, on the reverse strand, counting down.
TGACTGGCCGGGAAATGTGCGTGAGCTGGAAAATACAATAGAGAGAGCTTTTGTGCTTTGTGGTAAAGATGAAATTACGCCAGCTTATTTACCAGCAGAGTTGGGGGGAGGGACTGTACCGGTAAAATTACGTGAAAGTATTGGAGATGTACGTGATGTTGCTGAAAAACAATCGATACAGGCCGCGCTGAAACGCAATAATTATAATCGTGCAGCAACGGCCAGAGAGCTTGGCGTACATAAAACAACACTGTATCGCAAAATGAAGTCCTTAAATATCCCTTTCCCCAAACAGAATGGTCGTAACCGTCTTATTCAGGGGTGACGGGGTGTAATAACCCAATCCATTTTTGGTTTGCAGATTAAGCAATCCACTGAAAGCTGATCAGGGTAACAACTGTTGCAGTGACAGCAAACATGGTTAGCACTGACGCGAATTGATAAGCCGTATCAAACAGCGCTGATTTTGTTTTGTTATCGATTTCGGTTGTTTTTACCTGAGAGATTAGAGTTGCGCTCATAGTTGTGTCCTCGTTGTGGTTATGATGTGTGATTCACGTCACAAATATAGCTCTAATTGTGATGTGGATCAACATTTGAATAGAAAATTATTTTCATAAAAAATCTGCCGGAAAAACGTCTGACAGACGTTTAGCTGTCAACGGGACTATGTGATAAGAGCATCCTTCTGATTTGATGATAAATTTCCGTTTTTCTGGCGGGTTAGTCAGGCAATTTGCAGTAAAAGTGTCTGATTATAAATAACTCACTTCCTTATAAGCTCAATCTGTTTTAGTATTTTTCGATTAAGTCTTGGACATCCAATCTAATCGCCTGCCCAAACTTAGTAGGACATCTCTTTGTAATTTTATTTAGTAGGAAATCATAATGGCGGCTTTTGGTAGCGTGTTTATGCCGAAAATGGCATTAGCAACATTCGACAATAATCAATGGACTGACGCTCAGATCGTTTCATCAGACAGTATCTCACTACATCCGGGTGCGCACGTCTTGCATTATTCAAGTACTTGTTTTGAAGGCTTGAAAGCATTTCGTCACGAAGACGGCAGCGTGCATGTGTTTCGAATGGATCAAAACGTTGAGCGTTTCGCGCAAAGCAGTAAGCTGCTCTCTTTACCTGAAGTAGATAAAGCTCAGGTGTCAAAAATGATTACTGACATCGTGGCTGAGTTTGCTGCAGACGTCCCGCTGCCGCCTAGTTCTATGTATATCCGCCCAACTCATATCGGCACAGAAGCGGCTGTGGGTAAAGCTGCTGCACCTTCTGAGTCATCGATGCTTTATATTTTACTGTCTCCGGTTGGTGATTATTTTGCGGGTGGTGCGCACGCACTGCGTTTGCTACTGGATGAAACCGGTCAGCGTTGTGCACCGCACATGGGGATGATTAAAAGTGGTGGTAACTACGCCAGTGCTTTGTTCCCAACGCTGGAAGCAAAAGAAAAATATCAGGCGGATCAAGTGCTTTTCTGTCCCAATGGTTATATCACTGAAACCGGTGCGGCCAACTTTCTACTGGTGGATGGTAATGAAATTATCACTAAGGCACTGGATTCAAGTTTTCTGCATGGTGTGACTCGTTCAAGCATCTTAACCATTGCCAAAGATCTTGGTATGACGGTAACAGAACGAGAGGTATCTGTAGAAGAGCTATTGGAACGGGCAGCAAAACCTGGTGTAGAGGCGATGTTGTCTGGTACAGCTGCTGTACTGACTTCTGTTGGTACTCTTATCCATAACGGAAAGGATTGTAAAGTTGGTTCAGGTGAGATCGGGCCGGTAGCACAGAAATTGCGTCAGGCACTGAACGATATTCAGTGGGGTAAGGCTCCGGATACGCATAATTGGTTAACGAAAATAGCGTAACTGATTTTTATCCGCTTGTAAGACCAGCACACTGTTGCTGGTCTTTTTTTTAGCTGTTTTCCTCCTGGTTTCTATCGTTGCAATCGCTGCACGAATAAGTCTATATGCAATGGTTATAGTTGCATTTTTGCATTCATATCGTTTCTTTTTTATCCCTTTCCTTTAAAAAATCTAATAAAATCAATTAAATATAAACATATCATTACTAATTTAGATCTGGAACGTTTGTTGCTCTGTATAAATAAACCGAAGCAATCTCTGAATCCTGAGGTCACTTCGGTATATCAGCAATGGAGTTCAGTATGAAAGTCGCATTAACCATTTGGAATAACCGAATCTCTCCGGTTTTTGATGTTGCGGGATACGTACTGCTGCTGGAGGCGGAGCAGAAAGAGATCCTGCATCAGAAGGTATTTGATTTACCTGTGGATTCAGCGATGAACAAACTGACATTTTTATCCGCACAGAAAGTTGATTTGCTGATATGTGGGGCTATTTCCCGCTCCTTGCAGTATGCGATAGAAGAGAGCGGTATTCGGGTTTATCCCTTCTGCTCCGGTGAGATCAGTGAGTTGATCCAAGCCTGGCAGAATGATCAACTGGAACAGGCGTGTTTCGCTATGCCCGGTTGTGGTATGGGGCGGCATCGGGGTAACCGGGGAAGAGGAAATGGCTGTCGATATTCCGATACATCGTGTCGAAGACAGAATCTGAGAAACAGGAGGCAATAATGCCTGGATATGACAAAACGGGGCCTATGGGTAACGGGCCAAAAACAGGGCGTGGTCTTGGTGTCAATGTAACAGACAATCAGGTAAACGGAGATAATACTTCTCAGTGTAAGCGAATGAGACAACGCAGAAATATACAAGATGGCTTTGGTGGAAGAGGCTGCGGCAGAAGGCAAGGTGCAGGTTCAGGAAGAGGCCAGAGCCGTAATCAGGAAATGAATGTCGGCATGGGACCGGGACGTAATTGTACCGCTCAGGGTCGTAAAGGCATGGGGCAAGGTCGTCGTCGAGCTGGTTTACGCGGAAATGGAATGGGACAAGGCCGTATCGGATTTGTCGATGCAAAATAAAGTAAGTTTTAGATAGCTCATTTCTTATAACACAGAGTGCTGACAGATGGGGCTGCACTCTGTTGAGGATAACAATATGAAAATCGTTTTAACCACCTCTTCTACCACTCTGGATGGTCACTTAGACAAACGTTTTGGCCGGGCTCCCGGGTTTCTTATTTACGATACTGAACAGCAAAGCTGTGAGTTTGTTGATAATGAGCAGAACCTTAATGCGGCTCAGGGGGCTGGAATTCAGGCGGCTCAGAATATAATTTCGACGGGAGCTAAGCATCTGATCACTGGTTTTTGTGGTCCTAAAGCGTTTAAGGTGCTGCAGAGTGCGGGTGTGAAAATTTATGATACTGATGCAGTAAGCCTGAAAGAGTGTATTGAACGGTTTAACAGTGGAAGCCTGATGGAAATAAATAGTGCCAATGCTGAATCTCACTGGGGCTGATGAAGCATGAGAAGTACCTTGGATTGTATACCGTGTTTTTTACGTCAGGCTTTGGAAGCCGGACGTCGTATTAGTCAGGATGAAGAGTTGATTGGTCAGGCTATGCGGCGAATTTTAAGTCAGATATCGGATTTCGATCTGAACCTTTCTCCCCCGGAAATGGGGCAGAAAATCCATCGGATCCTACGTCAGGAAATAGGGAATGATGACCCTTATCGGCAAATCAAGAAAGATTCGACTCAGATAGCTCTGTCCGCCGTGCCACAGGCACGTAAACAGATAGAACAAAGTGCTGATGCGTTTGAAACGGCAGTACGTTTTGCAATCGCCGGGAATATTCTGGATTTCGCTCTGATTTCTGTCTGGAATGACGACAACATTAAGGCATCGTTTGCCAAGGCTCGGCATCACCCGTTGGATACCACTATGGTTGATCAACTGGAGCAGGCTCTGCAACAGGCTGAAACCGTGCTCATTCTGGCTGATAATGCCGGAGAAACGGTATTTGACCGATTACTGATCGAACAGCTTCCCGAACATCTGGAGGTGATCTATGCGGTAAAAGGGTCTCCTGTTATTAACGATGCCGTAGAAGCTGATGCGATTGAAGCCGGAATTAATGAATTTGCAAACGTGATTGATAATGGTACGGACGCTCCGGGAACACCGCTGCATCAATGTTCATCTTCTTTTATCGAACATTTTAATACCGCCGACATTGTGATTGCCAAAGGGCAGGCGAATTTTGAAACCCTGAATACAGCGGAAAGAGAAATCTATTTCCTTACTCAGATTAAATGTCCGGTTATTGCGAAGGCATATGATTATCAGGTCGGTGATTGGATTGTGAGTACTACATCAGCATTGGCTGAACGTTCTGAAGCTGATGCTGCTGTCGCGGGAGAACGGGTATGAAGTTAGCGATTGCTTCCGGCAAGGGAGGAACCGGCAAAACAACTGTATCTGTTGCTCTGGCGTTGTCGGCAGATAAAGAAGTGGTCTATCTGGATTGTGATGTGGAAGAGCCGAATGGAAAGCTGTTCCTGCATCCGCAAATTGATGTCACGGATACGGTGTCAGTCCCGGTTCCTGTCGTTAATCGTGAACTCTGCAACGGTTGTGGTGACTGTGCCGATATCTGTGAGTTTAATGCCATTGTTTCTCAGGGAGAGTATGCCATCGTTTTTCCTGAGCTCTGCCATAGCTGTGGCGGGTGTATGTACGCCTGTCCTGAAAATGCCATTATTGAAGAAATGCATCCTATCGGCTCGCTGATTCACGGACGAGCAGGAAAGGTTCAATATGTTGAAGGTGTGCTGAATATCGGGGTGGCCATGGCAACACCGTTGATTAAGGCAGTGAAGGAGCATGTAGCTGAAGATGGCCTGTCGATCATTGATTCTCCACCGGGTACGTCCTGCTCCATGGTGACAACGGTACGTGATGCCGATTTTGTTCTGCTGGTAACGGAACCGACACCATTTGGTCTGCATGACTTGAAAATTGCGGTTAAGACCGTTGAAGAGTTAGGTCGTCCGTTTGCTGTGATCATTAACCGTTTTGACCAGCTCGATAACTGTGTGGATACGTATTGTCAGGAAGAAGGCATTGCTGTTTTACTGCGTATTCCGGAAAACCGGAAAGTTGCTGAGGCTTATTCCCGGGGTGAACCTCTGCTGTCAGCATTACCTGATCTTGAAGTGGATTTCCGTCAGATGTTATCGGCGATTGAAGATGGATTAAGAGCAGGAGCAAACGGATGAAAGAAATTATCGTTCTGAGCGGTAAAGGTGGCACGGGTAAAACCAGCCTGACAGCCTCCTTTGCTTCTCTGGCAGAAAAGGCTGTATTAGCTGACTGTGATGTTGATGCGGCTGATCTGCACCTGATCCTTAAACCGGACATCAGAGAAAAGCATATTTTTACCAGTGGTCATGAAGCATCAATTCGTACAGCAGACTGTTCTCAATGTGATTTGTGCACGGATTACTGCCGGTTCGGAGCCATTGTTCGTGATGAAGACAGTGGTGAGTACAGCGTAGACCCTGTTGCCTGTGAAGGCTGTGGCGTGTGTGTGCATTTCTGCCCGGATCACTGTATCGATTTTCCTGATCGCGAATGTGGTGAGTGGTATCAGTCTGATACCCGGTTCGGGCCTATGGTTCATGCCCATCTGGGGATTGCCGCCGAAAACTCGGGCAAGCTGGTGAGTCTGGTACGCAGTGAGGCGAAGAAAAGAGCGCAGGAAACCAAAGCAAATTTATTGTTGGTGGATGGTCCTCCGGGGATCGGCTGTCCGGTGATTGCATCCATTACCGGTGCGGATCATCTGGTACTGGTGACTGAGCCGACCTTATCCGGTAAACATGATATTGAGCGGGTTCTGGAGCTGGCCAGACATTTCGGACTTCCTGTCTCTTTATGTGTGAATAAATGGGATATCAACCCATCTGTAACGGAAGACATTGAAATGCTGGCGAGGACTTATCGGGCCAATATTCTGGGGCGAGTTAGCTATGATAAACGTATCACAGAAGCTCAGATTGCCGGAAAAAGTGTGATCGAGATGGGCGATAGTCTTGTCTCGCAAGAAATTCAAACTATATGGAATCAGGTGCAGGAGATAGCCTGCGTATAAACAATAAAACAAAAGGAAAATTGAGCATGAAAATAGCCATTCCTGTAGCTAACGGGCTACTAAACTTACATTTTGGTCACTGTAAGAGCTTTGCTCTGCTGGATGTCGACCCGGACAATAAACAAATTACGGCAAGAATAGATATTGATGCCCCCCCACACGAACCGGGACTGTTGCCGGCCTGGCTTGGTGAAAAGAGTGTTGATCTTGTGATTACCGGCGGTATGGGGCAGAAGGCCAGACAACTGTTTGATGAACAGTCAATTAGCGTAGTAGTTGGAGCTCCGGCAGAAAGTCCCGAAGCTTTGGCCTTGTCTTATATGAATGGAACTTTGGTTTCCGGCATGAATGCCTGTGATCACTAGACCATCTAGTTGCGGATTAATATTGTGGTTAGCGATCTTACATTTCGTATTTTGATTGATAACACCAGTAATACCGGGCTCTTAACGGAGCACGGTTTTGCTGTGTGGGTTGAGTGTGACGGTAAAACGATTCTGTTTGATACCGGGCAGAATACAGATGATACCGGAATACTGTTTAAGAATGCTGAAGTTCTCGGATGCGACCTGACTAAAGTGGATATTTTGGTGCTTAGTCATGGCCATTATGATCACACTGGGAGCATTCGTGAGTTTCTGGCTATCAATCCTAGGGTAACTGTGGTCTGTCATCCGCAGGCTCTTCTTGAGCGGCGTTACAGCATCTATCCGGATAAGGCTCCGAGACAGATTGCGATGCCGGAAAAACACCGATTGGCTATTCAGTCATTACTGGATGAACAGGTGTGTTTGCTGTCCGGATCTACGGAACTGTTTCCTGGGGTTGGTTTCTCCGGAGATATACCCAGAGGGCACTGGCTGGAAGATACCGGTGGGCCGTTTTTTCTGGATGAATTCAAGAAGATGCCAGATCCTATCAGTGACGATATTTCTCTGTGGTTTGAGACCCGGCGAGGGCTGGTTATTTTAACCGGTTGTTGCCACTCCGGTTTGATTAATACTGTGCAGCATATTCAATATGTCACAGGAGAGCAAAAAATAGCCGGTATTATCGGAGGACTACATTTGAACCGTGCTGGCGAAGAAAGGTTAAGAAGCACCGGTGATGCCCTAAGAGATTGGTATCCGGAGTTTATTATTCCCTGCCATTGTACCGGAGAAGCTGCTATTGGTTTTCTGAAAACTTTACTTGGGGACAGAGTTTCCGATGGTGGTAGTGGTTTTGTTAAACGAGTCTGTTAACGACCGGAGAAACGATAAATGGATGATTATTACGCAATGAAACAATCCCACAAAGGCTGCATGGTATGTGGTCTCTCTGAGTTCAATTCTGATTCATTACAATTGGCATTTAATTGTGATTCGGAGAACAGAGTGACAACCCGGTTTCTGGTAACAGAACAGCATCAGGGTTATACCGGCCTGTTGCATGGCGGGATGACGAGCACATTGCTGGACGCGGCAATGACTCACTGTCTGTTTTCCCATGGTATTCAGGCTCTGACAGCTGAGCTGGTAGTGCGTTTTATCGCTCCTATTCCTCTGGGTGCCGAACTTGTGGTATCGGCGGAACTGACCGGAAAGAGAAGGGGAATTTATCAGTTGGAAGGTATGATCACTCATGGTCAGCGGCTTCTGGCGCGCGCTACTTCAAAGTTTATCCAGCCGAAAGAGAAAATGTGATTTTATAACGTATATTATGTGCTATTAATTACCTATGATTTTTTATGAATTATTGCTTTCTGGCATAAATGTCATTGACAGATATTATTAGCACATGCTAATTTTCAAAGTGGCATATGCTAATAAATTAAGATGAATATATTGATGATTTATAAACAGTTGTTCATCTTAATATATTGAAAATTAATGCTTATATAACATTGGGTACGAGTATGAAAAAGAAAAAAATAGTGGTTATCGGTGGTTCTGCTGCAGGTCCAAAAACTGCCGCTAAAGCCAGAAGACTGGATGAACACGCTGAAATTATTCTGCTGCAAAAAGATAAAGATTTGTCCATGGCATCATGTGGTTATCCATATTATGTTGGTGGGGTATTTGATGATCGTAATGAGTTAATCAGTACACCGACAGGTGTGGTTCGTGATCCTAAATTCTTTTTGAATGCAAAAGGTATTGATGCCAGAACAGAAACTGAAGTGGTCGCTATTGATCCGAAAGAACATACTGTGACCTGTAAGCATCTTCAGTCTGGTGATATTGACACTGTCAGCTATGACAAGCTGGTGGTATGTACCGGCGCTAAGCCTATTATTCCTCCCATCCCGGGAACTGACCTTGAAGGGATCACGACGTTACAGTCAATGAAAGATGCTGATTTTCTGCGAAAAATCCGGGACGAAAAGAATATTAAAAAAGCAGTAGTTATTGGTGGTGGTTTGATCGGTATCGAAACCTGTGAGGCGCTGGAACTGGCAGGTATTGATATTACCGTGGTTGAGTTGGCACCGCAGCTATTGACGTTCCTTGACTGGGAAATGGCTGAAATTGTTGAGAACCATGTACGAGCCAAAGGTGCTAACGTTATTACTAATAACGGTGTGGCCGCTTTCCTTGGTGAAGAAGGTAAGCTTACCGGTGTTAAACTGGCTAATGGTACAGAATTACCATGTGAACTTGCTGTCGTGGCTATCGGTGTTCGACCAAATGTTGAATTGGCTAAAGCGGCGGGTCTGGCAATTGGTGAAACTGGTGGTATCGCTGTGAATGAATACATGCAGACTTCTGAGTCTGATATCTATGCGGCCGGTGACTGTGTAGAATCGTATAATTTGATCACAGGTAAGAAAGTTCATGCCCCAATGGGAGATCTGGCGAACCTGCAGGGCCGTGTTGCCGGTGAGAATGTTATTGCAGGTAATTCAGCTACATTCAGTGGCGTACTGCAAACCGGTATCTGTAAGGTGTTTGACTTCTCTGCCGGATCTACCGGTCTTTCAGAAGCAGCAGCAAAACGTCTGGGTTACGATACCTATGAAACAGTGGTAAATGCCAGCCCGGACAAACCGGGATTTATGGGCGCTAATTTGCTGATCAGTAAGATGCTGGCAGATAAAAAAACCGGTAAGGTGTTGGGTGTCCAGTGTGTAGGGCCTGGTGATGTGAGTAAGCAGATTGCAACTGCTGCCATGGCATTGAAAGGCGGCTTTACGGTTGATGATCTTATCAATCTGGATATGCCTTATGCACCGCCGTTTTCTCTGGCAATTGATCATTTTGTCGCAACAGCGCATTTGATGCAGAATAAGCTAAAAGGACGTCTGCAGGGGATTTCTCCATGTGTTGTACATGAAAAACTGTCAAATAATGAAAAACCATTTATTTTGGATGTGCGTGGTCCGGATGAGTTTGAGCAGATGCGTCTTGGTATTGGTGAAACGTTGATCCCTCTGGGTATGCTGAGAAAACGTCTGGATGAACTGCCAGAAGATAAAGATACAGAAATTATCTGTTACTGTAAGATCTCTTTACGTGGTTATGAAGCTTCTCTCATTCTTCAGGCTCATGGCTGGAAAAATGCCAGAGTTATGGAAGGCGGCGTAATGGCATGGCCTTATCCAAGAGAAAAATAAGCAGGCTGTAAGTTAAGCGTACGCAGAAACACCGACAGGATACCTAAAGATTACCAGTCGGTGTTTTTTATTCGGAAGGGGGGATTACTTTACGCCTAAGCTGAGTCTGGAGACAAAAATAACCGATATCCCCAGTTCTTTTTCATAGTGTTTATTGTGCAATTGGTTATACATCGAATAGATGCCATAGTAGCCGATATTAAATGGATCTTGTTTAATATAACCGAACAGTTGCTCTCGCCGGATTTTCTTGTCCAGATAGTCGGAACCATCGAAACCTATATGCACAGGCTTTGTGGGCAATACTCTACCTTCTAATATTCTCAGTACTACTTCGGTAGTGGTTCCTGTCGGAGTAAAAATACCATCAATATCGGGATTGGCAGCAAAAATATCAGTGGCACACTTTCTGCTTTCAGCCATGGTCAGTCCCAAATATTTGTCTATGACAATATTCATTCCCAGTCGCTGAGCTTCCTGTATAAACCCTGCTTCTCTGGCTTCGGTCGAAGCAACCCCTTTTTTAACCCGGAGCAAAGCGATATTCTTTCTGCCGCTAAGCTGTTGTTTCATTAGTTGAGCGGCAAGTACTCCGGCATAGAAATTATCCGATTTAACTACCGCGCCTCTGTCTCCACCTATGTCCCGGTCAATATAAGTCACGTCCAAACCACCATGGATAAGGGAATCTATCGTTATTTTGAGATCGCTGGTTGCAGGAGCAATGACCATACCCGTGCATGGGTAAGCCTTTACCATATAGTCGATAATTAATTTTTGACGCTCTGCATCCGAGCTTCCACGGAAATAAAGGTCGATGTTTAATTCATTGCTGGCCGACATTGCTCCTTTGATGACTTCACCCCAGAATGGGTTTGGGTCATCTCCTGCAGTCACCAGACTGATGCACTCCTTCGCCGGAATAGTGACTGAAACAAGCAATAGAAACAGCGCAATGATAGGGCGTAGCATAAGCACCTTCCTACATTGGTTATCTATTCGTTTAAATTTTAAATATCAATACCTCAGGGTAACTATAGGTCAGTCTTTTTGTAACTGCTGGCCTTTATTTTAATTTTTTGGTGGTATACAAAAATAACCTCAGATTTGCTCCTCTTTTTGTCGGAAAAGAGCAAGTTGCTGGCGGAAAAAATGGAGGATGCCTTCGAAATCAGACTGAACGATAAAAGTGTCTGATGTCGCATTATAATGAGCAGCCAGAGACTGTCCCGGCCGAAAAGTCAGAATATATTCATCTCCATTTTTATGGATAGAAAATTCGTCCGCGCGATATTGACGCTGTTCGCCATTGAAACATTGGTTGAAGAACTGTAACAGTTCGTGTGCCTGAGGTGATTTAAATCTTTGTTCACCGATGGTGGCTGCATTTCTGTCCGAAACAATAATAAGGTAATCATGCTCGCTGTATTTCATAATATCAAATAGCTTGCGACGCTGTGCCTGGGTTGGTTCAGAGGCGACATGGACTCTCCCCTTTGCTTCATAACGAATTGCTCCGGTTGCTATCATCAGATTAACGATGGTTATTTCATCACAGGCACCCTGCATCTCTTTCGGTAAAAGTGCAGCAACTTCACGGTGATACTGCTTGTTGCTTTTAATCGAGCGCTGTAAATTAAGCAAGCTGCCATCCGGCAGGAGATAGCCCCCATCTTTGTTAGAACTGGTTACACCGAAGCGTTTTACCAGTTTACCCAGCAGTTCATCTGTACGATTGTTTTCTGTTTCAGTCATATGAAATCATCTATTTTTTAACAGGAAAGTAACACTGTACACATCGGTTTCTATACGGACGAACAGAATATATCAATATGTTGTGTATAATTTAATTATATGTTAACTAAATAGTTTGTAGATGTATAGTTTTGGCGTGTCCATTACATTTCAGAGATATCCGGTGGGCTATACTAAACCATGTCGGTTTTTAAACGGATAAGAACGAGCATTGTGGCAGGCGTAAGCATAGAGAAGTGGCAGGAATTAATATGCGAAAGAATGAGATGAATACCCAGTCATGGATGTGGAAGGCAATGGTCAGGAGTGGCCTGATACCACTGGTTCTGGTTGAATCTGTATTGATTGCGACTTATCTGCTCAGTAACCATCTGATAAGCTCAGAGAATATGAGCTATATCTATACTCAGGCTAATGCTGAATTAAAAAATTCCGCCGAAAGAGAAGCCTCGATTATCAGAGAGAAACTTATTTCTATCTCCAATCTGACCAATTTATATAAAAATGAGACCGAAAGAGTATTTGCAGACGATATTGATTTTAATCAAAAGGAAGATACGAATCTGGTTTTGAGTGACAATGGTGTATTGTATTCAAAAGAAGATTTAGGCGGAGCTGCATCATTTTATTCTTCTTACATAAAAGATAACGGTAAGGATAGAGCTAAAATATATAAGCTGGCCAGACTTGACCCATTGATGAAAGAAATAAAATCAAATAATGAACTTGTGGCAGCGGTTTATTTTAATGGTTGGGATTCATATAATAGAATATATCCATGGTTTTTAACCATCGATCAATATCCACCAGATATGAATATACCTGAGTATAATTTTTACTATTTGGCAACAGATGAGTTTAATCCGAAGCGTAAATCAGTTTGGACGGATGTGTATATTGATCCTGCCGGTCAGGGGTGGATGATGTCATCGATTGCACCGGTTTATAATAAAAATTTTCTTGAAGGTGTTGTCGGTTTGGATATTACAGTTGGTACCATTGTTGATAGTATTCAAAAATTGAAAGTTCCATGGGGTGGGTATGCAATACTGACAAGTCAGAATGGTAATATTATGGCTCTTCCCCCAAAAGGTGAGCAGGATTTTGGTGTGAAAGAATTAACGGATTACACATACCAACAGGCAATAACAAAAGAAATTTTCAAACCAGAACAGTTTAATTTATATAAACGTAGTGATACCAAAAATCTTGGCTCCGCACTTGGAAAACAGGCGGAAGGATTCAGAGAGTTGACACTGAACGGCAGTGATAAACTTACGGCCTGGGCAACGATACCAGAAACGGAGTGGAAACTGCTGCTGATAGTGGATGAAGGTGATATGTATGCGGAATCCCGGGCGCTGGAAGATAGGTTCCGTAATATTGGTTATATTCTTATTATGGGATTGGTTGGTTTTTATACATTATTTATAATTTATATATGGTTTTCATCGAAACGAATGAGTAAATTAATTGCTGATCCTCTTCTGGAAATACAGGAAATGATATCCAGAGTCAGTAATGGAGAATTTAACCTGACGTATAAAGATTTTTTGATCAGAGAAATTAATGAAACATCCCGTTCGATTACTAGCATGGGGGGGAAATTGGACAAGCTCACCAGTGAGCTTAAAAATGCTAAAATTGAAGCGGAAAAGGCCAACTATGCTAAAAGTCAATTTTTATCTAATATAAGTCATGAGATAAGAACACCTATGAATTCTATCCTCGGTATGTCGAATATTCTTCTTGAGGATGGTCTGACACTAGAGCAACGTAAATATATTTCTAAAATTGAAAAGTCTGGAAGGCATCTTTTATCTTTAATAAACAACATCCTGGATTTGTCAAAAATAAATTCAGGTAAAATAGAACTTGAACAGATTAAGTTTGATATGGAATCAATAGTTCAGGATGTTTATGACATTTTTGAGCATAAAGCGAAAGATAAAGGGTTGAATTTTAATATCCAGATAGATAAGGGTATACCGCCATTTTTGAATGGTGATCCACTCCGAATTAAGCAGATTTTATTAAACTATGTGTCTAATGCCATTAAATTTACTGATACCGGCAGTATCACTATGTCGGTCAGAGTGATCACTCAGTCAGAAGATATGGTTGGATTGTATTTTTCGGTGCAGGATACCGGTATCGGGTTGTCTGAAGATGATCAGGAAAAGGTATTTGATAGTTTTCAGCAGGCGGATGCTTCCACAACCCGCAGATATGGCGGCTCGGGGTTGGGGTTAGCGATTTGTCAGCATATCGCTTATATCATGGGAGGAAAGGTTGGAGTTAAAAGTAAGCCGGGTGATGGCAGTACATTCTGGCTGACACTCGATGTTAAATCTGAACGCTCTTCACCTGCTGAAGCCGATTGCAGGCTGGAGCATTCCCCTGGCATTAGTCAGGGAGAACCTGTGCCGGAATTTAAAAATGTCGATATTCAAGAGCTGTCTTTAAAGCTCGACAGATTGTCTGTCCTACTCAATGAAAGTGATTTGGAATCGGAGTCCTGTTATTTTGCCAATAAAGAATATCTGGGCCGAATTTTCCCTGAATGGAATACCCGGCTGGCAGAATGTATCGCTGTCTATGACTTCGAACAGGCTTTGGATATCGTCTGGCAAATGAAAAAAGAACATAATATTCGCTAATAATATATTTGAGGGATTAGATAATGAACATAGTCTGGGCTACGAGTGAAGCTGCGCCATATGCAAAAACCGGAGGACTGGCGGATGTCTCTTATTCTCTGCCTTATGCGTTGGCTGAGAACGGTCATCACGTATCGGTTTTTATGCCATATTATCCTCAGGTTATGGGGGAACGATGTACGGATACAGAGCTGATTTATGACTTGTTGGGCGTTCCTATGGGAGACGGACATGAACAGTGGGGACGTATCCGGCGGCATAAAATCAGCGATAGCTTGTCGTTCTATTTTATCGAGTGCGACAGATATTTCGACCGGCCAAAACTGTATGACTGGGGCGGAAGTGAATATGCAGATAATCCTGAACGTTTTATTTTTTTCAGCCGGGCGATTATGCAGTCGGTACTGGCTCTGGGTATCAAGGTTGATGTGCTGCATGCAAACGACTGGCATACGGCATTATGCAATGTTTATCTGAAAAGCCATCTGTATGATTCTTATGAGCAGTTCAGTGATACTAAATCTGTAATGACGATTCATAATATCGGCTATCAGGGGGTGTTTCATAAATCAAATTTGTATTGGACCGGTTTGGGTTGGGATTACTTCAATTTTCAGTGTCTGGAGTTCTATGACCAGATGAATTTCTTAAAGGCCGGTGTATTGACTGCGGATATTGTGACAACGGTTAGTCCGACTTATGCCGAGGAGATTCTCTCCCGTGAGTACGGTTTTGGCCTGCAAAACTCACTTCAGCACAGAGCAGTGCAGGGTAAACTACGGGGTATTATCAATGGTATTGATATTCATGAATGGGATCCGCGGACCGATTCTCTGATCCCTCAAAATTACTCAGCGCAGGATTTGTCAGGTAAGGTTGTGTGTAAGGAAGCACTGCAAAAAGAGTTTGGCCTGGCAATCAGGCCGGATGTTCCTGTCTATGGTGTGGTCTCGCGGCTTGCCGGTCAGAAAGGACTGGATGTTTTTATCGAATCTATTGCTGAAATGCTGGAGGAGGATGATGTTCAGTTTGTTGTTGTCGGAGCGGGAGAGCAGTGGCAGGAATCTGCGTTATCTGATTATGCCCGTGACTATCCGGGTAAGTTTGGTTGCTATATAGGTTATAACAATAAACTGGCGCATATGGTTGAGGCCGGTTCAGATTTCTTTGTCATGCCTTCCCGGTATGAGCCTTGTGGGCTGAATCAGATGTACAGTATGCGATATGGCACGGTACCTATTGTCCGATCAACCGGTGGCCTTGAAGATACGGTGAATAACTATTCCGCCAGTAATATTAATAAAGCAACCGGATTCAAGTTCTACGACCTGTATCCGGATGCTTTGAGAGGAACGTTGCGATGGGCTGGCTCTATCTATCGTAATGACCGAGCGGCTATCAACCGATTGATCCTTAATGGCATGACGACAGATTTTTCATGGCATCATACTGCGGTTGAGTATGAAGATCTGTACAAACATGCGAAAAGTCGGTTCTGACCGTATCCAGAACTTTCTTGGTTTCTCTGGAAAATACCAGCTCTTCCGTATCGCCGGTTAACTGGAGAAACCTTACTTTCCCTGAATTAAGGCAGTAGGAGATAGCTTTAAGTACCACATCTGTTTCCAGTGCATACGGAGGTGTTGTTCTTATTCCCCTGACTATGGCTCTTAAGTCTATATTCAGTGCTACAGAGTCATAATTGCGTGTAACCTCATCAATTGCTTTAAAAATGTTACTTTCATTGAGTAGATTAAGCTGCAGATTATTTACCCAGTTTATACCCATGTTTTGGGCCATAGCCAGTTCTCCGGGCAGAGTGTTATTTTCATCAACACCCAGATTGAGCATACTGACGTTGTTTCTGCCGGAAAAGTTGGAAAGATAATTTTCCAGTGGCTCAAATGTTTTACCGGATGTAATATCGAGTTTATGGCTGATATTAATGATACCGGTAGCTGGTATATCATCATTAGACAAATACGTGGTGAAGCTCTGGCTGCAATTGGAGATCACAATAGGAAAGTGATGCCGGATAACTGCATTATCTATATGTGTACAGAACTGAATAATATCAGACGAATTATCGGTGACCACAGGGTAATATCCGCCATTCTTCAGCGGTACAGCTGAACTTTTCTCACTACTTTCATACCAGTAGTAACTGTACTCGATCGCTTGTTCCGCATCTTCAAACCAGAACTGATCTTCAATTGATTTAAAGCAGGTTCCGATCAGCAGTACGGAATGATCTTGAAACAAAGCTCTTTTCTTGGCGATATAAGTTTTAATATTGTTAAACATTACCCATTCTCCTTACTCAACGATATCGCTGCTTCTTTTACTGAATCGATCAGTCTCTGTTGCAGTGAATGCGCTCTTTCTCCCGGAGCCATAATAGTTAAAGCCCCCACAAGCTGGTTACGTCTGATAACCGGAGCGCTGATACCGATAACTCCATTATTAATTTCTGATGAACTGACGGCATACCGTTCTTCCCTGATCTTTTTCAGCCCATCTCTCCATGTATTGCCTGTAATATCGAACCCATAAAAATCGGCGATTTTTTTCTGCCATTCTTCGGACATATACGTCAGGATCACCTTTGACGATGCTCCCCGACACAAGGGCTGTGTCTGACCAATTTCAAATGAACAGCGCAGTGCTTCACTGCTTTCATGAGTCGCAATACACATGGCATGGTAGCCGGAAGGCACCATAAATGCGGTTGTTTCACCGGTGGCATCTGTCAGCCGTTTCAGCACAGAATCGATTTCTGCATCAATGTCGCAGTTACGCTGATAATTCTGCGATAACAGCAGGGAGGTCGAACCTATATACACTTTCTTACTGTATGGCTCTTCTTCTACCAGATTCCACTCTTTCAACAAGGCGATATACCTATAAACACTACTCAGAGGCATTTTGAGGTCGGCACTGAGTTCTTTAATACTGATCGAACCGGTATAGGTCGCAATTTGCGTCAGTATATGTAGTGCCTTGTCATTTTTGTTGCTCATAGGTATATGTTCCGCCTGACTTTGTTTTCTCAAAAAATGGGAATAAGTAATTACTTTATACATCGATATTATCATTTTATGGAAAAATGCCAATATAAAAATGATAAATTATTTTTTTATGGTGAGAGGATGCTTTAATGCTGTGTGTGTGATTTTGATTGTATTAATACAAAAAATATAAAACGCTGTTTACTTTTTGGTTGCGGACGGGAATGATATCTACAATAAATCACTAACTGATAAGGAATGGTATGCAATTTCCTATGACTGATATGGTGTCTCCGGATGAGAAGTTTTGTTTGACTACTGAAGGTGATGCCAATCATCTGCAAGGTGAATGGCCGAACAGATATTACACTCAGGTTACACGTTTAGAACTGCATTATTTTCGTGCCAGAAAGCCTGCCCGCGCACAGGCACTGGTGTATGGTGGTGGCGGTTATCTTGAGCTAGTTTATGATAAAGAAGGAGTAGAGGTTGCACTGTGGCTGGCTGAAATGGGTATCGATGCTTATGTTGTAACACACAGGTTGCCTGGTGCAGAAGATAATTCCGGTGGTGTTTATCCGGCTGATATTGCGTTGCAGGATGGGCTGGCTTGTCTGGATTTTATTAAAGGAAGAAGTGAATTACCTCTGCTTCATGTCGGACTTTCTTCCGGGGGGCATTTGGCCGGTGTTATGGCATGCCAGAAAAACCCGCTGGCTGCAAAAGGTGCATTGATTGCCTATGCGCCTATTAATGCTAATCACCGAAAATATAAGTCTCCGGTAGGTAAACCGGATTATCCTCCTGCAGAAAAGCAGAATTTTTATGATGCATGGGCAATAGGTATTCAGAATGAACCACATGCAATTCCGTCTGTACCGGTTTTTTTGGTTTATGCACTGCACGACCAGTCGGTACCGGTTGATCATGCTTTGAATATGATAAAAACAGCGCAAGAGAACGGAGGGGATGTCGAAGCACATATCTATCCGCAAGCACCACACGGGTTTGCATTACGTGACACATCAGGGACTCACGATCAGTGGCCACATCTGGCTGCCCGCTGGATAGATAATCTGTTAGCGTAAGCAAGGAGAGAGACTGGCAGCGACAAAGATTGCTACCAGTCTGCTGGTGTGTGTATCTGTCATCTGACAGATGTCATCCCATTAGTACTTCTTTACTTGTCGCTTCATTTAATACAATGCATTGAGCACGTTTAAAGAAGTTAAAGTCAGTGGCCGTTGCGCTGGTGTAGGCGCCCATCATGCGGCCAATAATGAGATCACCGTTTTCCAGTTTTGGCAGCATAATGTTTTCTGATACCACATCAATACTGTCACAAGTCGGCCCGGCAAGTACGCTCGGATAACGCTCTGTGTCCTGTCTCAGTGTTACAAGCGGATAATTACCTGAATCAAACATCAGTCCGCTGAAAGAACCATAGATACCATCATCCAGATAGTACCAGGTTTTTCCGTCCCGCTCAGCCTGGCCCATAACAGAAGCGACGCTGGTGACAGCTTGTGCCACGATAAACCGTCCGGGCTCTGCCAGAACCATGACAGTTTCGGGTAGTTGTGCCAGAGCGTCATTAATTGGCTCACAGAATTCATCAATTGGCATCATCTGGTCTGAATAGCTGACAGGGAAACCACCGCCGATATCCAGAGTGCTCAGTGCTGGTAAGTTAAGAGAAACCACTTTATGCATCAGTTCATTACAAACGTTAATCGCATCAACATATTTTTGCGGGCTTGCAGTTTGTGAGCCGACATGGAAAGACAACCCTTTGATACGGATACCAAGTTCTTTTGCCTTCGTCATAATTTGTATCGCTGATTCCGGACTACAGCCAAATTTTTTGGATAAGTCAGCAAATGCTTCTGCATTACGGAAACTCAGACGGACAAGCAGTTCAGTTTCGTCTTTGTATGCAATAAATTTTTCCAGTTCATTCAGGTTATCAACCACAAATACACTGCATCCGTAAGCCAGTGCATCCCGGATATCCTGATCACGCTTAATCGGGTGAGTATGAATGGTTTTTTCTGCCGGTACGTTATGTGCTGCAACCAATGCAACTTCACCGGAGGTGGCCAGATCAAAGCTGGCACCTTCTGACAGTAAAGTTCTTACTACTGCCGGGTGTGGTAATGGCTTCAGAGCAAAGTGCAGCGTTACGTTCGGCAATGCATTACTCAGTGCTTGATATTGTTGTCTGACAATATCACAGTCCAGTAAAAGCAACGGAGCACCGAATTGTGCAACAGAAGATTCAATAAGTTGGGTTTCTTCAGCAGTAAGAGCTGAAGATGAGAAAGCAGAAAAGTCTAACACGGTGTGTGTCATAGCCACCTCCAAGGATAGTCACTTTTCATTCCATGATGAAAAGTTGAGCGTCAATAAGCGCGGAAACCGCAGTCAAAGTCACTCTTGGATAGTTGCTCTATCGCCTTGTCACAAACAGCCTGTGATGTACTCGGATTGGCTATCATCAAGAAGCGCGCAGATAGTAATATCCGATCCCTATCTGCGCAATAAAAATTTTCAAATTTTGAGAAAATAATTAGCAGGTTTTTTCCACCGCAGAGGCGGCAGAAAAATAAGGTTAGATCCCGGCGCGTTTTAACAGGCCGGCCATCAGTGGAGAACTGGTTTTTACTTGTTTGGCTTTTTGTTGCAAGGTTCCGGCAAGTGCGGAATCACCAATACTTTTTGCGATATGAGCCATGGACTGATAGGCATTTTTTCCTGACTGGCCGGAGGCGGATTGTTGTAGTGGAGCCAGCAGAGCTGACATGGCTGAACCTGTCATCTTTTGTTTGGTAGCATAAGATTCAACCGAATCCAGCAACTGATCCAGATCGGCCATAACTTCGGTATTTTCGGCACCGAGTTTTTTCATCTCTTTAAGGTTACGTCTGCGGATTTGCTTGATCACAAAGCGGGGAGTATTCGCTTTTTTAATACCATAATAACCACCTGCAGCAATCAGAAGGATCCCTCCGATTGTATAGCCCCAACCAGAGTTCAGGGTGTCGAGTACAGTTTGCAATAGTGGTGAGTTCGTTACATTCGTGGATACATCAGACATGAGTCATCCCAACCTTTTCCAGATACTTAAAATACAATTCATAACGCCAATTCTCTATCTTTTGAGGCGTCCGGGTAAGGATACCGTCGGGAAGACTAAATAGATACAACTCCGTATACAAAAGTGAGAGGTTGATCTGTCAGGTCATCGCCATCCATCCACCACATGGCCTTTGCGCTGTGGTGACTCTTAGAGTATTACCACGATAAGCCGGTTAGTCATACAGGTCGTAAGCGCCTTCGATTGCGTGTATAAGAGCAACGATTAAAGTGTTATACGGTGTGGGGACGCCATATTGTTTAGCCTGTTCCACAATAGCGCCATTGATGGCATCAATTTCCATTTTTATCTGATTTTTTCTGTCCTGATACATGGATGAATATCCGTCCCCTGCGGTCTTGCAAACCTCTTTAACCATGTTCAGGGCTTCACGTCTGTCAAAATAAGTACCATCAGCTTCAGCTACTTCAATTGCTTCATAAATGAGTCTTTTAGCAAAATCCCAGGCATACTGATTTTTAATCATATAGCCAATAGGAGTTTGTGTTATGGCTGTAAATGTGTTGACCGAAAGATTTACCAGTAGCTTACTCCAGATAATTCTTTGAATATCATCGGTGACAACAACATCAAAACCGGCTTCGGTTAGAATATCTGATACGATGTTAACCTCTTTTTCTGCATTATAGTTACTGCCAATGGTCGTCTCTCCTTTGGCTGGGTGCTTGATTTTACCCATTCCAAGATTAACTGCATTATGTCTACTTGTACCAATAATGATGTTCTCTTTTTTTACATACTTTTCAATTTTTCTGTCATTTCCGGCTCCGTTTTGCAGACTTACTACTAAGGTTGATTCTTGAAAAAGGTGTCGATTTTGTTCTAAGGCCTGTTCTGTGTAGGTTGATTTCACAAAAACAATGACCATATCCACTTTTTCTATACATGTCCCAGAAAGGAAGGCCCTTGTATTCTGGAAAAGTGCAATTTCACTATTAACTTCTTTTACTGATATCCCATGGTCTTTGATTGCCAGCACTTGTGTTTCCTGAGTATCAATCATATAGACGCTATTGTGTTTACTTAGATAAGCACCATATAAACATCCCATAGCACCGGCACCAATTACTGCTATTTTCATGGTAGTTATCCCTTCATTCGTTTGGTTGATACTAGACACACACTTAAAGATGAGCAGTATCCTTATACAAGTCGATGTTCAGTATATACCTAAATAACCTCAAGATGCAGAATGGCGAACTTCTGTCTGGAAACTTGAAGAAATATGCGTTCTATGGATTATTAATTTGAAAAATAGAGTAAAAATCAGAGTGTTTTTTCTGTTATGAATGACTATTCAAGATAAAAAACCTAAAGAAATCCATATGGTGGTTTTTTTGTTTGTTGTCAAATTGTATAAGAAAAAGATTGTATATCTGACATGTTTTTGAGTGTATTATTACAATTATATTAAACATAACTATTTATTACATTATGTGCAGAGTTATATTATTGACAATGAGTTATTTATGGTTAGCAGTATGCAGTAATTTTGCCTATGCTAATAGCTATTCATCTCTCAAAGTTTATAACATAGCTGTTGAAGCGGATGACATAACCACACGGGCATTATTCAATGCTGCATCGAAACATTTCAATTTCATTGTTAAGTATGTTACTTACCCAAGCTTTGATGCGATCTTGAAGGCAATTGAAACAGGAAACGCTGATTTTGCTGCAAATGTTACTTTTACGGAAGAAAGAGCGAAACTCTTTGAAATATCACGTCCAACTAATATCGAATATACCTATCTTTTTAGTAAAAAAAGAACCCGGTTAAATGAGATTAAAATTGTGGGAATTCCTGAAGGGACGATTTATGGAAGTTTAATTCATGAGTATTATCCTGAGCTTTTACAAGTGTCTTACCTCGGACATGATGCTGCAGTAGCGCTTCTAAGGAGTAATCGAGTTGATGGTGTAGTTGATGCCATAAATCAGCTTAAACCCATGGTTATGAAGGGGTTTGAGGCCGAAATCTTGAATGATCAGATTCCTATTAAACCGGTATCAATTGTAGCACCAACGGGACGACATACCGATTTACTGGAACAGATTCAGAAATATGCACACAGTGAAGCTGTGCAAAAGATATTGAGTGCTGCAATTAAGGAATATCAATTTACTATTCGCGAACAGTCTTTACGTCAGACCGTGAAAAAAAGTGGATTAGACTTAAACCGGACATATAAGGTTAAATCAGAAAACTTGGATGAGTATACAATGTATAAAGAGGATGGTAGCGTCGAAGGTATTAGTGTAGATGTTGTCTCTCAGGCATGTGATATATTATCTATTAAGTGTGAAATTATTAGTAAAAAAGATGAGACTTGGGAAAGTATGTATTCCGATTTGTTGGAAAATCGAATTGATATTCTTTCTCCTATGATTATTTCTCAGACACGAAAACCTTATATGTATTTTAGTGAACCATTTTACTTTCCTGAGGTAGTTTTAATAAAAAGGGAAAATTATAAAAATAATGTATATGGTAATATTTCTGAGCTCATCACGGAAAAAATTGGAGTTATAAAGAATGATTTTTATGATAATTTATTAACTCGAATGTTGCCGAATAAGGTTTTGTATAGATATACAAACCAAGATGATAAAGTCGAAGCATTACTAGAAAATAAAATTGATTATATGGTATTAAGTCGAGTCAATTATAATCATTTATTATTAAATTCAGAGAAGCTATTGCCTATTGAAGAGGAAACACTCATTGGCAACTTTTATTCTCCTCAGGTAGCAGTTGCATTTGCTATGAATGAAACGGGAAAGAGGCTTGCGCCTTTGTTTTCTGAAGCAATTCAAATGCTTAATCTACCTAAGATCGTAAATAAATATAATATTATTCCTGATTGGCGTGCTACTTTGTTAGCAGAGAAAAAATTTAATCGTTATCGATTGTGGTTTCTTTTCTTACTTCTTACTTTAGTTGGTGTTGTTGCTTATTATCTTCATGTCCAGTCAACGACCGACAATTTGACAAGACTTAAGAACCGTCGTGCATTGTACCGAAAATATGCACGAGGAATACCGGCTTGGCATACAGTTGTATATCTGGATGTGAATAAATTCAAATCGATTAATGACACATTAGGACATGCTGTTGGTGATAATGTGTTAAAAGTGTTAACGGATAGGATTAATCTTTATTGGAAGGGTTCTGCTTATCGTATGGGAGGAGATGAATTTATATTAACCAGTGATGATCGAGACGATAACGTATTAAATTCTATTGCGAATCTTGAGTATTTCGTTTTTGTTGATTCACAAAGAAAATTAAAATTTTCTGTCACGACGGCAATAGGTATATCACAGCGAAGAAATAAGCACATGACACTGGAAGAAGTGCTGCTGCATACAGACGCTGAAATGTATAAAGCTAAGCATAGATCTCGTGAATTACCTCCTTCTGAGATGGAAACAAGCGAAGAATTTACCGATTCAGATTCACTTGTATTTTTGGGAAATTAGTAGTCCGGTTCCGGTGTGAGTGGTTCCTCTCTGGTTGACCACCAACACATAAGAGAACCCAGAGTCACCATAGCGACACCCAGCCAAAAAGATTCTGGGAGTAAAACGGATAACGTTAACGATGAGAGTATGGCTGAGAATATGGGGACGAAGTAAGATAAGGTTGCCAGAAACATCATATTCCCGCCAACGATAGCAATATTCCATAACCCATAGCCGCCGGCCATCATAATACTGGAGATGGCCAGATAGCTAAGACCTGACCAGGAAAACGTCATAATGCTGTCGGGTGTTAAAAGAAACTTAACCCATAACGTGATGGCTGTAACAATAAAAAAAACGGTGATCAGATTACCGTTATTTTTTTGCTGTTTGGTCAGATTACAGTAGCCAGCCCAGATAAAAGCACCGGTCAGAGCCATTAGGTATACGGATGGATTACTGCTGACATTCGCAATCCATCCGTTGACAGAAAGATTTTTTCCGCCACTAATGCTTAATATTACACCGGAAAAAGCAAGAAACAGGCTGGGATAAATAAAAATCTTAGTTTTTGGCTTGGTGAGGATTATGGCAAATAAAACCGTTAGAGCTGGCCATAAATAATTAACAATTGAAACTTCAATTGCCTGCATTCGAGAATTGGCCATACCGAAAGAAAGGGAGAACAGTACTTCATAACTGGCAAACATCAGGCTGCCGAGGATAAAATAGCTCCAGCCAAAAGTTCTGAGTTTAGGTAATCCGACAAATTTAATCAGTAGCAGCGAACTTAGACTATATAAGCATGCAGCACCACCTAGTGGGCCAAACTGTTCCATACCTAAACGGGCACAGCCAACCAGTCCGCTCCATAATAGGATCGCGAGACCACCGTAGAGAGTGTATCGGGTCTGTTTTATCATAAAGATTATTAGCCTTTTAATATCAACTGCTCACATGCTTTTTGACTTGTAGCATATCTGCTGATTAATATCCATCAACTGCTTTGGAAAGTAGCAGAACTGGAGTCGCAATTTGGATTATATGCTCGCTCAGAGTTATAATCTCGTAATGGAATGTCTCTGATGGAATTGTTATGACAAAAACTTTTTATTTAATGCGTCATGGAGAGACCCTGTTTAATACCAGACGTAAAATCCAAGGATGGTGTGATTCACCATTAACTCAAAATGGTATCCGGCAGGCACAGGAAGCCGCAAAATTTTTTGATACGATAAAGCTGGATCACTTATACAGTTCTTCTTCTGAACGCGCCTGTGATACCGCTGAACTTGTTACTCGAAACCGAATGTCTTATAAGCGGTTAAAGGGTCTGAGGGAAATGAACTTTGGGGTGTATGAATCGGAAAGTGAAGACCTTCATCCTGAGTATTCCTCGCGGGATAGTCACTATGTGCAATTCGGTGGCGAATCCCGGCAGCAATTGCGTGAACGTATGCTGGAGACCTGTACTCATATCATGGAGCAGGATGAGCATGATTCTGTACTTGCTGTATCACATGCCGGAGCCTGCAAGCAGTTCCTGTCTCATTGGCATGACCCGAATAAAGTACTAAAAAATGGGATCCCGAATTGTTGTATTTTTCAGTATCAGTACAGTGACAGAGTATTTAAGCTGGTTGACATTTTTCATTTTCCCGACTTGAAAGAGTGAGTATAATATCTATTACTATAGTATTTTATATAGCTCTTTTTTAGATGGTGAAAAGCCAAATTTATTTTTAAATGCTTTACTAAAATGAAAATTATCATAAAATCCCAACTCTCTTGATATTTGATTTATAGTACAATGTTGATGGGATAGAGATGCATAAGCATAATCTAATTTAGCATCAAGCAAATATTCTTTTGGGGATTTTTTTATATATTGAATAAACAATTTACGTAGATGTGATTCGCTACAATTTACAATAGATGCGAGCTCCTTTATTGTCCATTTTTTATCTATTTTTAAATGAATTTCAGCTACAACCTTTTTTACTTTTTCTAATTCAGTATTTGATTCAGCTGATAAGTCGGCAAAGACTAACCATTCATAAATTAATTTGTTAATCATGGCTACACCTAATCTATCGAATTTTAAGTCATTTTTTTTAAGAGAGTCTATGGCTGTTTTTATTTCATTTTTCATGCTTTCCTCTTCTAATGTAATTACTTGTTCAAGCGGAAAAACACTAGCCCCGGTAGAAATGAATTCCATCCAGTTTAACTCCCATATCAAATCACAACAGAAGTAATGAGTAATGTCTGCTGGAACCAGAAATACTACACAATGTCCATCAAGACTTATTATTTTATTGTTTTTTAAGTGAATCTGGCCGTGGCCCCGTCTTGAATAAACGGCGACAATGGTATTATCTCGCAAAGGTAACAGACGGTCTTTAGGCCAGATAACCCGGTAAGTACTGGGATCTCCAATAGTGTCCCAGAGTGATAATAGAGTCAGTCCCGAGATATTAATGTTTTGGTTGATCGAAATCACATCGTTGTGAAGTGAATCGTTTTTTACATCATTCATGACATTTCTTCCATTGTGATATCTGTTTTTAAGTTCAAAATCTGAAACACAAAGTAATTTGTAAGACATAAATATAGCAATAAGTAGATATTATTACTGTGAGAAGGATAGAACAATGTTAAATATTAATCATAATCAAATAAAGGGAGGCACAACATGTTTACTTTAGTCTCATTCTTGTTTTTTACATGTTTAGTTGCTTTAATCTCTTACTTAAAGACTCGCAAGGAAAATCTTAATCAAGTTGAAGGATACTTCTTAGCTGGAAGAAGCCTACCATGGTACATTATTGCCGGATCCTTATTTTTAACTAATATTTCAGCTGAACAGCTTACGGGTCTTAATGCCAATGCCTTTATGAACGGTGCCAATGTTATGGCATGGGAAGCTACATCGGCGTTAACTCTTATTGTTCTTGCTTTTGTTTTCTTACCCAGATATTTGAGATCGGGTATTAGTACAGTTCCTCAGTTTTTAGAGAATCGTTTTGGTAGAAGAATGCGGTTGGTTTCTTCATTTATTTTTATTTATGCCATTGTAATTGGTTTTCTCCCTTTTGTACTGTACGCCGGAGCGATTACTTTAGGTAAGTTATTTAATGTTAGTGATATTTTTGGACTTACCTTCAATCAAACAATCTGGGTTATGGTTATTAGTATTGGTGTGATCGGTGGTATATATGCAGTTTTTGGTGGTCTAAAAGCGGTTGCTGTTTCTGATACCATAAATGGCGTTTCTCTTTTGATATGTGGTTTGTTAGTCCCCGTTTTAGCTCTTTTTAGCTTAGGTGAAGGTAGTTTCTCACAAGGGGTTAATATACTGATTACAGATGCACCTGAACGCCTAAATGCCCCAGGGATTACAGAGAATGCTAATATTCCATGGCATGGGATGATATCTGGTGTGATTATAATAAACTTGTTTTATTGGTGTACAAATCAGGCTATTGTACAACGTGCACTTGCAGCTAAGAATTTGGCTGAAAGTCAGAAGGGAGCTCTAGCGGCAGGGTTACTAAAAATTGTCGGTGTTTTGATGTTGGTGCTTCCGGGCATTGTCGCCTGGCACCTACACCAGCGGGGTATGTTACACATACCTTTTAAACTTCAGGATGGGGTATCGACGAATATCATTAATGCTGATATTTCTTATCCAACCTTGGTACAAGCGGTATTACCATCATGGCTGACAGGACTATTTGGTGCAGCTATGTTTGGAGCCATCCTCAGCTCATTTAACAGTGGCATTAATAGTCTGTCAACATTGATTAGTTTAGATATATATAAACAAATAGTTAATCCTGAAGCGAGTGATATTCAGACAGTAAGAGTTGGAAAAATATTTGGCATTGCTACCACGGTCATCTGTATTATTGCAGCACCATATATCGCGAATGCCAACTCATTATATACTCTAATGAGAACCATTATGGCTGTAATCAATGTGCCCATTTTTGCTGTAGTACTCCTTGGTATTATATCAAAACGAGCTCCGGCTCTTAGCGGATATGTTGGATTGGTTTTTGGCATGGTATTTTTCTATATATCGCATTTTATTTTTAAAGATGATTTTGGTTTTATTAAGTTACATTGGCTGAATCTTGTTGGATTAAATTTGATATTGATGCTGGGGATTATGCTAACTATTCGTTATTTCAAACCAATGGAAGAAGAATATCAACAGGCTGTTACAAATGATGTTGAGATGACGCCATGGAAATATGGTTCTTTATGCGCCTGGGGGTTAGGTTGTTTGTTCCTGTTGCTCTATCTGATTTTATCACCTTTAGGCATTACTTCACCTTATGGTTCTGTTATTCAGGCAATTCTTATTGCAGTTGGAATAACAGTGGTTATCTATGGAATACAAAAATGGATTAGGAGTAGGCATCTTCCTGTCACAGAACAAGAATTGGCAAATAATTAGGTATAGTTATGAATATAAAACCGAACATTATTTTGATTATGACTGATACTCAAGCCACTAACATGGTGAGCTGCTATACAGATCAAAATCTTAATACAGACAATATTGATGCATTGGCAGAAGAAGGGTATCAATTTACATCGGCTTTTACTTGTGCACCTGTTTGTACACCTGCTCGGGCTGGTATCTTCACGGGTATATATTCGAGTCAGGCTGGTCCCTGGGCGAATAATATTGCATTAGGCCAAAATATTTCAACGATGGGGCGATATTTTAAAGATGCAGGGTATGATACCTGTTACATAGGAAAATGGCATCTTGATGGGCATGACTATTTTGGTACAGGGGAATGCCCGGAAGAGTGGGACCCTGAATATTGGTTTGATGGAGCCAGATATTTGGAAGAACTTACTGATAATGAAATAAGTTTGTGGAGGAATGGACTTAATTCCGTTCAGGATCTTATCGATAATGAAATTACTTCTGAATTTACTTGGGCACACCGAATTTCAGACCGTGCGATTCGTTATCTGGGAGAAAAACATCGTGAAGAATCACCATTTTTAATGGTTTTATCTTATGATGAACCTCACCATCCGTTTACCTGTCCAATTGAATACTTAAATAAATATGGTGAATTTAAGTATTCTCTTGGAGAAAAAGCTTTTGATGACTTAACAACAAAACCAGATCATCAAAAATTGTGGTCTGAAGCTATGCCTGCTCCTGTTGATGCTGAAGGGAGATACCATCATCCTCTTTATTTTGGATGTAATGATTATGTTGATGACCAGATTGGCAGGGTGATTGGTAAACTAAATCAGACGGAACTAGAGAATACCTGGATTGTTTATACATCTGATCATGGTGAAATGATGGGTGCGCATAAGCTGATCAGTAAAGGCTCTGTAGCTTATGATGACATTACACGTATTCCTTTAATTATTCGTCCGCCGGAAAAAATAAATAATCAGAAAATTGATGTTCCTGTTAGTCATATTGATATTTTACCTACATTGATGTCATTAGCAGGTATACAGCAACCAGATATCCTTCAGGGAAGTAATATATTGAATTTTCAGTCAGATCAGCAGCGTGGTGTTATGATTGAATTTAATCGATATGAGATTGAACATGACAGTTTTGGTGGATTTATTCCAATGCGGGCATGGGTCGAGAATGATTATAAGCTGGTTATTAATTTATTTACTTCCGATGAACTTTATGATCGAAATAAAGATGTCAGTGAAATTTATAATTTAATAGATCATCCTGATTATATTGAAATAAGAAACAAAATGCATGACAACTTGTTGGCCTATATGGAAAAAGTCCGAGATCCATTTCGGACTTTCGAGTGGGCAACACGACCATGGCGGATGGATAAGCAGCCTCAATGGATGGGTTCTTTCAGACCAAGACCGGAGGACGGCTATTCGCCAGTTGTCCGGGATTATGATACAGGTTTACCAACCCAAGGAATAAAGGTTGAGGACAAGAAATTGAAATTTTAACATAGATATGCAGCAATCATAATGGTTGCTGCGATTTCAAGAAGATTTTATGCAAAGACAACCAAATAAAAACTGGAGACTGCAAGGCGATGAACCGGATTACCGGTTTTCTCTTGCTAATGAACGTACTTATTTAGCCTGGATAAGAACAGCTCTTGCGTTGCTTGCAGGAGCTATTGGTATTGATCAATTAGCACCCGATTTAGCTAATCAGGATCTCAGATTGGTATTGTCTGTTTTTTTATGTTTATGCTCTGGAGCATTAGCTATTTTTGCTTATAGACGCTGGGCCTTGAATGAACGGGCAATGAGAAATAATAAACAACTGAGATATACAAAATTTCTTAAGGTCATAAGTGGATTATTATTCGCCTTAACTATTTTTATCATTATAATGGTTCTTTTATGATACGAGATCCTGGTCTTCAGCCAGAACGTACTTCACTCTCTTGGGTGAGAAGTCAGCTCTTGCTTATTATAATATCTACTGTCTTTTTTAAGATGGGTGTAAAATATGCTTACCATGGATTAAATATTGTTTCTTATGCTCTATTTGTATTTTCTCTTGTGATTGTTATTTATAATAGATATAAGTTTAATAAAGAATGGAATGAACAATTCACCGTTACGCAATTAGATGTAACAATCAAGGCTATATTTTCTATATTGATAGTGTTGTCGTGTGTCGTCCTTATGTCCTACTTTATTTTTAAGCTTATATTGGAATGAGGTATTAATATGAGCATAACAGTGAGTGGCTGCCATGTTATGGCTAAACCATCGGGTTCAATTTGTAATATTGATTGTAAATATTGTTTTTACCTTGAAAAGGAGAAGTTATACCCTGAACGCAATCTGAACTGGAGAATGGATGAACGAACACTAGAAGCTTATATACAACAACATATAGATGCCCAAGAAGGTAATGAAGTGATATTTGCATGGCAAGGTGGTGAACCAACGTTATTGGGAATTGAATTTTACCAGCGAGTTATTCAGTATTGTGGACAGTATGCACAAGAGAAAACCATCCATCA
Organism: Vibrio sp. HA2012; assembly: GCF_002812955.1. Classification (GTDB taxonomy): domain Bacteria; phylum Pseudomonadota; class Gammaproteobacteria; order Enterobacterales; family Vibrionaceae; genus Vibrio. Next base: position 113,632 of record NZ_PFXK01000003.1, on the reverse strand, counting down.
TGCTTTTCAAACCAATGGCATTTTAATTGATGAGAGATGGTGTGAATTTTTTAAACAGAATAATTTCCTGGTAGGGCTTTCGATTGATGGTCCGCAAGAATTACATGATTATTACCGAGTGACACGCTCTAAAAAAGGAACTCATGAACAAGTGATGAGAGCTGTTCATTTGTTTCACCTGTATGATATTAGTTTTAATACATTGACCGTAGTTAATGATAAAAATGTCCATGAGCCAATAAAAGTTTATGAATTTCTGAAGGAGATTGGTTCAACATATATTCAGTTTATTCCATTGGTAGAACGGAAAATTAATGCTGGTGAACATTTGGCAGGTCCAAATGAACCGTTTGCATCAGTCACATCATGGTCGGTAAATGCTAACGATTTTGGACAGTTCCTATCGGTTATTTTTGACTACTGGATAAGAAAAGATGTCGGCAGTGTTTTTGTACAACTGTTTGATTCTGTATTCGGTTCCTGGTTAGGTCATTCCGCTGGTCTTTGTGTTTTTTCTAGGACATGTGGGCATGCTTTTGCACTTGAAGCTAACGGTGATTTATATCAATGTGACCATTATGTTTATCCGGAATTTAAACTTGGTAATATTCATGAAATGACGATTAAAGAGATGAATAAGAGTAAAGAAGCCATACAGTTTGGATTGAATAAACAGAACTTATTAGATACGGACTGTAAGCGATGTCGTTTTCTTTTTGCATGTAATGGAGGCTGTCCAAAACATCGGTTTGAGATATCTTTTTCTAGTTATCCAAATCATAATTATCTGTGCCGAGGTTATTATCATTTCTTTTCTCATATAGAGCCATATATGGGAGTTATGGTACAACTGATTAAGCACGGGCGACCACCAGCAGACATCATGAAATTTGTGAGATAGCTATTATTCGGTCAGTCGATCACTTTGGTATCTCAAAGATCGTATCCGTTGATAGAGTGACATTCGATGTCATCGGAAGTCATTAGTATGCTCCTATTGCAAACTTGTATAAGTTCGTTATCGTTGATCTGTAACTATAGTCTTTATGCTAGAGCGACAGCGTTTATATTAGAACAATAGTTTTTATGCTCTTCACCGGATGTGTTATCCGCAGAGCAGATTTTTATTGTTAATATTTATTGGGTAGTGACAGTCTGCCTTTTAGTTCCTGTATCCGATTTCTTGCGACAGGTATTTCAGTCTCTGGCTGATAGGTTAGGGCAAACCAATTTCTTTCTTTGCGTTTAAGGCTCTGTACGGAGGTCAGGTTAATCAGATAACTTCTGTGAATCCGTATAAATCCATGTTTTTCCAGCTTCTTACAAAAGCTTTCTAATGTGTCTTCTGTTATCAGTGTCTGATGCTGATAGCGTTCATTACCCTGCTGTTTAAAAGTAATACGCTGGTAGCGTCCCAAACTTTCGATATAAGCAATGGCGTTAATATCGATCGCATGTTCCTGTTGTCCGTCGCCGATTAATATAGTCTGAACAGATTGGTGACGATGGGTACTCAGTGTTCCCAGTGTGAGATGTATTTTATCGATACATTGTCTGACTCGCTCGGGACGAGCGGGTTTAAGTAGATAGTCAATAGCCTTGGTAGTAAATGCATCTACGGCATGTTCGTGGTAGGCCGTTACAAAAACAAGATGATAGGAAAGGTGTTTGGTCGCTTCCGCTATATCAAACCCATTGCATTCCGGCATCTCAATATCCAGAAATACAATATCTGGCTGCTGCTTTTCTATCGCAATAATCGCTTCATATCCATTAGTGGTGGTTGCAATGATCTCTATACTCGGGATTGTGTTAAGTACCCGCTCAAGGGCGATAATTCCGGCAGGCTCATCATCAACAATAATCACTTCAAATCTTTTCAAGCTGGTTCTCCATGTTGTAATGGGATGCCGACATGTATGGTGGTTTTCTGAGCATTATTGGTAAACGTAAATGTATGTCGATCAGGGTAGTGTAGTACCAGCGTTTCTTTCAGTATTCGGAAACCTTGTCCATCCTGAATGTTGTTATCTGATGGGGATGTTTCCCTGCTGTTAGTGACATCTATGGTTAAGATATCATCGGTTATCTTGGCTGTAATCGATAAGGAGGTTTGTTTTATGGATTTAGCTACGGCATGTTTTATTGCGTTTTCTACCAAAGGTAATATCAGCATTGGTGGAAGCATCGCTTGTTCTGCATCTGGGGTGGTTTGAATATCAATAATCAGCCGATCTTCAAAACGATTTTTTTGTATATTCAGATAGTGTTTGATTAAAAGAAATTCTTCACTGAGTGATACCAGCGTTTTTTTGCTCAGTTGTAAGCTAAAACGCAGTAGGTCACTTAGGTCGTATATCAGCATTTCCGCTTTTTCAGGGTTGGTCTGTATATCCGTTACAATCAGATTCAAAGTATTAAAAAGAAAATGAGGGTCATTTTGTAGTCTGAGCATCTGAATTTCAGCCTGTTTAAGGTTCATCTGCAGAGCAAAATTATCTAGCCTGAGTTGCCATAGATGTCCGAGAGTAGTGATGACGACAACTTGAAACAGAAAATTGGCTCCGGTAAGCATATTGGTACGTAATTCAGGAAGCTGAGAATATTGGCTGCTGATCTGATATTCGATAAGCAGAGCGAAGACCATAAGGGTTACATTACTTAAGGATTTTCTCAAAAGGTTATGATGTTTCTGAAAAAACAGGTTAAATCTTCCGAAGAGTTGATATAAAAACCAGAACAGAACAAATAACGTATAAAGGCGCATAATTACACACCACATATGATTAGGCAGTCCGGTTATATCAGATAGTGATGTAGCGATACTCAAGCCAACCAGATACAGCAGAATATTAAAAACCGGCCAGATAACAAGTAGTACCAGATGGCTTTGTAACGGTGTTTTTAGGGTATTGACGTTGACCACATTTTTTACCTGCAACAGGTTATTATTCGACATCATACAATAAATCAAATCCTTTATTGTTAATAAAGACCATTGATACGCGAAAACGTACCATTGATTCTCTGTGCCCGATTGATGCCGGAAAAATAAACTATATTGGCACTCCAGTTTTGTATGTCGGTGAGAGAGCTCTGTTCACAATGAAAAAATGGACCTTTTATATGTTGCTGATCGTGGTGCTGCTGTTTGGTAGTGTCATCGGTTTTAACCTTTTTAAACAAAAGATGGTTGCTCAGTATCTGGCCAATATGCCAGAACCCGAATATCCGGTTACGGTAACGACGGTCAACACAGCTAACTGGGTGCCAACCATTGAGTCTATTGGTTTTATCGAACCGAACCAGGGGGTTACCCTGACTACAGAGTCCAGTGGTGTGGTAAAGCATATTGCTTTTGATTCTGGTAGTTCAGTAGCACAAGGTCAGTTATTGGTTTCTCTTAATTCTGATGTCGAAAAAGCGAATTTGCGTAGCAGCAAGGTTCGTTTACCTGCAGCAGAAGCTAAATATCAGCGTTATAAAGGACTGTATCAAAAAGGATCTGTATCAAAAGAGGCTTTTGATGATGCTGAAGCCAGTTATTTTTCTCTTCAGGCTGATATTGAGAGTCTTAAAGCAGCGATTGCCCGCCGTGAAATTGAAGCACCGTTTGATGGTGTGGTGGGTATCCGTAATGTTTTTCTGGGACAATATTTGCAACCGGGAACAGATATCGTTCGCCTGGAAGATACCAGTGTTATGCGTCTTCGGTTTACTATTCCCCAAACAGAGATATCAGAGATTTTTCTGGGGCAACAAGTGAACATTGTTGTGGACTCTTTTCCTGACAAAATCTTCAATGGCAATATTTCTGCAATCGAACCGGCTGTTGATTATCAGAGTGGTCTGATCCAGGTTCAAGCTGATATCCCGAACAACGGTGGTAAATTGCGTAGTGGTATGTTTGCCCGAGCCAGTATTGTTCTTTCTCCGTTAACGGAGCAGATGGTCATTACCCAAACTGCAATTTCTTATACCTTATATGGTGACAGTGTTTTCGTGCTTTATGAGGAAAATGGTGTAAAACGAGTCAGGCAACAGGTCATTAATATTGGAGAACGTAAGGCCGACAAGGTTCATATTTTGAGCGGAATAGAGGCTGGAGATATTATCGTTACATCAGGTCAGGTTCGCCTGAGTAATAGCGCTAAAGTCCGGGTTGTTGAGAGTGATGCAACTATCTCTCCAGCCACAACCCCGTTACTTTAGAAAGGAGGTATTATGCGTTTCACAGATACCTTTATAAAACGTCCTGTTTTGGCTGTCTCTATCAGTTTTTTGATCGTATTGCTTGGACTTCAGGCTATTTTTAATATGCAGGTGCGGGAATACCCGAAAATGACCAATACGGTTGTGACGGTTACTACCAGCTATTATGGTGCCAGTGCTGATTTGATTCAGGGGTTTATTACTCAACCCCTGGAGCAGGCTATTGCGCAAGCAGATAATATTGATTATGTGACCTCTCAGTCGGTGTTGGGACAGTCCACTATCACTGTTACGATGAAGCTGAATACGGATCCGAACAGTGCACTTTCCGACATTTTGGCTAAAACGAATTCGGTGCGTTCACAACTGCCGGGTGAAGCAGAAGATCCTGCAGTGACGATGTCAACTGGTTCGACGACAGCTGTACTTTATATTGGCTTTACCAGTAAAAAACTGGCATCCAGTCAGATCACGGATTATCTGCAGCGGGTGGTTAATCCACAGTTGTTCTCTGTTGACGGTGTATCTAAAGTCGATATCTATGGTGGGGTAAAGTACGCCATGCGTATCTGGCTTGATCCTGCCAAAATGGGGGCGCTCAGGCTCACAGCGAGTGAAGTGATGAATGCTCTGCAAGCCAATAATTATCAGTCGGCAACCGGTCAGTCTACCGGAGAATTTGTGTTATATAACGGTAATGCTGATACACAGATCTCAGAAGTAACAGAGCTGGAACGTCTGGTGATAAAAAATGAAGACGGAAATCTGATTCGTTTAAGCGATATTGCCAAAGTTTCTTTAGAAAAAAGCCATGATAGCTATCGTGCCAGTGCAAATGGCCAGGAAGCGGTTGTAGCGGCGATTAATGCAACACCAAGCGCCAACCCTATTAATATTGCTGCGGATGTGCTGAGTATTTTACCTCAGCTGAAAAAAGATATGCCGGACACTATTGATATGAATGTGTTGTATGATTCAACGGTCGCGATAAATGAATCGATTCATGAAGTCATTAAAACCATCGTAGAGGCGGCAGTGATTGTACTTATTGTGATTACTCTGTTTCTTGGGTCATTACGGGCTGTCATTATTCCTGTAATTACCATCCCTCTTTCTATGATTGGTGTGGCAATGGTGATGCAGGTAATGGGCTTTTCCTGGAACCTGATGACATTGCTGGCTATGGTTCTGGCTATTGGTCTGGTGGTTGATGATGCTATTGTGGTATTGGAAAATGTAGATCGCCATATTAAGAGAGGAGAGTCCCCTTTTCGGGCTGCCATTATCGGTACCCGGGAAATCGCACTTCCGGTAATTGCAATGACTCTGACTCTGGGAGCCGTATATGCACCTATTGCGATGATGGGAGGGATCACCGGATCTTTATTTAAGGAGTTTGCATTAACTCTGGCTGGTTCAGTATTTGTTTCCGGCATCATTGCTCTGACGCTTTCGCCGATGATGTGTTCAAAAATGCTTAAAGTGCATGAAAAGCCAAACCGTTTTGAACTGGCCGTGCATCATATATTAGACCGTATGACCAACCGTTATGAAAGAATGTTGGCTGCGGTAATGCAGAGAAGGCCGGTTATTCTCTTTTTTGCTGTGATTGTGTTTACCGCTCTGCCGGTTCTGTTTAGCTTTATTCCCAGAGAACTGGCACCGGCGGAAGACAAAGGTGTGGTTATGTTGATGGGGACGGGCTCATCCAACTCAAATCTGGATTATCTGCAAAATACGATGGATGAAGTGAATACTATTTTGTCAGAGCAGCCGGAACTGCAATATGCACAGTCATTCGTTGGGGTTCCGAATTCTAATCAGTCGTTTGGAATTGCAACTATGGTTCCGTGGAGTGAAAGGGAAGCCAGCCAGGCAGAAGTAACGGATCGGGTCAGTAAATTGGTTAAAGATATTCCGGGAATGGCGGTGACAGCTTTCCAGATGCCGGAATTACCCGGTGCGGGTTCTGGTTTGCCAATTCAGTTTGTGATCACGACCCCGAGCGCTTTTGAAAGCTTGTATCAGATCGCAACGGACGTCTTAGTTCAGGTCGCGAACAGCCCATATTTTGTCTATTCCAATATCGACCTTAATTATGATTCGGCTACGATGAAGATCAGCATAGATAAGGATAAAGCAGGGGCTTATGGAGTGACCATGCAGGATATAGGAATCACATTAAGTACGATGATGGCGGATGGTTATGTCAACCGTATCGACCTGAACGGACGTTCTTATGAGGTGATTCCTCAGGTTGAACGTCGCTATCGTCTGAATCCGGAGTCAATGAACCAGTACTATGTTCGTTCCTCTTCAGGAAAGGCTATTCCTTTAGGAAGCTTACTCACTATAGAGGTGGTATCAGAACCTCGTTCTTTACCTCATTTCAATCAGTTGAATTCAGCTACCATTGGGGCAGTACCGACTCCCGGAATTGCGATGGGTGATGCCATTAGCTGGTTTGAAGATATCGCGCAAACTACATTGCCGAGTGGTTATCACCATGATTACATGGGGGAATCCCGGCAGTTTGTGACAGAGGGGAGTTCTCTCTACACCACTTTTGGGTTGGCACTGGCGATTATTTTTCTGGTGTTGGCTATCCAGTTTGAATCAGCAAAGGATCCATTGGTGATTATGGTATCGGTACCGCTTGCGATTTGTGGAGCATTGGTGGCTTTGGCATGGGGTGCCGCCTCAATGAATATCTATTCTCAGGTTGGTCTTATCACCTTAGTTGGGTTGATTACTAAACACGGTATTCTTATTTGTGAAGTAGCCAAAGAAGCACAGCTTAATCATCAGAAAAGTCGTACGGAAGCAGTTGTGGAAGCGGCAAAAGTACGTTTACGTCCGATTCTGATGACGACTGCAGCCATGATTGCGGGGCTTATTCCGCTTTTGTTTGCTTCAGGAGCAGGGGCTGAGCAACGGTTTAGCATCGGTATTGTTATTGTAGCAGGGTTGGCTATCGGAACCTTATTCACTTTATTTGTTTTACCGGTGATTTATTCCTATGTAGCTGAAAAGCATCAGCCTTTACCTGTGTTTATTGAAGATTTATCTGCGAAATAATCTGGCAATATAAATAAAATCTGAGTGGGTTAGTATCCACTGGTAACAAAAAGCTAATTTTTTATTGGGGAACAGAAACATGATGATAGCAAAATCATTTTCTTCTAAAACATTGGTAATGTCATTACTGGGGTTATGGGGTTTTAATGCGGCAGCGAATAATTCTATTGGTATCGGTGCTGGTTTTGGTGTGTCTGAGTACAAAGAGTATGAGAGCGATACACAAGCAATACCGGCTATCAATGTAAGTGGTGAACGGTTCTATTTTCGTGGAATGTCAGCGGGCATGTACTTATATAAAGATTCCGTTAATGAAGTGGATCTGGGGCTCTCTTACGCGGCTAAAAAATTTAAAGCTGAGGACAGTGATGACGTTCATCTGCAGGCACTGGATAATCGCAGTGATACCGGTATGGCAGATATCAGTTATCGTTTCAATCATCCCGACATCGGTTCATTGTCGGTGACGGCATCAGCCGATGTTCTGGATAAAACAGATGGTGGCTATAAAGTAGATATAGGCTACCGAAAAAACTTCCGTATAGCCGAATTTGTGGTTGTCAGTCCGGGTGTTGGTGCTATCTGGTTCAATGATGCACTGAGTGAACATTATTATGGTATCAGTGGTGCGGAATCGGCGGTATCTGGTCTAGATGAATATCATCCGGAAGATAATATCTCTACTTATGTAGGACTGGGATGCCGGGTCTTTCTGTCTAAGCAGCTAGCTCTGTTTGCCAATGGGCAGTATCTTTTCCTTAGTGATGAAATTACCAGCAGCCCTATGGTTGACAGGGATTACTCAATTTCAGCGTCTGTGGGACTGAGTTTTAATTTTTAATCAGAAAAGTTGTAGTAACAGATTAAAAATAATGAATTTTTTGAATAGGCAAATGGCGTGATTTAAGAAGATAAATAGTAAAATGTACTAGACTTAACGTTGAATTAGGGTTATTACTTATATTAGTTAATTCTAAATAACAACTTTAGGATCTGGGCTATGCGTAAATTTCTGGTTTTTATCTTCTTTTCTATTTTATCCGGACATGCCTTTGCTGCAGATGGACAGGAGCCGGTATTCACTGTAACGGCTCAGACTGTTCCTGAATGGTTTGTGATGGACGCACAGGTCGAGCCTGTAGATCAGGGGACTGTGTCGGCACAAACCAGCGGGCGTGTCAGTGCCATTGGTGTTGATGTCAATGATGTTGTGCCCGAAGGCCATCTGCTGATTGAAATAACCAATACATCGCAAACTGCCGGATTAGATCAGGCAAAAGCGGCTCTCAAAGCGGCAGAAGCACGAGTCGTGTATGCTGAACAACAGCGTAAACGCCTTGCTGATTTGATCAAAAAAGGTTCAGTTGCTAAGAGAGAATATGATGCGGCACTGACTGAATCCAAGTCGGCAGCCAGTGCTTTGAAACAAGCAAAAGCCGGTGTTGTGCAGGCAAGTGAAAATTTGGGGTATACCCGGATAACTGCGCCTTATGCTGGAGTGGTTTCCGGGAGAATGGTTTCTCTGGGAGAAACGGTAAATCCGGGGCAGGTTCTGTTAAGCGGTTACTCGTTTGAACGGATGCGGATCGTTGCTTCTTTACCCATCCGGTATGCTACCCAGCTACAGGATTCCACACCACTGAGAGTTACCTTTCCGGACGGTCAGTCACTGATGTTGTCAGAACATGAACTGTTTCAGTTTGCTTCTCCTGAAAGTCACAGCTTTGTTCTCCGGGCTAACCTGCCTAAACAGGATTCACCGGTTTGGAAAAATGGTATTTGGGTGAAACTTGCCATGCCGTTAGCCGCAAAGACCAGACTGCTTGTTCCTGAAAGTGCTTTATTAAGGCAGAATGAACTATCTGCGGTTTATGTACAGGAAAGTGGTCATTTTATTTTACGGCAGGTTCGGCTGGGAAGAACAAGTGAAGGTAAGGTAGAGATCCTTTCCGGTCTTAATGAGGGAGAAAGTATTGCTTTGGATGCTTATGCAGTTCTGAGTAGTCAAGGAGGCCGTTATGCGCAGTGAGCTTGGTATCTCCGGGAGAATTGCCAGACAGTTTTTGCATTCGCCGATCACACCATTATTAGCTTTAATCGGGCTGCTGATGGGAATTGGCGCGGTACTCATTACACCTAAAGAAGAAGAGCCACAGATAGAGGTAACTTTTGCTGATATCTATATTCCTTTTCCGGGTGCAGATCCTGAGGAAGTTGAGCAACTGGTCACTATTCCGGCAGAACAGGTGCTGTCAGAAATGAATGATATCGACACCATGTATTCATTTTCTCAGCCGGGACAGGCCATGTTGATTGTGGCTTTCAAAGTCGGTAAACCCCGCCAGCAGGCTCTGGTTGATTTGTACAATCAGCTTGATTCAAATCAGGACTGGCTTCCGTCTGGTCTTGGTGTCGGCCAGCCTTTAGTGAAACCCAGAGCAATTGATGATGTTCCTATTATGAACCTGACACTCTGGAGTAAACAGGCTGATATCACGGCAGAGCAACTGACCCAAGTAGCAAACGGGCTGGAAAGTGAGCTGAAGCATTTACCCGGAACGCGGCAAATTGAAACCGTTGGCCGGCATGACAGGATCGTTCAGGTCACGGTTGATCCGGTGCGATTGAATGCTTATGGTCTGACCTGGATGGGGATGACTCAAATTCTGCAGAATGCTAATCAGCAGAGTAACGGTTTGTCACTGACTCAGGACAACCGGCAGATCAGCTTGCAGATTGGTCATTTTCTGACTTCTGCTGATGAAGTAGGACAGTTAATCGTCAGTACCCAAAATAATCAACCCGTTTATTTAGCCGATGTTGCAGATGTTAAAGAAGTTGCCGATGTTCCCTCACAGAATGTCTGGATGAGTCAAGATGGACAGGTTTTTCCAGCGGTTACGCTATCTATTGCTAAGCAACCCGGCGTCAATGCGGTTGATCTTACCCGTGCGATTACTGCCCGTGTGGAACAGGTGCATAATGTTCTGATCCCGCAGGGAGTGGAAATTACGGTTACCCGTGATTATGGTCAAACAGCAAGTGAGAAAGCCAATAAACTGATCAGTAAACTGATTTTTGCCACTACGGCTGTTGTGATCCTGGTTATCTTTAGTATGGGATGGCGTGAGGCCATTGTTGTTGGTGGTGCGATTCTGCTGACACTGGCGATCACTCTGTTTGCTTCCTGGGTGTGGGGCTTTACCCTGAATCGTATCTCATTGTTTGCACTTATATTTTCCATCGGAATTCTGGTGGATGATGCGATTGTGGTGGTAGAAAATATTCACCGGCATCAGAAGGGGGGGAGCAACTGGAAAGAAGCCATTCCCCAGGCTGTTGATGAGGTGGGCGGGCCGACTATTCTGGCTACTTTTACCGTTATTGCGGCCTTACTGCCGATGGCATTTGTGACGGGTATGATGGGGCCTTATATGAGTCCTATTCCGATTAATGCCAGTACCGGAATGCTTATTTCTCTGGCTGTTGCGTTTGTCGTGACTCCCTGGCTGGCAATGCACCTGCTCAAATCGTCATCCCATGCAACTCATGATCCGGATGGTAAGGCAGGAAAATTCCGCCAGTTTTTAAGTATGTTTCTGACCGGCAGTAAAGCCAAATCATCCCGCCGTCTGCTCAGTCTCGTCGTGGGGATAGCTCTACTTGGTGCGCTTGCTTTGCCTATGGTGGAACTGGTTGTTCTTAAGATGCTGCCGTTTGATAATAAATCGGAATTTCAGGTAATGCTGGATATGCCGGAAGGAACTCCGGTAGAGCAAACCCAGATAGTGCTTCATAATCTGGCAACTGAAGTGGAGAGCTTGCCGGAGGTGACTTCGGTGCAACTTTATGCGGGTACTTCTGCTCCTATGAATTTCAACGGGCTGGTTCGTCATTATTTTACACGCCAGTCTCAGGAACTGGGAGATTTGCAGGTGAATCTGCTGGGTAAGCATGAACGAGACCGAGCCAGTCATGATATTGCGCGTGAAGCACGAGAACGATTGACTCCTATTGCTGAAAAAGCCGGAGGTGTATTAAAAGTAGTTGAAATTCCACCGGGTCCTCCAGTCTGGTCTCCGATACTGGCTGAAGTCTATGGTCCGTCTCAAAGTATGCGGGAAGATGCCGCTATGCAGGTTCAGAATGCGTTCAGAGCTACGGCTGACATTGTGGACATTGATGTCGATGTTCCGGCTACACAGGAACGCTGGACTGTAACTATTGATCGTGCCCGGGCGTCCAAGGCTGGTATATCCGAAGCGACGATACGTCAGACTATTGCTGCTGCTATCAGTGGCTCGGATGTGTCTTATCTGCGGGCTCCGGGACGGAAATATGCTGAGCCAATTCGGTTACGTGTTCAGGATGGAGAAAAAGTGAACTTACAAGGGATCCTCAGTATGAGTATTCCTGCCTCTGGCGGCTCCCGTATTCCGTTGAGTGAGCTGGTACAGATCCGTTCAGGAGCACAGCCACACAGTATCATGCATAAAAATATGCGTCCGATGATTATGGTTACGGCAGATATGGCAGGCGATCTAGACAGTCCGCTTTATGGTATGGCTGATATTTCCGCTAAGCTGAGTCATGACTATCCGCAATGGGACCAATTTCTTGTCAGCCAGCCGGATGGCCTGTCGCATGTTGCTCTGAAATGGGATGGGGAATGGAAGGTAACTTATGAGACCTTCCGAGATATGGGTATTGCGTATTCGGTTGGTATTATCCTTATTTATCTGCTGGTGGTGATGAATTTTAACTCTTACAGTGTGCCGCTGATCATTATGGCACCGATCCCGCTGACCTTAGTCGGGGTTATGCCCGGACATGCCCTATTAGGCGCACCGTTCACGGCGACTTCTATGATAGGGATGATTGCTCTGGCTGGGATCATTGTGCGTAACTCTATCTTGCTGGTTGATTTTGTGAACCAGCAACTGGAGCAGGGGGTTGAACTGGCGGATGCTGTGGTAAACAGTGGAGTAGTCAGAGCTAAGCCCATTATTCTGACGGCACTGGCTGCGATGATTGGTGCGATGTTTATTTTGGACGATCCTATTTTTAACGGATTGGCAATCAGTCTGGTATTCGGTCTGTTTGCTTCCACATTACTGACGCTGGTAGTGATCCCCGTACTGTATTATTTGTATATGCGTCGTAAAATCGCTTAGATGTAAAAAAACCTTCCGGTGGTGTTTGCACCGGAAGGCTACTCAGGTATTAATACCTCAATTAAATCATGTATTTTCTGTTGGTATATTAATCTGGAGCGCACTTTCTGCGCTGGCGTGGACTCCTCGTCCGGAATGCTTATTTGATGGAATGGCTACCGCAATTATAGCTATAAGACATAATCCGATAACAGTACCTACAATTGCATTTCGTTTTAACTTATCCTTATTAAAATAGGAAACAAGCATTTTCCAGTTTATTATTACATGGAATATACCTGCTGCGACGAACAGAAGACCACCCCATTCATGAACAGGGTACAACCCCGGAAATTTTATGTGAAATAACATAAATATTCCCGTGACAGATGTGGATATATAAGTTATTAATAAAAAAGGACTTAACCATGATTTTTCCATTGGCTTAAACATAAGATTTTCCTGATGTATGCTGCTATATTATAAATATATTATCGGAAGTGTACTTAATAAATGGGAATTACATATATTTACAAAAAGGCGCTATAACTTTACATAGCTAATAGTAATGATAATGTTTCAGATTTTATTTATACATTAGGTAGGTTTTTATTTTATAATATGATTCGGTGTGTTTATTTAAGTATGTTTAAGCGAAGGTGTGTTCTCCTTCGCTTAAACATAAACGGTGGTTCTTCTATTGGTTTTAGTTCTTGTCAGAATTTATAAGCGACAGAAAGTCTGAAGTCTCGTCCTGGTTCATAGACTGCTGTTCCATCTTCTCCGATACTGGTCTGGTCAGCATAATTCTCATTAAAGAGGTTAAAAATAGACAGAGACAAGGTCAGGCCATCAAACTGAACAGGATTCCAGGCGGCATTCATATCGTGGACGGCGTAGCTGTCACGATCAATTTCGTCCGCATGCAGACTGTCTACGTATTTGAATGTGTACCCAAGTTTTATCGTGTCATTGGTGCTTGACCACTGGGTATTCCAGACATACTGATCACCAGTGGAAGCACCGATACGGCGGGTTACCGTAATACGATTGCCGTCTTGATCAACAGTTTTAGCATGAGTAAAGCTGATGGATGAAGCAAGTTGGCCTCTGGCTAGCTGAATATTGGCTTCATAACCTTTGCTGGTGATAGGATCGTCATTATAGAAACCGGTTACAGCTGCTCCTTGGGAACCACCAATTTGCTGGATTAGGTTTTTAATCTCGGTGTCAAATGCGGTTAGTTTGATTCTGAACAACTCAACGTAATCAGAATGATAAGGTACTTTGTAGTCTATTCCGTATTCTGTCCGTTGTGATGTCTCAGGTTTAAACGCTTTGTTGTAACTGTTTTTACCTGTCTGGGTATTAAAGGTTGGTGTTCCGGTAATGCTGGATAACCACTGAATCGGAATGACTCCGGTACTGCGCACCGATTCCCCGTAGCCGGCAAACGCATTGAATCCTGAGAGCAATTCATAATTGAAGCTCATACTCGGAGACCATTCTGTTCCGTCAAAAGTTGTTGTGCCATAATCAGTATTATAGCTGTCGAAACGAGTTCCAAGTGCGAATTTGGCCTTACCCCAGTTCATTCTTTCCTGAATAAATAATCCTAGATTATTCGATTGACTGTCTATACCGGTTTGGCTGCCATCGGTATAAGTCTTACCGCTTTCAACATAATAATCAATGCCATAGGATAAGTCGTGTTGGGTGTTTTTAATGTGGAACCTTGAGAGGTTTTTGATATCTCCCCCGATCGACTCACTTTTTACCAGAGTATCAGAAGTCTGATTTTCAAGAGTGCTTTTATTGTAGTAAAGGGTATCTTTAATATTCACCAGTGAGTTTTTGGGTGAAGAATATGCGTGATTCATGGTGATGGTATTTCTTTCACTGATTTGATAAACCAATGTTGCATCGGCATCATAAGCAGTGTCACCACCTCCGTAGCGATATAATCCGCTGTTTTTATTCTGTTCTAAAGACAGACTAATATCATGGTTGTTGAGGTCCAATGCACTGATCTTTAAAAAATACTCTCGATCCTGACCCGCAGAGCCTTTGATTTCAGTCCCATCACCCGTTTTATAGTTTTCAAAATTTTCTGTCGCAACATGTGCCAGAATCCCTACTTTTTCTCCGGCGGCGTATAGGCTGACGGAACCATTTTCCGAATTATCGACACTACCGTAACCGGTTTTTATTTTGGCTCCAATATGCTTATCTGCTGAAAGTAAATCCTGTGCATCAACGGTCTGGTACTTGATACTTCCGCCGAGAGAACCGGCACCTTGATCTGAACTTGGCAAGGTAGAAACTTCGACGGATTTTAGAAGTCCTGCATCAATGCCAGAAATATTACCTCTATGCTGGAATAAGTTACGGCCTTGCTTAGCACCATCGATCGTTACGTTCAGGTTACTGGACTCAATACCGCGAACATAGATTCTTTGAGCCTGACGTGAGCCACCACCAACAGACACCGATGTTTGGTTACGGAAGAGATCCGCTGTATCTTGTGTCTGCATGAGTTGTATTTGTTCCTGATCCAGAGCAGTCAGTGAAGTATCATTGGTTGCTGCCCCTGTCACTACGATTGTTTCTGCATCAGTTATTTCAGAATTCGTTTCAGCATCGGTAGTCCCTAATGCGTCAGGTGTTTTTACATCATCAGAGCTGTGTGCATAGGGTGCAGTAGAGATAGTAAAACAGACTGCAAGGGCTATTTTACTTAATGGATATTTGTTTAAGTTGATCATACTTTCCTCAATAAGAATGCGAATGATTATCATTGAGGGGGGATGGTACTTCTTTACATCAGTCTTTTATATGTATGATAACGAGACAATTTGTTCCATTTTATACAACAATCCTCACTGTCCTGAGTCTATTTCCATCTGACTGGGATATCTGAGAGCAGCCACTGGCGCAGGGTGGTGGTAAAAAGGGATTCTTTTTCTACTTTATAATGCAGCCAAAGTTCGACATCTTGACCACTGAACTCTGGAAAAACTCTTTGATAGCGTTTTATCCCATGTTTTTTACATTCAGCGATCCAGCGGGGAAGCAAACCGATACCAAACCCCTGTGAAATAGCATCCGCTCGCATATGCAATGAGCTAATCAGTGTTTTGTGTTTTGGAATAAGTGTTGCTTGTTCCGTTTCTGAGTGTAGGAAAATAGAGGTACCTTGTTCCTGGCCACAAATCCAGTGTTGTTCTTCTAGTTTATCAAAGTTGAATGATTGTTCATCGGTAACTGAAGCATAAAGCGCTTGTTGCCATATGCCGAGTTTAATGGATTTAACGCCTTTCTCATTTCGGTTGCAGCAGCTCAGCCACAAGTCTACAGGGGCATCTGAAGCCAGATTTGAGCATTCCATGATTTGAATTTCAAGCTCAATACCCGGGTGTTTATTTGCAAACCGGTGCAAGGATTCAGTTGACCAGCCACGGGATAGCTCTGTTGCGAGTCCAACGCTTACATGGCCAGATAACTCTGATTTTAAGGTTCGGACGGCTTCTCGCCCGTCACTGTCGAGCTGTAATATCTGTTCGCATACATCGGCGTAGCACAGACCTGCCTGAGTCAGAGATAAACGGCGTCCTGTCTGGCAGGTTAAACGTGCATCCAGTTCTGACTCAAGAATACAGATTCTCCTGCTGAGAGTTGATTTTGGCTCATCTAAATATTCTGCAGCCATGGTCAGGCTACCATAATCTCTGATGGCTAGCAGGGTGCGCATCGCTTTTAAATTACTCATGACTTTTCAGTATTCCTGAACATATCGTTTACTGTTAAACCCTCTTTAGAGGAAACAGAATACTATAAAATCCCACAAATGATAATAAGTATCATTTTATTTCTGTGTTATATTATTGCTATCTTTACGAGGTGAAAAGTGAGTCAGACAAATGTACAGATAAATGCTAAGGGGCAGTTTTTTCTGGTCAGCGCAGGTATTGGAGATGCAGATAACATGACTCTGCGGGCGGTGAATACGATTAAACAGGCCGATGTACTGATCGCTATGTCATTTGTTGTTGAACAAATAAAAGAATATGTGCCAGAAAACGCTCGTATTCTGGATGCAGGACATGGTCTTTTTACTGAACTTGCCCGGCATGACAATAATTCGGAAGAAGAGATTCTGGCTCTGGAAAATGAGTATCGGCTGCTCATCCGCGCTGCGGTTGAGCAGGGATTGAATGTTGTACTGGTTGAATTTGGTGATCCGCTTATGTTTGGGCCACAAGTCGGGTATTTAAAGGAGTTTTCTGACCTTGAGCCTGTCATCATACCGGGAATATCCAGCTTTAATGCAGCAAATGGAGTTATTGGTCAGTCTGTATTGGGAAAAGGGGTAAATACTTTAATGCTGACCAGCATTAAAGTTCTGGATCAGATGCATACACCTCCGTCGGATGTTCTGGTGCTTTTTACCATGCGACTGAATTTAAATCAGTTAATTGATAAATTATTGAATATTTACCCGGCAGACACACAGTTATCAATCGTGTTGCATGCCGGATTTAAAGATAAACAGCAAGTGATATCGACAACACTGGAGATGAGTAAGTCATTAATTAATGAAGAAAATATTCCATGGGAATGTTTAATCTATGTTGGAAATATTAGCAGGTAAAAGAAATGATGAAATATTGGTTTATGCTAGGCATCGCTCTTGTAAGTTCTGTTTTACAGGCCAAACCGGTTACCGATAATGAACGTTTAATCATTGCAGATGAAAAGGGCGACTGGGGGTATTTGGCCCCTTATCTTCATAGTCCGAAGGGGCCGGGTTATGTCTACACCAGTTTTATATACGACACACTCGTCTGGAAAAATACCGAAGGAAATCTGGTCCCTATGCTTGCTACCGAATGGAATCAGCTATCTGATAAGCATTGCTATCAGTTGTCGATGAATCATGATGCAAAATGGCATGATGGTAAGAAAGTGACAGGAGAAGATGTGGTATTCACCTTTCACTATATGCAGAAACATTTTTATCAGTTTGCAGATTTGACTAACATCAGCCATATATCAAATAAAAATGGCACCCTTGATATTTGTACTAAAGAAGTCGATGCATTCTTCATGGAAAGAGTCGCAGGGGTGCTTCCTATTCTTCCTAAGCATGTGTATGATCATATTGGTGATCCTGTGTATATAAAGGATCATGCGAATCTAGTTGGTAGTGGACCATATAAAGTTAAACTATATAATAAAAATCAAGGTATTTATCATCTGGAAAGAAACGATGATTGGTACATGGGAAAATCAATATACAAAGACATTATAATTACTAAATTATCCATGCAATCAGCGGTGAATGCGATTAAAAAAGGAGATATTGATATAATAAACATTCCTTATGGTTACATAGATAAGTTTAATAGTAACAATGTGGATGTTATAAGTTCGCTTTCTAATCACCCGTATCGGATATTATTCAATCATTCTGGTTTGTTAAGTAATAAAAAGTTTAGGCAAGCACTTGCTTATTCAATGGATAAAAAATTATTAGTCGATTTAGCTTACGAGGGACATGCTGAAGTAGCTCGTCCTGGATTTTATCCAACAGGAAACATTGATGGACTAAATGAATATGCTTTTAATCTGGAACAAGCAACAAAATTATTGATAGATGCTGGTCTGCATAAAAAAGAAGATGATCATTGGTACGATAAAAATAATACGCTGATTTCTTTGTCTCTAGTCGCATCAACACAAGCTGAATTATTGAGCAAAATCGTATCTAAGAATTTGAATGATATTGGTTTCCCTGTTAGCCTGAAATTGATGCCGGATGCGTCTTTACAAGAGAGGTTAAGCAAAAATGAGTTTGATCTGGCTTTATTAACTCAGAGCCATCAGGGTGATTATGATCGTTTCAGAATTATGCTACATGGCAAGCAAAAAACCGGTGATCATTATTATTCAAATCCGGATTTAAATAGTATTCTTGAAAAATTAAGATTTTCTGATGATAAAAAAGCCAGTAATAAACTTATGCTTAAGGCTGAACAGATATATAATGAAGATCTACCTTCTTATCCGTTGGTCAACCCCTATAACTATAGTGCTGTAAGAAAAGGTATTTCTGTTAATTATACGGAAGGTGGAATAGCTACAGGTATTCCTATGATTTTTAATAAGCTGGCATTGTTTCTGAAAAAATAATTTATGTCTGAAGTTAAAAAAAATAAAAAAACTATTGTGCTTATCTTTGATAATATAATAGCTTTGTTTTTATTGTTGATTTTTTGTTTTGTCTTAATAAGGCTTCTTCCTGGTAATCAAGTAGATATTCTATTTAACACTGATGTAGGCCTTGAAATGAATCAAGATGCTTATAGTAGCATGTTGAATAGACTTGGTTTGCAATATTCGATATTCGATCAGTTTATTTCCTGGGCTAAAAAAGTACTTTCAGGAGATTTGGGATATTCTTATATCCATTCGGCGTCAGTAACGTCGATTATAGCTTCATCCTTGTTTTGGAGTTTATTACTTGTTGTTATTTCTTTACCTATATCAATAATTATTGGTTCTCTTTCTGGCATTTATATAGGATTAAAGAGTGAACGGCATATGTCTAGAACAATATATATGCTAGTTACTATTTTAAGTAGCATTCCCGGTTATGTCATCGCTTTACTATTACTTAGTTATTTTGGTTTTTATTTGCAGTGGTTCCCAAGTGATGGTGGGGCAATGAGTTTATTAGCTCGGATTGATGGAACTATTGATGTTATTGACATTATCCATCATGCAATATTACCTGTTCTTAGTTTGGTTGTTCTTGGTAGTTTCAGATATTTTTATTTAAGCTATGGTTTGTCGATACAGATAAAAAATAGGCCGTTCGTTTTTTTTGCTATACAGAGAGGTATTAAAGGCTTTCATCTTATCCGATATTGGATTTTTCCAAGTGCATTGCCTGAAATATTATCAAGATTAAGTTCAACTATTCCTGGTGTTATTACATCAACGATTTTTGTTGAGATTGTTTTCTCTTATCCTGGAACTGGAGGGATTCTTATTGAAGCTATTAATAATAGAGACTATGCCTTAGTGCAAGGCACATTATTTGTAATTGGATGTGTTATTTTATTGTTGAATACAGTGATAGATATAATTAGTGCAAAAATGTCGGAAAGGGGATAGTAATGAATTTTCCCATGAAAGTATTGATATTTTTAGCTTTTTTATCTTTTTTCTTGTATTTCTCAGGTTGGCCTGATATTTCAATGTCTACGGATGTTCTAAGTGCTCCATCCTATTTACATTTTTTAGGTACAGATGCGATGGGGCAAGATGTGTTATTCAAGTTGCTTTCAGCATTACCTTATACGCTATTAATATCTCTTATGTGTGGTATTTTACCTGTTATAATTGGATTAATTCTGTCCGTTACCAGTGTTTGGTCCGGAGGTTGGATTGATCGTATTATATCAAAATTTATTGATATTTTTCTTTTGCTTCCTTCTTTGCTCATACTAATTGTATTTTCCGGAATATTAGAAACAAGTTTTATATCGACAGTGTTACTGATCAGTTTTTTGAACTGGGCTGATGATTATAAAGTTCTTAAAGCATCACTTTATAAAATCAAGCAGAGTGATGCAATATTAACCTGTATGAGTTTTGGTGCAAGCAGGTTTTATCTCTTAATTAATTATATTTTCCCGCCATTGCAGCCTGTTATCCTGATGCTTTTTTTACAAAATGCCCGACATTCAGTAATTATAGTAGCGGGTCTCTCTTTTCTTGGATTAACCGATCCAAGGCTCTTGACTTGGGGAACTCTGCTGATGGAAGCACAACAGCAGATACATCATCAGGTTTTTTGGTGGCTGATTTGTGGTCCAGTAGTTGGTATCAGTATGCTGGTTATTTTGCTGACTTATTCTGGTAGAACGAAAAATTAACTATGCTTGAACTTTATTTTCCTGAAATTATGGGGTATGCAGATTATGAATAATAATCAGATAGAGGAAATGTGCATTCCTGCCGTTGAGATAAAAAACTTTAGTCTGAGTAAAGATGGTTCCCCTATTTTGAAGCAGATTAATCTATCGGTAGCAGTTTCTGAATGCGTGGCTATTTTAGGCAAAAGTGGTTCAGGAAAGACAACGTTACTAAATATGATAGCCGGTGTGGAAGAGAATGACTACACGGGGGAAATAAGAGTATTTGGCAAGGTCCCTGAACATAAGAAACATGATCCTCATGTAGGCTGGTTGCCGCAAGGTCTTGGTGACAACCTTAATCCACATATGACGGTGGAACAGCACCTCCAGGAAGCGATAATTCTGCTGAACAAGGACTCTAAGCATAAAACTGATTTTATCTCAGAATCTATTTCCGAACTTATGTTATCTCTTGATATTTCTAAAGATATATTATTCCGTTACTCGAAAAACCTTAGTGGTGGTGAGATTCAGAGAGTCTTATTAGCTTTAGTTCTGATTGGTAAACCCAAATTGTTGCTTCTGGATGAGCCAACGGCATCACTTGATGAATATACTAAATCGGTGATCACCCAGACTCTCAGGAAAATAAAAAAAGATACGACTCTTATTTTAGTTACTCATGATTCTAAGTTTGCTAACAGTTTAGCTGATACCGTTGTCTATATCTCTTCTGGTGTTATTTCATCAGGTGATTTTTTGCAGGTGAATAATGAAAAATCATCTAGGTTGGAACGGTATGAAAGACGCGGTCACTCTTTTTCTGAAGTGATTCTTTCTGTAGAAAACTTAAATATTAGTTATCATAATCGAGAGTTGTTTCATGATTTTTCTCTCAACATAAAACAAGGGGATCGGCTTTTAATCTACGGAAAAAGTGGTTCTGGAAAGTCAACGTTAGCAAAGATTTTATCTGGATGGCTAAAGGAACCGGATGATTGCATCTTAACCCGAAAAGGAAAATGTTTTTATTTATCCCAGTTTCCGTCTATGGCGTGTGCAGCTCATTATTCTCTTTTTGATATTTTAGCTGAACCCATGAAGCTTAGCCGAAAACCTGTCGTTAGAGAGAAAATGGATTTTTGGTTAAATAAAGTCCATCTGGAGTATAGTGATGATTTTTTGGCACGTAAGCCGGATAGTTTAAGTGGTGGCGAGTTGCAACGATTACTATTAGTCCGGGCGTTGTTATTTGAACCTAGTGTTATTGTGGCTGATGAACCCACATCAGCGTTGGATTGTATGATTAGAAATGAGATAGTTAGTTGTATTGAAGAAGTACAACAGGTGAGTAATTGTGCATTTGTTATTTTCTCTCATGATTCTGATTTAGAAACATTACTCTCTGTTAATGGTTATCATCTGACACCATATGGGGTGGTGAACTACACTTAGGCAGCCAGGTAGATTTATTCAGGTAAGGTAAGGAAGTAATATGGCAACCGGATTTAGGTTTAGTATAAAACAGAGTGTGCTTATTGTTGCGATTGTGGTGGCTACTTTTGTTGCTTTTGTCCCTTTCTCAGGGCAAAGTGCTCAATTTTCACATAGTGCAGCAGTGGTGTTGATCACGCTTGTTTTTTGGAGCACTGGTTTAGTCCCCCCTTTTCTGGCCGGGCTTATTTTTTTCGCTTTGACGGCGATTTTTAGATTGATAGAACCCACGTTGCTTTTTTCAGGCTTTGGTTCAACGGCTGTCTGGCTGATTACATCCGGATTTGTTATTGGATCTGCGATTTCTTCTACTGGTCTTGGTAAAAGAATGGCGTCAGTGATCGCTCCTCACCTGACGGGAAGTTATACCAAACTTATTGGTGGTCTGGTGATCAGCGCTGCCTTACTAGGCTTTGTGATGCCATCTTCGGTTGGAAGGGCAGTCGTTTTACTTCCAATTGGTATGGCGTTAGGGGAGCAAGTTGGATTTAAAAGAGGGGCTAATGGTCGTATCGGTATTGCGGTCGCTTTGGCTCTTTCCTGTAATCTGCCGAGTTTTGCGGTATTGCCTGCTAATATACCGAATATGATACTTGCCGGTGCAAGTGAAACACTCTATGACGTTCAGTTTAGTTATACAGATTATTTGTTGTTGCATTTTCCTGTACTTGGAGTGCTTAAATCTTTTTTTATTGTTGTATTGGTTCTGAAAATGTTCCCGGATGAAATTGCGGTCGGATCACACGCTTCTGCGGAAGATACCGAGACAAACGTTGACCCGAAATTGCAGAAGAGGCTGGCAATTTTGCTTGGTATAACACTTCTATTTTGGGTAACTGACAGTATTCACGGAGTTAATCCCGCATGGATTGGTCTGGTGGCGGCAATCATTCTGCTTTTGCCTGGGATAGGCGTTGTCGCACCAAAGTCTTTTAATGGCTCAGTTGATTTTGGCACGGTAGTTTTTGTTTCCGCTGCACTTGGTCTGGGGATGTTGGTTAATGAATCCGGTATCGGTAGTTATATGGGGGAAGTGTTTAGTCAACTTCTGCCATCCTCATCCTCTGGTTCGTTCCTCAGTTTTATGGCTCTTTCTCTTACGTCAGTCATTACCGGGCTGGTTACGACTATTCCGGGTGTACCGGCTGTTCTTTCGCCGCTTGCCTCTGAATTTGCACAGGCGACGGGTTTACCGACAGCATCTGTATTGATGACTCAGGTATTGGGATTTTCAACGGCAATTTTTCCTTATCAGGTGGCTCCTCTTGTTGTCGCCATGCAGTTGTCTCAGGAAAAACTGATCAATCTGGTTAAAGTAACTCTACCGCTCACTGCGATAACTGTATTTTTTCTTTTTCCGCTGGATTATGTGTGGTGGCTTTTGCTTGGCTGGATTTAGGGTCTCCGCTTGGCGAGAAAGCCAGGTAACGATAGATGATTTTCCCGTTAAGCGATTTACGGGAAAATCATAGTAATAGGTCTATATTAACAGGCTTCTCACTTTGGCGGATAACAGTTCAGAAATGATCACTGTTAATAGGATAACCAAAATGATCAATGTTACTTGTGGCCAAGCTAGTATGTTGAGGGAAGATGACAAAAATAGTCCGATACCGCCAGCGCCTACCAGACCCAATATTGTTGACTCTCGAATATTGACATCCCAGCGAAAAATAGCAATGCCTAAGAATGTTGGTAGAATCTGGGGAATAATCGCATAATTAATAACCTGAAATCGTGATGCACCGGTGGATTCTATTGCTTCAACGCTTGTACGGTTGATCTCTTCAATGCTTTCGTAGAGTAGTTTCGCGACAAATCCAATTGAGCGAAGTCCTATTGCAATGATACCGGCAAGTACGCCTGGCCCCAGAATTGCTACAAGTAGTAATGCCCAAATCAGTGAATTGATTGACCGTGAAGCAGCAATGATGAAAAGAGCAACAGGGCGGATAAATAAAGTTGATGGTGTGGTATTTCTGGCGGCCAGAAAAGCAATGGGAAAAGCCAAAATAATACCGAGAAGGGTGCCTAGTGTTGCAATATTCAGCGTATCCCATAATGCTTTGTAGAGTTTATTGATATAGAACCAGTTAGGAGGGAACATCCTGCTGAGTAAATCAGCAGCCTGAATCGGAGCATCATAAACAAAGACCCACATAGTTTCTTCGGTCATAACTGTCCAGCAATAAGTGGTGATTAGAATGGTTATAAACCATCCTCCCCATACTATCCAAGCCTTACGGTTAATCCTACTGTGCCATAGTTGATTTTGATCTAACTGACCCATTTTCTAATCCATCCTGAAAGATACTCACATGCCATAACAATTAGGATAATTATTAATAATACAGCACCGGCTGAGTCGTATTCATAGCGATCAATCGCTGTATTTAATGTTGCACCTATGCCCCCGGCTCCTACAATACCAATGACGGCCGATTCACGGAAATTGATATCAAACCGATAAAATGACAGTCCTATCATGCGTGGCATGACTTGGGGCCAGATAGCAATATGAACTCTTTGCAGCCAAGACGCACCGGTAGATATGATTGCTTCCAGCTGTTTTTTATCAATGCCTTCGATCTCCTCGGCCAGTAATTTACCCAGAAAACCAATAGTTGCATAAGTTAGAGTCAGAAATCCGGCAAAAGATCCGAACCCAAATAGAGCGACAAGAAATATGGCGACGATAATCTCCTGCATGGAACGAGATACGGCAATAAACGCCCGACAGAACAGGTAGACCGGTTTTGGGGCTATATTTCGGGCAGCTCCCATCCCAAAAGGGAGTGATAGCAGGATGCCAGCTACTGTAGACGTTACTGTTATGGTCAGGCTTTCTAGAATACCTGCGTAAATGTCATTGGCTCTGGTGGTGAAATCCGGCCTGATAAATCCTTCGAGGAAACGTAAACCACGTTCTAGACCTTCATAGACTCGGTTCCAATTGACATCGATACTACTTACACCAATAGATAAATAGAGTAAAAATAGCAGCCACAGAAAGAGGCGCCAGCGTTTATCCGGTACGAGGTAATGAGGTCGTTGCCAAATTTGCATTAGGTATTATCCTCACTATCATCATTATGTTTCACTGCCAGCCAATCTTCATCACCGTAAATTTTCGTTAATACTTCTTCGTTCAGCTCATCTGGTTTGCCGTCGAATACCAGTTCTCCTCCCTGAAGACCAATAATGCGATCCATGAATTGTGTTGCTAAAGGGACATCATGAATATTGACGATAGCCGGCAGACCTTTTTCACGGCAGATGGACTGTATAAGACGCATAATTTGTCGGGATGTTTTGGGGTCTAAGCTGGCTGTTGGTTCATCAATTAACAGTAATCGGGGATCTTGGGCTAAAGCTCTGGCAATTCCAACACGCTGGCGTTGTCCGCCGGAAAGTTCATCAGCACGTTTGTTAGCATGATCTGTTAGACTGACCCGGTTGAGATATTCAAAAGCATTGTTGATATCTTTTTCTGGATAACGGCGTAGAAAAGTTCTCCAGAAAGGAAGATAGCCAAGTCGTCCAGATAAGACATTTTCCATAACACTAAGACGCTCAACCAGAGCATATTCTTGGAATATCATTCCTATATGGCGTCGTTGGGCTCGGATTTGCCCTGAAGATAGATGACTAAGGTGGATATTTTCCAGATAGATATCTCCCTCAGATGGATCGATTAAGCGGTTTATACACCGGATCAGAGTTGATTTACCGGCCCCACTTGGACCGATAAGTCCGACAATCTGGCCTTCAGGTACTGAAAAACTGATCTCTTTTAGTACCCAAGGCCCCGTTTTATAACGCTTTTTTAAATGTTCAATTCTAAGCACTCGTTTTCCTATTTACAGCTGTATGATACGCCGTTCGCAGCATCAATTTTACGGATGACATCCCAGTGCTCTTTGAATGAGATTGGCAGGAACTGGCCTTCAGTTTTAAATTCCTGTTGTAATTTACTGCCTTCCCATTGGTAAGAAAAAAATGCTTCTTTAATTTTTTCCTGAAGTTCGGGTTTAAGGTTGTAAGCCACACCATAACCGGTTGTTGGGAATGTCTGAGATTTATAGATAGACTTGATTTGACTTGACTTAACGACATCACGAGCAATCATTCGGTTCATTACCGAGTTAGCAACAGCAGCAGCAGGATAATCTTTATTTGCAACGCCGAGTACTGAATTATCGTGCTTTCCTGAAAATGTTGGTTCAAAATCTCGTTCTGGAAGCAAATTAAAATCAGCTCTTAAGATGGCAGAAGGGGCTTTGAAACCAGAATTAGATGTCTGAGAGGTAAACGCCAGTTTTTTACCCTTGAGATCGTTTGGTGAATGAATTCCTGAGCCAGGGTAAGTAATTATCTCCATTTCATAACCGAATGAGCCATCTTTTGCCGCCATCATGGTGAAAGGACGGAAACCGGCACAAGCAACGGCAAGAGGATTCGAACCTGTATTGAATCCGGCAACATGCAGGCGACCGGCACGCATAGCTTCAATTTGAGCAGCGTTTGACTGAACCGGAAAGAATTTTACTTTTTTACCGGTTACTTTTTCCATATGAGCAAGAAAATCTGACCACACATCGGCATAAACAGCAGGATCTTCGACGGGAGTATAGGCAAAAACTAGTGTATCTGGATCAACTAATTTAGAAGCATCAGTCGGAATATCTGCTATTAAATCATGGTCATTATCGGTGTAACGGCTATCCAACGAAAATTCAGCGTGGGCTGTGTTTATTGTTACTAGTGAGGCAAAAGCCAGAGGGATCAAGCGCTTCATTGTAATATTCTCCTGAATAAATATTGATCAAGTTGTAACTAAATTAAATTGCAGAATTATTACGATTTGTATTTAAGTTGTCGCTAATGCATGGAAGTGCTACAGAGATCATGCGTACGGATGTCATTGATAATAATCAAGCCTTTCTCAGCACCTCATCGGTAATAATTATCAATATCACAGCATTCTGAGAACAACAGAGTGTGGCTTAATTATCAATAAGAGCAATCATAAGAGGCTAACCAATCAATATGAAATTTATAACAATTGCAGGGCCGCCATCGTCTGGAAAAACACTGGTACTGATTCACTTGATTAAACTTCTGAAACAGGATCATATTCGGGTGGCTGTTGGGAAAATTGATTGTCATCAAACATCTGATGGCCAACTGTTTAAGGAAAAATTAGATATTCCCGTTGTTGTAGGTATCAGTGACTATGTCTGTCCAGATCACTATGGTGCTGTGAATGCAGAAGAAATTTTTCGTTTTGGACGGCTTAATAGTGCCGATATTACTTTGGTTGAAACCGCTGGACTCTGTCATCGTTGTGCTCCGGCAATAAAGAATTGTTTGGCGATCGCTGTTGTCGATTGTGTTAGTGGTATAGATACCCCACAGAAAATTGGTCCTATGCTGACAACAGCAGATGTGGTGGTCATCACTAAAGGGGATATGGTTTCTCAGGCTGAAAGAGAAGTTTTCAGAAGTAATGTATTAGAAGTAAACCCAACCGCAAAAGCAATCGAACTGAATGGATTGACCGGAATGGGGGCATTAAATCTAAAAAGATTAGTGCTGAAAGCAAATACGACCCAGTCTCTTAATGGTATGGAACTACGACATGATATGCCTTCTGCCGTTTGTTCTTATTGTGAAGGTGAAACTAGAATTGGTCTGGAATATCAAATGGGAAATGTAATTAAAATGGATGTGATTGAAGTATGAATATAGAAGAAATTAAGATCATATCCGGAAGAGATAAACATGGTAACAAAGAGTCCGTGGACGAATTAGTTATCAAAAAAGGTGATGTTATTATTTTGGCTGGTCCGACAGGTTCGGGTAAAAGTCTACTTCTTTCTGATCTTGAACAGCTGGCAAACGGAGATTCTCCTTCAGGAAGAAAAGTTCTTATTAATGGTTCTGAAATTGATTCTCTGGATATGCCAATAACTGCTTCTCTTTCACAAAATATGCATTTTATGATGGATTTAGATGTAGGAAGTTTTATTTGTTTGCATGCTAAAAGCAGGGGGATAAAAGATACGAAAATTACCCAAAGAGTACTTGATATGGCTAATAGTTTAGCTGGAGAGCCTCTGAGTGCTTCTTCTAACCTTACCTCGCTCAGTGGTGGTCAATCACGGGCTCTTATGATCGCAGATACGGCGTTGATAAGTAATGCGCCTATTGTTCTGGTCGATGAGATAGAGAATGCGGGTATTAATAAAACAAAAGGGATTGAGATCCTTGCATCAGAAGGAAAAATGGTTCTGATAGCTTCTCATGACCCGAATCTTATCATAACTGCTCAAAAGAGAGTGATAATGAAAAATGGTTCTATGTCGAAACTCATTATATCAGATGCGATTGAAAGGGAGCATCTGAACTACTTTCTTAAGATGGATAAAATTATTGAAGAATTCAGAGAAAGGCTGAGAAACGGGAATAGTCTGACTGAAGAAACATTAGAATTATTAAAAGAAAACATGGGTGAACAATATGAAAAATAACCAGATTTATATTTCTATGCCAGTCAATATTTCCAGAAGTATAATGACAAAAGCAAAAGAAATTTGTCCTGATTCCGAAGTGTTTAATTCAACGAAAAAATGTTCTATGGATGATTTGGATTATTTAGATAAAATAAAAAATCAAGAATATGAAGAATTACCTGATGTTTTGATTACTCTCAGACCAGAATATCACTGGAATAAAGACGTGATTGTTAACAGTAGTGCGTTTGAACATGATTATCAATATGAAATTAGCCGGGAATTACAAGGGAAAAAGGTTCTGGATAAATCATGGGTATTAAAGCCGTTATTTATTATGCCTTTGGTAATTCTTTATCATCAGGATCTGGAAAGCCCCCCTTGTAGCTGGAATGACCTCCTTGATGAACGTTTCAAAGGAAAGATAGTGACAACAGATGACTCAACATCTCCGGCGGTGTTGCTAAAACATTTCTTCATGCAGACCAAAGGTGAGAGAGGAAAAGAATTTGTAGAGAGTATCGATTTCTCGGGTGTTCCTATCGATGTTAACCGTGCAGTATCAGATAAAATATACGATATTGGTATCTTGCCTCTATCGTTTGCCATGTTCTCAAAAAATAATGAAGCCAGAGTCTGCTGGCCTGAAGAAGGGGCGCTGTACCTCACACAGGTTATGCTGTTGAAAAATGGTTTTTCAGAAGATGCCCGAAAAATTGCGCATTACCTGACTTCGGATGAAGCACAGAAGTTATTCAGTACAAGTGCCGGTTTCGTACCTGTACGACCCGATATTGAGATACCGAAAGTATGTATGGAAAATCAGATGTCTCTTTTGACTTATACAAAAGAGCCTATTGATTAAATTAGTAATTTTAAAACCGCTCGACTGTGTCCCTTGATTATTATCAAGCGTGTTCAGTTACTCTGTGAATTATAATGAGAATTGTTATCATTAATTTTGTCGGTTATATGTGGGACAGGATTCATGATTACTCAATACAACTCCGATTAAAAAAACACATTGAGTATATAAAGGGACGTAACATGACTAAGCACCTTTCCAGAAGCAAATTTTCGCTTGCGGTTTCGGCCGCATTGATGTTTGCCGCTTCTGTTGTTCAGGCGGAAGAATTTATTCCTAGCCTGTCTGCGCACGCGAAACCCGCTCCTTATGATGTCATGCCTCTGTATGACTTAAATCAACCCGGTGGTGAAATGCCGTTAGTTCAGGCTCAGGCAGATCAGCCCCAAGGGGCAATCGATACGGTTGTGAATTCTACTTCAAGGAAAACTCTGATAGGTACGTCATATAGTAGCGCTACTCACGGACATGAAACTTTTGCTGATGTACGAGCTAAAGGGAGTAAGCTTTATGGTCGGGCAGTGGTTGTTGATGAATCTGCTGGTAGCTATGATGGAGCTTCTGGTGAAGAGGTTCGATTTGGTTATGATCGGCAAGCTGGACAGTTGCTTCTTGGGGCGACCCCACGGAAAAGCACGGATATTAAGCTGATTTATCTACGTGATATTATTAAAGATAATAAAGTTCCAGAAGCTTCTGCTGTGTCCTATAGCAGTGGTTCGTTAGCTGTAGCAGAAGGATATGGTCTGGATCCCGTAGATACGGATCGTCAGGTTACCAAATTAATGTGGGATGAAAACATTAATGGGTCAGCGATAAAAAATATGCATGTTGAGGCGTATTCTATTCGATTGGATAGAAAAGCGGATAACTACACTTTGCGCAATGATACGGAAGAGCAAAAGCGTCAGAGAACTAAAGTTGAGCGTACGATGTCAGGTTTGAAGTTGGGTACAAATCTTGATGTTTCGGAAGCAGAGATAGACCTCGCACTAGATTATAACCGTATTGAACATGACGCAAAACGTTACGGTGGTCCGACAACCGCTGGGTTGGACAGTATTTCTGCTTATCAATATCCGGGTGTTGAGATGGATGAATGGCTTCTGTCTGCAACTGCAGAATATCCGCTTACAGGTCGGCAGCAGATAACGTTCGGTATCAATTATAAATATGTTGAGGCGGATGCCACAAAGGCGGAGTTAGCTACTGATACACCGAGTGCTGGTAGTATGAGTGCATTTGATCTTTATCAGACGTACTATGGGGATGTTGATCTGAGTCAAAAAGAGGGACATTTCAGTGGGAAACTGGAGTGGAGCTTTACCGATCAAACTGATTTGAGTGCTTATGCATCCATAGCCAACGTCTTCCGCTCTCCAGATTCGCAAGAACGTTATTTTGCTGCTACTTCCTATATGGGGGTGAGTGCGTCTGCAATGGGAACCAGTGCACGGGCTGTGGGTAATCCGGAAATCGGTTGGGAACAACATCGTCGCTTTGAAGCGGGTGTAGGAACATCGAGTCAGAATTGGGTGGAGTATGGTCGCTCACGGGGAAGAGATCTTGCGTGGCGTATTAACACTAGGTTCTATTACGATGATATTAAGGATTTTATTACCCGAGATCGTGCAACAGGGCAAACCGTGACTGGAGTATCAGACTATGCGCGTATCTGGCGTAATGTTGATGCCACAATGTCTGGCTTTGAAATTGATGCTAAGACTAATCTGACGAAGAGGGTGGCATCCCGTCTGGTTCTGGATATTACCCGGGGAGAAAATACTTCAGACGATAGATCTCTCTATTATATTGCTCCCTTTGAGGCAAATCTGTTTTTGGATTATTTCGATTATCTGAATACGGGCGGAACCTGGAATATAGGTGCTCAGATTCGTTATGTGGCTGACCAAGATAGCATTGATGCCGACCCAACCAGTGGAAGTGGTTATGATGGGGGTGAAACGGATGATTTTACCGTGGTTAATCTTTATGCATCCGCTCAGTTGTCTGATCGGTATGGAATCAAAATCGGGGTAAATAATCTGACTGATGAATCCTATTTCGATTCAATGGCGAAATATCCACTGGAAGGTAACCGGGTTTTGTCGGAAGCCCCTGAACGCAGCATTTATGTTGCCGTAGTAGCCAATTTTTAAGGAGAGTTTGAAATGAGTAAAACAAGACGTCAGTTTTTACGTGATTGTGGACTGGTTGGTGCAACGGTAGCTGGTAGTAGCCTGTTTCCTGGTTTCGCTTTTGCCGGAGGAAAAACGATTCGGCAAGATCTGACCATGTATGGTCCGCCAGCAGGACCTTCGGTGATTCTGGCTCATGCTGCGGAAACAAATGTGCTATCCGGAGTGGTAGAAAATCTGAATTTCAATGTATACCGTGATCCGGATGTTTTACGAACCAATTTTATTAGTGGACGTTGGCATTTGGCAACAACCCCCAGTTATGTTGCTGCTAATCTTTATAACCGGGGATTAAAGATCCGGTTAATGAATATTATGGCTTGGGGGCTGTTGTATGTTATTTCTGCTGATGAACATGTGAAGCGAATAGAAGATTTGAAAGGTCAGGACATTATTATGCCTTTTAAAGCGGACATGCCTGATTTAGTTTTTCAGCACATAGCAAAAGAGAAAGGCATGGTTGTTGGTCAAGATTATCGTCTTAATTATGTGGCGACACCGTTTGAAGGGTTGCAACTTTTGTTGTCTGGGCGAGCCAACCATGCGGTATTACCGGAACCTTCCGGCACGGCGGCTTTGTTGAAAGGGATGAAGTCATCTAAAAAAATGACCCGGGTTATCAATCTTCAGGATGCGTGGGGAGAAGTGACGGGGGGGCCGTCTCGCATCCCTCAGGCAGGGATGATGGTTTCTGATGCATTACTGGATGAGATTCCGGATTTACCAAATCGCCTTAATAATGGGCTTGCACGTTCGACTCATTGGGTGGTGAATAATCCGACCAGCGCAGGCCGGCTTGGTGAATCTTATATGCCGCTAAAAGCACCTATTATTGAGCAGTCTATCCCTTTTTCTAATTCAGACTTAGTCAGAGCGAAAGATGCTCAGCATGAGTTAGAAAGCTTCTTTTCAATTCTGGCGGAATCGAATCCTGAAATTGTTGGCGGGAAACTGCCGGATGACGGTTTTTATTTGGGTTAGCAGAAGTCGTATCACGGGTGTTTTCTATAGCACTCATATTAATAGGGATAGATGGCAGATGAGTTGGCTTAGGGCTGCTTTTTATTATATGTGGAGCGGATTTGGGGCTTTAGCCAGTATTCTGGTCTTTTTTGCTTTTTGGGATTATGGAAATCAGCTATACGGAGATCTTATTCTTCCGTCTCCGCAAACCTCTCTGGCACGGTTGCTGGATCTGTGTATACACGGTAAGGGGCTGGAGTTTTTATGGGTGACGACTTACAGAGCATTGATAGGATTTGGCTTGTCAATTACGGTTGGAAGCCTCCTAGGAATTATGGCTGGGCTTTCGGTTACATTATCTATGGCACTAAGACCTTTAATTACCATACTTATTGGTATTCCACCTATTGCCTGGATTGTTCTGGCTATGCTCTGGTTTGGTGCTGATGATAGTACACCTATTTTTACTATTACAGTAACGGCACTGCCGATTACTTTTATTGCTGGTGTTCAGGGCGCCAGAACCCTGGATAAGAGTTTAACTCAGATGGCTCATAGCTTCGGAGCATCGCGTTGGATTACTTTTTATGATGTACATCTTCCCCATGTCCTTTCTTATTTGTTTCCTTCCTGGGTGACTGCTCTCGGAACATCATGGAAAGTTGTGGTTATGGCCGAACTACTGGCAAGTAACAGTGGTGTGGGAGCGGGTTTGGCCATGGCTCGGGTAAATATCGATACTGCGGCTACAATGGCATGGATTGTAGCGATTGTGTCTGTCTTGTTGATTGCGGAATACGCCATTTTTGAACCGATTAAGCGTAGAGTGGAGAGATGGCGTGAATAATGTTAAACGACTGATGATTAAAGATTTGAATCATAGTTTTGAGCAAAAAACCGTATTACAGGATATCAATATTGAACTGCAGCAGGGAGCCGTAATGGCGGTTGTAGGTCGTTCCGGTTGTGGTAAATCAACGTTGCTGAATCTTATCTCTGGGTTGATTGAAGTGGAAGGGGGGGACATTGTTAACGACTTTATGACTACCGCTATATTGTTTCAGGAGCCACGTCTGTTGCCCTGGAAAAATACGATAGAAAATATAGGTTGGGGGCTGAAAGCTTTGGGTGTTTGCCACAGGGAAAGAGAGTTGATAGCTTCCGAATTGGCGATGGAAGTTGGTCTTGAGCACGATGATCTTGAGAAGTATCCGCATGAGCTGAGTGGAGGGATGAAACAACGAGTAGCAATGGCTCGTTCATTCGCAGTAAAGCCAGAGCTATTGCTGATGGATGAACCCTTCAGTGCTCTGGATATTGGCCTGAAAGAAGATCTTTACTCTCTCCTGATTAATGAGATAGAACAGCGGGAATTGACGGTTCTGTTTATTACTCACGATATCATGGAAGCGGTCAGGTTGGCTGATCAGATCTTAGTATTGGATGATAATCCGGGTCGACAGGTATATACCTACCAGTGTGATAAACCAAGAGCCGAACGACAGCAGGAATATTGGTATACCACGGCTATGAATCTGCTTCAAAAAGAGGTAGTAAATCGTGCTTTTCAGATCAGAGGAAACAATGATTAGCCTGCTTAAATTATCGGATAAAAATTCACCGGTTTATGCCTGTGGCTTCAGGCCTTTTTTTCTTGTGGCTGCAATTTATACGGTGCTACTTAGCTTACATTATTTTATTTTTGGTTATGTTGTTTACCGTGATGGGTTTAATGGTTTCAACCTAGTTTGGTATCAGTACGAATTTTTGTTTGGCAGCGGGCTGGCAGCCCTTTCTGGTTTTTTACTGACAGCGTTTCCTGCCTGGACAAACACTGAAAAAGTTCAGTTTGGTCGTTTATTTACACTTATTGTTGTTTGGGGTATTGCTCGCATTTTCTCGTGGTTTTATATCTATTGCGGAATTTTGCCGTCCGTTTTCTTTGGAATCGCCTATCTGGTTATGTTGTTGGCCTCTTTAACCCCCTCGGTTCTGGACAAGAAACACTGTCGACATCGGATTTTTTATTATCAGTTATGGTTGCTGCTTGGGGCTCAGAGTCTTATGGGTCTGTTTTGGGATATTCAACATCCTGAAGTGATACTATCTTGGCTGAAGGTCTGCCTGGGTCTTGTTCTTGTCATGTATATGACGGTTTTTAGTCGGATGTCTAATGTTGTGGTTAACTTAGCACTAGATAAGTATGGAATTATAGATGAACGTCATTTTGCTAAACCACCGCGCAGGAATTTTGCTATTGGAGTCATTGCCTTATATTTGCTTTCTGATTTTGTATTGCCTTCTAGCACGGTCAGTGGTTGGTTTTCCCTTGCCAGTGCTGCTGCTATTTTAAATATCCTTAATGATTGGCATATGAAAAAGGCATGGCGGGATTTTTATTATCAGGCACTTTATTCGGTTTACCTATTTGTTGCGGTTGGTTTTTGTTTGATTGGGACATCGAATATATGGGGAATACCTGATGCAGGTTTATCATTATTTTCTGTGATGAAGGGGGCGTTATCTTTGTCGATACTGATGGTTTTACTGGTAGTTGGTCAGAGACATACAGGTAGAAGACTCGCCAATAGCTGGCTTATCAGACTGGCAATATTATTGATGTTCGGTCTGGAAATCTTGCATATTGCCCAAGCTTATGAGTTGCTACCTTCCAGTATGACTTTAATAGGGAATAATATGTTTGTGCTATTCAGCTTTCTTCTGTATTTGTTTATGGCAACTCATATGCTGACTCAACCACGGGTAGATGGTCAGCCGGGTTAAAAAACAGTCTGTTGTTAGCTAAACGGAAGGTGGTAATGTTTTTCGTCATGCATATTAATTGAATGTATCAGTATGGTTTCCGCCTGAAGTTCACAGAGTGTCAGACGAGGATCGGGAATAAATTTACTGCTATTGTAAGCGGCTCCGGTATCTATAAATAGCTTATTTTGCTTCAGTTGCGGAGTCACTAATGGTGTATGCCCACAGATTACGAGATCAGTGTGATTGATGTGGTGGCCGGTGTTTTTCAGAATATCATCGCGTCCCCATAGCATTTCATGCAGGGATTCATCAGAGGTGTTTCTTTCATCGGGGGGCCAGACGGAAAAAGGATAGGAGGCATGTATCAGCCCGATAACTAACTTTCCGACCGTAACTGAAAGTGTCAGGCTATAACAGGAAGATACGATATTCCGGGCTAACGCTTTTTCTTCACGGGATAATGAAAACCACCATTCTCCTCCATTCATAATCCATACATTTTGCTTGTAAATATCGTTGTCGTACTTTTCCAGAATAAAGCTTTCATGATTACCTAAAACGGGGAAAAACCATTTTTCTCGGGCAAGTTTCAGACAGCGTAGTGAATCTATTCCACGATCGGTTAAATCGCCGACGGAAAAAATCCGGTCATGATACTTATCAAAATGAAGGACTTTCAGGGCGTGGATTAGGAGAGCATATTGGCCATGAATATCTCCGACAAACAGATCTCTTCCCTGTGAATTACAGGGGAAGATCTTATGCACCGGGATATCTGACAGTATGGTCATAAATATAAGAACGGCAGAATAGTTATCTGTACTCTTGAAAGAATAGCATAAGGGGAGACTTTTAGTAAAATTGATACAGGTCAAATTACTTCAGAAGTCAGTGTGAGAGACTCCAGCCCGTTATCTGGTATAAAGTGAATTAGGTGAAAATCCTAAACTGTACCCGCAACTGTAAGTGACGTCGGAGTTATTTTGGCCGTTGTCACAAGTCAGATCCTACCAGATAACAATTATATGTTATCTGGGCGGGAACACTCAGAATGATTATCCCCCCGGATTTATTAATATCAATAGCTATTAATATAAAAGCGTGTTGAGGATAATTAATTGCATATCGTTGATGGGGTACTCAGTGTACCTGTTCTTGCTGCTGGTGCTGTGATCACATTGGTGGGTTCTGTCATTGGTTTACGTCAATTGACGGATGATAAAATTCCACAGGCTGCCGTACTCGCTGCCTGCTTTTTTGTTGCTTCTTTGATTCATATACCAATAGGACCATCAAGTGTTCATCTTATTTTTAATGGATTAATTGGATTACTCCTTGGTTGGGGAGTATTCCCGGTTGTGCTAATAGGGCTCGTACTGCAGGCTGTTTTTTTCGGTTTCGGTGGCATTGTCGTGTTGGGTGTCAATACGATTAATATTGCTGTTCCGGCAGTGATTATCGGAATGTGTATACGGCCATATTTTTCCAGATGGTCCTCCTACGTTGTCGGATTTATCTCCGGATTTGGTGCTGTATTCTTGACCAGTCTCATGGTTGCACTGGCTTTGACTTTATCTGGGGATGTCTTCCTCAACAGTGCTTCTCTAGTTATTGTAGCGCATATTCCGGTGGCTTTACTGGAAGGTTTTATATGTGCGTATTCTGTCCATTTATTAAAGAAAATTCGTCCTGAGCTGATAAATAGCCAGAAATAGTAAGAGTTAGATACTTATGAATAAATCAGTCTTATATACAGTTCGATCTGTCATTTTATTTTTTCTTTGTATGTGTATCAGCTTATTTGCTTGTGCCCATCAGATCCGGATGTCTGTCTACCTTGAAGGCAATCTGGTTGAAGGTGAAATTTACTTTGTTGGTGGGGGGAGTCCACCGGCATCAGGTGCGAAGATAGACCTTATCAAAGGTGAAGAAGTTCTCCATTCTATCGTGGCAGATGAAAGCGGTTGGTTTAGTTTCGGCTCAATTACTCCTGATACCTATACTGTGCGTGGAGATGGAGGGCAAGGACATGTCGCTTTTTATGACCTGAACAAAAGTGAATTTATAGAAAATGAATCTGGTTCTCAGGATGTTACTTCATCTTCTGCTCCCCAGAATCGGATTTCTGGTGAAAATCAGTGTTCTTCATCGTTAAGTCAGCAAGATCTCCAGATAGCGATTACTAAAGCAATACGCCCTTTGAGGGAAAAAATAGATCGTTATGAAGCGAAGACACGTATGCACGATATTCTGGGAGGAATTGGCTATATCCTAGGTTTATTTGGTTTGTTAATTATATTCAGAAACCGGAAGGTGGCAGGAAAAGTATAATGGAAGCGACATTAGTGACCTTAGTTAAGCAAACGAAGGCTCATTCTCTTCCTGCTCATCTCAGGATTATTCTTGCTGTTACTTTGATCGTCGCAATAGTCTTATCCGGACATATTTATTCACTTATCGGATATTTCCTGATCGCGCTAATTTTATGGATAAAAAGTCCAATGAGCTTACTCTTTGGTCTGAAAAGATTAATGTTGGTAGATAGTATGGTTGTTCTGACAATTATACCGTTGCCATTTTCGTTTATTGATGACCGAGTGGTGCATTTGGGAGGATTGGTATTATCGGAAGTTGGTATACTAAAAGCTCAGGAAGTTTTTATTAAAGCGACGATTTCCGCTATTGTCATGATGAGTCAGAATTGCGGAACATCAGGGGTGGAACTTTCCAGGGCCCTTTCTCTTCTTAGGGTGCCTATAAAATTAATTCTGCTACTACAGTTTTGCATTCGGTATATTAGTGTCATACAACAGGAAGTGTCCAGCCTCAGAATAGCAATGCGTGCACGTGGATTTGGTAATGGTTCAACGTTGCATAACTGGCGTAGTTATGGCTATTTATTTGGAATGTTATTAGTCCGCGCATTAGAAAGAGCAGATCGCATATGGTTTGCTATGAAATGTCGGGGATATCAGGGAATTTTTCCCGTGATAGCTCATCCTGAGCCCGTACGGTATCTGAATTTTCGTTTTCTTTTCTGGGTATTCATTTCCATATTTCTTTTGGTATTGGATCTAATGGGTATTTGGCCTAAACCGGTGTACTTCTGAGGAATGGGGTATGGATAAATTGATTGAACTCCGAAAGTTGTCCTATCAGCGATCAAATGGACAATTCTGTGTTGAACAACTGGATTTCTGTTTAGTGAGAGGTCAGAAAGTAGCGATAACAGGAAGTAATGGTAGTGGGAAAAGTACCCTTTTAATGATGATGTTAGGCTTGTTACAAAATGTGAAAGGTGACGTCAGACTGTTTGGTCAGCCTTGTAGAACAGAAAAAGATTTTGCTAGGTATCGTACCCGAATAGGGCTGCTTTTTCAGGATTCAGATGACCAGTTATTCTGTCCAACAGTGATTGAGGATGTCTGCTTTGGCCCGGTTAATCAAGGTCATAGCCAGGAAAAAGCGCAAGAACTGGCATATCAGACCTTAAGAAAGCTTGGTATTGAACACCTTGCCCATAGTGTCAGTCATCTGTTATCCGGGGGGCAAAAAAGATTGGTTTCTCTGGCGACCATTTTGGTGATGGAACCAGAAGTATTGCTTTTGGACGAACCTACGAACGGCCTTGATGAGCAAAACTACCAAATGCTTATCGATATATTAATTACTGTCGACTTACCTATGGTATTGGTCAGTCATGATAAAAAACTCCGGCAGGCATTGACCTCGATTGAATACCGTCTTGAAAATGGCGTGTTAACTTTTTAGGTTAGGATCGATTTGAACATATCGGATTTTGTGCTGAAAAATCAGTAAATCAGACAGTTTCCCAAATTGTTGAACTCTTCTTTAACTCTGAAGCTATCTCTTCAGTCGGTGCAAAATCAGCTACAACTAAATTAAAGTCGCGAATATGGCCATTTTGGCAACTGGCGATGATGCCTTTTTTTCCGCTATCAACGACTAATATTGTAAGTTGTGCGTATTTACATAATGCTTCTCTGGCCATCACTTCACTATCTTTGTAATCATATAAGTAGCCTTCAGCGTCGATACCGCCTACGGATACAACACCCACTTGTGCCCGATAACGTTGGAAAAAATTCAGAGCATCACCGCCGATGATATCCCTGTCTCTCTTACGCAGTAAACCGCCGGCAATGGTGATATTGATATTCGGGTAATCACAAAGGTGTGAAGCGGCATAGAGATTATTGGTATAAACATCAAGAGTGATATCTTTATTTAATGCGTGAGTAACCATCTCTACCGTAGTACCTGTCCCCAAGAAGCAGTGGCTTCCTTTGGATAAATGGGAAACTACGGCTGCGCCTATTCGTTCTTTACCTTCCCGGTTATGTAATTCACGGGAATGATATTCTACGTTTTCCCGTTGAAAAGCGGCGACACCACCGTGGGTTCTAAAAACCTTGCCTCTTTCGGTTAGAAAGCGAACGTCTGCACGAATGGTTTGCAGTGAAACCTGAAAAAGTCGGGATAATTCGTCGACACTCTTTTCACCTTCGGTAACGACTTTCTGCACAATGGTATTGCGGCGTTCATCTTGATTTAGCATAGCTATTTAACCGTTTCTTCCGGGGGATTTCCGGTTCCTGTTTATCTGTAGTTTAGCCCTGTATATCTTTACTATATCAGCTTATTTCGATTGTTTTAAAGTTTCTTTTGGAAATTAATTTAATATTAAAACGAAATCAAAATGCAGTATTTGTGTCACATAATCATGGTTTACTGGTATGGACGAACAGCTTCTTGGTACTGAAACTAAGTATTTATCTAAACGAGGGATGTATGAAAAAAGTAACTGCTTTTTTATTAACACTGGTTTCCGCTTCTGCGAGTGCCCAAACAACATTAATGCTATATACCAGTCAGCCTAATCAGGATGCACAACAAACGGTCGCCGCGTTTGAAAAACAAAATCCAGAGATTCGAGTGAACTGGATTCGTGATGGAACCACTAAATTGATGGCGCGTTTCCAGACCGAAAGAGAAGCGGGAGTGAAAAGTCCGGATCTGCTTCTGATTGCTGATAGCGTTACCATGGAGTCATTAAAAGGAGAAGGCCTGCTTTATCCTTATATATCGCAGTATAAAAGTGATTATGATTTGGCGTTGTACGATGCCAAAGGCTATTACTATGGTACAAAAATGATTACCACAGGGATTGCCTATAATACACAAGCAAGCTTTAAGCCGGATTCATGGTGGGATCTGACGAAACCGAATCTGAGAAACCTAACCGCTATGCCTAGCCCTTTATACTCTGGTGCAGCATTGATTCATCTGGCGACTTTGACAGAAAATAACAATATCGGCTGGGATTACTATCAACAATTAAAAGACAATCAGGTTCAAGCTCAAGGGGGGAACGGTGGTGTGTTGAATGCGCTTTCCTCTGGTACCAAGGCCTATGGTGCGCTTGTTGACTATTTGGCTATCCGGGAAAAAGCGAAAGGTGCTCCAATAGAATTTGTTTTTCCGAAAGAAGGGGTGAGCATGGTAACAGAGCCTGTTGCTATCCTGGCTGATAGTAAAGAAAAGCAAGCGGCACAAAAATTCGTTGATTTTCTACTTTCAAATCAGGGACAAGAGTTGGTTAAATCCCAGGGCTATTTACCCGCATCAAATATCGTTGGTACGCCAGCAGGGTTCCCGCCACGCTCTGAAATAAAAATGATGGCGTTTAACCCTGAAAGTGCATTGCAGAACGCCAACAACAACAAAGATCGCTTTGCCAAAATTTTTAATTAACATTGTCTGTTAGCAAATTATGAACTCTGTGGGTATGACATATAACACAAGCCTCTATAAGGGGCTTGTTATTCTCTTATTAGTAATGGTTGGTATTCTTACTGTCCTGCCATCACTACAGCTTTTTATTACATCTCTTTCTGATATTAGTGATGGGGGACAGTCCAGCTTGTGGCGGATGCTCTCTCAGTCATCAACCTGGAAAGCTCTCTGGCATAGTTTTTATACCAGTAGCCTCGCGATGTTACTTTCGTTACTTATCGGAGGGACATTGGCGTTTCTGATTGCTTTAACCAATATTGGTTATAAGTCTCTGTGGGCTTTTCTTTTCATGCTGCCAATGATGATACCTCCTCAGGTGATGGCATTATGCTGGATACAATTGTTTGGACCGAGCAGCACAATTCTAAAAAGTCTGGGGATGGCTCCGGCATTAGGAAGTTCCAATCCTATCTATTCTGCAGAGGGGATTGCTTTTTTACTGGGTATTCAACATGCACCTTTAGTCTTTCTTGCGCTACGAACTCAGCTTATTGCTCTGCCTAAAGAGCAAATAGAAGCGGCTAGGTTGTGCGGTGCTTCTAACCGGCACCTGATGTCAGACATTATTCTGCCGCTATGTTACCCGGCTTTGCTTGCGGCAGCGGCATTGGCTTTTGTTTCTGCCCTTGGAAATTTTGGTATCGCTGCCATGATCGGTATTCCAATTTCCTATTTGGTGCTACCGACACTGATTTATCAGCAGATGGCGAATTTTGGCACTAGTGTTCTTAATGATGTTGCCAGTTTATCTATTTTGATGGCGATATTGGCGTATCTGATTGTGTATTTACAGAATAAAGCTCAGCAGGCCAGCTCTTTACATCTTATCGGGGGAAGTGGACAGACTCTGTTTATTCCTTTAGGACAATATCGTAAGGCTGCTGAACTGGCTTTGGCTTTACTGCTTTTTATTATCTTGATTCTTCCTCTGCTGGCTCTGATATTCAGCTCTTTGATCCCAACTATGGGGGTTCCGCTGAACTGGCAAACATTAACATTTGAGGCTTATGCAACGGTTTTTTCTAAACAGAGTGCGACTTATACTGCATTAATTAATAGTTTGCTGCTTTCTGTCAGTGCTGCTGTTACGTTAATGGGGATCTGTGTTGTGCTTGCCTATTTGGCGACACGCTATGCGGGGAAAAAATCTCAGTTACTGATCAGTATGATAGATATTCCATTTACGTTGCCAGGTATTGTATTGGCAATCGCTTGTATTTTACTGTTTGCTCGTCCGCTGCCATGGTTGGGGTGGAGTCTGTACGGCAGTTTAGCCATTATATTTATTGCTTATCTGGCTCGTTTTATGGCGGTTTGCTTTAAGCCGGTTTTTACCCAGATGAAACAAATTGATCCTTCAATGGAAGAAGCAGCTCAGTTATCCGGGGCTAGTCTGTTGGTACGTCTTAAAGATATTATTTTTCCTTTGCTTACACCTTCCGCTTTTGCCGGTGCTTTATTGGTGTTCCTAACGGCAGTAAATGAACTGACGGTTTCGGCTTTGCTGTGGAGTGCAGGTACAGAAACGTTGGGCGTTGTGATCTTTAATTTAGATGAAAGTGGTAACAAGGTTCTTGCTTCTGCCGTTTCAGTGTTAGTTGTCTTTTTAGTAGCGATCGTCATGTGGTTGCTGAACAGTTTGTCTCGTTTTTTACCTAAAGGAGTAATCCCATGGCAGAGTTAATTCTTGATCATGTTTGTAAACATTTTCACAATCAACCGGCTGTTAATCAGTTATCTTTGACGATTCCTAATGGTGCATTCTGTGCGTTAATAGGGCCAAGTGGCTGTGGTAAAACAACGACTCTCAGAATGATTGCTGGCTTAGAAAATTTGACGTCTGGCGCGTTGGTGATGAATGGTCATGTGCTGGATGATGGTAAGCAATTTGTACCGCCAGAACAGCGTCGGATGAGTATGGTTTTTCAGTCGTATGCGTTATGGCCCCATATGACGGTATTGGAAAATGTCTCGTATCCTTTAAAAGTTCAGGGAAAACCGTCGGCTTATATTCGGCAGAAAGCGAAAAAATTACTTGAGACTATTGATATGCGTGGGTACGAAACACGCAAAGTTCAGGAACTGAGTGGCGGACAGCGCCAGCGTGTAGCACTTGCTCGTTGCCTGATTGCAGAACCTGAAGTCGTATTACTTGATGAGCCTCTGGCTAACCTTGATCGCCATCTACGAGCCTCGATGGAGCAAACATTCCGAGAGTTTCATCGTGAGACGGGAGCAACGTTTGTGTTTGTTACTCATGATCAGGCCGAGGCGATGGCATTAGCTACGCATATTGCTGTGCTGCATCAGGGGAAATTGGTGCAGTGGGGAACACCAGAGTCTCTGTATCAGCAACCGGATACTTCCTGGGTAGCTAATTTCATCGGTAAAGGAAGTGTGTTGAATTTACCTGTGAAAGGGCACAACCATCGGGTAATTAAAGCAACAGATTTTGATTTAAATGCTTCCACAGCATCGTTGCCAGTGCTATTACGACCTGAACATATTTATCTTGCTGAAGATGGAGTAGAAGCACAGGTAAAAGACTGCGTATTTCTTGGGGAACGGTATCTGCTTACCCTGAATCTGGTTCACGATGAGCAGACTTTTATCTGTTATCATCATTCGCCACAGTTATCTGGTTCTTTGGTCAAAGTCGCTTTTACGCAAGGCTGGCGAGTAAAAGTAGCATGAGTATCTCTATCGAAGTTCTCAGTGGGTTAGCGGCAAAGGCTCCTGCTGCCATAGTGTTACAGACTGCACAAAAACGATTTCTATTAGATAGTGGTGCCTGTATTGGTACGGCTCATGTCCCGTGGACATTTCCTGCAGATATTGATGCCGTATTTATCAGCCATGATCACATTGATCACATTGGTGGAGTAGCAAATATTCCTGCACATATCCCAGTCTATTGCTCCGAGTTTGTGGCATCTCGCCTTCCGGCACACTGTCATGCCATTACTCTTCCGATCCAGGGCTCTACCCATGTGATGGGAATAACTGTAACGACCGGGGCGGCGGGACATGCCTTAGGGGGCATTTGGTTCCATTTTTCAGTCGAAGGAGGGGTCTTCTACAGCGGCGATTTTTCTTTTGAATCGGAGCTTTACCGGTTTGATTTACCACCGGCCGCTAATATCGCTTTGTTAGATATGTCTTATGGCAATTACGATACCGGGATGGAAATGCAGAAACAGCGTTTATCTGCAGTGCTGCATGCACAGTGTGGCTCTGGATATGTACTGTTACCTGTTCCTGCATCCGGGAGAGGTATTGAGATGGCTATATGGCTGATGGATCGATATCCCGGGCAGGTAGGAATAGATAGGAATGGTTTTCAGCACATCAATCAGGCTATGTTGGGATTGGATATGGGGCTTAAAATCGAAAGTGGTCGATGTCTGCGTGCAATGCATCAGTCCGTCCGTATTATCGATGATCCAATCGATATTCAATCGAATGATATTATTTTAGCAGGTTCGCCGGACTTGGACTGTGGGCTGGCAAAGACACTTATTGACCATCATAAAAAGTGTTTAAGAAATATCGTATTTACGGGGCATATGGGACCGTTAGTTCGAG
Organism: Vibrio sp. HA2012; assembly: GCF_002812955.1. Taxonomy (GTDB): domain Bacteria; phylum Pseudomonadota; class Gammaproteobacteria; order Enterobacterales; family Vibrionaceae; genus Vibrio. The sequence continues at coordinate 69,061 of NZ_PFXK01000003.1, read as the reverse complement.
AGGTTCAGGAACAACACAGTTGCAGCTTTATTCGTTGGAATGTTCACCCAACCTTATCGGATAACTTAAGAATGATACGTCATTTGCAGTGCCGGACAGTTATTCCCTTGTTTCATCCTGATCTGATTACTGTTCAGGAAGAACAGTATCCATGTGATATGCATATCTATCCTAACTGGGAGTCTGCTTATGTTACTGATTAAGAAGCCATTTATCTTTATGCGTCATGGGGAAACTCAGGCTAATCAAGGCAATTTATTTTGTGGTGCAACGGATATACCGCTGAATGAATCAGGTCGGGAACAGGCGATTAAGGCGAGGAGGGTTTTAAAAAAATTGGACATCTCTAATCTTAATGTTATATCCAGTAGCATGCAGAGAGCGCAGCAGACAACACAACTTGCGCTGCCTGATGTGAATTTTGTCACCAATGCGGATTTATCTGAGCGCAGTTGGGGAGAGTGGGAAATGACGGCAATTACTCATTCGGTCAGTTATTTTGATACTCCACCGGGAGGAGAACCGTGGTCGGCTTTTATTCATAGAGTTACACAGGCACTCAATAACATTCTTCTTGCTAATGAATTTCCGCTGATTGTTGCTCATTCCGGCGTTTATCGGGTCATTCAGTTTCACGCTACAGGCTCACCGAATGGAGCAAGAGTTCCGAATGCAACTCCGGTTCGTTTTTGGCCGGAAGCCGATAGTTGGCAGCAACAAATAGTACAGGAGTAGAAATGAACAGAAGCTGTATTGTCGTGGATGTGGATGGAACATTAGCGGAATTTAATCCTGAAGCAGTGAAATCTTGGGTGTTAGGCGACACTAAGGATTGGGATCCTTTTTTTAATTATATGCAGGATGCACTTCCCGTAATTAATATTGTCAAGCTGGTGAACTATTTGGCAGAAAAAGGTGAAGCGATTGTGATATGTAGTGGCCGACCAGACAGTCACAGGCAGTATACGTTAGACTGGCTGGATAAACATTGCATTCCTTATGATCGGGTTTACCTTCGTCCTGAAGGGCAAGATGCTATATCAGATGCGCATGTGAAACAGGCATTATTACTGAACATTCAGAACGATGGCTATGCTCCATGGTTGGTTTTGGACGATAGAGACCATGTGGTTAACTTCTGGAGAGAGGCAGGACTGACTTGTTTGCAGGTTGCCCCGGGGAATTTTTAATTGCCGAATCTTTAGTCCGTTTAGGCCGATTCAGAATGTTTGGACTTATATTTATGTAAAAGATCCCACGGAATATGGCATAAATAGTGGTCTTCAGGAAAATGACTCAGGTGATGCTGGTGCTCTGCATCACTTGGTACAAAATTAGTTAAAGGTAAAACCTCGACCGCGATCTGAGCGGCATCTTCTCGGCAGGAGATATAATGTTGAGCTATTTCCAGATGAGCGGGATTCTCACTGTAAACCCCCGAACGGTATTTTTTTCCGATGTCTGAACCTTGTTTGTTCACGCTGTATGGATCAATGATTTCAAACAAATATTCCATCAGTTGGCAGACTGATACAACTTGCGGGTCAAACTGGATACGCACACATTCAGCATAACCATCGTATTCGCTTTTGGTTGTATCTGAGATGCCATTTGCACGCCCGGCTTCTGTCTCTATAATTCCCGGAACATATTTAATAAATTCCTGTACCCCCCACAGGCAACCGCCGGCTAAAAAAATTTCTTCCATACGGAGATCCTTAACTTCGGTATTTTCTCTTATTTGAATATCAGGTTCGGTCATGTGTATTCGTTTCTATCACGATCAGTTCTACATCGTGCCATTGCATCTGTTCGGTAATATTTTTTGGGGGATGCTGGTTGGTGATAACCAGATCAATATCAGACCATGAGCATGACTGAAACATGGATTGAGTATTAAATTTACTCTCTTTAGTGATGCAGATAACCTGCTTCGCTTGCCGGGCCATCGCTATTTTAAGATTCGCATCCGTTTCTGTATCTGTTGTAATGCCTGATTCGGACAGAGCACTTACACCAATAAATGCTTTATTAGCCTGATACTTTTTGATTTGTTCAATGGTAGTATCACCCAGTATGGTATGCGAAAAGTCATCGAACATACCTCCGAGCACACACTTTCTGATCTGGTTTTTATTACTGAGATTATTCAGGCTTTCCAGTGAGTTAGTAATAACACTAGAGGTGATATCCAAGCAATCTGCCAGAAGAGCACTGGTTGTTCCTGCATCAAGGAAAATAATATCGTGTTCATCGACCAGCGATGCACCGTAAGCGGCTAGTTGTTGCTTTACCGGATCTGATGCTGTTCTCTGATTGTAGGAAAGGGTCACTTTTTTCTCATCAAAAATAGCGCCTCCCCGGATACGCAGAATGCCCGGACGTTTAGCGAGTTTGACTAAGTCTCGTCGTGCGGAATCGTAGGAGATCTGATATTGCTGACAGATATCCTCTAACGTGACTTTTCCGTGACTTTGAATTCGCGCTTCCAGCTCAATTAAACGTTCATCCTGAGTCATTATTATTTCCTTACGTACACTAAAACGTCTGGTAGTGTATAGCAAAACAGGTAACCAGACACTTAACTTGGCGTAGAATTCCGTATTTTTCGCACATTTAGTGCTCTTTTGTAAGTCTTAGTACGTTTCGATTGCACATTTAGTTTGTGTGCTTGACAAAAAGTTCTAATGCAGTAGATTCACTTACGCGATATTAAGTCTTTTAGGGGGTGGTATGCGAGTTGGAATCGTTGGAGCAGGAAATATTGTTAAATGGTGTCTGGATGCACTTAGCCATATTGAAGAAATACGATGTGAAGCGATTTGTGTCAGAGAGAGTAGTGTGCACAAAGCGCAGCAGCTTTGCGATGAATATCGTATTAATAAGCTCTACACTGACTATGCGCGAATGCTGAATGACCCGGATGTTGATTTTATCTATTTGGGTATACCTAATAAACTTCACTACGAATATGCTTTATTGGCATTAAAGACAGGAAAGCATGTGATTTGTGAAAAGCCATTCACATCTGAAGTGCAGGAGTTGATGACGCTGGCAGAATTAGCCAGGAATAATCAGTGTTTTCTATTTGAAGCTATTACTAATATTCACTCTCCGAATATCCAGATCATGAAGGAATGCCTGAAAAAGGTTGGTCAGGTTAAGTTTGTTCAGAGTAATTATTCACAGCTTTCCAGTCGTTATCATCAATATCTGGAAGGGCACGTTCATCCGGCCTTTGACCCAGCATTATCAGGTGGAGCACTGTATGACATTAATGTCTACAATATCCATCTTTCCTGCTATTTGTTTGGTTCTCCGAAACAGATTACATACACCTGTAATAAAGGATTTAATGGTATCGATACTTCTGGGGTGATGGTCATGCAATATCCTGATTTTATCTCTGTCTGCACGGGAGCAAAAGACTCAGCCAGTCCGGGTCAGGTTGTTATTCAAGGTGTTGATGGATGCCTGACACTGACCAGTGCCCCCAATGTGGCGGCTTCCGTAGAATTAGATGTTCAGGGTAATAAGCAGTGTTTTAATGCGAATCATGCAGATAACCATATGGAATATGAATTCCGGCATTTTTATCAGATGTATTCAGAAAATGATTTTACCGCGTGCTACCGTTATTTGGATCATTCTATTTCAGTGATGCAGATATTGACACAGGGACGAGAACAAGCCGGAATTATTTTTCAGTAAATTAAATTGAGGCAGTGAACAAATATCTTATATACTCGATGAATTGAGACTGCCAATATGGTTACACCTCTCACGGTAGAAACTCTTACCGTGAGAAGTGTTTGTTTGATTAATAACGGTTCAAATAGGATCGTGATTAGTCGTGGATTTTAACGCCAAGACAACCACGAACAAAGGCTGGATTGAAGTGCTTAACGGCTTCACCCACATAACCTAAATCAAGTGAATTAATTTGTTCCATTTCTTCATCTGTCAGCACGAAATCCCAGATCGCAAAGTTTTCTTTAATGCGTTCCTGCTGAGTCGATTTTGGAATAACTGTTACGCCGCGTTGTACGTTCCAGCGTAGAATAACCTGTGCTACAGTTTTTCCGTGCGCAGACGCAATACCCTGAAGCATTTCATTTTCAAAAGGTTTATATCTGCCGCCACCTAATGGTGCCCAAGCCTCTGGCTGAACGTTGTAATGCTGCATAACTTCTAAAGCGGCAGGCTGCGCAAAGTATGGGTGTAACTCAACCTGATTCACCATGGGTTTGATTCTTACTGTTTCGCAGAAATTAGTGAGTACATGAGCATAAAAGTTAGAAACACCGATAGATTTTAGTCTGCCTTCTTCATAGGCATCTTCCAAAGCGCGCCAGGCACTAAAGTAGTCTTTCATGGCCTGGTGCAGCAGGTAGAGATCAAAATACTCCAGCCCTGATTTTTCCAATGATACGTCGATAGCTGCTTTGGCCATGTCGTAGTTAGCCATGTCCTGAACCCATAGCTTGGAGGTAATAAACAATTCCTCACGACTACAAAGTCCCTCAGCGATGGCTTCACGTACCGCGTCGCCGACAGCATCTTCATTGCCGTAAACCGCGGCGGTATCAATAAGGCGGTAACCTGTGCGGATAGCAGTGAGTACAGCCTGTTTGCATTCTTCTTTGTCTGTTACCTGAAAAACGCCAAAGCCTGCTATCGGCATCTTAAGGGCATTATTTAATACTGTATATTCCATTGTAGAATATCTCCATTACGATGATTGGACTTAATTCTGACGAAAATGCTCAAATAGCTATGTTGTGATAAAGGTGAGCCGTAAATGGCATTTTATTGCCACAGGACTTATAACATCATGAGTCACTTCCACCATGCGGAAAACTCTTGTTGTGGGTCATCCAGCCTGACCGTTTCTCCTATCATTGGTGTCATTAGCTGATAATTCTTATCTTTACTCACCTCAGCAACTCGCTCTAGAGGTTCATACCATGCGTGTTTAGAGAGTTTGAATTTGCTGTTATGCGATGGAATGAAAGCTTTTGCCTGCAGATCAACAGCGGCTTGTACGGTTTCTTCCGGCATCATATGGATAAAAGCCCAGTTTTCGTTGTACTGACCGGCTTCCAGAATCGCAACATCAAATGCCCCGAGTCTGGAGGAAATATCTTTGAAGTGCTCACCGTATCCGCTGTCTCCGCCCAGGTAAATTTTATGGTTCGGAGTGATAAGTGCGAATGATCCCCACAGAGTCTGATTACGAGTTAGCAGGCGTCCGGAAAAATGCTGAGCCGGAAGTACATGGATTTCCAGATCCTTTTCTTTAAAAGCGCTGTACCAGTCACCTTCAAAGATACTTTCCTCAGAGAAACCCCACTTGGTCAGGTAAGAGCCAACACCAACCGGCGTGATCACTTGCTTTATCTTATGCTGTAGTACATTCAGGGTCGGGTAATCGAGGTGATCCCAATGGTCGTGTGTAATCAGCAGGTAGTCAATTTCGGGGATATCGTCAGCGGTATAGATATTACTACCCTGAAAAGCGACGTTAGTATAAGGAACCGGTGATGCGTTTTCGCTGAATACGGGATCAACCAGAAAACGCACGCCGTCCAGTTGTAAGTAGTAGGAGGAGTGTCCCATCCAGACAATGGTATTGTCAGTCAGGCTGAGGTTATGCAGGTCAGTTTTTACGGAAGGAATCGCTGATGATGGTTTGACATCGTTATCTTGTTTATCCGTAAGAAACTTGTATAACCCGACAAAGAAACTGTCGTTACCGCTCATCACCGGGGCATCGACGAGGTTATGGAATTTTCCGTCATAGAATCTTGCCTGATAAGGTTGCGGTTCCACTTTCGGAGAGGCGAACTGTGGCAGTTGTAAGTAACCATACATAGCTGAACCAAGCGCAACAGTAAATGTACCCAAATATTTAATGGCAGATGTCAGTCGGCGACGGGGAGGGGTATTATTTTCGGTTGGAAGAGTTTGTGTAATGATTTTGGTATTTTCCTGCTGCATCTTTCACCTGAGTTATTGGGGCAGGAAGTAGCCTGCCGGAGTACACAAGCATACTTTATCTAAATTTTGTTATGAGCAATAGCGCGTTAGTACAGGATTCTTGCCTATTCTTCCTGAAAGTCTGGTTTTCTGAAATTAGGCTATCAGGCTACATCAAATGATGTTTGCTATATCGCCATTGCTTCACGCAATTGTTTGATGTCTCTTGATGGTGGAGCACCAAATAACCGGCTGTACTCCCGGCTGAACTGAGAGGGACTTTCATAGCCGACTTTAAAGGTTGTGGCAAGTGCATCAAGGTTTTCCGTAAGCATTAATCTGCGAGCTTCGTTTAAACGTAGTTTCTTTTGAAATTGCAGTGGAGTCATTGATGTCATGGTACGGAAATGGGTATAAAAAGCAGACTTGCTCATTCCCGTGTAAGAAGCCAGTTCTCCTACACTCAGAGGAAGGGTGTAATGAGTTTTTAACCAGTCAATCGCTTTAGAAATCTGATGACTATGGCTACCGGCAGTAACAATCTGGTGCAGGCGTGGCCCTTGTTCCGTTATCAACAGGCGGTAAAAAATTTCCCGTTTAATAACAGGGGCAAGTATATGTATGTTATCCGGTTCATCAAGTAAGTTAATCAGGCGCTGAAATGCGTCAAGTATTGATGACGAGAGTTCGCCAATAGCCATGCCGTTCTGAGCTTGTCTGGTCTGATCAAATGAAAGTTCACTGTCTACGATTAACTGCGAAATCTCCTGATGATCCAGCTCAAGAATCATACCTAAGTAAGGTTTTTCGTCGGTTGCTTCCACAATATTCGCAACGACAGGTAAGTCGACGGATGAAATTAAAAAGTGGTTGGCATCATAAATATAGTTTTGTTCTCCTAAGATCACCTGTTTTGTGCCTTGAGCAACAAGGCAGATGCTGGAGTTGTGAGTATAACTCGCTGGTGGGGTCGGGGAACACCATTGACTCAGTCTCAGCCCCTGGATTGGAGTATCAAAATGATTCGTATTGTTCGTCCATTTTTTTATGCTGTCTGCCAGCTTATCAGAGGCTATCGCCATGTTGGGTTTATTCATCGAAATCTTACCGGACATCCAATCTTATATATTTTGCATGTTAGCACAAAAAATCCGGTTAAAAAGATTATCAGGCAATAATCAGAAATGAATAGGCTATCAAAAGAAAGGGGGAGAAGTGTAAATTTGTATTCTCTAACTCAAAGGACGGGAGTTTTATAATGAAATACACATTTCTCAGAAAGATATTGGTTCTGTTCTTTACACTGATAAGTATATCGGAGGCGTATGCAATGCAACAAAAGTTTACTAGCAAGCAGAAGGCAATAATTCCTATCGCAGCTTTTACTGCAAGTGGCGAACTAGGTAAGTTAAAAGAAAGCCTGACTACAGGGCTTGATGCCGGTCTTACGGTAAATGAAATTAAGGAAGTACTGGCTCAGATGTATGCGTATGCAGGTTTTCCAAGAAGTTTAAACGGACTTGGTATTTTTATGGGTATTCTTGAAGAACGCAAAAGTCAGGGCATTAGCGATATCGCTGGAAAAGATGCCAGTCCGTTACCGACAGGCAAAAACAGTCTGGAGTTTGGTACTGAAAACCAGACTAAATTGGTGGGACAGATTGTTGCCGGGCCTCTTTTTGATTTTTCTCCGGAAATTGACCAGTACCTTAAAGCTCATTTGTTTGGCGATATTTTCCAGCGAGACGTATTGACCTGGAAAGAACGCGAATTAGCAACAATTGCTGCTCTGGCAAATATAAAAGGAGTCAATCCACAACTGAAAGCACACTATGGTATTAGTCTGAACAATGATATTTCTCCGGAAGAACTCCAGGGGTTCGTTAACATACTGGAAAATGAATGTGGGGCGGATGTTGCTGCTAATGCACAATCGGTACTTGATGAATTATTGCGAGTGATAACTGACTGAAATTAATTAAGTTAGTCAAACAGAGCAATACATCTCATTAAGTGGGATGCATTACGTTGGCTTATTATAGGAGCAGTTATGTCTGCAGGTTTAAAGTATATATTGGCAATATTGTGCTGCTTAATTCTGGCTAATTTATATTATGCACAGCCGATCATTTCAGATATAGCTTCCGATGTGGGCATTGCTACATCAGACAGCGGCATCATTGTTACGGTTACTCAGATAGGTTATTGCCTCGGTGTGTTATTTTTAGTTCCGTTGGGGGATGCTGTTGAAAGCCGGCGATTGATCGGCTCTTTGATTCTGGGGGTATTTGCTGCATTACTTTCTGCAGCGGTTAGTCATAGCGAAATTTCGTTCCTTGTATCCATGTTTTTTATCGGGTTGTTCTCGTGTGCGGTGCAGATCATTATTCCTATCAGTGTGGGAATGGCGGCGGAAAAAGAGAGAGGCCAGGTCGTGGGGTTGATCATATCTGGCGCTTTACTTGGCATTGTTATATCCCGCCCGTTAGCAAGCTTTATTACCGGTTTTGGACACTGGCGATTGACCTACTTTTTTGCCGCAGGGTTAATGGTGCTTGTGGGGCTGTTGGTCAGAAAATTACCACGTAAAACACCGACTGCAACAGGGTTAAGCTATCCGAAAATGTTGTTGTCGATGATAAAGCTATTTGCTTTGCCGGGTATCAAAAAGCGTCTGGGGGCAATGGCTCTGGTGTTCACCAGTTTCACCATGTTTTGGGCGGCAGTACCGATTGCACTTAAAGATATTCTACATTTTTCTCACTCAGAGGTTGCGCTTTTTTCTCTAGTAAGCCTGGTTGCACCACCTTGCGCCATTATGGCTGGTAGAGTTATTGACAAGGGGCGGGGATTTGGCCTGACAGTGTTAAGCATCAGTATGGTTGGATGTGCATTTATTGTGACTCCTATTTGGGGAGCATATGTCCTGACCTTTGTATTGGCTGCGCTGTTGTTCGACCCGGGTGTTCATATGACCAATGTGGTTATTCAGCAGTCGGTTATTTCACTCGTGCCAGAAGCGAGAAGCAGGCTAAATGCATTATGTATTGCCTGTACTTTTACTGGAGGGGCCACAGGATCGTGGCTTGGTCCGTGGCTATATAGTCATTATGGCTGGTTGACTACTGTGCTGGCTGGTGCATCGATGGTGTTCATTGCTTTAATTTTGCATCTGTCTTTACGATTTACTGTCGGTAAACATATTACGGCTACAGAAACTAGTTAGTTTTTCAACTGCTATTCAGTCGTATTTGAAAATAGATTAAGAGTAACGATTTTATCTGTACTCTGCGACCTAATATTTTTATTTCCAACTTTTAACATAGTTCAGGTTAATAATGTCAGATATCATGCAAGTAAAAAATGAAATTAGCGATCGTTTCTATGAAGGGGAGCGTCCGTTATATGCTTTGAAAAATACAACCTTAAATAAGGTTCGTTTCTATCCGGGGGAATCTGCATTAAAACATTCTAGTAATATTACTGCAGAGCAATGTGAATTTATGTGTAAGTATCCTTTCTGGCATAGTGAACACGTAGAGATAGATAATTGCCTGTTTACCGTTTATGCACGTGCAGCTATCTGGTACACCAGCCATTTAACCATGCGTAATAGTGTTGTTGAGGCACCCAAAATGTTCCGCCGGATTTCTCATCTGATTATTGAGAACACTCGCTTCCCAAATGCAGGGGAAACATTGTGGACCTGTAACGATGTTAAGCTGAAGAATGTTGAGCTTCATGGAGCTGACTACGTGTTTATGAATGGTGAAGATATCATTATTGACGGCATGATGCTGGAAGGTAACTATTCATTTCAGGACGCAAAGAATGTAACCATTAGAAATTCCCATTTAAAATCAAAAGATGCGTTCTGGGGAACAGAAAACGTCACCGTTTACGATAGTGTGTTAGATGGCGAATACCTTGGCTGGCATTCAAAGAACCTGACACTCATTAATTGTACTATCCGCGGTGAACAGCCATTGAACTACGCAACCGATCTGGTGATGGAAAACTGTAAAATGGAAGATACCGATTTGTGCTTTGAGTATTCGACCCTGGAAGCGGAGATATCTTCCGACATCGTGAGCGTTAAAAACCCGAAAGGTGGTTTTATTCGGGCTCGCTCCATTGGCGAAATTATCATTGATGAAAACTGTATTAACCCTGGTGCCTGCACTATTGAGATTACAGACTGAGAGGTGTGAGTGATGTCATTTGGTTTTGATACCGTTGTTTCTCGTCGGGGGACAGGGAGTTACAAGTGGGATTCTTCCGGTGATCCTGCAAGTTTGCCTATGTGGGTTGCGGATATGGATTTCAGAACCGCGCCAGCCATTATTAAAGCTCTGGAGCAACGTGTTCAGCATGGAGTGTTTGGTTATACCAAGGTAACTGATGCTTATTATGACGCATTAATCAGTTGGTTTCAGCGCCGCTATCACTTCACTATTGATCGTGACTGGGTGTTATACACCTCCGGGGTGGTTCCTGCTGTTTCCGCCATTTTAAAAGCTCTGACTAAGCCTGGTGATGGTGTCGTCATTCAGACTCCCGTGTATAACTGTTTTTTCAGCTCTATTCGTAATATGGAATGTTGGATAGCTGAAAGCCCTTTGGTGTGGATAGATGGACATTATGAGATGGATTTCGATGATCTTGAACGTAAGGTATCGAAACCGGATGTATCAGTCATGCTGCTGTGTAATCCTCATAATCCGGTAGGAAAAGCATGGACGGCTCAGGAACTGCGAAAAGTGGGGGAAATTTGCCATCGTCATGGTGTCGTAGTCGTCAGCGATGAGATTCATTGCGACTTAGTTTTTCCTAGGGAGCAACATCAGCCTTTTGCCAGCCTTGGCGAGACGTTTCTGCTTAATTCCGTTACCTGCAGTTCCCCGAGTAAAGCATTTAATATTGCTGGTCTGCAGATTGCCAATATTGTTGCTGCCGATCCGGACATTAGGTCAAAAATAGATAAGGCGCTCAATATTCATGAAGTGTGTGATGTGAATCCCTTCGGCGTTGAAGGTCTTATTGCTGCTTATAACGATGGTGAAGAGTGGCTTGATGCCTTGAGAGACTATATCTATGAAAACTATAAGACGGTGGAACGCTTTATTCAGGAACAGTTGCCTGAACTGGCAGTAACAGCACAGGAGGCAACGTATCTTGCCTGGATAGACTGCCGCAGCTTAGGCCTATCGTCAGAAGAAATAGTCAAAGAACTGGAAGCTGAAGGGCACCTGCTTGTCAGCTGTGGGACAATTTACGGTGATGCGGGAGAAGGCTTTATCAGACTGAATATGGCCTGCCCAAAAGATGTTTTGCTTGATGGCTTAATGCGAATTAAGACTACGCTGAGCAAATAGAGATCTGGATAGTTATAATTAAGGGATGAAAAGACATGAAGATACGATTTATTTTTGATGACCAGACAGTGACTGGTACCTTGCCTGATAATACGGTCACACAAGATTTTGTGAGTCTGTTACCTTTGACATTTAAGCTGGATGATTACGCCAGTACAGAGAAGATTGCTTATCTTCCAAGAAAGCTATCAGTGGAGGACATGCCAGATGGTACGAGTGCGTGTGCTGGTGACATTTCTTATTATGCTCCATGGGGGAACCTGGTGCTGTTTTATCGTGATTTTGGTTACGCTTCTGGTTTGATTAAACTAGGCCATCTGGATGAAGGGCTGGATATGTTAAGGTCGAATGAATCTCTTAATGTTACAATAGAGCTTGCTGAGAGTTTATAAATCAGATAGTTCATTTTCCGGGTCCTGCTTTCAAAAGTGCAAGGATGTCATCTGCCGAAACCGGCCGGCAATACCAGTATCCCTGAGCTAAATCGATATCCAGATTTTTACAGAATTGTGCCTGTAGTTCAGATTCGATACCTTCGACGACAATATTCAGTTTAAGTTTGTGACCCACATTGACGATGGCTTCAAGAAGGGCTCCATCTAACTCGTTTTCCGGCGCATCCGCAACGAAGACCCGATCGATTTTCAAGTTAGTGACGGGGAATAGTTTCAAATAGTTGAGGGACGAATATCCAGTGCCAAAATCATCGATTGAGATCTCCATGCCTTTTTCTCTTTGATTTTTTAGACCGTCTAACATCAGCTCGTTACTCTTTATCAGAGTATGTTCCGTGAGCTCTATACCCAGATCCTCCGGAAATAATCCATAGCGGTTTCTTTTTTCTTCGAGTTTGTCAAAAAAGTTGGCTTGTTCCAGTTGCTTGCCTGATACATTTACGTCAATACGTATGTTGATTCCGGCTGTTCTCCATGTGCTGATTTGAGCACAAGCCTTCTCTAGAACCCAGTCACCCAAGCGAATAATCAGGTCGGAACGTTCGGCGATTGGAATGAATATGTCAGGCGTTACGGCTAGCTCTATGTCCTTTGGTCTCCACCGAAGCAAGGCTTCACATGCACAAATAGTATGATTAGCCATATTAAACTGAGGTTGATAAACAAGTTCGAATTCGTCTTTCTGTAATGAATGATGCAAATGTGCAGAGATTTCCCGCTGGCGCTGCAATTTTTCGCCGATTGCGTGTGTAAAGAAATGATATCTATTTCTTCCACTCTCTTTCGCCCGATACATCGCGTTATCGGCATTTTTTAATAGTTCTGCAGGTATGCTGCCGTCTCTGGGGTATAAGCTAATGCCAATGCTGGATGTGATAAAAACACTTTCTGATCCTAGTGGAAAACTTTCTTTAAATATATTGATTAGCTTATTTGCTATTATTGTGGCTTCTTCGGGTTTATCTATTCTTGGAATAACCAGCACAAATTCATCTCCCCCGAACCGGGCAAGGATATCGTATTCACGGAGTGCTAATTTCATTCTGTTAGCAACAGAGGTTAGTAGCTGGTCTCCCCATGTGTGACCCAAGGTATCGTTTATTTCTTTGAACATATCAAGGTCGATAAAAAACACAGCGAATTCAAAGTCAAAACGTTTTGCTTCGCTGATTCTTTTTGTCAGAGCTTCTTCTAAATAGCGCCGATTAGGTAACCCGGTAAGAATGTCTGTAGAGGCAATGGTTTCTAATTTTTCACGAGCAATATATTGTTCACTCAGATCCACATCAACGCAGAACATTTCCGGTGAATCTGTGTTCTGCTTTAACATTACATGGGTAGAGAAGACCGGGATGGGCTTTCCGTCTTTGTGCTTGAGTACCAGCTCTGAAGAAGGAATGGGTATACCTTTTTCAACCCATTCTTTATGGAGGTAAATAACACCTTCACGCATTTCGTCTGGTATGATCAGGTCTTCAAGCTGCTTACCTATTGCTTCTTCTTTTTCGTAACCGTATATATCCGTGCTTGACTGATTCCAGTAAATAACTTTTCGGCTTTTGTCATATCCCTGGACTGAAACTTTAGGCATTGAATCTATCAACTGCAAAAAACGATTTTCGCTTGAATTGTCAGCTGTATATGTTGCAGGACTGTGTTCTCTATCTGACGTCATACCCCACCAACCTATTATTTATAGTAATTGTGTATCACTTTAAACTATAGCTCGTTTGGGCAACTTTGATTCGATACTGCAGATCTAACCCTAAGGCATTTTCCCGTAATGAGAATAGTCTTGTTCCGGAGAGCACGATTCTGGAGTAACAGGCAAGTATTACGGACGATCTAAGTAACCGTATAAACATCTATGCAGGCATAATATCTCCACTGGAATGAGCTATTAAACTCTGTTTCAACTCTTTTTCTACAGCAGGAGACAGTAATGCAACTGATTCAAGAATGGGATAAAACCTTTCCCCAAAGCGATAAAGTTGAACATAAGAAAGTAACTTTTAAAAACCGCTACGGCATTACTCTTGCCGCAGACCTATATTGCCCTAAAGATGCGGAACAGAAGTCATTGCCTGCACTGGCTGTGAGCGGACCATACGGAGCGGTTAAGGAACAAGCATCTGGCCTGTATGCTCAAACAATGGCTGAGCGTGGCTATATAGCACTGGCGTTTGACGCGTCTTACACTGGTGAAAGTGAAGGCACACCACGCAATGTATCTTCACCGGAAATCAATACAGAAGATTTCAGTGCTGCCGTTGATTTCCTTGGTCTGGACGATCGTGTTGACCGTAACAAAATCGGTGTTATCGGTATCTGTGGCTTTGGCGGTATGAGCCTTAATGCTGCGGCTGTTGATAAACGTATCAAAGCCGTTGTTACAACCAGCATGTATGACATGTCCCGGGTGATGTCTAAAGGCTACTTTGATTCTATGACCGCAGAAGAACGTAGCGGAGCTCTGGAACAAATGAACTTGCAGCGTTGGGAAGATGCCGCTAACGGCGAACCAGCACTAGCACCTCAAGGTCTGCCTAAGCCAAGTGATTTGACTGGTGAAGAGCCTCAGTTTGTTGTGGATTACGTTGATTACTACCGTACCCCACGTGGTTTCCACCCTCGTTCAATTAACTCTAACGGTTCATGGACAGCAACTACGGCATTATCATTTATGAACATGCCACTGATGACTTATATCTCAGAAATTGCGCCTCGTCCGATTCTGCTGATTGCTGGTGAAAATGCACACTCACGTTACTTTACTGAAGATGCATATAAAGCGGCGGCTGAACCGAAAGAAATGATGATTATTAATGAACTGGTGCACACTGATCTGTATGACCGTGTAGAAAAAATACCGTTTGATCGTATTGAAGCTTTCTTTGGTGAACACTTGAAATAAGCACAATGTTGCCCACCCGAACCCTCTGGGTGGGCAGAATGTTATCAGAATTGCTTGGAGAATAAATAGATACAACTATATTGAAGTGGCATTAAGATGCAGTATCCAGACAGAATTCCTCGTGTTATTTTAATGCTGGGGGTTCTCTGTTCTGAATAAAGGAGAAATAATGGAATATCTGGTTAGCCCTACCGTTGTATCTATAGTTCTTATTTTTATTGGGTCATTTGTACAAACTGCCATCGGCTTTGGTTTGGCTGTGGTTGCTGCACCATTTCTGTTCACATTATCTCCTGATTACGTTCCCGCTCCCGTAACACTTTGTGCTTTAGTTCTTTCGGTTTTGAACGCATTGAAACTACGGAATAATATTTCTGTTGGAGGGCTAAAAATGGCAATATTGGGGCGTATACCGGGCTCAGTGATTGGCGGTCTTTTACTGGTATGGGTATCGACTCAAATATTAGAACTCTGGTTAGGGTTATTAGTTCTTATGGCCGTTATAATAAGTCTGCTACCATTTCGTTTTGAACCAACACCCAGAAGAATGGTTATTGCCGGTTTTTTTTCCGGATTCTTTGGCACCAGTAGTGCTATTGGCGGCCCTCCGATGGCGCTACTTTTACAGCATCAGGATGCTAATCAACTGCGAGGTAATCTTGCCGCATTTTTTTGTTTTAGCTCCATGATCTCATTAGTTGTACAGATGTATGCAGGTTTTCTGACCTGGCACCATTTAACAATTACATTACCGTTAATACCTGCTGTTGTCTTGGGGTATTTTTGTGCGATTAAATTTACCCGGAACTGGCCGAAGGACACGGTTAGAAAATCAGCATTGCTTCTCTGCTCTGTGAGCGGAGTTACTGCGGTGTTAAAGGGGACGGGGCTGCTTTGATGAAAGGCCTTTGGACATAGACGACAAAGGTTTGTAGAAATCCGCCATCCTATTGATAAACCAATGCCGTTACGGTTACATACCTTTATTACGGATAAGTCAGTTGGTGAAGAAGTTTGCCTGGTGCGCTTACTCAATAAAGGAGAAGTTATGAGCTGGCAAGCAGATGATTATTTAAAAGCGTGGTACTTTGCTGCAAGAGCACATGGGGCGCAGACCTTCAAAGGCCAGAATTTGGGTGAACATTTTCCTTATTGTGTACATCTTGGTTCTGTCGCTATGGAAGTTATGTCGGTGATTGTAAATCGACCGGATCTGGATGGACGGTTGGCAGTTCAGGCTGCATTGCTTCATGATACATTAGAAGATACTGACACGAAATTTGAAGACATTTCTGATGCTTTTGGGCGGAATGTCGCCAATGGTGTTCTAGCTTTAACTAAAAATACTGAAATGGGTGATAAGCAGGCTCAAATGGCTGATTCTCTGGAACGGATAAAACAACAGCCTAAAGAAATATGGCTAGTTAAGCTATGTGACCGTATCACCAATTTGTCTCCGCCTCCATTTCACTGGAACGAAGACAAAATTCTTGGTTATAGGAATGAAGCGCAATTTATTCTCGATACATTAGGTACAGCAGATAAGCAGGCAGCAGAACGTTTAGCTCATCGTATATCCACTTATGGTGTGATGAATTAGTATGTACTTCCAATACAAACATCTCGATGATTTTAACAAGGATCTTGCCTGCGGGAAGTGGTTATTAACCCGTTTAATTTCTTCAGATGATTCTTGGGAATTTACAGCCTCTCCATCCAATAGTATGAGCTATCGGACTTTGACCCTCTGGTATACTGGTGATGAATGGAGAAGCTTTGATCAGGGAATTAATGAGGATTTAACAGTGAGCACTCCTGATGTACCGGTTGAACAGTGGTCTCTGGCGTCAGGTGAGCTTTGGTTGAAGCATATCGATGTTCGGGATAGCCATTTATCTGTCAGTGTTGTCATTGATGGCGAAAATTTTAGTTACCTATGTGATTGTCATGGACAAATTATGGTCAAAAGTTTATATAGGTGAAATTGATGTTTAAATTTCTTATTCTATCCGGAATAGTTTCATTCGTATCTATTTTAATCTGCATATGGATTGATACACCGATGGCTGACACTATCGGAGGTTATATCTGCTTATTTGTGCTTTTAATTTTTGGCCCAATTTTTGGTTTTTTTTATCTTAAAGAGAAGATAGAAGGTTTAAGTCCATTATGGAAGAAATTAAAAAAAGGTCATAGAAATAATAAATCAGATAAGTTCCAACATGAAAAGGAAGAACCAGAAAAAGAAGAAAACTATGCAAAAGCTGCCTGGCGTATTGGTAAAGATGCAAAAGAAACCAGTGATATGCACGATCTTTTAGATGATATATATCCGGATTAGTCACAAAAAAAGTATTGATTGGAGTTAATAATGAATAAAGAAACAAACAAGGGTAATTTTATCAGGATCTTGGTTTCAGGGGCTAGTGGTGTGGTGATTAGCCGTACTCTTGGTCTAGAGGGGATTGGTAATTTTATCGTTTTTATGGTGGTGTTTGCTGCTGTAAGTGGAGTTTTTTTTCTATTGTCTAGAAATAACAGTGAATGTGGAGAAATAGATAATCTTTCAAATGAGACAAATAATGCAGAAGGTGAGGATATAAAAAATTAATAATAGAAATTATATTATTTATGAGTATTGGTTTATATAAAATATTTAATATCCGAAATTTTCTTGCCTTAGCTCTTCTAGGCATGCCTGTTTTAGGCGTATTCCTTACTATTAACGCTATAATCGAAGGGCCTAACTATTTTTCTGAACGATACATAACTATTAAAGATATATATACCACCCCCAGCATTGTCACAACGAGAAAAATGGGGGGAGAGACCAAGGAATACAAAAACAAAACGACACTAATTTATACTTATTTTGATTCAAAAGAGAGAATGCATGAAGCAAAAATGATTGTGCATGATGGGGATTTACCTCACCCTATTCGATATTACGAGCAAGGTAATATCATCCTTTATTATATCCCCGTTGATCAATCTGAGGGAAGGTTTGCGTTAAATTCAAAAGCGAAAATATTTCTGACATTAGCGGGACTGTTCTTTTTTTTGACGGCACCAATCTTATTAGTATTATATTTTGAACATGTTAATTTAGTTGATAGATTTAAAAATTTAATACTATTACTGCCATTATTTTTCTCTATTACTGTTTTAGTGATTTCTGTTATTTAAAAATAATAATAGTGCTTTTTCTTGACTAAAGAACCGGCTTGCTGTTTCATATATTAATACAGTCTGTAATTTTTCCTGAAGCCCAGTCAAAAGAGTCTACCTGTGATGTTATTGTCGCCACTATAGTGTAACGTTAGATTAAATTTCTTTCAGGCTATTGTTTGGTAAGGGAATTCTGGTATCGGTCAATGATGATGAATAAATGTTACGGGCTAGACCGTAACTTTGAATTTATTTCCATTGAAATGTGCAACAAAGATACATCGTATGAAAAATTATGCGCTTTTAATATGAATAAATGACATCTGAAATTATCTTTTTGGATGATTTTTGTGATCAAGTTCTCGTATTGAAATGAGAGAGGACGTTTGAAACCACATAGAAATTGATATTTTATTCATGTTTTGCGATTTTTTTCCTTCAGATATTTGATTATATGCAGCTTAAGAAACAAATATGGATAATTAGTCAGAAAATGACTAATTATTCTTTAAGTTTGAACTTTTGATGAATATGTTGTTTTGATGTTTGTCACATTTATTTTGAGTTGGCTGCTCTACTATCCGCTACTTCTGAAAATATTAATAATTTGTCTGGAAATATATTTATACCGAATCTGTTAATTCTGAGCTTTTTAATTAATTTGGTATGTTTTAGTATAGTAATGGGGTACGTATGAGATTTAGTCAAAAAATTGTAGCTGCATCATCGATATTGTTATTGGTGACAACATCTCTTTTATCTATTCATCAGATAAATACTGTTCAAACGGAAGTAACGGAGTTAATTGGTAGTAGCTTAAAAGAGTTGGCTGAAGGCGTTGCAGATACTGTCACAACAGAAATGGAAAGTAAAAAATTCTTGGCTAAATTTTCGACTGATGTTCTTCAATTGGATGCTGAAAATCGTCGTTATGTGAAAAATGTGTTAGAAACAGAAAAGCTTAAAACTAGTTTTATTGTTGTTGGCCTAGGCTATGATTCTGATGGAACAGTTATAGAAAATGATGATGGCTGGGAACCTGATAGCAGTTATGATTCCCGGAAACGCCCATGGTATACTGATGCGTGGAAGAGTAAGAAGTTAACGGTGACAGAACCGTATATGGATCCTTCTATCAAACAAATGATTATCTCTATTGCTATTCCTGTATTACAACAGGATGATTTTATTGGCGCTATGTTTTATGATATGAACTTAAATCTTCTTGCTGAAATGGTAAATAAAGTCAATCTATTTGATGCAGGTAATATGTTTATTATCACTTCAGATGGCATGACAATCGCGCATAAGAATACAAAATATAATGGCCAAGATATCGACTCATATTTGCCTGGAGTGAATATTAAAGAAGGTTTTCAGGATATAATTATTGGTGAAAAAGAATTTGTAGTTAATTTTACTTATCTGCCAAAAGAAAATTGGTATGTAGGAGCATTGATTGATCGTTCTAAAGCGTTCTCTACAATTTTAAAACTAAGAAATAATGCGATTATTTATACTATATTCGGTGTTATTCTTAGTATTATTATACTGACATTTTTGATTAAATTCTTGATGCGTCCATTAGGCGTGCTTAATGATGCCATTAAAGATGTAGCATCAGGACAAGGTGATTTAACTAAGAGATTAAGTACGGATACAGACAAAGAATTTGCGGAACTTGCTTCTGGATTTAATACCTTTGCAGAAACGCTGCAAAACCGAATTAAGCACACGAAAATGATTGGTGAGGAAATAAGATGTGGTGCTGAAAAGACAATGGGAAGTGTGCATGCCTCGTCTGAAGCCATGCATTCTCAACTCCAGGAATTAGAACAGTTGGCAACTGCTATGAATGAAATGTCAGTAACCGCAACGGAGGTTGCAAATAATGCTCAGGGAGCGGCTTCCGCCGCTAAAGGTGCGGATGATGCTACAAGTGAAGGCTCTCAAGTTGTTAGGGATACTACCCATTCTATCAATATGCTCTCATCACGCATTGAGCAAGCAGTGGAAGAAGTACAGGGACTGGAGTCTGCGACAGCAAATATTGAGACTATTTTGAAAGTCATTACCGATATTGCCGATCAAACAAATTTATTAGCACTGAATGCGGCGATTGAGGCTGCCCGAGCTGGTGATTCTGGCCGAGGTTTTGCTGTGGTTGCCGATGAGGTACGGACTCTTGCTCAGCGTACGCAGCAGTCGACAACAGAAATTCGCAATATGATTGAGCAATTGCAAGCGGGGGCAACGTCAGTATCTGTGGTGATGCATGAAAGTAAAGTGACAGCAGAAGATGCCGTGGGTAAAGCCGGGCTAGCCGATGCTGCATTACAAAAAATCTACATTGCGATTCAACAGATTAGTGATATGAATATGCAAATTGCTTCTGCCGCCGAAGAGCAGAGCCTGGTGGCGGAAGAGATCAACAATAATACGGTGAAAATTAAAGACCTTTCTACTCAGGTTTCTGAATCAGCAGGAGAAGCAAATATTGCTATGCAGGATCAGACTGAGAAAGTACGTAAACAAGATTCTATTCTTGGTAAATTTATCGTTTAAGCGCGGGTCTGAATAAGCGTATTGAGATTACTTTAGTACAACGGTTCTTAGATATAGTTTATCTGCTCTCTTAGATGTATCACAGGAACCGTTATTCAGCATACAGCCATTCTCGGGGGGAAGAAGTTCCACTCTAACTGGATTTTTCCCCGTTCATAACCGGACTTACAGAACATCTTGGTTGCGGTCACCAGGATCTGAAGTTTTGTCTCGTCTGCAGTCTTTGCGCTGTGCCTACCTTGCTTTCTTCCTGTCATTACTCTTACTTTTTGTTGTTGCGCATCTGTTTTATTAAAACACAATGAGTCTGTGAAAAGAAAAATATTGTCCACATGGAAAATAAAGTTGATCGAACCTTAAATTTTGTATATTGTCCGCCTGTATAGTAAGTGTGGATTTTATAACTCGGGAGACGGTAACTTGAAAACACACATCTACAAAGATAGGTTAAGGTCAGTTCTGGTGGCTAAGCTGGTTCTGCTTAGCGGAGTCAGTGTATTTCTTTCGGGCTGCAATCAAGCCAGTTCCGAGCCACAACACTTGGTTGTAAAGCCAGTAAAGTTGTATGAGGTTCCGGATATCGATGCGGTCGGGTATGACGGCTTTTTGGCTGAAGTTGATGCTGCTGAGCGTTCGCAGCTTTCTTTTCAGGTTCCGGGCGTGATTGAGACGCTGCAGGTTAGGGAAGGGCAGAAAGTTGAAAAAGCGCAGGTGTTGGCAACCTTGGATCCAACGGATTACCAACTGGCTGTTGAGGCAAGTCAGGCTCAATATGATCTGGTAAATACCCGCCATACCCGCAATGAACAGTTATTCTTAAAGAAATTGATCAGTGCTGATGTGTATGATCAGTCAGAAACGGCGTTGAAGACGGCTGAAGCGAATCTTGAGGAAGCGAAAACCGACCTACGCTATACCCAAATCAGGGCACCTTTTGCTGGTTTAGTCTCGTTAAGTTTTGTTAAGTCTCATCAGTTTGTCGCGGCAAAAACACCAATCCTGAATATTATTAACAACGATGAACTGGATATCACTGTGTCAGTTCCTGTTCCTTATGCCGATGTGATTGGTATTGAGGAACTGAAGCTGCGTGATTATGCAGTCATACTCGATACCCATAACTCGGATGTTATTCCCGCCAGATTTAAGGAAATTTCGACTCAGCCGGAAACCGATACGAACAGCTATACCACGACCGTTACTATTCAGCGTCCACACAATATGAATATTCTGACTGGTATGACAGGTCAGGTATTAATAGCCAATAACCAGAAGCTCAGTTCTCTGCGTCTTCCTGAGGAGGCTTGGGTGACAAAAGATGGAAACAAGGGGCAGGTATGGCGGTTTAACCAGAAAAGCAGCATTGTTGAAGCCGTGATGGTCGATCTCGATAAATTTGGCTCTGTTATCGGTGGCCTGAAAGCCGGCGACAGGGTGATCATTGCAGGGGCTAAAGACTTAAGTGCAGGTCAGACAGTAAAAGCATGGACTCGTGAGGATGGCATCTGATGGGGAGCAACAGAATAAAGTTACTGGTTGTTATAACCATGGTACTGGGTATGGTGCAGGGCTGTAAAGGGAACAGCGAAACCCGTAGTCGTAAACCGCTTGAGGTATCAACTTATAAGATTGAAAAGCCTTTAGAAAATCAGTATAGGAATTTTAAAGGAACCGTTATTCCTGCCGATATGACGCCACTTTCGTTTCGTGTTGAAGGCGAGCTGGATATCATTCCAGTCCGTACCGGGCAGAAAGTGAAAAAAGGAGATCTGCTGGCGCATCTGGATGACCGTAAATTACGTCAGCAACTGGCGGATGCCGAAGCTCAGTACGAACTGGCCGTAAAACAGTACCAGCGTGGGAAAGGGTTGTTAGGTAAAAAAATGTTGTCTCAGTCTGAAATGGACGAATTGACGGCGAACAAACGCATTGCGGAGGTGAGTTATAAAGTCGCTCGAAACAATCTCAGCTATACCCGTCTGGTTGCACCATTTAATGGCTACGTTTCCGAAGTCCCCAAAAAATCGTTTGAAAGTGTTAATTCCGGTGAAACTGTGGTCAGTATTTACCGGGATGATGTGGTGAGGGTCAGGGTCGGTATCTCAGATACTGTTTTGGCTACCATTAATCCAAGTTCTGAACTTCGTGATTTCCGGATTAAAACCACTTTTTCCGGGGATAAAAATAGTTATTTTCTGAACTACTACGAACATTCCAGTGAACCTGTCGCTAGCAGCAATGCATTTGAGTTCTTATTACAGATGCCTCAGGTTGAAACACCTATTCTGCCGGGAACATCGGCCAGTCTGGATGTCGATATGCTGGCAACTGGGTTAAGTACGGTAACCGGATATCTGGTACCGATGACTGCATTGAACCCTGGCCGTAATGCTGGCGAATTCTACGTCTGGAAACTGAAGGATGACAGAGTGGAAAAAGTAGTTGTTCACGTTGTTAAAGTGACCAATGAGGGCGCAGTTATCAACCGGGGAGTAAAACAGGGCGATATTTTGGTTAATTCTGGTCTGAGTCAGATGCGTGATGATGTCGTTATTGTTACTGTAGAAAAGGAAAGCAAGCTGTGAACATTGCACAATATTCGATGAAAAATAAGGTAATAAGCTGGTTGTTCCTGATCATTCTGGCCATCGGTGGTACTCAGTCTTTCTTTGATTTGGGGCGGCTGGAAGATCCTGCATTCACAATTAAAGATGCCTTAGTTATTGCTACCTACCCGGGAGCTACCTCACAAGAAGTAGAAGAAGAACTCACCTATCCACTGGAAAAGGCGATTCGTCAGCTTCCTTATGTTGATGAAATTAAATCGATTTCTTCGGAGGGAATGACGCAAATTACCGTAAGTATGAAGATGACTTACGGACCGGATGAGTTGCCGCAGATCTGGGATGAAATGCGCCGAAAGGTCAATGACCTGCAACCTGAATTGCCGACTGGCATTACGTCGCTACAGGTTATCGATGATTTTGGTGATGTCTATGGTGTGTCTCTGATGCTGACTGGCGATGGTTATGATTATATTGATTTAAAACGCTATGCTGACCAGTTGGCACGGGAGCTTGAGTTGGTGGATGGCGTAGGTAAAGTCAACATTGCCGGAGATCAGCAGGAAGAGTTATTTGTCGAAATTTCGATTGACCGCTTAGCCTCTCTTAATCTGGATTTTAATACGGTAATCAGCCTGCTTTCCCAACAGAATAGTGTTGTTTCTGCCGGTGATGTGATGATCAATGGCCAGTCACTGGTGATTCGTCCTAGTGGTGACTTAGATTCGGTGGAATCGCTGGAAAACTTGATTATTCATGGCCGTGACAGCGGTAATCTGATCCGCCTGAAAGACGTAGCGAGCATTGAACGGGGCATTCAGGAAAAACCGACCAATGTTATAACTTATAAAGGTAAGCCAGCCATCAATATTGGTATCTCCTTCAGCTCTGGCGTTAACGTTGTTGAGGTGGGTAAAGCGATAGAGACTAAACTGGCTGAACTGGAAAATATCAAACCGGCTGGTGTTCATCTGAACCATTTTTATAATCAGTCTGCTGAGGTCGAAAACTCAGTGAATGATTTCCTGATCAGTCTGGCAGAAGCGGTTGGCATTGTTATCGTGGTACTGTTATTTACCATGGGTCTGCACAGCGGGCTGATTATCGGAATGGTGCTGCTACTGACGGTAATGGGCACTTTCATTCTGATGAATGTCTATAATATCGAGTTGCACCGTATCTCGCTTGGGGCATTGATCATCGCTCTCGGAATGCTGGTAGACAATGCGATAGTGGTTGTCGAAGGGATACTGGTTGGTCTGAAGAAAGGCAGAACCAAGGCTCAGGCTGCGACGGATATTGTTAAGCAGACTCAGTGGCCTTTGCTGGGGGCGACTGTGATCGCTATTACTGCTTTTGCACCTATTGGTCTATCTAAAGATGCAACTGGTGAATTTATGGGGTCGTTGTTTTGGGTACTCTGTTTTTCCCTGTTTCTGAGCTGGATAACAGCGTTAACGCTGACTCCTTTCCTTGCCGATCTGCTGCTGAAAGATGGTGTAAGCAAAGAGGGAGAACAAACTGACCCGTATAAGGGAACCATGTACGTACTGTTTGGTTCCCTGCTTAGATTTACGATCCGCTTTCGCTGGCTGACCATTGCCGGAATGCTGGGGCTTTTGGTTGTAGCGGTTATTGGATTTGGTAGTGTGAAGCAGCAGTTTTTCCCGGCATCAAATACACCTATGTTCTTTGTTGATATGTGGATGCCGCAAGGTACTGACATTCGTGAAACGATCAAGCAGACCGAAAACGTCGAAAAATATATCCGCGAGCATGATGAGGTTGAGTTCGTTTCCACCTCTGTTGGGCAGGGTATGCAACGTTTTATGCTGACTTACTCACCAGAACGTAACTATGAGTCTTATGCTCAATTGCAGGTGAGAACCAAGACTCGGGAGCAGATGTTTCAACTGTTGGATAAGCTGGACAATAGTCTGCCACATGAGTTTAACGCACCGAGTTTTCAGTTCCGGTTGATGGAGTTTGGCCCATCCCCGGCTTCGAAGATTGAGGCTCGAATCGTTGGCCCGGATCCGCAGATTCTGCGTGACATCGCGGTTAAGGTAGAGGACATCCTTCTAAAGGATCCCGGAGCACGTAATATTCGCCATGACTGGCGTGAGCGGACCAAAGAGCTGGTGCCGGTGTTTAATGAATCCAAGGCACGCCGGATGGGGGTGTCGAAAGAAGATCTGTCGAATACATTACAGACGGCCTTCGGGGGAAGCACCATCGGGCTGTTCAGGGATGGCACAAAGATGATACCGATTGTGGTTCGTCTGCCGGAAGCTGAGCGGGTCAGTTTTGACACCTTCCAGAAACTGGGTATCTATAGCCCGAGTCAGCAGACGTATGTACCGATTGAGCAGGTAATTGATGGGGTTAAGATGGAATGGTCTGAGCCACTGATTATGCGTCGTGACCGTAAACGGACTCTGACTGTGCTGGCTGACCATGACATTCTTGGTGATGAAACCCCGGCAATGTTGTTTGCCCGTATTCAGCCAGAAGTTGAAGCACTGCAATTGCCTGAAGGCTATTCAATCCGTTGGGGCGGGGAATATGAATCCTCTAAGGATGCGCAGGACATGCTGTTTGCTTCATTGCCGATGGGTTATCTGTTTATGTTTATCATTACTGTGTTTCTGTTTAATTCCATTAAAAAACCACTGGTTATCTGGTGTACCGTACCGTTGTCTATCATCGGCGTCTCAATCGGTCTGCTCGCTTTTGGTATGCCGTTCAGTTTTACCGCGTTTCTTGGCCTGTTGAGCCTGAGCGGAATGATTCTGAAAAACGGTATTGTGCTGATGGATCAGATCAATATTGAACTGGCAGAAGGCCGGGAACCCTATGATGCCGTGGTTCATAGTGCCATCAGCCGTGTACGCCCGGTCAGTATGGCAGCTCTGACTACGATTCTTGGAATGATCCCGCTGGTGTTTGATGCCTTCTTTGGCTCTATGGCGATCACCATTATGGCCGGGCTCGGGTTTGCAACGATCCTGACTTTGGTCGTGGTGCCAGTATTGTTTACGGTGTTTTACTCAATAAAAATACCGCAACGAAGCTAACTAAAATTTGTTGTCGTAACACAGCCCTCACTGAGATAGTGGGGGCCTTTCTGCGTTAGGTTCATCCAAAGTGAATAAAAAATCATATTCCTCCGAAAAAAGTTAAATCTACACCTTTTGAAGTTATAAAAAGTTAAATTTTAACCCTGGTATTTAACTTTCTATGTTGTTATGTGTTAGGATTTAAGAAAATTTGAGAGGATTTAAGATTTTGACGAGAGAGAATCCGGTTGGCTATGAGTGGCTCCGTGAGCACTATAAACTCCAGGTTGTAGAAAGAGGCGTTAAGTCATACACAGGCGGTTTAATTGGTGCAAAAGGCGCCAATGAGCGCGTAACGCACGGCACAACGCTGCAAAACTTCGCCGCCAATCTGCGGCCTGATATCGACTGCCCGATACAGCACGCTGTGTTTGCGATTAAACGGGAAGGCGTCGAAATCTCTTACTTCCGCTGTCTGGCTGAAATTCCTGATTTCACCAATAGACTGGTTGAGTCCCTTAAAGATAAATCCACATCAAAATTCCTCCGAATTATCTGGTTCCTTTGTGAGTGGCTGTCAGGTAAGCAGTTGCCTCTTGAAGACTGTATTCCATCTCCCTATGTTCCGGTACTGGATGAAAACAAGTACTACACGTGCCCTGCGGTTAACAGTACTCGGCATCGCCTTAAGAACAATATTATCGGTACAGCCGAGTACACAGTGATTGTCCGCAAAACTAATGAGCTGGAAGACACTCATATAGGCTCACTGAAGGAGCAGACCAGTGCAGTTATTAACACTTGGAGCCCCGCTCTGGTTGCTCGCGCCTCTCGCTTTCTGGTGTCTAAAGAGACGCGTTCCTCTGGAGAGATTGAACAGGAGCGGTTCTCACAGAATAAGGCGATCAGGTTTAACGATGCTCTGCTGCGTGCAGGTAAAACCCCTTTGTCAAAGGAGCATCTCACGCTCATTCACTCGATCATAAAAGGTGACCGTGCAGAGATAGATTATCGCGCCGAACAAAACTGGATCGGCGGTGCGTCCGGAGTCGAGCTGCCAACGGCAAAACCTGAGTATGTTGAAGACTTAATGAATGGATGGTTTGAGCTTTATGAAAAGTTGCTTAACTCAAACATCCCGGGGCCGGTACAAGCTGGTATCCTGAGCTCAACTTTTGTCTACATCCATCCATACATGGATGGTAATGGCCGGATATCCCGGTATATCATACAAGAGTGTTTGTGCAGAAGTGAGATTCTTCCTGACGGGCTAATATTGCCGGTCTCTAACGGCATCCTGACGAACATACATAGCTACTACGATGCGTTGAACGAAATATCCTCAAAAATAGAATCTGTCACAGACTACATTGAAGAGAACCAGCAGCTATACATTGAAACTGAAAACAAGGACTTCTTCCGGGATCTTGATGTCACAAACTACACGGTTTGGCTGGCTAGAATCATGGTAGATGTTGCAACCAATGTTCTTCCTCAGGAAATAGATACCATGGTATTTGCCGATAAGCTTTATGAAGCATTATCTGCCGAGGACAGGCTTGACCTGAGCGCGAAGGAGTTGCGCCTTCTGGTTTCGACAATTATCCAAAATAACAACGAGCTTAGTAAGCGTAAGGCTGCTAAATTAGATCTTTCCCTAGAGGAACGAGACTTCATCAATGAGCTGGTTGAAGACTTTCTCGAAGAGTAGGTTATTTTGGTATTTGGCAACAGCTTGTTGCCAAATTACGGAATTATTTCTAGCCAGGCAGTAAATAGCTGCTCAATAAAAAAGCAGAGATACTCAGTATTAGTGCATAGCCACGAATCGAATGGAACAATCTGTTTCTCAATTATCCAACAAGCTTATTCTTGCTTAACGGGAGCATGTAGGCTAACAATAATTGGATTTTATGAACTAGCAATTAGGTGTATGGGTAACAAAAAGAAACACGAAGTAGCGTTGTAGAGCGCTTTATTTTCAATAGGTTGAAAAGTTCGATGCAGAGGAAAGGAATTGGAGCGGGCAGCGGGAATCGAACCCGCATCATCAGCTTGGAAGGCTGTCATGAAAATTAATAAAGGCAATGTTAATGCTTTTAGAAACAATGACTTATTGCTTTGGTGAAAGGGCGCAAGATAACCTGTTTACCCCATTCTATACCATCAATAGTCCCATTTGGAGTACCTAAACTTTGTTAATTTTCACGCTGTAATATGTACTTTATGTGGATGGTTCTCGGCACTCAAAAATTACCAAAACTTATCAAAATACGGAAATTATCTGAGTTTGAATGTTGCATTAATGCAACATGGGTTACGATAAAAATCCGCTCTGTGATTCGAATAATTACCTAAATGACTCACCATTTGAGTTGAATAATGAGTTTATTTACGTCATATTATGATGTGAATATGGTGTGTTTTTGAATCATTAGGTTGTGTATGTGGATATGAAAGAATAAAAACTGGCCTTGTTTTTCTTGGAACAAGCAAATTATTGAACCATACCTAAGGCGGGTTCGTCTCAACCAAGGTATTCTACTGGGACAAATCACCGTTCAATCTCAAGACCAGAAGCAAGCGATGCTTGATGCCGTTGATAATCTTGATGAGCCTCTTACACTTGCCCGTATATTGCATTGGCATGAGCGGCTTTTCCCTGAAGGTTATACTTATTCAATCCTGTTGTTGGTGGTCAACTGAGGGGCCCTGAACCCATGCAGGTAGTTTCCGGACGAATTGACCGTCCGACCGTTCATTTTGAAGCACCAAACAGAGATATACTCGAAGCGGAGTTGCTGAGAGTTCAACCCAAGAGCTAACCACTCATCCGACGCTGTCAAGTAACTCGAAGTTTATGAACTTCTATCCATTTAACGATATTGAGACTATTTCACCTCGCCCAATGTTGTTTGTTATGGGTGAAAACGCGCATTCCCGAGAGTGGAGTTAGGAAGCTTATGAGCTTGCTGGTGAGCCAAAGGAACTTTACATTGTTCCTGGTGCAGGCCACGTGGATTTGTATGACCGAGTGAACCTTATTCCTTTTGATAAGCTAAGCACGTTTTTCAAAAAGAATCTTAAATAATTCAACGCTTTTATTCAGATAGCTTTGTAGAATAAATTGAAGCCGCACAGTTTTCCTGTGCGGCTATTTTTATGGCTTTTTAATATAAATATTATTTAAATAAACCAAAACTTGAGTTGAAAGCCGAGAAGCTATGATACATTATGTCTCTGGCTTATTATTCCAACTGTATAATGATTTCAAACTTTCAGGTAATGATATTAAAGCATCAGATAATGTTTTCTGGTAGTTGAAAGAGATACACGCCCTAGTAATTATACGAACCAAGTGTTCAATGCAGTTAAAAATTATGGACGATTTGATGGTATCAGAACCTGTAGAAAAAAAAGAAGAAGGTCTCCTTAATGCGTTTATTGATACCATTTCAGGCATCTTTACTCCGTTGTTAGGCGTTCTGGCGGCTTCAGGAACTCTGAAAGGTCTTCTGGCCTTGGCTGTTGCCGCCGGGTGGATAATGACAGGTCATGGTACCTACCAAATTTTGTTTGCAGCCAGTGACGCGTTGTTCTTCTTTTTTCCTCTTGCTCTTGGCTATACTGCCGGTATGAAGTTTAAAGGGAACCCGTTTGTTACAATGGCGATTGGTGGTGCCTTGGTTCATCCTGCTATGATAGCGGCGTTTAACGCATCTCATACGGCAGACCATGCAGCGTTGACATTCCTGGGGATGCCAGTCACCTTTATGAATTATGCGTCATCAGTCATGCCGATTATCTTTGCGGCATGGGCATCCTGTAAACTGGAATTTATCTTCAATAAACTCGCTCCTGATACACTAAGAAACTTCCTCACTCCTTTGCTGTGTCTGATGGTCACGGTACCTTTGACTTTTTTGGTTATTGGGCCGTTGGCAACCACTGTGAGTCAATTTCTTGCTCATGGTTATGAACTTCTATACATGATAAGCCCTGTTATTGCCGGTCTTATTATGGGTGCATGCTGGCAGATCTTCGTTATCTTTGGGTTGCACTGGGGCTTTGTACCCATTGTTTTAAACAACATCGCTGTTGTGGGATCGGACAGTATGACTCCACTGCTGGTTCCTGCTGTGCTGGCCCAGGCTGGGGCCGCTCTGGGTGTGTTTCTGGTCACCAAAGATTATAAGCTAAAAGTAACCTCTGGCCCTGCTTTTATCTCGGGTATTTTGGGTATTACCGGACCGGCCATTTATGGTGTGAACTTACCGAAAAAGCGTCCTTTTATTTTCGGTTGTATAGCAGGAGCTATAGGTGGTGCAATTATAGGTTACTTTCAGGTACGTGATTACTCATTTGCTCTGCCGAGTATTTTAATTGTGCCGCAAATCATTCCACCCACGGGGATTGATATAACCCTTTGGGTATTTGTCTTTGCTTCTTGTCTGTCTATTGTTCTGGCGATTCTATTAACCGTGCTGTTTGGCCAGGTTAATGGTAAGAACGTGGTATCAAAAGAAGTGGTACTACACACACCAGAGAAATAAAGTCATATCACTTTTGATCATTGCTTATAAGTTAAGTTGCTTATAAAAGAGTATTGAGCTTTATCATAGGTTCTCTTTTAGGGTTTGTTTAATGTGACATTAATCACATTGAACCCTAAGACGAAAAAAATTTAGCATGTTCAAATCCCAAATATCACAAATTCCCGAGTACCGAACTCTTCTGTAAGATAATTTAACCTATTGAAAATAATAATAAAACTTTACTCTCCATACCCTGTTTCTGGTCTGAGTATAGGGGGGCCAGTATGTTATTGATTAAAAGATAACATTCTATAGGTTTCTTCAATATAGCCATCTGATAATCCTATTATATAGAAAATGAAATTGTTGATAGTATTTTAATAAAGCAGAAATCTACATATGGATTGATTTTTGTTTTTTAATATTAAATTAAATTATATTTATTATTATTGATTTAATTATATTTTTATATAGGTAATCACCTATTTCTAGGGCTTGAAATTTATCTTAAAAAGACCAGGTTTATGGCTATGGACTATATCTGAAGATAATTTCTTGAATATTTTTATCATCAGTATTTTAGTTGATTGATTAATCGGAATAATTATATGGCATATGAACAAGTTGCAGCGGATATTGTAAAAGGTATCGGTGGGGCTGAAAACGTAGAGAGTGTCGTGCATTGTGCTACGCGCTTGAGATTCAAACTTTATGATAATTCAAAAGCGGATAAAGACGCAGTTAAAGCTTTGGATGGTGTTATTGCGGCTGTTGAAAGTGGCGGTCAGTTTCAGGTTGTTATTGGTAACCATGTAAGCCAGGTGTTTGCTGCACTGCAAGGCGCTATGGGTGGTGTTGTAGCATCTGAGCCAGCAGAAAAGAAAGAAAAAAGTGGTATTCTTAGTACGTTTATCGACATTATTTCAGGCATTTTCACTCCACTACTAGGGATTATGGCGGCTTCAGGTATCCTCAAAGGGATTCTGGCTCTGTCTGTCGCAGCTCAATGGATCACTCCAGATAGCGGTACTTATCAAATTTTGTTTGCAGCTAGTGATGCAATCTTCTTCTTCTTCCCAATCGCATTGGGTTATACCGCTGGTGTGAAATTTAAAGGCAACCCTTTTGTTACTATGGCCATTGGTGGCGCATTGGTTCATCCAACTATGATCGCGGCGTTCGACGCATCACATGCGGCCGACTATGAAGCATTGACATTCCTGGGGATGCCGATCATCTTCATGAACTATGCATCGTCGGTTATGCCAATTATTTTTGCTTCCTGGGTATCCTGTAAACTGGAGCCAATGTTCAATAAGGTACTCCCTGATGCAGTGAAAAATTTCTTTACACCTTTGCTTTGCATTATGGTGACCGTACCTCTGACCTTCCTTGCTATTGGGCCTGCAGCCACCACCGCCAGTCAATTTTTGGCTCACTGCTACTCGCTAATCTATAGCGCAAGCCCTGTTGTTGCTGGTCTGATTATGGGTGCATGCTGGCAGATCTTTGTTATCTTCGGCTTACATTGGGGCTTCGTTCCTATTTTGCTAAACAATATGGCTATCGCGGGCTCCGATAGCATGACTCCGCTTCTGATTCCAGCGGTATTGGCACAGGCTGGTGCTGCACTGGGTGTCTTCTTAGCAACGAAAGATTACAAGCTTAAAGCCATTGCGGGCTCTGCATGTACTGCTGGTATCTTCGGTATTACCGAACCTGCCATTTACGGTGTGAATCTACCGAAGAAACGTCCTTTTGTATGTGCTTGTGTTGCCGGTTCAATTGGCGCAGCTATCATCGGTTACTTTCAGGTTCGGGTTTACTCGTTCTCATTACCAAGTGTATTAACTATTCCGCAGCTTATCCCGCCAACGGGTATTGATATGACTATCTGGGTATCTATTTTTGCTTCCATTCTGGCCATTATTCTTGCGGCAGTACTGACTATGATGTTCGGTCAGGTAAATGGTAAAGCAGAAACAGCTGAAAATGTATTAGCAGAAGCAAAAGCTGAAGCGAAATAAGAAACAAGAAAGTTGAGGAGTTAGTTGTTATGAGTTTTCGTTTTCCTGACTCATTTCTTTGGGGCGGCGCTACGGCCGCCAACCAAATTGAAGGGTCTCACCTGACTGATGGTAAAGGGCTGTCGACATCTGATGTTCAGCCATTTGGTGCGATGGGTGAACTGGTGTACCGCACAGAAGGTGATTTTAATATTAAAGATGTGGCGATTGATTTCTATAACCGTTATCCGGAAGACATCGCCCTGTTTAATGAAATTGGTTTTACCTGTTTGCGCGTGTCTATCGCCTGGTCCCGTATTTTCCCGAACGGTGATGATGCGGAACCGAATGAGGCGGGTCTGGCATATTATGACCGTATTTTTGTTGAGCTGGAGAAATACGGTATTAAGCCGTTAGTCACACTGTCTCACTATGAAATGCCACTGAACCTGGCAGATAAATACAAAGGCTGGGCAAGCCGTGAAGTGATCGGTTTCTTCGAGAACTATGCCAAAGTTGTGTTTAATCGCTATAAAGACAAAGTCAAACTATGGCTGACGTTTAACGAAATTAACGTGACACTGCATGAACCCTTTACTGGTTCTGGCTTGCCTCGTGATTGCAGTGAGCAAACCCGTTATCAGGCTATTCATCATCAACTGGTTGCCAGCGCGAAAGCAGTAAAAGCGTGTCATGACATTATACCGGATGCCAAAATCGGCAATATGATGTTGGGAGCGGTACTGTATCCGTTGACCTGTCATCCGAATGATGTCATGCAGACACTGACTGAAAACCGTGAATGGTTGATGTTTGGTGACATTCAGGCTCGCGGCTATTACCCAAGCTATATGGTACGCAAGTTCAAAGAACTTGGTGTCGATCTGACTATTACCGAAGAAGATAAAGAAGCACTGAAAGAAACTGTCGACTTTGTTTCGTTCAGCTACTACATGACCGGTTGCGCCAGTGCTGACCCGGAAGAGCTGGAAAAAGCCAAAGGTAACATGCATCAAATGATCTCGAACCCACACCTGAAAGCTTCGGAGTGGGGATGGCAGATTGATCCCGTGGGTTTACGTTACCTTCTGAACTTTCTTTATGACCGTTACCAGTTACCTCTGTTCATTGTTGAAAACGGACTCGGCGCTAAAGATGTACTGGAAGAAAACGGCGAAGTTATCGATGACTACCGTATCCAGTATTTAAACGACCACCTGTATCAGGTCGGGGAAGCGATTCAGGACGGCGTCGATGTGATGGGGTATACCTGCTGGGGACCTATCGATCTGGTTAGTGCTTCAACGGCACAACTGTCTAAGCGCTACGGTTTTATTTACGTTGATCGGGATGATGAAGGTAACGGCACATTAGAGCGTAAGCGTAAGAAAAGTTTTGGGTGGTATAAGAGCATTATTGAATCACAAGGTGAATTACTAGTTGACTCTGAGTAGTAGGAATTAACTTAATTAAATTGTTACTTAAGGGATATTTTATGAAAAAGAAATTTTTATCAAGCTTAGTTGCAGTAGCTTGTGCGCCAGCAATATTTGTTGGTTCAGCACAGGCGGCTGCAAGTGCTGACGCTGCCAGCACTTCGCATGCTAAGCCAAATATTGTCTATATCATTGTTGATGACCAGCGTTATGATGCATTAGGTTTTATGAACGATGCGGCAGTTACTCCAAATATGGACAAAATGGCTGCAAATGGTGTGCATTTTAAAAATGCTTTTGTAACTAGTTCATTGAGTTCTCCAAGCCGGGCAAGTGTTCTGACTGGTCTGTATTCACATAACCACGGTATTTCGGATAACAATCCGAACCCAGTTGCGGAGAAGCTGAAGTATTTTCCTCAGGAACTTCACAAAGCGGGCTATCAAACGGGTTTCTTTGGTAAATGGCACTTTGGTGGCATCGAGGAAAAAGCAAAAGCCGGTTTCGCAGGCTTTGACCGTTGGGTTGGTCTGATTGGTCAGGGGGATTACTACCCTGTAAATATGATGGGTAAACCTGCGCAATTGAATATTGATGGCAAGATGGTAAATCAGAAAGGCTATATTACTGATGAGCTGACTGATTATGCGCTGGATTATCTGGATCATCGTGATAAAGATAAGCCATTTATGATTTATCTGTCTCATAAAGGTGTGCATGCGGATTTCCTTCCTGCTCCTCGACACATTGATACTTTGAAAGGCAAAAAATTCCCTGTACCAGCTAGTTATGCTGACACTGAAGAAAACTATAAAGGGAAGCCTCGCTGGGTGAAAGACCAACGTAATAGCTGGCACGGTGTGGATTTCCCATATATGAAAGATCTTGACCTGAATAAATTCCAGCGCGATTACTATGAAACACTAAGATCGGTGGATGATAGTGTCGGCCGGGTTCAGAAATACCTGAAAGATCACAACCTGGCTGATAATACAATTATTATGCTGATGGGTGATAATGGATTCCAGTTTGGTGAACATGGTCTGACGGATAAGCGTACTGCCTATGAAGCGTCTATTCGCGTGCCGCTGATTGCATCAGGTCCTGGTTTTGATAAAGGACGTGTGGTTGAAGATGTGGTCGCTAACATTGATATTGCACCAACGCTCCTTGATGCGGCTGGAGTTAAAACTCCGGACTGGTACGACGGTTCCAGCTTCTATCCTCTGGCTCATGGTGAAAAACCAGCTAAGCCACGTGATTCCTCGTTTGTTTATGAGTATTTCTGGGAATATAACTTCCCGTATACACCAACAACATTCGCGGTTCGTAATGATACTTACAAGTATATTCAATATTACGGCCTTTGGGAGACAGAAGAGCTATACAATCTGAAAGATGATCCTGATGAGATGCACAACCTTATCAATTCTAAGGATGATAATATTATTGAAACCAAGATCGCTCTTCGTAAAGAGTTGTTTGAAAAACTGAAAGATCATAATGGTAATAATGTAATTCCTTATAACCAACGACGTTCTGAAGGGGTTGTTCAACGTCACGGCCCTGAAGGCAGAAAAGCGGCGAACTTCCCTAAAGAGTGGATGAAGGAATATGGAACTCAAGACTTCCTGATGGGTTGGTTCCCGGATCGATTGAACAAGAAAGAGTTTTATAAGCAATTTGAAACTGGATTGAAAAAAGGTAAAGAAGCGCTTGAAAAAGCAATAGAAGAAGAGAAAGCCAAATCTCTTTAACTGATTACCTGTAATAGAAAAAGCCAGTTTACCGTAACTGGCTTTATATATTACATCGTTATCAAATGACAAAATATATCAGATTATAATTATTAATTCATGATCTTACACAGCAAACATTAATTTGCTTCTGATCAGGGAAATGCCAGGTAATGATATGAGCACAACGATAGAAAACTTCCAATTACTCTCTAAACCGACCAGCTCGGTTTGCAATTTAGATTGCGAATATTGCTTTTATCTGGAA
Source organism: Vibrio sp. HA2012 (assembly GCF_002812955.1). Taxonomy (GTDB): domain Bacteria; phylum Pseudomonadota; class Gammaproteobacteria; order Enterobacterales; family Vibrionaceae; genus Vibrio. Next base: position 33,001 of record NZ_PFXK01000003.1, on the reverse strand, counting down.
AAAGAGCACTTATATCCGGAAAGAAAGCATAACTGGCAAATGGATCCTGAAACGTTAGATAATTACATTAAGAAAAATATTCAATCTCAACCTGCAAATGTTATTGATTTCATTTGGCAGGGGGGAGAACCAACTTTAGCTGGTTTGGATTTTTACAGAAAAGCCGTCGAATTACAGAAAAAATACGCAAAAAATAAGACCATCAATAACTTCTTCCAGACGAACGGGGTTAAATTCAACAAGGAATGGGCTACCTTTCTGAAAGAAAACAACTTCCTGGTCGGAATTTCTGTTGACGGGAATAGTGTTCATCACAATAAATATCGTAAAACTCGTTCAGGAAAAGCAACCTACGAGATGGTTAAAAAAGCCATCGGGCTGATGACTGAACATGGGGTGGAGTTTAATACACTGACAGTGGTTAGTGATACTAATGTTGATGAGCCAATACAAGTGTATGAAGCATTGAAAGAACTTGGTGCAAAGTATATGCAATTTATACCATTGGTTGAGAGAATAGCGAATAAACCGACAGAAGAAGGTTTATACCTGATTAAACCTGACTTTTCCGGTCAGTCCGATATTGCTCCATGGACGGTACCTAATGACAAATATGGGAAGTTTTTGAACAAAATTTTTGATTATTGGCTTGAGAAAGATATTGGTCATTATTTTGTTATGAATTTTGAACAAACCCTGACCCAGCTAGTAGGGGGCCGGAGTATTTGTGTCTTTGAACCGGAATGTGGTGCGAACCTAGCGTTGGAAGCCAATGGTGATATCTATTCGTGTGATCACTATGTTTTTCCTGATAACAAAATTGGCAATATTAATAATGATGATCTGACGGAACTGGTTAGCTCTGAGCAGCAACTAGAGTTTTCAAAGGGTAAGTTATTGAATTTAGATACAGATTGTCTATCTTGCTCTGTCAGAAAAGTATGTAACGGTGGATGCCCTAAACATAGATTTCTTACATCTAGTAGTGGATTAAGAAATAAGAGTTATTTATGCCAATCCTATAAAGAACATTTTTCATACGTAGTACCAAAAATGGAAAATTTGATTAAAAAAATGTTTAATCAATAACATTAATTTAAATATTCTATACTAGACTGACTTTCATTAGTTATTAATTAATGTCAGGTACTCATTTAAATGAGTACCTAACAGATTTCCCTGTTTACCTCTCCTATCTTAAATGTAACAGCCTGATTGATGTTGGTGGTTACATCTACACTGATACAAATTTCTTCGTCTTTACAACTCTATATTTTCTAGTGATCCTTCCGCGACGGTTATTAACGTGTGCCTATCTAATGGGCGATCTATCAACTGATAATCTACTCATTTGATGAAAATAAGTATTATTTTCCGGTAAGCACAGAATACCAATACACTATTATAGTGAGATATCTGACACACTTATCCCTAAGTTAGATTTTTCTTACTTTGTCTATATCCCAATTCTGATAAATAAATAAGTTATGTCTAACAAATCAAAGTGACTATAATATGTTGATTTTAAAAGCAATATTATTTATTCCTTGCTTGGTGGAGGTAAGGCGTATGTGTATTGATACGACTGTTGCTCTTTCCATAGAGTTTTACAATGAACCATTTGAATAAACCTATTATCTTAATGGCTAATTTTATTGGTATTATATTTTCACAGAATAAAGTTACTAAAACATAAAGCTATTATCGTAGGTGATTTGAATCAACTGATAGTGTGATTACTAACCATTTTGTTATATGGCGCATAATTTTGATGAATGTTGTTGTATAGCTTATAAATAAGCTTTTATTTATTTGCACTACATTTTAGATATTACCTAAATATATAGTTTAACCTGCTTCTACTTTAAGTGGGTTGGTTGTCTTTTAAAATAAAATGTCATCCAGTTCTCACTGGCAGTGGTGGGGTATGTTGAAAACTATCTGTTCAAAATTAAATCCTTGATAAGATTTTTTACAAAAAACGAGAAATTATTTTCTCTCAAAATAAGCTATAGGGGAACAACATGAAAAAGTGGGAACTATCGGTTGCTTTATCTTTAATGGCATCCATGTCAGCAGCAGTATCTCTGCCAGTGTTAGCAAATGATGCAAACGATGCAAAACCTGATTCTGGTTTTGAGGTGCATGGCTTCGCTAAAGCCGCTGGTGATTTTGAAAGTGAGCTAGATAGAGCAAAAACTGTTGGTTTGCATTATGACCCTGATGCACCTAACCAGAAGCCAAGAGGTAAATTCGGTAAGCTAGGGAATGACTACTGGCATGACCTGGATGTTATTCTGTTTATGAAGAAAAAATGGAACAACATCTTTACAGCAGGCGAATGGGCTGATTTTACCTATCAGGTTGAAGGCTACGGTGACGGCAGTATTGATAGTGGCCAGGCCTTTGTTCGTTTTGGTGGGCTGCCATTCCTTGATGAAGGCGCAACGGTATGGGCTGGCCGACGTAATTTCGATCACCGTCTTAGAACTCTGGCTTATGCTATTGAGGAAGCTGAGTTCGATTCTGGCGTGGGCTATAACAGCAAAAATTTTGATTTTGCAGTAGGTACAAACCAGGTTAATTATACAAGTGATGATCACAACCCAGGTGCAATTGTTGCCTCTGAAGGTACTAATAGTGCTGTTGATACTGCCTACCGCTTTGGTAATGCAGAACTTGGTTTAACTTATGTTCGGGAACTAGATAGTCCGTTGGGTTTTACAGAAAAACAACAAGCTATCAGTGTGAAAGGAAAGTATAAGATCCCTGGCTCATTTTTCGGCATGTTTGACGGTCGTTCATTAGTTGAACTGCAAGCGGGTAAAGGTGTGCTGGCTCAGTATCTGAACACAAGCCGGATTACCGTATTGAGTGAAGAAGAAGATACATCTATGCGTCTGACATTTGATGGCAGTATTACTGAATTCGAAGGTTGGAGCATTGATTCCACGCTAATGTATGAATTTACTGACAGACAAGATGACCGTGAAGTTGCATCTCTACCTGATACTATCCGCGGAGGAACGACGTATTTCGGATCTGCTGATGAAACAGGCATCTTTGGTGACGTGACCGTATCACAGGCAATAACTGACCATATTTCGTTAACCTACGAAGCAAACTACATGCATTCCACGAACAAAGACGGTGTAGATGGCGTTGATGGTTCAGCATATAAACTGGCCTTCGGTCCTACTCTGCAACTAAAATCTCACCCACGCTTTGCTCCTCAGGTCACTATGTCGGTTGCTTACTTCGCTGGTGATGAAGAAGTGACATACCTTGATAGTAGCTCTGAGGTTAGATTTGGTTATCAGATGCAGCTATGGTTCTAAGCTGAATTAGAATAAATATTATCTATATTAGATTATTACTTTATTGTAATTATCCTCTTTAAATAAATTTATTGGAGTTTTTATGAGCCGTATAGTAGGTAATTTCGGGAAGCTATTTATTTCCATGTCAATATCGATGTGTTGTGCGGGCACTACAGCAGCTGCTATTTCAGACTTTGAAAATACAGGTGCATTACCAAAAGCAAAATTCTTTCATTCTGAATTAATTAATGACCATATGGTTCGTATATATGGTATTAATAATGAGCTGATGTATCTGGTTGAAGGTAGCAATAGTGCGGCACTTATTGATAGTGGTGCTGGTGTTGGCGACCTGAAAAGTTATGTTGAGAGCATTACTTCGAAGCCGGTAAAGGTACTGCTGACCCATGGACATGTGGATCATATCGGCGGGGCTTCTCGTTTTGAGAATGTCTACATGAACCATGATGATGCAGGTGTGTTTGCCAAACACAATTCGCTTGAAACAAGACGAGGGTATATTCATGGTACCTACAGAGATGCAAAAAACCTGAAAGAGAGCGACTATAGTAAGCAGCTGGATCTAAAGAAAATCAAAGACTTGTCTTCTTATGACTCGTTCAATCTGGGCGGAGTATCTCTGGAGTTTTTTGATGCGAAAGGTCATACGCCTGGTGAACTGGCTGTTTTGCTGAAAGAAGACCGGATATTAATTGGTGGCGATTCAGCTAACCAGTTTACGTTCCTGTTTGATGAGTTTTCTTTAGGCTTGTCCAGCTATGAAAAATCCATGACTCAACTGAAGAAAGAAACAGACGGAAAGTATGACCGGTATTTCGTTTCTCACGGGTCAGGTGAAATGTCAAAAGACACCATTAAAAATATCATTAACTTGTGTGAAGAAATTAAAGCTGGAACAACAGATAATATTTCTCACAAATTTATGGGACAACAAGCCTATATTGCAAAAGAGATAAACAAACAATATCAAAGATTAGATGGTATTGATGGAAACATAGTCTTTAGTAAAGAAAAAATTAACGACTAAGATATAAATCAATCATTAAATTAAGCCGGGATTTCCCGGCTTATGATATTAGGTACTATTAAATTTACTGACTCTACCTGAAGGCGAATATTACATTTTTGTGTGAAATTTACTCAATGATAGGGTTGTTAAAGGATGTAAATATGAATAAAAAGACGAGCTACAGTAAAAAAAGCTTCCCTTTGTGCATGTTAGCCCTTTCCGTTTCTCTCGGTATTAGCCTGCAAGGCTGTACAACGGCATCTGCTCCATCGGCTCAACCTGCTCTAGAAAACGGGTTTGTGTCACCACCTGAATCTGCCCGTCCACGAGTATGGTGGCACTGGATGAATGGTAATGTCACAGTGGATGGTATCGATAAAGACCTTGATTGGATGCACAAGGTTGGTATCGGTGGCGTACATAACTTTGATGCGAATCTTCGGACGCCACAGATCGTTGAAAACCGTCTGGTGTATATGTCACCTGACTGGCAAAACGCATTTCGTCACGCGGTAGAAAAAGCGTCTGCCTATGATATGGAGTTCGGGATTGCTTCTTCTGCGGGTTGGAGTGAAACCGGCGGACCATGGGTAAAACCTAAAGATGGCATGAAAAAAGTGGTCTGGTCCGAAATGATTGTAAAAGGTGGCCAGTCTATTGATAAACCACTTCCTGAATTTCCAAAAGAGACGGGACCATTCCAGACAATGGGTCTGACTCACCTGTTTGGCGGACCAGCAGATACAGAAAAAGCGCCTCACGCTTCCGGTGAAATCGGCGTATTTGCCGTTCCGCTGCAGTACGCTCGACTTGATGAATTCCGCAACGTTAACATCGACGGAAAACAAGTGGATGCGTCTGCTCTTACTGACGATGATTTAAGTTCTTCAGTGTCGGTTACTGTCGATAAAGACAACCGCGCTATTTTCCAGGTCGCTTATCAGAAACCAACAACGGTTCGCTCTGCTCGTATCTTGATCAAAGGCGGCCGTGTCCCATTCCGTCCTGAACAGTTCGGTACCACTCTGGAAGTATTGAAAGACGGCCAGTGGCAGGCTGTTAAATATTTCCCTCTATTTGATTCAACCACGACCATTTCGTTTGATGCAGTGACAGCGAAATACTTCCGGGTTGTCATGGAACCTAAAGCAAAAATCTCAATGGCCGATCTACTTGGCGCTGTTGAGGGTGCTCAAACGTTCCCGGCCAGACCACCTGCACCAACCGTTGATGTGCTTGATTTCAAACTATTCGCTCAGCCAATGGTTTCTGAATCTGAAGTAAAAGCCGGATTTGGCACCGTTCATAATTACTATGATATTGCGAACACCTCGAAGGACAATGGTATCGATTTAAGCCAGGTTGTTGACCTTAGCGATAAAGTGTCCGCGACAGGCGAAATCAACTGGGTTCCGCCAAAAGGAACTGAGTGGAAGATCATTCACCTGGGATGGTCACTGACTGGTAAAACCAACCACCCAGCGACGCCAGAAGCGACAGGTCTGGAAGTGGATAAATACGACGCAGATGCTGTCAGAGACTACCTAACCACCTATCTGAAAAAATATGAAGGTGTTGTCGGCAAAGAGATGATGGGCGAAAAAGGTATTACGACCTTACTGACTGATAGCCTTGAAATCGGTGCGTCGAACTGGACTCCGGAGCTGTTAAATGAGTTCCAGAAACGCCGTGGTTACGATGCGAAGCCATGGCTACCAGTGTTAACCGGTATTTTGGTTGGTACACCTGAAGAAAGTGATCAGTTCTTATACGATTATCGGACAACGCTGGCTGAATTGGTGGCTGACGCTCACTACTCTACGATCGCAAAAGTAGCCCATGAATACGATATGAAAGTGTATGGTGAATCACTGGAAGATCAGCGTCCAATTCTGGGTGATGATATTGCTATGCGTCGCTGGACTGATGTACCGATGGCAGCACTGTGGGCTTATCCTCGTGACGGCGGTAAGCCACGTTCTGGATTGCTGGGTGATATCCGTGGTGCTTCATCAGCGTCACACTTTTACGGACAGAATCTGGTTGCTGCAGAATCGATGACCTCTGCTTTTGCTCCGTGGGCATATGCACCGGCCGATCTGAAACATGTTATTGATTTGGAATTTGCTTATGGCGTTAACCGTCCGGTGATTCATACATCAGTGCACCAGCCATCCGATGATAAGAAACCTGGTCTGTCTCTGGCATTGTTCGGGCAACACTTCAACCGCCATGAAACATGGGCTGATATGGCTCGTCCTTGGGTAGATTATATTTCCCGTAATGCGTATATGCTGCAGCAAGGTCGTTATAATGCAGATGTCGCTATGTTCTATGGTGAAGAAACACCGGTGACAACGATGTTTGCGAGTGGTGTTCCTGAGGATTTACCTAAGCACTATGCGTATGACTTTGTTAATACGGATATGCTGTCTGACCTGACTCTGGACGATTCTAACTTTGTCAGCCCTGGCGGTGCTCATTATCGTGCTATCGCGCTTTACGGCACAAGTGAACACATGACATTGAAAACCCTGAAGCGTCTGGAAAAACTGGCGAAACAGGGTGGTTTGATTATTGGTGAAAAACCAGTAGTCAGCCCAAGCCTTAACGATGATATGTCTGAGTTTTCTCAGTTAGTGAATGAGATTTGGTCGCTGCCGAATGTTGTTGAGGAAAGTACGGATCATCTTGATCAGACGTTGTCTGGGCTTGGTATCACACATGATGTTGATACTGATAGCAAAGTATTAGAAAACGACAAGCTGATGTTTGTTCACCGCAAACTGGACAACGGTGATATCTATTACATCAATAACCGTACAAATGCTCCTATGAATGAGCAGTTATCTCTTCGTTCAACTGGGTTTGAACCAGAACTGTGGAATCCTGTCGATGGCAGCCACACTCCGGTATCTTATACAGTGAAAGGGGATCAAACTGTTATTGATCTGCAGCTTAAAGCTGAAGAGTCATTATTTGTTGTACTAACGAAACCGACTGAAGCAGCTAAGCAAACTGTGGCTAAACCAGAAGTGGTTGAGACGGTTAATGTCTCTGGTCCATGGGAAGTGACATTTGAAAAAGGTCTGGAACTGCCAGAGTCATTCACAATGGATAAGCTTGAACCACTGGAAAAAAGCTCAAATCCTAAAGTGAAGTACTTCTCAGGAACAGTCAGTTATAAGACACACTTTAGCGCGCCGGCAAATAAAGCGGAAGGTGCAGTGTGGCTTGACCTTGGTAAGGTTGGCGATGTTGCCCAAATCTTTATTAACGGTAAAGAAGTGTCAACATTATGGTATGCACCTAAACGGGTTGATGTTAGTCAGTACTTAACAGATAAAGATAATACTCTGGAAGTCAAAGTGGCTAACTTGTGGGTCAACAGACTGATTGGTGATAAGCAAGAAGGCGTAAGACCATTGACCTGGACTGCTGCACCAACATTCAAACCGACAGCACCATTACGAGCTTCCGGTCTGATTGGGCCAGTTAAGATGGAAATTGAGGAATAGTAGCTGGACCTTATTATATTGAAAGTTATGATTAAGGTGTAAATAAAAGACCTGACGTTATGTCAGGTCTTTTTTATCTATACAAGCAATCATTTCATGTGAAATTTTATGCGCTAATGTGTTGCCCTTTCTGAACATTAATCCAACTTGGTGCTCCTGAGATGATGATGCTGTTGGTAAGGGAGCTAATCCATATTGTTCAGCCAATTCCTTAAATTGAACAGATAAAATGGTAAGATTATTGGAATCCTGAACTAATGAAAGTGAAGCTAAAACAGATTGACAGTTGAATTGAATATTTTTGAGACCAACCAAGCCATTATAAAGGTTATCGACTACAGGTGGCTCATTATTGTGCCTCAATATAACCCATTGATATTCCTGTAAATCATCATCTGAAACAACTGGTTTTGATAATAATGGGTGATTTTTATCTACATATATAATGAATCTTGTTCTGAAGACCGGAATATATGATATTTCTTCATGCTGAACCAGAATATCCGGTATGGTCCCCATCGCTATATCACAGTTGTTATTTAACAAATCATCATGTAATGAAACAATATCGCCATTTTTTATTTTAAATGTTAAATCATTATAGGAATACAGGGGTTTCTTTATTTGTTTAAAGAAATCGGTATGAGTCCAGTTGAAACCACACCCGATGGTGAAAAGTTTTCTCTTTTCATCTTCAGGGTTTTTTATACTGGAAATTAAATTGTCATACGAGTCGATAATACCAATTAAGTTCTGATATACCTTTTCTCCTGTTTCTGTAAGTTCAATTCCAGATATATTTCTGGTCAACAAAGTAGTCCCTAAAGATTTTTCAAGCCGGGTAAGGTTTTGCGTTAGGGTTGGTTGAGATATTCCAATGATTTTACTTGCCTTAGTGATATTTCTAACTTCACCAACAACTTTAAATTGTGTTAGTAACTTGAACATAGACAACCCCTATAAATTATAATAAGTGCGGTAAAATATCTTGATTATAACGGTGCCTCAACCGCTTTTATTCAAGATTGAGGTATTGTACCACCGGAATCTTCGTGCAAATAACCTTTCAATGCTCTGTTTTGGTGCGAAATGCACCAAAACAACCCACAACAGGCGCTTCATAAAAATATTTTTGAGTGGAAAATAACCGCAAAAACAAACTTTACCATTATATTCAATGGGTTATGTTTGTCTGGTTCGGGTGGTACGATCGTTGCAGTATGTATGGCGTTGTGTTTCAATTGTTTCTGTGGTGTGCTGTGAAATGAGCACGAAGGTGTCTACATCATCCATAAAACACAAATGTTCATTAACAGTAAAGCAGGAAGCGGAGTAACCGGAAAAAGCGAATGACAAACAATAACTCATTAAGTACCCGTATCACAAAACATTACTCATCACTTAGTGACGGTAATCGGCGGATAGCGGATTTTCTTCAGGTTAACCCTGACAAAATACTCATGCTGTCTACCAGTGAAATTGCAGAAGCTTGTCAGGTGTCTAAGACCAGCGTAAGCCGTTTCATTCGTAAGCTAGGGTATGACGATCATGTGGCGTTGAGAAACGAAATGATGTCTGAACGTGATAAAGGTAACCCGGTCATTACCGGAGAACTACACGGTACAGGATTTAGTCAGGATGCGGTTGCACTTGAGAAATTATGGTCTCAGTTAGCAGAAGGAAACAGTGAACAGATCATTGAGAAGCTGGCAACGGCGAAACGGATCAAAATTATTGGGTACCGTAATAGTTATCCAGTAGCGATGCACTTTCGTCAGCAACTTGCCCAATGTCGTAAGCATGTTGAATTACTGCCCCTTCCGGGGCAGACAATAGGGGAAGACTTAGCGTCGATCAGTGATGATGACTTCGTCATTTTGCTTGGTATCCGTCGCAGGGTAGCGAATTTTAAACAAATCGTAGAGTTTCTTAAACCTTACGATTGTTTATTAATCACTGATCAGTCAGGCCAGAAATACGCGTCTGACGTAAAACAGGTGTTTGTTTGTTATATGAATAACGAACAGCCTTTGGACAGCTATGCCGTTCCGATGAGTCTGATTTCCTACTTTGTAAATGAGACTTTTCTGTTACTGAAAGAACGAGCTTCAAATCTTAGCCAGACAATTAGTTCCAACTATCGTCAACTTGGTGAATTGGAATAAAGGACGAAATAATGAGTGTTGTAAGTAAATTAAAAAAAGAGTGGTTTTTACTGGGCTTAGTAAGTGCCATTTTGTTCGCGACGTTTACCGAATCTGTCGGCAAAACGGATGGCCTGATCCACCTGGACAAACTTACCGGGATTGGTGTTGCCATCGTATTTTTCCTGCATGGTCTTGGGCTGTCGCCAGCGGCAATTAAAGCAGGTGTCAGTAACTGGCGACTGCATGTTTATATCCAATGCGCGACTTTTGTGCTTTATCCGGTTTTATGGTTAGTGCTGGGTGATACTTTTCTAAACTTTATGCCAGCGGCACTGGCGTTTGGCTTCTGCTACCTTTTTGTATTGCCGAGTACGATTTCTTCTTCTGTTGCCATGACCAGTGTGGGTAAAGGTAATGTTCCCGGTGCGATTTTTAATGCCTCACTATCCAGTATTCTGGGGGTATTTATTACTCCTCTGTTTATTCAGCTATTTATGGGATTTGAAGGCGTAGAGCTGGATCTGCTTGGCTCAGTGGTTTCTATTGCTAAATTGCTGCTACTGCCGATGATTGCCGGACAGATACTGCGCCCGATGCTGGTTAGCTTTGTTGACCGACATAAAGCGGTGGTAAACAAAGTCGACAAATACGTGATTATTCTGATTGTTTATAACGCATTTTGTGATTCTGTTGCGAACCATATCTGGAGCGACTTCTCGCTTGGCCTTCTGGCAGCATCTATCGCTATCTGTTGTGTGATTCTGCTGATTATGGTGCATTCAATTCAGTGGGGTGCGCGCAAGGTTCGCTTTGAAAGAAAAGACGAAGTAGCTGCAGTATTCTGCGGTACGAAAAAGACCCTGGCCGCTGGTGTTCCGATGGCGAAAGTTATCTTCGGTGCGGATCCGAACCTGGGCATGCTGCTGCTGCCAATCATGCTTTACCACCCAATCCAGATCTTCTACTGCGCTATTTTGGCGAACCGTTATGCCAGTCAGGATCAAGTTGAATCTTCTGCATCTGAGAAGCATGCGTAAGGATTGATTATGACTGATGTTGATCGCACCGTGTATTGCCAGCAGGGCCCCGATGAGCTGTTACCGGCTAGTCTGGGGAACCTGACAGGGTTACGGTTTGTTTTCAAAGACCTGTTCGATGTTAAAGGCTATGTCACCGGGGCGGGTAATCCGACCTGGCTGGCGACTCATCAGCCTGCAGAGGGCACTTCTCCAGTTATCACTGAGCTTTTGGCTCAGGGGGCAGAGTGTGTCGGGCGAGTGCAGACGGATGAACTGGCTTACAGTCTGAACGGACAGAATGTGCATTATGGCACGCCGGTTAATCCGAAAGCGGAAGATTGTATTCCCGGAGGTTCATCAAGTGGCTCTGCTGTTGCAGTAGCTCGTGGTGAAGCGGATTTCGCTATCGGTACGGATACCGGTGGTTCGGTACGGGTACCCGCCAGTTATTGTGGTATCTACGGTCTGCGTCCAACGCTGGGAAAACTGTCTCTCGACTGTGCATTTGAACTTTCTAAGAGTTTTGATACGGCTGGTTTATTTGCACGTCAGTTACCGGTACTGAAAAAAGCGTATCAGGCTCTGGCTAACACGAATGTTGATATCCGTTCGGATGTTCTTAACGTGGTGAGCTCTCTGAAGGCACCTCAGTACTTATCCCGGATTGAGCGGGTAACAGAGGCAGCAGCACAACCGGGCTTGTCGGTTTGCGAAATTGATGACAAAGGGTTGTTCAGCGATTTTGCCGCGCTTAGTGAATTATTCCGTACTATCTAGGGACTCGAGATCATCCAGGGGCACGGCGAGTGGCTGAATGAGCATGAAGAATCACTTGACCCTGCCATTGCTGAGCGTGTCCGTTGGGCAAGAACTATTACACCGGAACAGTACGAGCAAGGCGTTCAGAAATAAGCAGAGTTTCGCGAGTCATTAATTGCTTTACTGAAAGAGTGTGGTGGTTCGATTCTGTTGCCTACGACGCCAGCAGGGCCACCTAAACTTGCGATTACGGCAGGTGAACTTGCGGAATACCGTTCGCAGCTTATGGGGCTGACGGCGATAGCCGGATTGTCAGGGTGTCCTCAACTGCATATTCCGGTTCTGGATCAGCCAGAAGGTCCGTGTGGCATTTCACTTCTCGGGCTGCCTGACAGCGAGCAATCACTCATCAATATGGCGTTACTTTTGGTTAATGACAAGGAGGGGCTATGAAGCATCAGATAGCCTTTACGGCTCCTCACCATGAGGCAGCCAAAGTTGGATTAGATATCCTGAAAGCCGGTGGAACGGCCAGTGAGGCGATGGTGGCTGCGGCTGCGATGGTGTCTGTGCAATACCCTCATATGAACAGTATTGGCGGCGACAGCTTCTGGCTTATCTGTGAAAAGGATAAAGCACCTGTTGCTATTGATGGCTGTGGTTTTGCGGCCGAGAAAGCAACGATCAGCCATTATAAAAAGATGGGTGACGAGCTTCCTGAGAGCTGCGGTGAAGCGGCGGTGACGGTTTCCGGAACGATTTCCGCGTGGGATAAAGTGCTGCAGATTAATTCAGGTCATTTACCGTTACTTCAGTTGCTGGAGCCTGCAATCAATGCGGCACGAAATGGCATTGAGGTGACAAACAGTCTGCATGATGCTAGTGTGAAAACCTATGACCGTCTACATCAGCTGGACAGTTTCAGTGATGTGTTCCTCAAAGTAGGAGAGGTTCTGAAGGCGGGGGATTCTGTAAAGAACCTGCGCCTGGTAGACACTTTTGAGCAGTTAGCTGAACGTGGTCTGGATGACTTTTACCGTGGAGAACTGGCGCAACAGATCGCCGCTGATCTGGACGCTCTGGGCAGCCCGATTTCTTTATCCGATCTGCAGGCCTATCAGGCTTCTGTGGGTGAGCCGCTGAGTGTGAATACTGGTAAAGGGTGTTTATATAACCACGATGCCCCGACACAGGGTTTAGCTTCACTGCTGATATTCGCTATCTACGATCGTCTGGCCGATAAAGTCACGTGTGAAGCCGATCATGTTCACCTGCTGGTGGAAGCCACAAAACAGGCTTTTCTGGTTCGGGATAATGAAATTACTGACCCGGCACATTTGGCTAAATCGCTGCAGCTCTGGCTGGATGATTCAGTGATTGATTCGTTTGCGGAGCAGGTGGATATGTCCGTGGCGATGCCGTGGCCGAAAGTTGCCAAACCGGCGATACGGTCTGGATGGGCGCGACGGATCAGTACGGCACCATGGTGAGTTTTATTCAGAGTGTATACTGGGAGTTTGGTTCTGGTGCGGTGTTGCCGAACACCGGGATTGTCTGGAACAACCGGGCAAAAAGTTTCTCCCTGGATCCGGCTCACCTGAACAGCCTGGAACCAAGGAAAAAACCGTTTCATACCTTAAACCCGGCGTATGCCGAGCTTAACGATGGCCGACGTATTGTTTATGGAACGATGGGCGGCGAAGGGCAACCTCAGACGCAGGCGTGTCTGTTTACCCGCTTTGTGTACCAGGATAAGGCCCTGGCTCAGTCGATTGCCGAGCCGCGTTGGCTACTCGGGCGAACCTGGGGCGATGATACCAACCAATTACGATTAGAAAACCAATTATTCAAAGCATTGGGTGATGAACTGACTTAACGAGGACATGACATCACCTCTGTACCGGACAACAGCGAATTGATGGGTCATGCTGGTGCGATTGTGATGGAGAGCAACGGCAAAACGACAGCTGCCAGCGATCCTCGTAGTGATGGCCTTGGAATACATGGAGAAGACGACAATGGAAACTAAACAATTATTTGAGACATTAAACCCACCACAACGCCTGCTGATGGGACCTGGGCCAATCAATGCGTACCCTCGTGTGCATCAGGCGTTATCGTCTGCGCTGATTGGTCAGTATGATCCGGTCATGACAGGCTATATGAATCAGGTACAGGAACTATACCGTGGTGTGTTTGAAACTCAGAATCAGCAGATAATGCTTGTTGACGGTACGGCACGTTCTGGTATCGAAGCCGCGTTAGTTTCGATCTTAAAGCCGGGCGACAAAGTTCTGATTCCGGTCATTGGCCGCTTTGGACATCTTCTGTGTGAAATTGCTGAACGTGTGGGTGCTCAGGTTCGTACTATCAATTTTGAATGGGGTGAAGTGGCTTCAGCAGAACGTGTTGAACAAGAGATCAAACAGTTCAAACCTAAGCTGCTGGCTACGGTTCAGGGCGATACCTCTACGACGATGAACCAGCCTCTGGATGAGCTGGGCGAAGTCTGTAAACGCCACGGTGTATTGTTTTACTGCGATGCGACGGCTTCCATCGGAGGAAACGATCTTAAAGTGGACGAGTGGAATCTGGATGCGGTTTCTGCCGGCCTGCAAAAATGTCTGGGTGGTCCGTCGGGCAGTGCACCTATCACGCTAAGTGAAGCGGCAGTTGAAGTCATTAACCGAAGAAAGCACGTGGAAGCAGGTATTAAAGCCGCTCACCATAAGGCCGGTGAAGACGAGATCATTCGTTCTAACTATTTTGACCTGGCCATGGTGATGGACTACTGGGGACCAGAACGTCTGAACCACCATACTGAAGCAACAAGTATGCTGTATGCGGCCAGAGAGTGTGCGCGTATCTTCCTTGAAGAAGGTGCCGAAAAAGTCATCGCTCGTCATAAACTTGCCGGTGATGCGATGGCTCAGGGGCTGATGGCAATGGGACTGAAACTGTTCGGTCAGCAAGACTTTAAAATGAATAACGTTGTGGGTGTTTATATCCCGGAACAGGTGGATGGTGAAGCTATCCGCTCTGAGTTGTTACAACGTTTTGGTATTGAAATCGGTACATCGTTTGGTCCGCTGGCCGGAAAGATCTGGCGTATTGGTACAATGGGCTATAACGCTCGTCAGGAATGTGTTCTGGCTACCCTTGCTGGCCTGGAAGCGATTCTGATTAAGCACCGTGCACCGATCGTTTCAGGGCAGGCGGTTGTCGCCGCTATGGAACTGTATTCAAAATAATAAAAGAAAAGGTGAGGAGAAAGGATGCCGGTTTCTAATAAAGTTCACGTTCAGAAAGACGAAGTTAATGCTCAAAGGGTGATGGACCGAATTGAGCAACTCGCCACATTCAGTTCCATGGAGGGAATAGTCACCAGAGCATACCTCACTGATGAGCACAAGGCGGCTCATCGGCAGCTTGGGGCGTGGATGGAGGAAGCTGGCCTTCAGACCTGGCAGGATGAGGTTGGAAATCAGTGGGGACGCTTGCTCTCCAGCAACCCAACTGAAGGCACGGTTATCATTGGTTCGCACAGTGATACGGTGGTCAACGCCGGTAAATATGATGGCACTCTGGGTGTTATCATGGCCATTGAGGCTCTGAGTAACCTTAAACTTAACAATATTGAGCTGCCTTTTCATGTTGATGTGGTTGCCTTTGCTGATGAAGAAGGCACTCGCTTTAACACAATGGCAGGATATCAAAGATGCTGCTGGTATCAATCTCGGGCAGGCTATGGATGCTTTTGGGCTGGACACCAACGCAATCCCAAAGGCGAGTCGGGCGGCCGACAATACCAAAGCCTACCTGGAAGTGCATATTGAGCAGGGGCCGGTGCTGGAAAGTTGTGGTTTACCTGTTGGTGTCGTGACCGGTATCGCCGGAGCAAAACGCTTTATTGTGGACGTGTCGGGTATGGCGGGTCATGCCGGCACCGTACCGCTGGAGCTGCGTAATGATGCATTGTGTGCGGCGGCTGAGATGATTACGACCATTGAAGCGTACGTCAAAGCGCAGGGCATTGTGGCGACAGTCGGCAAGTGCGATATCAAAGGCGGGGCTGTCAATGTTATTCCCGGAGATGTTCAGTTTAGTATTGATATCCGTAGTCAGAATCAGGAACTGCTGGAAAACATGTTCTATCCACCTGAAAAACTGAAAAGTTCGATGCAGAGGAAAGGAATTGGAGCGGGCAGCGGGAATCGAACCCGCATCATCAGCTTGGAAGGCTGAGGTAATAGCCATTATACGATGCCCGCTTGGCTTCGATGGATTTATAATGCCACATAAATTAGGAAATGGAAGACCTGAAAGCATAAAAATAGTCATCAACTCAACTGTTTGGGTGATTTTCACACAATCTGGTGAGATAACGTCCTTTTGAAAAGAGCAGTTACCAAGATGCTGATAAAATCACCAGATCTTAAGATCACGAAATCGAATAAATAGTTAAAATTTTATCAAGATTACGTTGACATCCTGCCGCTTTACTCTAAGCTATTCGTGGCTAGAAAAAAAAGCTTTGTTTACAGATTTACCGTACCACTGGTCAGATATCCTTTCCATTGTGTCGTATATAAGTAGCAATTTGTTTTTTCCATGCTTCTAAAGTATGCCCTTACGGGTTAACACAATATTTCATTAGGAATTATGACTATGTCTAACACAGTGACTGGTACAGTAAAATGGTTCAACGAAACTAAAGGTTTCGGTTTCATTCAACAAGAAAACGGCCCAGACGTATTCGCTCACTTCAGCGCAATTCAGTCAGACGGTTTCCGTACTCTTGCTGAAGGTCAAAAAGTTGAGTTCACTGTAACTCAAGGCCAAAAAGGCCCACAAGCTGAAAACATCAAAGTACTTTAATCTTATCTGATTAAATACTTATGAATTGTATGTAGCCAGTCTGATGACTGGCTATTTTTTTATCCGGCAGACGGAAACATGCGGAAAAGATCACGTTCCAATGCCGAATCGGCGATATGCTGGCAGAGAAATCAGGGTAAACTAGACTTACTGAGTAAGTAAGATCGTGGGCAGTCAGGGGCTGATGGCTATGAGTGAAATAATTGTGAGTAATCTTAAGCAGCAACTGGAAGTTGCTGGCGTAGATACATTGCCGTTGTCAGATAATGAAACCCATATGTTTCTGGATGCAGTAGAAAGCAAGGCCTCTTTTTTTGATAGTTTGTGTGAGCAGAAGCAGGATAACCCCCCTTTGCTGCTTTTACTCGGGTTGCTGACTAAATCACACATTGAAGCATTGAGTAAACTGGAACCACAAGTTGAAGCTATTTCTGCTATGGATGATGTTTTTGCCCAGACTTTGGGTGATAAAAATAGTCATCAACCGGAAGCTGACTCTGTTGTAGAACTATCACTGGTTACAAAATTGTGGTTGATGGTTCAGGGATATCTCAATATGGATTTTAGTCTGGCTAATGACCACGCGAAGAAAACGTCAGATATACTGGCAAAAGTACTTCATGCTGAATCAGACCAGATACGAAGTGAACTCCTGGCGAGTTATTATCATGGTAAAGATAAACGTAAAGCCGATACACCATCAGGTAAATGGCCTGAGAAGCTTCGTAAGTGGTTAGGTACAATATAACTTCTGATTTTTATTCATTTAAAAATCCCCCCACAGGTTATTATCTGATGGGGGGATTTTTGTTTTAATTTATCTGTTGATTAACGTACCTTATTTTTTTGTAACCCATGCAGTACGGTCAATATCCAGATCAGGGAACTCATCCGGATTGAACTCCGGATGTTCGGCTCCTGCTTTCAGTTTTTCCCGGTAATCCTGAAGAATGCGCATGGCTGTCGGGAACAGCATGATTAGCGCCAGCAGGTTAATAATAGCCAGAACGCCCATCATTGGGTCGGAAAAGAAGAAAACGGATGTTGCTGCAGGGGCAACAGCACCGACAAATACAATCGCTACTACCGCAATACGCAATATGTGAACGGACAGTCGGCTTTGAGACATGAACGTCAGTGCATTTTCACCGAGGTAGTAGTTGTAGATAACAGAACTGAATGAGAACAGCAGAATAGCACCGGTCAGGTAATACTGAGCCCAGTTACCCAAATGTGAAACCAGAGATTGCTGAGTCAGAACAACACCATCAACACCAGTGGCTCCAGGGACATAGACATCACCCAGAAGAATAACGAAAGCAGTACAACTACAAACGATGATCGTGTCGATAAATACAGAAAGAGATTGTGTGATCCCCTGACTGATAGGGTGGGATACATCTGCTGTTGCTGCTACGTTTGGTGCTGATCCCAGCCCTGCTTCGTTAGAGAATAGCCCCCGACGCAGACCTTGTGCCAGTGCTGCGCCCATACCGCCACTAACGGCTTCTTCTATACCGAATGCATTTTTAACGATAGAGGTGATCACCGCTGGTAGCTCGGTAATATTCATAAGAATGATCAGTAAAGCGATAGCGATGTAAGCAATTGCCATAACGGGTACAACAACATCAGCCACTTTAGCAATGCGATGGATACCGCCATAAATGATAAAGCCTACAACAACGGCAAGAAATACACCGGTGTAGATACGGTCAATCCCAAGGCTATCCTGAACGGCACCGGCTACAGTATTGCCCTGAAATGCATTGAATCCGAAGGCGAAAGAAGCAATAAGGGATATGGCATACAAATAGGCCAGCCAGCGGTAGTTTTCACCCAGGCCATGGATAATCGTACGGGCTGCACCACCACGAAATTCACTTTCTTCTTTACGTTTATACAACTGTGCCAGAGAGCATTCGATCAGACTGGTTGCCATTCCAACAAGGGCAATTGCCCACATCCAGAAAACAGCTCCCGGACCACCCAGCGTAATAGCAACCGCGACTCCGGCAATATTACCGCCACCAACGCGACCACCAATGGATAATAAAAGTGCTTCACGGCCGGAAATGGCGTTTTTACCTGCGGTTTGGTTTTTAGTCAGTAAAACGCGGAACATGCGTTTAAAAAACCGAAACTGAACAAAGTCAGTGACGATAGTAAAGAACAGACCAAATATTACGAGGAATGGTACCAGTGACCATCCCCAGGTCAGATCTCCGACTATCCCAAAGAAAGATTCTAATAATTGCATCAATACTCCTTGAATTTACAGTGTGTTCTGTCTGTCAGGGTTATGCTGTTATAAGACAATGTTATGCCTTAATTAGTCCCTTATTATGTATTATATTTTGCTCACATTTTAGCCAATGGAACTACATCAATACCCAAAAGCCGACGATTCTACCTTAATGCACGGATGTATATCAAACGCTTGATCCCGATAAAGACAGGGAACCCATATTGCTAACTGGCGGAGGCTTAGCGTAGGTACTGATAAGAAAGACTTTTATAAAAAACATTTTGTGCTAGCATACACGCATTAATGTTGAATGGTAATGCGTATGATTATCGTTAGAGTTGTGTTTTATATAATACTGGTTTTGTCTTTTCCTCTACAGGCGCAGGATAAACTTTCCGGATACTGGCCCAGAGAATTTGTTAATGCGGATGGATCCGTTACGGTGATCCCTGAAAAGCCGAAACGTATTTTATCTACCAGTGTTACTGTAACAGGAACTTTACTTGCGATTAATGCGCCTCTGGTAGCGAGTGCTTCTGACGGAAGAGGGGATTTTTTCCAACAGTGGAAATCTACAGCAGAAGAGAGACAGCTAGATAAGTTATGGCCTGCCGGAAGTATTGATCTTGAGATGGTGTATTCTGTTGCTCCTGATTTAATCATAGTGTCCTACAGTGGTGGAGATTCGGCGAAAGAACAGATGGAAGCTCTGAGTCTGATTGCTCCGACAATTATGGTGGATTATGGAAAACAGACCTGGCAGAAACTTGCTACTCGTTTGGGTGAAGCGATGGGAATGGAGGAAAGCACTCAAGCCGTGATCGCTGATTTTGATGAGTATCTTGATAAAATACGAAATCAGCTCTCTCTGCCGGATAAACAGGCAAATATCATCAGTTATCACGGGGCGGGTATTGTTAATCCTATCGCTAAAACTGGTAGCCCGCATGCACAATTACTAAAGACGTTGGGGTTTGAAATCGAAGGCCCCGATCCCAGTTGGGAAACCTATAAAGATAAACGGAATGATTTTGTCAGAGCACATTATGAGAATCTGACACTGTTGAAAGCCCCGGTTACATTTCTTATCGTCGCTGATCAGAATAAAGCAAATAAGTTAATGAATGATCCTGTACTGGCCAATATGCCATCGGTGAAAAAAAAGCAGGTATATGGTCTTGGTCTGAATTCGTTCAGGGTCGATTATTTTAGTGCTCTGGAAATAATCGATACGGTTTCCGATTATTTCAGAGTGCACCGGTAATCAGGAATAACAATGTTTACTGTGTGCATAAGAAATAAAGCTTCATTCAGCCGGTTGACTCCGGGTGTCGGACTGATGCTTCTGAGCGCATTGATTGTGCTGTGTGCGGTGGGCAGTATTTTTATTGGCACCCGTGATATTGATACAGAAACAACCTGGCAGGCACTTATTGCTTATGAGCCGACCAATACCGAACATCTTTTAGTGCATTATCTCAGGGTGCCCAGAAGTATTTTAAGTGTCGTCGTTGGTGTTGCGCTTGGTGGTGCCGGAGCGGTTATGCAGGCACTGACGCGTAATCCGCTTGCTGAACCTGGATTACTGGGGATCAATGCCGGTGCCACTTTGGCTATTGTAACGGGGATAGCAGCCTTTGGGATTAGCGATACCAGTCAGTATATGTGGTTTGGTATTGCCGGATCGGCGTTGGCAGGCGGGGCTGTGTATCTGCTTGCAGATCTCAATCACGGTAGCAGCCCGGTGAAAGTTGTTCTGGCAGGAACAGCATTGTCGGTGGTTCTGTTTGCCTGCACGCATATTATTACTCTTAATAGTGAAGAACAGGTTTTTGATCAATTCCGCCATTGGGTGATTGGCTCACTACAGGGGCGGGATTATAGGGTACTGTATCCGGTTCTGAGTCTGGTTATCTGTGGCGTTGTGGTGTCTTTATCCTTGGTGAAAGAACTGAATTCCGTTTCTCTGGGCGCAGATGTTAGCCGTTCTCTGGGTATTGATCAGAGAAAACTCTGGTTCGGGGCATCTATGGCTATTGTTATTCTGGCCGGTGCCGCTACGGCGGCTGCCGGACCGGTCAGTTTTGTTGGTCTGACAGCACCTCATATAGCCCGGGTAATCGTCGGTTCTGATTATAAGTGGCTTCTGCCTTATTCCATGTTGATTTCAGCCCTGTTACTGGTTGTTGCCGATACTCTGGGCAGAGTGATCGGCTACCCGAATGAGATCAGTGTTGGTGTCATGGTGGCATTACTTGGCGGACCTTTCTTTGTGTTCCTGGTCAGAAGATGGAAGATTGCACAGCTATGAATAACAGCAGCCGGCCATTACCGCTAAGAGAGCATGTATTCCGTTATCGGGGTTACTCTTTTCTCTGTTCATTTAAGGAAGTGAAATGGGTTGTTGTTCTTTGCTTTCTGATCCTCTGCCTATCAGTCTATCTGCTCAGTATCGGCCGATTTGAGATCGGTCTGGCGCATATGATGGATATTTTGCTTGGTAATCGCCCCGGAAGTATTGAAGAACGCATTATATGGAACATTCGTTTACCACGTCTGGTAACGGCTCTTTTTGTCGGCGCTGCTTTGGGTATTTCCGGGGCGGTATTTCAGTCAGTATCTAAAAATGCTCTGGGCTCGCCGGATATTATTGGGTTTACCACTGGTGCTGCTACTGGAGCATTAATTCAGATCATATTGTTTGAGCAGCATTCTCTGTTTGTTGCTTTGTCTGCTGTAGCCGGGGGGATCCTGACTTCTGTGACGGTTTATTTATTATCTCGTAAAGGCGGAATTGCCGGAGGATATCGGCTGATACTGGTTGGTATTGGTATCGGCGCTATTTTAAGTGCACTAAACGGGTTGATGTTAGTTAAAGGACATATTGATCAGGCAATCACAGCAAATCTATGGCTGGCAGGGTCGCTGCACGGTAGAACATGGGAACATGCATTGCCAGTTGTATTGGGGATTGCTCTTGTCATTCCATTCATGTTGACTCAGATCAGAGCCTTGCAGATGATCGAAATGGGAGATGACATGGCACTTCAACTTGGGATCCGGGTTGAACGTGTCCGCTTTGGTATGCTTTTATCGGCTGTAATATTAGCGGCTTTGGCAACCGGAGCCGCCGGTCCGATAGCTTTTATCGCACTTGCTGCGCCTCAGTTGGTTAAACGGGTGGTGAAGTCCGGAAGAATCCCTGTTATCGGCTCGGCCTTGATGGGATCATTATTATTGGTTCTGGCCGATCTCATTGCCCAACTGAATCCTTTAGGATTTACATTACCTATAGGACAGTTAACCGGTCTGGTTGGTGGGATATATTTGATTTGGTTATTACGGCGTACAGATAACCTCTGATTATTATGACAATAAGGAGTTTTCTTATTAATAAGCAGCAACAGAAACAGGATAGGCTTATCGCATCTGATCTACACGTCGAATACGAGTCTTCCCGGGTATTCGAATCTCTGAATATTGTTATTCCTGACGGTAAGTTTTCCGTGATCATCGGACCTAATGGTTGTGGAAAATCGACATTATTGCGCACACTTTGCCGCCTACTGACACCGCATATTGGGCAGATTACTCTTGATGGGAAAAATATAGCTCACTGGCCGGCGAAAGAACTCGCTCGCCAGGTAGGTATATTACCACAAAATGTACAGGCTCCGGATGGTATCAGAGTGGTTGATCTGGTGGCCAGAGGGCGTTATCCGTATCAGCATTTGTTTCAGCAGTGGAGCCCTGACGATGAGATTGCGGTAAAGGAAGCACTGGAAGTCACAGGGATTGAGCATCTGGCAGAAAGGCAGGTAGAAGAGTTGTCGGGAGGGCAAAGGCAGAGAGCATGGATTGCGATGGTTCTGGCACAAAAGACACCAATTTTGTTTCTGGATGAGCCCACGACGTATCTGGATATTGCTCATCAGATAGAACTGCTTGAATTATTAAGTGAGCTGAACCGGGAAAAGGCCTATACCATTGTGGCTGTTTTACATGATCTGAATCAGGCTTGCCGCTATGCAGACCATATGCTGGTCATGGCTGATGGAGCGATTCATGCAGAAGGAAAACCGAATGATATTATGAGTGCAGAGATGGTTCGGCATGTATTTAACCTCGAATGTAGCATTATCAGCGATCCAGTTAGCGACACACCGCTGGCTATTCCTCATGGACGTTGGGGAAAATCGTTTAGTAGCTAATCGTCTGATAGTTAACCGCTTAATAACCAATTGATTAATAACTAATAGTAATAACTTGTTCTTTTTAGTTGTAACGCTTCAGTAAATACATATTGATAATGAGAATAATTATCAATATGATCCGCACTTTGCTGGATGGCAAATTATTTACCGGAATAAAACCAATGAATAAGGACAAACTAATGAGATCTTATCATCCTTTAAAGGTGACTCAACTTGCAGTGAGTGTTGGTATCATACTTGGCAGCGCTTTACCTGCCGGATTTGTTATGGCTCAGGATACGGAAGTCAGTCGTATAGATACCATTACTGTTGTGGGGGAAAAGATAGCTAAGAATCAGAAAGATACCACATCGGCAGTTTCTGTTATTACTGATGATCAATTTCAGAGTGGAGAAACTAAAACGGTAAACGAGCTGGTTACGGCAGTACCTAATGTTGTGGCTGGTGGTTTTGGTGCTATCAGTATTCGTGGTATTGATGGTGCCGGTGCAGCTACCGGTGGTGTGGCATTTTACACTGGTGCAAGAGCCAGAGTTTCGACTGTAGTGGATGGTGTTACTCAGACATGGGCCGGACATAACAATACGCCGAACAATTTGTGGGATGCAGAGCAGGTTGAGGTGTATAGGGGACCGCAATCAACGATTCAGGGGACGAACTCAATTGGTGGAGCTCTGGTTGTCGTCACTAAAGACCCGACTTACCTCTGGGAAAATGCAGTCAGGGTTGGCCTGGAAACTTATGAGAATGGTAATGTAAAAAACAGTCTGGCTGTGATGACATCGGGACCGATTATTGACGATGAATTAGCTTTCAGACTGGCTGTGGATGGAACCGATGGGGAAGGCTGGATCAATTACGCAGATACCAATGATGAGCTGGGTTCTTCTCCTGATCTGGATGATTCCAAAAATGTGAATACACGAGCCAAATTGCTTTGGGAACCCAATGCAAAACTATCGGCTAAATTGACGCTGAATCATCACATTAATGAAGGCGAATATCTGAACTGGGTTAATGAAGACGATTATGCAGATGAAACTCTGACTCTTGATTCTTCGCTCTATAATGCGCGTATTCAGGATAGCGAATCTTATTCCTTCGCTTCTGATGTTGATTATGAGTTTTCAGAGAAAATATCTAATACATTTCATTTAAGCTATCTGAAAAGCGATATAGACATCAGTCAATATACGCGTTCTATGGAAATCTATAACTACACAGAGAATGTCACGCTGGAAAACCGGGTGCTGTTTTCTGCACCTAGAGCAAACTTGTCCGGGGTAGTCGGATTGTTCGCTTCACGCACTGATAAGGAGCTTGGTGTTATCGGTCGGTTTGACTCTTTCGGTACCACAACGGTTTCTGCACTTTACGCTGATACAACTTACGCCATGAATCCTGACTGGAAACTGGTTGCAGGTGCGCGTTTGGAAAAAGAAAAAGTGGAACGAATGTTTAATGATGAGTCATCTGACTACGATGAGAATATTTTCCTGCCTAAGTTGGGTGTTATTTACGCACTGACAAAAGATACGTCGATGAATGCATCGGTGCGTAAGGGCTATAATGCCGGCAGTGAAGCGGTCAATCTGTCTTATGACTACTATACCTATGATCGGGAAACCGTTATTGCTTATGAAACAGGGCTCGTTTCTGCGTTTGACCATGCCGAAATTAAGGCAAATCTGTTCTATAACGACTATACCGGTTATCAGGCTGTTGATTCATTCCAGATATACAATATCGATTCTTCCCATACTTATGGGGCTGAGTTGGAAGGAACATATTGGGCTTCGGACAGCCTGATCCTGAATGGTTCTTTGGGCTTACTACAGTCTGAAGTGGACAGCAGTGATGTAACTTCATCCGGTAATGAGCTTCCCAGTGCGCCGCACACGAATATTTCTGTTGGTCTGACCAAGTACTTTGATGCAGCGTTTATGCTGGGGGTTGATGTGAATTATGTCGGAGAATACTACTCGGATCTTGATAATACGGAAGAATACAAGGCGGGTGATTATGTTATCTCTAATGCACGTATTGAATACGTTATCGGTGATTTTACTCTGAGTGGCTATATTAAAAACCTGACAGACGAAGATGTCGCTTATCTGCATAACTTTAACAGCAGTATGCAGCGTACCGCAGTGGGGCAACCAAGAACATTTGGTCTGAGCGCTACTTATCGCATGTAACTGAGCGTATATGCCTTTAAAACCGGGAGTTCGGGCTGAGCCTCGGTTTATTTTTATCTATGTATCTGCCTGCTAGGAGAAAAGAAGCAATGAGTCAGCAGTCACGTAATTTAATCACCCCTAAGACGATCGAATGTGTCAGAAAAACCCGGGTATCACCGCATTTGCTGCGAATTACATTTATCGGTGATGATCTGAAAGATTTTCCTGAAAAATGTGGTGCAGGACATCTGAAAATATTTTTGCCTAATCAGGAGTCCGGTATTTTACAGCTTCCACAAAGGGATAGGGAAACAGATACGGTTATCTGGCCGGAACATAAGCCGGTAGCAAGAGCCTATACCGTACGGAAGTTCCGGAAAGATGAGGAAGAACTGGATATCGATTTTGTTGACCACGGACTGGTAAGTCCGGGATCCGGTTGGGCTGTCAATGCCAAACCGGGAGATAAATTGGGCCTGATTGGTCCCGGTGGTCCGGATCCGATGCTGGAACCTGCGGACTGGCATATTCTGGCCTGTGATTTAACCGGGTTACCTGCAGTGAGTGCGATTCTGGAAGAGTTATCGGATGATGCTAGAGGTGAAGTGTTTATTGAAGTGGAATCTTTGGCTGAAGTGCATGAGCTTGAGCACCCTCCCGGCGTTAATATTCATTGGATTGAAATTGACTTTACCCGTCCGGAATACTGTCTTGCAAATGGTATCTCAACAGTAACTGTGCCGGATAATACTGCCTCTGTTTCAGGATTCATCGCTGGAGAAAACAGCAGTGTAAAAGAGTGTCGGCGTTATCTGGTAAAACAGTTTGGTCTGACTAAACAGAATCTGTATGCCATTCCGTATTGGCGACGCGGGAAAAATGAAGAGGCGTATCATCATGAACGGCATACAATTATGGATCAGAATTACTAACCGATAGTGGTCGTTGTCCCGGCTGAAATAAGCCGGGCTATGTATGGGGCTGTGTCAGGCGAGCCCTACAGATTGTCTGAAAGCTTGATCCACGGGGATCAGCAAACCGACCGACTTTGTATCTCCCAGAGTATGGACTTCGCTGCTTCCAAATCTCTGATGGGGTAATCCTATACGTTTAAGCAGTTTTTCAACCCCGGTAGAGGTTACGGTAACATAGTGGCTGATTGAGTGCTGAACTCCATAGAGATAGATGGCTTTAAACATCTCCATCGTTACAGTTCCGGGAGTATAGTGTGCTCCGGATGACTGATTCCTTTCAACAGCAAAACGGCTTAGTTCATAGATAGATTCCGACTCCGGGGCTTTTTCTCCGCCCAGACACTGTGGGAAGGTGTCTTTGAGCATATAATTTCCACGAGTCGGCAGGATCCTCCAGCAGCCAATCATCTGTTGCTCATTTCTGGCAAGCAAGTATGTTGGATTCAGGTGATCATAGTTATCAGATTCATGTTGATCCTCTGCATCTACATCCCAGTTCAGGCGCTGTTTAAATACCCGATAGCGTAAAGTCAGCAACTCATCATACTCCTGATTAGACAGTTCTGTTTTACATTTGCATTCGATATTAATCATGACAAGGTACCTTTATTAAATAAGGTTTATATTTGTCTGATAAATTAAATTTTCCAACTGTAATATCTTACAGGTGCTATAATTATTTATTGGTGATATGAGATTTTATAAACGAGATCGTACCCTAAACAATTAGGGTACAATATGCTTATACTTGTGGGTTAATTATTCCTGTGACAATGGCTTTACTGATAGCTTGGTATTTATTGGTCGCATTTAATTTCTCACAGATATTGGTTAAATGAAAAACAACAGTTCTTTCAGAACAGCTGGTTATTTTCGATATTTCCCACGCCGATTTACCTTCAGCAGACCATTTCAGGCATTCTAGTTCTCTGCTTGTAAGTTTAACCGGTTCAGGAAAATGAGTAGCGAAAAGGGGATCATGACAGAAACAGTCAACAATGACGGGTGATAAAGTTTGTGATGCAATAATGGCCATCTCTTGGCAGCCGGATTTCTGTCCTGAATTAGCAAAACTGCACATGCCGAAAGTACCACCTGATGAATGAATTGGAATTGTTATTCCTTCAATTAAATTATATTTTTTAGCTTCTTCCATAATATTTATATTGTTTTTCGACTGACTGATGAAACTTTTAATATATGGATCTGACCATAGAATGGGATTATGATTTTTTATGCTATATAGAAAAACAGGGTCCATTTTTCTAAAGTTATTTTTCTCATAAATATCACGCCATTCATGAGGATAATTATTAATGATTCCTGAATGTGATTTTGTTATTGATGTGGGTATGGATATACCTATCAGATAATATTCATAGTCAATAATATTTAGAGTTTTTATTATTGTATTCTCTAATTTGTTCAGATCTTTGCAAGAGTTTGCTTCTGTTATTACTTCATATAATTTATTGATTGTTAATGCGTTCATTACAGATATCCTGATATTTGCGACAGAAATCTATAAATATCAGAACTGATTATTATTTTTGCTATGGCTAGCACATTAAGAATACGAGTTCACTGCTTTGATATGTGTGTAAGTGCGCTGAAATTGGTTCTGTATTTTACATTGAGGTGAGGAATAACTATCCAGATGGTGTATATAAAATGATCGGACGAACGTAATGTGCGATCCGTTTCTTCCATTGGTTTAGTAAATTCTGATACAGTCCATAAAGCTACTAAAATCAGCGCTTAGGGTGTAATGTAATGGAAAAAATAATTAAGTGTATTGAAACTATCTCTGAAGCTGATTCGATAGCCAAAATTGAACTGGAATTGCTGTCTCTGTCGCAGTTCTTTGAGTATGATTTTTACTTGCTTGGTTTGTCTGTTCCCGAGTCGGTCGCCCGGAGTAAGGTTCTCATTTATAACAATTACCCGACAGACTGGAGAGAATACTATGATGCCAACAACCTGGCGAATGTCGATCCGGTCGTGAAACACTGCTTTGAGAACACGGATCCCATCCATTGGCATCAGATTATTAATGCTTCTTCAAATAATAAAGAACTGAAATTCTTTAAGGATGCTGCCCGTGCCGGTTTATGCAGTGGAATGAGTGTCCCAGTGCATGGCAGCCGTGGTGAATTCGGCATGCTGAGCTTTTCATCCCGGAAATCGGTTGCGGATATTCCTGATGAAACCATCAGTAAGGTTATGTTATGGGCACAAATCATTGCACCTATTGCATTTTCACGAATTGTGGCTCTTGTGGGGTACAGCCCTAATTTTAATTCCCTGACGCCCAGAGAGAACAGCGCACTTTTGTGGGCGGCAGAAGGAAAGACGACCTGGGAAATTTCCAAAATTCTGGACTGTTCTGAAAGAACTGTATTCTTTCATATTGATAATGCTACAAAAAAATTACAGGCAGCAAATCGGTATCAAGCGATCAGCAAAGCCATTTTATTAGGTTATATTCATCCGGAGATCACTTCTAATGATACGGAAACCTGATATGAACTGATAAACCTGTCAGATTCCGCAGGTTGTTATTATTACTGACTTGTATGACACTTACAGCAGTTAAGCTTAAATCAATTTTGGCTAACAACGTCAGTGGCAACTGAATAAAATTCATAAATAGAAGCGATATAAAGTAAACAACACTAATATTAATAAACACCATTTATGGTAGATTACTAACCACTATAGGGCGTGAGTGTGGTCATGCTCTATAGTGGTTTTTTTTATTCTGCAAAGGTAGTATCTGATACCGAGATGGCTGAACGGTACCACTCAGGTATAAGTAGAGGATACATGTCGTGAAGAAAAAAATGACACTTGCAGAAGTTGCTGAGTTAGCAGGAGTCTCAAAGTCAACGGTCAGTTTTGTTTTGAATGGGCATGCAGAAAAGCACAGAATCGCCCCTGAGACCGTAGAAAAAGTCATGGCAGTAGTATCAGAAAACAATTACGCACCTAGCCTGTATGCCCGGGCTTTAAAATCTAAACGTACCTATACCATAGGTCTGGTTATTCCGGATCTGACCAATATGGGATTTGCGACGATAGCGAAAGAGCTAGAAAAATTGTGTCGTACCCAAGGTTATCAGGTATTGATAGCCTCTTCTGAAGATGCTGCAGAAGAAGAGTTACGGGCTGTAGATAGCCTGATAGCACGACAGGTTGATTTGCTGATGGTTGCCAGTTCAATGTCTGATGACACGTTTTATATTCAGGTAAACAAAACTATTCCGGTTATTTTGTTTGACCGTCGCATGGATGGGACGATGCTTCCTTATGTCGTGACGGATGCAGAAGCCGCAACTGAAACCGTCATAACGCGTTTGGTAAAAGGGACTGGAGGAGAATGCTTTTATTTTGGCGGTTTATCTGCGCTTTCTCCGGGACAGGATCGTTTTAATGGTTATGTTAAAGGGATGGCTAATGCCGGATTTACGCATGATCCCCGATATATTTTTCACAGGGACTACCAACCGGAATCCGGCTATTTAATGATGCAAGAGTGCGTTGAACAACTAGGACGCTTTCCGCAGGCTCTGTTTACCGCGTCTTATTCTATCCTTGAAGGCGTATTGCGTTATCTGACAGAGCATAATGGCCTGAATGCCGGGATCCGAATCGCTACTTTTGACAACTACACCATTCTGGATTGTCTGCCGGTTGCGATTGATTCTGTGGAGCAGAATTATCAGGAAATGAGTCAGTATCTGTTTACTTGTATGCAAAAGTTGCTGAATAAAAAAGAGTTATTTGTGCCACAGAAAGTCTTTCCCGCCACGATACATTTTCGATCCCCTCGATCCCCTCAATCCCCGATAACACTTATATAGGCATATATTGCAGTAATCTCATGATATCTGTTCAACGAAATTTTATTTGCTTTCGGACAAGATGATATTGCTGAAAAATGCCATAGGAAAAAGCATAAACAAGAATAAAAATTCACTTGCAAAAAGCAGGTGATAGGAGGATTATCCGCGCACAAAACTATAATCACATTTTTACGAGAGCTATGAATAAATTTGATTCGTTATTACCGCCGGAAATGGCGGAAAGAGCGGCAGAGGCGGGGGTAGGTAAAGCGACTAAAGACCCGGTGAAGTCGCTACTGCTTGCCATTACAGCAGGTGTGCATATCGGTATTGCATTTGTGTTTTACACAACGATTACTACCGGTAGTGAAGGCATGGGCTGGGGTATGAGCCGCTTTATCGGCGGACTGGCTTTTAGTCTGGGTCTTATTTTGGTTGTGGTGACAGGTGGTGAGTTGTTTACCAGCTCGGTCTTAACAGTGGTTGCCCGTGCCAGTGGTAAAATAAGCTGGAAAAATCTTGGACTTAACTGGTTAGTGGTTTATCTGGGTAACTTTATCGGGGCTATGCTGCTGGTTGGTATTATGCTGCTGTCTAAACAATATATGTTTGATAACGGGCAGGTTGGAATTAATACGATGCACATTGCACAGCATAAGATGCACCATGATTTCTGGGCTGCGGTAGCATTGGGAATTATGTGTAATGTTTTGGTCTGTATTGCTGTATGGATGACATTCAGTGGACGAAGTCTGACAGATAAAGTTCTGATCATGATCCTGCCAGTTGCCATGTTTGTTTCTTCAGGGTTTGAACACTGTATTGCCAACATGTTTCAGGTTCCTATGGGTATTGCTATTAAAACATATGCGTCTCCGGAGTTTTGGCAGGCAACGGGTACAACAGCGGCAGAATTTGCTGATCTGAATGTTGCTACTTTTGTGGTTCACAACTTAATTCCTGTCACGATAGGTAATATTATTGGTGGCGGACTGTTTGTCGGACTGGGTTACTGGCTGATTTATCTGCGAACAAAATAACCTTTTTTATTACATTTTGATAATCACCCCCAGATGAAAAAAACCCCTGACCTTATGCAAGGAAAGGGGGATTTTGTTTAGACTAGTAATATACTTGGGTTACATTAAGCCAGAATTTCTTTTGCTTTTTCAACAACATTTTCAACAGTAAAGCCGAACCGCTTAAACAGCTCGCCTGCCGGTGCGGATTCACCGAAGGTGGTCATACCCACGATACGGCCGTTCAGACCCACGTACTTGTACCAGTAATCAGCAATACCCGCTTCAATCGCAACACGGGCTGTTACGTCCGATGGCAGTACAGATTCGCGGTAAGCCGCATCCTGTGCATCAAACACATCCGTTGATGGCATAGACACAACACGTACGTTTTTGCCTTCTTCCGTCAGCTTAGCTGCGGCTTCAACAGCCAGTTCCACTTCTGAACCTGTTGCGATAAAGATAAGCTCTGGCTTGCCCGCGCAATCTTTCAGTACATACGCCCCTTTGCCGATGTTCGCCAGTTGCTCGGCATCACGAGCCTGCTGCGCCAGATTCTGACGAGAGAAAATCAGTGCTGTCGGACCGTCTTTGCGTTCAATGGCGTATTTCCATGCCACCGCCGATTCCACTTGGTCACACGGACGCCATGTGCTCATGTTTGGTGTCACACGCAAAGAAGCCATCTGTTCTACAGGCTGGTGTGTCGGACCGTCTTCACCCAGACCAATAGAGTCGTGAGTGTACACCTGAATGTTCTGTACCTTCATCAGCGCCGCCATACGCAGGGCATTACGCGCGTATTCCATAAACATCAGGAAGGTCGCACCATAAGGCACAAAACCACCGTGCAGGGCAATACCGTTCATGATGGCGGTCATTCCGAATTCACGCACACCGTAGTGGATGTAGTTACCGGAGAAGTCGTCATGTGTCAGCGATTTGGAGCCGGACCACATGGTCAGGTTAGACGGTGCCAGGTCAGCTGAGCCGCCCATAAATTCAGGCAGTAACTTACCGAACGCTTCCAGCGTATTTTGCGACGCTTTACGTGACGCGATGCTGGCGGGATTAGCCTGCAGGTCTGCAATAAATGCGCTCGCTTTTTCTTCCCACTCTGCCGGCAGTTCACCATTCACACGACGCTTAAATTCAGCCGCCAGTTCAGGATAAGCCGCCGCATAAGCCGCAAACTTCTCATCCCATGCGTTTTCTTTGGTCGCACCGGCTTCTTTCGCATCCCATTCCGCATAGATATCAGCAGGGATATCGAACGGAGCCTGTTTCCAGCCCAGGAATTCACGGGCAGCCGCAATTTCATCGTGCCCCAGAGGCGCACCGTGACAGTCGTGTGAACCGGATTTGTTCGGCGAACCAAAACCTATGATGGTTTTGCAGCAAATCAGTGTCGGCTTGCCGGTTTCCGCTTTTGCCGCTTCAATCGCTGCGTTGATGGCTGCACTGTCGTGGCCATCGACCGCCGGGATAACATGCCAGCCGTACGCTTCAAAACGCTTCGCCGTATCATCAGCAAACCAGCCTTCAACATGACCATCGATAGAGATACCGTTGTCATCCCAGAACGCAATCAGTTTACCCAGACCCAGTGTCCCGGCCAGAGAGCACGCTTCGTGGGAAATCCCTTCCATCAGACAGCCGTCACCCATAAATACGTAGGTGAAGTGGTCAACGATATCGTGGCCGGCCTGATTGAACTGTGCAGCCAGAGCACGTTCAGCCATCGCCATACCAACCGCGTTAGTAATGCCCTGACCCAGAGGACCGGTTGTGGTTTCGATACCCGGTGCGTAACCGTATTCAGGGTGACCCGGTGTTTTGGAATGCAGCTG